>CP085710.1:1271365-2542731 GCA_023823795.1 Bacillus sp. F19
TAGCGTATAATTTTTATCGCCACTATTCCCCGCTGCAACAACGGTTGTTACTCCACTTAATACTGCATTGTTTACAGCAATTGAAGTTGCATATAATGGATCATTAAGTGAATTACCTAGTGACATATTAATAACATCCATGCCATCCTTCACAGCTCGATCGACAGATGCAATTATGTCATCAGCTTGTCCGCTGCCATATGGTCCAAGCACTCGGTAAGCATAAATATCTGCTTCTGGTGCTGCTCCAACTGTTGTATACTCACTATCCGTTACTCCACGGCTTCCAATAATCCCAGCAACATGTGTACCATGATTAGTATAATAGGTCGATCCATTCATTTCTGGTTTACCTGATTTTTTCCAATCAGCATAGGTTGTTTCCATCGGATCACTATCGTCATCTACAAAATCATATCCACCTTTATAAGCATCCTTTAAATCTGGATGGTTATAATCAATTCCAGTATCTAGAATACCGATTTTAATCCCTTTACCGGTATAGCCTTCTGCATGTAAACGGTCTAATCCATCATAAGGTGTATAATTTGCGATATTGAATTCATCTGCTTTTAATTGATCATTATCTTTTCCTTGAACAGGCGGATCAATCGTAAACGTTTCGTTACTCCAAACTGATTTGACAACTTTTGATTTTAATAGATTCTGAATTTGATTTGCAGGTAAACTCATTGAAACACCATTAAATGCATGTTTATATGAGCAATTAATCTTATAATTTACTTTTTTACTATTTTCATCAACTAATACTTGTCCTAAATCTTTTTGAAATATTTCATGATCTTGATCAACTAAATTTGATGCTTCAGAATCTGATAGTTGTTGACCTTCTGATGCCGCTTCAATCTTAGCAACTTTTGCTGGTTTATTTGCAAACTCAATAATGACAGAAGTCTGTTTCGTAGAATTTAAATCAATATCAGAAGAAATTTGAAGACCTGTCTCTTCATTTGTTGAAAGTTGGTTAAGAGCTGCTCTTTGTTCTGGTGTTAAATTAGCAAGTAAATTTTCAGTATTCGAATAACTAACCGCTTTCGTAGTAGTTGGTACTTGTCCAATAGAACCTAAAATAAAGCTAGATGATAGAGTAGCAATAACTAAGCTTTTGACAATCCTACTTTTGCGTGCTTTTTTTCCCATTTTCTTCCCCCCCCAAGTCTCTGTCACTTTATTACATATGTAGTGCAATGATTTACGAAACAATGATTCTAATAGGTTTTAAGTATTTATTTAGAATTCATCGATTTTCGTTGATTCATTATAATTACATAAGCACTTACAATTATTAAGAATATTTGGAGTTTTGTAAATTGGGGGGAATATTGCATAAATACATAATTCAAAATACGCTTTTTTTCATCAGTTTTTTTAAAATAATTGTCGTTAAGATGTAGTTAATGTAGAACTTTCATTTCATCACCAATATTATGTTATTTATTTTGTCAAAATAAAGGGAATCTAATTTGGGGGAATATTGTACAAAACTATTAAATACTGTTGATTTAGTATAAAATATTTTTTCAATACGATACAAAACTAGGAAACTATAAACGAAATTGATATCTTCTTCAAAGTATGTTTGATCCAAATCCTCTTATAAACTTCCGGATATTACACTAATGCATTCGTTAGTTGTATAAGGAATTAAACGTTTAAGTTTTTTATCATAAATGCAGGTTTTTATGCCCCTTAAGTTTTAAATTGATATCTCTAAATTAATAGCTTGGATAACGTAATTTTCATGTTCTTCTGATTTAGAATATCCAATTTTGAATTCGTTTGAATCAATTAGATTGTTAATACTCTTTGGTATTTTATAATTCCAGTCAACATCATTATATTGAAATGGAAAATGATCACCGTTTGGATTTGGACTATGAATAAAAACTGCATCATATCCTGCATCTAAACTGCACATGACAGATAATTTGTCTTACAGTACCAAGGGTTCCATTGATTGCTTTTTTGTTCCTTTTTGACCATTACGTCCAGAATCGATCATCAAAGCGATCGGCTGTATTCTTCTGCATTTCTTCATTTGTATGCGAGTAAATATCGAGAGTAATCCCGACTCTTGCATGTCCTAGCCGCTCACTAACGACCTTTGGATTTTCTCCCATTCGCATTAAAATGGTGGCATGAGTATGTCTTAAATTATGAAATGGAATTTTAGGAACGTTGGCTTTCTTCGTAAGTGCTTGAAATTTACGAAGTAGATTTCTTGGCTCAAGGTAGGTTCCGTTTTTTGATTGGATCACCAACCCGAGATGATTCGTTCCTTGTTGTTGTCTATATTGGATCAAGGAATCTCGTATACTAGCTGATAGATACACGTCACGTTCTGAATGAGAAGTTTTCACTACCTTTACCAATAATCCGTTTCTTTTTGTCCTCGTTAACGATTCTTCGACGTGAATGACACCTTTTATCAAGTCAATATACTTCCATTTTAATGCGAGAATTTCTCCTCGCCTCATGCCGGTAAAGATAGCTAGTAAGAAAGGAACAAGCGCGTTTTCTTGTTCGCAAACTTTAAGAAATGCTTTAACTTCTTCGACTGTCCATATTTGTTTACGTTTTTTATGAATCGAAGGAGGAGAAGCGTCTTTAGCTGGATTATTCTTAAGTAATCCCCATTTAACGGCTTTCTGTAAAGCTTTTGATAGTAGATTGTGTATTCTTTTTACCGTTGCATTGGCTAAACCGTTGTCTAATTTTTGTGCATACAATTGATCAATATCATACGATGTAATCTTCTCCAGAGGAGTCGATTGAAAGTATGGTATCAGATGAACACGTACAATTGTTTCACCTAATTCAAAGGAAGCCATTTGAACTTCGTATTTATACGTGTGCAGCCAAATATGAATATAATCCTTAAATAAGGTTTTGGAAGGCTCGCTGTATTCTCCATTCATAATGGCAGCAGTTAGCTTATTCATTTCATCTAATGCTTCACGCTTCGTATTAAAGCCGCCACGATAAATTTGTTTCCTTTTTCCGGTTCTGCTATCTAACCCAGCATTAATTCGAAAAGACCATACTTTACCTATTTTTTTAACTGACATTAAAAAACCTCCATTGGAGATGGAGGTAGGGTTAAGCAGGGAGTGTATGATTTTTTAACACACTTTGTGCCCGCTCAAAGGTGGTTTTTTACTTCGTGTTTGTATAAGGTATGAAGCCATTTAAATAGGAAGTTTTCCATGTCGTACTCTACAAAAACGACAGCGTATTGACAGAGGATGCGTCTCTGACCCTTTTGAGGATTTCATCTCAGTTATTGTGACTTTAATAAAACCCCTTTAGATATTAAATGTCTTAATGTTGTAAAAAGGTTGATAATGAATCGGCTACACTAAGTTAGACAATTATTTTAAGGTCAAGTAGACTAATGAAAACAACGATAAAAGGAGAACATTTACGCAAGAATTTAAAGAACAAATCGTACAACTGTATCTAAATGGATAGCCTCGCAAAGAAATTATAAGTGAGTATGACCTGACTCCCTCCTCACTAGATAAATGGATCAGTCAACAACGCAACTCAGGTTCGTTTAAAGAAAAAGATCATTTAACGCCTGATCAAGTGAAATTGGCTGAGGTAATGAAGAGAAATAAACAGCTAGAAATGGAGAATGATATTTTAAAGCAAGCCGCGCTGATCATGGGACGAAAGGAAATGTGATTCGAAATAACGCCCACAAATACTCGGTATCAGCAATGTGTAACGTCCTCAAGATTTCAAGAAGCACATATTATTACGAAGAAAAAATTCTACCTCAAACAGATGAGGTAACCCTTAAAGTGATAGAAATCTTCCATGCCAGCCGCCAAAACTATGGCACGCGCAAAATTAAAGTGGAACTCCAGAAATGTGGATACCAGGTTTCAAGAAGACGGATTGGTCGAGTGATGAAAGAGCAAGGCCTAGTGTCCACTTATACCATTGCCCAGTTCAAGCCCCATGTCTCAACGTGTAATGAATCGAAGCAAAAGAATGAGCTAAACCGTGAGTTCAGACAAGAAGCAGCTTACGACGTGGTTGTCAGTGATTTAACGTATGTGAGAGTCGAGAAAAAATGGCATTACATATGTGTATTTGTTGATCTTTATAATCGGAAAATTATCGGATACAGTGCTGGTCCACAGAAGGACGCAAAGCTTGTGTATCAAGCGATTTCTTCGATAAAAATTGATCTAAACAAGATCAAGTTATTTCACACGGATCGTGGAAGTGAATTCAAGAATAAATTGATTGACGAAGCCTTAGAAACGTTTGAAATCAAGCGTTCTATGAGTATGAAAGGCTGCCCATATGATAATGCGGTTGCGGAGGCAACATTTAAAATTATCAAGACAGAGTTTGTAAAAAAACGCCACTTCGAATCACTATCCGACTTAAAGAGGGAACTATTTGATTATGTGAACTGGTTTAATGGAACAAGAATTCATGGAACATTGGGTTGTTTAAGCCCACGAGAATACAAAAATTTACACCTTAAGAAAACTGTCTAGTTTAGTGTTGACATACCAATAGATAAAAATGGTACTACTATAGTTTTTCTATACAAAATATTAGAAGTCCTTCTTTTACTATCCTGCCTCTTTAATTGCACAAGAAAAGCTCTACTCCTTATTGAAGTAAAGCTCCCTATTGTTTTTAACATAATGTATCCAATCCCTTGTTCCACAATCGGGCCCGAATGTGGAACACAGTTAAACGCCACTCATCAACTAAACTGTATGACCACAAAAAAAGCCCTTCTCCTAATCGAGAGGGGCGTTCTACGGATGAATTAGGACCGATAACCCCAACTTTATACATTATTTCCTCCTATTTTAGAAAAACTTTATATATATAACATTCTATATAGAAATTAAAAGAAATTATAGTCTCAACCATAGGTTCTGGTACAGAAATTTCAAATTTCTTGAAAGGAATCTTTGACTTTCTGAACATATTACTTAGTCTATGGGATTGTGGAACAGGAAAGCCTTGTTCGCTGCGAACAGTATATATTCAAAGGTTAAAAATGGGTAAGAAAATAAATGAATATGGCTTTACATAGGGTGGAGGGGTATGGTATATTATTTTCAAGGAGGGAAGTTAATGGAAAAAGAAATTGTAAATATTGATCTTCCTATAGAGGATGACTGCTGTAATACTTCTTCCCGAAAAAGTCATCACTCAGATGCAGTAAAGAAAAATTTAGTAACCCGTTTAAATCGCGTCGAAGGGCAAATCAGGGGTATTAAAGGTCTTATAGAAAAAGATACTTATTGTGATGATGTAATTACACAAATAGCAGCAACTCAAGCAGCTCTAAACAGTGTTGCAAAAATTCTGCTTGAAGGCCATTTAAAGGGCTGTGTAGTTGATCGGATCAATGAGGGTGATATGGAAGTTCTTGATGAGTTTGTCGTTACGATACAAAAACTAATGAAAAAATAAAAGGAGAAGTGAAAAATGCAAAACGTAAAATTGAATGTAAGCGGAATGTCCTGCGGACACTGTGTAAAATCTGTAGAAGGAAGTGTAGGGAAACTTGAAGGCGTTAATGAAGTAAAAGTACATTTAGAAGATGGAAAAGTGGATGTTGCTTTTAACCCGGAAAAAGTTTCTTTAGATAAAATTAAAGAAACAATTGATGACCAAGGCTATGATGTTGAATAAAAAATGAGAGTGCTTTTTAAGCACTCCTTTTTCTCACTTAAATATACCCCCTCTAGGTATAAAAAGAGAAGGTTCACTTGAATAAAGCAAAAGTAGATGTATCATTTGTGTCTGGATGGCACGTCTTATTCCCTTAAAAATATACCCCATTATTGTATGTGGTGATAGGAGTGTAAGTTTATGAGCGATAAAAAAGAAACAACACTTCAAATAGCTGGCATGACGTGTGCAGCTTGTGCAGTGAGAATTGAAAAAGGTCTCAAAAAAATAGATGGAGTAGAGGATGCGAGCGTGAATTTCGCATTAGAAAAATCAAAAGTAATTTTTGATCCATCTAAATCAAATGTAAATCAGATTAAAGAAAAAGTGGAATCTTTAGGATACAAAGTAGTAAGTGAAAAAGCAGAATTTGATATAAGCGGAATGACATGTGCAGCGTGTGCTAATAAGATTGAAAAACGTTTAAATAAGGTAAATGGAGTACAAAATGCAACGGTAAATTTCGCCTTGGAATCTGCGTTAGTAGAATATAATCCGGATGAAGTTTCTATCGTTGATATGAAAGAGGCCATTAAGAAATTGGGCTATCGTTTAGAACAAAAGCAAGAAGCTGCAGGCGAAAAGGTTGATCATAGACAGAAAGAAATTGAGAAACAAACAGGAAAATTCATTTTCTCTTCTATTTTGTCTATCCCTTTACTTTGGGCGATGGTCAGTCATTTTGAATTTACATCTTTTATTTGGCTGCCAGAGATGTTTATGAATCCATGGGTACAGCTCGCGCTTGCTACTCCAGTTCAATTTTTAGTCGGCGGTCAATTTTACGCAGGCGCCTATAAAGCATTAAGAAATAAAAGTGCAAACATGGATGTTTTGGTGGCGCTTGGCACCTCTGCAGCTTATTTCTACAGTATCTACCTGAGCATTCAAACAATAGGGTCTGATTCACATATGGTGGAATTATATTTTGAAACAAGTGCTGTGTTAATTACCCTTATTATTTTAGGGAAGCTGTTTGAGGCAAAGGCAAAGGGACGTTCATCTGAAGCCATTAAGAAGCTTATGGGCATGCAGGCGAAAACGGCCACAGTGTTTAGAGACGGCCAAGAATTGAATGTGCCAATTGAAGAGGTAATCGCTGGTGATATCGTATACGTGAAACCAGGTGAAAAGGTACCTGTTGATGGTGAGATTTTTGAAGGACGATCTGCTCTTGATGAGTCAATGATTACAGGTGAAAGTATTCCTGTTGATAAAACAGCTGGAGATTTAGTAATAGGATCAACCATTAACAAAAATGGGTTTTTAAAGGTAAAGGCAACAAAGGTTGGAAAGGATACTGCTTTAGCGCAAATCATCAAAGTAGTTGAAGAAGCACAAGGATCGAAAGCTCCTATTCAGCGCCTAGCCGACGTAATCTCCGGAATTTTTGTCCCAATTGTAGTTGGGATAGCCATTGTGGCATTTCTAGTTTGGTACTTTGTTGTAAGCCCCGGAGAGTTTGCAGTAGCTCTTGAAAAGTTAATTGCCGTATTAGTTATCGCATGTCCATGTGCTCTAGGTCTAGCTACGCCTACGTCCATTATGGCAGGGTCAGGCCGAGCTGCTGAATATGGAATTTTGTTTAAAGGCGGGGAGCACCTTGAAACGACACATCGATTGGATACAGTGATCCTTGATAAAACGGGAACTGTAACATATGGAAAACCAACACTCACAGATGTTATTCTTTCAAATGGATTTGAAGAAAAGGAATTTTTAAAGTTAGTCGGTGCTGCAGAAAGAAATTCTGAACATCCGTTAGCTGAGGCAATTGTCCAAGGCATTAAAGAAAAAGGTATTGAACTAGGAAACACTGAACATTTTGAAGCAATTCCTGGCTTTGGAATCGAATCTAAAGTTGAAGGTAAATCCTTGCTTATCGGAACGCGCCGTCTTATGGAGAAAAATAACATTGATGTTGCGAACATATTGCCTAAAATGGAAAACTTGGAAAAGCAAGGTAAGACCGCAATGCTAGTCGCAATTGATCATCAGTTTGCAGGAGTGATTGCTGTCGCAGATACAATTAAAGAAACCTCTCAAAAAGCGATTGAAAGGTTAAAAAAGATGGGTCTTGAGGTTGTTATGATTACAGGAGATAACAAGCAGACAGCTCAAGCAATTGCAAATGAAGTCGGAATTGACCATGTGATAGCAGAAGTTCTGCCAGAAGGAAAGGCAGAAGAAGTTAAAAAGCTTCAAAAAGCTGGAAAGAAAGTGGCGATGGTCGGTGACGGTATTAACGATGCACCAGCGTTAGCTACTGCAGATATAGGCATGGCAATCGGTACTGGTACTGATGTAGCAATGGAGGCTGCTGATATCACTTTAATCAGAGGAGACTTAAATAGTATTGCCGATGCCATCTATATGAGTAAAATGACGATTCGGAATATCAAGCAAAATCTATTTTGGGCCTTTGCTTATAATGCTTTAGGAGTTCCAATTGCAGCACTGGGCTTTCTGGCACCATGGCTTGCAGGAGTAGCAATGGCATTTAGTTCAGTTTCCGTTGTTTTAAACGCACTCAGATTACAAAGGATTAAGCTAAAAGGATAATTTTAAAAAGAGAGGAGTGTTTTTATGAAACAAAAAAAGATAGTTACCTGGGCGATTTCAGCCATTGTTTATCTCGGGTTAGTAATTGGCGGATATACGGTATATGCAAGCATGAATAATAAGAATGATCACACTGATACCCACTCGGCTACATCAAATAGTAACGAGAAAAAGGAAACTAGTACTGAGGAAGAGCATAACGATGATCATACTAGTCAAAAAAGTGAGGGTACGGATTCAGGGCATTCAGATCATGGAGCTCGTTCAGAAAGTGAAGTGGTCACGAACGTAAAATATGAGGAAGGCTTAATTACCATTGATTTAAAAGATAAAGAACAAAATTCACCTGAATTAGAAATTTCACATGAAAAGATTATGCATTTAATTATTGTAAGTGCCGATTTAGAAGATTATTACCATTTACATCCTGAGGAAAAAGGAAATGGCATATATACTCTGAAATTCGACCTGCCTGAAAACTCATATAAAGCGTTTGTTGATATTAAACCCAAAAACCTTGCCTATCAGGTTATTCCGATAGAGCTGCATGTGGGGGAAAGTCATGGTGAACATGAGGAAAATTCACTAAAGGTGGATACAAACTTAACAAAAACAATCAATGGAAAGTCAGTAGAATTAACCACTGCAGAGCTAGTGTCAAACAAAGATGTTACGTTAAATTTTGATACAAAAGGGATTACTCCAGAACCCTATCTGGCAGCTTTAGGTCATGTTGTAATTTTAGATGATAAGGGTGAGAAATTTGTACACGTGCACCCTGCATCAGAAGAAAAGACAATATTTGAAACAAAATTTGATAAATCTGGGATCTACAAAGTGTGGGGAGAATTTAAATTTGATGGTAAAGTAAATAGCTATCCATTTGTTATAGAGGTCAAATAAACAAGAAGAACAAAGGGGAATTCTTATGAGCTTAGATGGGGTTAGCAAACATCTATTAATTTGTAACGGGAAAACATGCACGAAAAATGGAGCAGAAGAAGTAACAGAGACCATTAGGGGAGAATTGAAAAGCTTAGAGCTGCAAAAGGAGATACACACAACAAAAACATTATGTAATGGCCAATGCAAGTATGGTCCAATCGTGGTTCTATATCCACAAGGCACCTGGTATAAAGAAATGAATAAAACAAAAAGTGAAGAACTTATTCGTCAATTAAAAGAAAATAACAGTGTTCATTTAGGTTCTGAGCTTTATTACCATGATGGGAAAACATTTAAGAACCATGAAAGTGAACTGTAACATCTTATCTTTATATAGAAAAAGGCGTTTCTGTGTAACAGGACGCCTTTTCTACTGGAATAAGTCTAGTAACAATGGCAATAAAGTCAAAAATGGGACACAAATTCAGGAATAGATTTGATTAAAATCAGTCATCTTAACACTAAGGAGATGATGAAAATTATGCCAAGGAATGAACAAAATAGTGAAGCAACTCCCCATTTTGATGGAGAAAATGAAAACGTCATAAATGATTCAACAGCCATGCAAGGTAAGCAAATGGGAATAGTAATAAACGCTGACGAAGAATTCGCTCAAGACCAAAATCCATATCATTTTTCTAACATTCAGACCAATGAAAAGATGGAAGATTTTGAGGAAATTATGCGTGGAAATAAAATCGACAATAAAATCAATAAGTAAGCCTCTGGATATAAAGGGCACCTCTCTCTACCTGACATTTTGACTGTGTTGACATGTGCATATTATGGAATATATGCAAAAGGTTAAATCAGTGCATTTACCATAGTTTATGAATGTAAATTTCTAGAGGGTGCAGTGATTTTCTGCAATCAGAGGCTTTAATGGAGCAGATCCAGTCTAAATCCCCCCTTAACTTAATCAAACCATAAGCTCAGTAATATGAAAAAAGACTCGTCAAATGGACGAGTCTTTTGTGTTTATTCTTTGTCAGCTGCAATGTCAATACCACTGTCATTTTAACTGTTTTTTTTGAAAAAGCACATTAGAATAAAAAGCTGCCTTTTTTAATTTTTTTAATAAAATTCTATTAAAATTAGTATAGATATTATGTGGGAACAATTGGTATCATTACTTAAAGAAGAATTAGACAATGAGGGAGAACGGTTGGATGTGGAAAAAGCTAATAAAGATGCTGCAAGAAAATAAAGATAAGATTTATTACAGCATCATACTGATTTTCTTTGTTCTGGCGGTTGTATACGGAGTAAAAGGATATTTTCATCATCAATCTATTCACGCTGTTAAAGATGGAAATGACCTTATAGGCAGAATTTTCTCCCCGTTTATATTAGCCGTTCTGAGATTCGTCTTAGTTGTGCTTTTAGGAATTTTCGTTGCTATGATTGTCATTGCAACCCCTCTAAAGAGAATTAAGGTGATGCAATTTGAAGTTGAGTTTGCTGAAATAGCTAAACAGCAAGAAAAGCAATTAAACCAATTTCATTTTATATCGTCTGTTCTGAAGTTGAATACTTACTTTATAGGAAGAGTGTCTTCCTATTCTCCGGTCCCATATGAAAGGACCGTTCAAGAAATCTTAGCAAAATACGAAGAATTCTTTCAAAATGAACTTTTAATCAATATTCAAGCGCAAGTTTGGGAATATCAAGCGGGTACTTCACCATTCTCGAATCCATATTACACAAATGTAATGGATAGGCTGGTTCTTGAAACATCGCCTGACAAACAAGTGTTTATAAAGAATAAGGTATCTGTTGACACCAATATTTTAATGGCAGTTAGAGAAGAGTTTGGGAAAAAGGTTATTGTTCTCATAGAGAGTAAAGAGCACACATTTACAGATTATGATAAAGAAGTAGTTACTAGTATTTTTGAATATGGAAAAAATATTTGTCATACAACCCTTCTTATCCCATAACTCCCTTGAGTGTTTACATAGATATTGATTAGGATATACAATAGAATAAAGGGAGTGAATTAAATGGAAAATAAAAATTCACATATGCGTATTTACCATTCCGAAGAAGAATATGAAAATTGGAGAAAACGTCAGGATTCTGAATTTTCTATAAAAGAAACATATAAATCACACTTTTTAGAAACAATCAAAAACAGCAGCATGACTGATGTTCAAATTAACAAAGTCAATGTCTCTAAAAACGACCCAGTATTGAAAAACATTCAAGCTTTTCTAGCCAACAGCGCAAAATAAAAAGGTAACCGGGACTGCCGGTTTCCTTTTTATCGCGGCTAATGAATGGTATATAACAATCACAGCCTTCTTAACAGGCTTGGAACAGGAATAAGTTTTAGTATCACGTCTTTCATTGTTGGATAGGCGACTTTTTTTATGTTGGGATCGTGATGACGTTCTTTTTCCGTCCTAATCTCTTCTAACAAAGCTTTTTTCCACTCTTCTTTAGTCATAAGTGTTCAACCACCTTATTATTTATCCATCATTTAATGTATTCACTTGGTCTATTATTCATTCTTATTTCAAATGTTTACTCATCATTAAATGCGACAAAAAAAAGAGCCTTTTTCGGCTCCACAGTGTTTAAAATTATCTCCAAATTAATTGCTTAAAATACGATAAAAGCAGAATTTCATCTAATAAGTAGAGAGAAAATGCCATACGTTAATATACCATAAGGGTTAATTAACTTTGAAAAACGCAGTGAAATTCATAAATGAATTCCACTGCGTTTAACTTTTACTTAAAATTAGCTTTTTAGGAGGAAATCTTCAGACGTTTTTCTATTTTTAATGATTACCAGGTTTCATCAAGGTGCTGTGCATAGTAAGAGATCCCCCGTTTAAAGTATTGAAGGTTTTCATCAGTCGTGGTTTCCATCAAATTCATCAAGACTATTTCCATTGCTTCTTTATATTTACCGGTATTATACAAAGCCATTGAATAAAAGACTTGCAGACCGCGATGTTCAGGAAACTGAGTCACACCGCGATGCAGGGTTTCAACTGCTTCATCATAGTGCCCCAAAAGACGATAAGTACTGCCTAGACCGAGTAAACATCTTTGTAGATCTGGTTCTGAAAGGCCTTGCTCAATCGCTTTAACATAATAAGGAATCGCTTCTTTCCCAAAGCCGGAATTATCATAAGCAATCCCAATCTGATAATTAATCTCTGCGTTGTCTGGATAAACTTCAGACATTTTTAAAAGGAGGGTACGTGCTTCATTCAATAGAGTCATATCTTGTTTTGCGCGTCCGTTTTCACGCAGTGAAATAGCTTTGTTCAGAAGCTTACGTAAATTTGTATTTTCAGAAGTGTTCTTAATTTTTTTATTCATTTTTTAATCACCCCTTCTGTTTTAGTGCTGGTCAAGCTAATACTGTCAGGGAGTATTCATTTTTGGCAGCTACTCTTAATAAAATAATCAGTGCATTAATCCTCCTTCAAATCTGAGCATTAACATTGAGTTCATTTGTATATTAATGTATATTATATAAATGGTCAATTAAAAATCAGAATTTTTAAACAATAGATGATATAATATGTTTGTTTATAGCATTAAGAATGGTCGCATTTTAATTTGTATTCTTCTGAAATAAAGTGGAGCATTAAGTTGTCACAGGGCATAATTGGATAAACATAATAAACATGGTGAGTAATGAAAGGAACTGTTGTAGCAGTCTTTTTTTATTGCCTAACTTAGGAAGTTAGAATGTAGGGATCACAAATGGATTCAATAAAATAAAAAATATCTTATTTGATATGAAAGATGAGTACTCAAAAATATTTATTATTGGATTTAGTGCAGGGGCCACTATTTCTTGGTTATGCAGTGAGCTAGAGTTTGTGGATGGTATTGTCGGATACTATGGTTCACGAATTAGAGACTATGAAAATATATCTCCAAAATGTCCAACATTGCTGTTTTTTCCCCAAGCAGAAAAATCATTTAATGTTCATGAATTAATCTCAAATTTAATAACTGAGTCTTTACTCCGCTCACTCCTGGATTTGGGTACTCATAGAGTCCATATGATTCCTCTTTTTTGGCTCAATCCTGGATTTGGGTACTCATAGAGTCCATATGATTCCTCTTTTTTGGCTCAATCCTGGATTTGGGTACTCATAGGGTGCGTATGATTCCTCTTTTTTGGCTCAATCCTGGATTTGGGTACTCATAGGGTGCGTATGATTCCTCTTTTTTGGCTCACTCCTGGAGTTGGATACTCATTGAGTGAGTATGATTCCTCTTTTTTGGCTCAATCCTGGATTTGGGTACTCATAGGGTGCGTATGATTCCCCTTTTCAGGCACAATCCTGGAGTTGGATACTCATTGAGTGCGTATGATTCCTCTTTTTTGGCTCACTCCTGGAGTTGGATACTCATAGAGTCCATATGATTCCCCTTTTCAGGCTCAATCCTGGATTTGGGTACTCATAGGGTGCGTATGATTCCCCTTTTCAGGCTCAATCCTGGATTTGGGTACTCATAGGGTGCGTATGATTCCCCTTTTCAGGCTCGATCCTGGAGTTGGATACTCATTGAGTGCGTATGATTCCTCTTTTTTGGCTCGATCCTGGATTTGGGTACTCATTGCGTGCGTCTCCTTTCTTTTTTTGAAGGAATAGGGAAATAAAAGCTTTTGCGCATTGAAGGCGAGCGCAATCGCCAACCTTCGACAAATCTGTCATACAGGAGCTAAACAGGCACTTGCGCTTTTCTTATTAATTTGATGAGGTGAATGGGATGAAAATTGTAACAATCGGCGGCGGTTCAAGCTATACACCGGAATTAATTGAAGGATTTATCAAACGCTACAGCGAGCTTCATGTATTGGAAATCTGGCTCGTTGATATCGAAGCCGGCAAGGAAAAGCTGGAGATTGTCGGACAATTGGCAAGGGCGCATTCCTGTATTGGATTAAACGACGATTGATCAAAAAAATAACCTCTTGGTATAATATGAGAGTCATAAGCAGGCAAGCCTGCTTCTCAAACACTGATTATAGGTGTGAATATTGCAAACATAAGCTTGCAGCTTGTACACATACATAGAGTTTGTGTATCTTTCACCTCGAGAAGATCCAACGACATTGATCTCGTCATACAGATAGGTTATCTCTAAGTTCTCCCTTTCAATGACATTAAAAATGTTTAGTAGTGATGTTACAAGAACTCCAAATGCCTGCACTGAGGAAATTTTTTCTTTTTTTAGATAACAAAAAAAGGGGAATAGGGCCGATTAGTTAAACTTTATATGAAGAGAATTGTGGAACCTGATCCTGAAGGCAGGCTCCCTTACATTATCTAAAATATCAACTATAACATTCCATAGCCTCTAAAAAAGAAGTTCAGGATAAAAGGATAAAAGGATAAAAGCTCTTTACTTCCTGTATAATATGGATGAATTATCTTTAGGGGATAAAAGATAGGAGAAAACGTCATGCAGCTAGAAAAATTTATTGATCGAAGAAAAACGCATTCTGTTAAATGGTACATAGAGGATCAAGATATTATTCCATTATGCATTGCAGATATGGATTTTCAAGTTTCAGAAGAAATCGTAAATGCTATAGGTCAAAAAGCAGCGCACGGAATATATGGCTATAGTACATTTTGTGAACGTTATTATGATGCTGTTCAGTATTGGTGGAAAACACAGTACAATTGGGAGTTAAAACGCGAGTGGATTTCTTTTAGCCCTGGAATTATTCCTGGAATAAATTTATTATTAAAAGCATTAACACAGCCAGGTGATGCGGTGATCGTGCAAGATCCTGTCTATTATCCGTTCTTTTCTACAATTGAAACACAAGGCTGTACCATTTTAAATAATTCTCTTGTCTGTTCGAATGGAACATATGAAATGGATTTTGAAGACTTTGAAGAAAAAGCATCACATCCCAATACGAAAATATTCATTTTGTGCAGCCCCCATAATCCAGTAGGAAGAGTTTGGACTCGTGAGGAATTGCGTAAAATTGGTGAAATTTGTGACAAACATGGTGTTTTTGTCATTTCGGATGAAATGCATGGAGATTTAACTTACGCAGGTTATAAACATATACCATTTGCAACCGTTCACCCAAACCATTTAAAGTTTTCTATTACATGTGCTGCACCAAGTAAAACTTTTAATATCGCAGGCATGCAAAGCTCTATTTTTATTATTGCAAATAGAGATGTGAAAGAAAAATATGAAGCCCTATTAACAGGATACGGTTTAATGCGTCCAAATGCCTTCGCAGTCGAAGGAACGATTGCTGCCTATTATAAGGGATTGCCATGGCTTCAAAAAGTAAGGGGTTATTTAGAAGAGAACCTTCAGTATGTATGTGCTTATTTAAAAGAACATATTCCTTCTATTAAAGTGGTGAAACCTGAAGCGACTCATTTGATTTGGCTGGATTGCCGTGATCTTGGGATTCCTCACGAAGAGCTGCATACATTCTTTTTAGAAAATGCAAGAGTTCGCCTTGATGAAGGAATGAAATTCGGTAAAGGCGGGTATGGGTTTGAACGTATAAATATTGCATGTCCTCGTGAGGTTTTAACGGAAGCTTTACTTAGAATGAAAGCTGCTGTAAAAGGAAAAGAAGAAACCTGCTGATTTAGGTGGAATAAAAAATTTTAAACAAAATTAGGAGAACAGATTATGATTATCGAAACCATCGCTGATTCCCTTGAAGATGCAAAAATCGCACAAACTGCTGGTGCCGATCGGATAGAATTAGTCACAGGATTGATGGAAGGAGGGCTTACACCAAGCTATGGTTTAATTAGAAGTGTGTGCAGCGAATTAACGATTCCAGTGAATGTGATGATTCGCCCGCATAGCCGCAACTTTTGTTATACAGAAGAAGACTTGAATATTATGTTAGAAGATATTAAGATTTGCCGCGATTTAGGTGCTGCTGGAGTTGTCTTTGGTGCTTTAACGCAAGAGAAGAAAATAGATGAGGATAAGGTAATGAAGTTAATTCAAGCCTCAAAAGGGTTAGATATTACATTCCACCGGGCGTTTGACGAGGTTGATCATCTGTTCACGGCTTTAGGAGTTCTTCAGAAATACCCTGAGATATCTAGAATCCTCACATCCGGCAGCAAGCAAAAAGCTACAGAAGCGATCGAAGAGCTGGGTCAGCTGGCAGACCTTTCGGCAGGGACTGGACCTTCCATTATGGCAGGATCAGGATTAACACCTCAAAATTTGCAGGCATTCTTAAAAAAGGTAAACGTGAGAGAAGTACACTTTGGTTCAGGAATCCGTTTTGAATCAAGCTATCAGAACCCTATCGATCCTAACAAAATAAAAACGATCAGGAAAATCGTTTCATAAAGAGTGTCTTCACTTTTGTTAGAATTCGCTTTTACGACAGATTTGGATTGATAATTTAAGAGACGAATTAGTTTAACCATCAGCGAAAAGGCTGCAGACATTTATTAAATCCTGCAGCCTTTTGTTTATGAAGTTTTTTTCAATGGGATAATTGTTTCAGATTGCTTTGGCTGTTTTTTTCTATAAACCAATTTAGATAAGCTTACACTGATTTCATATAAAACGAATAACGGTACAATAACAAGTATGTCTGAAATAAGGTCAGGGGGGGTTATGAAAATAGCAATCAATGTAAGTAAAAAGTAAGAGATCTTTCTTGCTTTAGAGAGCAGCATCGGGTTAATGATGCCAATTGAGGTAAGAAACATAGCTATTAAGGGTATTTCAAAAAGCAATCCAAACGGCAGTGTCAGATTGATCATAAATTTAAAGTACTTTTCTGCAGTAAACATGGTTTCAAAATGTCCTTTTGATAAAGAGATTAAAAAATTAAGGACAAGCGGATAGACGATAAAGTAACCGAATGATAAACCTGCAACAAATAAAGTAAACAATCCTGGAATATACGCTAACGCTGTTTTCCGTTCCTTATCGGATAATGCCGGTTTTACAAACAGCCACATTTGATAAGCTGCAATAGGAATAGTCAGTGCGATAGCAATGACCCCTGCAATCGTAAAATAGACCCACAGAATTTCACTTGGCCCTAAGACAGCTAAGTTATGACTGAGATCCCGAACCAGCCATTCGTATATTTCCTGAACATATAGGAATGAACCAAATAAAAAAATGGCAAAAGCGACTAAAACAAAAATTAACCGTTTCCTTAACTCCCCCAGGTGATTAACAAAAGATAACTCTTTATTGTTCATATAAGCTTCTCCCTTTTTGAAAATAAGAGGAAGATGCAAACATGGTGTTTACATCTTCGGGCACTTTTACTTAGAGCTGCTGTTATCTTCTTTTTCTTCTGACATGATATCCTTTGCTGAGCTTTTAAATTCTCTTAATGTATTACCAAATGCACGCCCAATTTCAGGTAACTTAGATGGCCCAAATATGATGAGTGCAATAATTAAAATTAATATTAGACCTGGCACTCCTATGTTTTGTAACATGCTGCTGCCTCCATTAAAAATATTTTTAAACGATTGAGACGAATAAGATGAGATACATTTATCCCTTTACTCTATCATTTAATGGTAAAGGATCCATACTTTGATCGTTGTTTGTTAAATCAATTCCATAGTCCTTAGCGAAAACCATATGGGTTTCAACAAGAACACCTTCTTTATTTTCATCTAAATTGAATACTCTTGCTCCACGTAGTCTGTTGTTATCAGCACCACCAAGACCGTACGTTCCAAAACCTGTGTTACCAGCATACCCAAGCAAAATTCCATAATAGTTGCCACAATAGGTGTTTGTATGATCATGTCCGCAGAAAACTCCTTTAACGTCTCCTCTATCTAACATGGCTGAAAATAAGCCGCCGTTAACCGGTCCTGGACATTCAACTTCATTTCTTTCTCCTACTATTTTATGCCTTGCCATTGCAAGCTCATGGCTTTCTTGTGTTCTGACGTCTACGCCTCCATGCCACATAAAACGATGCTCCCATAAAGGGATATGAATGAATACGAGTGAAGGAACTTTATAACCGTATTGCTTCTCAATTTTTTTAGATTGCTCATAGTACCAGTTCACTTGATTGAAACGGAGCCAGTCCCAAGTTGGGTATCCTTTAAAATCTTGCCCAGCTATTTTTGCTGGTGCATATCTTCCGCTATCAAGAAGCCAGAGGTTGAATGCGGCTTTATCGCCTTTTGATTTTCTTATTAAGATGTTCATGTTTCCTGTTCCAGAAAGGCCCTTTTCTCCAGGTTCATTCATATTATATTTGTAATTACTATAGAACTTCAGCATGTCATTTTCATACATTCCAGTCTTGGCTGAACAATCTTCATCATGATTTCCAAATGTAACCGCCCATTTAATTCCTCTTTTTTCCATTGGCTGAGCTACATTATTTAGGGCTTGTTGCATCTCTAATTCCGTATCAATGCCTGATTCAATATTGTCACCGTTAAGAACAACAAAATCCGGCTTCTCTGAGTCAAGAACTTTCTCCATAAGTTCAATTGTTCTGCGATCAATTCGTTCATCATCTTGAGTATCGTTAAATTGTACAACTTTAAACTTGCCATCTGAGTTAAATTGAAGCTTAGCATTTTCTGATTGTTCAGCATGTGCTTTATTAGTCAATAAATCACCCGGCAAACCAGTAGAAGCAAGTGTTAACGCAAGCGTACTCATTCCGCCTATTTTTATAAAACTCCTTCTGTCCAGCCCTTTGTTTAGATCCTGATTACTCATAAAATTACCTCCAGTTTTTTTGTAATTAAAAAATCCTAGCAATTGAAAAGAGTAAAAATAGAGGAAATAACTTATACAATTTTAAGTAAAACAGTCCATATTTAAAATTGAGTTGCCGCCAATATCCCCGTAATCTACTTTTTCATCATAGTATATAAATATTGATAGATTATTAAACAAAACAGCAATTTAAGTAAATAAAACAAAACAAAAAACAAAAATAAACAGCTTATTTCGCATGAAAATGAAGCTTATTAGACTTGCTATGAGATGAAAGCTTGATAATCGAACAGATTAGACTTTTGATTTCGTTTTGATTTTTGTTTAATTTTACAAAAGTTAATATTTTCCCTGTCTTGTATTTATATAACTTTTTTATAATAGGTTAATTAAAAACAAACCAAAACAAAATGGGGGAAGGAAATGAAAATGAATGATAGATATAAAGCGATAATCAGAGAACTAGAAATGAAAAATAAGATTGGCGTAGCAGATATAGCTATAAAATTAAACGTGACGCCTGAAACAATCAGAAAAGACCTGAGTGCACTCGAAGAGAAAAAGAAATTGCGCAGAATTCATGGGGGAGCCATCCAATATCTTGGTGTGATTAAAGAGCCTCATTTTAATAAAAAAGTCGGAATCTTTCATCCACAGAAAAAAATGATAGGAGAAGCTGCGGCGACTTTTATTATGGATGGAGATTTAATAGCTCTGGATGTCGGCACAACCATTTTTCAAATTGCAAGTGCTATTAAAGATGTCAAAAATGTAACAATCGTGACCAATTCTCTGGCAGCAGCTGAACTATTAAATAGTCGGATCGAAAACAGGTTATTTAATGGAAAAGTCATTGTCCTCGGAGGCGTTTCCAATCCTCTGCAGCGTTCTATATGCGGGTCCATAACCAATAAGTTATTGGAACAATTTTATTTTGACAAAGCCTTTATTTCTTGCGGGGGAATAAACAAGGATGGAATTTGTGATTTTAATGTAGAAGAAGCAACGGCTTCTTCTATTATGATGAAGAGATCAAAACAAGTAATTGTTGCAGCTGATTCTTCTAAACTGAATCAAAGAGCTCTTTTCCATATAGGGCCATTCTCTGCTATTGACTGTCTGATTACTGATCAAAAAATGCCGGTTGACTGGTCGAAAGATCCAGTTATTGGTGAAGTAGATTGGATAAATGCAGGTCACGCCAATGAGAGTTGATTATCACGTTCATCTTGAAGAAGGTCCGTATACATCTAATTGGCTGAAAAAAACCTATCAAAACCTTCTTATAGGACAGCATTTTTCGCCAGAAGAAAAATCCTCGAAACAATGGGCTGCCCAATCCGTGCAAAAGTTATCTGAAAGAATGATAAAAGGAGCTTATGATCCAAGCTGGCTTGATTTATATCTTGAAAATGCGAAAAGAAAAGGAATCAAAGAAGTCGGGATAGTGGATCATTTATATCGTTTTACAGATTGCCGAAAGTATTTTGAAAAGAACATGCAGCTTGATGAAAGTCCGATCGGCCGCATGCAAAAGCAATGGTTAAATCTAGTCATGACCGAAAGCATGGATCATTTTGCGGAATCCATTTCAAGAAATAAAGAAAAATAGGCCAAGCAAGGTGTGCAGTTAAAAATAGGAATAGAAGCAGACTATTTTGAGGATGATGAAGAGGATTTATCTGCATTGCTTTGCAAGCATGATTGGGATTTTATTAATGGCTCTGTTCATTTTATCAATGGATGGGGATTTGATAATCCTAAAACGATCGATGAGTTTGAAAATTATGAAGTACATGAATTATATGAAACATTCTTTAGAATCGTGGAAAAGGCCATCAGAAGCGACTTGTTTGACTATATTTCCCACCTGGATAATATTAAAGTTTTCGGCTACCGTCCGCATAACGATCTTTTGCTGCCCATGTACAAAAGGATAGTAAAAGCTTTAAAAGAAATGGATGCAGCTACAGAGGTTAACGCAGGGTTATTTTACCGATTTCCGGTAAAAGAAATGTGCCCAAGTGAACCATTTCTTCATTTATTAATCGAAAATGAGATTCCATTGCTTCTTTCTTCTGATGCCCATTTTCCAGAGGATAAGGTGCTTTTCTAGATGAAAACATTGAGATGCTGATTAATAAAGGGGTAAAGGAAATCGCTACTTTTGATAAGAGGAAACGGATTATGAAGCCTTTTTCGATTAGGGATCTTCATTAAAAATACTTTAGCAGAAAACAGATAAAAACACCTTAAATCTTAATATGCGATTTAAGGTGTTTTTTAAAATGAAAAAATGTATTATTTTTTCTGTGCCGATTTCCGGATCACGATTTCAGGCTCCATCATCTGAGTAAGGCTTACGGAACCAGGCTGATCGATTAAAGACAGGAGGGAATCAACCATTGTCTCAGCCAGGAGGCCAATTGGAACACCTACGCTTGTCAGCTCTGTTTCGAGGCTCGCCATTTGCGGGATATTATCATATGAAATTAAGGAAAGATCCTCTGGTATCCTCAAGTTTAGCTCCTTTACGGCTCTTAGTATCCCTACACTGATATCGTAGCTTCCGCTTATAAGAGCTGTTGGCTTGTTTTTGTACTGCAGCAGTTCTTTTGCAGCAAGGTAGCCATCATACCAGCTTAATCCCTTCGTATTGCCGATGCTTTCTTCGGTTACAGGAAGTTTAGCTTCTTCCATTCCTTTATGATATCCCTTGAGCTTTTCTGCCTGTCGTCTGTCACAGGGGGACAGGTCCCCAATATAGTTTATTTTTGAATGACCCAGATCGTTTAGGTGAGCAACCGCTTTTTGAATCGCTTTTTTATGATTGACGTCGATAATAGGATAGGCATTGTCTCCTGAAACCCCATAGGACAAGATGGGAACGGATGAGGCCATATTGGAATGCAGCTGAGTTTCACCCCCTTCCTCGAAAATCACGACGCCGTCAACCTGAAAGCTTTTAAACATTTCTACCGCTTTGTCAGCTGCATTAACAGATAGAATCATAAAATAATTTTTATTTGTCACGATTTCATTTATTTTCGATACTAGGGCAGTAAGGGCAATTCGGTCAATCGCAGGCCATACAAGACCAATCGTTCTGCTTTTTTTAGAAACAAGATTTTTTGCGGCAAAATTGGGAGAGTAGCCTAAAGTCCGTGCGGCTTCTAAAACCTTTTTCTTCGTATCCGGCTTTACAAGAGGACTGTCATTCAAGGCCTTGGAGACAGTTGAATAGCTTACTCCTGATTCCCGGGCAATATCTTTTATCGTTACACTCATTAGAAATCCTCCAAAACAGACAAAAATGAAATGTTGAAAATTTTCAGAATACAGATTATACTGTTAAATAACAACGTTGTTACTTGTAGTATAGTATAAAAGCTGAGGAAATACATGCTTTTTAAAGAAAAAATAACAACGTTGTTATTTTTCAGATAAAAATAACAACGTTGTTAAAAATGATTCAAGCTTTTTGTATAATGGGCAAGTTCACTTGAAAAAGGGGGACTCTGAATTGAAAAAATTTATGGATGACGATTTTCTATTAGATTACGAAAGCTCTAAGATTCTCTACCATGAATATGCAAAAGATATGCCAATCTATGATTACCACTGTCATTTAAGTCCTGAAGAAATTGCGGAAAACAAGCAGTTCCGAAACCTGACGGAAATCTGGCTGAACGGCGATCACTATAAATGGAGAGCCATGCGTGCAAATGGCATCAGCGAACATTTGATTACAGGCAGCGCAAGCGATAAGGAAAAGTTTGATGCATGGGCAAAAACAATGCCATCCTGTATCGGGAATCCCCTTTATCATTGGACACACTTGGAGCTGAAGCGATATTTCAACATTGATTTGCCGCTGAGTGAAAAAACAGGAGACGAAATCTGGGAGCGCTGCAATCATCTGCTTTTGCAGAAGGATTTTTCTGCACAGTCCATCATAAAAAAATCAAATGTTCAAGTGATTTGCACAACAGATGATCCGGCAGATTCGCTTTCCTATCATAAGGAAATTCAAGCAAATGAAAGGATAGAGACAGCCGTTCTGCCAGCTTTTCGTCCGGATAAAGGCATAGAAATTACGAAGCAAGGTTTTCTTCGTTACATAGAGAAGCTATCTAAAGCAGCAAATATCGAAATCAACGGCTACCAAGATTTAGTAAAGGCTTTTGAAAATAGAGTCGATTATTTCCACGAAGCAGGGTGCAGAGTGTCAGACCATGGTTTTGACCATCTTTTCTATGAAGAAGCAACACTGGAAGAAGTTTCAGCGATATTTGATAAGACAATTCAAGGTCAATCCATCACCTTATCTGAAGAAAATAAGTATAAGACATATACACTTCTTCATCTGGTGAAGTTGTATCATTCTCATGGCTGGGCGATGCAGCTGCACATTGGGGCGATCCGCAATAACAATACAAAAATGTTTAAGAAAATAGGCCCTGATGCAGGGTTTGATTCCATGAACGATTTTGAACTGGCTAAGCCGCTGAATCAGTTTCTGAATCGTCTTGACAGAGAGAATGAGCTGCCAAAGACCATTCTCTATAATTTGAATCCTGCTCACAATCCGATCATTGCATCAGCCGTCGGGAATTTTCAAAATGAAGAAGCAAGAGGGAAGCTTCAATTTGGCACAGGCTGGTGGTTTAACGATCAAAAAGACGGGATGATCCGCCAGATGACAGACCTTGCAAGTATAGGGATGATCAGCAATTTTGTGGGTATGGTGACGGATTCCCGGAGTTTCCTATCTTATACAAGACATGAATACTTCCGCAGGATTCTATGTAACTTAATCGGCGGCTGGGTTCATAAAGGCGAAGCACCAGATGACTATGAACTACTCGGACAAATGGTGCAGGATATTTCCTATAACAATGCGAAAACATATTTTGAGATTGCTAGATAATCAGATGGAGGGAAAACGCTTATGCAAATGACATTTCGCTGGTATGGAGATAATGATCCTGTTACCTTACAAAAGATACGACAGATTCCAGGTATGACTGGAATTGTATCCGCTATTTACGATATCCCTGTCGGGGAGGCCTGGCCTTATGACAAAATTATTGGGCTCAAAAAGAAGGTTGAAGAGAGCGGCTTAAGCTTAAGTGTAATAGAGAGCGTCCCTGTTCATGAGGACATAAAGCTCGGCCTTCCTTCCAGAGATCGATATATAGAAAACTACAAAACTGCGATTCGGAATTTATCCAGGGCTGGAATTAAGATTGTATGTTATAACTTTATGCCTGTCTTTGACTGGACTCGTTCATCACTTGACTATGAATTAGAAGATGGCTCCACAGCTCTTATTTATGAAGAAGAAAAAGTAAAGCAAATGAATCCGATAAACGGGGACTTAAAGCTGCCGGGCTGGGATACAAGCTATGAACCGGAGCAATTGAAAAACCTGCTGAATCAATATCAGAATGTATCGGAAGAGAAATTGTGGGCGAATCTCTCGTATTTTATTAAAGAAATCATTCCGGTTGCCGAGGAAGAGGAAGTCAAAATGGCTATTCATCCGGATGATCCGCCATGGTCAATCTTCGGACTGCCGAGAATCATTAACAGTAAAGAAAACTTAGACAGATTCGTCAATCTTTATGAAAGTCCATACAACGGACTTTGTTTATGCAGCGGGTCGCTCGGTGCAAATCCAGCTCATGATTTCCCTGAATTTGTCCGTTATTTTGGCAGCAAAGGGAAGATCAATTTCGTTCACTTAAGAAACATTAAATGGACAGGTGAAAAATCCTTTCAGGAATCTGCCCATCTTTCAACGGACGGTTCATTGGATATGTATGAAATTGTCCGTGCCTTAAGAGAAGTTGATTTTTCAGGACCGGCAAGACCGGATCATGGCAGAATGATCTGGGGAGAAACAGGAAAACCGGGTTATGGTTTGTATGACCGCGCACTTGGTGCTGCGTATCTAAATGGTTTGTGGGAAGCTGCAACTAAAGAAAAAAACAGACAAGCCGAAACGGGGAATAAATATGAAGATTCCTTTTCAAATTGATTTAGAGGGAAAAGTGGCTGTCGTTACGGGTGGAAGCGGTGTTCTGTGCAGCCAATTTGCCAAAGCTCTTGCAGCATGCGGAGCAAAAACGGCAGTCATAAGCAGACGCCAGGAATCAGTAGAACGCGTTGCCGAAGAAATTCGTGCAGCTGGCGGGACTGCTATAGCACTATCTGCTGATGTGCTTGACAAAACAAGTCTTGAGCGGGCAAAAGCAGAAGTGAATGAAAAACTTGGCCCGTGCAGCATTCTAATAAATGGAGCAGGAGGCAATCACCCTAAAGGGAATACGGATAAAGAATACTATTTCAATGAGGACTTGAACAACTCAGAAATCAATACGTTTTTTGATTTGGATTCAGAAGGGGTCCGTTCAGTTTTTGATTTGAACTTTCTCGGAACCCTGCAGACCACTCAAGTGTTTGGCAGAGATATGGGCGAAGGTGATGTGATCATTAATGTCTCATCAATGAATGCCTATACCCCATTGACAAAAATTCCAGCTTACAGCGGGGCAAAAGCGGCAGTCAGCAACTTTACTCAATGGCTGGCAGTGCATATGTCAAAGGCAGGCATACGCGTCAATGCCATTGCACCTGGCTTTTTCTTAACAGAGCAAAATCGAAATTTATTAACGAACACAGATGGCAGCTACACCGATCGGGCTAAAAAGATTCTTAACCAGACACCGCTCGAGAGATTTGGAGATCCTGAGGATTTGAATGGAACACTGCTTTGGCTTGTCAGCAATGAAGCATCGCGATTTGTGACTGGAACGGTGATTCCGGTGGATGGCGGATTTTCAGCTTATTCAGGAGTTTGATGACAGCTGATTTTTCGTTTAGTGGATAAATTCTTACTTTCCGTTGATAGAGTAAAACGAACCTTCCTTGAGAGGGTTCTTTTTTATCTTGAAGGAAAGTCATTCCAACGAATAGAACTAACAAAGGAGGAAGAAAAATGATCGTGCACATTGCTATACCCGCTGCATTAAATTTAGAAGTCGATCTAACTTTTCCGATGCCGGAAACTTATGATTACTGGCCTGGCTTTAGCGGCTTACTTTTTGATCGAATCTGAATCCATTGAAATTCACTGCTGGAGCCCGCTTGGATTGCATCCGTTACCCCGATTGAAACGGAAATACACCAGTTCCAATAAGGGAAAACAGTCTAGTGAGACTGTTTTTCCTTATTTATTGTGGAAAATAGCATTATGCGAGAAACTCCAAAGACTTTGAAATCTTATTCCAAGACTTTCAATACTAATTCCAATACTTTTAATAATAATTCCGAGACTTTCCAAATTAATTCCGAGACTTTCCGAATTAATTCCGTATAAATGTGAACTCGGAATGAAAGCGTCTATCCTCATCCTAATAATTGATCTTTTTTCTAGAAAATGACTTTTAAATATCCACTCAATCGAGTACACTAGTCAAAACTTTGTTGATTACCTGAAGCAGGTCCGCATCCTTAACAGCTCGCCGAAGGAGTTTAGAGAGCAAGCCCACGAAACTAGGGGAAAATAGAAACAAAAAAGTAAATGCCTCAATTTGGGGAAGTAAATCGGTTAAACCATACAGAAAATCTATGAAAATAGAAAGTATTTTTAAAATAATCAAAAAAACTTGTTGGATTGCAGTTTCTCAGATAAAATCAGCTAAAACAGTCAGGAGGATATCCATGATTACCTACCCTAACTTAAAAAATGAAGCAACAATTGGAGTAACGGCTCCCTCATCAGGGGTTCCATCAGAATTACACGATATTCTTACCCAAGCATGCACCCGCATGGAATCTAGAGGGTACAAAGTGATCTGCGGAAAAACACCGTGGACGCAGGAAAAAGCAAAATCAGCTCATTTTAAAACTCGGGCAGAAGAATTTAACCTCATGATGCAGGACGAAGAAATCGATCTGATCATCCCTCCCTGGGGAGGCGAGCTTTTGATGGAAATGCTTGAACTTGTAGACTATGACTCAATCAAGCAGAAATGGGTGCTGGGCTATTCAGATATCAGTCTCCTTCTGCTTGCCATCACGCTAAAGACCGGAATGGCCACTGCTCATGGAACCAATCTTGTGGACTTAAGAGGCGAGAAATCCGATCCTGCAACAGCAATGTGGGAGAACGTTCTTAAGACAAAAAGCGGGGAATCAATTCTTCAATCCTCTTCAGGCCATTACCAGAATGAGTGGCAGCACAACAATCCGACTCCGCACATTTTTCATTTAACTCAACCTACAGAATGGAAGACCGTGTCCAATTGGCCAGAAAAAGCAGAAGGCCGATTGCTCGGAGGATGCATTGATGTAATCAGACATTTAGCCGGAACGCCTTTTGGCGATGTTAAAACCTTCAGGAAACAGCACATTCCAAATGAACCCATTCTCTGGTACTTAGAAAACTGCGAGCTGACAACAACCGATTTACGCAGATCCCTTGTGCAGCTAAAGTTAGCAGGATGGTTTGAAAACTGTTCGGGTATTTTGTTTGGAAGGAGTGCAGCAAATCATCCTGTCGATGATTATACAGTGTTGGATGTATACAATGATCTTGCTGAGGAACTGGATATTCCTGTAATATATGACATCGATTGCGGCCATCAGCCTCCTCAAATCACATTGATTAACGGGGCTTATGCGGAAGTTATGGCGGAGAATGGGAAAGGGGAGGTCATTCAGAGTTTTAGAGAATAAATAGCCAAACAAAAAAGAGCATCATCCCGCATGATGCTCTTTCCTGTATTAATAAATTTCTTTAATTCCCGCAAGCCTGATAGAGAAGATATTCTTGTTTTCGTCCTCTAAAAACAGTGTCTGATCACTAAGGTCCAGGTTGTGAACGCGGCCTTTTAATGTCTGAAGCGCACCGTCGATGTAATAGTTAACCGTTACTAATTTATTTCGCCTCAAAGCTTTTAAGATCATGGTGAATTCTCCTTCCGCAAGTTTTGTTATATTTAAGGTTAATTAGTCTATAAAAATAACTTTCTGTTATTATATTCCTATTATACTACAAGTTTTTGAAAGCGATTACATAAAGTTTGAACACTTTGTGAAAAAAAACACATTTGCTGCTTTCTGAGAAACGATTGAAACAACCAGTACATAATGATACCTTTAGATATAAGAAAAATCGGATATCCAATTGGATGGACAAGATAGGATGAAATTGCATGGTCCATTCGAAAAGGCTTTTATTTAATATAGTCATAGGAAGTGGGGATATAAAATGGGAAAAGGCTTAGAAGGAAAGCGGATTGTTATCGCAGGCTCCCGCAAAACAGATGAAATGAGCACATTAATTGAAAAACAGGGAGGTATTCCTTTAGTCCGTTCTCTGCAGGGGACTGTTTTTCTGGCTGAGGAGCAGGTTGAACCGGCACTGCGGAAATTTATTCATGACGGTGCGGATTGGGTCATCTTTACAACGGGTATAGGAACGGAAACGCTTTTAAATCTTGCCCGGAAACTAGGGGAAGAGGAAGGTTATTTAAATAGAATTCATCAGGCGCAAATCGCATCCAGAGGGTATAAAACATTTGCTGCTTTGAAAAAGCTAGGTTTAGTGCCTGCGGCAAAAGATGATGACGGGACGACGAGAGGGCTTGTGCACGCTCTAGAAAATGAGGATTTGAAAGGTAAGAAGATCATGGTTCAGCTTCATGGGGAAACGGCTCCTGCTTTGATCCAATTTCTTGAAGAAAAGGGCGCCTCTGTTCTGCAGGTTTTGCCATATCAGCATATTGCTCCAGATGAAGCGGCAGTCAGCCTCCTTTGTGAGGAAATGCTGAGCCGTAAAGTAGAGGCTGTTTGTTTTACAACCGCGGTACAGGTACGCGAGTTTTTCGCTTATGTGAAAAAAAAGAAGTATCTGCCGCAAATCCTTCACGCATTTGAGACTCATGTTTTGCCGGCCGCTGTTGGAAAAATTACGGCAGAGGCATTGATGGAAGAAGGCGTCCGAAATCCGCTTGCACCCGAGCTTGAGAGAATGGGTGCCATGATCATTGAGCTTGCAAAGTTTTATGATGAAGCAAAAAAAAATAAAGGATGATGCATCATGCCTAAATGGCTGAATAACACGTTGTATGCCCTGGTCTTAATTGTCAGCATCGGATGTGTTTCACACGGTTTTGAGTGGAAGAAATAAGATGGGAAGTTCTTGACATAAAGTCGTTTACTCCGCATAATATATAAAAATCAATGAACGTTGAAGAGGGACTAGTATGCGGGTCTTTATGTGACAGAGAGCGGGGTTTATCAGCTGGAAGACCCCGCCGCAGCAAAGCCGCAGAACCTGCCCTCAGAGTCCTATGTCAAAAACATAGGCGCCATAAACCTGGCGTTATCAGGCAAAGCGGGATGCTGTGTGCATCCAACTAAGGTGGTACCACGGAAAAAGCCAAGCCCTTTTCGTCCTTTCTATAAGGATGAGAAGGGCTTTTTTTGTATGAGGAGCTAGATATAAAATCATTTGTCCGGGCGGCCCTTCATACGGTTCGTCTAAATGTTTCCCAATTTCCGCTAATAAATCTTAATAATACGCTAGAAAAAATGTAGTTTTCGCTAATAAATGTCTGGTTTTCGCTAAATGGAAAACGCAGGCCGTCCGTATTCAATCAAAATAGGAGGTTTCATCTCATGAAAAAACGAATTGTCGTCAAAATCGGCAGCAGCTCCTTAACGAACCGCAAAGGAGAAATCGATCAGGAGAAGTTTACGGATCACATTGCTGCAATCGCCGCCCTTAGAAAAGAAGGCCACGAGGTTTTGCTCGTCTCATCAGGAGCAGTGGCTGCGGGCTTCAGAAAGCTGGGCTATCCAGCGAGACCTGTCACCCTAAAAGGAAAGCAGGCAGCAGCAGCGGTTGGACAAAGTCTCCTGATTCAATCGTATATGGAGCAGCTTGGCAGTTTTGGCATCATTCCTGCTCAAATATTGCTCACCCGCAATGATTTTTCGAAAAAGGACCGCTATAAAAATGCTTATGCCACAATCCGCGAGCTCCTTGACCGGGGCATCCTGCCAATCATCAATGAAAACGACACGGTTTCAGTAGAAGAGTTAACCTTTGGCGACAATGACATGCTTTCGGCTCTCGTCAGCGGACTCGTACAAGCAGATCAGCTGATTATTTTGACCGACATCAACGGATTGTATGATTCTAATCCGCGTGAAAATCCATCTGCCAAAAAGTATGATCAGCTTCTCGAAATCACAGATCAAATGATGCAGGGAGCTGGATGTGCAGGTTCACTTGTTGGAACAGGCGGCATGAAGTCCAAGCTCATCGCAGCAAAAACGGCTTTATCTTTAGGCGTGAAAATTTTTATCGGCGCCGGAATGGGTTCAGAGAAATTCATCGAAATCCTTGACGGAAAAGGCGACGGAACGTACATAGGCGGAGATAGCCGTTTCTTCGTCAACAGCAGCAAGCAATGGATCGCCCTGCATTCACTCGTCAGGGGGAAAATCTATGTAGACCAAGGGGCTGAACTTGCATTGACTGCAAACGGAAGAAGTCTTTTGCCGGCAGGCATTTATGACATTACCGGTACGTTTGAAGCAGGAGACGTCGTAGAAGTTTTCGGGACAAACGGTCTGCTCGGGAAAGGAGAAGTACTCTATTCATCAGAAAGTCTGAAACAAGTAATGGGAAAACGAAGCCACGAATTAACGGATGAAATTATCTCTATTGAAGTGATTCACCGCGACCGCTGGGTCAAAGCCTGAAACGGAGGGGAAAACATGAGCGAAGTACTAAGTAAGGGCAAGGCAGCCAAAGCTGTCAGCTATCATTTAATTGAAAAAACGACTGAAGAAAAAAACACCGCATTAGAAAAAATTGCCCAGCAATTAGAAAGGGAACAAGACTATCTTATCACCGAAAATCAAAAGGATCTTGATTTTGGAAGAACTAATGGCTTATCTGACTCAATCCTTGACCGCATGCTGCTGAACAAAAAGCGCATTGAAGACATGGCACATGCCATCCGTCTCCTGATCAAACTGAAAGACCCAATTGGAGAAACACTTGAAACCATCGAAAAAGAAAACGGCCTTCTTATCCAGAAGAAGCGTGTTCCTCTTGGAGTGATCGGCATGATTTATGAAGCAAGGCCAAACGTCACCATCGACGCCGCAACACTTTCTTTGAAAACAGGAAATGCCGTCATCTTACGAGGCAGCTCATCCTCCATCCATTCAAACAAAGCGCTTGTATCCGTCATCCACCGCGCTCTTGAACAAACGGCAATTCCGAAGGAAGCCGTGCAGCTCATTGAAGACACGAGCAGGGAAACAGCGAAAGAGTTATTCACCCTAAATGAATTCCTGGATGTTTTGATCCCGAGGGGCGGAAAAAAACTGATTGATACAGTAGTTAGAGAATCCACTGTTCCAGTCCTTGAAACAGGCGCAGGCAACTGTCATATATATATTGATGAATCAGCAGATCCAACAATGTCTGAACGGATCGTATTAAACGGAAAAACACAGCGTCCATCCGTGTGCAATGCCATTGAAACGATTTTGATTCATGAAAAATGGGTGAACAAACATGGAGAAAAACTGTTGAAAGAACTTCACCAGCGATCAGTTGAAATCTATGGCGATGAACAGGTCCAATCTATTTTTCCAAAAGCAAAACCAGCCACTGAAGAAGACTGGGGCACAGAATATTTAGCACTTACCGTTAGTGTAAAGACAGTAAAAGGTGCAGATGAAGCCATTCAGCATATCAATCAGTACGGAACGAAACACTCTGAAGCTATCATTACAAAAAATGATGGAATCGCAGAACAGTTTCAGACACGGGTAGATGCCGCCGCTGTTTATCATAATGCATCAACCCGATTTACGGATGGTTTTGAATTTGGGTATGGAGCTGAAATCGGCATCAGCACGCAAAAACTGCATGCCAGGGGGCCGATGGGACTGCCTGCGCTTACCTCCAGCAAGTATTATATTTTTGGAGATGGACAGATGAGAGAGTAAGAAATTAAAAGAAAATAAAGGGAGAAGGCAAATAAATGCCCTCTCCCTTTTTTGGTATCTTCAAGTATCAAAAGATAATTTTTTGCCTTGTGTAATGTGAATCTTGAAGTCCATTTAGAAAAAGAGTGTTGGTGATGGACCAAAAAAGTTAGTTGCATTTGCAGCAACAAAAGCTTCAAAATCATCAGCGTTAAGTGATGATAAGTCGACAATAGCTTCAATCTCAGTAACTGCGACAGTTGCAGGGAATAGACCGGGTGCACTTGGTGCTAATCTGACTAAGCAATCTTCATCAATAAATGCAAGCTGACCGGCAAATCTTCCACCAGAGGTGACAATAAGAACATTTTCGCCATCTAAACTTTCAAGTTCATCTTCCCAAAATTTACAAGGATTACTTGACAATAGTAACTCTCCTTTGCTTTAAAATAAAGGGTAAGAAAATGATTTTTTGCATACTTTTAGATCGTATGCATCCATTTCTTTTAAATAATATATACATTTCTTTCCTTTTAGGAACGGCAGATGACTAAATCCTTCATTTAAATCATCAGCCGTACTGATTTTGAGCATAACTGTATGTTAGAAAGTAGAGTTTACAGCGTCTGAAGTTGCAACGAATGAGTTATACTCAGCAAGAGACAATGCTGATAAATCAGTAATGTTTTCGATTTTTGGAACTGCAATAGTTGCTGGAAGGAGTCCCGATGCATTAGGAGCTAAACGAACAATACATTTGTCGCTTGTTAATGTAAGGGATCCGACAAAGTTTCCTCCAGAAGTAGTAATAAGAACATTTTTGCTCTGAAGTCTTTGGATCTCATCTTTCCAAACTTTACAAGAGCTGCTGCTTTTATGTGACAATAATAACTCTCCTTTTCAAGTAAATTAAAGAAAGAGGAGGCCGGTTTGATGTCTTTCTATCAGACTGGCTTCTTCCTTTTGCTATATAGTAGTTGAGTAACGGCATATTGCCCGCTCAGCAAAAAACGATGAAAACGCTGATAGACTCGGGTTTATACGTTATTTATTATTCAGAATATTTATACAAACATAGATGAAAGAAAGGAGAATGATCATTTTTTTATAAAGACCTTAATTTGACAATTCAAAGCTGTTGTCATTACAAAGGCAAGGAACATACATATAAGAAAATGGTTAAATTCATATGTACTAAAAAACAAAGGCGGTCTTTCATATATGAAAGGGGTTATTTTAGCAGGGGGCACTGGCTCGCGTCTGGGCCCGCTGACGAAAGTTATGAATAAACATCTGCTTCCAGTCGGAAGGTATCCGATGATCTACTGGCCCATCCTAAAGTTAAAGGAAGCAGGGATTCACGAAATACTGATCGTAACGAATAAACAGCATCTCGTTTTATTTGAAAAATTACTTGGGCAGGGAGAAGATTTAAACGTTTCGCTTATTTATCAGATTCAGGAAAAGCAAGGCGGAGGAGCAGCAGATGCACTTATGACAGCATCTCATTTCACTAAAGGTGAAAAGTTTGTGGCGCTGCTTGGTGATAATATATTTGAAGATTCATTAATTCCTTTCGTTAATGCATTTCAGCATCAGGGGCCTGGCGCAAGAGTGCTGCTGAAGGAAGTACAAGATCCATCTCCTTACGGAGTTGCGCAGATTGACCACAAATTAAATCAAATCGTTACGATTGAAGAAAAGCCTCAGAACCCGCTCTCTTCATATTGTGTGACCGGAATATATATGTACGATCATAAGGTGTTTCAATTTATACAAAGCCTTCGTCCTTCATGGAGGAATGAATTAGAAATAACCGATGTTAATAATTTATATATCAAACAAAATCAGCTTCATTTTGATTTCCTCAAAGGATGGTGGATTGATGCAGGAACGCACGAATCCCTTTTCCAAGCAAATCAACTTGTATATAAAGCAGGCGAAGGAAGCTGACATATGAGCAAACACCTTCTAATCACTGGGGGAGCCGGGTTTATTGGTGCTAATTTCATATCCTATATTTTAAAAAATACACGATATTCAATTACTAATGCAGACGCCCTGACATATGCAGGTAATTTTGATCATTGCAGGCCTTTTCAAACGTCAGAACGCTATAGATTTATCAAATCTGATATTGGAAAAAACGATCAGACAGATAGGCTATTTGATCAGAAGTACGATGCGATCATCAATTTCGCTGCTGAAACGCATGTTGATCGAAGCATCATTGATGCATCTCCTTTTATTCATACAAACATAAATGGCACCTTTCATTTACTTCAAGCTGTGTTAGCTGGAAAGGCAGATAAAATGCTCCAGATTTCAACAGATGAAGTTTATGGTTCACTTGGACCTGATGAAGAGCCCTTTACAGAAAGTACACCCCTCACACCTAATAATCCGTATTCAGCAAGCAAAGCAAGCGCAGACCTCCTTATCCGTTCTTACTATCAAACGCACCAGCTGCCCCTATTGATAACAAGATGCAGCAATAACTACGGCCCTATGCAGCATCCAGAAAAATTCATTCCGAAAGTGATTACGAATGCTCTCAGAAAAAAAGAAATACCTTTATATGGGGATGGATTAAATATACGTGACTGGATTTTTGTTGAAGACCATTGCGCAGCGATTCACAGGGTCCTCGAAGCAGGAAAACCTGGCGAGATTTATAATATTGGAGGCAATGAAGAGAGAACCAATAAAGATGTGATTCAAATGATTTTAAAACAAACAGGCAGAAATGAAAAACTTATCAAATATGTAGTAGATCGCTCTGGTCATGACCGCAGGTATGCGATGAATTCTGCGAAAATGGAAAGAGAACTTGGATGGAAACCGGTCATTTCTTTTCATGACGGCATTGAAAGAACCATAAGATGGTATAAGCAAATGCTGCATGAAAGCAGGTGATGTCATGAATATCATGATTACAGGGGCATCTGGTCAGCTGGGAAAAGAGCTCTGCAGGCAACTGAGTCAAACAAACACTGTTACGGGTCTCAGCAGGAATCAAATGGACATGACAAAAAAAGATGAAGTTTTCAATCATATTCAGCAGCTGAAGCCTGAACTGATTATTCATTCAGCAGCATTCACGGCAGTCGATCAGTGTGAGGCTGATCGAAAGAAAGCATTTAATATCAATTGGCGCGGCACATCTTACGTTACTGAAGCTGCTGGAGAGGTGAATGCGAAACTCATTTATATTAGTTCAGATTATGTATTTGACGGCAAAAAAAAAGCTCCTTATACAGAAAAAGACCATCCTTATCCGCTTTCAATTTATGGTTTAAGCAAGCTGTACGGGGAACAGTGTGTTCTAACGTATAAAAAAGGCACAATCATCCGAACATCCTGGCTGTTTGGGCATGAAGGAAAAAATTTTGTCAAAACCATTCTTCACCTAGCAAAGCAAAAGAAGAATTGGAAGGTAGTAAATGATCAGATAGGCTCTCCTACCTACGTGAAGGATTTAACTGAAATCCTGATCAAGCTTATTGATAAAAAAACGGGTATCTATCATGTTGCCAATTCCGGATCTTGCTCCTGGTATGAGTTTGCAAAAACCATTCTTAAAGAAGGAGGAAGTCCTGAAATGGTTACTCCAGTTTCATCCGAATATTACGGAGCAAAGGCAAAGAGACCGGCTTATTCTGTTTTAGCTCATGATGCACTGACCAGAGAGAAACTCGGTCCGATGCGTTCATGGGAAGAAGCATTAAAAGAATACTTTCAAAGGGAGAAAGAGCATGATTGAAGGGGTAAAGGTAAAAAAGCTTATTAAGCACTGTGATGATCGCGGATTTTTTGCAGAATTGATTAGAGATGATGAACCTGAACTGCTTTCCCGTTTCGGTCAGACATCCTGGTCTATGAGCTACCCTGGAGTTATTAAAGCGTTTCATTATCATGAAAAGCAGGATGACCTTTGGTTTTTTCCTTCGGGCAATGCACAAGTTGTTCTTTATGATCTTCGCGAGAGATCTCCTTCTAATGGGCAAACTGATGTCTATTACATGGGCGAAGAAAATCCAATTCTGCTCCTGATTCCAAAAGGTGTAGCGCATGGGTACAGGGTTCTTGGAGAGAAGCCTGCTGTTATTATTTATTTTACAACTGAGTCCTATAATGCACTGAACCCTGATGAAAAAAGGATTCCATGGAATGATCCGGCAATCGGATTTAACTGGAAAACGGAACATAGATAAAGAAAGCCTTTTAAAACGGAACGTAATGACGTTCCAACTTAAAAGGCTTTTCTTTTTCGACTATATCTGCAATCTGGCTTAGGTCCTTCATGTTCCATTTATTAAAAAATTTCTTTTCACTGCTTTTAACCGTTTTAATCTGCATAACACGATTCGTTTTAAAACTGCTGTTCCCGTAATGATGGATAAAAACATCATTTGCCACCCATAGCTTTTTTCCATAGATTTGCGCCCTCAGTGAAAAATCTGTATCTTCGTAATACCCCGGTGAAAACCGTTCATCAAGTCCCCCAATTGCATCTGCCAGACTTTTTTTGAAAACCATGCATAGACCGCTTATATGATCAGCCTGATTTCCTTGCTGATCATATTTTCCTGATAAAGAATGGGCAAAGTCATGCATTTGATCAAGTGTTTTATAGGAGGCGGAACGAACGGCCTGATGAGGAAGAACTAAATTTGATCTTGGACCGGCGATGCCTGCTTGAGGCTGGTTATCCAGACACCATAGCAGTCTTTTAAGCCATTCATTTGTGACAACTGTATCATTGTTTAAGAGCACAATGTTTTCGCCTTTTGCTATTTTAAGCCCTTGATTGCAGCCGGCAGGAAAGCCTTTATTTTCTTTGTTTGCAATGACAGCAGTATTAGAAAGTGTTTTCAAATAAGGAATCGTTCCATCTGTTGAAGTGTTGTCAACAATGATAAGCTCTATTGGTTCTGGTGTATGTTCAAAGATGCTTGAGATACACTTCCTGGTAAAGGAAAGTCCATTATGAGTAAGAATAATAATCGAAGTTAGAGAGGATTGATTCAAATTTGATTTCACCCAATTTCAACTCTCTTTTTCCCTTAAATTTTTTATGACCTTTGCAGGTACTCCGTATACTAGACTGTAATCAGGTATATCTTTGACTACAACCGAACCTGCACCGATAATGCAGCCTTTGCCAATTATCACCTGAGGGATAATGATGACTCCGGTTCCTATGTCTGTATGACTTCCGATTGTCACTTGACCAGCTAAATGTGAGCCAGGCCCGATATTCACAAAATCATCAATCCTGCAGTCATGATCTACACTTGCTGAAGTGTTGATAATACATCCTTTTCCTATCCGAGCATCAGCATTGATGACGGCTCCGGCATTGATGAAACTGCCTTGACCTAAAGAGGAAGATGGGCTTAAAAATGATTGGGTATGAATAATGGCCGGTACATCGAGCTTGCTATTGAAAAGCTCATTCAGTTTTCTTTCCCTGATCACAATATCACCGATAGCAGCATGCCATTTATCAATATCGGAGTGATAGGACTTAAACATTTCTTCATCATCTGCTGTGACTGTGTATGATTTAAAAAAATGCCCATCCGGCAAGCTTTTTGTAAAAAAGATGACACTGGAAAGAGGACCTCTGCCGGCAAGTGCTTCAAGCACTACCTTACTGTGGCCCCCCGTTCCGATTATTCCCCACCTCATGATTTTAGGTCCTTGAAGATTTTCGCAATTTCTGTTTGGCTGATCATCTTTACTTTATCTGAACGATAGTCCGAGAGATGGGTTTTCATGAAGGATCCATTTTTAGGCTGTGAAGGCGAAATCACATACATCTGGTCATTTTCATACACATTTTGAAGTTCAAGATCAGATGCCAGTTCTTCATACAGCTTTTCGCCTTTCCGCATTCCAATAATGGAGATATTCGGCACGTTAAGCTGTTTTTCTTTTGTATACTGTTTTAAACCTGTAACTAAATCAGACAGCATCAATGCTTTCATCTTTAGAATATATGTTTCTCCGCCCTCTGCATATTCACAGGCTTTGATCGTGAGCTGGACAGCTTCTTGAATGGACATGAAAAACCGCGTCATGCTGAGGTTTGTGATAGTCAAAGGCTGGTCATTCAAAAGCTGATCAAATAGGAGAGGGATGACGGAACCGCGTGAGCCAAGGACATTTCCAAACCGGACAGAGCTGAACGTTGTCACGCGATTATTCAGTTTCATATTGGCCTGATTAAACAATTTTTCAGACAAAAGCTTTGTAGCCCCCATTGTATTAGATGGATTAACAGCTTTGTCTGTACTGATATTAATGACTTTCTTTACATTATTTTTAATGGCTGCCTCAATAATATTCATGCAGCCTAAAAGGTTGGTTTTAATTGCTTCATCAGGATTTTCCTCACACGTAGGCACCTGCTTTAACGCAGCTGTATGAAAAATGAAATCAACTCCCGTGCATACATATTCCACTCTGCGGTAATCACGGATATCGCCGATTAAATAATAAATGTTTGTGTACTCCTTAAGCGTTTGCTTCATCAAATATTGTTTACTGTCATCCTTACTTAAAATAATGATTCTAGCAGGAGAATAGTTTACTAGTTCTTTTACAATCTGGCTTCCGATCGAACCAGTGCCGCCTGTTACAAGGATAACCTTATCTTTATAGAAGGTATGCGGGTTCGAATTGACAGGTGTAGAATTCCTCTGGTTAATATTGAAAACCTCCTTATAAAGGGATATAAATCAATTCGTTAGTAGTATCATATGATTTCTCATTGAAATTGGAGTTAGGAAATGCATACATTTTTCTAAAAGAATCACTTTGTTTGTTCCTATTAAAAAAAGGACTAGTCTATTTTCTCTCTTTTCTTCTGATACCTGAAAAAAGGAATATACTGTTAGGAGAATTTGTGCAGTTTTACTGAGGATGTGTCCTTTATTTTCAGTCGCAGCATAATCTATTTTTTATAGGATAGGCTCTTGGTGCAAGCGAAAATAAGATTGCTTAATAGAATAAGAAAGATGAAATGATACGCTTTTTTGGTTCCTGATGTATGGTAAACCGAATACTTAACAACAAATCAAGCTATTTTGAAGCAATCCTCCTTAACCATCGCTTTACGCATCCAGGAAGCTCTTACTACAAATGTACAAGGAGAATGTAAATGATGATTCCCTTATCAAAACCAGATATTACTTCTTTAGAAAAGAAGTATGTGATGGAAGTATTGGACTCAGGGAGATTAAGTTTGGGAGATAAAGTAAAGGAATTTGAAGGGAAGTTTCAAGCTCTGCTGAACATCCCATATGCTGTTGCAATGAACAGCGGCACAAGTGCTCTGCACGCTGCCGTCAAAGCACTTGGACTTACTGCGGGAGATGAGGTCATAACATCCCCTTACAGTTTTATCGCATCAAGCAATTGTTTGCTTTATGAAGGAGTAAAGCCTGTTTTTGTAGATGTTCATCCTGATACAACTGTTATGAATGAAGATCTAATTGAGGATGCGATAACTGAAAAAACAAAAGCGATATTAGTTGTTCATATTTTCGGGCATCCATGCAATATGGATAAAATAACAGATCTTGCACGCAAACATGATTTGAAAATAATAGAGGATGCTTGTGAAGCACTTGGGGCTTCCTGGAAGGGCAAGCTTGCGGGAACTTTTGGAGATGTGAGTATTTTTGCCTTTTATCCAAATAAACAAATTACAACTGGTGAAGGCGGAATGCTTGTTACAAACAATAAAAAAATCTATGAGGTTTGCGCAAGTTTGCGCAATCAGGGAAGAAGCATCAGCAACGAGTGGCTTGTTCACGAAAGGCTTGGATACAATTACAGGCTCTCAGACGTCCATGCAGCAATAGGTATTGCCCAGATGGAAAGACTGGATGACATTTTAGCCAAGAGACAAAAAGCTGCAAATTATTATCACCATTTAATCAATCAGTTAAAGGTGCCTGTTTCTTTCCTGAAAAATCATCCGGAAGCAGTGATCAGCTGGTTTGTCTATCCAGTGCTCGTTCCAGAGACAGCGGATCGTGATGCTGTGATGGAGAAGCTTCTTGAAAAAGGAATACAAACGAAGCCGTATTTTCCGTCTATTCATTTGCAGTCATTTTATCAAGACCTCTTTCAAACAAAAGATGGAGACTATCCTTCGGCTGAAATGCTTGCAAAACGGTCATTGGCTTTGCCGTTTTTTAATGATTTGAAAGAAGAGGAACAAACATATATTATCAATACCCTTCATGAAATCCTAATGAGGGATCAGGGATGAACCTTAACTTTCAAAAGAGAGCATTTATTATCGCTGAGGTTGGCGTCAATCACAACGGTTCGATTAAGACAGCAAAGAAATTGATCGATAAAGCCTTGCATGCAGGTGCAGATGCTGTGAAATTTCAAATGTTTCATGCAGATGAATTAACGACTAAAACGGCAGATTTAGCTGATTATCAAAAAAAGACACAGGAAAAGAGCCAGCATGAAATGCTCAAAAAATTAGAGCTTTCCCCTGCGGATTTTATCGAACTGAAAAAATACTGTGACGAAAAGCAGATTTTCTTTTTGGCTACTCCGTTTGATTTAAGAAGTGTGGATTTTTTAAGTGATTTGGGGATGAGTGTTTTCAAAGTCGGAAGCGGCGATTTGACCAACTTTCCTTTATTAAAAAAAATTTCTAAAACTTCTAAACCTATTATTCTCTCTACCGGAATGGCTATGCTTGAGGAAATTGATCAAACGATCCGTTACTTAAGATCAATGAATAAGGAGCAGGAGATTTGTATTCTGCATTGTACCTCAAGCTACCCTGCACCGGAGCAGGAACTGAACTTAAAGGTTATAAATGAGTATTTAAAGCGGTATCCATATGTCATTGGCTATTCGGATCACTCCATCGGAACGCATATCCCGGTAGCTGCAGTGGCTTTAGGAGCAAAAATAATTGAAAAACATATTACTCTTGATCAGTCTATGCCCGGACCTGACCATGCAGCTTCTATGCCGGCTGAGGAGTTCAGGGAGATGGTCAGGCTGATCCGCTTAACAGAGCTTGCTCTTGGAACAGAGCAGAAGCAAATGACCGGACTCGAAAAACAGGTTAAGCCGCTGGTGAGAAGAGGTCTATATTTAAACAGTGACATAGATGAAGGCAAGATTTTAACAGACAATGATCTAATTGCGCTCCGTCCATTAGAAGGGATTGAAGCAAACGAATATGAGAATGTTCTTGGCAAGGTGCTGAAAACTTCTAAAAAGAAACATGAACCACTTTATTGGGGGGATGTCAATGAAGAATAAAGACATCGTCTGTCTGACTGGAACCCGTGCAGATTACGGGATTTACCGTTCTCTCTTGCTTAAGCTTGATCAAAGCGATGATTTCACCCTTTCCCTTATCGCAACAGGGATGCATCTAGTGAAAGAATACGGAAGAACCATTGATATCATTAAAAAAGATAAGCTGAATATAACCGCAGCCCCGTCCATCCTTCTAAAAGGAGACAGTAAGCTTGCCATGTCTCAATCTTTGGGCCTTGGCATCCTTTATTTCTCGGACATATTGGAGGAAAGAAACCCGGATTACTTGCTGGTTCTTGGTGACCGCGGTGAAATGCTCGCAGCTGCAATTGCCGCTCATTACTTGAATATCCCGATCGTTCATTTTCATGGAGGCGAGATCAGCGGATCAGCGGACGATTCCATTCGGCACGCCATTTCAAAGCTAGCCCACCTGCATTTTGTTTCATCAGAAAAATCCTATCAGAACCTAGTGAACTTTGGAGAAGAAAAATGGCGGATCCATGTGATCGGAAGCTTAAGAAAAACTGAAATCAACGAGATTAAAGCGATGGAAAAATCTCAACTATATGATCTCAAAGCAAAATATTCGATTGATTCAGCAAAAAAACTTCTCTTAATTGTTTTTCATCCAGATTCACGTGATTCTGCCCCTGTTGAAAAACAAATTGAAACGCTGCTTGCTTCGCTTTGTTCTTTCAAGCGCGGGCAAATGGTTATCATTGGCGCAAACAGTGATGCCGGCGGAGACTTGTTTAATCAAAAACTGATCGAGTTTTGCAGCCAAAATAGGGAGACTGCATCCTTCTTTTATTCCGTCCCTCAAGAAGACTACCTATTTCTTCTAAGTCAAGCAGACGTCTTAATCGGCAACACAAGCAGCGGATTAATTGAAGCTCCCTTCTTTCATCTCCCTTTTGTTCTGCTTGGCAATCGGCAAAGGGGAAGAGAAAATGGAAGCAATGTCATTGAGATACCGTATGATGAAACCCAAATAATCGCTGCGATCAATAAGGTGCTGCAATCAGAGAGGGTGTTCACTTCGAATCCTTATGATGTGCTTCCCAGTCCAGAAAATGACGTGATTTGCATCTTAAGAAAATCAATTGATAGATGGAAGCTAATCAATAAAGTTTTTCATCAATTATAATCGTTGGGTGGTTAATTAGAATGTATAAAAATAAAAGAATAATAGTTTTGGTTCCTGCAAGGGGAGGGAGTAAAGGAATTCCCTATAAAAATATAAAGCTGCTTTTGAATAAGCCGCTTATTGGCTGGACATTGGAATTAGCGGGGGAAATACCTGAGGTTGATAAAATAGTGGTCTCAACTGATGATCTGAATATTTCAATCATATCTCAGTATTATGGAGCAGAGGTAATAAAAAGACCAGCAGAGCTCTCGGCAGATCACTCATTATCAATTGATGCTGTGAAACATACCCTTCAGGTGTTAAATGATAAGGAAGAAACTTATGATATTATGCTTTATCTTGAACCTACCTCTCCATTAAGAACAAAAGAGGATATATACGATTGTCTGGACCTTTTAATTGATAATGATCAAGGCTATACCTCTACAGCGACATTCTCAGAAGCTGAATTAAACCCTATTAGAGCATGGACACTGGAAGGCACGAAACCTAAAACGTTTATAGAAAACGCAGCTCCATTTATGCCCCGCCAAAAACTTCCTAAAGCTTATAAATTAAATGGATCTGTTTATGCTTTTTTCACTGATACAATCGCTGATAAAGTGGAGTCATTTCTGGATGACAGGACAGGGGGAGTCATTACATCTAAAGACAGAGCAATCGATATTGATGAAGAAATAGACTTTATCCTGGCTGAAAAGCTTATTGAAAGGAGTAACAAACATGGAGAATAGGCTGGACGAATTATTTTCGCTAAATGGGAAAGTAGCTCTTGTATCAGGCGGTGCGGGTTATTTGGGTTCTTCCATTTCAGAAACACTCGCAGAACTGGGAGCAAAGGTAATAATTGTAAGCCGTAATTTAACAAAATGTCAAAAAAAATGCGAAGAATTGGAACAAAAGCTTAATATTAAAAATCAGTTATTTAGTTTAGAAATGGATGTAACAGATTCAGTGAGTATATCTAAAGCCTTCAATGAAATTGAGAAAAATTTCGGCAGGCTGGATATTCTCATTAACAATGCATGGTCTGGCAATAAGAATTCATTTGAAAGTATTTCAGAGGAAGATTGGCAGTATGATATTAATATGAGCCTGACTTCCGCATTTAAATGCGTAAAAAAAGCCCTTCCATTATTAAAACAATCCAAAGGCGTTATTTTAAATATAACGTCAATGTACGGCCATACAGCACCTGATTACCGTATTTATGATGGAATTGAATTGACCAATCCACCAAGCTATGGCGCTGCAAAAGCAGGTGTCATTCAGCTGACAAAATATTTGGCAAGTTTTCTTTCACCCTATCAAATACGCGCTAACTGCCTGAGTCCAGGTCCGTTCCCTCATCCGGAAACTCAAAAAAATACCGCATTTATGAAACAGCTTGGTGACAAAAATCCTCTAAACAGAATCGGTGAACCACACGAACTAAAAGGAGCCGTGGCTTTACTCTGCTCAGATGCTTCCAGTTATATAACAGGACAGAATCTATGTGTAGACGGGGGCTGGGCAGTGTGGTGACCAAATTAGGAGTCATTGGGTTAAGTGAAGGCAATGGCCACCCGTTTTCTTTTTCAGCGATAATAAATGGATTTGATGAAAAATGCATGAGAAAATCTGGCTGGGACGTCATATATAACTATTTAAAAGTAAGGGATTCCTCTGAATTTGGTATTCTTGATGCAAAAGTCACTCACTGCTGGACACAGAGTGAAGAAATCACACTGGCATTATCTGAAGCTTGCAAGATTGATACGCCAGTTAAAAATATAGAAGAGATGCTCACCCAAATAGACGGTGTGATTATTGCAAGGGATGATCAAGAATCCCATTTTCCAATTGCTAAGTTATTTCTTGAGAAAGGAATTGCAGTATTTATTGATAAGCCTTTGACCCTTAATTCTGATGAACTTTCTTATTTTATACCCTTTATTGAGAATGGTTTATTGATGAGCACGTCAAGTTTTAGATATGCAGATGAAGTGAAAGAGGCAAAAAGACATTTTAGCTGCAGCCACCCGGCTTTTTTTAGAGGAACGATTCTAAATGATTGGGAAAAATACGGGATTCACTTAATAGAAGGCTTTTCAACTTTAACTGATTTCGATCCTAGTGCAGTGGAATATCAGCACGGGTATTTTGACTGCTATTTCATTTATTTAAAAAACGAAGATGTGATTCAAATAAATTGTATGGGAGATGCTTCTCCTCTGTTTCTAATGGAAATAATAGCAAAAAATCATTATTCCAGTTTTCAAGTGAAAGACAACTTTTCGATGTTTAAAAAGATGCTGTGGCATTTCATTTATTCCATTCGGACAAATATCCCGCCAATCGATGCTGAGATCACCTCAAATATGATGAAGGTTTTAATTGCTGGTACAGCCTCAAAAAAAGAGAAAAGGCGGGTGTTTTTACATGAACTCAAAATATAAAGCGCTCTTTTCACTAAAGGATAAGAATATTATTGTGACCGGAGGCTTGGGGTATCTTGGACGGGAGTGTGTGAGAGGGCTTGCTGAATTTGGTGCAAATATAGTGATTGTCGACCTTTATGAAGAGCCTGCAAAAAAGTTTGCAGAGGAAATTACTAAGGAATACAATGTTGCAGCTATCGGAATAGGCTGTGATGTTTCTCTTGAATCAGATGTCCAAACAATGGTTCAGCAAACAGTCCAGCAATTAGGCAAAATAGATGTGCTATTTAATAATGCTGCTTCAAAATCAAAGGATTTAAATGCATTTTATTCATCTTTTGAGGACTATTCACTTGATGAATGGAGAAATGTAATGTCTGTCAATCTGGACGGCATGTTTTTAGTTGCGAAACATACAAGTGCTGAAATGAAGAAGAATCAAGAAGGAGGTTCCATTATTCAAACATCTTCAATCTATGGTGTAGTGGGGCCAGACCATCGAATCTACCGAAATTCCCTTTTTTTAGGAAGAGAGATAAACTCTCCAGCTGTTTACTCTGCATCAAAAGCAGGGGTTATTGGTTTATCAACCTATCTTTCTACTTACTTAGCTAAGGATAAGATTCGTGTAAATACGATTTCTCCCGGAGGTTTGCAAACAGGCCAAAATGAGCAATTTATCCAAAACTATTCAAACCGGGTACCTTTAGCCCGAATGGGGGCTGTTGAAGAAATGGTAGGCGCTGTTATCTTTATGGCTTCAGATGCATCAACTTATATGACTGGCCAAAACATAATCCTTGACGGGGGATTAACAGTTTGGTGAAAAAGGAGAAGATTCAATGTATGGTGAGAATGAAGTCAATGACTATCATCTAATTAAATATTCTTTATTACATGATTTTTATCTTTACTTTTCTTCTTTAAATATTTTCGGACTGCCGCTAGCTCAATGTTTAACTGGAAGGTTTTTATTGCATATCCAGCCATTTGTTGATTTGAAAAGGAATAATCCTGCTTTTATAAGCAGAATTAGAAACCAGAAACAATTTCAAACAATGGGAGTGATTAATGAGATATTATCTTCAGTCAATGCGGTCACACAGGTTCCGCTGAAAAAATCAAAAAAGTCTATCCTTTTGTCCAGTGATTATTATGATTTTGCAGCAGATCAGCTCAAAGAATATGAAGTCTCATTTTATGGGGTTCTCTATAAAGAATATGAAAGCGGGAGTCCGTCAGATTTCAAACATTATTTTTTCCAAGATGAAATATTAAAAGTAAGCGGAAAAATGGTCAGCCAGCAAATACAGCTATTAAAAAAACTGGTGGAGAAACATTTTAAGACTTCTCCTGCGCATTATTATTTCAGTACAAGTTTATTTAGACAATGGTTTTTAAATGCAATTACCGGAATAATTAAATGGGTCTATATCCTCGACCAGCTTGTTTTGAAAACAAAGCCAGCTGTTATTATAGATCCTGCGGAAGCCAGTATATTTGGAACAATTCTTGGACTTTTATCGAAAAAATACCATATTCCATTTATTAATATGCCATTGTTGCTCGTTGGAGATCGCGCGGTCATACCTTCAAGGGCGGATTATTATTTTGTTTGGGGAGAATTCCAGAAGAATTGGTTTATTGAAAGGAATTTTAAAGAAAATAGGGTCATTCAAACAGGAAATATTAAATATTATTATGAAGGGAATAAACCTGTTTGTTCAAGGGATGAACTCTTGGAAAAGTTAAGTATTCCATCTGACCATCTTATTGCAGGTATTACAACACAGCCATTCTTCCAAACGAATCATGTACTTGAGGAATGGCTGGCCACAATTGATGAGGATCTCCCAGTTACGCTTATTGTAAAAAAACACAGAAATGATAAATATGGATACAGATTATTAGAAAGGAAAAAAAATGTGAGAATCATAGATTCTGACATGCAGCTCTATAATTTTCTGAAATATTTGGATGTTCTGATGACCGTTTCATCCAATACAGCAATTGAAGCGGCAATTATAGATGTGCCACTTTTTATACTTCAGCCTGATATTCCATATAACTATCATTTAAATCATAATTCAATCAATGCTCATTTAGCAGAAGCAAAGGCTGGGGAAATTATTCGAAATGCTGAAGAATTAGTTCAGGCATTATCAAATCTGTTGAAAGATGATGATTATTCTAAGCAATTAATAGAAATGGGGAAAACTTTTCTTTCAAGAACGTTACTAACAGTCAATCAAGCTCCAACAATTGCAAAAAGAAAAATTGAAGCAATCATTCAATCTAATATGTAGTCTTTAAAGGCAGGTGGAGAAATGTACGGTGAATCAGAGGCAAACGATTTTCACCTTTTGAAATATGGATTATTGTATGATTTTTATCAAATCTTTTCTCCAATAAAGATATATGGATTGCCATTAGCTCAATGTTTGACAGGGCCATTTTTAAATCATATACAGCGATTCGTTGATCAGAACAGAAAGGACAATATCCTTCTTTCAAAGTATAGAAATCTCAAAGATTTTCAGACGATGGAGGATATTAATCGGAGACTGATTTCTCTTGATGATATTGCGAAGTCCACTATTATGAAAAAAAATACTTCAATTCTAATGTCCGAAGACTATTTTGATTTTGCTGCAGATCATCTAAAAGAATATCAAGTTACGATGTATGGTTTTGAAACCAAAAGAGGGGTTCATCCGTTACCGCTAAAGTTCAGACAATTTAATTTCAATAAAGAAATTAAAAAAGTCAGCATTAAGGCGATACAGTCAAAAAGAAACTTAATTAAATTAGTCAATCGTAAGGTTAATAGACAATCCATCAATCGTTATTTTCTTACTGAAACATTTAAGAATTGGTTTATTAATGCCAGTATTGGAGTGTCAAAATGGGTGTATATGATCGATCAATTAATTTTAAGAACTCGCCCAACCGTTATCATTGACCCAGTAGAAGCAAGTATTTTCGGGACCATTTTAGGGCTTTTTTCAAAAAGGTATCAAATACCATTTGTTAATATGCCAATTATGCTAATAGGAGATCGCTCCCTTATTCCATCTAGAAGTGATTACTTTTTTGTATGGGGAATAAATCAGAAAAATTGGCTGCTTGACAGAGGAATTGAAGATAAACAAATCACTGTATCCGGGAATATAAAATACTATTACGAACTCAGGCAGCTTGCCGCAGAAAATAAAATGTTTAAAAAAAAATTCATAGTACCGGGAAATCATCTATTAGCAGGGTTTTCTACTCAGCCTTGTTTAGCAGCAAATCAAGAATTAGAGAGCTGGATCTATTCTATTCCTGATTCGATTCCAATTAGTATACTCATAAAAAAACACAAAAGTGATGAGTATCAATATCCCTTATTAAATAAAAAGAAAAATGTGGCGTTTTTAACTAAAGAAGATTCATTATATGAATTTCTGCACCAAATTGATTGTTTAATGACCATATCCTCCAACACTGCCATAGAAGCAGCCCTTTTAAGCAAACCGCTTCTAGTTCTTCAGCCGCCTAATCCTTACCATTATCATTTCAATCATAATCAGATTAATACTCATTTAGCTAAAGCCCAAGCAGGTGAAATCATTAAGAACAAAAACCAGCTGATACAGGCATTAAATCGTTTGGCAATCGATGAGGAATATAAAGTTCTATTGACAGCAAAAACAAAAAAATTTCTTGCTTATACAAACTATACCGTTGATCAGTCTCCTTTTATCGTCAAAAAAAAGCTGGAAGAAATAATAGGAAGCCATACCCAAGGTTAATATTTAAATCAAGAAAGAGGGGAAAAAATGTTTAATGTATTAATAATAGGTGCTGGCAATATTGGATTCAGGCACTTTGAAGGATTGCTTAATACAGCATTGCCGCTTGCTATTCATATTATCGATCCAAATTCAGATGCACTGAACCGTGTTAATCAAAGATATAAAGAATCAGCCACGAAAGAAAAGGCATGTTTTTATAATCAAAATGAACTGGAGCTTCCTGAAAAGATAGACGTTTGCATCGTAGCTACAAGTTCAAAAGTAAGATTGGAAGTAACAGAAGCAACTCTAAAAAAGACTGCTATAACCTATCTGATATTAGAGAAAGTTTTATTTCAGAAGGAAGCAGACTACGAAAAAATGTCTGATCTTTTATTAAAGCATGATGTTAAAGGATGCTGGGTGAATTGTCCATTAAGAACGTATCCAATATATAGTGAGCTAAAAGAGAAGCTGACAGGCAAACTGGAAATTAGCCTTGAATATGGGAAGTTCGGAATAGGCTGTAATAGCATTCATTATCTTGATTTGTTTTCCTATTTTACGGACAGTTTGAATATGAATATTGATGTCAGCAATCTTGATAAAGTTGTTCAAAGCAAAAGACAAGGCTACTTGGAAGTGCTTGGAACATTAAAAGCAACTTCACCTAATGGTGATCGGTTAATCATCCGTTCAAATGGAGATTCAACTGAAGAATATACCATTACAATAAATGTAAGTAACGAACAGTGGACGTTTTACCCGTTTACTGAAAAAATTGTCATTGTAAATAAGCTCACTAAAGAACAGAGTGAAAAAACGTTCTGGCTTCCTAAACAAAGTGAAGTGACAGGAATGATGATCACAGACATTCTTTTATATAATAAATGCGGACTTTTAGAATATGAAATGTCAAAACAGCTGCATGTAAACTTAATTAGGGAATTAAATTTGTTTTTTTCTAAAGCTTTTGGTTATGAGGTGACGGAATGTCCAATCACATAAAACCCATTCTTATTGTCGGAGCGGGCTATATGGGCAAAGAGTATGCGAAGGTATTGAACGGTATGAATCTGCCTTTTCATGTTTTTACCAGGAGCGAGAAAACAGCTCTTCTTTTCAAGCAAAAGGTTGAAGCTAAAGTATCTTTTGGTGATCTGACTGACTTTTTAAAACAAAACCCCTCTTTTGAAAAAGCGATTATAGCAGTTCCAGTACAAAACTTAAAGAATATTGGACTGGCACTTATTCAAAATGGTGTTAAAGAAATTTTGATTGAAAAGCCAGGGGCTATGAATAGTGATGAATTAGAGGAAATGAAGATAGCTTCCCAACAAAAGAATTCAACAGTATACATCGGCTATAATAGAAGATTTTATGAGTCGATAGACTGCCTTTTAACACATGTATCCAATAGTACACCTGTCAGATCCATTCATTTCGAATTTACAGAGCTCAGCAATCAAATTGAAAAAAGCAATCTCGATCCTAAGGTAAAAGCAAATTGGCTAATTGCGAATTCTTCCCATGTAATAGATTTAGCCTTTTTTATTGCAGGTAAACCTCAATCCATTCATTGCATATCATCCGATTCTTTAAACTGGCATCCTGCAGCAGCAAGGTTTACAGGGTGCGGTGTAACTGAAAATCAAGTTCTATTCAGTTATCACGCTGATTGGAAATCTCCAGGAAGGTGGGGGATTGAAATTATGACCGATCAGCATAAATTCTTTCTAAAACCACTGGAAAAGCTTTTCATCATGAGGCATGGTTCCTTTGAAGTTAATGAAGTTCAGCTTCATCAAGATTATGATACCCGCTATAAACCAGGACTCTATAAACAAGTGGAAGCTTTTTTAACAGATAAAAAGAGATTGCTCAGTATTTCAGATCAAATTCAAAAAATTAATTCGATTTATAATCCCATATTATTTGGTAATTGATTTATAAAATACTTATTCAGATTAGCTTGTCAAACCTTTTTGAAGAAAAACAGCCATTTTCCGTAAAAATAATGAGGTGAATAACATGAGGTTTACCGAATTAAATCGCACATGTGAGGATAGAGAAATTGAATAGAGAATACGATGAAAAAACCCTGCTTAACCAATATCCTTCACATATTTTAGAGAATCTGGATTTATTGCTGGCCGGAAAAATGTTAAATAAACAGTTAGATAGTCCGGTTTATAAAAAAAAAGCTTCAGATATTGCTGTAAAGCAAAGTCACTTTCAGAATAAATGGTACACATCGGACGCCCTGCTGTATTTTGGATGTTATAGAAGAGATTATGAACTATTTCTTTTTCCCATAGCGAATCGACTATCAGAAATTGGATTGTCTGTCTATCTTGTTATATATGATACGGCTTCTCCAAATCTCTCTATGCTTTCTAAAAAAGTAAAGCTGCTGTCTTATAAACACTTAATAAAAAAATACAATGTCCATAAAAATGCAAATCTCTACTATACAAATCATTTATTAAAAGGCATTGAAACATTCAGTTCAAAAATGGCTCTGACTTCTTCGCAAAAGAACAAGCTTTATGCCTTTTATAAAAGATATGCTATCGACTTTCTTTTAACTGACTATTTGATTCAAGAGACACGGCCAAAATGCATTTATGGTATCCACTTTCTTTTAACGCCTGGCTGCATCCGTGCTATTGAACATTCAAAGTATCCAATCATCTGCACATTAATTCAGCACGGTTTAATAGCTTCAGAGAAATATGAACGTCATCATTTCAAAGGTGCAGATCTGGTTTTTGTGTGGGGGGAATTCTTCAATAATCTTTTAAAAGCAAAAGAAAATGCTCCAGCTTCCATTGTTCTTGGCAATCCTAAACTCGAGCAAGCGAAAAATGATTTTACGTTACATAATAAAAGCATAAAAAAAGATGGGTTCAATATCCTTTATGTTCTCACGGGTTCTCTCCAGGATGAATTCAACAGCAAAAATTTAATCCTCTTTTCTAACAGCATCAAGAAAATGAACAAAATCAGGGTCATTTATAAGCTTCATCCAAACTCTTCCAAACGGGAGTGTGAATTCTTTATCCGCAAAGGAATCATGAAAGAAAATGAAATCATCAATGATGTGCCGATCCAGCTGCTAATAAATCAATCTGACCTGGTAATTGGAGATTATTCAACCTCGATCTATGAAGCAGCAGCTTGGAATAAGCCTGTTATTCAAATTCATCAATCCAATTATCCTGAAATCTACATCAAATTTAGTACCGTAAGTACACATGAGCAATTAACGAACCTTATTAACAGGCTTTATAAAGATCAGAAATATTACGCTGATTTTATAAAAAAACAACAACAGTCCGTTTCAGAATTATTCCTTCAAATTGACGGATCCATTAATAGAATTGCATCACACATTCAGTCGCTTATAGGGAAAAACTAGTAAGCGTCATAAATTAAGTAGTATGAATGTTTTTTGAAATTAAAGGATTTGCGATGAAACAGTTCTTTAAAATGGAATATCAAATGTCCTCATATACCAGCTATCATCATATTTCCTTTTTTTCTCATACAGAGCTCGTTTCTTATCAATGTCACTTTTACGCAGCATTCCCATCAACTTCGCTTCCTGGCTGAATTTAATAAGTTGTTTGCACTTTTTGATCCGCTCCTCATTGAAGTGCAAATGAGCCATACGCAGAAGGTTATAATTAACATGATTCCAGCTGAGCTTAAATGGCGGTGAGCTCGGTCTGAACACGTGCAGCACTTTAACCGCGGGAACGATATAACAGCGATAACCGAACAGCCAAAGCTTGAGGGAAATCTCTTCATCCTCGCGGCCCCATACCTGGAAGCCGCGTTCAAATCCATCGATATCCTCAAAAGCCGCGCGTGTAACAGCTAAGCAGCCTCCTGCAAGCAGGGGGGAGGGAAAGGGTGAATCTTTTTGTTCTTTATTCCATTCGATCTCCAATTTCTCATTCCAGGCAAATCCAAATCCAACACGGTTTGGCCGTTTAACATCTCCTATACCTGGGTTGACTGCGTCTGCTGTGCCTTGCTGTATGGGTTCAATCAGCTTTTCCAGCCACTCATCCTCAAAAAAAACATGGGCATCACAAAAAATAAATATGTCTCCGCTTGCAAGAACAGCGCCCGCATTCCGGGCATTAGCTGCTCCAAGCCCAGCGGTTCGGATCATTTTGATTCGATGATCTATGGTATGATCTAGAAATGAGCAGCACCCATCCTCTGAATGATCATCAACCACAATGATTTCAAACGGACAGTTTGTTTTTATTTTTAACGCTGACTCAATCGTATTCTTAATATGAATTCCTTCGTTTTTTACCGGCAAAATGACGGAAACGAGAGGTTTTGTCAATTTAACTCACAACCTTCCCATCAAGGCAAATGTCCTCCTTTAAGATATGCAGGGATCCTTTATCAGTTCTTTTCTGAAGGGATTTTCTCATGATAATTGCCGGAGAAGAGAATATTACGTAATGAAGATTACCATGTAAGGAGCTGAATTGAATGAACACAACAATTAAATGGAACGGGAAAATGAGTTTCTCAGGCACAGCGCCATCAGGCCATGAAGTGAAAATGGATGCTGCGGAAGACTTTGGGGGAGAAAATACTGGCGCCAGACCAACGGAGCTGCTTTTAAATGCAGTTGCAGGCTGTACTGGAATTGACATCATTTCCATCCTGCAAAAAATGAGGCTGAATCCTTCTTCTTTTCACATGGACGTAAACGGAACACGGGCAGAAGATCATCCGAAACTCTTCACAGCTATCCACATTCACTACGCTTTAGAAGGAGATCTTCCTGAAGATAAAGTGGTAAGGGCAATTCAGCTGTCCAAGGACAAATATTGCTCTGTTTCACAATCACTGAATGCGGAGATAACGGTCGGATATTCCATTAATGGTGAAGAAGGCAAACAGAAAATTTAGCGAAAAACAGAGAGCTGGCTAGTATAGCAGCTCTCTTTTACATTTATTAAAATCGTTCCCCCGTCATAGTGGACATGAACTTAGAAAAGAACAGACTGTAGTTGAGTTCAAATGCAATACGGTGTTTTTTCTCTTTTTCACCGAACTTCACATAGGGCCTGATATCGGCGATGCTGTGGCCTCTTTCCATGCTATCCTTTGATTGGACCACATATACTGGCAACGATCTGTAGCTCAGCATTTCCGGATGAAGCGGAGCCATAATCGTTAAGGCATCGTGAACTGGACTTCCGGCAGCAGCCGGATTTCTTTTTTTGTAAAAGGCATAATAGTAGTCTAGCAGAGGCTTTAGAATTTTAGCTTTTCCTATGCTTGCAATGTAATCGACCATTTCCTGATTGACAATGGCTCGTTCGGTCACATTTAAGGGGATAATCGTCAGATTGCTTGCGTGAGTCAGAACTACTTTAGCCGCTACAGGATCAGCATGGAAATTGGCCTCTGACACAGGTGTCACATTGCCAGGCACCCAAAAGGCACCGCACATGACGTAAAAACCTTTAATGCTGTTCATTAACGTTTTGTAGTGAATAAACATGGTCGCGAGTGACGTAAGCCTTCCGATGCTGACAATGGTCAGCTCTTTTCCATGAGTTTCAATCACTTTTGCTATTTCGAGAAAATTATCTCCCTTGCCGGAATACTCCTGCTCAGGAACGATGGGTCCCATTCCGTATTCTCCGTGGATCTCTGGATAATAGGTCGGATTTTCCCCTGTCATCGGAAGCTCTGCCCCTTCAAAAATGGGGATTTGATCGGATTGGTTAAATAAATCATGCAAATACTGGACACTGGCCATTGCATTTTTTCTTGAAATGTTCCCGTAATCAGCTACCACCCCGACAATCTCGATCTCATCATGCAGCGCTCCATATATAAGGGCAACCATGTCATCAATGCCGATATCTCCAAACAGCAAGACCTTTAAAGCCACTGGAAAGCCTCCCCCTATGTGACCATTATCTAAAGAAAACATTTTCTAATTCTGTATCCTTTTTTCTTATGTAAAATACCTCTTTTTTACGGCTGTTGGAAAATCACTTCCAAATACCTAATTCTCCTCCATGAAGCAAAAAAGTAAGCTGTTTAACTGGTGAAATTTGGCGTGGGAAAAATCAGCTGATAAATGACTGCTGACTTATTTTAATACAGAAAAAAACCGCTCTATTAAAATAGGGCGGTTTACGTGATCAGTTACATTTTAGGATTTGGTCCATATTTATTCGCATTCGGCTGACTATCCTGACAGCTAAATACAAGAATCACAATTGATCAGATCAGCGGGATAAGGTTGATTAAAAGCCACCATCCAGTTCTGCCGGTATCATGTAATCTGCGGCCTCCAACTGCCAATGAAGGTAAAAGAAATCCCATTCAGGAATTTCGAGTTTTTCATTTATTTATTCAGGATACTTTCCTCAAGCACAGCCGATTTATCACCATACACTTTCGTAATGTGGCCTTCTCCCCAGGCACAGAGTGAATCTAAAATTGTCTGCAGACTCCAGCCGTATTCGCTGAGCTCATATTCAACTTTGGGAGGAATCTGCTGATGGACAATCCGGTTAATGACGCCATCACCTTCAAGCTCCCGCAATTGCTGTGTCAGCATTTTTTGCGTAATATTTGGCATCAAGCGCTTCAATTCGTTTGTCCGTTTTTTGCCGTGAGTCAAGTGACAGAGAATAACGCATTTCCACTTTCCGCCAATGATTTCAAGTGTTGCTTCAACAGGTATATTGTATTTTTTTTGCATGAAATCCCTCCTATATAAATAGGCACCAAAAAGTGCCTACCGAACTTAAAAGTTCCTACAGCACTTAAAAGTACGTACTTTTCATGATGTCTGATATGTTTCATAATAACATTTGCCGGCTGATCTTTACCATACACTTATTTTTAATAAATATTCAATTTTTTAGGAGGAGAAAAGATGACTTTAGATAAAAAGAGAAGTACGCTCGCGCTGCTTGCATTAGCAGTCAGTGCTTTTGCCATTGGTACAACCGAATTTATCAGCGTCGGCTTGCTTCCGATGATTTCTGAGGATTTAGCCATACCTGTTACAACTGCAGGATTAACCGTTTCGTTATATGCAGTGGGGGTTATGTTCGGGGCACCGATTCTGACCTCACTCACATCAAACATGTCACGCAAAACATTATTGCTTTGGATTATGATTGTTTTTCTTATCGGAAATAGTCTTTCTGCCTTCGCAACAAGCATTGGGGTTTTATTAGCCGGACGTATTATCGCAGCCCTTTCACATGGTGTGTTTATGTCGATCGGTTCAACGATTGCAGCCGACCTTGTACCTGAAAACCGCCGGGCAAGTGCAATTTCCATCATGTTTACCGGTCTGACAGTCGCAACTGTAACAGGAGTTCCGTTTGGAACATTTATTGGCCAGCAATTTGGCTGGAGACTTGCTTTTATTGTGATTATTATTATTGGGCTAGCTGCACTTATTGCAAACTGCATTCTAGTGCCTTCTGATTTGAAAAAAGGCAATCACACAACATTTGGCGATCAGCTGAAGCTAGTAAAGAACGGCCGTCTGCTGCTTGTCTTTATGATTACAGCTCTTGGATACGGCGGAACATTCGTTGTCTTTACGTACCTATCACCGCTGCTACAAAATGTAACAGGCTTTAAAGAAGGAACAGTAGCGATTATTTTACTTGTTTATGGAATTGCGATCGCCATCGGAAATATGATTGGAGGAAAGCTTTCGAATAAAAATCCGATTAAGGCCTTATTCTATATGTTTATTGTGCAGGCTATCGTACTATTTGTGTTAACCTTTACGGCTCCATTTAAAATTGCAGGTTTGCTGACGATTTTATTGATGGGACTATTTGCTTTTATGAACGTGCCTGGATTGCAGGTTTATGTCGTCATGCTTGCGGAGCGCTTTGTGCCAAGTGCTGTTGATGTGGCATCTGCGATCAATATTGCTGCGTTTAATGCAGGAATTGCGATTGGCGCTTTCTTGGGTGGCATTATTACGGATTCAATTGGCCTGATTCACACTGCTTGGATCGGAGGATTCATGGTTTTGGGCGCCGTTATTCTTACGGGCTGGAGCCGTGCACTAGAGAGTAAAGATCAGAAAATGCAAGGGAAAAAACTAGCCGGATAACTTACCTAAAATACAGGAGGATTTGAATATGATGAACAACTTACAAAGTACAACAACTCTGCATAACGGTGTGAAAATGCCATGGTTCGGGCTTGGCGTATTTAAAGTAGAAGAAGGACCAGAGCTTGTAAATGCTGTAAAAGCAGCCATTAAACATGGATACCGCAGTATTGATACGGCTGCTATTTATGAAAACGAAGAAGGCGTCGGACAAGGAATACGTGAAGGGATAGCTGAAGCTGGTATCCGCAGAGAAGATCTATTTGTCACATCGAAGGTCTGGAACGCGGATTTAAGTTACGATAAAACGCTCGCAGCTTATGAAACGAGCTTAACTAAACTTGGTTTAGACTACTTGGATTTGTACCTGATTCACTGGCCGGCAGAAGGCAAATATAAGGAAGCATGGAGAGCGCTTGAATCTCTTTATAAGAGTGGAAAAATAAAAGCGATAGGCGTAAGCAATTTCCAAACTCATCATTTGGAAAGCCTGATGGAAGATGCAGAAATCAAACCAATGATTAACCAAGTGGAATTTCATCCGCGTCTGACTCAAAAAACTCTTCTATCGTTTTGCAGGGACCATGGTATTCAGATTGAAGCATGGTCTCCTTTGATGCAGGGCCAATTATTGAATCATCCGCAGCTGCAGGAAATTGCAAATAAATACAAGAAATCAATTGCCCAAATTATTCTGCGCTGGGACCTTCAAAACGGAGTGATCACGATTCCAAAATCAACAAAAGAGGAACGCATCATCCAGAATGCAGCGATCTTTGATTTTGAGTTAACAGAAGGGGACATGGCTCTTATTGATGGATTGAATAAAAATGAACGAGTTGGTCCTGATCCTGACAATTTTGATTTTTAATAGTGAACATATCCGTTTCAGATAAAAACAAGCTGCGAACACGTTCACTGTTACCCTAATTTTTATTAAAAATCGGACGCGTTTCTCTAACAGAGGGTACTGCAAAATGAATACATTTTATGGAAAAGACGCCTGTTTGGCGTTTTTTTTGTTAAAATAAAGGTATATATTACTAATTTTAGGAGCTAACTAGTATGTTAAAAAACCATAAACAAACTTCGCTTTCTTTTCATTCAGAATTGTATTCTTTAGTACCTGAGAATCACTTACTTAAAAGAATTCATGCTAATGTAGACTTTTCATTTATTAATGATTTAGTAAAGGACTCTTATTGTATATTTTATGGTAGACCTGCAAATGAGCCTGAATTGTTATTTCGCCTACTATTCCTTCAATTTTTGTATAATTTATCAGATGAAAGAGTAATAGAAGATTCTCAATATAATCTAGCTTATAAATGGTTTTTAGGATTAAACCCTGAAGATGTTCTACCTGATCCTTCTCAACTGAGTCGATTTCGCCGTCATCGTTTAGGCGTTAGTCAAATAGAAAAAGTATTGGAGCATATTGTAAAGCAGTGTGTTGAAAAGGGATTAATACAATCTAAGGCCTTAATTATTGATTCTACTCATTCATTGGCAAACTCTGTGAAAGATAAGCCATTAGATGTTCTTAAAAAAGCCTCTAACCGGCTCTTAAAGGGGATAAAAAAACAGTACAGCCTCTTATATGAAAAGCTCCCAAGGTTCCCTAAACTAGAAGGGACTGATGAAGAAAAATCCAAACAACTTCTTCATTATTTATCAGAATTAACAGATCAATTGGAGGAACAGATTCCAAATGTAGCAGGAAATTTAAAGGAGAAATTAGAAATTGCCAAGCAGATCGTAAAAGATGAACGACTTTTAACGAACAAAGGAATACAATCTGCAGTAGACCCTGATGCCCGATTTGGACGTAAATCAAATTCCAAATCTTTTTACGGATACAAAAATCATATTGCGATGACAGAAGAAGAAATTATTACTGCCGTTCATGTAACACCTGGTAATGAAGTCGATGGAAAGCAGCTTCAACCCCTAGTAAACAAAACAGTGGAACAAGAACTGATTGTTGAAGAAGTACTGGCAGATACTGCTTATTCGAGTAAAGATAATCTAAGATTTCTTCAAAAAGAAGAGATCGATGCTTCCATCCCATTAAATCCTATCGTATATGGAAAACGAGAAGAGGATCTCTTTCAATATGAGAAGGAGAATAGTAAAGTTATTTGCCCGGCTGGGCATACAAGTATAGGCAAAACCAAAAAAAGTAGACAGGCAACTAGTAGAAATCCTTACTATAAGTTTTACTTCGATACAAGTATCTGTCGACAATGTCCACTAAGTGAAGGCTGTTATAACAACACTAAAGAGAAGGCTTACACGGTTACAATCAAGTCGGAGGAACATCAAAAACAAATAGCTTATTTGGAATCGGATAAGTATCGTCAACGAAAAAACGTACGAAGTAGAATTGAACATAAAAACGCTGAATTAAAAAATGCACATGGAATGACCAGGGCAAAATACCGTGGTCAATTTGGCATGCAGATACAAACATTTCTGACAGCTTTTGTAGTTAATGTGAAAAGGATGATTAAACTTCAAGAAGCTCCTAACAAGGAATGCGTCCTGTTTCATTTATTGGCTATTTTCCCTGGGGTTACCCTTATTAGTAGTTAATTTTTGCTCTATAATAAAAGAGTATCAAGGAAAATATTGTTAGTCTTCAATTAAGTCTTTGTTGACGAACGTTTGTTCTGTGTTGTAAAATGCATTTATGGGTAATAATGTGACAGTGGTTACAGCCATTGACAATTCAAACGGAGGTTTGAAGATTACTCAAGCATTTGTATGAAAATTGAGCCAAGGAGCTGCTAAATTATGACATTGCGAATGTCCCCCTATTTAATGATGAACGGAAATGCAAAGGAAGCGATCCAATTTTACGAAAAGGCATTGGACGGGAAAGTCCTCTTCAACCAGACTTTTGGAGAAATGCCAGAAAATCCAGAATTCCCTTTACCTGAAGAAGCAAAGGAACTTGTGGCACATGCAATGATAAAAGTTGGCGAAACGGACCTCATGTTTTCAGATATGTTTCCAGGTCAAACCAGTCAAATTGGAGATCAGGTTACGATCTGTATTTCAACGAACGACATCGAAAAATCTAAACAAATTTTTGAATCCCTTCAGCAAGACGGACAAGTGAAAATGCCGCTGCAGGAAGCTTTTTTTAGCCCAGCTTATGGGATTGTAACGGACAAGTTCGGTGTAACGTTTCAAATTTACACAGAGGGCGAAAAATAATTTATTATTTTTCTTTAAAATAAAAATAGCCTCCATGGATAACCCCAAGCGGCTGTTTTGGTTACTCTTATCAGGAAAATTACCTATTTTCCGTTCCAATATTAAAATCAATAGTTTAGCTTGTTAAGGTGATGCTTGGTTAATAAAAGACATTTCCCATGTTATTCAGGCAAAAGGAAGCCAGTATGAGCAACGAAAGCCGAATTTCTCATTGTTTCAACGAGAAATTCGGCTTTAGCTGCTATTTACTGCTCCTTGGATACTAAGAAAACCCTGTAACCGGATTTACTAATAAAACACTTAGCGATTTATTTTTTTTTACATCAATCTTTGGCTGGTATTGTTCGGAGACGATGATATCATCTTCCATTAACACATAGGGATGTGTTTCCATTAAAATCGTTTTGAGATAGTCAGGCATTCTCTCTGCTTCGTACGCACAAATTAACGGAAACGACAGCTGGTTTACAGCTTCGTCTACCACTTTCTCGAAATCACTTATTAGATGCAGCGGATCTCCCATTGTGGCCCACTCTACATGTGCCCATGAACGGAAAGAAATTTTATTTTCCACATATGGCTGTACAGTTTTATTAAAGTATTCAACGATTGCAGGAGGATGATAACTGCCGCTTGAATAATAGAAATCGAAGTTGTTTACAAAGTGAACGAATTCCATTTGATTTTTTGTTAACCGAGTGCTCAGTTCATTGCGAATCGCAGGGTAAACACGTTCATTTTCAATAAGAATAACGTAATCTCCCGCTAAAATGCCATCTTGGATAAAACTCACAACCTGATCTATGTAATTCTTCGTTCCACTATAGGAATACAGTACATGAACATTCCTTTGGTCCTCAAACAACTGGTTCATTTTGCTCTTCAAGTAATCACCCCTTTTTTTATTTTTCCTTCATTATAATGGGTTTCTGTGAATAAAGCTAAAAAATGAAAGGAGAATAGGGCTTTCATTAATCGCTGCAGCGAATGCGTCTTATACAGAACAGTATGAACGGTGGCTAATCTCACGATTTATTAAAGAAAATAATAAAAACGCCATACATAAGACATGGCGTCTATTTCATAAAAGAAAACCATTTAAAGAATGGATTTTTCTTTTTGTCTGTTATTTTAATTTCATCCATCAGAAGTTTATCTTTACGTTTAGCTATCCATTGATTTAATTCATGCTTATCCTGGCAGTGGGTCATATACGTTTCTCCGCCTTTACCGCTCGCGTTAATGATATATCTGCACGAATTATTTTTCATTTCGTCCCGCCTTTTTTTTCATAATGTGTTTTAACTTCCACCTATTATAACAAGTTTAATTAAATCGTCTACCCCTAATTCAAAAATAATTCTTAGATTTATTTTACTGATAATATCCCCCGTTATTTATAGACAAATTGTAAAGAGTGCGAATAAGTACTTTTTACTAATTGTTAACAAAAATTTACACCTAATTTCCAAATTTTGTTGTATATTTATGGAGTATGTCTATTTTATATCTTTGGGGGATAAGCAAATGTCTATTTTAACTAAATTCTCGTTAAAAAATCGGGCAGCGATTGTTATTATGGTGTTTCTGGTAACAGTACTCGGTGTGTATTCGGGTTCCCGTCTGCCGATGGAGCTACTGCCGAGCGTGGATGCACCGATGATAACGGTCACCACGTTTGGTGAGGGAATGGATGCCGAGACGGTTACCGAAGAGATAACGGAACCGCTTGAACGTCAATTGAAAAATGGTACGTATCTTGACAGCATGACTTCTTCAACAAGTGAAGGAATCTCCATGATTACACTCAATTACACGTCAGAAGCCGACATGAAAGAGGCTGCTTCAGAGGCTGAAAAGCTGATCAATCAAGTTCAGCTGCCGAAGAACACAGGAAAGCCGGTTGTGTCTCAGCTGAACTTCTCCATGATTCCGCTTGCCCAGGTGGCACTTGAATCTGAAGAAGGATTTTCGAAAGCCGATGAAGATCGGATTGAAGAAGAAATAAAAACGAAATTTGAAGACATAGATGGTGTATCAAGCGTCACGTTTTACGGAAAGTCCATTTCAGAGCTTTCTGTTAAAATCGATCCGGAAAAAATGAAAGAAAAGAAAGTGTCCGCCGAACAGCTGATGATGGCTCTGCAATCTCAAAATGCATCGATTCCTGCTGGCGAAATTGCAGTGGACGGAAAAGCAAATGCTGTCAGGGTGCTCGGGGAAGTAACAGACAAAACGCAAATTGAGAATGCGATTCTTGCACCGGATACAAAAATAAAAGATATTGCGGATGTTTCCATTCGTCAGTTTTACGAAGCAGATGCAAGATTAAATGGTAAAGAAGCACTGGTTTTGGTTATTTTTAAAGAAGCAAGCAAAAACGCTGTTGAAATTGGAAAAGAGGTCGACCGGAAAGCCGAAGAATTAAATGATATCTATAATGATGATTTCTCCGTCCGCACGGTTCAAAATACAGCAGAGGATGTTGAAGGCGCCGTGCTTGGCATGGCAAAGGAAGTGGCGATTGGGGCAATCGCTGCAACGCTCATCATTCTGCTGTTTTTAAGAAACATCCGAACAACCTTAATCGCTGTAGTCAGTATTCCGCTGTCGATTTTAATTACACTGTTCTTACTTGATCAATCAAACATTACGCTAAACATTTTAACACTTGGCGGATTAGCCGTTGCGGTCGGACGTTTAGTCGATGACAGCATTGTTGTCATTGAAAATATTTACCGACGCATTCAGACTGAAGGCTTGTCAAAAGAAGTTATTCTAAGCGGAACGAAAGAGGTTTCGACTGCGATTACGTCTTCAACGCTTACAACAATCGCTGTCTTCTTGCCGATTGGCCTTGTTGGAGGTTCAATTGGAGAAATCATGACTCCGCTGATCTTGTCGGTCGTCTATTCAATTCTTGCATCCCTGCTTGTCGCATTAACAGTAGTACCGCTGTTAAGCTTTGTCCTTTTAAAGAAGGTGAAGCAGAAGGAGCATCAGCCGTCTGCTAAGTATATTTCCATTTTGAAATGGTCACTGAATCATAAATGGATTGTTTTAGGTGCCGCGTTCATCATTTTTGTTGGATCCATTTTCACCTTCAATTCGATTCCGCAGGCCAGTGTTAACAGTCAGTCTGAATCGTTCGTAAATGTCTCCTTAACCTACCCGGCGGATTATGATTTAGAAGATGCCAAAGAAAAAGCAGGGGAATTTGAGCAGGAATTATTAAAAGAAGATAAGCTCAAGGATTTATTTTTCCAGATGGGCTCTACATCTGAAGATGCAAAATACGGTCAGGTTTTATCTGAAAAACAAGCAAATTACTCAGTGATTTTTGAAAAAGGAAAAGATGTTGAAGCATTTTTAGAAATGATCAAGGAAAAAAATGAAGAGTATGCTCCAGGCAAAATTGAAGGAACTCAGTTCTCATTTGGAAGCTTTGGCGGAGGAAATGGCATTCAGCTGAACGTGACGGCTTCAAATGAGGAAGACCTTGCAGAAGCAGGAAAGCTTGCTGCAGCAGAACTTGCAAAGATCGAGGGAATCGAAAAAGTCAAAAGCAATTACGAAGAATTGAAAAACGAATGGGTTGTCAATGTGGACCAGGAAAAAGCGTCTGCACTGGGCTTAAGCCCAATACAAATTGGCCAGCAGGTCCGCGCCATGCTGAATAAAACGCCGCTTGGCCAAATCAAAGTAGGCGATGAACAGGTTCAAGCTGTTATCGAATACGATGATGTTAACTTTTCGACAACTAAACAAGTCCTGAATACGTATGTCACTTCACCTATTGCGGGACCTGTACAACTCAAACAAGTAGCTGAGATTGAAGAACGGGACATCAAAACTCAGGTGTATCATCAGGATGGAAAAGAAACGATTCAAATTTCAGGTGAAATCAGTGCGGATGACTTAAAAACGGCAGGAATGAAAATCGATAAAATGACTAAAGAAATCGACCTGCCTGAAGGTGCATCTGTCTCCGTTTCGGGTGCAACTGAATCGATGCAGGACGATTTCACAGATCTCTTTAAAATGATGGGCATCGCCGTATTAGTCGTGTACCTCATCATGGTCGTCACCTTCGGTCAGGTAAGAGCGCCGTTTGCGATCCTGTTCTCGCTGCCGCTTGCTGCAGTGGGAGGCATTCTGGGACTCGTCATCTCCCAGACACCAGTTGACATCAATGCTTTGCTCGGAGCCTTAATGCTGATTGGAATCGTGGTAACAAACGCCATCGTCTTAATCGAACGCGTCCAGCAAAACCGCGAAAAAGGACTCGATGCCAGAGAAGCTCTGTTAGAAGCGGGGTCCACGAGGCTGCGCCCGATTATCATGACGGCCGTAACAACCATCGTAGCCTTAACACCAATGATTTTCAGTGCAACAGAAGCTGCCAGCATGGTCTCAAGAAGCTTAGCGGTAGTTGTAATTGGCGGACTAATCGTATCTACGGCCCTGACACTTGTAGTTGTGCCGGTTATGTATGAACTGCTGGCGAAAATGGGGAGAAGACGGAAGAAGAATAAGGGTGTTGCAGAGGATGTTGGGGTTTAAGAAATAAAAGAATGCAGAGGTGCAGACTTTTAGGTGTGCCCTCTGTTTTTTTTTACACAAAAAAGAAAATATGGAATATAATTGGGTGTAGAAGGATTTTCTAATTCTAATAGGAGGGGGATTTCAAAATGGCACTAGAAATGAGAACGGTATGTGAAAAATGTTCTGCAAATCTCCATAACAAATCAGATGCATACATCTGTACATATGAATGCACATTCTGTCATACCTGTACGGAAGAAATGGAATTTGTCTGCCCAAACTGCGGGGGAGAACTTGTGAAGCGGCCGAGGAGCGGAAAAGCTGTTTTAAGCTGATTTAAAAACTATATAGAAAACAAAGAACAGTCAACATCTCACTGTTCTTTGCTTTTGCTGGTTGGTAAGGGGGTTCCGAAGTGATTGGCTGGTTAATTATAGCATGTGAAATTGGATTTTGGGTCTTTGTTCTAGCGGGTTTAGTCGCAAGGTATCTAATGAAAAAGAAGAAGCTTGGAGCGTTTCTGCTGATTTGTACACCGGCAGTTGATTTTGTGCTGCTTGCGGCAACCGTGCTTGATTTGAAGAACGGGGCGACTGCGACAATGGTACATGGAATTGCAGCCATTTATATCGGAATCAGTATTGCTTTTGGCCATGGGATGATCAAATGGGCAGATCAGCATTTTGCCTACCGGTTTGCAAATGGCGTGAAACCGCCGAAAAAAATCAAATACGGAACCGAGCATGCACGACGTGAAAGAGAAGGATGGATCCGCCATCTCCTTGCCTGGATAATTGGTGCATCTTTTCTCGGGGCCATTATTCTCTATATCAACAACGGACAGCAGACAGAACAGCTGCTTAAAACTCTTCAGCTTTGGACCCTTGTCCTTGGAATTGATTTTCTCATCAGCTTCAGCTACACCTTATTCCCGAAAAAAGAACCGTATAGGGGAAGAGACATGTAAATTAAAACCTGTTTGCTTTCCTCAAAAGATTTAGAAGTATGAAATTTTGCGCTTCTATGTCTAGCTCCATCACCCAGACCCTCGGTCATAACGGCTCCGCCAAAAAAGTCAAACCCGGACTTTTCTGTCGGATCCTTTTATGCCTGTCGGGTCTAAACGGGTGATTCCGCTTTTCTTTATAGCATGATACAAATTACCTTAGGCATAGGGTTAAGTAAAAGCTTCTGAAAAGGGCTGATTAACTTGAAGCGAAATCCTTATGTCCCGCTTATCGCAGGATTGAGTCTTATATTTATTGTTTATCTGGTTGTTAATACAATAAAGCACGTGAAAGTCTACCTTGTTTACAGCTCGGGTCTTGGTCCGTTTATCATTGGCGGATTGCTGCTTGCAGTCATTTTATTTTTAATTGTGAAGGGGAGCAGTTATCGGTGAAAAGACAGATCGGACCTTAAAAGGGGGCGGTCTTTTTTTATTGGGGTGGTATCCGGGTCTATTTCTTTTTTATGCGACATCACTTTAAGTCTGCAGCAAATAAAAAAAGACCCAAAAAGGATCCATGCGCTGTCATACTTTTTATTCTTTAGAGCCTTTTCCATCGTCCTGCTGTTTAGTGCCCTTACTTGTATAAGGCTTAAAGCTCTTCTTTTTATTGGCATTTGCCTGCCAGCGGTTCCAGCCTTTTTTGCCTGTTCCTCCGCCTGTCCCGCCTTTACTGCTCTTCGTTTTAGCTTTAGCTTTACCCATACTATCACTCCATTATGATTGAACGCTGAATGGCAGCGTGTTTATTTTGTATTAAGAAAGTTTAAATTATGCGCTTCGGTGTCTAGCTCCATCGCCCAACTCCTCGGCCAGAACGGATCCGCCAGTAAAGGCAAAAAGCGCCTTTTCTGGCTGATCCTTTTCTGTCTGCCGGAGCTAAACGGGCGATTCCGCTTTTCTTTTAAGCGTATTAGTACTACACTACCACAAACATCAGATTCTATGTGAAAACCAAAAATAGTTCCAATATTCGGTTTAAGTTTTACGATTCAAAGCTTCAATCACTTCATCCGCTTTTTTCCATGAATCAATCGATGCTCCTGCTGCGAAAGAATGCCCGCCGCCGCCAAACATACGGGCGATGTCATCAATCGGAATATTCCTTGAACGAATTCTTACACGAATTTCATTCGGATATTCAATAAAAAAGACCCAGATTCTCACTCGTGCCATCGAAGACAGGACATTCACAAGATTAGCCGCTTCCGCACGGTCCACCCCGTAAGCAGCCAATTTCTCCTCCGTTAAATGAATAAAGGCAACTCCCTGATCCGTCACCTTAAAAGTCCTTAAAATCGCCTCGCGAAGACGAGTAACACCGCTGCTTTTCTTGTTCAAATGATTATGAATCCGTTCAGGCTGAAAATGAAACTTCCGCAATGCCTTAACAGCCTTCAACGTACGCGGTGAAGCAGTTCCATTCAGCAAACGGCCAGTATCCCCAATAATCCCGGTATACAAAGCTCCGGCTGCCTCTTTATTCATCCGAAAAACCTCTGGATACTCCGAAAACAAATCAACAAGCATCTCACTGGCCGAGCTGTAAGAAGGATCCACCCATGAAAGATCACCGTAGGGTTCATGATCAGGATGATGATCGATTTTTATTAGCAGGGCTCCTTTTGAAAATCGTTGGTCGCAAATGCGAGAAGTTTCTGCCGTATCACATACAATTACTAAAGCTTCTTTATATGCTTCATCTGAGATAAGGTCCATTTTATTAATGAAGAGAAGACTTTTCTCATCGTTTCCAGCTGCGTATACGGTTTTGTCAGGGAAAGAATGCTGAAGCGTTCTTTGCAAGCCTGTCTGGGATCCGATGGCGTCGAGGTCGGGGTTGATGTGGCGGTGGATGATGATGGTGTTGTGGGTTTGTATATTTTTTAATATCCTTTTTTTGGCTGTCTCCATGTCCATTTTCTCCTTTATACCTAATAAAGAAAGGACTTCTTCAAAAGTTCTATATTATTTTTTCCCTCTTTATCATCTTCATATTGTTTTACAACAATCTATGATAACCCTAAAGAAGTACAATTGAATTGCTCCAGAATTTCTTTTATGATTCTATTGAATTATGAAAAAAAGCAAGTAATCTATACATCTATATCAAATAAAATCTATTTTCTTATTCCTTATCTTATTATATAGAATTTACTGGTTAATCTGAATAAAATGGTTTATATATTTTTGGGCCTTTAAATTTTTTTGAGAAATTAATTAAACTAACAATTTTATTGATAGATCCTGCAAAATCTCTTTTTAAGTCATGTTCCCATACTCTCAGAAGATGCCACTGCTTTTGTATATAGTAATTGTTCACTTCAAGATCCCTTTCTTTATTTCTATTGAATTTTTTTATCCAGAATAATTGATTTTTTTGAGGTAATGTTCCGTGAAATTCGCAAGCATGACAAAAACAAGAGTCAATAAATATTACAATTTTATATTTCTTAATAGCGATATCAGGGGTACCAAATAATGATTTACCGTTTTTTCTGAATCTAAAACCCCTATGCCAAAGTTCTTTTGAGACTATTGATTCTCATTTTGTATTTTACCCCTTTATAGAACCCATGATTTTCTTTCTATTCTCTTCTGAATTGTTTTTAACCATCCTTTTCACCTCATATTTTTTTCTACCCAAAAAACCATGAATCCAAAAGTGAAACGAACATTTTGAAGTTATCTTATAAATGTTTCAATGTTTTAATAACTGGTTCAAACGATATTAATATGTTAGTATGAAAAGACTATTTAGGTAATTAATACTCTAATGATAGCTCTTTATGCAACTGCAGAAAGAGCTTCTTATTTTGATTAGAAAGTTTCTTTTAAATTTATTTTTAAATAGGTACTTGATCTTTTTTGGCAAATTTATTATTATTTATATATATGATAAGGCGAAAGGATGTTCGGTTTTAAATGAAAGTAATTGAACTTTTTGCTGGAGTAGGTGGATTCAGACTTGGATTAGAAAAAACTGGTCATTTCGAAGTGGTATGGGGAAATCAGTGGGAACCAGCTAAAAGAGCTCAGGATGCATTTAATTGTTATTCAAAAAACTTCAGTGGTACAGGTATTCATTCGAATGAAGATATTTCTCAAGTAAATACACAAGAAATTCCAGATGCTGACTTATTAGTTGGGGGATTCCCTTGCCAAGATTACTCTGTTGCGAGAACTTTGTCCGGAGAACAGGGTTTAAAGGGGAAAAAAGGTGTTTTATTTTGGGAAATTAAACGAATTATTCAAGATAAAATGCCTGAATTTGTACTTCTTGAAAATGTAGATAGACTATTAAAATCACCATCTAGCCAAAGAGGAAGAGATTTCTCTATTATGCTTGCTACATTTAGAGATCTGGGATACAGCGTTGAGTGGAGAGTTATCAATGCTGCTGATTATGGATTTGCTCAAAGAAGAAGAAGAGTATTTATTTTTGCATCTAAACTAGAAACTAATTATGGACAAGCTATTAAAGATAAAGATAAGAATGATTTATTATTTAAAGAAGGTTTCTTTGCTGATGAATTCCCTGTTTTACCAGTGGCTTCAGAAAAACATAAACCACTGGAACTAACTCTACCTTTAGATCTAGTGGAAATTTCTGATACATTCAGCACCAAATTTTTAAATTCAGGTATTATGATAAATGGTCAAGTATACTCTGTGGAATTACTACCTATAGAGACACAACCTACACCTTTAATTGATATTTTAGATTTAATGGTTGATGAAGAGTACTATTTAACCACATCTAACATTGAAAAATTTAAATTCTTAAAAGGTGCAAAAAAGATTGAACGTACATCCTCAACTGGACATAAGTACATCTTTTCAGAAGGTGGAATGGCATTTCCAGAACCATTAGATAAACCAGGAAGAACAATGTTAACTAGTGAAGGAACTGTTAACAGGAGCACCCATGTTGTGCAAAATCCTTTTGATGAAGAAGGACGTCTACGCTTCCTTACACCCGACGAATGTGAAAAACTAAATGGATTCCCGGCTGGTTGGACTGATACTGGAATGTCTGAGAGAATGAGATATTTTTGTATGGGTAATGCTTTGGTTGTTGGGCTAATTGAAAAAATGGGTAGAAAAATTCATGAAATTGAAAAAACACATAGTTACAAATAGAAAGAGCTGCCAACTGAAGTGAACCCAAAAAGTTAGACACTTTATTTACTTAGGCAGCCTTGAGGGCATGAATCCGGTAATCAACCGGGCTCATGCCTTTTAATTTTACCTTGATTCGTTGATGATTGTAGTAATGGATATATTCTTCTAGTTCTTGTTTGAAATGCTCCATGCTTTTAAATTCTTGAAGATAGAGTAATTCGGATTTTAATAAGCCAAAGAAGTTTTCAATGACCGCATTATCGAGACAATTTCCTTTGCGTGACATGCTTTGTGTAATGTTATGTTTTTTCAAATCATGCGAGTATTGTTTCATCTGATAATGCCAGCCCTGATCTGAATGGAGAATGGGTGAATCTTTCGATTCCAAGCGATCAAAGGCTTTATCCAGTATTTTGGAAACGAGCGGATAAACAGGCCGAGATTCGATATTATAGGCGATGATTTCTCCATTAAACAGGTCAAGAATGGCCGATAAGTATAGTTTCTCCCCAGCTATATGGAATTCTGTGACGTCTGTCACCCATTTTTCATTGGACTTTGCCGCCTTGAAATCACGTGCTAGAATGTTGGGCGCAATCTTGCCGATTTTCCCTTTGTACGAACGGTATTTCTTCATGCGAACCAATGACTTCAATCCTAATTCATTCATCAATCTGAGAACTGTTTTATGATTGATGCGAGCACCTCGATTACGTAATTCTAGGGTGATACGCCGATACCCATAACGCCCTTTATGCGTTTGGAAAATCTCTTTGATAAGGGATTTAATTTCTGTGTATTTATCCTCACGCCCGAAGGCGTTTACCCAATAATAGTACGTACTCCGTGCCATTTTAGAAATGGATAGAAGCAGATTTAAATCAAATTGTTTCCTTAGTTCATGGACTACTTTCGCTTTTTCTTTTTTTGTAAGGCATCCTTTTCTTGAACTAAGGCATTCAACTTTTTTAGATAGGCATTCTCTGCACGTAAGTATTCTAATTCGGCAAGAAGTGCTTCTTGAGAGCCATTAGCTGGCGATTTTTTCTTAGTTTCTTTTTTCATGGATAGACGCCCCTTTTTCTTTGGTTTAAGGGCGTCTATACCTCCTTCCTTAAACTGATTTGCCCAATTCAAAAGTGTAGAATCGGAAGGAAGGTTATAGTGTACAGCGGTCTCGTTGATCGATGCCCCATATTCGTTCATATATTTAAGTACCTCTAGTTTAAAGGGCAGAGTGTAATTTGTATAGGATGAAACAAGTCCTTCCATCCCATGTTTTAGATAGCGAGCGACCCATCTTTTCAGAGGGGATAAACCTACATTTCTTTCTTGAGCAATGGATTTATAGGATTTTTCCCCTTCTAAGTACTCTAAAACTGCATGTGATTTTTCGTCTATCGTATATTTAGTCAAAAAAACTGCACCTCCAATTGTTAGATGTTGTCTAACAATTGGGGTGCAGTTCAAACGACAGCTCTTTCTATTTGTTGAAATTAACCTGTTCTAGTAGATAACTATTGTTTAGCCAAAAACATTTTTTTACTATATTGTCACCGTGAGGTGTTGGATAAGTATCTTCCCTGTTTCTCGCATGGGGTCTCACATGGCATACTTTGTTATCGCTACTTTTTGGTAAATCGTCTGATTTCCCCAGATTTATTCTATTAACTGTTTCTTCCCAAACAGATTTAACTTCATTTTCTAAATCAGAAAGTGGAATATTCCAGAACATTGATCTTTCAAAAAGATATTCTCCAACTTCATTTTCCTTAAAAACTACAAAAAGGAATCGTGTTTCTAAAAACATATTTCTTAATGTGCTTGTCTCCCACGTTTCCTTAATAATGTCTAAATACTTAAAGGTAGGAAATGACATACTCTCTTTTATTTTACCATTTTTTTGAATTCTGATAGCTTTTATTTTTGTATTTGATTTTAAAAATTCTTCTGTTTTATTTAAATCAGTTAACTCGCCATTTAACATTTTAGCAGCAACTAAATAAGTTTTACCCTTAGAATTATTCGAGACACCAAAACGAGTGCTTAAGTTGACCAGAGTCTCTCCATAATAATTGCTATAAGCTTTAATAATGAATTCTTCTAAAGAATCTTCTAATTTGTCAGTAATAGTTTGATAAGTAACATTTTTCTTCAATATATATTCATTTAAAATAAATGTCATATATGAAGATTTTAAACTAAACGCCCGTTGCATAGCTTTAATTGAAGATTTCGGCTGTTTTCTTAAACTATGTTTATTTGCCCCTTTAGTGCAAGCACCCAAATAACTTGTTTCAGATTCTGATAATTCATGTGCTAATCCTTTACTGACTTTATCTACTATTTTTTTCCAATCGTCTTTAATTATTTGTAGGTCTTTTTCTGGGAAACTAAACAATTGTGCGTGTGTGATTTTGAAATCACTTCTATTAGTTTCTTTTTCATACAAATAAAAGATTAACAGTAACAATTTATTTTTATTCCAGAAAGAACTAGTTTCAAATTTTTCATAAATCAACTTTTCATAATCAATAATATTTAAGACTAATCGCTCTTTTGAAGAATACTTTGATTTTCTTACTTTTTTATAAGGTGTCAGCTTAAGTTCAACGCCGGCTTCTACAAAATCTGGTCCAGAGAGGCTGTTAGGTTTATAGCCGAAATGATGTTTTTCAATTAATTGCCCCAATCCACCTTTATTAGTAGATTTTTTTAAATCTGAAGCAGGAATAACTTCATAGAAACTTTTATTTTCTAGTACTTTTGCGTGTAATTCTATAGATTTAGCGTTAAAAATATCGTATTTCATTATTAACTCCTTTATGTAATATTAGAATAAGATAATTTTACCATATAAAAAACCATAATAACTTTAATAACAAATCAGATAATCTAAATCTTTTCTTGGAGGTATTGACCAATTACAGATAGGCAAAGTTCCATATTACCGATGTAGGTATTTAGCTGTATGAGAAATAATAAATCTTTACATTTTCAGGATAAATATCATGGGTGATTGTGTAATGAAATTTAATAAATACTATTTAATTGTAAAATTTTTGTTTAAAATAGAAAGAGTGTTTCTATATAAAATTTGAATTAGGTTTTTTAATAAAGAGGTGAAGTTATGTCTAGTCATTCATTTGAATTTATCCAAAATTTGAATCCTGACTTATCTCAGTTAGGAATGATTATTGACAAAATTTTCTATGCGGATCCGCATGGAGTGTTAGTTAAAGGAAGGTTATTCGCAGAGCAGTTGTCAAAAGATGTAGTAAAACGTGAAGCGGGATTAGAGAACCTTCTTTATGTAAGACAAGTTGAAAGAATTGACGGATTAGAAAAAGAAGGATTATTAACAAATGAGATTGCTAAATCATTCGACTCCATACGTTATTTAGGAAATCAAGCTTCACATAAGAATAGTAATTTTGACCTGGAAACAGCATTAAAAATGCATAAGAACTTATTCAAAGTGGCTGTTTGGTATATGGAAGTTTATGGTGACTATGAATTCGTGCCACCTAACTATCAGCATCCTTTATTTAAGGAAAAAGGTTTTAGTAATGAAGAACTAGATGAATTAATAGATAAGAAATTGTCTAATCAGCTTAAAGGATTTCTAGATTTAAATAATAGAAAAATCAGATTGAATACTATATCAGATATAGATATTGAAAATAGAAATTCTAAAGAAGATACTCATCAAACCTTAGAAAAAAAGGCGAAAATTAGTGGAAATGTATTACATGGTAGTAGCTTAATTTATGAGTTATCAAAATTAAAGGAATCTTCTCAAGAAGCTGTGGAAAACGAAAAATCATTTAGTTCTTTTAAAACATATCTTCATGTAGAGCGTCCAATTCAAAACAACATGTATGAAGCTTTAAAGACCTCTGAGAAAAGTAATGTATGCCAGTTGATAATACTAGGTGGAAGTGTTGGTGACGGTAAGTCACATTTACTTGCTTATATGAATAACACATACCCCGAAATGATGAAGAAGTTCACTATTCATAATGATGCAACGGAAAGCTTTAATCCTACAAAAAACTCATTAGATACTTTAGATGAGGTTTTAAAGCCTTTTTCAGATGATTACATTGATAATTCAATTGATAAACAAGTGTTAGCGATTAACTTAGGTGTACTGCATAATTTCCTAGAATCAAATTATGCAAAAGAAAGTTATACAAAATTAAGTGAATTTATTAATAAATCTGATGTGTTTAATTCAAACAGCATATCTAAAGATGTTACAGATGAAAATTTCCATTTAATTAGTTTTAGTGACTTCCACACGTTTGAGATTACAAATCAAGGTCCTAAGTCGACATATTTTAAAGAACTTTTCAACCGTATTACTTCTGAATCAGAGCTTAATCCATTTTATCAAGCTTATATAAAAGATCTCGAAAATGGATATAAAGGTCATGTTATGACAAACTATCAGCTTTTTAAGAGAGGAGAAGTACAAGAAAAAATATCTCAATTGTTAATTCAGGCCCTAATCAAACATAAATTAATTATTTCAACAAGGGCTCTTTTAAATTTCATATACGATATCATTGTTCCAGCAAATTTAGAAGATAATTTGGTCTTTTCTTCCGTAATTGATGAGACGGAATTTTTACTTCCAAACTTGCTTTTTGGTAGTAAAGACCGATCTCTTTTACTACAAGTACTTTCTAAATTAGATCCAATTCATGTTCGATCAAAAGAAATAGATCAATTATTGATTGAGTTAAATAACAGTCACAATGTATCAGATGTTTTTAAATCACAAATAACATCAAATGGTATTGAAGTTTGGATCGATTCTCTAGAAGAGCTAGGACCTTTTTATGAACTCAGCTCTGCAACAAGAAAAATATTAAATGTATCAATGATTCGGATGGGCTGGTGCCTTTCATCAAATTTAGAACATGTATTCTCTGACTCAGTATATAAAAGTTATATGACATCTCTATATGCATTTAATACAGGAGACCGTTCAGGACTAATATCTATATATAGAGATACTCTAAAAGCTATTTTTGAGTGGAAAGGTCAACCAAAGAAAAATACTTCATACATTTATTTAGATGACACTGCAGAAACGATGAAAATTGCTCAATCATTACAACTAAAGCCATATATAAAACATCTTCAAGTAGACGTAGATGATGTGCTTAATCGTTTTAAAAAGACGTTAGTGATAGGGTTTCAAGATCAACAAGAAACATTTTTTGAACTACTTGAGATAGATTACCCACTATATGAGAAAATTTTAAAAGTTTTAGATGGATACCGTCCTAATAAAAAGGACAAAGATGATGCTATTCAATTTGTTGAGTTTATTGATAAGTTAATGAAACTTGGAAGTAGAAAAGAACAATTACTTATCCATCATTCTAATGAAAATTTGAACTTTAAATTAGAGTATGATTCATTCTTTGGACAATTTACATTCACGAGGGAGTAACTATGGATTATAATCAAAATCTAATTGAATTAAGACGGTATTTAGGAGTTAAACCAGATAAAAAAGGATTGACTCATAATATAAATAAACATGCTCCTTATTTTCCATTTCCGACTAGAGCTTCGGAGCGTGCTAGGTTCGCCAGGGGTTTCGATGGTGTAGTAGGGGAGTTCACTAGACTTGTCAGTAATCATTCATTAAAGGAAAAAATTGAAATCGAAGATATCATTAAGGGAATTAGTGATAAAGTACAAATGGATATTCATGATACACCCTATTTTCAAAGATTAATGAAATTGTATCTTGCTGACAATCATTCGTCTATGAAAGTCTTCCATCCACATATTTTTCAATATTTTCAAAGGACAGAAGGAGATGAAGGAAAAGGTGAAGCAGAAATAGCTCTATTACTTAGGGATATTTATATTAAAAGTAATGAATCCATTCGGTCAATGTTTGCAAAAGGAAATTCTGATCATGTAATATCAAAATTGATACTAGATCAGCTTGATTATTTAGTAGTAAAAGAAAAAGCTAATAAATATGTTGGTAAATTACCTCATATTACAGACCTGTTTAATGAAGATATTTCATATTTAGCTAAATATCCTGAATATTTTACTGTCAACTTAAGTCTTTTCTTATCATATTATTATTTCTTTTACATTTCACAGCTTTCATTAAAGCTTAGTCAAAAGTTTATTGCAGATTCTTCTAAAGTGAATGAACTGTTTTATATGTTGGATTGGGAAGGTCCAGGTAAAAGTAGGAAAAGCTATACTAAAGGATATAATTTGATAAAAGATTCTTTAAGAAATTTACTTATACAGGTAAATACACTAGAACATGTGAATTCTCTTCAAGGTACACATGGTTTATCCTATCCAGAGTTGGTAGATTTTTATAATGGAATTTCAGTTATTGAACAAACAGAGTTAAGTAATGTATTAACTAATTGGATACTTGAATATAGAGGTTTAATGGAATTGGAGCAGATAAAAGAGTTACCAGAAAAATATGACGAATTAATCATTTCTTTATACAACAGTATTGAAGAAGTTCATACAAAATTACCAACTAAACAAGGAACAAAGAGTAGGTATTCATTATCTTTAGAACAAATTGGGAAAAAATACTTCCTTAAAACAAGGGGTTCTTTGGGTTATATGTTAAATATAAAACAAGAATTATTATTGTTAATTACAACTGTTGTGGTAAAGGATGAAAGAAAGTCTTTAAAATCGGTATTTGAAGGACTAGAAAAAAGAGGTCTTTTTTTTGATAGATACTCAAAGGAAGGCATAGTTGAACTTTATGATAAATTAAATCTATTGGATAAAAAGAGTGATAGTGGAGATGCCCAATATGTTAAACCAATTTTATAATTATTTATCTGACAAGCTAATTCAATTTTTCCAAGGACAATCTTTAGAAGGTGGAGAACGATACTACCTTCAATTTGAAGATGAAAAACAGGTCTCAGATTTATATAAAGTCTTAAAAACGAAAGACATTGCAGCGGATTTTGATTATCAACATAAATTAGGTTCTCCATATTCTACATTTTCACTGAATTTTGGTGAATTTAGAGTAGTAGTAGCTGCTACAATAGAGAATGTTACACCTGACTTTCTTGTGACTTTACGAAATGAAGTCGGAGAACAAAAAGATAAATGGTCTAAAACGGCACTTCTTAGTATTTGTCATGAAACTCTTGATAGTATTCGAGGTGGGAGTAGTGATCTGCAAAAAGAAGGATTGCCCTTCCATGTAAAATCTATCACAAAGAATTTAAAAAAAGAAATTGAAAACTCAATATTATCAAAATCAGAAAAAGAGGTTGCTCAGTTTTATTTGAATCAAAAATTAGAAGACATGATATTGCAACCAGCTCTTTGGGATTTTGCAGAAGTATTGGCATTGTTATCTCAAGGTAAGATAAAAAAAGAAGATTATCCAAATCTAGGTGTCTTCTATGATGAAAACCTTGAGCAGTATACTCCATCTCAAATTCGAAAAAGATTACAAGAAAACCACGAGTTTTTTGAAAAGATTCAGCATTTCCATGAATATGAAAACTTAAGTCAACAACTTGAAAAGCTCTTCGATGAGAGAGGAGTTACACGACTTAAGAAAGAGGATTGGAAGGAAGAATCCTTTGTCTTTATTAAAGAATCAAATGAACGTAACCAGCCTGTAAGAAAACCTTTAGGGTATATTGGATCTAATAAAACAATAACTAAGGATAACCTTATATACTGGGACAAGGCTCAACAAGAAACGAAATCTGGATTACGGAAACGTCATATTATCATTTTTAATCCTGAAAAATATGAAGGTATTGAAATAGATTTTGAATTCGATCAGACGTTGAAAAAAGAGTTTATTCATATTAAAAATCGTGATATCTGTACAGTTTCTGGTAAGAAATTAAAATTGAATATACCGACTAATAAAGATGAAGTAACGTTCCAAAAAGTAGTTTATACACATGAAAATGATTCGAAATCAAAGTATGAGTTTCATATTGCAATTGTAGGATGTGTATCTGAGGTATTACAAGGAATCAAAACCTATTACGAAATTAATGTAAAAGAAAAACAAATTATCATTAACAACAAAGGTGAAGCTATTGTTTTCGGTCAAAATATTGAGTCCCCTACTGAGATTGTTTTAGATGAGGATGACCTGACTGTAGCTGTATCATCTCATATGGAAGGTATTAAAATATCTTCTTTATCACCTGCCTGGGGTGATGGAATTTTAAGTTTTTATTTAGCATTAAATGATACCAAAATCCCTTTTGTTGCAAAGGACTTAATAATACGATCAGCACCAGTGTTAGGAAAAAGAATTTGGAAGCTAAAGAGGGAATATCAAGCACATTTTCAATATGTAAATAAAAAGCTTCAGCAAGGGACAAGAGAATATTATCCTCGAGACGAATTCAAAGAGTTCTTAGAATATGAACAACTTTGGATTCAAAATGGTTATAAATTTGCTTTAAAATCAATTAGTGGTTTAGAGGAAATTCCTTTGGAACTACCAGTTAATCTATTGAATGCTTATTTATCTTTAGTCTCTTTTTATCGCGAAAATAATCTTTTACCAAGCTTAGCTTATATGGACCAGACACTTTTACAACTGTCAAGGGAATATCTCCAGGCGTTTAACGATGAAATTTCATCCATTGAAGAGAATAAAATTCCTAGCGATAATCAATTATCCATTTTGAAGCTAGGTACAGTAGAAGAAACTGGTCAAATTCTACTTACACCATTGCATCCTATTAACGTGGCCTATCAAGTTGCAATTAACGAACATATAGGAAACGAAGAAATTGAAACTCACATATTGGATAGATTACAGCCGCATAACTTACTTCCATATATGTACGGTAATAACGATGAATTGTTTCGTCCTTTAATGGTGAGTGACGCTTGGGAATGGACTACATATCAACCTGTTAAGAAGGTTGCGGTGGGTCAGTCAAATGAATTTTTGGCTAAAGTGATTGAAGAAAAAGTTATTCAATTTGTTGATCATTTTAATTATCTTTTTGTTCCTGAAGCGAAATCACCGCTTAAAATAAATGTTATTCAAATTTCAAATGATGAGGAAGTATTAAAAGGATTTATTAATTATTTGAAAAAACAAATTGAAAAAAATGGACCACAAAAAGTGGTTCCAATTGAAGTTGCTTTATTTAATGGAGTGGATGTAATTAGTTCTTTTGAACAATTTTCACTTCTTGACGATGTAAATGAGGTTCAGGACAAGTATAAAATATCGTTTGAATCAAAAAACATAGATCCGGTCGACTTACTTAGGATTATTAGAGAAAAAATTCATTATTACAAATTAAGTGACGAGGGTGAATATCAATACGCTCATATATCATTCTATAAAATGAACACTCAAGATGCAGAAGCGAAAGATAATATGGATGAGATAGAGACTGGTTTATCCTTGAATGGTTTATTATCATCTGTAACTTCTGTAGCGGGAAGAAAAGATTATCGAACGGGTTTTGGAACCAAAAATGTACTGTTAAATGAAAATTTATTAATAAAAACTGCCAAAAGTATAAATGAGTTGGCTTCTAACCTTGAAAAGGGCGGAGTAAATCCTTATTTAAAAAATAAAAGTATTGTTACGAGAACTTCTGCGATGAGGGAAGAAGTACTAGATAAGTTATATGACTCGTCTTATTGGGTTACTTTTATTGATCCTAACGTTGGATTAGATTTTTTCCAGAAATCAAAGAGAGAGTTACTCGTCATTCATTATAGTGATCAGTTTAATTCATCAGATCAATATGTGGCAATAACTGTAACCGATAAAGCCAATCAATATAGAAATGTAATAAAACAATATTTACAGGAAAATAAAGTTACAGCAAGAAATGAAAATATAGATGACGCTATTCGAGCATTTAATACTATAAATGGAGAATGGTTATTACGAGTTATTGGAAGTAAAGGACATTTCTCTAGAGAGAAAGTGAGTATTATTTCAGCTATTAAATACTCTTTAAGTTATTTCTATCATCCTAATATTGTCTGGGTACCAATATCGCTCGAAGAAATATTGCGCGTTTCTGGAGCAGTGAAATTAAGCAAAAGTGAAGGCGTTTTTACCGCAAAAAACCTAGGAGTGAAAGGGTCTCATAGCGATGATTTACTGCTTATTGGTTTAGAAATAACAGATGAGGATAAACTCTATCTGCATTATTATCCTATTGAAGTGAAAATAGGAATTAATCAAGATTCCGTGATTACTAAAGCAAAAGACCAAATAAGAAAGACAAAATATTTATTAGATAAAGAACTTAGAAAAACAGATGAAGAAGGAAAACGTGTATTTACAAATAAGTTCTTCAGAAACTTTTTTATTCAGCTGTTTTTAGCGAATTCTCAAAAATTTATTATGAATAACATTTGGCCAGAGAGCTCATATAAGGTTATAGATAAAGTAAAAGCTCGGTTATTAAATGATGATTACGAGGTAGGACATCATTTAACACCTTATATAGGAAATGGAGCCGTATTATCTTTTAGAAAAGAGGCTACTTGGAGATCTTCCAAGATTGAAGAAAATGTCCTAATATTAGAGCTTACTGAAGAAGATGCATACACTGGTGTTGTTGAAGAAATTGAAGTAATTAAAGGAAGAATTCAATCTGGAAATACAGATATTCGAAAATCTATTTTGCTGTCTAATAGACATAGTGATGGGGTTATTGATGAAGATTATGATGATTCATTATCAACTTTGGAGACGGATAAACCTTCCAGTAAAGAAGATGATAATGAGTTTTTACCCACAGATAAAATTGAAGGTAATGACAAACCTATTAATAAAGACGTGGTTGAAATTGAAATACCAATAATAAAACCAAAGCCGAGCAAAGAATTATCAAAAGTAAGAGTTTTATTAGGAAATGCTGAGGGTTCTACTAAAGATGTATATTGGGAATATGGACATCCACAATTAGCAAATAGACATATTCTTATATCTGGAAAATCTGGACAAGGTAAATCCTATTTTATTCAATGTATGTTAATGGAATTATGTTCACAAGGTATATCTAGCATTATTTTTGATTATACCGATGGATTTAAAAAATCCAAACTTGAGCCAGAATTTAAGGAACAATTAGGCGATAAAATAGAACAATTTCTTGTTGCACGTGATAAGTTCCCTATCAATCCTTTTAAGCGGAATCAAAAAGAATTGGATGAAGATGAATATATTCAGGAAGACTTTTCAGATGTTGCAGAAAGAATGAAAAGTGTTTTGGCTTCTATTTATAAGGATTTAGGAATTCAACAACAAAATGCAATTTATCAGGCAATTATGCGTGGAATGAGTAAACACGGCGATAACATGAATCTTGAGAAACTACGCGAGGAATTAGACCAGGATACATCAGGGCCTGCTAAAACTGCACTTTCTCAGCTGAATCCTATGATAGACAAAAATCCATTTAATCATATTAAACAATATGATTGGGCTGAATTAGAGGAAAAACAAGGAAAAGTATTTATTATCCAACTAGCTGGATTTACTCGTGATGTTCAACTTATGATAACAGAATTTATATTATGGGATTTATGGTACTACAAGCTGCAATATGGTAGACAGAACATACCATTACCAGTAATTCTAGACGAAGCCCAAAATCTAGATCATGGTGAAAAATCACCAAGTGCCAAAGTTTTGACAGAAGGTCGTAAATTCGGTTGGTCAGGATGGTATGCTACTCAGTTCTTAAAAGGGTTGCTTTCCACAGATGAAATTTCAAGACTGCAAATGGCGAGCCATAAAATCTATTTCGCACCACCAGACTCAGAAATAAGCAGCATTGCTTCTGTACTATCTCATGATGCAAATTCCCGAAAAGAATGGGAAAAGGCTTTAGCTTCGTTACATAAAGGCCAGTGTATTTCCTACGGTCCAATGTTAATGGAGGATAAATCTTTGAAACAGGTTAAGCCGATAATAATTGATATTGCTACATTAACAGAAAGAATAAAAAGAATGAACCCTTAATAAAAAATATTGGAGCTGAAAAATTTTCAGCTCCATTTTTATTTAAATTTCTCAACGACTTTTTTGATTTTATACTAAATGCTAAATAAGGCGAACGATTTACCTTCAAGATAGAGGTAACTTTTTGTTGTAAAGATAAGTTATTTAACTGGGTTATACGATTTTATTAAGCCATACCTATTTGACCAATCGTAAATATAATCTTTAATTTCTTTTACCCGAATATTTGCACTGCACTTACCGTCTCTCTTACCTATCATTGAATTCATTTTCATAACTTCCTGTATTAGTCCTAGATATTCATCATACTCATAACTATCGTTATATCCCGGATTTAACCAATGTAAATAAATGAAATAGTCTTTATTTGCAAAGAATTTTAATGTATCGATAGCGCTTTTTTTATACTGTATCGAACATAGTACAATATTGGGATCATACCCTACTTGAATAATATCTTCAACTTTCTTTTCACGTTCCTGAGAAGAACCATTTATAAGAAAAACTTTTGTAAACGCTCCTGTTTGCAATTTCAAATCTCTTTCAGACTTCTGTGTTGTCCTAATATTCGGATCGTTAAATAATGTTTTCCATGTTTCGGATTTTCCAGAGTTTCTATTTCCAAGAACTGCAATAAGTAACCTTTCATTCATTTCTCCACCTCCTAAAAATTCTATCTAAATATAATATATTTTATTTTTGTGAAAACAGTCCTGCGATTTTGTTTTATCTTTTAAAATCTTTTACCTTTTTCAATCATCCGGATTCAAAATCGCCAAAACCTCATGATCCTCCCACTTCCCATTAATCATCACATTCTTTCTCGCAAGTCCTTCTTTATGAAATCCTGCTTTCTCCAGTACGCGAATAGAACCAATGTTGTGTGGCATGACGCCGGCTTCGATGCGGTGGAGTTTGAGTTCTTCAAAGGCATAGTTAACAATAAGTTTGACTGCTTGGGTTGTGTAGCCTTTTCCGTTGTGAGCCTTGTCCAGGAAATAGCCTAGGACGGCGCTTTGGAGTGAACTCCGCATGACTTGGAAGAGGCCGATGGTGCCGAGCAAGCGATTGTCCTCATTTAGGTAGATGCCGAATTGATATTCGGTGTCTTCTTTGTTTTTTTGTTCGTATTCTTGGATCATGCTGCGCTGAGTTTCCAGGGTGTAGAAATCAGGTGTGCGGATCATAGAGAATTGTTCAAAGAACTCGCGGTTTTTGAGCTGCAGCTGAAGTCTTTCTTCTGCATCCTCAACTGTAAAAGGTCTTATATGAATGGTTTCATTTTTTAACATCAAATCATCCCCTCTCTCTTAATTGTACCGAATTATAAAGGATAAACAAGATAGGAAGTGGAATATGATGGATGGAATTGTTTTAAAAGTCAGGGAGTGATGAACATAAATGTTGAGATAAGAAGACCAGGAATGGAAGATATGGACGAGCTGAATCTTTTTTTCAGTAAAGTCATTAGGGATACATTTGATAAAGAAGGTTTATCGGAACTACTTGACGATATGAAAGAGGAAATTGAATGTAAGAAACGATATTTGAAAACCGATCTGGAAAGCGATGGGGGGAATCGATATTTTTTAATCGCTTTAGATGAAAATGAGTTTGTCGGTTCAATTGAATATGGTCCTGTGAGTAAATTGATTGTTACTTGCACAGAGGGCGCGTTGAGAGAAGGAGTTGAGGTAGGGACCGTTTTTGTTCATCCGGATTATCAAAGACGAGGTTTAGGTTCGCTGCTTTTGAATTTAATGCTTCTTACCCTGCAGAATAGAGGAATCAACGAGTTTTGTTTGGATAGTGGATACAAAAATGCCCAAAAGGTATGGAGGAAGAAGCTTGGTGAACCTGATTATTTGCTTAAAGATTATTGGGGAGAAGGAAGTGATCATATGATTTGGAAAAGAAACCTGAATGATATGTCTCTGCTGTTTCATTTATAAAAAATTTTATGAATCTTAACAAGGAAAACTTTTGATAAGGAAGAATAGTACGTAGTGGAGGTGGCATCCATGAATTATTATTTTGAGGCAGAGGAACGGTCTGAGATTCTTGAAAATTTAACAGATGATCAGCGGTCGTATTTACTTGAACGGTTAAAGCGCGGAAAACGGACTCTTTTTTCAAATGAGCTGGCAATAAGCAAGGGGACGTATAGTGGTTCAGACCAGGAGCTTGACCGGGAAATAAATGACTGGGAGTTTATTGAACTGCTTGATGGCGGTTTGGGGAATCGTCCGTTTCGCTGTGAGTGCGGCATGCCACTGAGGTATCAGTATATTGTGAAGAATACAGAGACTGGCGAGATCAAGAAATTTGGAAAAAATCATTTTGAATTTCATACCGGGATTCCGGCATCCGTTGTGAAGGATATTATCAAAGGATTTACGCAGATTGATTTTGAACTGGATGAAATGCTCTATAAAGTGATAAATGGCTGGGATAGGAAGGTTCTTGCGGAGGCTAAGGCGATGAATATTGAATTTCCAGAAGAGATTCAGGACCTCATTAAGCTCGACCTGCCTTTGTTAGATCGACAGATTAATAGACTTTATCGAATGATTCAAAAGGAGAAAGGTGCTCGACGCAAGGCATTGCGTCAGCCTGAAGCGGCTAAGGCGATTACAAGAGCTGCTCCAAAGAGGTTAAACGTGATTCCTAAGGTAAGTTCTCCTTTAGGGGAGGAAATGCATCAAGCAATCATTCGTTTAATTGAAAACATTGGAACGATAAGTGTGCTGGAGGTGTGCAGCGAGATTAATCAGTACAGCCATCCTTTTAAAGGATTTTATGACTCTGGAAAACCGAAGTCGTTTGTCTATGTGGCAATGGTGTTGGATCAATTGGTGGATCAGGGAGTCTGTCAATTAGATGGTAAGACGTTTGAAGATCGGTGGTATTCAGTGAAATGAGGCAAGAGGTAATTGGAAAATGAAATTTTGCTTAAGAGATTAGCTGAAATAAAAGGGCTTAGGCTTAACAAACATAATAAAAGTGAACTATTTAATGGTGAATGCATCATAAAGAAACCCCATCATAGAAGAAAAAATGTAATTGGTGATATTTCCCCAACTGGCAGAAGCTTTATATTATACCATAACGGCAAATGGAAATCCAAGAACAAACTTGGCATTCATACCGTTGAAGAAGCCATTGACTGGATCAAGAGGGATATTGATTTTTTGAGTAAATAAATAGGAATGTAGGTGACAAATTCATGTACCAGCCAAAAGCATTCGGAACGTTTCTGAAAAAGAAGAATCACATTTTCCGGCAGTCTGCCTACCTTCAATGGGGAGAGAGTGAAAAGTCGATCGGCAGTTTTCTGCTGCTGAACCCTGGAAGTGCAAGTCATGATGCTGTAAAGGATTTGTGTGATGGAGAAAGTGTTTTCGCACAGGTTTCCCTGGATCCAACTATGAAACAAGTAGTGAAATTGGTTGAAGCTTTCTATCATCTTGAGCCTCTAAATGGAAGAATTTATTTATATAATTTGTTCACACTTCAGAACACGAGGGACACTGTGGCCATTGCCCACATGGAGTATTTGGGCGGAAGAGGGATGGTTCTTCCTTCAGATATGCAAGTGCCGCTGAGTGAGCTGAAAAAGAATCCGTGGATTTGCATCGGGTGGGGAGTAAATAATAAGAGTACATACACATTTTTAAAGCAGCTGAAAAGCAGCTGGCTGGAGCAAATAGAACGTGCGGGCATTCCTTCGTTTGGGAAGAAAAATCAAAATGGCGATTATTATCATGTATGTCCTCAATTAACTGCGCAAAGGCATGCAATAATTGAAGAGCTTAGGCAATTATTCGTGCAGGAGGTTAAACCTCAAGAGCTATTTGATATCATTGAGTTCGCGGTCGCTGCAACTCGTCCTAATCTATACCTTGGTCCATTTACAACTTATTTCGATGAAAATGAAGGGTGGGCGATTTCAAGAGACAATCCTGAACGTGTTATTCAAAGCTTTTCACAGCTGAAGATTCGAAAAGGGTATAAATTGAGAGCCTACCAATATACAGCTGGGGGAAATGGAAATTCTGCCGTCTACGCCATTCCGTATGACCGGGAACTGCCTCCGCCTGAAGAATGTATGTATTCAGATGAGCATAGTTTGGAGCACCCGAAACCGGATTTTGCCTATGATCAGGTCATGATGGCAGTAGACGGGGATTATTCGCCGCTATCCTACTTGCAGGCAGCCATTGCTTATCATGAAATCGGGGAATTTGGCGCGCTGTGGCACGGGTGCTATTGGAGTGCCGGCGATATTTTGCCTATAGATGAGGACGAATACAAAGTGGCAAACAGCGTAGTAGATTACTTGTATACACTTGGTGATTGGAATGAATTTAAAACCATTCCGCCTTCACTCAGACCGGTTTTCTTCTATGAAAATGAAAGGCCGACTGTTGTCTTCTACACGAAGAACGATGTAGGCATGGTCAAACTGAGCCGGTATACACATACGTTTGAAAAAGACAGTTATGTTCAGAAAGTAGAGTGTGAGGATTTGGCTTTTGCGGGGTTGGGGATTATTTTTTAGCATGAAAAAGGGACATGAATCGAGAGTTCATGTCCCTGTGATTTATTTTACCGCTTCAAAGATTTCGTCTACACTTCCAAACTCCCAGATCCCGGTCACAACAAGTCCGTCATCAGTTTCTCCAAATCCAACACCAATAATTCCATCTGCTAATTCTATTGCATCAACTGCTTCACCTGGATACATACCGTTCTCAATGAAAATCGATTCATAAAACTGAAAATCACCAGTTTGAGAACCTTCTAATAAAAACGTAGTATATTCGTCGTAATTCATACCGGTGTAAATATAGCTTGTGAATTCATCATATGGCATGAACGTACTCTTCACCTCTGACTCTGTTTCACCGTAGTCGAATTCTTCTTCCATTTCAGCCGTTTCCTCTTCTTCAGCAGGTACTACTTCGACTTCTTCTACTAATTCAGCTGGCTCTTCTTTCTCGATAGGTGCTTTCTCTGCTTCAATTGGTTCAACCGTTTCTTGCTCCTCAACAGTCTCTGTCGTTTTTTCTGATACATCAGCCGTTTCTTTTTCTTCTTCAACGACTTCATCAATAGCAGCTTCTTTTGTGTCTGCAGGTTCTGATTCAGGTTTACTGCAGCCAACAAGACATAAGAGAATAAATATGAACATTACTCTATTTTTCAAAATAAATAATCCCCTTCAATAAAATAGTATATATGGCACGAAATAACATTATAGCATGTGAGTATTAGAGTGAGTAACTTGTTTTTTTAGAAATAAACTATGTCAAATGATTCATATATACTGATTATTCCTGTGCTATGATAGAATTGGAAATTTATGAGAAGAGAGGGGCGATTGTTTCTGAATGCAGTTTATGAAGCTGACACTCTGATTTCTGCGATGGAAGACCGTGCAAAAAAATATGAAAATCTAAGAGAGCAGCTCATTGTACTAAAAAAGGCATTCTACCAAGTCTCTCATTTAGGTGATGAGTTTCAGGGAGCAGGCGCAGAAGCGATCAAACACTTTTACCAAGAACATGCGGCAATCGTGGATGAATGGCTTACCTTTATTGAGATGCAGAGTGCTTTTTTTCAAGGAGTGGCAGCGGATGCCGCAGAGTCAAAGTTATCCGGGTATACATATGTGGATATAGATTTTTTGGAAAGAGATTTAGTCAATGGCTATCGGAGATCAAAGGATATGGTCTCTGATCAAAAGCAGGAGCTGACCAGCATTTTAAGCAGCATCAGCGACCTCGTCGACCTTCAGCCATTTGATACCGGCACATTCGACGCACACTTGGACAAAGCTGAAAAAGAAAGAAAAAACACTATTGACAAAGTTGATGCATTGACTGAAAAATTTACCTATGAGTATCAGCAATCCGAGGCCATTCAAAATCACATTAAGAGCCGTTTTGAAGCATTAAATCACGCAACACGACGAGGCGGACAGGCATCACCAATCTATTTCGATGCAAAGGCTTATCATAATAGTTCCGCCTGCAAAATGAAAGACAGCGTCCAGCATCAGGCGAAATCCTATCTTTCTTTTAAAAAGGAGCAAGCTGAAAAGCGTAAGATTGAGAAGCTGCAGAAAGAGCTGGAGACGCCGAATCTATCTTTAGATGAGTATTTGAAGATTGCAGAGGATCTTGGGGAAGAGAATTTGACGGCGGAGCAGAAGCTAGCGGTTGATCAATTAAAGGAAGCTAGGAATCGAGGAGAAGCATCTAAAGGAATAGGGAAAGGATTATTGGAATATACAGTGGATACCGCAATGAGTCTTTGGTATCTCAAGCATTGTCCTATGGAAGTGGCATACTCCACGACAGTCGCCCTAATGAATCCAGTCGATACCCTTGTCGCAACCTTGGATGCTCTTCGGAATTCGTTTCAAAAAGAAGTCATAAATGGAGATTGCTATTCCCGATCACGCTGGATTACCTATGCGACAGCATCTGTGGCAACATCTATTTTTATAACGAGAGGAACAGATAAAGCTGTAAAAATAGGGATGACAGCTGGTAAAAAAGAGCTAAAGGATCTTGCCGGTAAAACAGCTACAGGGATAAAGGAGTTTGGCAATGATTTACGTTACCAGCCACAAGATTATCAGCCGGTTGGGGCAGGTGGTGGCGGATTATATGTTGATGTAGATATACCTGTTAATGTGATTAATACTGGGAAGTTGTATGATCATATTAATACTCAGGTTGAGAGTTATTTGTTTTATAAGGGTATAGATAAACCTCTCCTACCAGAAGAAGGAAAAGTTGGAACATATGAAGATTTAATAGATGCTGGAATACGTGGAGATAACATTACACCACATCATATGCCGTCTGCAAAATATATGAAAACAAAAGCAGGTGTACATAAAAATGATGGAGTAAGCATGAATATGGAACAACCTCATCCAGGAAAAGGAGGTAGACACCGTCAAACTAAAACATATGGAATGACTGGTGAAAAACTAGAAGATTATCTCAACCTTCAACCGCGTGATGCTTTAACACGTGATATTATTGATGCAAGAAACATTTATATAAAAGGAGGGCTTTATACTCCTAAGATACGTTCAGGGTTATTGGAAGTAATAAACTTAAATAAAACAAAGTATCCAGATATGTTTGAAAATAATAGGAGGTAGGCTTAATTGGACATTTCAGTCGAACTTATTGAATTAAAGAATAATCGTTTGTTAAGAGATGAGAATGAAGTAGAAAAATTTGAGCAGTCAATAGAAAATATTTTAGAGATGAAGGATGTTAATCATATAGAAATATTGTGTCAAGGGTTTGATGATTTAACAGAAAACGATGAAATAATGTTTGGGCTAATACATGCTATTGAGTCATATGATAACATTGTTGATTCTGAAGTATCTTTGAAAATATTGGCAAATTCTATTCCTAATATGCTTCCTCATGCTAAGGAATGGTTAAAGATACTGCACAAGAGGATATTAAATCATGAGCCTTCCCTAAATATTTATAAAAAAATTATACCCACATTGTACAAAGATGTTCAAGACTATATTGTTTCTCAATTAACTAGTATTAAAGAAAAGAACCCAAGTCGATTTGAAAAAAGTGTAAATTTAATATTAGATTACTTAAAATAATTTCACAACCTTGATAGGCTAAATGCCTTTCAAGGTTTTTTAGTAGTAGGGAGTTTTTCTTTAGGAAAAAGATATTTTTGAAAAGAATTTACTTAGAGGCTATCTGAGATCAAAGGATATTGTCTCTGATCAAAGATAGAATATTACATATATCTCCAATTTGTTTCTACGCCTAACCGTATCACAATATTGCCGCCTGCAAAATGAAAGACAGCGTCCAGCATCAGGCGAAATCCTATCTTTCTTTTAAAAAGGAGCAAGCTGAAAAGCGTAAGATCGAGAAGCTGCAGAAAGAGCTGGAGACGCCGAATCTATCTTTAGATGAGTATTTGAAGATTGCAGAGGATCTTGGGGAAGAGAATTTGACGGCGGAGCAGCGGGAAATCGTTGGTTTGATAAAAGCCAATAAAAAGCAGGGTGAGATTCTAAAAGGTGTTGGAGCCGGTTTATGGGAATTCACCAAGGATACCGCCACCGGATTATGGAATGTTCTAATGACACCTCCTGAACAGGTTCTTTATGATATGGGAGCTGCTGTTATCAATTACGATGAAACCTATGCTCAAATCAGTGCAGCTATCGCAAGTTCCTATGAACGTGATATGGTAAACGGAAACGATTATACTAGAGCCAGATGGGTCACTTATGCGATTGCCACAGTTGGTACTTCTCTCGTTAGCACAAAAGGTGTCGATAAAGTAGGCAAAGCTGGTTTTGATGCTTGGAAAAACACTGTAAAGAATGTGAAAGAGGCGGCTGCGGTTAAGTTAAATCAAGTGAATAATACTAACGCTTTTGCAACTAGGTATGGGTTTGCTGGGGGATTTGAGGGAGTTCCTTATAATACGGTTGATTCGTTGGGTTTGAGGGATCAGTTGATTATTAAAGCTGGACATAGAAGCAAGGGGAATTCTTCTTCTGAGACTCAGGGTGGGAGTTACTTGTTTCATAAGGGTATGGGTAAAGAATATAAAAGCTATAAGGCTGTGGAATATACTGGAACAACTAAGATCAATGGAAAAGTAAGGGATATTAGCAGACGGGTTTTTCAAAGGCTAGATATTGATTACGAGAGAATTGACCCTAAGACTGGTATGACAAATCTTCAATTGATGAAAAAAGGAAGAGCACCAATTGGAGAGGGGACTACGCTAAAAATAGCCTTCATGCTTTCGATTAGCCAATTTTTGATGTGGCGTTCACATTTATACGGAATTATTTTCTAAAGTCTCGGAAAAAATCCGCAAAGTCTAGGAATTCATTCAAAAAGTCTTGGAATAAAGGTTGAAAGTCTCGGAATTAATAGAAAGGGTCACACTAGAAATAGTCTTTTTCTAGAAAAAGATCCCTTTAAACAGTAAATGAGCACCAATTGGAGAGGGGACTACGCTAAAAATAGCCTTCATGCTTTCGATTAGCCAATTTTTGATGTGGCGTTCACATTTATACGGAATTATTTTCTAAAGTCTCGGAAAAAATCCGCAAAGTCTAGGAATTCATTCAAAAAGTCTTGGAATAAAGGTTGAAAGTCTCGGAATTAATAGAAAGGGTCACACTAGTGCCGAGGAGAAATAGTCTTTTTCTAGAAAAAGATCACTTTATACAGTAAACAGGTGCTAATTGGAGAGATACCGCGCTAGAAATAGCCTGCATACTTGCAAATAGCAGAATTTAAAGTGGCGTTCAAAAGGGAGAATCAGAACCAACAGCCTGTTTTTCCCTTTTGATATATTTGTAGAATTTTCAAAATTATTATTGACAGAAAGCATATTTTTCCTTTTAATTATAAATGTAAACGCTTTATGAAACCGTTTGCACATCCGCGCAAGAACGATCCGCGTATAAACTCTCTTACCAGTTTCAAAGTTTCATTGAGTACAAGCTTAAAATGGAGGTTGAAAGATGTCAAGATTATTGAAAAGTGCCCTTGTTTTTATTTTATTTATTTCAATGGTAATTCCAACATTACAGCTGCCAAAAGCAAACGCAGCTGAAAAGGACCTTGATCTTCCTGAAAACACGGTCAGAATTCACTATGTCAAGGACGATAAAAACTACAAAGACCTTGGTTTGTGGCTATGGGAGGATGTAGCGGAAGCGCCAAAAGAGTGGCCGAAAGATGCTGTGCCGTTTACTGATGAGCAAACCGACGAGCATGGCCGCTACATCGATGTGAAAGTAAAAGAAGGCGCGAAGAAACTAGGTTTCCTTGTTGTCAATCGCGCATCTGGCGAGAAAACTGGCGGGGATAAAGTTTTCACGATGCTTGAGGACTACAATCACCTCTGGATTAAAAATGCAGATGACACGGTTTATACATCATCTGAATGGGAAAATCCGATTGGCATAGTCAGTGCAGAAATTGTTTCAAAACAAAAGCTTCTGATTGGCCTGACAAGAACAGAAGGTTTAAAGGAAGAGGAGCTGCTTTCTTCTATTAAGATACAAGATGAAAAAGGCGCGGATATTCAAGTTGAAAGTGTGAAAATTATATCCGGTTCAACTGTGGAAGTAAGTACTTCTGCTGAACTGACGAATGATTCTTACACCGTTATATACGCCGGTAAATCCGTTACGGCAACTAAAGGCTGGAGAATGATTGATGAGCTTTATTCGTATGGTGGCGATGATCTTGGAGCTGTCTATCAATCCGGCAAAGCAGTGCTGAAACTATGGGCACCTAAAGCAAGCAAGGTTACAGCCGTTTTTTATGATAAAAAGGATGCAGCAAAAGAGATTGGCAGGCTCAATTTAGCCATGGGAGAAAAAGGAGTCTGGTCAGTTGAAGCAAAGCCAAAGAATCTTGGAATCTCTGATTTAAAAGGATACTACTATCAATACGAAGTAACAAATGGCGGGGAAACAAAGAAAGTTCTCGACCCTTATGCAAAATCAATGGCTCCATTCACTGTAAATACAAAAGGTGAAGCAGGACCAGATGGTGATATGGTTGGGAAAGCAGCCATTGTTGACCTTGCAGGAACAGATCCGGCAGGACTTGATTTTGCGAAGATTGACGGCTATGAAAAAAGAGAGGATGCTGTTATCTGGGAAGTGCACGTCAGAGATTTTACATCTGATCCTTCAATTGAAGGGGATTTAACAACTGACTGGGGTACGTATGATGCGTTTAAAGATAAGCTTGAATATATCAAATCTCTTGGTGTGACTCACGTCCAGCTGCTGCCGGTAATGGCTTGGTATTACGGCGATGAAACGAATATGAGAGAACGCGAGCTCGAGTATTCTGCGGCAAACAATGAATATAACTGGGGCTATGATCCTCACAGTTATTTTTCACCAGACGGAGCTTATTCAATGGATCCGAAAGATCCGGAGCTTAGAATCAAAGAATTAAAGGGTCTCATTGACGCGGTGCATGATTCAGGAATGGGTGTTGTGCTTGATGTGGTGTATACCCATATGGCCAAAGCAAGCATGCTGAATGATATTGTCCCGAACTATTATGCTTTCCAGGATGCTAATGGAAACTTTATCGGCGGTTTTGGAAACAACCTTGCAACCAATCACGCTATGGCTGAAAAACTGATGGTTGATTCGGTTAAATACTGGTTTAAAGAATACAAAATTGACGGCATGCGTTTTGATATGATGGGTGATGCTACGTACGATTCCATTCAGAATGCCTACAATGCTGCTGCAGAAATTAATGAAAATGCCTTATTCATCGGTGAAGGCTGGAGAACGTTCGGCGGCCATCTATCAGATCCATCACTTGCAGGAAAAGGTGCAGATCAAGATTGGATGAACAAGACGGATAATGTTGGAGTGTTCTCAGATGAAATCCGCAATGAACTGAAGTCTGGTTTCGGTTCAGAAGGCGAACCTCGCTTCCTTACAGGCGGAGCAAGAAGCCTTGATCTTATTATGAAAAATATTAAAGGGCAGCCTACTAATACAGCTGCAGATGATTCTGGTGATATGGTTCAGTATATTGAAGCGCATGACAACCTGCCATTGTATGATGTCATCGCTCAATCGATTAAAAAAGATCCAGCCATTCCTGCAAACAATGAAGAAATTCATGACAGAATCCGTTTAGGAAACTCCATGATTCTCACTTCTCAGGGCACAGCATTCCTGCACGCAGGCCAGGAGTACGGAAGAACAAAACAGTGGCTTGGAGAAGGACTGCCTGAACAGAAATTCCACGCACTTCAAGATGAATCTGGAAAAGTGTTTGGCTATTTTATTCACGATTCATACGATTCATCAGATGCCATCAACAAATTCGACTGGAAAAAGGCGACAGATGATAGCATGTATCCAATAAATAACACGACTCGCGAATATACGGCAGGTCTAATTGAACTGAGAAAATCAACAGATGCTTTCCGATTAGGAAGCAAGGAGTTAGTTGATTCCAATGTTACGATGATTGATGCTCCTGAAATGAATGATTCAGATTTAGTCATCGGATATAAAAACGTATCGTCAAATGGAAAAGAAGCTTACTCTGTATTCGTAAATGCAGATACGAAAGCAAGAACGCTTACTCTTTCCGAGGATTTAAGAAAAGGTGTAATTGTAGTCGATAATGACGAAGCAGGCGCTGGAAAAGTTAAAAAAGCATCCGGATTTAAGCTGAAAAAAAATTCCATTACGATCGAACCTTTAACAACGGTTGTCGTAAAAGTAAGCGATAAAAAACAGGTTGGTCCTAAACATCCATCTTGCCGTTAACAGCGTCGACCAATATACGATGCGGCGGTCGGCTTGGTGAGCTTGCTTTCCGGAGCTGGATTTTACACAAATTTATATAAGATAATAAAGGACCAAATGGCCATGCCATTTGGCCTTTTTAATTTATTCATCCCCTTTATCTTGCTGGTCAATTGTTCCCTCGTAATAATCATCACTGACTTGCTCATGAGTCTCGGCCAGTCCTTTTTCCAATTGTGTTTCACCTTCATAATTAGAAACATCAAATTGCTTTCCTGCAATTTCTGATGATTGTGTGTTTTTCTTTTTCACCATTCATGCACCTCATTCATGTGTATTTATATATAGAGTGCTCTTATGTCAGTAAAACATTCAAATCATTAAAATAGCCCGTTTGTACATACTTAAGAGAACGAGGAAAATACTAAGAAAGGTCTGATCTAATCCTAACAAGCAGGAGGTCAAAGATTTGGGTGCATCCATGGTCAGTGAGGAGAACAAACTAAGCAATTGGTGCATAGTAAGTATGGCTTCTATTCCACTCGTTATGACACTCGGCAATTCAATGCTTATACCTGTTTTGCCGATTTTTGAAAAAGAGGTTGGGATTACTCCTTTTCAGTCAAGTATGGTAATTACCAGTTATTCTATTGCGTCCATTATCCTTATCCCATTTGCAGGATACTTATCTGATCGAATTGGAAGAAAAGCTGTGATATTACCCAGTCTATTTATTGCTCTCATCGGCGGATTAGTGGCAGGATTTGCTTCTTGGAAGTTAAGTGATCCATATACGATGATCATTCTTGGGCGTATTCTTCAGGGGATAGGAGCAGCAGGTGCCTCTCCCATAATCCTGCCTTTAGTAGGAGATTTGTATAAAAACGATGATGAAAAGGCAAGTTCATGCCTGGGTGTAGTGGAAACATCCAATACATTTGGAAAAGTGCTCAGTCCAATTATCGGATCATTATTCGCTTCAATACTATGGTTTGTTCCGTTTTTTTCCATTTCTTTTTTTAGCTTCATTTCCATTCTTCTTATTTTCTTTTTTGTGAAGGTTCCTAAAAGGAAAGAAAAACCAGCTGCTTTTAAAGAATTTCTTTCAAATACAAAAAAGACCTTTCATCAAGAGGGAAAATGGCTCTACCTTTTGTTCGCCCTTGGAGCATTTGTTATGCTTATTTTATTTGCTGTATTATTCTTCTTATCAAACCATCTTGAGAAAGTATATTTACTAAAAGGAATAAAAAAAGGATTTTTATTAGCCATTCCACTTATGGTTTTATGCACTTCAGCATTTATAACAGGTAAATGTATAAAGGGTAATATGAAAATAATGAGAATTATCACTATTTTCAGCCTTTTAATTTTATCTTTAAGTGTTCCGTTTATAGGCTATGTGAAATATAATCTATTTTGGCTTTTTTTTGTTACCAGTATCATTGGTATGGCTATTGGGGCCATGCTTCCAACCTTAGATGCAATTGTAACTGAAAATACCGAGAAGGAAGAACGGGGCACGATTACCTCATTTTACAGTTCTGCAAGGTTCATTGGTGTTGCCTTAGGGCCTCCAATTATGACTGCGGTGATAAAAAATTACTTGAACCTGAGTTTTATAATAGCTGGTATTACAGGCATTCTCCTGTTGTGGCTAGTCATAAAAAATTTTAAAGCAAAGCCTGAAAAAAGGAAAATGATTTACTTTTGACTTGCATCTGGTTAAATGCCGGATGCTATTTAATTTCAAGTACAGAAAGAACTCTAAAAAGAGTTCTTTCTGTACTTAAATCAGTGAATCAAATGAAAATGAGTCAATGGATGAAATTTTTCCTCTCCACCAGGACGCAGAAGCATTTATTGCCGGTTGATGATATTTTGCGTTTTTTAGGTGGATATAGGCTGCGGCAGCTTCCTCATTGTCTTTTTTATCCGCTTGTTCCTGCTTTTGTTTTAAGTATTCATCTCTTAAGTCACCAAATCGTTTAGCAATAATCTTGGACATTGTATCGTCTTTTAAATGAAGGGATGATTCAGTGATCCCGTCATAATAAGCTCTAGAACCAATTAATATGCCTGTAACGATGGCTCCCTGAATGTTCAGGGTAATCGCTACTTCTATGCCATCATTTTCGGCAAGGGACAGGAACATAAGCAAGACTGCATCTTCTGTAGGAGTCTGTTCTTTTTTTGAATTCCCCATTTTAGCCACTCCTTAATAATATCTAATTTTTGTTTTTTCTTGTTTCCAATATTTTTTCATCTTTAAGCAAACTAAAGAGATAATAAGCACAAATAGCAGACTAATATAAAAACCTGGTCTGACGGCCTTGTCCATTAACGTTCCGCTTACAGCAGCTAAAATCAAAACAATTCCAAGATATGAAGATAGTTTAGTGATCCATTTCGTTTTCAGCAGTTTTAAGGAAGACATAATAATGAAAAACCAATTGTACAGAAGAAGTATACCTGCTGCAGTGGTTATATACTCGTATATTTTTCCCGGCAGAATCAGAGCTGTTATGATGGATGCAACAAGACCTATTGATGCTAATGCAAGTGAAGGAACAGGAAGCTGTTTGAATCTCTTGATTTTCTTAGAAAAAAAGGCTGGAGCATCTCCATCTTTGGACAACGTAACAAGAAGGTTCGTTACACCGAAAAGGGAAGCAGTCATAGTAGAAAATCCAGCGATAATAATTGCTGCATTAAATACATGTGGAAAAAAAACAAGGTTATATCCAGTTAAAGCAGTTACAAAGGGGCTTTCTTTTTCATGAAAAGAATCGGAGGACACCAGCAATACTGCAAGTGCCAAAGAAATGACGTAAACGGCGGTCAGACAGAAGAGCATCACTTTTCCAGCCTTTGGCGCATCTTCCTTCTTTTTCAGCTGGATGGCCAAAAGACCAATTACTTCAATTCCTCCATAGGCATAAAAAGCATAAGTCAATGAAGCCCAAAATCCTTTCCATCCATCCTTGAAAAGATCAAATGCGCAAGCAAACAATTCCGGTTTTTGGGGTCCTTTTATGAATCCCATAAGTGCCAGAACTGCCAGTATTATAAACATGATAATCGCAGCAAACTTTAATATGGCAAGAAGGTTTTCTGTCTTATCGAACCCTTTGGTGCCTGTTATAACAACCAGGATGGAAAGAATCGCATAGCCAACGGCAAAAATCCATGAAGCTATATTTGGGAACCAAAATTGAGAGAGTATAGATAGGGCAATAAGCTGACTGCCCATAATTAAGATATTGGACGCCCAGTAATTCCAACCGCAGCTGAATCCTGCCCATTTGCCGAATGCTTTCCCTGCATAATAACAGAAGGATCCTTCCTGAGGGTCTTTTGCTGTCATCTTTGCCAGAACATTAAAGACAATATATGTACCTATTGATGCCAGGAAAAAAGAAATGACAATGGAGGGCCCAGTAATCATAATTCCAATGCTGGATCCAAGGAAATAACCGGTTCCAATGGTGCAGCCGACTCCGATTAAAGATAACTGCCACCAGTTTAAATCTCCGCTGCTTGAGCTGCTTTTATTAGAACTGCCTGGAGTGCAGCCGCTCATGTAACCCCTCCTTCACAGTTTTATTGTTCGATATAAAGTCATTGAATATGTATTTTTATTTGGAAGGGATAAATGCATTTTATCCGTTAAGCTTAAGCGAGCTTTTAGTTCTTTTAACAAATTAAACAAGCCAGAATTCTGGCTTGTTAAGATGAATTGACTATTATTAGTCCTTCTAGTCAATTAGGGATAAGAGGGAGTATATAATAATGGGTTTTACCAGACTTTAATAGTGGCATACTTTAAATGGATAAGGCCTTCAATAAAAATATTTGTAAATAAAATTAAAGCAGGTGAGGAATTGATTAAAACAAATTCAGCAAGATATTGTGAAAACTGCAAAAAAGAAACACTTCACACAATAACTGAGGACGCTTTAGAAATAAATTATCTATGCATTAATTGTAAGAGAGATGAAAATCTAATAAAAACCTTTTTTTGAATTTATTGTTCTTCAAAATCATACAAAAAATTTCCATCTGACTGGTGAACAGGAAGATACTGAACGATTTGAAATAGAAAAAGAAACCGGCCGAAATTATGTATATCGGTCAACATGATTTTATAGAATTTGATAGTGAAGATTTAAAGGTTGAAGAAATAAGTATTGGGTATGGCAGCAGGATGAGAAGGTGAAATTGGAACTTGATAAAAATCGCAACTTCAATTTCCCAAAAGAAAAAGGTGAATATCTAATTGAAGTGGACCTTCTTACAGACAGTGGAAGTGCTGAATATGCTGGTAATATCGACATTAAGTAGTGGATAACATACTTGCACGATCGTAGGGATGGAAGATTTTTTAGAGAGAGATTATGGTGAAGCTGAAGGAATGACAAAACAAGAGATACTATCGCTGCCGTTAATTTATTTCAGAAAACAGGTTTGGCATCCCTGTTCTTGCTGTGCTGCCGATATGTCAGAAGGCTGATTTTTATCAAATGACATAAAAAAACTTGAACTAATTTAAGTGGTTGTTAATTTAGCATAGATGATAAAAAACAGTGTTAATTCCCCTATTACTACAATATTAGGTACTACTACAATTAAATTAATAATAAAAAAGACTGCTAAAATACTTAAAAATAACCCTAAATGATAAATATTCAATCTGTGGTTCTCATGTCTATATTTGTGGAAAACAAAAGTAGTTGACAGGAAATAGAGCAATACAGAACCAAAAACGAAATATAGGATGAATGAATACTGAACCTCATGTAAAAACAATAGTCTGATGGATGCTGCAATCATGCTCAAAGACATTAAAATAAACAAATGACCATAAATAATGATTTGGTCGGCTGTTTGTATCGACTTGTCTACTTTCTTCTCCACATTATCGAAATACTGCCACCACATCGATATAATTAGGATAAATGAAATGATCGAAAAGCCTATTGAATTCCAATTTCCTTGTTTAGGTTGAATTACCGCAAGGGTGCTGACAAGAGCTTCACCAAAGAGAATAATTGAAAATAGACCAAATCGCTCTAATAAGTGCGCCGTATTTGTGGGCACCTTAACTAAATATTTACGTCCAAACATTGGGACCATGATATCAATAATGATACCCGTATATAACACAGCATATCGAATCCAAGAATCAAAAAGGACGGAGAATAATGATATAATGATTCCAATCCAAAAATACCTTCCTAAATATAGTGCTGCATCTTTTCGAAATCCCTCTTCTATACGCTGCACAACAAGATATTGGATCGCAGTCACTGCTCTTAAGCCAATATAACCAATTAAAAAAGAAAGATAATATGGATCAAAATCAACTGCTAAGCTTGATGTCATAATTAGGACAAAAAACATTTGCAGTATCAAAAATAGCCGTTGATGAAATAAATCTTGTCCAAACCGGTTAATAAACATAGTTTGCCCTACCCAAGCCCACCAGATAGGAATAAAAATTAACACAAACTTTAATAAATACTCTGTATGGATATATCCATCTTCAATATGAAGTAAAACATGGGTTGCAGCCGCAACAGCCGCAACAAATAACAAATCATAAAAAAGCTCTAACCATGTAACTTTCTTTTCTGCCATTTCTGCACTCCTTCCTATCCTCTAATTGATTATAGTATGATAGAAATGATTAGAAATTGAAAGGGGAAATCGATATGACCAAAACAATTGGACTAATTTGTGGTAGTTTAAGAAAAAGTTCTTATAATCGAATTATTGCACAATCCCTAGTTGACATGGAAGGTAGCACTGAGTTTCGCTGGATTGAAATTAAAGATCTCCCTTTATTTGATGAAGATTTAGAAGTCGGCGGCGGACCGGAAACTGTAGCATCATTTAAAAAAGCAATTCAAGAAGTTAACGGTATTATTATTGTAAGTCCTGAGTACAATTCAGGCATTCCTGGTGTGTTAAAAAACGCATTAGATTGGGCTTCAAGACCTCCAAAGACTTCGGTTCTTCATAGAAAACCAGTAGGTGTGATAGGAGCAACCCCTGGGGGATTAGGAACGGCTTTTTCTCAAATGCAAATCAGACAAACACTAGAAGCCATACAAGCTCAAGTTCTTCCGTTTCAAAAAGTTTTAATTTCACAAGTACATGAAAAGATTGACTCAAATCAGAAAGTGCTTACTGACGATAAAACAAAGCGATATCTTCAGAGTTATTTGCAACAATTTTTGCTTTGGATCGATCACACTCCCTTTGAAAATAAATAATCATTGTTCTAAGATGAGTCTGCAGCAAGCCTTGACGTTATCTTGCAAGAGGCAGTTGCTTGCATTATTGACAGAGACTCGCAAAATTTAGATTTCTCATACTTTTTATTCCACATGATCTTGCTGACTACTTAAAAGTTCCTGATGTTGCTGAAGGTAAACTCCTTCCGCACTTTTCAAAAATTTGTAAATAAAAACAATTTAGTATATTTTTTTCTCGGTCTCTAACCTGATTTTCTTACCATTTAAAAAGACTTCTGTCCATAAGGATAGAAGTCTTTTTAAAAAAGTTGGATGTACTTGTGTTCATTTCTTTTCAATGAGGGATTCACAACTGGTAAACAAATGACCTTTAAAGAGCAGATCATTCCTGTTTTATTAAACCTCGATAATGATGGGAAGAATCATTGGTCTTCTCTTGGTTTGGACAAATAAAAAATGTCCAAGTTTTTCTTTTATCTCTTTTTTGATTACGTTCCATTGGTTGTTTTTCTTTGTTAAAAGTGAATTTACAGTTGTTTTTGTAAGTTGATTAACTTCTTGCAGTAACGCTTCAGAATCACGTGCATAAACAAATCCTCGTGAAATAGCATCTGGACCGGAAATGATTTTTGCTTCCGTTTTGCTTAAAGTGATTACGATAACAAGCATCCCGTCTTCTGAAAGCTGTTTCCTGTCTCTTAAAACGATATTGCCGATATCGCCAATACCTAAACCATCAACATATACATTGCCTGCTTGTATTGAACGAGTTTGAACGGCTGTCTGATTCGAAATGTCTACAATATCCCCATTTTTCATAACATACATATTTTCTGCTGCAACACCCACGGATTCTGCCAGTAAACAGTGATGGTGAAGCATTCTGTATTCTCCATGAATAGGGATGAAATATTTAGGTTTCATCAAAGTCAGCATCAGCTTGAGTTCTTCTTGATAGGCATGGCCTGAAACATGCATTCCAGTTGAACTGCCAGACCCGTATATGACAGTTGCTCCTAAGTTAAATAAATTATCTATAATACGGGAAACGTTTCTTTCATTCCCTGGGATTGGGGAAGCTGAAAAAATCACAGTATCTTCAGGCAATACCTCGACATTTCGATAACTTGAGTTTGAAAGTCTGGCAAGAGCAGCCATTGGTTCACCTTGACTTCCAGTACAAAGGATCGCTACCCGCTCAGGAGGCAATTGATTGATTTCATGTGCTTCAATCAGCATGCCATCGGGTATTTGAAGGTATCCTTGATCGATAGCCACGGATACCACATTAACCATACTTCGTCCGAGTAAGGCTAATTTTCTATTCGTTAATTTTGCAGCATTCACGATTTGCTGAACACGATTTACATTTGAAGCAAAAGTAGATATGAAAATTTTTCGATGAGCTTTTATGAAGGCATCTTCGATATGTTCTCCTACGATTTGTTCGGAAGGAGTAAATCCTGGCCTTTCAGCATTTGTGCTTTCTGATAAGAGCAGCAAAACGCCTTCACTGCCTATTTTGGCCATTTTATGTATATCAGTATGCTGATTATTTACTGGGGTCAAATCAAATTTAAAATCTCCAGTATGGACAACAGTTCCTTCAGGGGTGTTAAAAACTACGCCAAGGCAATCAGGGATGCTGTGATTTGTTTTAAAGAAACTTAATTTTAGAAATTCAAATTCAATTTTTGTTTCTGAGTCAATTCTTATCAGTTGTGTGTCAGCCAAAAGATTATGTTCTTTTAACTTAATCTCGATTAATCCTAAAGTAAGCCTGGTCGCATAAATTGGGATGTTCAGCTGTTTTAAAAGATAGGGAATACCCCCGATGTGGTCTTCATGCCCATGAGTAACCACTAAACCTTTGATTTTATCTTTGTTCTCTTTTAGGTAAGCAATATCAGGAATGATCAAATCAATTCCCAGTAGACTTTCATCGGGAAATTTCGATCCGCAGTCAATGACAACCATTTCATTATCGTACTGTAAGGCATACATGTTTTTACCGATTTCATTTAATCCGCCAAGTGCAAATATTGAAAGCTTTTCACTAGTCATCAATACAAAAATCCTCCTATGTATATAAACTTTTTTGAGAGAGAATTACATGATTCGTTTAATTGGCAGCGTGCAGCAGCGGAAAGATCCGCCTGATTTAATAATTTCACTAAAATCAATTTTAATCACATCATACCCGCGCTTGCTTAATTGCTGATTGACTTCTGCGTTTTGAGGTAAACTGATGATTTTTTTATTTCCTATTGAAAGAACGTTTACACCCATAGAAAACTGTTCTTCTTTAGAAACCTCAATTAAATCAAATCGATTGGCTAATAGGTTATATTCACTATCATTAAGGCCATCTTTATAAATAAGGGCCTCTGTATCCGAAATAATATTGAAGATACAATCTAAATGTAAAATTTCTTTTTTTATAGGGATAGGAATGACCGTATAATCTATTAGATGTGACTGAATTTTTTCAATGGCACCGGCAGTTGTCCTTTCACTTAAACCAATATAGACTGTTTTACGGTCAATAATGACATCGCCGCCTTCAGTCTGATCTTCGACAAGATCTATGTACTTTATTCCAATGGTATTAAGCCATTCTTTTAGAATTCCTTCTTCACCCTGCCTGATTGGCATTTTCATATCCGAAATAAATAAAACCTCTCCTACAGCAAATCCGATATCTCTAGTAAAAACCTGTTCTGGATATTTTTCTTTTGAAGGAAGGATATGAGTCTCGATTCCGTTATTTTTAAGAGCATCAACAAAAGTTTGATGTTGAACGATTGCTTTTTCCACTTGAATATTTTCTTTATGATATCTTCTTTGAGTCTCATTAATTACCTGACTGATCCTCATAAATCTTGGTTCGCATAGGATTACATTCTTTAAAGAATCATATTCGGAAAAGCAGCTTACTTCTGTTTTATCTTCTTGATGCATTTCATTATCCTCCGAAAAAGTTTTATTGGATGCTCTGCAGGGCAACAAGTGTTTCATTTAAATGCATTAAATGTTCTTTAGCATGATGAACCATAGTTGCCTGTTCATCATTTTGCAAATCCTGGTGCATAACAATGCTTAATTGGTCTTTGGCTAACTTTAAAGCTCTTAAGGCCCTTTGGTATTCTTCGGAGTTAAAATTCATTTGGGCCTGGATCACCGCATTTCTTGCTTGTTCTACAAGCTGCAGCATTTCATCAAAATTAGTATGTTCCATTATCTTTCCTCCAAGAGACGCATGATCATAATTTGGTTTTCATCTTTCATAAAACCAGATTATTGTTGAACAAGTTTAAATGCTTCAAATTGATATGGTGATTGAATGCATGATTTTCTGCTGGGGCTTTTACTTTGTCTGCCACTTGCAGCACGTTTTCTTTATATTCTGCTCAGGTAACTTAAGACTCATACAGATAAATGAATCCCGGTTATCATAAACGCTGGTCCTGATATTAGTTGTATTTTATGATTTTTTCTCGTCTAGTCAGTTTGATTATTGATAGAAAATCTAAAACAATTGATGGGTAAATTTTTCACTCAATCGCAATCTTCTCTTATTATTTAGCTTTCTCATCTGATACGCGCACCCTTTTCAGTTCCCAAAAATAAATTGGGGGGAGGAGGGATAATACGTGAAGCTTATATATGATAAAAACTGCCTTTATAAAAACGAAGCAATACTTGAAGACTGGGAACGAAAAGCATTTCATTTATTCTCAGAAAAAATACAAAACAAGGAACTTAAATTTCCTTGTATACCAGCTGCACAAGGGTTTGCTATGGATCACTTTAGATATGCATTTGTTGATGATCCAGAAAGCATAAACTCACTCTCTGATTTTGCACGCAAGTTTACCTATTATTCCGAAATCTCTAAAACGACTGGCACATACTCTTCACTTATTGTTTTCTTTAATAACATGCCTGAAACTGATAGATATACGCCGGAGAATTATGAGGCTCTTTTTTGGAAGATATTATCAAACATAAAGCAGTTCGATGAGGAGCAATGGCCAGCAGACATTCCAATAGATCCGGAAAATAAATTCTGGGAGTACTGTTTCGCTGGTGAAAAATACTTTATGTATTGTGCAACCCCCAGTCATCGCCACAGAAATAGCCGTTTTTTTCCTTACCTCATGTTAGCAATTACACCACGCTGGGTGTTAAATGAATTCGGAAAGAATAAAATCCAGAGCAGCAAAGTGAAAAAAGAGATAAGGAGAAGATTAAACCTATATGATACAATTTCTCCTCATCCAGATTTGAATCAGTATGGGAACGAGGATAATTATGAATGGAAGCAGTATTTCCTGCGGGATGATCATACATCACCCAAGTCCTGTCCATTCTCTGGCTATGGGAAAAATGACATATACTCGGAGTCTAAGAAAAATAGGGATAATCTTTGAGTCTTCATTAAAATAAAATCAACCATGCATGATAGCCAAAATAGATTCCAAATCCAATCATCGATAATGATGAAAGGAATGAGATTGCGATCAAAAGTTTAGAGTGAAGGAACTTTCTTGCATAACTTGAGACTGCGGCCATTGTAAAATCCCAGATTAAAATCCCGCAGATGATAGCAGTGCTGTATAATAGAAGCTGATTGACACTGGAACCAGAAACAGTTTTAGCTAAAACTGATCCATAAATTCCTAACCAGAACATAATGGTCAGCGGGTTTGAAACAGACATGACAAATCCTGATAAAAATGAGCTTAAGACCGAATTTTTAAAAGAAGCATCATTCCTGATATGTATTTCTCTTATGCTCAAAAGACTTTCGATACCCGAGTAAAGAAGGACAAAGAAACCAAAAATCCAAAGAAACGTTTTCATAAATGAAGAGTCTATAAAATGAATCACACCAAAATATACAAGCATCATATAAAGCAGATCAGCGAGCAACGCTCCTATCCCAAAAATCCATGCATGAAAAAATCCTTTTTTAATACCGCGATTAAGCTGAGCTGCATTTACAGGACCAATAGGTGCTGCAAGAGAAATACCAAGAATCATATAGGTCATGAAAATGTTCAAAGTGGTGCCCTCCAAATTGATTTTATATGTAAGCATATTCCTGGGGAGATGCATGTACCACTTTTATTGAAGAAATAGGGAATAGTCTTTTTTACGCTGGAAAATAGACATTTAAATGATCGCCATTTTTCATCATTCAAAAAAGGCCAAAAAAATTAGCCTAATCTCATCACTGTTACATGTTTGACATGGACGAGGAATAGCCTGAGGAGAAACAGAAAAAACGCTCAGAATAATTTCTAAGCGTTTTTTAGTGATTTCCACTGCTGTTCCATGCAGTTCAAGCAAAGCAAGGATCATTAAAGTAAACAATTTCAGATAGAAACTTGCTGCCTTTTAATTTTTTATAAGCATCTCTGGCTTCTTTTTCTGTGCTGAATTCGTACATTTTAATCGTTTCCTTTAAAAAGAGCGTGATCACCCACATGATATTTCCTCCTTGTTCAGCCGATTTTGTCTTCTTATTAAAACCTATTTCGAGATGGACATATTATGACTAAAAATCGACATGTGCCGGGTAAGCATTCCGGAAACTTCCTAGTTTTTCTTTGTGTACATGTACCCTTCCAAGATAATTCTCGCTGTTCGAACAATTTTGATGGCACGAATATGACTTTGAGCTAGTTTGGGGGCACCATAGAACGCTATGATTACCCAATGAGTGGATTTGAGCTGCTTTGGGGCACCATACAGAATCTATGATTACCCAATGAGTGGATTTGAGCCGATTTAGGGTCTCATACGGACGCTATGAGTATCCAACTCCAGGATTGAGCCTGAAAAGGGGAATCATACGCACTCAATGAGTATCCAACTCCAGGATCGAGCCTGAAAAGGGGAATCATACGCACTCAATGAGTATCCAAATCCACGATTGAGCCTGAAAAGGGGAATCATACGCACCCTATGAGTACCCAACTCCAGGATCGAGCCTGAAAAGGGGAATCATACGCACCCTATGAGTACCCAACTCCAGGAGTGAGCCAAAAAAGAGGAATCATACGCACTCAATGAGTATCCAACTCCAGGATTGAGCCTGAAAAGGGGAATCATACGCACCCTATGAGTACCCAACTCCAGGATTGAACCAAAAAAGAGGAATCATATGGACTCTATGAGCATCCAACTCCAGGATTGAGCCTGAAAAGGGGAATCATACGCACCCTATGAGTACCCAACTCCAGGATTGAACCAAAAAAGAGGAATCATATGGACTCTATGAGCATCCAACTCCAGGATTGAGCCTGAAAAGGGGAATCATACGCACTCTATGAGCATCCAACTCCAGGATTGAGCCTGAAAAGGGGAAGCATATGCACCCTATGAGTACCCAACTCCAGGATTGAGCCAAAAAAGAGGAATCATAAGCACTCAATGAGTTATCCAACTCCAGGATCGAGCCTGAAAAGGGGAATCATACGCACCCTATGAGTACCCAACTCCAGGAGTGAGCCAAAAAAGGGGAATCATACGCACTCAATGAGTATCCAACTCCAGGATTGAGCCTGAAAAGGGGAATCATACGCACCCTATGAGTACCCAACTCCAGGATTAAGCCAAAAAAGAGGAATCATATGGACGCTATGATTACCCAATGAGTGGATTTGAGCTGGTTTGGGGCACCATACAGACTCTATGATTATCCAATGCGTGGATTTGAGCACTTTTGGGGATCCATACGAGCTCTATGACTACCAAATGCCTGGATTTGAGCCGATTTAGGGTCTTATCCATAAATAAATTTGATGTCTAACTGGGAGGAAATGAGGATGGATGAACGGGATTGGCTGGTTTTACAAACGCTTTACCGAGAAAAAAACATCACCAAGGCCGCTCAGCACTTATATATTTCACAGCCCGCATTGACGAATCGCCTGCAGCAGCTGGAAAAGGAATTCGGCGTGACCATCGTGCACAGAGGAAGGCGCGGCGTTCAATTTACTCCACAAGGCGAATATTTGGCGAAATGTGCATATGATATGCTGTCAGCCATTCAAAAAATAAAAGAAAATGTCCTGAATATGGAGGATAACACAGTTGGAACATTAAGGCTTGGTGTATCTAACTTTTTCACAGATTATAAGCTTCCTAATCTATTAAAATTATTTAAAGAGCAGTACCCGAATGTGGAATTCAAGGTAACGACCGCATTCAGCAGCGAGATTGCCCATTTAATTTACAGCGGTGATGTTCACATCGGGTTTGTCAGGGGAGATTACAGCTGGAAAGGGCAAAAGCGTCCGTTGTTTGAAGAAACCTTGTGCATTGCTTCAAAAGAAGAAATAGATATCTCGAAACTCCCTGAACTGCCAAGAATTGATTATCAAACAGACCCTCTTCTGAAAACAGCCGTAGATCATTGGTGGTCTGAACATTTCACTCAGCCTCCATTAATAAGTATAGAAGTGGATAAAGCCGATACATGCAAAAAAATGGTTGTAAACGGATTAGGCTATGCCATCTTGCCGAGTATGATCTTAAGTGATGTTGATGGCCTGCACAAAATTGTGATCGAAACAGTTGATGGAAAGCCTATCATGCGTAAAACATGGATGTTTTTTCATGAAGAATCCCTGCAGCTGAATATTGTGAAGGCATTTGTGGATTTTATCGGGAATTTGGATTTTGAGAATGGGATTTAGGCGTTTGCTGCTTGACATCAATGCGGAAAATTTTATCCTTTCTTATCTCTAAAAAATAAGCTGATGTGGATTCACATCAGCCTTTTTCAGTATAGGACTCAGCTGGTCCTTTTATTTTTTTCTTGTTAAACATACTCTGTCTTTTCTTCATCGATTTCGTCAAATAACCGCCTTTAAACGAACGGATTTCATAGGACATCATGAAAGCAGCTGGTTCTCTTTCCTGAATAATTTCGAGCAATTCCTCTTCGCGTGACCGCTTTGAAACGATGTCTAAACGATAGCGGGTGGAATTGATGCCCTGTCCTTCAAACGAAGTAACGCCGAAACCTGCATTTCTTAAATCATTCACAAGCTCCGTATTTCTCTCCGGAATATTTACTTGATAGGTTATATAGCCAATGGCAAGCTTCTTCTCCAATAATCCGCCAAGGAGCAAACCAATACTGAACCCAACGACATAAGCGATAATGTTATAAAGGTTTGATAGATCCTGAAAGACAATCCCTAAGCTGATGATGTAGATAATCGCTTCCAATAACCCGACACCAGCTGCTGATTTTGTTTGATTTTTTACAAGAAGGATGGTTCTCATCGTGAGGACCGGGACAAAAATCAGCTGCAGTAAAAAGATCAACAACGCTTGAAGCATCATGTATAAAAACTCCTTCTTCCTGACATAGGGAAAGCTTAACATATTTCGTATTTATTTTCAGTTTTTCGATGGAATTGATGAAATTGCCATGATAAAAGATTGAATATGATGACTTAGCAAAAGAAGCCATTATGTTTTTTAAAAGGGAATGAACAAAAATGCACAAGAAATGCAAACATCGCATGTTGGTATACTTTTAACTTATTGGGGTTAGTGCTCCTTGTAAATTCCTTATTGAAATCGGGTTAAGTAAACGATTTATATCATGTAAAAAAACACCCGGAGTTTTTTATTCTGGCATCTAATCTTTCATATAATGATACATCCTTAATGCTGCTGCCGAATTAAATACTTTTCTGGTTCGGAGAGCTGCAGGGATAGCTGTTTCAAGTTGTATAACCAGGTCTTCTGCCGCTGGTTTTCTGCTTCCTTCTCTACTTTCCTCTATAGACACCTGGTGTAACGCCATATTTCTTTTTAAAAGCTCTAATAAAATAGTTTGTTTCCATCCCCAGTCTTTCAGCTATTTCATGAACATGCCATTCTGGTTCTTCTTGCAGCAAAAAAATAGCTTTCTCAAAACGTATTTTATTTAAATATTGATAAGGTGTCAGACCGTACATTTTCCTGAAAATTCTGGTGAAATGCTGTGGTGTAAAGCCGGCGAGACTTGATAAGCTTGCCATTTCCAGAGGTTCGTCGTAATGTTCGTGAAGCAGATTTACGATTTTGCGAATGTTTTCGTGAGGTGAATGTTTTGCGCTGTTTATATGGCTTTCGTTGTTCGTTTCTTCCAGCTTTCTCAGCTCCAGCAAGAAAGAGTAAAGGCTGACGGATGCATTCATTACTGCATCATTCTCATTTTTCTGTGCAATTTGCCACAGTTTTTCAACATATGACCAAAGAGATGAAAATGATTTTACAGTCATCACTTTCGGCTGTTTAAGTCCTATATTCTCAAGGATTGGATTTACCGAATTTCCCTCAAACCCAATAAACCCTAATTGCCAGGGCGACTTGGTTAATGGAAAATATTCATGCGCCACTCCGGCAGGTAAAACAAGGACATGCCCCGCCTTTAATTCAAGCTCTCCAAGCCCAAATATTCGAAATACCCCCGTGCCCTTTTTATTCAAGAAGACTTGATTCACGGGAAATCCGACGGGCCTGTTCATGTATACTTGATGCTCCCATCCAATTGAGTACAAAGTCAAAGGTATTCCTTTGTTATCCCCTCTCGTATTAAGAAAATGAATTGGCAGCATGGCTCTCCCCCTCCGTATGTTCAAAATATCCTATTTATTCGTTTGTTTTGTCCTATAGATTTGTGAAATATTCTATTATGATAAATATAACTAAAGATTAAAAATAGTTAAATAATTAAAAAGATGTCAATGAGAAGTCGTCGATTCAGTCAATGTGCCTATTATCAGCCATTAAAGAAGGGAGGAACATGTACAACTGAAGAAACAATTGAACCCTTTTTCATATGCACTTGTAAGAAAATAGCTGTAGAGTCTCTGCTTGTTTGCAGTAAAATGAAAGCGCTTTAAAAAAGTGCTACTTGATCCTTATTAGTTCATGTAAGAAGTGTAATTATGACTACGTCAAAAGGAATGATTGCAATGAAGTCAAAGAAGGTTTCAGGAATCGTCATGATCCTTTTTATGTTTTGCGTTGTGATCGGATGTACAAAGCCTGTAAGTACGGAAGATGCAGCCGCTGATAGCAAGGTTCAGCTTACAATATGGTATTACAATCGATCGATCGATGATGAACTTTTGGCAAGAGTTCAGGAGCAGTTCCCTCATGTTATATTGAAAACCCAAAAAATTGACGGTGCCACTTACAAAACAAAACTTCAAACTACATTGATTGCAAAAAACGGAGCACCGGATATTGTTGCAATGAACGATTGGGTTTCTGAGTTTTTGCCATATCATGATGAGTTTGTAAATCTATTAGATTTAGAAGGTGAAGAGATAAAAGACCAATATTTGGACTGGAAGTGGAATAAGGCGTTAACACCAGATAAAAAGCATTTAATTGCTCTGCCGATGGACATTGGGCCAACCGCTTTATTCTATCGGGAAGATTTATTTAAAGAAGCTGGGCTTCCAACCGACCCTGCTGAGGTATCTGCACACCTTTCAACTTGGGATGATTATATAAAAGCTGGAGAACAAATGAAAGCAAAAACCGGAGTCTACATGTTTGATACGATCAACAGAGTGTTCACCCAGCTCACAAGTCAAAGGAAAGATATATTCTTCAATAAATCTGATCAGTTTATAGGGGATGGTCCATCTATTAAAGAAGATTGGGAATATGGAGTGGAAATCCATAAAAAAGGATTAAGCGCCAACTTAGAAAATGGACCTGAATGGAGCGCCGGCATGAACAATGGAAAAGTGGCTTCATTTGTGGGCGCTTCCTGGGAAAAATTAATTCTTCAGGATGCTGCTCCTGATACCGCAGGAAAGTGGCGGGTTGCAAGGGCTCCAGGCGGTGGCGGGAACAATGGGGGTTCATTTATAGGAGTTTTAAAAAGCTCAAAGCATCCTAAAGAGGCATATGAGGTTATCAAGTGGCTGATGAATCCTGAAAATCAGCTTCAATCCTATTTAAAAATGGATTTATTCCCTTCAACACCCAGCATATTTGATGAACCGGAAATGATTGAGGAAGAGCCGTTTTTTGGCGGCCAAAAAACGGTGGAGGTCTTTAGCGAAGCAGCTCAAGATGTTCCAGTAGCATACTATGGCCCTGAGCATTCTACAGCTAGTGCCGCTTTCGATGAACAATTGTTATTGATAGCAAGACAAAATAAAGATCCCGGCAAAGCGTGGAAAGATGCATTAGAAAAAATAAAAAGGGAACTTTCACATTAATGATCGGGCTGGAACTATTTAGCATTCTTCATGAAATGGACTGAATGCTTCTTCAGCAGATTAAAGGAGGTCTTAGAAAGGTGGATGGCCCTATGAAAATTGAAAAAACGGAAACACTTGCACACCCAGCCGTTCAGTCAGCTAAAAGCAGTATCTGGCATGATATTTATAAAAATAAAGTATTGTATCTCTTTATATCGCCATTTTATCTTCTCTTTTTAGCATTTGGTTTGTTTCCTGTACTCTTTTCTTTATTTCTTTCATTTCAAAGCTGGGCTGGAATTGGAGAAATGGAGTTTGTCGGGCTGGTCCAATTCAGGTATTTAATAACGGATCCTGTTTTTTGGAAGGCAATTGGAAACACCTTTATTATTTGGTTTTTATCAACTATTCCCATGCTGTTTGGCGCATTGTGCATAGCGTTTTTGCTGAATGTACCCATGCTCAGGTTCAAGGGATTCTACAGAACCGCTTTTTTCTTAACTAATGTTACGTCTATCGTCGCGGTTACCATTATCTTTAAATCTATATTTGGAAATCAGTATGGTCTCTTCAATTATATATTAACTGTGATCGGTCTTGAGCCTGTTCCATGGATGAACTCTGGCATTCTAGTCAAAATTGTGATTGCTTCCATGGTTGTCTGGCGATGGGCAGGTTATAACGCCATTATCTATCTTGCAGGCCTTCAAAGTATTCCAAATACACTTTACGAAGCTGCAAAAATAGATGGTGCGAGTTCATATCAAATGTTTTTTCATATCACGATTCCCATGCTTCGGCCTATTATCCTGTTTACTGTTTTAATGACAACAATAGGATCCATGCAGCTGTTCACTGAGCCGCAAGTTTTGCTTGGAGATTCTGGCGGCGTTGGAGAGTCGGGCTTAACAATTGCTTTGTACATGTATCAGCAAGGGTTTATCAAGCATGAGTTTGGATATGCAGCAGCCATTTCATGGGCACTATTTCTAATCATTGCTCTTTTTTCATTATTCAACTGGAAAGTTGTTCAGAGGACTGGCGTGAAATCCTAGAAGGGAGAATCGATCTAATGAACCGAATGAAGGCACGTTTAAAAAAAATGATCCTGCATCTTATCTTATTAATAGGTGTTTTCATTTCTATCTTTCCTTTTTACTGGCTTGTCGTTATGGCTTCAAATAAAACGGGCGACATTCTTGCGTTTCCTCCTAAACTGACACTTGGCAATGAGCTTTTTGCAAATATCGGAAAGGTCCTTCTGAATGTGGACTTCTTTCAGGCTTTTTTAAACACCTTATTTGTGGCTTGCGCATCAACAGCTGGCATCTTATTCTTTTGTTCACTTGCAGGATTTACGTTCGCAAAGTTCGTGTTTCCCGGAAAAAGAATATTGTTCGGGGGCCTGCTGGTCACAATGATGATTCCTTCGCAGCTTTCATTTATTCCATCTTTTCTTATGGTTGCGGAAATTGGCTGGGCCAGTACGTTTAAAGCGCTGATCATCCCGGGCATCGCCAGTGCTTTTGGGATCTTTTGGATCAAGCAGTTTGCTGAGGAAGCTATACACGATAGTTTGCTTGATGCGGGAAGACTCGATGGCTGCAGTCCCTTCAGTCTATATTGGCACATTGCTCTGCCAATCTTGAGACCGGCGCTTGCATTTCTGGGTATTTTCTCTTTTATTGGCAGCTGGAATGACTATTTATGGCCGCTTGTGGCTTTAAATGATCCTGAGAAATTCACGCTTCAAGTTGCTTTATCGCAGTTAAATGGGATATACACAACAGATTACGGGATGGTTATGGCAGGTACATTAATGGCCACTCTACCATTAATCATCTTCTTCCTTTTTGTAAGCCGTCAATTTATCTCTGGCATAACAGCTGGTGCCCTAAAAGATTAATAGAATTGCCTTAAAGGAGGTGGGGCCTTCACTAAATGATTATTTGGAAGCTCCAGTAAAGGATGAAACCAATTAATAAGGAGGCTATTTTTATGACGTTAAAAATTGGATTTATAGGTACAGGCGGTATTGCAAAATTCCACATAAATAATCTTGCCAAGATAAATGATGTACAAGTATCAGCCTTATGCGATGTTCAAGTGGAAAGAGCGCAGGCGGAAGCACAGCAATGGTCTGATGCAAGGGCTTATGCAAATGTAAACGATATGCTTGACGATCGGAATTTAGATGCCGTTTACATATGTGTTCCGCCTATGGTGCATGGTGAAGCAGAAAAAGCTGTTATCGAGAGAGGCATTCCTTTTCTTGTGGAAAAGCCGCTTGGCATTGATCATAAACAGCCGGATGACATTTTAAAGCTTGTAGAAGCAAATAAATTGATCACATCGGTAGGTTATCATTGGCGCTATCAGGAAGGAGTTCAAAGAGCACTTTCAATGCTCACTGAACGTAAGGCGGGTATGGCGCTGGGCTACTGGATGGGAGGCATGCCCATGGTGCCATGGTGGAGACTTCAGGAAGGTTCAGGAGGACAATTTGTTGAGCAAACAACCCATATCGTTGATTTATTGCGCTATCTTTGCGGAGAGGTGAAAGAGGTTTATGCCTCCTATGGTAAACGTGTGATGCATGAAAAAGTAAAAGGAACTACCGTTGCTGATGTTGGGACTGTTACATTGACTCTCCATAACGGAATGGTTGCAACAATATCCAATACATGTATGTCTCCTGTTGGACATAAGGTTGGCCTTGACATTTATACAGAACAGGGAGTTTTGGAAATTACAGGATCAGGACTGAAAGAGATTTCTCCAGACCGTACTTTTGACTATCATGATAGGAAGAACCCTTATCTTTTGGAAGATGAGGCTTTTATTCAGGCTGTACAAACAGGTGATCCATCCAGTGTTTTATCAGATTATAGAGATGCTGTCAAAACGCACAAGGTAACATTGGCAGCGAATGAATCGGCTGAGTCTGGGAAACCGGTTTCACTTAAGGAGTTGTCAAGAATATGAAGTTTTCTCTTTGTATAGGTGCTTATAAAGGGAAGGATGCTATTTACCATTTGGAGAAGATTAAAGAACATGGCTTTCAAGGTTTGGAGTATTACAGCTGGTGGGACCTTGATCTGGAAAAGATCTCAAAGGAACAGGAACGGATTGGTGCAGGCATTATTGCTACCTGCACACGCTATTTTAATTTAGTTGATTCAAGCAGGCGTGCTGAATATTTAGCAGGTTTGAAAGAAACCATTGAAGCTTGTAAAATTCTTGGAACTCCATCTATTATTACTCAAACCGGCAATGTTCAGGATGGTGTATCCCGGGAAGTTCAGCAGCAGGCAATGATTGAAACATTAAAACAGTGTGCTGTTATGTGTGAGGATGCCGATGTCATTCTTGAAGTTGAACCTTTGAATGGACTTGTTGATCATCAGGGACATTTCCTCCAATATTCAGATGAGGCTGTGTCAATTATTGATAAAGTCGACAGTCCGAATGTTAAATTAGTATTTGATGTGTACCATCAGCAGATTACAGAGGGGAATGTCATTCGAAACGCAACGAACTATGCAGATCGAATCAACCATTACCATATTGCTGATAATCCTGGGCGGAATCAGCCTGGTTCTGGAGAACTGAATTATGTCAATATCCTTAAGGCCATTAAAGAAACGGGGTACAATGGTTTTGTAGGGTTAGAGTGCGGTTATACAAAAAATACAGATGAAGCTCTAGAAGAATTTTCACAAACCATTATTAAAAATGTATTTCCATCTGAAGCGGGTGCTAGATAACTGCATTTCTCATTCATAAAGAGTTGCTTATGTTTGTTCTGAGCTCTTTTGTGCTGCAAAATTGGTTAAAAAAAGCCGAGATGGATGAAAAAGGAATCCATCTCAATAAAGGTCTGTAAAGTAGAAGATATCTAAAAAGGCTTTGTTTATATTGTAAGTTTTATATAACACTAGTAAGTCTCTCCCGTATAAGGGAGGGGCTTTTTCTTTATTTTTGACGGTATTTTCAGCTTGAATGTAAAAATAGTATGAACATCATAACAAATTTCACTGAACCTTTACATAAAACTAAAACTCTTTTACATTGCCTTAACGATCCCAACTTGTTAATAAGGTACATTTAAACCAGTGAGTAAAGTCAGAAAGGAGAAAACAGAATGAGGGTTCAGGATGAAGCCGTTTTGCATCTGCAGATCGCAGAATCGATGATTGAAAAAATCCGCAATGGCCACTATAGGGAAAGTGAAAAAATCCCTTCGGAAAATGAGCTTTGCCGCCAATTTCATGTGAATCGGCATGTAGTAAGACAAGCCATTGCAAGAATGACCAACCTTGGCTGGGTCACACCGGTTCAGGGAAAGGGCTGCTATATTAACCGAATCATGAAGCCTGTTCAATATGTTCTGTCCTCTCAAACAAGATTCTCTGAAAATATGACAAATCAAGGCGTTCCGCATAAAAGCAAGCTGCTTCATTGGGAAGCAGGACTGCCGTCAGAAGAAGAGCGGGAGCATCTGCAGATTCAGCAGAATGAGAAAGTGTACCGTTTAGAGATTTTAAGATATGTGGATGAAATGCCGATGTCCGTCACGACAACCGTTTTTCCAGAAGCAGAGGTTCCAGGGCTTGAAAATTATTTTGAGGATTTTCATTCCTTATATGGGCTGCTAGAAAAACACTATCAGTTTCGCCCTGTGCGATGCAAATCCATTTTTCACGCAAGTCTTCCGTTTTTGAAAGATGCAAAGGTATTGCTGATTCCTGAGAGCGTGCCGATTGTGCAAATTGAAAGTCTGATGAATCATCCTGGGGGTTCCCCGGTTGAATACAGCATTGCAAGAGTCAGAAGCGACATGCATCGCTGCCTGATCGAATTTTAAGGGGGTGTTGTCTGCATTTCTTAAAGCTTTGCGTTTTCTGAATTCGATATCCACCAAACTAAAACAAGTTAAAAGGAGAATTTTCGATGAAAAAATGGTTTGTTCTTATGTTCCTGTTTAGTTTTGCTGCAATTTTGTCTGCCTGTTCATCTGAAGCACAAAGCGGAAGCGGAGGCAGTGATGATACGCTGACGATTGCCTGGTATCCTAATGAATCCGGGGCTGATTTAAAAGGTGCACGCGAGGAAATCGGTAAAGTGGTTGAAGAAGCAACTGGCAAAAAGGTTGAGCACAAAACGACGACAGATTACATTATTGCGATCGAATCGATTGCAAATGGAAATGCAGATATCGCCTTTATGGGAGCGCAAGGCTACATCGAAGCTAATGCTAAAAACGAAAAAGTACAGCCGCTGGTTGTTCCAAGCGGTGCATCAGGTACAATCGACGATGCTGTTTATCACAGCTGGCTTGCTGTACAAAAAGAAAATGCAGAGTCATATAAAGACGGCGAAGAATTCAAGATTGATGAAATCAAAGATAAAAAGTTTTCATTTGTCTCAAACAGCTCTACTTCTGGCTTTAAAGTACCTTCAGACGGCATTGTTTCCTATTTCAGCAAAATGGACGAGTACAAAGATCTTAAAGCAGAAGACTTGCTAGAAGGCGGAAAGTTTTTCAGCGAGGTTCAATATGGCGGTTCCCACCAGGGATCTGCAGTGAACTTACTGGCAGGTAAATCAGATGCAGCAGCGTTTTGTGATACTTGTGTTCAAAACTATGTTGAGCTATCTGAAGGTGATGAGAATACTGCAGGAGCGGTTTACAAAGTAAAAGAGGATGCTGCGGAGCCATTTAATACAGTCCCTGGTAAAGAGTTCACGTTAATTTCTGTCACACCGGTATTGAATGCACCATTTACAGTCAATACAGAAACAGTCAGTGAAGAAGATATTAAATCTCTTAAAGAAGCCTTTACTTCTGATGAAATGGCAAGCAATGAGAATATTTTCATTCCGGAAGATTCAGAGACTTCAGGCTTGTTCTACAAAACGGACAAAGAACGATTCCTTGAAGTAGAAGATGCATGGTTTGATCCGATCAGAGAATTATCTAAATAAATCATGAAGAAGAGGGAGATAACAATGAAAGCGTTGCTTCAGGTAACCGGAGTATCTAAGCAGTATGGGAAAGATACGAAGGCGTTATCAGATGTTACTTTCTCTGTAAACGAAGGAGAGTTTGTTTCCATTATCGGTCCATCTGGAGCGGGGAAATCAACGCTCCTTCGCTGCATCAACAGAATGATTGATGCAACAGACGGAGAAATACTATTTGATCAGACGAATTTGAATTCTTTGGGAAAGCGGGATTTACGAAAAGCGAGAACGAAAATCGGCATGATTTTTCAGCACTATAATCTTGTGAACCGTTTAAGTGTGATTGAAAATGTGCTGCATGGACGGCTTGGCTATAAGTCTGTTTTCGCTGGGATGTTTGGCATATACAAGGAAGAAGAGAAGCAGGAAGCATTAAAAATCCTTCAAGCATTGGGACTTGGCGATCAAATTTATAAGAGATGTGATCAGCTGAGCGGAGGACAGAAACAGCGCGTCGGCATTGCAAGAGCCTTGATTCAAGATCCAAGACTGCTGCTTTGTGATGAACCGATAGCGTCTCTGGATCCGAATGCATCAAAAATTATTATGGATCATTTGAAAACAATCTCGAAATCAATGGGAATTACGGTCCTTGTCAATTTGCATCAAGTAGATGTGGCTTTAGCCTATTCCGATCGCATCATTGGTGTCAGCAAGGGAAAGGTTGTATACGATGGCCCGCCGAAAAATATAACAAATGAACAAATACACAGTATTTATGGCTCAGAAGCAGGAGAATTGATTATGGATGCAGGTGGCCGCAATGCAGGGTAACTTCTTTTTTAAAAAACGTATTCAATCTGCGGTGGTTTTGGCTATTCTTTTATCAGTCACATATGGGGCCATGCTGATCACCCAGTTTAATTTGCAGGAAGGGTTTGCTTCTATCCCAAAAGCAATTGTCTGGGGATTTTCAAATTTCTATCCCACGGCTGAATCATTGGAAAATCTGCCTTCCATTTTTGATAAATTGATTGAAACATTGCTTATTTCCATTGCAGCAGCATCTGTAGCAGCAGTACTTGCTGTTTTCTTTGCCATTGCCGGTTCAAAAACAACGAAAGTAAACGGTTTGTTTGCAGGTTTGAGCAGAGGAATTGCGACCTTGTTCAGGAATATCGATGTTGCTGCCTGGGCCATGATTTTGCTTTTTTCCTTTGGCCAAAGCTCGCTGACAGGATATTTTGCTTTATTTTTTGTGTCCTTTGGTTTTTTGACAAGAGCATTCATGGAAACGATTGATGAAGTCGGTTATGGCGCGGTTGAAGCATTGCAGGCAACAGGCGCCGGTTATTTTACGGTGATTATTCACTCCGTCATTCCGGCGTGTCTTCCTCAAATGATCAGCTGGGTGCTTTTTATGATTGAGACGAATATCAGAAGTGCGACGCTCGTAGGAATTCTGACAGGGACAGGAATTGGATTTTCTTTTGACCTTTATTATAAAAGTCTTAATTACTCTTCAGCGAGTTTAGTCGTTCTTCTGATCGTTGTGTCCATTTTGCTGATTGAAGCGGCCTCAAATTACGTGAGGAGGGTGATTTTATAATGAGAATAGAAGGCTTTTCCATACCCCCGAATGCGGCAGGAAAACGGATTAAAGTAAAGCCCTTTACTAAACAGTCATTCATCATCCAGCTGACGATGACTGCTCTTGCCATTTTGACGGTTTATGGGTTCATAAGCTTTGATTATAAGGATATTACTTTGTTAGGCGGACTTGCTGCTGCTTTTGAAAATTTCAAAATAATGTTCACAGAGGCTCATTTTGTTCATTTCACTTTTTCTGAAGCGATTTATCAGGTTTTAATTACAATCAGCCTGGCAGCTCTTACGACATTGTTTGGAGCTGTAATCGCCTTATTTCTTGGTCTATTTGCAGCGCGGAATTTATCGAATGAGAAGGTTTCAGCTGTTATCAAAGGAGCAGTTGCCTTTATTCGAGCTGTTCCTACGGTGCTATGGGTGTTAATTTTTGCTGTTGCTGCTGGACTTGGCAGCGTAGCCGCTGTAATCGGGATGACGTTTCACTCTGTCGGATATTTAATTAAAGCTTACTCGGAATCCTTCGAGGAGATGGATGAAGGAGTCATTGAAGCCCTGCGGGGAAGCGGGGCAAGCTTCTGGCAAATTGTGTTTCAGGCTGTCATGCCTTCAACGATTACCTATTTGATTTCATGGACGTTTCTGCGATTTGAAATAAACTTCGGGGTAGCTGTAGCGATGGGTGCGGCTGCAGGTGCGGGCGGAATCGGATTTGATTTGTTTATGGCAAGCGGATTCTATTTTGACTTGAGAGAAGTTGGAATGATCACATATTTCATTTTAACGTTTGCTATTTTGCTTGAGATTCTGGCTATTCGAATTAAATCAGGTCTTCATGCCCGCTAATAAAACGCCGATGCTTCGGCGTTTTTTGTTTCGCCATGGATTTAAGACAACAGGTGCCATTATTTAGACCTAATCCTGATACGTGTTACAGATTAAAGTGTTCTTTTTCTAAAAAAAGCCATTCCTATTCACAAATGGAGTGCCCTTCTTAGTTAATTCCGAGACTTTCAACCATTTTCCCGAGACTTTTTCATTTAATTCCGATACTTTCAAAAATAATCCCGAGACTTTCCGAATGAATTCCGTATAAATGTGAACAAAATGAACCAGAGATATATAGTCTCACTTAACTTTACTCATTCTTTACCTTTTTTTACATTCCCTTAACCTTTGAAACTTGGCGACAAGTTAGATTGTAAGTAAGGAAAAGATGAAACGCCATTCATCTTCAAACAAACTGTTTATGAGAGGAGAACCAATGAAAAAATCTAGGTTATCAAAGATTTTAATAGAAGGAAATCCAAATCTGCTTAAGAAATTATCAGCCCAAGTTGAGGAAGCTCACACAGTTAAAGTGAACCGTTCACCAAGTACTGGTCTTGTCATGATGAAAACGCGTGATTCGGTTTCCAGGCAGCCATTTTATATGGGTGAAGTTCTCATTACAGACTGCGCCGTTGAAGTTCATGGCTCGCAAGGAGTTGGCGTGCTGATGGGCGAAGAGCCAGACCGGGCATATTCGCTTGCCGTTGTGGATGCCGCCTTTAATGCAAAGCTCCCGATTGCTGGGATTTGGCTTCATGAACTTGAAGAGGAAGAAAGGAACATAGCAAAGCTAAAGCAAAAAGAAATGTCAATACTTGCCCGTTCACAAGTAAGTTTTGACACGATGGAGGATTACAATGACAAAAGTTGAGCCGTTTGATGCTGTGAACAATACACAGCAAATTTACCGCAAGCTTCTGGATTGCATGGCAAGACCGGGTAAAGTGAATTCCATTGAGCCTTATTTATTCCAAGATGATCATGAGAGTTTATTTTCTAAGCCCCTGCTTAGTCTTGCTTATACGCTTGTCGATCGGGAAGTGAGTTTTCACGTGATATCTGATCTTAAAGAAAAGGCTGAACAATATATATATTGGCAGACTTTCAGCCAAACTGCCGAGCTGCATGAAGCCCATTATGTTTTTATCGGGAAACAGCTGAGTGATGCAGAGATTCAAAGTGTAATGAATGAAGTAAAGGCTGGAACTCTGGAAGATCCTCATTTAAGCGCAACGATTCTGATTCAAGTGAATACATTGACAGACGGTCCTGGAGATGGCATGAAGCTAAAGTTAACTGGCCCTGGCATTCAAGGCGCAAGAAAGGTATATGCAGATGGACTGCCTTCTGCCTGGATAGCCGAGAGAAAGAAAATAAACAGTGAATTTCCGCTCGGAGTTGACATGATTCTGACAACCTCTTCTGGTGAAATCATGGCGATTCCACGTACTACAGTGATTGAAAGGGAGGAGATCTGAGTGGGGTATGTAGCAGTAACTGGAGGGCAAAAAGCAATTGAGCATGCAAGTCGTCTAGTTGATTATTTTCGCTTAAAGGATAGGGGAGAAACCTTAAAAACGAATCAAATTGAAAGTCAAATGCGCCTTTTGATCGACCGGGTGATGGGAGAAGGCGGCTTATATGCACCTGAATATGCAGCTCTTGCCCTCAAGCAATCAGAAGGAGATCCTGCTGAAGCGGCATTTTTATTAAGAGCCTATCGATCTACTCTTCCAAGAAACTATTATTCTCTCACCGCCGAACCGGGGGACATGAGAGTGGTCAGAAGAATTTCCTCTTCATTTAAAGATATCCCTGGCGGACAGCTGCTTGGTCCAACCTATGATTATACCCATCGCTTATTAAATTTTCATTTAAGAAATGAAGATGAACAAGAAATTCAATCATTTTTGGAATCTATGAATCTAGGTGCAGAAGACATCAAGTTTGAACACACTTTTCAAAAGGTTGCAGACTTGCTGAGAGATCAGGGTTTTCTTTCAAACCGGGAGAAGAATGAAGAGGAGCCTTTTGATATTACCCGGGAAAAAATAACGTTTCCGGCTTCACGATCTGCTAGGCTTCAATCTCTTGCAAGGGGTGAAACTGGAGCCATGACGGCGATGGCTTACAGCAGTATGAGAGGGTATGGAGTTGTTCATCCGACAATTGGAGAATTGCGGGTTGGACACACAGATGTTCATATTCCATATCCGTTTGGAGATGAGGATGACAGTCTCTATATTGGAGAAGTGCTGCTGACTGAAGTTGAAACCATCAACTCTTTTACACAGAACGATGAGGGAGACGTCGAGTTTATGCTCGGTTACGGACTGACATTTGGTCAAAACGAAGTAAAGGCGATCGCTATGGCCATTTTGGAAAGAAGCTTGGAGACTAAGGGGACATCCCCTGCACAGGATGAAGAGTTTGTGCTGCTGCATATAGACAGCATTGAATCAAATGGCTTTGTCTCCCATTTGAAATTGCCTCATTATATTACCTTTCAATCCACTTTGGATCGAATCCGGCAGGCTCAAGCAGAAACAGCTTCTAAAACAGCCCAATTCGAAAGAGAAGGATCGTTCAGTCATACATAATTCCAGAGAGAAAGGAGTGTTAATCATGAAAAAGCAGCTAAAGCAAGCATACAATTATGCTTTTTTAGACGAAGGATCAAAAATGGAAATTCGCCGTTCCACACTGAAAGCCATTGCCATTCCAGGCTATCAGGTCCCTTTTGCATCAAGAGAGCTGCCAATCGGCAGAGGCTGGGGAACAGGTGGACTGCAGCTTACACTATCATTGATCGGAGAGAGGGACTGTGTGAAGGTTATCGATCAAGGTCATGATGACAGTGTGAATGCGGTCAGCATTAAAAAGTTGATTGAATCTTGCTCAAACGTCATAACTACCAATGATTCTGAGGAAGCCACGATAATTCAAACCAGACACAGAGTACCTGAAACACCACTGCGCGAAGATCAAATATTAGTTTTGCAGGTGCCCCTGCCTGAACCGCTGAGAAGAGTAGAAGCAAAGGAGCAGGAAACGAAAAAACTGCATGCTGAAATGGACTACAGCTCAATGTGGCTTAGATTATATGAAGATATTGTGCACTATGGAAAAATTACGATAGGCGCTGATTACCCAAGCTTGGTGAATGGCCGCTACATTTTTAATCCAAGTCCAATCCCGCGCTATGATTTGCTGAAGCTTCATCAGGCAGAAGGCCTCTATCTTTTCGGAGCAGGAAGAGAAAAGAAGATTTATGCCATTCCTCCTTATACGAATGTCGCTCCGCTTGAATTTGAGGATTATCCTTTTGAAACAGAACGGTTTGAAGGTCTTTCATGTCATATATGCGGCAGCGAAGACACGTTCCTTGATGAAATATACAACAGCGAAACAGGAGAGAAAGTGCATCAATGTTCAGATACCGGCCATTGTACAAAGGTTCAGGGAGAAAAGAGGTTAGAAGTATGATTCAGACAACGGCGGACACCCCTCTATTAAAAGTAAGAAATATGAATAAACGATTTGGGAAAGGATGCACTCATTGTCATTCACCGCAGGACCTTAAAAGCAATGACAACCGTTGTCCAAAATGCGGCAGTGTCTGGGCATGCATTGATGTGAATGTGGATTTGTATCAGGGAGAAATTTTAGGGATCGTCGGCGAAAGCGGTTCAGGGAAAAGCTCCTTCGTTAAGAGCCTCTATTTTGATGATGCTGTCACTTCAGGGGAAGCAACCATCTCCACATACCATGACGGAAAAGCTAATATTTTTTCAGTCTCTGCCCAGCAGAAACGGTATATCCGCAATTACATGATGGGAATGGTTTATCAAAATCCATGGCTCGGTCTTAAAATGTCGTTTTCAAGCGGAGGAAACATTGCAGAAAAATTAATCGCGTCAGGGAACTACCATGTCGGAAACATCCGTGAACGCGCATCAGAGCTGCTAGAGCATGTTGAAATTCCGGTCAGCCGGATGGATGAGCTTCCGAAGAATTTCAGCGGCGGCATGCAGCAGCGCGTGCAGATTTCAAAAGCGATGGCGAATAATCCTCCCATTCTTTTGCTTGATGAAGTGACAACTGGCCTGGATTTATCGGTACAGGCAAAAGTATTGGATCTTATCCGCTGTATTCAGCGTGAGTTTGGCGTATCCATGATTGTTGTTTCCCATGATCTTGGCGTGATTCGCATGCTTGCTGACCGGACGCTTGTGATGAAAAGCGGAAGAGTTGTCGAACAGGGATTAACCGACCAAATCTTAGAAGATCCAGAGCACCCTTATACTCAATTGCTTGTGCATTCTCTTTTATAAAAATTAGATGAGGTGACCTATGAAAATCTATCATGCAAAAATCGTAACGCCTGAAAACGTCATCGAGAATGGGACGATTGAAATTCTTGAAGGAAAAATCGCTTCTATTAATGAAGGAGAACCGAAAGCGATTGGATTTGAGGATATTGATGCAGCAGGAAGATGGGTTCTCCCAGGTTTGGTTGATTCCCACAGCGATGCAATTGAATTAGAGCTGGAACCTCGTCCAAGCAGTACTTTTCCAATAGAAATCTCATTTTTCGAGCTGGAAAAAAAGCTTGTTGGAGAAGGTATTACGACAATCTATCATTCTTTATCGCTTATGGAGGAAAATGCGAAAAAATGGATTCGTCAAAATGATACGGTGCTGCAGGTAATTGATGATATCAAACGGCTGTCTGCCGGAAAACAGCTGATCCGCCACAAAACACACTTAAGATATGAAATAACAAACACAGTCGCAGTTGAAGATGTGAAAAAAATGATGAAGGACGGGAAAATTGATCAGTTATCTTTTATGGATCACACGCCTGGACAAGGTCAATTTCGTGATTTAGAGGTTCATAAACGATTGTTAATGGAGCATCGTCATTTTACAGAGGAAGAAGCAAAGCAGGTCATTGAAGACAGCAAGCTGCTGCCGAAATTAAACGGTGAAATCTTAGCGGAGCTGTCAGAGCTTGCAGCAGAATATAACATCCCCCTTGCCTCTCATGATGACGATACACTTGAGAAAATTGACTTGGTTAAATCTTGGAACGCTGTCATCAGTGAGTTTCCGATTGAGCTTGATGTAGCTGTGAAGGCGAAGGAAGAAGGACTGTATGTTGTCATGGGAGCACCAAATGCCCTGCTTGGAAAATCACACAGCAATAATGTTTCTGCACTGGAAGCTGTTCAGAATGGTGCGGTTGATATTCTATGCTCTGACTATTATCCATCATCTTTATTGCATGCAGCTTTTAAATTGTATAAAGAAGGAATGCCAATCTATCAAGCTTTTAATATGGTGTCTTTAAATCCGGCGAAAGCGCTGGGCATGGAAATGGAAATAGGTTCGATTGAAGAAGGAAAGCTTGCCGATCTCATTATTATTAGTGAAGAAGGTGTGCGTCCGGTTCTTGAAATGGTGATGGTAAACGGCCAGGTTGTCTGTCAAATGAATTATCACTTCCCTGCGGCAGTCCCAATTCCAATGTAAAGGATGAAAAAAGAATGAAATTATCAGAAAAGCCAACCATTCATGAGGGTGCAAAGGTTCTTGACAGCACACTTGGCGCCTGGACAGAAATAGGAGCAAACTCCGTTATAGAAGAATCTATCATTGGTGATTACACCTATACTGCAGGAGATGCTCAAATTACGTATTCAGAGGTCGGGAAGTATTGTTCAATTGCCTCCCATGTGAGAATTCATCCGGTTAATCACCCAATGTGGAGAGTCACTCAGCATCACTTGACCTACCGCAGAGTTCAATATGACTTAGGTGAATATGACGACACGGAGTTTTTCGAATGGAGAAAAGACCATAAAGTAACGATTGGCCATGATGTCTGGATCGGCCATGGTGCCATTATCATGCCGGGTGTATCGATTGGGACAGGTGCAGTCATCGGTTCTGGGGCTGTTGTGACCAAAGACGTCCCTCCTTACATGATTGCAGCTGGAGTGCCGGCAAAGCCAATTAAAGAGCGCTTTCCAAAAGAAATCGCGGAAAAACTGCTGGAGATTGCATGGTGGAATTGGGATCGCCCTACATTGGAAGAACGCTTAGAAGAATTAAATGATGTCGAACTTTTTATCCGGAAATATGGAAAGTAATCTCCGCCCTAGAAGGAGGAAAACAATGAACGAATTATTGAAAGTAGAAAACTTGCAAAAAACGTTTAAAATGCATGAATTTAATGAAAAACAGATTATAGGCTGCAATGGCATCAGTTTTTTACTTAACGAAGGTGAATTTATCGGAATAACAGGCAAAAGCGGATCAGGAAAGTCAACTGTACTAAAAAGCATTTACCGGACGTATGCACCGACAGGCGGTTCTATGCATTACAAATCGGAGCAGTTTGGACCCATTGATTTGGTGAAAGCGACCGATCGGGAAATGATTGCCATCCGAAAACATGAGATAGGATATGTATCTCAATTTTTAAATGTTATGCCAAGGATTACAGCAATTGAGGTTGTTGCAGAAGCACTGATGGAAATGGGAAAAGGAAGCGAACATGCAGCGGCGGAGGCAAAATCAATATTGGCTCATTTCAACCTTCCATCTTCCTTATGGGATTCTTATCCCCGCACGTTCAGCGGCGGAGAAAAACTGCGGCTGAATTTGGCACAGGCCATGGTTAAACGCCCTAAATTATTGCTGCTCGATGAACCGACTGCCTCCCTTGATGATGCATCAAAGATTTCGGTAAAGGAAATGATTCTGCAGCTGAAAACAGAGGGAACGAGCATGATTGGCATTTTCCACGATCTTGATTTCATGGAGACAGTGGTGGATCGTGAATACAGCTTAATGCAAGGTGTATTAAAGGATGAAATGATCGTTTAAGAATGGAGCTGACAGAAAAAATGATCGATTTGCATTGTCATACAAAGATATCGGACTGTTCATTTACAACAGAAGAAGTTATTTCAATTGCTGAACAAAAAGGTGTTACGCATTTGGCTATCACAAATCATGACACAACTTCAGGGCTCAGTGAAGCAGCAGAAATCGGAAAGGCACTTGGCGTTTCCATTATTCCAGGCATAGAAATATCGGCATTTGATTTCACTCGAGGAAATCGTGCTCACATATTAGGACTGTATGTGACACCTGGACATGAAGCAATAAGTGAACTCTGTCAGCCTTTAATCGAACAAAGAAACAATGCATCCCAAAAGATGGTCAGGATATTAATTGAAGCAGGCTACGACCTGTCATGGAATGAAGTCGAGGAGCTTGCTGCAGGCGGAACAGGTGTCTATAAACAGCATATTATGCATGCATTATTGAAAAAGGGCTACACAACATCCATCTATGGCACGCTTTACAAAAAGCTGTTTTCAAAAGGAAGTACTGCAGAAGAGAGAGGAATGGCGTATATACCTATTGAATATGTTTCAGCAGAAGATGCGATTAAAGCCATTCGAAGGGCCGGCGGACTGCCTGTCCTTGCACACCCAGGCCAATTTCATAACTTTGATGCAGTCGAAGAATGGGCACAGCTTGGCTTAGAGGGAATTGAAGTCAACCATCCGCTGCATAATCAAACAGACAGAATGAAAGCTAGACATTTAGCAGAGCGCTTTAACTTGATTCAAACAGGAGGTTCCGATTTTCACGGGCTTTATAGTGATACACAATCTGAAATCGGGGCTTTTGCAGCAGATCAAGTGGAATTTGATAAATTGATCGCGAGAAAAGATAGTATGCTAAAGCTATGATGTGTGATAGATATCCAATGGGGTATCTTTTTTTCATAGCAGGAATAACTGTTTATTTGTAAAGCTATGTAACGAGTTGAAAAGGGTTTCTTTTTATTCAGAGGCCGGACCAAACTGAAAGAGCCGGCCTCTTACAAAGGAACTTAGCGGATAAAAAAAGGTTGTTCACAAAAAATGTTTTTAAGATTCCTCTAAATTCTACAATTTAAGGATTTTCCAATAAGTATCATTCACTTTTGAATTCCTCCTAAAATAGTTCTTATGAATTTTTGGCTTTCATCTAATAGATCGTAATTCTCTTCAAATAATAGCCAATCATATAGTGTTCCTCGCATGCAGCGAGTTATTAACATCGTTATTTCATTTGATGAAAGATCTTTTTTGATTTCACCAGCTTCCTGACCTTCTTTAACTAAAGTATAGACAATCTTATAGAGATTACGATCAGTATTGGAAAAGTAATTCACTTGCGCTGGAATTAAACCGCTCATATAAACTGTCCTCATAATATCTTTACCTAAAGAATCCCTAAGATAAATCATTTGGGATTGAGTAAACAGAAGTAATTTTTCATGAGAGGATATTCCGCTCGGGAGAGATTGAATAAAAGAAGCATAAAAGTCATCGATTTCCTTAAATTTTTCAAGGAAGATTTCGTATTTAGAATTAAAATGCACATAAAAAGCGCCTTTGGATGTTTCGCTTTTACTGACTATTTCATCAACAGTTACATGATCAAATCCCTTTTTACTAAAAAGCTCTAGTGCTGTTTCTAAAATTCTTTGTTTTGTTTGCAGAGCTTTCATTTTTCTTGGAGTCAAACGTGACATAATAATTCTCCTTTAGTTAACAAGGTAATAATATTAATAGATATTTTACCATTAAAAACTAGAATCTGATTAGTTGTAACCCTGCCATAAACATAATTTATTTTACATTTCTAAAAATTCAGAAAATAGAATTGACGATAGAAGGACGCTGCTCTACAATAAATGAAAGACTATAGTTTCTGACTGTGGTTCGTTAAATCGGATAAAATGAAAGCGTTTTAACCAGGAGGGGGTTTGTATGGATATTGTCGGGGATAAAAACTTGCGGGATTTATTTAATGAGAAAGTTGCCGCACATCGTGATAAAACGTTTCTTATTTTTGAAGATAAAGAGGTACGAAAGTATGGCTTTACTTATGGGGAATTTGCTGAGCGTGTATACCGATTGAGTCAAGTATTCGTCGATTTTGGTGTAGAAAAAGGCAATCATGTAGCATTGCACCTTCCTAATAGTTTGGATTTCATGACTTCATGGTTTGCTTTGGCCAGCATCGGAGCCATCATGGTTCCAACAAATCCTTTATCCACTTCAAACGAAATGGAATATATCTTAGAACATTCAGAATCAGTCCTAATTATTACTGAGAAGGAACACTTGGATAAAATAAATTGTATTCATAAAAACTTGCCGAAACTTAAAGAAATATTGTTGGCACGTTATGAAGGGGCGGATTTTGAAGGTCAAAATTTGAATAGGTTAATAGAGAATGCTAAACCTAATTATGAAACTGTCAAATTAGATTCAGAAGATACAGCAGCAATGTTATACACATCTGGAACGACTTCTAAACCTAAAGGGGTTCAGGTTACTCACGCAAATTACATCTTTACAGGTGAAGTGATGTCGAAGTCAATTCGGTTATCTCCGAATGATAGACAATTCATTGTTCTGCCTTTATTTCACGGAAATGCACAATACTATTCGGCAATGTCAGCCTTGGTGGTGGGAGCCAGTATTGCCATTACCGAGCGATTTAGCGCCTCTGGTTATTTCAAACAAGCAAGAAGGCTCAATGTGACAGTTGGTTCGCTGTTTGCTGCACCAATTAGGATGATTCTTGCACAAAATTACGATCCCAATGACATAAATCATTCATTAAGAATTATCTGGTTTGCTCAAATGGTCTCGGAGGAACAATTAAAGAAATTTGAAGAAAAATATAAGGTTTCATTATTACAGATGTATGGAATGACAGAAACAGTAGGAGTTCCATTAATGAATCCAATCGATGGAATACGCAAAAACATGAGTATGGGTAAACCGACGATCGGGTATGAGGTGAAAGTTGTAGATGATGATGGGAACGATGTACATATAAAGGAGACAGGTCAAATCATTGTTAAAGGAATTACAGGTCGCACGCTGATGAAAGGGTATTTTAAGAATCCTGAGGCAACTGCAGAAACAATGCGGGATGGCTGGCTATACACGGGGGATAATGCAAGGGTTGAAGATGACGGTTATTTTTATTTTGTTGATAGAAAAAAAGATATGATTAAACGGGCCGGAGAAAATGTTGCGGCCAATGAGGTTGAGAGTATTTTAGCTGAACATCAAAGTGTATACGAGGCTGCAGTAATTGGCATCCCCGATGACATTCGTGATGAAGCAATAAAAGCATATGTTATTTTAAAGGAAAATTACGAAGGATCTGAGCAAGAGTTATTATCTTACTGCCGTGAACGTTTAGCAAAATTCAAAGTTCCAGATTCAATAGAGTTTATCAAAGAATTTCCCAGAACAGCAGTTGGAAAAGTGCAAAAGCATATTTTAAGGCAAAGACATAAAGAAAGCGGGAAGGCGCACTTATAGATGTTTTCTTTTAAAACCTTATTTAAATTATCCGAATGTAAACGTTTTTGATTTGGGCAGGTAAACGTCATAAGGGGGAATTAGTATGAAAAAAAGCCGTGTTCTTTTTGCCAGCCTTGCTGGCTCGGTTATAGAGTGGTATGACTTCTATTTATATGGTACGGCAACTGGATTAGTTTTTTCAACTCTCTTTTTTCCAAATCAGGATCCCGCGATATCACTCCTTATCGCTTTTGCTACCTTTGGAGCTGGATATGCTGCACGCCCGATAGGAAGTATCATTTTTGGGCACATGGGTGATAAGATTGGGCGAAAGGCTACACTTATGCTAACACTTATCGGTATGGGAGGGAGTTCCTTTCTAATTGGTTTACTGCCAACCTATGCCCAGATCGGCTTACTCGCCCCTATCATGCTTGTGATCCTGAGGATTTTTCAAGGGATTGCCCTTGGCGGTGAATGGGGTGGAGCAGTCCTTTTGGCAACAGAGTATGCTCCTAAAGGGGTTCGCGGATTATACGGTTCCATTCCCCAATTAGGTGTTCCATTAGGATTGGTTGCGGGGTCCTTCAGTCTTACATTTATAAGTTCAATGACAACCGATGCTCAATTTTTAGCATGGGGATGGCGTATACCCTTCCTATTCAGCGCTGTGCTCATTGTTCTGGCACTGTGGATCAGGAGCGGTATAGATGAGACCCCGGCTTTTCAGCAGCAAAAAGAGCGTGGAGAACTGTCAAAGGTGCCAATTATAGAGACCTTCCGCAACAACTGGAAAAGCGTTTTTCATGTGATTGGACTTAAATTGGGTGACGGATTTTTTAATGTATTTCTCATGTCCTATGTCCTTGTCTTTGCAACGTCCTATTTGGGTTACTCACGCGATATAGCCCTAACCGCCCTGACAATAGGCTGTGCTACAATGATTATCACCATTCCTGCTGTTGGGTACCTATCTGACTTTATAGGTCGTAAAGTTATCTATATTGGCGGATTAATTCTAATGTTCCTCTTTGCGGTTCCATACTTTACGATGATCGGGGAAGGTGCCATCTGGCTCTACTATTTCCAGGCAGCAATGCTTGGCATCATCTGGGCGGCGATTTTTTCAACTCAAGGAACTTTTTTCTCTGAGTTATTCCCTGCAAAAGTTCGATACACCGGTTTGTCAGTTGGGTATCAGATTGCCGCCGCTATTGTAGGATTTGGACCAATGATTTGGACCTCAATGGCAGAATCATATGGGCCATCACCGTGGGTTTTTGGCGGATTCATGATGTCGGGGATAGCGATCTCCCTTGTCTTATGTATCTTTGCACCAGATACCAGGAAAATTTCCCGGTACGAAGATCGTGTGGATACGTTCAAATCAGACAAGACTCTTAATGTTTAATTTTATTCAGGAAACCCTAAAAAAAGGCCCGCTCTAAAACAGAGCCGGTTTTTTTCATCTAAATGGTCAAAACCAATTGAAATTGTATAGAATAAAAATAAATAACCGAACCCGTATCTTTTCATCCCTATTCATTCGTTTAAAAAGCAGAGAGGTTTAAAAGGAGTGAGATCATGCACGGTAACAGGCTGTCAGACATAAAAAAACAGGATTGGCAAGCGATTGAAATACTTGAGCACTACCCAAAATTACAGCAATATTGTCAGTTTCTGACCCAAAATAAACATGACGGGGAAGATGTAGCCCAGGATGTGATGCTAAAAGCGATTCTTAAATACGAGCAAGAAAAAATCAGTTCTGCCCTTTTGAATAAAATGGCGTATCATCATTGGGTCGATTTGATTCGAAAAAGGAAAAAAGAATCTCTTGGCGAGCTTCCTGAGCTGAGTGCAAGGGATCATGCATCACGAATGAATGAACTTTCAGAAATGATTGATCATTTAGTAGCGAAGTGTACCCCAAAGCAAGCAGTCCTTTTTCTCCTGAAAGAAGGATTTCAATATCAGGCCAAAGAGCTTGGAGAAATGCTTGAAACGTCCGAGACTTCGATTAAATCCGCTTTGTTCCGTGCAAAGAAACGATTAGCGAAGGATAAGGAAGAGGCTGATTCCTACTGGGACGAGGAAGAACGCGAGCTGCTTTCTGACTTGATGTATACCTCCCTGCAATTTCAGGACCCATCTCCCTTGCTTCAGGCATTGCCGAAAATTCTTACATTTGATGGTACTGACAGCCCTGCGCTCATGCTTACAAGTGTGCGCCATTTACCGAGCTTCTCTTCTTCGGCCTCTCTGTGCATGGCTGCATAGCCTGCTAAATCGAAACGAGGAGGAACTCCAATGAGTACGATTCCATATGTCATAGAACAGTCAGGGCGCGGAGAGCGTTCCTATGATATTTACTCCCGCCTATTGAAGGACCGCATTATCATGATCGGTGATGAAATTAATGATCATGTAGCAAACGTAGTTGTCGCCCAGCTCCTGTTTTTGGCGGCAGAAGATAACGAAAAAGACATATCCATTTATATAAACAGCCCTGGAGGATCAATTACGGCGGGGTTCGCAATTTTTGACACAATGCAATATATCAAGCCCGATGTCAGGACCATCTGCACCGGCATGGCCGCTTCATTTGGCGCGATGCTGCTACTAGCCGGAACAAAAGGAAAACGATTTGCGCTCCCAAACAGCGAAATTATGATCCATCAGCCGCTTGGCGGAGCACGCGGCCAGGCAACTGAAATTGAAATCTCCGCCCGCCGCATCCTGAAGCTTCGCGAACACATCAATGAAATCATCGCTGAACGTACAGGTCAATCCATTGAAAAAGTAGCAAAAGATTCTGACCGTGATTTTTACATGAGTGCTGCTGAAGCGAAAGAATACGGGATTATTGATGAGATTATTGTTTCGAGATGAGAAGAGAGATACATGATTGCCTGTGGGGCTCTCATGTATCTTTTTTTCCGTGTATAGATTGAACTTTACTATTGGCAATTGTAAATTAAAGATAAATCCATTTTATAGAGGTAATAACATGACGGTAAAAATAGTAAAAACAAACGGCAAGAATAGAGATTTCAGAATGCTGGTCAACCTATTAGATGCCGACCTCAACGAAAGGTATGGTGACCTGCAGCAGGAATACGACCACCAGCACAATAAACTCGGGTCATATCCATGATGTTATCGTCATTTACAAAAACGATGCTCCTGTGGCCTGCGGCGCCTTCAAAGAATACGATCGTGAAACGATTGAATTAAACGTATTTTCGCAGGAAAAGAGAGTAGAAGACTAGGGTTGTCAAAATTAATCATACGGGAGCTGGAAAAAGGGTATCCATACGCCGTGCTTGAAACGGGAACCAAGCAGCATGAGGCCATTCATTTATATAAAAATGCTGGATATTCTAAAATTCCAAATTACGCGCCTTATATAGGAAAAGAAAACAGTATTTGTATGAAAAAAACGTTATGAGGTTTTCAGCACAAAGTGGAGAAAGAGATTCTCCCTCTCTTCGCTTCTTTTAGCCAATCCATGAGAGAACTATTCGAAAAATATAATGATCAGGAGATTAAATTTCTTTTTGACTTTGTAGTCCGCAGCCGAGCTATACTTCACGAAGAGTCAAAGAAAGTAAGATAACGAGGAAATCATTCAATCGGTAACCTGACAGTTGAAGTTGGAGTAGGCATGCCATGATATGCATTTGGAAAGACATATGGGTAATCTAAAATAGCCAAAAACGATTTTCCACAATCGGGCCATATAGTAGAATAAGATTATTTTAAGTAAAGGGCAGAATTGTGGAAGAAGATATGTAGAATAGAGATTTTAATGGGTGAACTCAAAAATAAAAGGAAGTGCTATATATGGAAAACACTATACGTTATACAAGTGATCCCCCTGAAAATTTTAAGCAATTACTGTTCTTATACGAATCTTTAGGATGGAATTCACTTGAATTAACAGTTAATGATTTAAAACAAATGTGCAATCAAAGTTGGTATGCAATATATGCTTTTGACAAACAACAATTAGTGGGTATGGGACGAGTGATATCGGACGGTGTGGTTACTGGAATTATCTGCGGAGTCGGTGTGCTGCCAAAATATCAATCCAAGGGTATCGGCAAAGAAATGTTGAACCGAATCATTCAACATTGTGAGCAAAATCAAGTTATTCCTCAACTTATGTGTGTAGAAAATTTGGAGTCCTATTATGAATCTTTAGGATTTAAGAAATTTTCAATTGGAATGACAAGAAATATAAAACGATAAATGCTTAACGCCAATCTTGAGCTTCACTTAGTTAATATATAAAAGTTGTTGCTCAAAAACTCAATTTGACATTTTTAAACTATCATAGGCTTTAATTTTAGTAATCATTAACTGATATCGATCTTCAGCAATCGGGCGCGATTGAGGAATAAAAAGCAGTTGCTTTTTTACTAGGAAGATTCGAATTGTTCTATAAAAGATTGGATGTAAATATTAAGAAACCCAGCTAATCTTCTCATGTGGAGATAGATGGTTTTTTTAAAGTTGAATGTGCAAAATAACGCTTAAAACCAACGCAAATTATCATTCAAAGTGACGTCGTAAAAAATCGGGGTGCCTGAAAGATTCCCTTTATTTAAGATTTTAGGGAAGTACTCCTTATTCACCTTTTTCGGGGGATGTGCAAAAACACCCTAAATCGATTGTCGAAATTTGCTTAGCATATGTTTTCCGGATTTATCTTAACCAGTCATAATGGATGACTGGTTAAGATAACCGCATAATGTTGGTGAGACCCCATGCCCATCAACCTAAAAAATCAAAATCCCCCAATAACGAAAATTCTATCCATTGTTGACTACTGATAATGTTGCGTTATGTCAACCTGACGTGAATAGAGTATACAGCATACTTTTGCCTAATTAGACATATAAAATGGTAATAAAAAGATATTGGAGGGGTGTTATGAAACTAGTAGGGCAACAAATTTATCTTCGACTTTACAAAACTTCTGACGCCAGCGAGTTAGCTAACTTACATATTAGAAATCGCGAATTTTTTCAACGAGTTTGCCCATTAATCCCAGAAGCCTTTTATACAGAAGAACATCAAAAAATACGCATTGAACAGGCATTAAAAAAGACAGATGAAGGGCAAGTATATGCTTTTGGAATCTTTTTAAAAGCAACTGATAAACTTATCGGAGACATTTCATTAACTCAAATTGCTAGGGGAAACGTCCAAAGCTGTTATACGGGATTTACTTTAGATAAGGAGTATAATGCAAAGGGCTATACAACAGAAGCTCTTCAACTTGTTGTAGACTTTGCTTTTAGAGAATTAAAACTACATAGAATTGAAGCAGGAGCTATGCCTGACAATATAGCATCTATTCGTGTATTAGAAAAAGTAGGGTTTAAAAAAGAAGGTATAGCTAAAGAAAATGTAAAGATTAATGGCAAATGGACAGATCATCAAATATTAGCTATCATCAACAGCTTGGATATGTAAGCTCATTTCACTTCCAATAACGAAGATTATGTAAATATATAAAGGTAACAGAAATAATTATTAAACGGCTATATGAGGCACCGCTTAAACGGTTAAGTGGAATAAACGTATATATTACAAATCTTTCTGCAGAAAACGTTCCAACGGAACATATCCATGACCTCTATTCATTACGTTGGCAAATTGAAATTTTATTTAAAACATGGAAATCTTTCTTTCAAATTGACAAGTGCAAAGAAATCAAGAAAGAACGCTTAGAATACTACGTTTTTAAAAATGAACCTGATAAAAAAGGTCGAAGCATTATTAACCGAAAAAGCTAAAGAAGTGATCTTGTTTGAAGGCGATTCCGAGGTGAATTTTGAAGGAAGCAATGTTAACCTCCAATATTGAGAACTTGAAGCTTTATAAGGGTGATTCCACTGACAACCGAATACAGATTCTTGCTTCCTTCAGCAATGTTATTATGGCGAATGAGATTGCTAGCAAATCCCTCTCCTATGCAACACTTGATCTGCTTAAAGACGGCGGTACATGGAAAATTGACGATATAAACATTGCTCAATACTAATTAAGAATGATTGGTTATTTAGGGTGTTGGAGAAACGCTCTGTGTTACAATTAGAAATACATTTAATGAATAATGGTACTTAAATTGCAAGAAATAAAGAACAAAATTGTGAAAATGAAGGGTGAGTAATATGAAAAGAACAGGCATAGTCAGAAGAGCTGATGAACTTGGTAGAATTGTGATTCCGATGGAGCTTCGTAGAGTACTAGACATTGATGTAAAAGATGCTATGGAAATATTCGTTGATGAGGACTTAATCATTTTCAAGAAATATAATGCCAATATGGCTTGTGCAATTACTGGAAGGGTATTGCCTGAAAATAAAACATTTGGCAACAGTAAGATTGTTTTAAGTCCTGAAGGAGCTAAGTTATTGTTTCAGGAGTTACAAGATTATGTTGAAGTGAAAATCTAGTTGTTCGGATTTTACCAAAATAACAGCTGGCTGCAGGAACAAATTCGTCCAGGAATTTGTTTGAAAAGACGAACGTTTTTTCTTGTCCAGCTTTCCGGAATTGTTTTAAAGGCGAACAATCAAAAACCATGGACTCTGTCCAAACCTGCTTGGGAACTCTTCCCCAGACCCCCTTTAATCCAACTCCCTAACCCCTCAATCCTTGAGGGGCGCCCTCGCCGGTAGGCAGGAACAAACGGTTGTTTGTTCAATGCCAAGAGGGTTTGGGGTGTAGTGAACCTGTCAACTCCTTAAATTCCTTCTACTCCGTTTCAGTCAGACATTTACCGTTGACAGGGGCGTTTATTTGGCTCTCTAATGTATTTTAAGTGGTCCATGAATACGATATACAAAACTAGTTAACATAATTGATTGTTATCGGCACTGAAAAAGGATCTTCGGCTTGATATTATCCCCTTATAGTAGACAGTAAAAAGAAAGGATTGTACTGTCTTCTATGGGGGGATTTTTTCATGGGGAAAATTAGAACAACCTATACAAAAGAAATTAAGCTAAAAGCGATTAATTTATACCAAAAGAAAGATATGGGTATTAGATCAATTTCCAAAGAGTTAGGGATTGGATATACAACTATACAAAGATGGATAGCTCACTATAAAAGAGAAGGAATTCAGGGGTTAGAGGAAAAGAGAGGAACATCTTGTAGCCCACTTAAAGGTAGACCTAAAAAAGACTATGAAAGCGATACAGAAAAAATAAGTCGATTAGAAGCAGAGAATGCCTATTTAAAAAAGCTCTTAGATGCGAAAAGGAGGAGGATGCAGGAAAAGAAAAATCAATAGAATACAAAATCATTCATGAGCTTAAAAATCAATTTACTATCAGTATTTTATGTATAATTGCAGGCGTATCAAAGAGTGGCTATTACAAATGGCTAAAACGTCAGAGTAACCCTACTAAAAGGGATTTAGATGATCAATCGATTGTATCTAGAATTATTGAATGCCAACAAGACCCTGATATTAATTGGAGCTACGGTTATCCAAGAGTTCGAACTTGGCTAAAAAAAGAGTATGGACTGAAAGTCAACCATAAGAAAATTTATCGTTTAATGAAAACGAATGGTATTCAAGCAAAGATACGAAAAAAAAAGTGGAAGCACTTTGGGCGTAAAGAAAAATATGTCCTTTCCGATAATTACTTAAATAGAGAATTTTCAGCTAAACGCCCGAATGAAAAATGGGTAACAGATATAACCTACTTACTTTTTAATGGGAAAAAAATCTATTTATCTTCGATATTAGACCTTTATAACAATGAGATTGTCTCATATAAAATAAGTGAAAGAAATGACCTAAGGCTAGTAGCTGATACTGTAAAAGAGGCCATAAAAAAAAGAGACGTAAAAGGACTCCTATTACATAGCGATCAAGGATTCCAGTACACCTCAATAAGATATAACCAACTATTAAAAAGATACAATATTAAGCAAAGTATGTCTAGAAAAGGAAATTGTTTAGATAACGCATGTATGGAGAGTTTTTTTAGTCACTTTAAAACTGAATGTTTTTACCGATACCAATTTGAGACCTCGAAAGAGGTTAAGACAGCAGTAAAAAATTATATTAAGTTTTATAACAATAAACGTTTTCAAAAAAAATTAAATAACCTTAGCCCTACTGAATATAGGGCTAAGGCTGCCTAATAAGTGCACCTTTTAATTAAATGTCTACTTGACGGGGGTAAGACCAAGCCGAAGATCCTTTTTCAGTGCCGATAACCTTCATTATGTTAACTAGATTTGTATACAGCATTCATGTTTTCCTTAGAAACCTTGTTCAATTAAAGGGCCATTTTCTGGAATAAGGGGTACTACTTATAATTCTTTAATAGAGTAGGGATCAATAAAATCAGAAAACGGTAATGTGCATTTAATTGCTACTTCTTCTGTTTTTTCAGACATAGTACATCCTCCTTAGAATCCGAATCTATACTATATAGCAGAAGTTATTATCACCCAACAGTTTTGATATCATTTATAAATTAGAAAATTAGGTTGTTTCATTAAATTATGAATTCTTGAAACAGGTTGGCATTGGCACATTAACATAGAAATACATCTTGAAAAAGGAATTTAAAAAACATACTTGTTAGGAGAATCGAAGAGGTTAAATAAGGATAAAATAATTTTGTAGTTCAGAATTTCCTTAAAACTATCTTTATAATCCGAGGTGATAATAATGAATAAAAAAATCGTATTACTTTCAGGTGGATTAGATTCTACCGTTTTAATACATAAACTAAAAAATGATGGGAATGATATTCGGGCACTTTATATTAATTTTGGTTATTTATCTAGTTTAGGCGAATTACATTCAGTAAAATACACAACTAATACTCTTGGCATTCCCCTTGAAATTGTTAATCTTGAAGGTTTGGCTGATATGATTGCTGGTTTTTATCCACCTGATATAATTAGAAGTATAGAGTTGGATACAAAAGAACCAGAAGAACCGGGTGGTGATGATGATCCATCTTATGTGTCTGGATTTTATGTTTTAACATCAATCGCTAGTTTTTACGCTCAATTAACTGGTTATAGTTATCTTGATATAGGTGTTTTAAAAGAACAAAGTGAAAACAGAAGAAACATTATTGACTTTATTCAGCAATGGAGTAAATCAGTTAGCTCATACAGGGGGACAGTCAGGAAAATGCGGATTTACAACGTTAAGCAGATTTCAACATAAAAAAATCGCTTCCTTTACGTTTAGGAACCGATTTTTTAAATTTGGCTTATTAAGCCAAAGCACTAATTAGTGAAAGTAAAACTCTCTATTTCTTGTGACATTAAATCTATTAAGGTTATAACTCTCATTAAATGCTTTAACCTTCATTTTTTTGTTTCAAAAGTACAGCAATCACAATAACAGCGACTGCTCCAGATAAATATTTTACGGCATAAATTATCTTGTCTATAATTTCTTTTCGATTATTTGACTTAATATAATCTTTTAATGCTTCAGCTTTTATTTCGTCATCTTTGAGATCCTTGACAACCTTTATAATTTCCAGTGCTTTTTCCTTTTCATTCTTTGAAATTTCCTTATCTAAGTCAGTAAAATGTTTTAAAAAATTGAGGTGTTCATAGGTTACTTTTGCTGTTTCACTAACTTTACTTCCTATCTCAGAGGCTTTTTCGCCCACCTTATTACCAAATTGAACTATTTTACTCTTTTCTTGTTTTTCCTCCATTTACTTCACCTCTATATTTTTTCATCGTATTTATGAATAATTCTATCAAAATATTCCAAAAAAATCCTTGATAATATATTTAGTAAGGGCTTCTTCAACAAATCTTCCCAGTTAATTTAAGTGTACCACTTCACAATCTCAATAGAGTAAAGGCTATTGAGACACAGATTCATTCCACAAAAAAATAGTTTTCATAGCGTCCCATAAGACTTGTATCAAAAGTGTTAGCGTTGTAAATCCGCATTTTCCTGACTGTACCCCTACGATGGCTAGTAAATAGCCAATCGTAATCCATTGTACCATTCCTAAGTTGGTGTGAAAAAATTTTGGAGAGATGTGGAAGTGAAACATTCACAACTCCAGCTGTAAAATGGGAAATAAACGCACCCATACATATAGACACCATCATGAAGAATGGCTTGTTTTTAGTGAAAATCGATGTGATATTCATGGGATAGGCCCATCCTTTATAAATTAGTAATTAAACTAAATGAGCATTCCTCTACTACATACACAATCGGAATGCTCGATCATGAAACTAAGAAACCGGGTAGTATGGTTAAACTATTAGTTGTTTCTCTTTTCGACACGTACCCGAATCCCATTTTTTGGTCGTAGCGTGATCGAAGGTTCTGGAACCACATCATGTTGATGATCGAGTTCCATATGAATCATTTGCATAATCGAAGCGAGCAATAAAGTGGCCTCCATGATCGCGAAATTATTTCCAATACAGACACGTGGCCCTGCGCCAAACGGAAAATAGACATAGGAAGGTAAGCTTTTTTCAAATTCACGGAACCAACGTTCGGGAACAAAAGAATCGGGTTTTGAAAAATAATCCGGGTGCCGATGCATCACCCACTGACTAACGGCAACTTCACATCCTGCTGGTAAACAATATTCATCGATCCATATATCCTCAAGTGGTTCACGAGAAATAAACCAAACGGGCGGATAGAGACGCATCGATTCATTGATGATTGCTTGCGTATAGGGGAGATGTGGAATATCGGATAAAGAAGGAAGTCTTCCTTGTAGCACATTTTTTAACTCTGTAACTAACTTTTCTTCCGCATCTGCATGTTGAGCAAGTAGATAGATAGTCCACGATAAAACATTAGCCGTTGTTTCATGACCAGCAAGAAATAACGTCATCACTTCATCCCTTAATTGTGTAGAAGTCATCCCTTTTCCATCATCATCTTGTGCTGCAATCAGCATAGAAAGAAGATCACCCCGATCCCGATTCTCTTTTTTTCGGTGCTCAATGATCTCATAGATTACCTGATCCAATTGGCGAATACCTTCCTTTAGTCGTTTATTTCCAGGAGTAGGTAGAGAAAAAGGGAGCATTTCAAGCAACATACGAGTAATGCTTGTATACTGATTAACATATTCGTGAAAAACTTGATCAAGCGCTTTACCAACTTGATTTGACCCCTGATGCTCGGCTTCTTGCAGATCTATATCAAAAAGTGTTTTAGCAACAATTTCCATGGTACATTGCATCATCTCTTTATGAAGATCAAGCATTTGGCCATTTTCCCAGTTACGAAGCATTCGGCTAGCATAGTGAGTCATAGTGTCCGCATATTTCTCAATACGATGTTTATGAAACGCTGGCTGCGATAATCTCCGTTGTCTGAGCCAGAAATCTCCTTCGCTCGTGACCAGACCATTGCCTAGCACCATACTAAGAATCCGATCCCGGTGATACCCTTTTGCAAATAACTTCTGTGAATTTTTAAGGACATACTGAATATCCTGTGGACGACTTAACAGATACGTATCGCGGTCTTTTTCCAACCGTACACGAACAACCGGACCATACTTTTCTACACAAGTTTTAAAAAATTCATGCGGCTTTGAACCTACTTCCAGCAGATTACCGATAAAAGGGATCTCTTTAGGTCCAGGGACTGTTTTTCCCATTTTTCTCATCTCCATTTGTCTATACCTCCAGTATTTTTTCATCCAATGTGACCATGTCTCTTAAATCAGAAAATAAATCAGTAGGTTGGAACAGCTCTTCCATATGAAATACACCAGGTGGATGTTGCCCTGCATAGATATTTTTCGCCACATAGACCGCAACTTTTCCTGTTGCAACAAACTCTTTTTCTCCGTGAATCGAACCTTGATAGCGTACATTCTGACCGTTCAACTGCCCTGTAACATCTACCTTTGCTACATATACTTGTGATCCCCATTGCGATTTTTCAAAGAGATCCACTACCTTTTCTCGGATCAAGGGTTGCTCTAGCCACCGTACAATCCCTGTACGCTTTAAACTCACTATTAAACTTGTCATCATCGCTGAATCAAAACATAGACGAGTGGAAACAGAGGGAATACCCAACGTCTGAGGTAAAACGTGTTGGTCAGAAAAGTTGAACCGATAAGCTGTTTTTTTTCCTAATCTCGCTGGAAAATTCATCTTCTTTCCATCAGAGAAACTGGTCACTTGTTTTCTGCTTCCTTGGTGGATGACAGAATAATCAGCACTCAGATTATCCACTGTCCATTCAATCGCTGCACGTCCATGTGCCTCCCCTAAACCTAACAAAATATAAATATCTGCAGAATCGAGCTGATCCAATTGATTCTTTCCTTGTTTCACTAGCATGTTGGTTATTCCAGGTGCCAACCCGACACTTAGGACAACTGTCGATTCCGTAGGACGAATCTCTTGAATTTTTGACATCACAGAATAATCAGCCGTAATATCAATATAATCAACCTGATGCTTTACACACGCTTGAACAAAGTTGGTATTTTGTAAGTCCAAGCACATGACAACCATGGAAACATCACGGAAAAAATCGCCAGCTATCGGTTCATTCACGTCAAGTTGTAGAGGTAAAACTTTCCTCCCTGTATGATTCGAGAACTGTTCTGCCTTCTGGAAGTTACGTCCAGCAGCGTACACCTTATATGGATAAATCTTTCCTAATTCATCGCAGATCACTTTGCCAACCTGACCATACCCACCGACCACAATGATTTTTTCTCTCAATCAAATCCCACCTAACTTCTATTAGTGCCTATCTTTACATCGCTAATTTATTTAGAAACTAAACTAAAAAGGTAAAAAATTACTTTCGTAAATGGGTACACAGCTTCTCTATGCACTTCTCAAAAATCTCGATCTCCTGCTCATTTAATTGCGAACGTAACTCTCGATAGAAATGTAAGTGCACCTCTTCATGGGCTCGAAAGGCACTTTTGCCTTTTTTGGTCAAAGATACAATCACACTTCTTGAATCGGTTGGATTTGGAGTTCGTTCCACTAAGTTCTTGTCTTCCAAACGGATAATAATTTGCGTAACGGCTCCCTTGGTTACCTGAAGGCGATTGGCGAGTTCACTCATTAGCACACCTCTTTCCACGCCAATCGCATCAATAGTATGAATCTCAGTCGGTGTCAAAGGACCCGCCTCTCCAAACGTATGTGGATGTTTTTCTAAACGTTGGAGCAGCATAATTAATTGGCCTAGATGTTGGCTACCTGACTTTGTACGATCTACTTTTTTCTGTTTCATAATTCGGACACTCCAATCAAAAAAACAATGTTTATGACAAAATAATTGTAACCACCTTCAAAAATGCCAATCCAGGCAATTGAAACAACACCTGTAACGACCAAAAAGATGGAAATCAATTTTTGTAAATAAAGTATTAAGCCATTTGCGGCAAACAACAAGTACCACAAGCTATAAATAATCAAGACGATACTCACTTGGACAACATGAAGTCTCCAAGGTGATTGACAAATAGTGGGCGCACAGTAATGATGAATAGCTGATAGAATCATTTACATAACGGAATACAGAATCATTCTGGTCAAATTTCTAGATGGTATCTTCATTTCCCCATCTCCATTTTGTTTAATAACTAAACTAAATAACCAAAAAAATTTAGCCCTGTCATTCGTCTAAGCGCATTTTTAGTTTAGATAATAAACTTTCTGGAGTCAAGTTAAAAATAGTTACCAACGATTTTAAATGGACTTGTCGTATTTTATTAAAGATTATGATGAATTATGGTATTTTGGGTGATTAACTCATGGAATTCTAGTCATAATCAAATGAATGGAAAATGAAGGAGTTATGACTACCTGGTCAAAAAGGATAAGCCACTCTACCATTAATCAACATCAATCATCCATAAATCGATTCTATCGTTAGTTTATGAACTTTACCTCGGCAGCTTCTTTTATCAATAAAGAAGAAATTAGGTTAAGTTTGTGAATTATCGAACTTAAACTAACGGGTGCTTTAGTTGCACAAGAGTAAATAAAAAAGTCGATTCCTTGAGAAGATGGAAATGGGCTTTTTTTAATGAACCGAAACTTCCTTAACGTAGGTCAAAACCTAAACCTTGGGCTTTGCCCAAACCCACTGGGAAACTTTTCCCCAGACCCCCTTTATCGAACTCCCCAACCCCTCAATCCTTGAGGGGCTCCCTCGCCGGGAGGCAGGAACAAACGTGGTTTGTTCAATGCCAAGAGGGTTTGGGTGTAGTAAACCTGTCAACTCCTTAAATTCCTTCCACTCCGTTTCAGTCAGACATTTACCGTTGACAGGGACGTTTATTTGGCTCTCTAATGTTTTTTAAGTGGTCCATGAATACTATATACAAAACTAAAGATTACGAGTAAAAGTAATCAAAAATAAAAAGCCCTTTCAGGCTTTTATTTATTTTATAGGTTGGCTTCTAGGGTGAGGTTTAGTTAAATCCCAAAACGTAACCTTTACCCCGTAATCGGTCAACTCTTGGACAGAATATAGTTTTCTTCCTTTGTTCTCCATAGTCTTTAGTCTATTGAGGACTCTATCTTGCAGGGCAACTCCTACATGCTTATGTTTGTATTCTGGTAAAAGCGAATCTGGAAGAACTGAAAAAGCAGCATCAAAGTAAGAATTGTATAGTCTGATCTCTACTAGCTTACCGTTTGTATCTGTAGTGCCATGAATTGTATAGAAATTTCCATACTCATCTGTTACCAAATCAAAATGAAGCGTATCCTCTGTTGTTAAAAACTCTTTTGTCATTTTAAATACCCCCTATTATCTATCAAGCAATATCAATTATATAGCAAAAAAGGAAGTAAATAACACATCAAAGATTTCTAACCTCTTAAAATCTTTTTGTAAACTGGGGTCCCACCAATCAAAGTATTATAGCCAAAGCTCCTAAAAGACTAAATACGATAAGCGCATCGATCTCTCCATCAGTAAACCATCGATCTTTAATTAAATAAGAGTTATAACTACCCTGAATTTTTATAACTTTTCTTGGTCTATCCAATCTTGATGGTAATTCCTCCTTTATTTCTGATGATTCGTTCGGAAGAAACCTGCCTTTCTCGTCTCGTAATCTGTGGCTCACATCTATTTCCTTGCTCTTGGCATTCGGATGGTCCTGTAACTGATTTAGCAGTTCTTTCAATTTCATTTGTTGTTCGAATGTTAACATTGACGTCCTTACCTCCCTTTTGTTTCGGTGGGTTCCTATCCAACCAGAATCCATGTTGGTCAGCATTCCATTTAGGAGGAGGAAGAGAGACGTCTGCCTTTTTATATTGTTTCAGTAGTAATTCAAAGTTTGGAGAAAAGGCAGCTGCAAATAGTGCTGCCCTCATAATTTGATTACGATCTAATGTAGTTGCATGGAATAGATCGTTTACGTAATCCTTAAATTCATCTGCATAACGAACAGTAGGACGATACACCATTATTTGGATATTCCCTTTACCATTTCTTCCAGAAGCTTTTTCCCTTCCTCTGTGAGATAGACGTCCTTACCTTCAAGCAGTGAAATAGCCAATTCTTTTGTCATTGTAATTCCTCCTTATGTAACGCCATCTGACGTCCTTGATATAAGGTATTAAGGGCTACTTGTCCCATATGCACTATTTTTTCAAATTCAAATGTATAAAATTGTGCTTCGTGACCAAACTGTTTAAAAAACGCTATGGAGGTCTTTAGAATGTGGGGAATTGGAAAACCACGAAGTAAATTAGGTAAGTGGCTTGATAAACGAGGTCTAGAACAAAAAGACTTAGCCAAAGCTTCAAAAGTGAGTCGCAATACAATTTCTAAGGCTTGCAATGAAAAGGATTATATACCGAGCCAAAGTGTTATGAAGAAAATCTTGTCAGCTGTAAGGAAAATAGATTCCAACGCTAAAATGAATGATTTTTGGGATATGTAATTGATGGTTTTGTTTTTCCCCTTCTTTTTAGGGTGTGAGGCTGTCGCTCTTTGCGTATCTGAATAACGAAAAAAACCCTATTCTGAACGGTGGGCAGTGACTTCCTTTTCACTTTCAAAGGTAAAAGCGAAGCTGTCGAGAAACTCTTAATACCCTTACAAAAACAATTCAAGGGAGATCAAACGGGATAGCTGTGATTTACTAAGCTCGATGAACCTCTTTTACATGTATCTGTGCATAGAACGCTTAAACCCTTTCTATTAATAGTGTATGTTAATATCATTTTTACTTCGTTTTTACTAAATATTTACATGTTTTTAATACAGCTAATATACTATAATCCTAAAATATAAATTGTGTTAAAAGAAAAATAATTCAAAAAAAGGAGTGGAAACATTGAGGTTCATTCGAAAAGGTATTTTTCTTTCTCTGTTTTTATTTTTATTCTTCACCACTGTTGCATCTTCATGGGCAAAATCTGTTGATCATTCTCCCCACAAGAATTCAGAACATGTGATCTTGATCGATTGGGACGGTTTTGATCCCGAATTCCTCAAAAGAGCAAATACACCTAATATTGATTTCCTAGTCAAACATGGTGTCCTTACAACAGCACAAAGCACCTATAAATCAATATCTAATTCTGCACGTGCATCTTTAGTGACTGGAGCCTATCCAGAAGTTCATGGCAACACATCTACTTATTATGATATAGAAAAAAATCAAGCGATGGGGCAGAGTCGTTATCTTGCAGCAGAGACGATTGCAGAGAGTATGGCTTCTGAAGGAAAAACGGTCGCCTCTGTCCAGTGGTACATGTTACATAATTATGGAACATCTTACGGGGACCCTGAACATCTTTATGTTCAGCCAGGAGGATCTTTTGATAAACGTGTTGATGCTACCATTGATATTTTGAATCAGCGCCCTGTCAATTCTGGCGGACAAATGGTAACCGTTCCTAAAATTCCCGACTTTTTAGCGATTTACGGAAGCGAACTTGACAGTCTTGCCCATGAAGAAGGTCCGGATAGCCCCAATATTGGCCCCCTTATGGCTGAACTCGATCGTCAAGTGGGACGTATAATTCAGGCGACAAAAGATGTAGGAATTTATAATAAGACCACGTTTATCCTGACCGGTGATCACGGTTTGACTACCTGGAATCCTTCTTTAGCTCAGTTTCTTTTGAACGAGCTCACCGAAGCGGGTTTTACCCCGGAAATTGTACCTGCTGGCCGAACAGCTGCAGCGGAGACAGATGTGATTATAGTACAGGGTGTACGGATCGCAGATATCACATTAAGGGGAAATGCGGCAACGTCCGAAGGTTATCAACGGGTAAGACAGGCACTTGAACGGGTACCACACGTTGCCCGGATACTTGACAATGAGGACTTAAAAGCACTGCATACCAGTGAAAAAGTCGGTGATTTTGTTCTAGAAGCAGAAGCACCTTGGAGCTTCTCACTACTTAATGACGGAAAAGATCGAGGTTCTCATGGAAGCTTGGACGAAATGGATGTGCCTCTTGTTCTTTCAGGATACAAAATTCGTTATGGCGTCTTACCAAGTGATCCCAAACTCATTGATATCGCACCCACCATTTCTAAATTGCTTGGCACTCGTCCACCGAAAGACGCACAAGGCAGGGTGCTGAGCGAGTCATTAACTATTCCCGATTCAAAATAATAGGGATGAGAATGGTGAAAAAGCATTAGCAAGATTAGCTACTTTTACGAAAGATTTAATAGAAGTAACTCGATAAAAAAAGCATCTGCTTAAGCAGATGCTCAGGCTGTCGAGAAACCCTAGGCAGCCTTTATATTTCTCACTTTACTTCATTTATTCACCGCGTTTATATGGCATAATTTATATATCATAAAAAGGTTGGTGAGCTCTATGTTTAATACGCGTGGCTACACACAAAACGAAGCAGAGTTTGTGCTTCTTGACGAACTCGTCTCTGCTAATCATCTAGTGCCTGCGATACGACAGATTGTGGATGCTGCTCCAATGTTTTGCCGATGAGCTGCAGTTGACGGGTAGTTCTGGCGAACTTGTTCTAAAAATGTGCGTGCAATGCCGGCGTCCGAAAAAGACTGTGGATTTAAAATAAAGTCACGATGTTTAAAATAAAGTCGCGACGTTCATAAAAATGTTGCGATGCTCTACCCCTTTAGATGGTTATCTAAAGGGGTGTTTTTATAGTGAAAAGGAAAAGAACATCTGAATTGAAAGGTCGATTAAGGGACTGTTGAGTGACAATAAGTTTTTCCGTTAAAGGGCCATTTAATTGAGTAAGAGTTGTATAAAAACCACTTTCTCGTGGGTTTCTAATTACAAGTCAAGGCTTCCGGGATGATCGGAAGCCTTACTGATTGGTTCTCTGTCTATTAACTACTACTCTCCTATTCTACAATTATTCAGGTGGTACTCGATGTTTTTAACACACAATTAATAATTATATGATTATAGATTTACAAATTCCTATTAAAGTTGTTCATAGGAATAATAGAAAAGTTTTATCAAAAATAATAATGGTAGGAAGTGGACAAAGTGACAAAATTTAATGAAGAACAAAAAAACAAAGAAGATTTGGACAAAGGAATGGATCGCCGTACCTTTATCCAAAGAACAACAAAGGTTGCCGGGGTTACTATTGGCCTATCACTGATTAACCCTCTTGCAAGTATTCAAACTGTGGCGGCATTCACAGACAATAATTCCAACACCCTTTCGGGTAAGAAGCCTAGTTTCCAGTTTGGGCTCATAGCGGACGCACAATATGCCGATATTGAACCAAATGGTACCCGCTTTTATCGTGCTTCACTTGAAAAAGTTGCAGAAGCTGTCAAAACCTTTAACGAAAAGGGTGTAGTTTTCACTGTTCACCTAGGTGACTTCATCGACCGAGACGCATCCAGTTTTTCTAATATCCTTCCTATTTTCAACCAGGTAAACGGTCCGAAGTACCACTTACTAGGTAATCATGACTATGCTATGGACGCCAAAACGGTTGCCAACACGCTAGGCATGCCAAACTTCTACTACGATTTCAGCTACGCTGGCTGGCGCTTTGTAGTGCTTGATACGAACGATCTAAGTACCTATGCGAATCCCGTAGGTTCTGAAAAATACCAAAAAGCTATAACAACCTACGATGTTTTAAAGTGGAGCGGTGCAAATAACGCCCAGACATGGAACGGTGGTGTAGATTCTGAGCAAATGGTTTGGCTGAAAAATGTACTTACTAATTCTGCCAAAGCAGGAGAAAAGGTAGTTGTACTAGGGCACATGCCACTTTCTCCAATGAATGCGCACAACGCTTGGAATGACGAAGCTCTGATAAAAGTGTTCGAGTCCTCAGGTAATGTGGTTGCTTATTTTAACGGTCACAATCATGCCGGAAACTATGTGGAGAAGAATGGTATCCACTACGTGAACTTCAAGGGTATGGTAGAAACTGCCGATACAAATGCATATTCAATCGTTCGTGTTTACCCTGACAGAATAGAGATTAAAGGGTTTGGTCGGGAGCAGAACCGTGTATTAAAAGCTAAAACAAATAAAAATAGCAACCTCCAAAACACTTAAGATAGGCTGTTTAATCCCATTATTATCAAGGTTATATTCAATTACCTTTTTTCTAATATTGACTGAATATTGTTAAAAAAATAATATTAAATATTTAAATAATTTAAGGTGTGTTACTGGTTATGCAGGCAAGACCTATCTTGAGTAGTATGTTTCATGCTGCTCAAGTTAGGTCTTTTTATTTCAGCGTGCCCAGAAGCCGTTAATTGCTAGTCCAACCCAAGTAAGTGCCAAGACGCTTGGTAGCTGACAGGCAACTGGTGGAGAAATCCTAAGGTTGAAGCCCTGTGACAAAGTAACTCTTACAAAGAGTGCGAGCAAACTAACAGGTTGGGTGTTTTTGCACATCCCCTCGAAAAGGGGGAATAAGGAGAAGGCCTTGGTAACTGTCTACATCATGATATTTAACCTTGCTTGTTGATAGCTGGTTGAAAAGTCTCTTTGCACAGGCTATTTTTGCCTGTTCAATTGGGCGTAGATTCATGCTTTCCATTGTACCCTTTGTCTCAGCTATAAAATAAATATGTTTTACAGTACCTTCATTAAAAGCAATTGCCCAGTCAGGCGAGTAGTTACCAACAGGAGTTGGAATAGAAAAGCCTTTTGGTAGTTTTGCATACACGCAAACCTCATTAGCAATATCCATATCTTCTGCAAATCGACGCTCTACACTCTTTTCAGCAGAGCCGTCGGTAAATACATAATCGTAAGAATTGATAGAATGGTTTTAATTTTCAGTCTTTTCCCCAAGGTTAAAATGTATTGCATTCATAACTTGATAATTTATTACAAAATTTCACCCATCCACCTTTGAAAATATGCTATTTTCCACAGGTTTTCGTGCTTTATTGACATGTACTTAAAATATTTTTTAGTTGAATGGGTCAATGGAATCACATGGAAATCCCCCAATTTACACTGTTCTAAGGAGTAGGTATAATGAGAATTGTAATAATTTTCAGACAGAAGGGAAGGGGATGTGATTTAGAAGAAATAATATTCTCGGGCAAGATGGCTCTAATGCCAAATTGAAAAATGTAGTAGGAATTTTGTTGAAATCAAAATTGTTAAAGCGCACTTTCTCAGTTCTATCGCTTTTTACGCTTATGCTACAATAATTTCGTTACGATCTTTACAAATTCTTAGCAAGAAAGAGGGAGCCTATGAAAGAGAGAAAATATCGTTGGTATAGCAAAACATCGAAAACTTCAACTGCCATTGCTTTATCATTGGGTTTACTTTTCCCCTCCGTCCAGTTTGGGATCGGACCTGTTTCGGGTGCAACTGGTAAATCAGCAGAACAAATCTTAGCATCGCTCACCCCAGAACAACAAGCGGCCTTAAACCAACTCGAGATGACAGAAAACTATGGCTTGCAGGGATTTTCAGATGAAGATCTGAAATCAGACAAACACATTTCTGTTATCGTACAATTTAAGTCCAAGCCAGGAAAAGTAGCTGTATTAGAGGCCGCTCTGAAAGGCAAAAAAGTAACCAAACAAGAAGCCAACGAACAGGTAGATCAAGAACATTCCACATTCCAAAGTGATCTGGAAAAAATCTTACCTGCTGCCACTTCTTCTTCAGAAGTCAAAAGTGCAGAACCTTCTTATAAAATCACCCGTTCCTACAAAACTTCTTATAACGGGGTGGCTCTTACCCTTGCTGCGAACCAAGTAGAGACGTTGATGAAATCGGAAGTGGTCCAATCCGTACACAAAAATATCACCTTTACGGTAGAGCCCCCTTCCATCGCACAGGAAGAATCTAATAACGCTTCGACGCAAGCGGCTAGTGTTCCCCTTGTAGGAGTAGACAAGCTTCATGCGGAAGGAATCACAGGGAAAGGCGTAAAAGTAGGGGTAATCGATACAGGGGTCGACTACAATCATCCTGATCTAAAAGATGCCTTCAAAGGTGGCTATGACTTTGTCGATAATGACAACGATCCGATGGAAACCACCTACGCAGATTGGAAAAAGTCAGGTAACCCGGAATTCAATGGCTCCTCCTACTACACGGAGCATGGGACTCACGTATCTGGAATTATCGTCGGTCAAGCTAAAAACGATAGTGAAGTCTCTGTCAAAGGAGTCGCTCCAGATGCTGACCTCTATGTGTACCGTGTCCTTGGACCATATGGTAGCGGTACTTCGGAAGCCGTAATGGCGGGGATCGACCGAGCCGTTGCCGATGGCATGGATGTCATTAACATTTCCTTGGGAGCAGGAATTAACGATCCATACTTTCCAACGAGTACAGCCGTGAACTATGCGGTATTAAGTGATGTCACTGCCGTGGTGGCTGCGGGTAACTCAGGACTTAACTCTTACACTCTCGGCTCTCCTGGAACTGCTGCACTCGCTCTCACCGTTGGAGCCAGTGATGTATCCATTTCTCATTCGTCCATGAAAGGGGCGATCGGAACACTCAGTGGGCTGGAACTGCGTAACATGGCAAAATCCTTCACTGATAACCTATCTACTCTAGAAGGGAAAAGTTTAGAACTAGTAAACGTAGGTCTTGGTGGTAACGCGAATTACACGGGCAAAGATGTGAATGGCAAAATCGCTTTCGTTGCTCGGGGAACATATGCATTAGCTGATAAAGTGAAGTTTGCGAAACAACATGGCGCGGCGGCTGTCTTAATGTATAACAACGAACCTGGCCATATTCCTGCTTACTTGGGAGAAAATCAAAACTTTATTCCTACTTTCTCTCTTACTCAAGAGGATGGACTCAAGGTGAAGGAGCAACTAACTGCAGGAAATAAATCCTTCACATTTAGTAATTTAACTGTAACCAAAACACAAGGGGACACCCTAGCTGACTTCAGTTCTCGTGGACCAGCCAAAAGAACCTATGACATCAAGCCAGAAGTCACCGCTCCTGGAGTCAGTGTGTTGTCTTCTGTACCCGCTTACATCGGGAACCATGACGCACCAACCGATTACAAATATGCGTATGCTCGTCTCTCAGGTACTTCCATGGCAACGCCAAATGCGGCTGGTGTAGCAGCACTCTTATTACAAGTCAATCCAACGTTACAGCCTGAAGATGTAAAAACAATAATGATGAACACCGCTGATCCACTGAATGGTTCCTACAGTGTATTTGAAGTGGGAGCAGGACGCGTGGATCCTTATCAAGCCGTCCATACGGGGATGAAGATTCAAGTACAGGATACGACCCTAGTTCCTAACGCTGATGTAATCACTACTATCAAAGAAAAAACAGGTGGCATTGCGTTTGGCACTCATTATGCAGGTGAAGATCTTAGCGTTACCAAAAAGTTGAAATTTCAAAACCTAACTGATAAAGTAAAGAATTTCAATTTGAACGTTCAGTTCCAAGCGGTGAAAGGTAGCCTAGATGCCGTAGCCAACCAGGTACAAGTGAAATTCCACCCAACCTTAACAGTGGATCCAGCTTCTACCGAAAGTCTACATGTTACCATCGAAGTACCTAAAGCTGCTGCTGAAGGAATTTACGAAGGTTACCTCTTAGTGACCAACCAAGAGGATCAAACCGAGCAATATCGGATTCCATTTAGTGTTCGTACAGCGGAAGACAACTTCAAAACACTGGATATCGGAGGTAGTAATATATTTTCCCCAGCCTACTATCGCTATGATCACTATGGCGAATTTAATAGACATTCTTTGGTATCTGCGCAAATGAACTTGAAAACACCGATGAAAACCATGGACATGATCTTAGTAGACCGGAAATCGGGGCAAGAGCTTGGTTTCGTTGGACGACACAATCTGGTTGGAAAAAACGTCGATACAAACTATTTTCTAGTTATGTTTAATGGAAACTACTATCCGTTTACAGCCGATGGAATCTCTACAGAAACAGCACAAGCAAAACCGGGGCAATACCAACTGAAAACGATTACGACTACTGAGGCTGACAAAGTTCTTACCAAATCCTTCGATCTATTAGTAGATATTGATCTACCTACTTTTACAAGCTCATTGGATCAAGAGTCTCCGATCCTTGAGTACAAACCAGGTCAAACTACTTATCCATTTGAAGTGCAAATCTATGACAAAGAAATTGAAGCGGCAAAACAAGCAGGGATGGCAGTCGACCAATCGAAAAACTGGCTCTTGTGGTACTTCAACAGTCCATTACCTAGCTCTGTCCGTATGGACACAGCGGGAAAATGGAAAGAAGAAATACCGATGGATGAAAAAACTCCGGTCCTAAGCTTTAAGATGGATGGATTTGATGGAGGTGGGAACATAGGTGGAAGGAAAGCCTACTACTTTGTTAAAGAAGGTACTCCATTTGCTTATGGAACCAGTAAACAAAAATCGATCGCATTAGGGGAAACGATTACCACTACCCTCACACTGGACAATGTACAAAAATTAAAGTCAGCCACTTGGAATTTGTTAGACTATGACTATTATGGTCCTAAATTTGGCACTCAACTAGAAGTGGTTGAGGCAAAACCCAATGCAGCATTAAGTGAGTTTGGTGAAGGAACAGTAACCGTTACCTATACGAATGGAAAACCATCGATCAAACTAGATGTAGCGTCTACGAAAGAAGTTTCTGGCAAAATCCCTGCTGTAGACGTAACTATTAAGGTGAAAGATACTGCTTACACTACAGTAGCAGGATTTAATGCAAAGGTTTCTTATGTGAATGAAGCGGGCACATCAACCAATCTCTTCTTTGCACCATTTTCTTGGAACGTCACCCCTACGTTCTCTGAAGCATTTGGCTACCTTACAGCAGAAGGTTTTAGAAAGTATGCATCTGGTCAAGTTATCGCATGGTATAAAAAAGATTGGGTTCAAGCTGGGGCTAAAGTAATCTTTTCCGATGCTATGGGTAAAGTCTACGATGCAACTATAGATAGCAGATTCCAACCAGAGTTCCTTGTGACTAAGCTTCCGTTAACCGATCAACTATTTACCAAAGAAGTACACCTACCCGGGCACTTTATTACGATACAAAAAAATCAAAAAGTTGGCTTCTTACGCAACGGTGTGTGGTATGGGCAATATATGTACATTGACAACAAAGAAGCAGTAGCAGGTGATGTAAACCAAGACCAAGTAATCGACATTTACGATGCACTGGCGATTCAAGAAGCTTGGGGCACAAATAAACGCGAAGCAGATATTAACTTTGATGGTATTGTTAATGCAACAGACATCGGATTTGTCAAAACCAACTACTTAAAAGTAAATCCAGATGTAGAAAACACGCCAAAACCTGCAGATAATGTGAAGAGTAAAAGATTAGATGATATTTTAAGAGAACTTGGAGTTACACCTTAATTCAATTTGCTTTGGGAGTCCTGATCAGATCGGGGACTCTTTTTTTTTTATCATTTTAGCTCTTATTTGGACTGATAGCATGGTCCACAATAAATTCTGCCATAGGCTTCAAACGTTTCATTAGACTCTAAACGTTGACCGCAATCTGAACAACTCTCCCTATACACATTTGGGTCATATGTATAGGCAGAAATATAACGCATGAGCATTTCTTCTAATCCACGCTCCATACTGTTATGTCTGGCAATCATAAACGGAGTCGTATCTCCATTTTGTCGTTGGCGATCCATCCACCATCTTACTTGCTCATGAATGAATTGTGGCTCTGCACCTACATCCGACATCACTATATAGTCATATTTTTCAATATTCCCCCGGAAGTGGTCCTTTTGCAGCCTTTGCTGAATTTGAACGTAATCTCATTCAGGAACGTTCAGCAGCTGGTCGTGCTGCAGCAAGAGCCAGAGGGCGCTTAGGAGGAAGACCGGAAAAATTAGATAAGAAAGAATTAGAAATGTTAAAGACATTGGTGGCAAGTGGAACACCTATTACAGATATTGCTCAAATGTGGGGAGTTTCTAGAACAACTGTTTATCGGTATCTAGAAAAGAAATAAAATCTTTACTTGCAAAGGGATGGCAAAAATATGGCATCAAGAGGAAAAGAGTTACTGACAGCAGATCAAAGAGCAGAATTTGTACAAATACCGGCTGATATGACAGAACTCGAACTAGAAACCTATTATACTTTTTCGCAATATGACTTGGAAATTATTAAACGGCACAGAAGAGATCATAATCGTTTAGGATTTGCTGTCCAACTATGTGTTTTGTGCTTTCCGGGGTGGTCCCTTTCAGATGTTGAACCTATTCCAGATTATATAATCATGATTCATGTTTATAAAAAGGAGGAAGAATAATGAACTCACATCTAAAAGAACATTTAAAAGAATTAGAGAAAAGCCATACAAGTTTAGAAGTGCGGGAAAGCTGTGAAGAACTGGACAAGATACTTGCAGATGATTTCTTTGAAATAGGAAGTTCGGGTTATATGTTTGATAAAAAAGAATGTCTGGAAAGCGGAGTAGTATTGACAGAGATGACCTTACATAATTACGAAATTTATCCTTTAGCTTCGGATGTTGTATTATCCACCTATTTTATAAACGATAAAACCAGAAAGCGAAATACACTTCGCAGCTCAATCTGGAAATTGATCGATGGCAGGTGGCAATTGTTTTTCCATCAAGGTACCATAACTGATTTGCAGGTAAATGATGTTGAAAAAGAATAACTGATTAAATCCTTTTAAAATGTGCACTAGGAATCGCCGATTTTGATCCTGGCAAAATAATAACCTTATAAAGGAAAAAAGCTAGAATCGGTGGCTCAGATAGATATAATGCATTGTTTTGACCGCTCGCCCCTCAGCGGCTTGTGACCTTTCAGACCATTATTTTAATAAAATAAGTCAAAAGCTTAGGACCGTTTCCCTATACCGACTTTAATCAAAAATGACCAATAGTCAAATCTTAAAATTTCTTTAAAAAATCTTAAGAAAAAGTTTCCTTTCAACATGTGATAAGCTGAAATATAATCATGACATGGGAAGTTAATTTAACGAGAATACTAGAAAGACGGGTGAGTCATTCATGCCCTCAGCAGCTATAGTATGTAAAAAGGCTACTTTTAATGATATTTATCAAACTTATTATACGGTGATTTACCGGATTGCACTGCGGATCACAAAGGATCCCCATTTGGCTGAGGATATTGCCCAGGAAACCTTTCTTAAGGCTTTTTTGAAGATGGATACAATATTTGAAAAAGAGAAGCTGAAAAATTGGCTCTCCGCCATTGCGAGGAGAACGGCAATCGACTTGTTTTTAAGAAAGAAGAGAAACGAGATCTCGATTGAGGAGCAGCTGATAGCGGACGGCAGGGAACGGATAGAGGATACGATTGACTATACGCTGTTAAAAGAGAAGACGAAGCTTCTTATTTCTGCACTTAAATCCGATTACAGGGAAATTATGACGCTAAAACTTTTTTTGGAAATGAAAGATCAGGAGATTGCAGAGTATCTTTCATTGAACCTATCGACTGTTAAAACAAAAATACACAGAGCGCGAAAAGAATTGAAGGCTGCGCTGTAAAAGAGGATGAAAACTCATGGGAGTTCATCCTCTTTTTATTTCCGAAGTGTTAGGGTCTAGTTCAATTTCAAGAACATAATCTAAAAATAATTGGAAATATTTATCGGAAAAATGAAACTTTAACATGGTTGAACAGTATTAGCAGTTATAAGGGGGGAAAAGATATGGTCTATTTTTTTACACTTATCCTTTACGCTGTCACACTCGGTTTCATTGGACTTGGTATCTTTATGCTATTCATTGGTTATGAAAAAAAGAAAACAATCATTGTTCTAACCATCGCCCTCATTTTAGTCATTGCGGGACTATCCATTAATAAACTTATTCCTGTCTCAGAAAGTGAAAGAACGATAAATGTAGACAATAAAGCAGTTTCTGAAATAGATGGCGTTTTCCATTGTGTTTTGAAAGACGACTATCTGGAAATGGATTTCAGCTATGAAAATAGTGATAAAATCAAAGCTGAAACCTTCTGTTCACAATTTAATCAAGGTGAAAAGTATACGATAAAATACGTTCGGGAAAATGGTGTTTATCATATACAGGAAGTGATCAATTAACCTTCTCGATCTATATCAAAATGCAAAAAGGGTGTTTCATAAACATCCTTTTTTAGTGATTTTCTTTACAAAACCCGAACAAAAATTTACAAAAACCTGATAGTTTCCGACATGGTTTTCACGCTACTCTTAATTTATAGGTCGTAAGAATGATAGAAAACCATGTTCAGGGGGAAAATCATGAAAAACACATGTCTGTATCGTAAATTCGGCCCATTGTTTTTAGCAGGTCTATTACTTGCTTCGAATTTTCCGGCAAGTTTTCATTCGGCAAAAGCTGAAAAGGTATCTCAGTCGAAACTGATCATCAATGAGGTATACGGCGGCGGGGGCAAGGCTTCTAAGGTTTCTTTTAAAAATGATTTTATTGAGCTTTATAATCCAACGAATGAAGATCTTTCACTTGAAGGATATCTTCTTACTTATACAAACAGCACCGGGGATACAGTGCAAACGTACGAATTTAATGAGAATCATGTGGTAAAAGCAAATGATTATTTCCTTCTTCGAGGCGAAGCAGCGATTGGAAATGAAGGCGATAAAGGTTACGGTAAGATTTTTGAAGCGGACGTATATTTTGATGCTCCTGAAGCAGGAATCGGGATGAGCGATGAGAAAGGCAATGTTGAGCTGAAAAAAGGGGAAGATGTGATTGATGCAGTAAGCTATGGAGAGCCAAAAATGGTTAAAGGGGAAGGTACTCCTGTCAAGGGCTTAACGTTTGAAACAGCAGCAAGAAGAATTGCTTTTAAAGATACGAACGATAACCGCACAGACTTTGAAGCCGCCGCTCCCTCCCCTACAATATCAGGTAAAAAGGAAGGCGACGTTTCACTGATTGACACTATGAAAATTACTGATGTGAAATCAGAAATAGAGATTGCAGGTAAACTAGTTACTGTAGAAGGTACGGTGTCTGCTGCAAACGTAAAGGTCAATGCAGATGCCATGCCGGTCACATATATTCAGGATGCGACCGGAGGAATAGCAGCTGCAGGTCTTGATGCAAAGAAAGGGCAGCGTGTCCGTGTAACAGGGATGGTTCAAGAAGATAATGGAACTCGTAGATTATTAACACAGGAAACTGTACTTTTGGATGAAAAAGAATCAGATGTTGCTGAGATGCCGGTTTCTGCAAAGGATGCCTCATCTAATGAAGGCTCTCTTGTCAGCGTGACTGGGGAAATCACAGCCAAAACAGATGATACACTGACGATTGACGATATTTTGACTGTCTATGTTGATGCTTCGATTGGAACAGCACAGGATTATAAAACAGGAGATTTCATTACCGCATCTGGAATCATCGCTTTAGATGAACAAAAGCAGCCGCGCCTGATTGTAAGCAGCCTTGGAAATATTATGATTAATGAGGCGAAGCTGCCAGATACGCTTCAGCTTAAAAAGATAGCCGGATTCAGCACAGGTGTGACGGACGAAGATGGCGGAGTGGCAGAGATTGTGAAATACAATCCTGATAACAAGAAGTTTTACGTCATTAATGGGAAGAGCCAAACGATCGATATTGTCCTTTTAGATGGCTTAACTTCTGAAGAAGGCCAAGAGCTGAAAAAGGAAAAATCACTTAATATTGCGGATGCCGTGAACACGGATTCCTTTAAGTACGGCGATGTAACAAGTATTGATATTAATACTGAACAGAAGGTGATAGCTGCCGCTGTCCAAGAGGCAGACTATACCAAAGCCGGCAAAATAGCCGTAATGGATTATGACGGAAATATTTTAAAAACGTTTGATGCCGGAATTCAGCCAGATGGGTGAAGATATCTGAGGATGGACGCTGCATTTTGTCAGCTGATGAGGGTGAACCTAGAGCAGGACTGGAAAACGGAGTGGATCCAGAAGGCTCAGTAACCATTATAAATGTTGAAACTGATAAAGTGAAAAAGGTAAGGTTCAATGATTCAAGTGTGATTGATAGCGATGTTCACATCCGCAATAACGGCAAAAAGAAGATGCCGTTCGCGACTTGGAGCCTGAATATATTGCCTTGTCTAAAGACGGAAGCAAAGAGTATGTTTCTCTTCAAGAAAACAATGCCATTGCTTCGATTGATGTGGCCACAGGCAAAGTGATATCGGTTAAATCTCTTGGTTATAAGGATCATTCACTTTCTGGGAATGAGCTTGATGCAGCACGAAATGACAAAATTGAGATTGAAAGACTTCCGGTCTTAGGTGCTTATATGCCTGATTCTATTACACAAGTAGAAATCGGAGGTATTAGCTATCTCGTTACGGCAAATGAAGGTGATGCAACAGAGTGGGAAGAGTTTGAAAACATCGCCGACTTTTCAGATGTGAAAGAAAGCATCTCCCTTAAATCTAATCTTTTTAAAGGAATGTCACCCGAGGAAGCAGAATCGGCTTTTGATAAAATGAAGAACTCAGGAGATTACGATAAGCTTGAAGTTCTTACTGATCGAGGCACCGACGCGATCTATACACTCGGCGGAAGATCATTCTCCATTTGGAAGGCAGACACGATGGAGCTTGTTTACGACAGCGGAAGCGATTTTGAAAAAATAACGGCACAGCGCTATCCTGAGGTTTTTAACTGGTCAAACGATGATTCGGCGTTTGAGAAACGCAGTGCGAAAAAAGGACCTGAGCCAGAGGATGTCAAAATCGGCATGATCGGAAATGAAGTATTTGCATTTGTAGGCCTTGAGAGGATCGGCGGAATGATGGCGTACAACATTTCAAATCCTGAAAGCTCTCAATTTGCGAATTACATCAATACTAGAGACTTTTCAAAGGCAATTGCCGGCGACGTTGCCCATGAAGGTCTGGAATTTGTACCTGCAGAGAAGAGTCCGACAGGCCGACCGCTTGTTCTATATCGGTAATGAAGTCAGCGGGACCGCAGCAATCAATGAAGTGCAAGTAGATCCGGTCATAGGAATTGAAGGGACCCTCGCTTACTCAATCTGAAGCAGCCCTTGAAGCGGGTGAAACAATCGTACTCCAAGCTTCCATTCAGCCTGAGAATACTACGGAAAATAAAAAGCTAAGCTGGACAAGCTCTGATGAAAAGATTACGGCTGTCAGCGATGAAGGTATTGTTACAGCAGCAGCCTCAGGAACAGCTGTCATTACTGTTCATACAGCGGAAAGTGCACATCGTGCAGAAGCGGTGACTGCAGTCAATCAAAAGCCTGCTCTGCCTGAAAAAGATCCTGACGATGAGGAAACAGCTGAAAATGAGGATCCACCAGCCAATGAAGCAACAGACGTGGAAGATTCAAAAGATAACCATGATTCTTCTGAGAAAAACACAGCGGAATTTCTCTCCCGTCGACAGCAACAGCGAACTGCCAATTGATCCTTTGGGGTACGATTATTGCCGCAGCAGGAGGAATTTTATATTTGGTTTATAAACGCAGAACAATTGAAGTATAAAAAAAGCAGAAGCTTTAGGCCGCTCGGCTGGAGTTTCTGCTTTTTTATTTAGATTTTTACGAAATGGTTCATTTTTCCTGAAAAAAGTGAAACTTCTTGTCTAGTGACTCGTAGCTATAGTACAGTTCTAAAAATTTGACTCATACATATGGGAATCAGAAATGTGCGGTCGGGTCGGCAGAACTGAATGATCGATTTTTCAGGGGGAAATGAGAATGTCATTAGAGGCAAAAGCGTATTCATGCAATGGAAGAAGTTCATGGTCAGGAAGTACACGTTCAGAAACAGAAGGGTATCAATGGATAATCAATACTTCGGACAAAGGCTATGTCAAATCTGGAGTATCCATTTACGGAGTAGTCCTGAGCAACACAGTTATTGATTTCAGCACTTCCTTTATCGTCAAAAATGGCTATTCAGGCAACAAATCATCTAATGTAGCAAGCATTCAAAGAACGCTTGCATGCCTTGGCTATTCACCGGGCGCTGCTGATGGGATCTTCGGAAGCCAGACAGAACGGGCAGTGAAGGAATTTCAGGCTGACAAAGGCCTTCCTGCTGACGGAATTGTGGGCAAGGATACATATTATTGCTTATCAACTGCCAGATACTAAAAAAAGCGTGTTATCCTTCACTGTGAAGGATAACACGCTTTTTTATTGGATATTTATAAAAAAAACAAAAACATAGTTCACTTATCGGATTAATATATTATAAAATACAGACAATTAAAAAAGTTTATTTGCTAATCGGAAAACCGAAGGCTCCAGGTCTTGCTTCAAAGCGGGAATTGGAGCCTTTATGCTTATCAGGGAAAGGGTGGTAAAACATGAGTTAAAAAGTCTAACTTTTGGCCACCCGGGCAGACTGGCAGCATATTTCCGCCTTGATAGAAATAACTAGAATAAAGACCAATAACCACTTAAATCATTCAAAGAAAAAAGCTGACTCAGGAAGTGTCGTTTTTAAAACGGCCTTTTGAGTCAGCCTTTTTAACAGGTTTGAATCGATATATTATGAATCTTTACTGCTCAATCCTTCATCTGTTTCCTCAATCGGACTATTGAACTCTTCAATGATTTCTGCACCTTCAGGTGGTTCAAGATCAAATAATCCATGATTTTTATTATATTCCTTTACTTCAAACTGGATGACTTTTGGCTGATCATCGATTGCTTTCCCGTCATCCACAAGCATTTCTTTCACCACATATCCTGTTTCCTTATCAAACCAGAACTCAACGATCCAATCATCACTATAGGTAATTTGATAACGCTCTGCCTTTCTTCCCGCAATAGTCGTTTCCCCTAAACTCTTTATCTGATCAGGACCTAATTCTTTTAGAATGTCTTGTGTAACTTGAGATGCTGTTAAAAGCAGTTCAGTAATAGTAAATATGTTCTTTTCTTTATCGTAACTTTTCTGGAATTTTCCATTTACAACTGCCACATTCCCATTTTCATATTCCCGTCTTTCTTTTCTTCCTGAAACATACTGCTTACTCTTATCGTCAAAAACAATATAAATAATCAGCTCTGTTTCCTTCTTCTTCTTTTTATCCTCATCCATATACTCCAGCGGTTTGTCCATTTCTAAAAACTTTTCTCCGATTAATTCATTGAGCGCCCTTTCTATCGCTGCTTTGACAGGAGGGGTGTTCCAGGCTGCAAAACACAGGATGAAGAGGGATGCACAAATGAGTGCTGCGCGTTTTAAGTATTTATATGGATTTGGCTTTTTCTTTTGAGGAAGCATGACCTCTTTATCTTCGAGAATGATGTCCAAAGCTTCTTCAAGCTGCAGAAATTGTTCAAAGGCTTCTGAGCATTCTTCGCATTCTTCAATATGCTCAAGCAGGGCATCCTGTTCCGTCTCTGACAGCTGATCAAAGAAAAGAATTTTTTCCTGGCATTTTTCGCAGTTCATTTATAGCACCCCCTTACTTTTAAGAGCGTCCATTAATTTTTTGCGGCCCCTAAATACTCTTGTCTTTACCTTTGCAAGGGAAATTTTTAGGCTTGCGGCTATTTCTTCGTATGAACGGCCTTGATTTCTTAAGATGAGAATATTCTTTGTTTCCTGATCAAGTGTCTGAAAAACTTCTTTAACCTCGCCGATCATTTCTTTCGACAAAAATGCCCGTTCAGGAGTTTCTGTGCTTATGCTGATGTGGTGCTTGTATTCTTCACTCACATGCTGTACAGTGTCCTGATTTCGTTTCATTTTTCGTAAATGGTCATAGGTTGTGTTTTTTGACAGAATCGTAATCCAAGCTTCGATATTTTCAGGATATTCTTTCTCTTTGTCTGAAAAGTACCGAAAGATTTTAATTGAAGCATCTTGAAGGATGTCATCGACTAGAGAAGGATTCTTGATTAACTTCCTGATGGTCCTCTCCATTCTGGGACGGTGTGCTTCAATCAGTTGTTCAACATTCACTGTTTCCAATCTCCCCACCCTTTTTCCTTACTGAATTGACGTCGCGTAATGCCATTAGTTTCAAAAAAATGTAAAATAAATCATAAAAATCCAAACCTCTGTCATTATAACAAAGGAAAGCGTGTCCAAATGAAATTATTTTATGATAATGGAAACTTTTTCCCGTCTGCTTCGTATTACAAATGGATACATAAATCGATAGGAAGAAATGAGGTTTCAAACATGACGCAGTATGCACTTGAAGTGCAGTCTCTGACAAAGAAGATCGGCAAAAAAACAATCGTGGATGATGTCAGCTTTCAAGTAGAAAAAGGAGAGATTTTTGGCCTGCTTGGCCCTAATGGAGCCGGAAAAACAACGATCATCCGAATGATTGTCAATTTGATTAACCGCACTGGCGGGAATGTCATCATCAATGGCCATAATCTCGATGATTCCTTCAAGGAAGCGATGAGCGAGATTGGCGCAATCGTTGAGAACCCGGAGTTTTACAAATATATGAGCGGATTAAAAAACATCCGTCATTATGAACGAATGGCTGTAAAAGATATTTCGGAAAAACGCAGAAACGAAGTCATTGAACTTGTAGGACTTCAGCATGCGATGCATCAAAAGGTAAAAACATATTCACTTGGCATGCGCCAGCGTCTCGGAGTTGCGCAGTCTTTATTACATAATCCCTCTGTTTTAATTTTTGACGAGCCCACAAATGGCCTTGATCCCCAGGGAATCAGAGAGTTCAGAGATTATTTGCGCAAACTTGCAGACGATGGGATTTCTGTACTTGTCTCTTCTCATCTGCTTTCTGAGATGCAGCTGATGTGCGACCGGTTTGCGATTATTGAAAAAGGAAAATTGATTCATATCTCATCCATGCATGATTCAATGGAAGAGAGCAAAGAAATGACGCGAGAAGTTGTTTTTGAAGTAAGCGACAGCTCTGAGGCGGCCATTCTCATTAAAGAAAAAGGCTTATATGAAGGTGTGATTGAAGCAAATGGCGATCAGCTTAAGCTTCATTTGGATAAGGAAAAGACGATGGTCATCAACCAGCTGCTCGTTCAAAACGGAATCGGCGTTTACGGAATCGTGAGCCATAAAGCTACACTTGAAGACCGCTTTTTAGAGCTGACGAACAAAGAGAAAAAGGAGCAAATGCAATGATTGGACTAATACAAAATGAATGGATGAAAATCTTTTCGAAAGTGTCCAGCTGGATTTATCTTATATTAATAGTCATGATCGTATCAAGCGCTGCTTTTATTGATTATAAGTTTACAGAAAAACCAAGCGAAGACTGGCGTCAGGATGTTCAGGCAGAAATCACTCAGCTGCAGCAGGAAATGAAAGAGCTGCCTGAAGAAGAACGGGAATGGCAGCAAATGCAAATCAGCGAAAAGCAGCTGTATTTGCAGGAAGATATAAATCCCAACGCCAAGAGCACGTGGCATTTTCTAAATAATATTGTCTTTATGATCACTTCTGTCGTTACATTGTTTGCGGTTATTGTGTGCAGTGCCAACGTTGCTTCTGAATTTTCGGATGGCACCATCAAACAGCTGCTGATCAGGCCGCATAGAAGATGGAAGGTATTGCTTTCAAAATACATCGCAGCGACGCTTTATTCGCTTCTTCTTTTGCTCGTGCTGCTGACTGCCGGTTATTTAGCAGGTCTAATCATGTTTGGCGCAGGCGACTATAGTGAAAGAATGTTTGAGATTTCGATGGATGGTCAAATGAATCCTGAAAATATCGTCGCTGTAGGCGATCAAGCTGTGCTGAAGCTGCTTTATTTCCTGCCAAGTTTATTCATTGTGACTGCCATTGCTTTTATGCTGTCGACTTTATTTAAAAGTCAGGCGCTTGCCGTTGGCATCGGAATCTTTGTTCTCTTTTTCTCTTCGACAATCGGAGGCGTCATTCTTTTCGTAGCTAAAAAATACACATGGACGAAATTTTTAATTTTTCCTCACATGGATTTGACCGTTTATGCTTATCAGGATAAAATCCTTGATACAATTACGCTGCCAATCTCCTTGCTGATTTTGGCCATCTATTATGCGGTATTTATGACGGTGACATTTGTTTATTTCCAGAAAAGAGATATTAGCATATAATTTTCCACCAAAAAGAATCAATTCGTTTGGTTCTTTTTTGGTTTGTGGAGTAAAATAGAGGACAGATAGTGAAGAAATCAGGAGGAAAAACATCGTGCACAGAAACCAGAAATTCTATAATTATTTGCAGCAGCGTGCGCATCATTTAACAGAAGAGTGGTATGAGTCCCTCGATAAATCGAAAACAGGCGGAGTGTACACATCGAATGATCCTGAAGTCATTAAAGAGCTGAAGGCGCAAAACCAGGAATTTCATCAGAGATTTATTCAGGTATTTGCCGAGGAAGACATAAATTTTATGGAGCTCTTTGAAGAATGGATCGAGAAAATCGCTAAGGACGGTGAGCATTTAAATACACCGATCCAGTTTATTATTAAAGAATTTATGAGAACGCGAAGCCAGTATTTAGATGAAGTATGTACATTTGCGGGTCTCTATCCTGATGAATACTCACAAGAGCAGTTTAATGCCTGGAAGGATTTAATCGTCAGAGCACATGACAGAGTCATCTTTCATTACGTTGAAGAAACACAAAAAACGGCTGACCGCCAATTAAAAGCTCAACAGGAAATGATTTATGAGCTCAGTTCGCCTGTTATCAAACTTCAAGATGATACAGCCTTGCTTCCGCTTGTTGGAGATATTGACACAGCACGAGCTAAAATGGTTCTTGAAAATACGTTAAAACAATGTTCCGAAAAAAGAGTTTCTCATTTGTTTATTGATCTATCAGGAGTAGTTATGATTGATACAATGGTAGCGCATCAAATTTTTCAATTGATTGATGCGTTGAATATGATCGGAATTAAGACAACATTGTCAGGCATACGCCCTGAAATCGCGCTCACTTCCATGCAGCTTGGTCTGTCGTTTGACAATATTTCAATTAAATCAACGTTATCTCAAGCTCTTGCTTCTAAGCCTGATAAATAATATATGTAGAGGTCCACAGATTTAAGGACATAAAATGTAACCATCAACGAAGAGCGTTAGGGCGGCTTTATATTGATAAAAGCCCATTAAGGGGTAATGAACGTTGAATCAAAAAATTATGCAGTTTACAAGAGAATTACAGCTTCATCTGGCGGTCATATTTTTTATTATTTTCATGATGAAAAACGGTATATTAAAAATACGGTTTCCTATATTCTTGCAGGCATTGAACAAGGGGACTGTGTTCTTATCATTGAAAATGAAAGAATATTTCCTTCTGTATACAAGAAAATTCAACGTCTTTTGACAGAAGAACAGCTTACTATGATCCATTATATAAATAATTTTGATTTCTGCTGTTTGAATGGTGATTTCCATTCTGAAACAATACTAGATTATGTTTCTTCTATTTTAGATCCATATATTACAAAAAATATTTCTATCCGGACTTAGGCACATGTAGAATGGGGAAATATAGCAGAAATAACGGATGTCATCGGAGAATTTGAAAATCAGGCGAATACAGCAGTGTCTTCACTGGAACTAATCTCAGTGTGTGCCTATGATGCAGACAGAGTGCCTGACTCGCTTAAGGAATCATTATTGAGGTCTCACGGATATCTAATGACAGATGAAGAATTCAAGAAGCAGACTATTGAACAAGATAAATAAAATCGCTTTATGTAAGAGCGAAGAAAAATCTCCGCTCTTATTTTTTGTATTCAACTGCAGCCGTTTCAATTTTAGCTAAAATCGTTGTTATTTTTCCGTTCAGCTCTTTTTCTTTGACGGGTATCACTCGCCACCCTTTTTGATCGAGGTACTTCCTTTTTTTAAAATCCTCAATTTTGTCGGTTTCGCAGACGCAGCGCAGGGCAATCCGATAATATGGGAGAACTAAATCCAGCGTATACGGTCCGCATTTTTCTTTAACCCTTACATAGTAGCCATTGTTGTGGAGCGTATCATAAAGCCTGCGCTGCATCCTGTTTTCACATTTTTGAGCTTGATTCAGAAAGATAGCAGGGTCAAAACTTACATGAAGATAAAAGAGGACAATTAATAATGGCAGCCATAAAAAGAATAAGAATAAAAGTGTAACCTGTGTCATGCTTATCACCTCTGCCCATTAGCTTTTGCAAATCAGGCATGAACCATTCTTTTTATGGTTAGTGGAAAATAATGTAAGCATTCATGGTAAAATGATAATAAAGCGGCTGCCAAACTTTATTTTTAGGGTTAGTGGAAAATAATGCAAGCATTCATGGTAAAATGATAATAAAGCGGCTGCCAAAGCTTGTAAATGAAAGCGCAGACCTTCTTTTCTTATAGTAAAAGCAGGAAAGCAGAAGCAAGAAAGCTTCAATTTTAAGCAGTCAAGCGTGTAAAATAGAAGCATCAAAATCCAGAAAGAAGTGGAAGGTTTGAAGCTGAGTATTCTAGATCAGGCGCCGATTGCAAGCGGTGCAACCCCGCAGAACGCGCTGCAGGAATCATTGAAGCTTGCACAGCTCGCTGAAAAAACGGGTTATACCCGTTATTGGATAGCCGAGCATCATGATATGTCCGGGCTGGCATGTCCTGCGCCGGAAGTGATGCTGAGCTATATTGGTGCCGGGACAAGCACAATCCGGATCGGGGCTGGTGCGATCTTACTGCCGCATTACAAACCATACAAAGTGGCGGAAACGTTTCATTTGCTTGCCTCTCTTTTTCCGGGAAGAATTGATCTGGGAATTGGACGGGCCCCGGGCGGGTCAGCTGAAGCAACGATGGCGCTGTCCGATAATTTCCTTGAAAACGTACGGACAATGCCGCAAAAATTGAAAGAGCTGCTTCGCTTTTTACATAACGATTTTCCAGATGAGAATATGTTCTCTAAAATTAAGGCTTCGCCCATTCCAGCAGAGCCTCCTGAAGTTTGGCTTCTCGGCACAAGTGAAAAGAGCGGCAAGCTTGCTGCTCAGATAGGAATAGCATACGCATTCGGCCAGTTTATGAGTGATAAGGACGGGGCGGAAATGCTGAAGGGATACCATACTCACTTTCAGCCGAAATATGAACTAAAGCAGCCCAAATCCATTCTGACCGTAAATGCCGTTTGTGCAGAAACAACAGAAAAAGCAAAAGAAATGGCATTGAGTGCTCATCTTTGGAGAATTCAGCAATTCCAAGGGATAACAACCGGCATTCCATCTGTCGATGAGGCAAAAGCTTACAAATACAGACCCGAAGAACGGGAAATGATTGTGGCAGCGGAAAAAAAGATGGTGATAGGAAATCCGTCTGAAGTTCGGAAGCAGCTTATGGACATCGAAAGAAACTACAATGCGGACGAGCTGATGATTGTTACAATTACCCACAGCTACGATGACCGCCTCAAATCTTACGAATTAATCGCACAGGAAATGGGAGAGATGATGAAATGAAGAAATTAGGTTTTGTATTAATGACGCTGCTTTTACTACTAATGGCAGCTTGCGGTAATGAAGCTGATGATCAAAGTTCTGATAAACCGTCAAAGAAGGTTGAAAAAAATCCAGTTGTTACAATTACAATGGAAAACGGTAAGGAAATCAAAGTTGAGCTGTATCCGGAGATTGCACCCAACACTGTGGCTAACTTCGTTTCGCTAATCAACGATAAATTTTATGACGGACTGATTTTCCACCGTGTGATACCTGAATTCATGATCCAGGGCGGTGATCCTGAAGGAACCGGGACAGGGGGGCCAGACTACGCTATTAAAGGGGAATTTAGTTCAAACGGATTTGAAAATCCGCTCAAGCATGAACGCGGAGTCATCTCAATGGCACGTTCGCAGGCTCCTGACAGTGCAGGCTCACAATTTTTCATCATGGTCGCTGACTACCCAAGCTTAGACGGCGAATATGCCGCTTTCGGAAAAGTAACAGAAGGCATGGATGTAGTAGATGAAATCGTAAGCGCAGAAACAAATGGAGAAAAGCCAGTTAAAGATCAAAAAATGAAAACTGTAACCGTCGATACATTTGGCGAGGAGTACGGGAAGCCCGAGAAGGTGGAGTAGAGGAAAGCAGCGGGAATCCGCTGCTTTTATTTTGCCTTTTTATGTTCATACGGAGCTTTGTGTGGGTGGTTTTTTACTTTATTGATTCAAAAATTTCACACAAACCGGATCCGGAACCGTTACATCAGATTGAAGCAAAGTCAGCGTGCCTGTTTCTTGATTTCTTTCAAATAAAACAAGGTTGCTGCTTTCCTGGTTTGAGGCAATCAGAAATTTTTCAGTCGGATCAAGAGCGAAGTCACGAGGCCAGTGACCTTCTGTTGATGTGCGTTCAACAAATGTCAGCTCTCCGCTGTCGCTGTTTGTGCTGAATACGGCAATGCTGTCATGGCCGCGGTTGGCTGCATAAACGAACCTTCCGTCAGAAGAAATGTGGATCGCACTGCCCTGATTATTTTCAGTGAAATCATCGGGAATTGTTGAGATGTACTGTAATTCAGTAAAGCTGCCATCTTCTTGATTGTAAGCAAGAACGACAACTTCATTGCTCAGCTCCGTCATTAAATAAGCAATTTTTCCGTTCGGATGGAACGTCATATGTCTTGGGCCGCTTCCTCCATGTAAATGAAGGCTGTGTATTTCGTTTAATTCACCTTTGTTTAATTCGTAGGTATACAGTTTATCTGTTCCTAAATCGATGGCCGCCACATATTTCTGGTCAGGGGTAAAGCCCGCATAATGGGCATGTGGTCCATCCTGTCTGTCTTTATTGGGTCCGTCTCCTACATGCTTTTTAATAGAGAGAGAAGGATAAAGAGTTTCGCTGTCAGTGTTCATTTCATACGATTCAATCGTGCCGTTATGATAATTGGCCGAAACAACAAATTGATTCTCGTCATTCACACTGACATGACAAGGAGAGGCGCCCCGCAGAAGCTGGCGGTTCAATTCCTTTAATTCGCCTGTTTCCGTATTTCTTGAGTAAGCTGCTACGCCGCCTGCCTCACCTTCTTTAGCAACGGCATAAACAAAGCGGTTGTCCTTGCTGAGGTTTAAGTATGTAGGGTTTTCAAGGGCTGCAGCAACGCTGACTTCACCCAGTTTTTTAGCAGCAGTATCAAGTGTGAAAGTGTAAATTCCTTTGCTGTCGCCTTTTGTGTAGGTACCAATATAGCCAGTATACTTCATCTTTTTTCCTCCTATTTAGTAGGTTTGCCTTTATTTTAGCACATGAAGCGCGTGAACTCTCATTTGAAAGGTCAGATATTCATCCATACCCTCCCGCCTTGAAAACAGAAACCCTTTTTCTTTAAATATATCCTGTAGCTATTCCAATAATTTCGGTACGCTTGGCAGGTAGTGTATCCTTTCATTTTTTTACAAACCTATCAATCGAATATTAACAAGTTAGGAGAGAATGCAGGAAGCATTCTCTTTTTGTGTGTATTTTCAAACTATTAAAAAAATTTTTATTGAAAAAAGATTGGACAACCAATATGATAATAAAAAATGCACTCATGTAATAAAAGGTAACATTTTGTTATTTTTTAGGAAAAAAGGAGGTGAAAGGCTAAGTCACTTAAGCAAAAAATGGAAACCATTAGAAAAGGGGGAAATTCTATGAAAAACAGCAGTAAGCTTATAGGTGTCCTGTTATTTACCATTATTCTCATGCTATCTGGATGCGGCAGCAGTGAGAAAACAAGCAATGGGGCAGAGTCAGATGAGAAGAAAGTCCTTAAAGTTGGAACTGATGCGGCATTCGCGCCGTTTGAATACATGGATAAAGGGAAGATTGTTGGCTTTGATGCCGATTTTCTGGCTGCGGTTATGGAAGAGGCAGGCTATAAGCATAAACTCGAAAACATCGGGTGGGATCCATTATTTGCATCCATACAAGGGAAACAAATCGATTTGGCGATCTCAGGTATTACAATCAATGACGACCGCAAACAAACCTATGATTTTTCAATTCCTTATTTTGAATCCACACATATGATTGTTTTTAAAGAAGGTGCAGATATAAAAAGCGCTGAAGATCTTAAAGGGAAGAAAATCGGCGTGCAAAACGGTACAACCGGACAGATTGCAGCAGAAAAAGTAGTCGGCGCAAATAACAATATTTCAAAATATGAAACTACCGCTGTTGCTTTTATGGCACTTGAAAATAATGACGTTGAAGTGGTTGTGACAGATAATGTTGTGGCAAGTGAATATGCAAAGAACAATCCAAACAGCAAAGTCAAAGCGATAGAAGATAAAGATAGCTTTGAATCTGAATTTTACGGTTTAATGTTTCCGAAAGACAGCAAGTTAAAAGCAGAATTTGATGCAGCTATTAAAGCGGTCATTGAAAGCGGGAGTTACGCAGAAATCTATGAAAAGTGGTTTGGAAAAGAGCCGAGTGTAGATACTCTATTAAAAGCAGAATAAATACCAGGCTTTTCATTCGATTTAAACACAAAGGAGACAGCTATGGATTTCCGTTTTGATATTATAGTAGATTATCTGCCGCTTTTTATAGAAGGAACACTATGGACAATCGCCATCACGATTATGGGCGTACTGCTTGGCGCAATTTTAGGTCTTTTTATCGGAATAGGTAAAATGATGAAAAACCCGCTGGCAAAGCTGCCTTTTGTCTGGTATATCAATTTTTTCAGAGGAACACCGCTGCTGGTTCAGATATTCATTATCCATTTCGGCGTTATGCCGTTGTTTATGTCGACCGTAAACCCCATCATTTCAGGAGTTGTCTCCTTAGCCTTAAATGCTGCTGCTTACATAGCGGAAATTTTCAGAGCCGGCATTAAGTCAATCGACAGGGGACAGATGGAAGCTGCACGATCACTTGGAATGAATCATATGCAAGCAATGAAGGAAGTAATTTTGCCGCAGGCAGTGAAACGGATGATTCCTCCGCTTGGAAATGAATTTATCGTGCTGCTTAAAGATTCTTCGCTGATTTCGTTAATTTCAGTGCCGGAATTAATGTATTGGGGCAAGGCCGCAACCGGTCAATATTACCGGATTTGGGAACCATACTTAACAGTCGCTTTCGTTTATTTAGTGCTTACATTAAGCCTAACCTATTTGCTAAATTACGTTGAAAGAAGGTTAGACACAGAATGATCTCGGTTAAAGCACTGAAAAAATCTTTTGGTAAAAATGAAGTACTTAAAGGGATATCAATGGAAGTACAGCCGCAGGAAGTTGTCGTCGTTATTGGACCTTCAGGCTCAGGAAAATCAACGTTTCTGAGGTGCTTGAATTTATTAGAAACCATTTCTGAAGGGCATGTGTACATCGAAGGAGCGGATTTGACCGCCAGATCGACAGACATCAATGCTATACGAAAAGATGTGGGAATGGTCTTTCAGCATTTTAATTTGTTTCCGCACAAGACAGTCCTTGAAAATCTGACGGTCTCACCCATCATTGTACGAAAATGGAGCAAGGAAAAAGCAGAAGCTAAAGCAAGAGAGCTGCTGCAAAAAGTGGGGCTTTCTGAAAAAGTAAATGTTTATCCGGATTCCTTATCAGGCGGACAAAAGCAGCGTGTGGCGATTGCACGGGCACTCGCGATGGAACCGAAAATCATGTTATTTGACGAGCCAACCTCCGCACTGGATCCGGAAATGGTTGGAGAGGTGCTCGAAGTCATGAAGCAGCTGGCTAAAGAAGGAATGACAATGATGATTGTCACACATGAAATGGGATTTGCCCGTGAAGTAGGAGATCGTGTCATTTTTATGGATGAGGGCATGATTATCGAAGAGAACACCCCGATGGAATTATTTGAAAATACGAAGCATGAACGAACAAAGAGTTTTCTCAGTAAGATTTTATAGAAGCAAAAAAAGCTGCAGCCAACTAAAATGGCTGCAGCTTTTAACGTTTTCGAAAACCGTAATCATGCAGAGCGTGTTTCATATTAAATTAAGTCGTAACTGAATTAAAATCAAGTCCAAGGCTCATAATGGTCTGGGCAATTTCTGGACGAATGCCTGTCAGTACGGTCTCAATGCCGCTAAGCTTTAAAGCATCAACGATTTTGAAAAATTGATCAGCAACCATTGTTTCGATAATCGGAACTCCGGATACATCCAGAATCACATGCTCTAAATTCAGACGGGCTCCTTCATGGAGCGCAACTTCCATAATTAAGGAAGCACGGCGAGTATCGATTGCGCCAACAAGCGGGATAACGGCGATGCCATCTGCAATCGGCACAACAGGTACAGATAATTCTTCAAGCGCCGAATAAGCGATCTCTATTAAAGCGTTGCTGTGATCTTCATAAACATTGCCGATTACACTGCACGTCTTATCAAGGAGAGGATCGATTATTTTTGAGACATCAAGCATCGTAATGGCTGAAAAATTGTTTTTATGGAGCTCTTCAGTGAGGGTGTCCCATAATGCAGTACGGTACTCAGCAATTGCACGCAGACATTGGCTTAACGGAACATCAAAATGAATCGCCCGCTTAGAGATTTTAATGCTCCAATTTTTCACATTCTCATTTTTTACAGACTCTTTTTCTCCGCATAAAGCCTGTCCTAAATATCCAATCAGTTCTTCACGGAATGCAATGCGTTCTTTTAACGGAAAACCGGATTCTTCAGCTGCTGTGTATGCTGTGAATCTTGTACCTTTGGGATATTCAGCGTTATCTGCCGTGCGTTTTCCTGTATTTTATGACCGATGTTTGCTCTACACACTGCTTTGATGCCCTTTTATTACCCAAAGAGATGCGAATAAGAAAATGGGGTCATCAAACTACTTCTATGAGTACCCCAAAAAACAAAATATGAAAAGAGATTTTTTAATTAGATTCCGTTTTATTAGCAATCCTCTCAATAATCTCCCCAAGCTCATCCGGCCGGTGAAACTCAATCGGCGAGACCCCTTTCTCAAATTGAATCGTATCCGCCTCAACAAGCAATACATACCTTCCATTAATCTTGCCTAAATGAATATTCTCCCCAAAGTCGGCAAGCAAGCCTTTAATAGAAGTTTCACCAAGCTTCATTTTCAATTCAGCTTCCGGCGTGTGCTCAACAATCTGTGCAGCAGCTTCAATGACTTGATGCGTGTCTAATCGCTCTTGAATCTCCCTTTTTTCGCTTGCTTCCCAGATTTCCATGTCATGCTCAAACTGCTGGCGCTCCTGGCTGTTTTCCTCGTAGGTTTCGAGAACATGCTCCTGAACCATGCTCATCACTTGGGTTTTCATGATTTCGGGCATGGATTCTCCGTATTCGACGAATTTTAAGAAGTCTTCAAAGTAGCGGGCGTGTGAGGCCTGATGAATTTTCAGCTCGCCCGGCTCTGTCATTCCTTCTTCAGGCATATGCGGGTACTGAATTGATTTCATGTTTTTTGTTGTGATCGCCATTTGCACGTTGCGGATGAGCGTGGATTCATCCGAGATTGAAGCAACTTTTGGTTCAAAATCACATTTTAAGATGAACAAAAAAGTATCTTCAAAGTATTTTTCCGGAGTGGCAGAAAGAACTAGAAATGCCCCGCCGCGAACTGCGCTTGCATCTAAATAAGCCCCGACAAATCGTTCGCTCGCTTCTTTAAACGATTCCTTTGTATCAGCAGTAAGCGCTTTGTGGAAAAGGTTGTAGTTCGGATTAGAATCCAGCTCATATCCTGGCTCAACGACAAAGTGGCCAAGCTTCGTCGGAACCTGTTCGCTGCGCGGATGCTTCTCGACTTTGCGCTTGACGATTTTCTTCAGTTCGCCGTCCAAAAAGTCTTTCAGTGCGTTCCCTTCGTATTCTTCTGTTGTTAATGTTTGAAAATGCTTGTATTGTTTATTGGCATTCTCCTCTTTGCCATCCACTTGGATAAGGTAAAAAGAGAGATAATTAATTTTGAATTCCATAGATTCACCTGCTTCTTTTTCAGTTCCTCAAGTGTAAAAGATTGGACTATAGCAGTCAATCTATTACAATATGTTTCTCAATGATTTTAATAATGTAAGATTCATAATATGGTGCCTCTTTTTTGCGGCAGGGGAATTGGATTGGGTGGAATTCACTTTTGTTCACATTTATACGGAATTAAGTTGGAAAGTCTCGGAATTAAGTTGAAAAGTATCGGAAATAAATTAGAAAGTCTCGGAATTATTTTGAAAAGTACAGGAATTAGTACAAAACGACCTATGAAATTGCTGAAGCTATTGACAGCAGCCAGCCTACGATTGTGAGAAAGCTGAAGAAGTATGGATTGTGTTTCGAACAGCCTGTCCAATAAAACGCCTCCCGAACCCGAGCAGTTTCAGGAGCATCCTTCATACAATTGTCGAATATTAGAACATAATCTTGTGGTACAATAAAACATATTGAATCATGAGGAGAGAATACTTATGGAAGAAACAGCTCGCACAGTCAAGAGTTATACGGCGATTATCGTCACACTTTCCCTTGTCGTAAATGCGATTATTCTTGGTTTGTTCTTTTTGCCGATCGGCTATGGCGGCGAAGTTAAATTTGATATTCATATTTTTCCGCGGATAAATGCCGTACTGAACAGCTTTACGTTTGTTTTTCTGGTCATAGCGCTTGTCTCCATTATCAAGAAAAATGTGAAGCTGCATAAAGGCTTTATTTTAGCGGCTTTTACTACGACATTGCTTTTCTGTGTGTCTTATCTGACGTATCACTACATGTCAGTTGAAACAACGCGTTTTGGAGGAGAAGGTTTCATTCGAAATGTCTACTTCTTCATTCTGATTACACACAGCTTCCTTGCTGCAATCATTGTTCCGCTTGCCCTGTTCTCAGTTGTCTGGGGCTGGACAGGTCAGCTTACAAAGCACCGCAGGATTGTCCGCTGGAGCATGCCGATCTGGTTATATGTAAGCTTTACGGGTGTCATTGTTTACTTGATGATTTCACCATATTATTGAAAAAGAGCTCAGCTTGCGCTGAGCTTTTTCTATTCGTTTTTTGCAATAAATAGATAATCAGTCTGGGAGATGACGTCCAGTTTCTTCCCTTTTTTCTCGTACGTGGTCATAGCCCCCATCTGATCGATTTTCTTCCAGCCCCAAAGTCTGATGGCAAGCAAATAAGCAGCAGGGAGACCATTCTCCTCTGAAGCGAGTGGCCAGCTGTATTCCTCGAAGAAGGCTTTATCATTAGAAGACTCACTAAGCTTTGCGCTCACTGGTACCGGGAAATCTTCGGCTAATGGGGACGAGTGGTATAAGCCATAGAAATAAATGAGCAGCGCTGCCATCACAGTACAAGCAAGAATAACCCACTTTTTCATCATTGATACAACGACCTCCATAAATAAAATACTGCATACGCTTCCCACCCCTGCCAGCCTTCAGAAAGTTTTACTAGTTCATCCATTGACGGCTTCCGGTCTAAACCCAATTGAGCTTTTATAGCATGATGCAGGCCGACATCTGCAGCAGGAAAAGCAGTAGTGTCCATTAAGCATTTCATCATGACATAATCCGCTGTCCATGCTCCTACACCGCGAATGCTTAGCAGAAGAGACCGTGCTTTATCAGTTTCTAAGCGAAGCAGCTTTTCTTTAGAAAGATTGCCGTTTGCCATCTCTCTCGCAATGCCAAGAATATATTCTGCTTTTCTCGTTGTGAATTGAAGGTTTTGGAGATCTGATATCTCAAGAGATGCGATCACTTCAGGTTTAGGAAAAAGCCACAGCTGTCTTCCTTCAAAATGATGACACTCACTGAACTGTTCGATTAATCTCCTTTTTAGCGTATAGGCAAAATGAAGATTAATTTGCTGGCCAATGATCGCCCAGGTCAATGCCTCAAACAAATCAGGAATGCCAATGATCCGGAGTCCATAATGCTTAGTGACGACGGCTCTTAAAAGTTCATCCTTTTCAGCAAGCTCGTAAAAAGGCTGCATGTCCCTGTCTAAATCAAATAGAGTCCAGATGTATTTGGCTGCTTGTACACGGGTAAACTTGTCAGGTGTAAGATCAGGGAATTCAATGACTAGCCTATCCTGCTTCATTGACACCTTCATCAGCACCCTTTTACCATCGACTTCTATCCATTTGAGCAGAAAACCCTCTTGAACATAGTGAAGGACTTCAGCAGAGGATCTTCCGAGAAACACAAGACATTCACTGAAGGCAAAATCGTTTGGAGGGATTAATTCTATGTAACTCTTATGATCAATCCACTTACTTTGCGGAAAATCAGGAAAACATTTTTTGCAAGAGCGGAATTGCTGGTTTTCAGCATCGGCTGCCGCTTGGAAAAAGATCACATTCTCTGGAAGCGGCTTTTTTGCATGACAGGAGGGTAAACAATAGATTTTCGTGGTTTTTACACCGGTGTAGAATACGCCATCAAACGATTTGTCAGCAGATAGCATCGCTTTTAGCATCGTGCTGCGGGGTAACACTGTCATGATTTCATCCCCTCTCTTTTTAAAAATGATACCACTATTTTACATATTTTTGTATAATGACGTAGATTTCATCACGTTGAAACTTTTCTTATAACAGGTTCCTCTAACATGTGAAAGGAGATGAAAACGTGAGTCATGTACATAAAGTAGAGAAAGCAATAAGAGGAAATGAAGAAGCATTTGAAGAGCTGATTCAATTAGAAAGCTCCAAGTTATATAAAACGGCTTTTTTATATGTCCGGAATAAAGAAGATGCTTTAGATGTTCTGCAGGATACAGTGTGTAAAGCTTTTGTATCAATAGGGAGCTTAAGGCAGCCGGAATATTTTCAGAACATGGCTGACCTAAAATTTTAATCCGCACGGCTTATGAACTTTTGAAGAAAAAGAAAAAAACCGTGGCTGCCTGAGCTGAATTTATCCATCATACCAAGTGCCGGCGGAACACAGCGGCTTGCAAGACTTGTTGGAAAAGGTGCGGCAAATGGATATGATTCTAAGAGGGAAAATCATTGATGCGAAGGAAGCGTACCGAATAGGGCTAGTGTCAGATATTCCTCTGGAAAAATAGTGGTCAAGGGAACAGGGACGTTTAAAGTTATCAGAGAAGCAGAAGGCCTTTAGATGGGCGAAGCTTATGCACGTGAAATTCGGCAGGGAGTCTAAATAACTGTTTTCCGGCAGGCGGAACAAATCTGTCAGAATGGAAAGTGTGCAGATCGGGATATTTGTCCGGGTACCTGCCGGGTGTAACGGGATCTCGGATGAATGGTCATTAAAACCCTTTATAAATAAAGGGTTTTTCGTGCTTGCTGTTAAAATTATTGTCTTTTAAAACTCCTGAAAAATTCATTCTTTTACTCTATCTATTGACTTGAAAGATAGGTTTTCCTGCACATTTAAACTACTAAAATGTGTATTAATTAGGACTTTTTATCCATGGTAAATGAAGTAAAAGTATTCGGGATTTTGTATTTTTATGTAAATGTTATTGTAAAGTAATGATGTTTAATTTATAATTTTAAGAAAATTGGAAATACAAACAGGGGGAATTTGGGTGAAGATATATGTCTCAGTTGACATGGAAGGAATCACTGGACTCGCTGATGAGACACATGTGAATTCATCTAAGCACAATTACGAACGGGGCCGTCAAATCATGACGGATGAAGCCAATTATGTCATCCAATCTGCCTTTAACCATGGTGCAAAAGAGGTCATTGTCAATGACAGTCATTCAAAAATGAACAATTTGCTGATCGAAAGACTGCATCCGGAAACACAGCTGATTACGGGAGATGTAAAACCATACAGCATGGTGCAGGGACTTGATGACAGTTTTTACGGTGCGGTGTTTGTCGGGTATCATGCACGCGCTTCAAAAAAAGGCGTGATGTCACATACGATGATTTTTGGGGTCAGGGAGATCTACATAAATGATACGGCTGTTGGAGAATTAGGTTTTAATGCTTATGTTGCCGGCTATCACGGCGTACCGGTTTTGATGGTTGCAGGAGATGATCAGGCGGCAATGGAAGCGGAAGCTCTCATACCGAATATCACGACAGCTGTCGTAAAGGAGACCATTTCAAGGTCTGTCGTCAAATCACTGACACCTGTCAAAGCAGGAGAGCTGCTCAAAGAAAAGACAGCCCTCGCCATTAAAAACAGAGAAAACGTTAAACCGCTCACTCCTCCGGGCAATCCGCTATTAGCAATCGAGTTTGCCAATTACGGACAGGCTGAATGGGCTGCGCTTATGCCGGGAACAAAGCTTGTTGAAAACAGTACGATTGTCCGCTACCAGGCACGCGACATTCTCGAGGCGTACCGGGCAATGCTCGTGATGACGGAGCTTGCGATGAGAACGACATTCTGTTAGGAAGTGAGAATTTATGAATACATATCTATTTAAACGTCTGCTTTCCATGATCCTTACACTTTGGCTGATCATTACGCTCACGTTTGTCCTGATGCATACAATTCCCGGTTCGCCTTTTAATGAGGAACGCGGGACAAGCGAAGCGGTTCAGCGAAATCTTGAAGCTTATTACCATTTAGATGAACCGCTGCCGGTACAATATGCGATGTACATGAAATCACTTGTCACGTTTGATTTTGGACCTTCTATCAAAAAGTCTTCTCAAACAGTCAATGAGCTGCTCGGCCGCGGCTTTCCGGTTTCCTTTGAGCTTGGAATCGTCACGCTTATTGTAGCTGTCTTTTCAGGAATTGCGCTTGGCATCATTGCAGCGCTCCGCCACAACGGATTCATCGATTATTTAGCCATGACAATCGCCGTTCTCGGGATATCGGTTCCAAACTTTATTATGGCGACCCTATTAATTCAAAATCTGGCTGTTAATTTAAAAATACTGCCTGCTGCAACCTGGTCGAGCCCGATGCACATGATTTTGCCGACACTTGCGCTTGCAACAGGACCGATGGCGATCATTGCGCGTCTAACAAGGTCAAGCATGCTTGAAGTACTTACTCAGGATTACATTCGGACAGCCCGGGCAAAAGGACTTTCCCCTGTCAAAATCGTTTTCAAGCATGCGCTTAGAAACGCACTGCTGCCAGTTGTTACAGTTCTTGGTACGCTTGCAGCCAGTATTTTAACAGGAACATTTGTTATTGAGAAAATTTTCGCGATACCCGGCATGGGAAAGTACTTCATTGAAAGCATTGGAACCCGTGACTATCCGGTCATTATGGGTACGACCGTTTTTTACAGTACAATTTTGATCGTGATGCTGTTCCTTGTTGATGTTGCATATGGGATTTTAGATCCGAGAATTCAATTAAATAAAAGGGAGGGAAGATAATGGAGCTCAAAAAACAGCATGATCCTCATCTTTCCCGGGATATCCCTGATGAGTGGTTTGTTCCGAAAAGCAGGGACAAGCAGGATGCAGAAGCCGTCGTCAGACCTAGTCTTTCCTACTGGCATGATGCCTGGAGAAGACTGCGTAAAAATAAGCTTGCTATGACAGGCTTGCTCTTCTTGATTTTTATTGCGTTTATGGCCATTTTCGGGCCGATCATTTCACCGCATTCGGTCAGAACACAAATTCTGACCGATCAAAATCTGCCTCCGTCGGCTAAATACTGGTTCGGTACTGATGAACTTGGCCGCGACGTCTTTACAAGAACTTGGTACGGGGCGAGAATTTCGCTTTTCGTGGCAGCGATTGCCGCATTAATTGATTTTGCGATTGGCGTTCTTTACGGCGGAATTGCCGGCTATAAAGGAGGAAAAATCGACCATTACATGATGCGTGTCGTTGAAGTCCTGTACGGCCTTCCTTATTTGCTTGTCGTTATTTTGCTCATGGTCGTGATGGGGCCTGGTTTGTTTACCATTATCGTTGCGCTGACTGTCACAGGCTGGATCGGCATGGCGAGGATCGTAAGGGGACAGGTTCTTCAAATCAAAAACTATGAATTTGTTCATGCTTCTAAATCTTTCGGTACGAAAACAAGCAGGATTATCAGGAAAAACCTCCTGCCAAATACAATGGGGCCAATTATTGTTCAAATTACCCTAACAGTTCCATCAGCTATTTTTGCAGAAGCGTTTCTGAGTTTTCTCGGTCTTGGGATTCAGGCTCCGTTTGCAAGCTGGGGTGTGATGGCAAGTGATGCTCTTTCAACAATCTTAACAGGACACTGGTGGCGCCTCTTTTTTCCTGCCCTCTGTATCTCTCTGACGATGTTTGCATTTAACGTGCTTGGAGACGGACTGCAGGATGCGCTTGATCCGAAGCTAAGGAGGTAACATCATGGAAAAAATACTGGAAGTAAACGAACTCCATGTTTCTTTTCAAACATACGGGGGACGTGTAAAAGCGGTCCGTGGCGTAAGTTTTGATTTGCGAAAAGGCGAAACACTCGCAATAGTAGGAGAATCGGGCTGCGGAAAAAGTGTGACTTCTCAAAGCATTATGCGCCTAATTCCTGAACCGCCGGGAACAATTGATGCAGGCTCCATCTTTTTTAAAGGAAAAGACGTAACTAAAATGAAGGAAAAAGAGCTGAGAAAGCTTCGCGGCGCTGATATATCCATGATCTTTCAGGATCCGATGACAGCGCTGAATCCGACGCTGACCATAGGTGATCAAATCATGGAAGGCATTATCCAGCACGAAAGCATGCCTAAAGAAAAGGCAAAACTAAAAGCCCTTGAGATGATGAATCTTGTTGGCATCCCAAGCCCTGAAGCCCGGTTAAAGCAATATCCGCATCAATTCAGCGGAGGCATGCGGCAGCGGATTGTGATTGCGATGGCTCTTGTCTGCGAGCCTGAAGTGTTAATTGCAGATGAACCGACAACCGCACTTGATGTGACGATTCAGGCTCAAATTCTCGATTTATTCCGCGACATTCAGAAGAAAACAGGCGTTTCCATTATTCTGATTACCCATGATTTGGGTGTTGTCGCACAAGTAGCTGATCGAGTAGCGGTTATGTATGCCGGTAAAATCGTGGAAGCAGGATCAAGAAGAGAAATTTTTTATCAGCCTCAGCATCCGTACACAAAGGGACTGCTTCGCTCCATCCCGCGTCTTGACATTGAAGAAGAAGAGCTGATTCCGATCTCAGGTTCACCTCCGGATTTATTTTCGCCTCCAGAAGGGTGTCCGTTTGCTGCAAGGTGTGAGCATGCAATGGAAGTTTGTGATCGTGTGTATCCTTTTACGTCTGCATTGAGCAAAGAGCACCAAGTGGACTGCTGGCTGCAGGACAGCCGCGCATTAGCTGCAGCATCAATGAAATAAACATATAGATCAAGAATAAGAGGGGGAGAACAATGAAAAAGTGGATGGCTATGTTCCTGACTGCATTGTTAGTATTCGTACTTGCAGCATGTACAGCAAATGAGAGTGCAGGAAAAGACACAGAAAAAGAAGAAAAAGAGAAAGAGAAAATTTTGCAGCTGAATAATGGAACTGAACCAACATCATTTGACCCTGTCATTGGATTTGACGCTGTTTCATGGAATGCGCTGAACAACTTAATGGAAGGTCTTACCCGTTTAGGTAAAGACCATGAGCCTGAAGCAGCAACGGCTGAGAAATGGGACGTTTCTGAAGATGGCAAAACGTACACGTTCCACATTCGCGAAAATGCAAAATGGTCAAACGGTGATGATTTAACAGCTGACGATTTCGTGTTTGCATGGAAACGTCTTTTAAATCCTGAAACAGGATCAGGAGCGGCATTTTTAGGCTACTTCATTGAGGGAGGAGAAGCTTACAACAGCGGAACTGGCTCTGCAGATGACGTGAAGGTGAAAGCTGTTGACAAAAAAACATTTGAAGTTACGCTAACCAGTCCTCAAGCATACTTCTTAAGTGTCATTGCAAATCCGGCATTTTTCCCGGTAAATGAAAAAGTAGCTGCGGAAACACCAGACTGGTTTGCAGAAGCTGATACGTTTGTCGGCAATGGACCTTTCTCACTCGAGTCATGGGAGCATGACAAAGAATTTGTGATGAAGAAAAACGATCAGTACTGGGATGCGAAAAACGTGAAGCTTGATGGCGTTCATTGGGCGATCGTAGAAGATACAAATACAGAATACCAGCTTTACCAAACAGGCGAATTGGATACATCAGACGTGCCTGCTGACTTGGCAGAGTCTCTTTTTGAAGAAGGAAAAGCGAATGTAGAAGAACAGGCTGGAGATTACTTCTACCGCATGAACGTAACTCTTGAACCGTTCCAGAATGTGAACATCCGCAAAGCATTTGCAATGGCAGTTGATCAAAAGCAAATCGTTGATTTCGTAACGAAAAACCAGGAAACAGCAGCATACGGCTTCGTTTCACCCGGTTTTAAAGATCCTTCAGGCAAAGACTTCCGCGAGGTAAGCGGCGATCTTGTGAAAACAGATGCAGCTGAAGCAAAAGCATTGCTTGAAAAAGGCATGAAAGAAGAAGGCTATGACAAGCTTCCTGAAGTCACATTAACTTACAGCACAGATGATACGCACAAGAAAATTGCAGAAGCGCTTCAGCAAATGTTTAAAGAAAACTTAGGCGTTGATGTGAAGCTTGCAAACCTTGAAGCGAACGTATTTGCTACCGATCAGAAGGCGTTGAAATTCCAGTTGTCACGCAGCTCTTTCTTAGCTGACTATGCTGATCCTGTGAACTTCCTTGAGAACTTCCAAACAGGACATTCCATGAACCGCACAGGCTGGACAAATGCTGAGTATGATCAATTGATCAAAGACTCAAAAAATGAATCTGACGAAGTGAAACGCTTTGAATTGCTTTACAAAGCAGAAAAGATTTTATTTGAAGAAGCACCGATCATTCCGATCCATTTCTACAACCAGGTTTACCTGCAAAATGAAGATGTATCAGGCATCGTCCGTCACCCTGTCGGATATTTAGAATTAAAATGGGCAGATAAGAAGTAAACCATGCAAAAGGGGTGTTCAGCTGTTTGAACATCCCTTTTCTATATAAAGGAGACTACTAGAATGATAAAACCCCAGGCGTTAAAAAAAGGCGACACAATCGGCATTATTTCCCCGGCAAGTCCTCCAAATCAAGAGAACCTGAAGCGCTCCCTTTCTTTTTTAGAAGAAACAGGTTTGAAATTCAAGCTCGGCAAACATATTGAACGCGAATACGGTTATCTTGCAGGAACAGATGAAGAAAGAGCAGAAGATATTCATACGATGTTTCAGGATCAAGAGATTAAAGCCATCATCTGCGCGTGCGGAGGTTTTGGAACAGCACGCATGGCCTCTCTATTAGACTATGACCTTATTCAAAAGAACCCGAAGATTTTCTGGGGCTACAGCGATATTACTTTTTTACATACAGCCATCAGACAGAAGACCGGTCTCGTTACGTTTCACGGACCTATGCTCAGCTCTGATTTTGGAGAGGAATCCGGTGTTCTTCCGTTAACCAAACAATATTTTCATCAGCTTTTTGAGAACAGCCCGCTAACTTATAATGAATCTCTTTCGCCCCTTGAAATCATGATTGAAGGAAAAGCAAGCGGTGAGCTTGTTGGCGGGAATCTATCATTAATCACAAGCTCGGTCGGTACCGCTTTTGAGATTGATTCGAAAGAGAAGCTGCTTTTAATTGAAGAAATTGATGAAGAGCCTTATGCAGTCGACCGCATGCTGAATCAGCTTTATATGGCAGGCAAGTTAACAGACGCAGCAGGTATTCTCGTCGCTGATTTTCATAACTGCGTTCCTCAAAAACGAAAGAATTCGATACCTCTTGATGAAGTGCTGGCTCATTACATAAAACTTTCTGGCAAACCGGCTTTAAGAGGGTTTAAAATCGGACACTGCAGTCCTAATATCTCTGTTCCGCTTGGAACACATGCAGAAATGAATACAATCGAAAAGACAGTTGTAATCGAAAGCGGGATTCTTTAAAAAGGGTGGATGTTTATGAAAATCGAAAAAGTGGAAACATTTCGGGTGGCTGTCCCTCTGACAAAGCCTTTTAAAACGGCACTCCGGACAGTTGTGACAGCAGAATCCGTCATCTTAAAAGTGACGTGCGAAAGCGGTATTACCGGCTGGGGAGAAGCGCCGCCGACACTTGTCATTACGGGTGATAGTCTCTCGAGTATAGAAGCCAGTATTCATCAAGTGCTGAAGCCGTTTTTAATCGGCAAAAATCTATTGAACTACGAAGTTATTTTCCAGGGAATACAATCGGTCTTAGCAGGCAATTCAAGTGCAAAAGCCGCAGTGGACATGGCCCTTTATGATTGCCTTGCCAAGCATAGCAGACTGCCCCTTTATCAATATTTAGGCGGTTATAAAGATAAAATGGAAACAGATTTTACCGTCAGTGTAAATGACGTGCGGGAAATGGGAGAAGATGCGGCTTCCTATATTCAAAATGGTTTTAATGTTTTAAAGGTGAAGGTTGGGCTAGGTGACAGTGCTCTGGATATCGAACGGATCAGGGAAATCAGAAGCCGTGTCGGTTCAGAAATTAAAATCCGCCTTGATGCTAACCAAGGATGGAAGCCAAAGGAAGCGGTCACTGTAATAGGCAAAATGGAAGACCTTGGCTTGAACATCGAATTAGTTGAGCAGCCAGTGAAAGCTCATGACATTGAAGGATTAAAGCAAGTAACTGATACCGTGGAAACGCCGATTATGGCGGATGAAAGTGTGTTTACTCCGAAGCAGGCCTTTGAAGTGCTGAAAACGAGAAGTGCAGATTTGATTAACATTAAATTAATGAAAGCAGGGGGCATCTATCAAGCTGCCATGATCAATCAGCTTGCTGAAATATGCGGGGTTGAATGCATGGTTGGAAGCATGATCGAAACGCGAATCGGCATTACCGCAGCCGCTCACTTTGCAGCAGCCAAAAAGAACATTACACGTTTTGACTTCGACGCCCCGCTCATGCTTGCAAAAGAAATTGTAGAGGGCGGAGTCCGGTATAACGGAAGAAAAATGACATTTTCAGAAGGAAACGGGCTTGGAATTTCAGATGTTCTTGTAAATGACGGGGAGGTTTCTGCAAAATGACAATAAGAAAAGGAAGAGTTGCGGTATCCGTTGCAACCATATGGACGTCAAAGGATTCCCCGCGTGATTTGGATGAAAAAGCAGTTGTGAATCCGGCTGACATTGAATCATGGCTGAACGGGCTAACATATGAAACGAGTCTTGCTTTATGTAATGAAAATCGGATTCAGACTCAGGCTTTGCTTGGAGAAGAAGTATGGATCATGGACGAACAGGATGGCTATGCACATGTCATTATTCCCTCTCAGTCCTCTTCAAAGGATGAAAGAGGGTACCCGGGGTGGATGCCGCTTTGCCAAATCGAGCTGAATGCAGAATCACTGCATGGTCCTATCGCAATTGTTCAAAGCAAAAAAACCATGCTTTATTCTGAAGATGACACACCTCAATTTGATCTAAGCTTTCAAACCATCTTGACAGTTCTAAAAGAAGAAACAGAGTGGATTGAAGTAGAAACTCCATATGGCAAAGGGAAACTGAAGGCAGCGGATGTTTCCCTTTATGAAGCTTTTGAAAGTGTTCCGAATGGATGCGGTCAGGACATTGTGGCGGAGGGCGAAAGATTCATCGGTCTTCCTTATCTTTGGGGCGGAATGAGCAGCTTTGGATTTGATTGTTCAGGGTTCAGTTACACCATGTGCAAAGCAAATGGATACATGATTCCAAGAGATGCCCATGATCAGGCTGCTTCAGGGGGAAAAGTAGAGCTTGACGCGATTGAGCCTGGCGATTTATTGTTTTTTGCGTACGAAGAAGGGATTGGAAACCTTCATCACGTAGGCATTTATTACGGAGACGGCAAGCTTCTTCATTCGCCAAACACCGGGAAGTCGATTGAGATTCTTGATATGGCCGGAACCATTTATGAAAAGGAATTATGTGCAGCTAGACGCTATTGGCTAAAGACGGAGGGATAACAGTGGAGAATTTGCTGGAAGTACGAAATTTAAAGAAACATTTTCACCTTGGTAAAGGGGCAACGCTAAAAGCAGTAGACGGCATTTCATTCACAGTGAAAAAAGGGGAAACGTTCGGCATCGTCGGGGAATCAGGCTGCGGAAAATCAACTGCCGGCAGGACCATTCTCGGCTTATACGATCAGACAGAAGGAGAAGTATTATTTAACGGCAAAAACATCCATGAATTAAAAGGAAAAGACAAATTTGCCTACTATCGTCAGATGCAAATGATTTTTCAGGATCCATATGCATCATTAAATCCGCGGTCAACTGTCCTTGAGATCATCTCTGAACCGATGGAAGTTCACGGCATGTATAAAAATAAGCAGGGCCGGACGGAAAAAGTGCATCAGCTCCTTGAAGATGTGGGTTTAAACCGTGATCATGCCAACCGCTATCCGCACGAATTCAGCGGCGGCCAAAGACAGCGGATCGGTATTGCCCGCGCACTTGCCCTTGATCCGGAATTCATTATCGCAGATGAGCCGATTTCAGCTCTCGATGTTTCCGTGCAGGCCCAAGTTGTGAATCTAATGAAGCGCCTGCAAAAAGAAAAGGGACTGACTTACCTTTTTATTGCGCATGATCTGTCCATGGTGAAGCAAATCAGCGACCGCATCGGGGTTATGTATTTAGGCCACCTTGTCGAGCAGACCGCAAGCAGCGAGCTTTACAAAAAACCGCTGCACCCTTATACGCAGGCACTTTTGACTGCAATTCCAATTCCTGATCCGGATGTAGAGGATAAGCGGGAGCGCATTATCCTGCAGGGCGAGCTGCCGAGCCCGATGAATCCGCCGAGCGGCTGTGTATTCAGAACACGCTGTGCCTATGCGATGGAAGCCTGTGCTTCTAAAAAGCCCGTATGGCAGGAAGTAGAGGAAAATCACTTCGTTGCCTGTCATTTATATGACCGCAGCATCATGGGCGATCAGGATTTTTCTCAAATCGCAGCGACGAAGTGACGGGTTTTGGACAGAGGCTGCAAAAAGTGATGGAACGCTGTCCTGGAAGAATAGGTCTCTCACTAGATCTTGATGGGAAAATCTTCGAACGGGACAGCCGCGGAATTTTTTCATCGGCGAGTCTGATTAAACTTCCCATCCTGCTGACAGCTTTTCATCAAAAAGAGCACGGTATTCTTACTTTAGAAGAAAAGGTGAAAATGTGTGAGATTGAAAAAACAGGCGGAGCCGGTGTCCTGCAGTCTTTTTCAGATGATGCTGTCTTAACCATTTTAGATTTGCTTTCATTAATGATTGTCGTTTCTGATAATGCGGCGACAAATTACATGATTCATAAAGCCGGAAGAACGGCAATAAGCGCATATATAAAGGAACTAAACCTTAAAGGCACTGAGCTGAACCGGGATATGATGGATTTGGAAGCAATCAAAAACGGTTTGAATAACTGGACAACTGCAGATGACATCCTGAAGTGCCTGAAAGCAATCGGCGTGGAAGGCTTCCTCTCCGCAGCAAGCAGAAAACAGATGGCAGACATCCTTCAAAAGCAGCAATTCACAGACAAGCTTCCCTATCATATGGATAAGGAAAAGGTATACGCAGGCAACAAAACCGGAGAGCTTCCAGGCATTGAGCATGACTGTGCGATCATCCGCTTTGGCGATCGAACGGCCTATATCGCCGTGCTGATTGATCAGCTTCAGAATAAGGAAGAAGGCAGAAGGACAATCAGTGAAATCGGGAAGCTAATTTATGAAGAGCTTATAGACATGTAACAAAGGTCGCACTGTTTATGGATAAGCAGTTCAAATAACTTAAAAACAACTTGTAAAACGAGTATGAAATCGCAGAGATTTTTGCTCGTTTTTTTATTGTCTGCATGATTATCGGATTAAGCGAAGGCGTCTTTTTTCATTTGAGCCAAAAAGTTGAAGGAGGTATTTAGTCAATGATAAAGAATCTTTTAAAGGAAATCGCTTTCAAAATCTAAGTGAAAAGTACGGAATTAATTAATGTGAATAATGAATATTCAACAATTGGGGCAATTACTCAAATAGGTATAATATAAAATAATAGAGGAAGTTCAAAAGAGAAACTAAATAGTAAGATGATCTTATCTAAATGCTATATAATTGATAGACAAATGGAGAGTATGACATTATAAAATAATTGAAAATAAGCTAATTATTACTGAGAATTTTAGCAGGGAGAGATAAGATGCTATATATATGGGATATTGAGAAAATAATTAAAACGACACTACATGAGCACAGTTTAGATATTAATTATGAATTTGATAATAATCTGCCTGCACCTATGAGTTTTAACGTCTCGACAAATACGATTAAATTTAATTATCTTCAAATAAACGGGTATAGAGGGAAGGTAAGAATTAAAGAGTCGGATGAAAATTTTGTGAAAATCATTCTTTATCATGAGATTGGCTATTATTTAAGTTTTAAGAAAAACAAACATGATTTAAGAACCCTGATCTATGGTGACGATGAAGAAAAAGAAAAACTTATGTCTGAAATAGAAACTAACGCTTGGGAATATGGGAGAACATTGGTACCTGAACACCTATTAGAGTCATATGACAAAGTGCGTGAATTAGATAAAATGCTGTTAAAGAGATAATAATTGAATAGATTCTGGACTGTAATTAAAGCAGAATGGGGGATACTAACCAAACAAATTAGAAGAGGTGTTATATATGAAACAATTTGCTTTGGCATTATTCTTAATTTCTATTTTTGCAATGAATCCTTCTCAAACAAATGCAATCAGTATGCCTTGCAGTATGGTTTTAGAGCCAGTAGATGAAAATATGAAAAATGCAAAGGGAACAGCTTTGATCTATAAAGTTCAACTAAATCCGCCTAGTTTTGCTCGAACGAATGTGAGTATACTTGCTGTTCACCTCCCCGAACCGTCTTCCTATGGGAATTACGACAGGTATGAAGGATTTGCCTTTATACCTGGTGAAATAAGTTGGCGTTTTAGGCTGTACCCTACCCCTGAAGAAGATAGTCCAACCTGGGCAGGTAGATTTGATTTAATAACAGCAAGGATGAAAAACGCAGAAGTTCAGGTTAGACTTTCTAACTCTAAAACCGAAAAATTGGGACCAAGTGTATTAACGAAGCCTATTACATACTGTAAATGATGTTTTAACAAATCGGGGGCTTTTATGAAGTAAGAATTATAAAAAATTATAAGGCTAATGGCATAATATAAATTCCGGAATAGATAATGCAGCTTATTCTGAACAATTAGTGCTTTCCAAGGAAGTCTCCCTTTGATTTCTCTGCGTCTCCACAATAAAACCTGCAGCAGGATGATTGCACCTGCTAGACAGCGGAGAAACACAATTCTCCATACACAAGCTGGCGGAAGCAGCCATTTCATAAAAACAAAAGATAAACCCCAAATTAAACGAAGCCCGATTAAGGCTCCAAACAGTCGAAGCATGATCTGCCTCCTTTCTCCAATCTCATTATGGCAAATTTTAATGAAAATTTCATTCTGAAATCTTGCTCTCTTATTTTTACTGATGCGACAAAATGAAGGGATTGAGTTGGCTAAGAAAGCAAACAGGTCCTAAAGGAAAATTTAGAGGAATGGGATATAACTGTAATTCTCAGAAAAATAACTGAGAGTTTATTTGATTTTTTAAGGTTTAAAACTATTGTTTGAAATTAATCCTATGTAAAAATGATAAAAACGCCAGATAAATGGCGTTTAACCTTTATTCTTTATTGATATTCTCGATTGTTTTTTGTGTTGCCTGTTATATTGTTTGCAACTTTTTTAGTTGCATCAACAGTATTCATTGCAATATTTTCTGTTGTTTCTAAAGCATTATGCACTGTTTCAAATGCAGAGCCTGCTGTGTTCTTAATGCTCTCTGCAACACTATTGTCATTTTGTTGATTTTGATTATTTCTTTGATTAGTCATAAAGTTTCACCTCCTAAACAGGATTAGGATATGTATTATATGACCAATTATTCAGAGAATCTATCCGAATAAATATTTTCTCCTAACGAGTGCGATACATGAAAAACATACGTTTATTCAATTATCGGGCAGCATTCCTGTAATGGAGAAAAATGAGGTTTGAACAAAAAAATAACCTCTTGGTATGATATGAGTGTCCTGAAGCTGGCCAGCGAAAAGGACAAATCATATATACCAGGAGGAGCCATTAGGACTCAGCTCCTTCATCGTCCTCAATCTGGCGCTTTAATGGAACAACGAAAAAAACCTAATTTCTCAATTTTAATTTTGAGAAATTAGGCTTTTTAATATTGGAATTTCCTTATAGTTGTAATTTCGCATTTCCTGACGATACCCTGCGTTGGTTTATCTACAACTCAACAGGCATTAATTCTCTACAGAATAAAGCATCACTTATCATAAGGTGTTTAGAAATATTTCACACGTATTTTAGAAAGTTTTAATATTTGTGTGATATGGTTCTTTTAACTTCTTAGAAAAATGAGCTTCTTTAATCTGGATAGTGTGGTTTGCAAAGGTATCTGCCATGCAAAGAATAAAGAATGATCCAGTGAAAATTTTATAACAGAGTGAGTGGAAAAGATGTCAGTTAAAATGAGGTTTCTGTTGTCTTATGTTGGGGTGATCCTTTTTTCTATCACTTTATTATTGGCAGCTGGTTTTTTAATTATTTTTGCCATAACTGGTGATGTAAAATCTATAGAGCATCTTTACAAAAAAACGTATGTTCAAAACCTTTAACAACAGTAGAAGAAAGTGTGTTTCTCGATTTAAAGCTAAATCCCTTCCCGGTTTTGAAGAAACAAACATCAATACGCGAGATACGATTAAAATCAATGACTACTTTTTTACGTATGTGAAGTTTGATTTTTATTTTTCGGATAAAAGTGAAGGGAGTATTTTTGTATTAAGAAAGGCAAGTTCCTATGCAGAGCTCATTCGAGAATTGTTTCCAATATTATCAGGACTTTTGCTATTACTGTTTATTATGATTATTGGTACGTTAAACTATTTAGTTTCACGAAGCATTATTAAGCCTATCTCAATTCTTAAAGATGGTACTGAAAGAATAAAATCAGGAGATTTAAATTTTGAAATCAAGGCTATTTCGAATGATGAAATCGGACAATTAAATAGGGCCTTTGAGGAAATGAGAATAAAATTAAAAGAATCCGTAAATCTTCAGCTTAAGTATGAGGAAAATCGAAAAGAGCTTTTGTCTAATATTTCACATGATTTAAAGACACCAATTACTTCGATTATTGGATATGTAGAGGGGATTAAGGATGGTGTAGCAAATACCCCTCAGAAAATAGAAAAGTATTTATCAACTGTGTACTTAAAAGCAAAAGACATGGATTCATTGATTGATGAACTGTTCTTATTTTCCAAGCTGGATTTAAAAAAAGAACCATTCAATTTTGAAACTGTCGAACTGGTAAAATATATGAGAGACTACGTAGAAGAACTTAATCTGGACTTACTTGAGCAAGAGATTCATATTGAGTTTCATCTTTTGAATAACCCGATCTACGTGTTAGCGGATAGAGAGAAATTAAAACGAGTATTGGCCAACTTAATAAGTAATTGTGTGAAATATATGAACAAAGACCAAAAGAACATATCTATTTCTCTGCATGAGCGATTAGGTAATGTAGTTGTACAAGTAATAGATAATGGGCAAGGTATTGAACGTTCTGCTTTACCATATATTTTTGATCGTTTTTATCGTGCAGAACAATCGAGAAATTCTCAGACAGGCGGAAGTGGTTTAGGACTTGCGATCGCAAAACAAATTATTGGGGAGCATGAAGGGGAAATCTGGGCTACTAGTGAATTAGGTAAAGGTACAAGTGTATTCTTTTCTCTAAAGAAAGGTGAAAAAATGTGAAAGAAATATTACTTATAGAAGACGATATTAGCATTGCGGAATTGCAAAGAGATTATTTAGAAATAAATGATTTTCGTGTCGATATTCAACATACTGGTGATTCAGGGCTTCAATATGCCCTTAAAGAAAATTATGATTTAATCATCCTGGACATCATGCTGCCAGGAATAAATGGATTTGAGATTTGCAAACAACTACGTGCTGTTAAAAACATTCCTATTTTGCTTGTATCCGCCAAAAAGGAAGATATCGATAAAATTCGAGGTCTTGGTTTAGGAGCAGACGATTATATTACAAAGCCTTTTAGTCCAAGCGAACTGGTTGCTAGAGTGAAAGCACATTTAGCGCGCTATGAACGTTTAGCAGGAAATCAAACCAATTCAAATACGATTTTCGTTCATGGAATATCGATCGATAAGTCAGCACGAAAAGTTTATCTTAACGGAGAGGAGGTTCCGTTTACGACAAAGGAATTTAATTTGATCGTGTTTTTTGTGATGCACCCGAACCAAGTATTAAGCAAAGAGCAGCTTTATGAAAAGATTTGGGGGCTTGAGTCAGCTGCAGATGTTTCAACGGTGACCGTCCATATTAGAAAATTACGAGAAAAAATCGAAAGAGACCCTGCACGTCCGAAATTCTTGGAAACCGTCTGGGGAGCAGGATATCGCTTTAATGTTTAACGAACGTTTTACACCGTCAAACTGTGGCGGGATTTTTTTTTATAAACATTAAGAAATTTTTTGTATAAGTTTAGCATTTTTTAAGAAATTGTTTAGAAGGAGTTTATAACTAAGTACTAACATAGTTTAAGACGAATCAGAATGTAACTGAAAAAGGAGGAAACCGGGTGTGTATTATATGTGGAAGTGGCTGGCAGTAGTTATAGGCTGCATACTTCTGCTACAAGGGTGTGCCTCAATTGACAAGGGGGGAGAAGCAGTGAACGGGAAACTATTTCAATCAGCAAAACGTGGAGAGACGGATACCGTAATAAGACTGATTAAGGAAGGGGTCAATATTAATGCACAGGACTCAAATGGACAAACTGCCACTATGATCGCAACTTATAATAATGATGTCAAAACTGCAAAAGTACTTATCGAGGCAGGGGCAGATGTCAACATTCGAGATGAAATGAAAAACAATCCCTTTCTGTATGCTGGTGCAGAAGGATATATAGATATCCTAAAGCTTACAATTAAAGCAGGTGCCGATCCGACGATTACTAACAGGTATGGAGGAACCGCTTTGATCCCTGCTTCTGAACATGGATATGTGAATGTCATCAAAGAACTTCTTACTAATACAGATACTGATGTTAATCATGTCAATAATCTTGGTTGGACGGCTTTACTGGAAGCTATTATTTTGAATGATGGAGACGAAAAACAGCAGCAAACAGTGCAATTGCTTATAGATTATGGAGCAGATGTGAACATACCTGATAAAAATAATGTAACTCCTTTACAACATGCACGTGAGAAAGGGTTTAAAGAGATTGAAAAGATTTTGTTAAAAGCAGGAGCAAAATAGCCAGATTTTATAAGATTCCAATCAGTACAATCAAAACCGAACAACAACGATAAATAATAGACACTAATGTCGATAACACTAAATTTATTAAATAAGGAGACGACAAAATGAACAAAAAAGCAAAAATAATATCATCAATCCTGCTCGGATTCACATTAGTAGTAACAGGGTGGAGCGCAAACGCCCAAGAATATCATAGTAGACAAAAGCAAGAACAAGCTGTTAAAGAGAAAAAGCAAAATAATTTAACCAAAGGACAGGAAATGGCCAAAATTCTAAGTAGTACAAATTGGCAAGGTACGAAAGTTTATGATAAAGACAATAATGACTTAACAGAAGAGAATGCAAACCTTGTTGGTCTTGCGAAATATGACAATGAAACATCGAGATACGAATTTTTTGATAAATCGACGAAAGAAAGTCGTGGAGATTTAGGAACATTCTTTATCACTAATGATGGGAAGGTTAGAGTTTTAATTTCTGAATCAATGGGTTACCAAGCTGTTGTTGAAATAACAGAGCTAAATAAAGATATGTTTACCTATAAAAGAATGGGTAAAGACGCTAATGGTAAAGATGTAGAGGTGTTTGTTGATCATATTCCTTATAAGGAAACAGAACTTTCCTTTACTGAGCCAGATAAGACGTTGAAAACAAACACAGGTGAAGTAGTTACAGACATCGATGGCGATAAAATTTTATCTGGAACCCTATGGCAAGGAACAGTGGCTTTAGATGAAAACGGCACAATTAAATACCCCCCAAAACGAAAAAAATACGCTATTCTTTCTGTAGAATCATAGAAAAGGATGGCGTTTTTTGATGGATATTTCAGATGAGTTACAGCTTTTTTCTCAAGAGCTACAACGGCACCTAGCACCCCAAGCTCTTCAAGAGCTTGCAATAGAAGCCGGGTTTACAAAACGTGAGTAAGTATCAATCTCAGGAATTAGTAGCACTTTGCGTGTGGCTGAGTCAAAAAGTTCCAAAGCGGCCAAAAAGGAACAAAACTTTAGAGACCCTAAATTTATTCTTGGTTTGTAAGAAAGGAGATAGATATGAAACGGTATATCATCATTGGCTACACTGTTTGTATCCTTCTAATCGGGTATCTATTTTTCCATACAGGTCAATTAAAAGAGGAATTATCTGTTGCCCGATCGGATGTAAAGCAATTACAAGAAAAAAGTAAAACGAACGGTCAATCACCAGAAGCTCAGCAGGAAGAAGAAGCCCTTACAGTAGCGGAAACGTTTATAAACAACTACTACGTTTTTAAAAATGAACCTGATAAAAAAAAGGTCGAAGCATTATTAACCGAAAAAGCTAAAGAAGTGATCTTGTTTGAAGGCGATTCCGAGGTGAATTTTGAAGGAAGCAATGTTACCTCCAATATTGAGAACTTGAAGCTTTATAAGGGTGATTCCACTGACAACCGAATACAGATTCTTGCTTCCTTCAGCAATGTTATTATGGCGAATGAGATTGCTAGCAAATCCCTCTCCTATGCAACACTTGATCTGCTTAAAGACGGCGGTACATGGAAAATTGACGATATAAACATTGCTCAATACTAATTAAGAATGATTGGTTATTTAGGGTGTTGGAGAAACGCTCTGACTTGCAATTAGATATACATTTAATGAATAATGGTACTTAAATTGCAAGAAATAAAGAACAAAATTGTGAAAATGAAGGGTGAGTAATATGAAAAGAACAGGCATAGTCAGAAGAGTTGATGAACTTGGTAGAATTGTGATTCCGATGGAGCTTCGTAGAGTACTAGACATTGATGTAAAAGATGCACTAGAAATTTTTGTAGATGAGGATGAAATCATTTTAAAGAAATATACAGCCAATAATGCTTGTGCAATTACTGGAAGGGTATTGCCTGAAAATAAAACATTTGGCAACAGTAAGATTGTTTTAAGCCCTGAAGGAACTAAGTTATTGTTTCAGGACTTACAAGATTATGTTGAAGTGAAAATCTAGTTGTTCGGATTTTACCAAAATAACAGCTGGCTGCAGGAACAAATTCGTCCAGGAATTTGTTTGAAAAGACGAACGTTTTTTCTTGTCCAGCTTTCCGGAATTGTTTTAAAGGCGAACAATCAAAAACCATGGACTCTGTCCAAACCTGCTGGGGAACTCTTCCCCAGACCCCCCTTTAATCCAACTCCCCCAACCCCTCAATCCTTGAGGGGCTCCCTCGCCGGTAGGTAGGAACAAACGGTTGTTTGTTCAATGCCAAGAGGGTTTGGGGTCAAGTGAACCTGTCAACTCCTTAAATTCCTTCCACTCCGTTTCAGTCAGACATTTACCGTTGACAGGGGCGTTTATTTGGCTCTCTAATGTATTTTAAGTGATTCCCTTAGCTTACTATTCGTTTAGAAAAAAACACGCCTTAGAATGGAAAATAGAAAGATTTTTTTCTTTAAGGGGTACAGTCCCGAAAATGCGGATTTACAACGATAAGAGCTGACCGAAAAAACAACACGAAATATGGGGTCCAGACAGCAAAACGCGGTAAACGTACGCGAAAATGGGGAAGAGCGTCTGAATTTATTTTAAAGAATTCGGCCTAAAGTCAATTTTAAGAAGTTAGACAAAAAGCCAAACCCAGTATTATCAAGGGTTTGGCTCTCAGTCGTTTTTTATCGATTATGCATGATTTTATACATCGTTGATTTATCAACGTTTTTCCAGTTGTTGAATTTTTTTCTTTAATTCGGCTATTTCCTTATCCTTATCAGTAATTGATTATTACCTATCCCTTTTGAAGCCATTTCTTGATGTAATAACACGTGTTTAGCCAAAAGAAAAGCCCCCGACTAGTCTGGGACTTCCTTTCAGTGATTCATATAAATCAAGTTTCTATCTTGGTTTTGATTCCACAACATCTCCATTTTGATACACATCATAGAATCCGACCGTTCCAGTACCTCCGCCATCAATTAAATCTTGACTTTGTGCTTTCAAAGAATAAAATACTTTTCCATCTGAGTCCTTATGAAGCACACCATCGCTACTAAACACTAGATCATCATTATCTAGGGCTTCCTCTGCATAAGTAATCGCTTTTTCTACTGGAAATATGACTTCTTGGTGTTCATTGAACATAGCAGTCCATGTCTCCACACCAACAATTCCATCAACAGCTAATCCATGCTCGGACTGGAACTGGCGCACTTGTTCATCTGTTTGCGCTCCGAACAGTCCATCCACTTCGGTTTCAAAACCAGAATGGTTTAACGTTACTTGAACGAATTCAACCTCTATACCTGCACTTCCTTGCTGCAAGGTAGGCTGGTGTTCAGGTGCTACATTCAAAATGGGTTCAAGCTCAGGTGGTAACTCTGACATTTGAACCGATTCATTTTCTGAGGATGCGTCTGCGGTTTGAAAGGGAAGTGGCGAGGCCACAAGTGCAATCGCGGATATTGCTACTAACCATTTTTTTTTCATCAAACTCTCCTCCTTGACAAGGTGAGTATAAAGGAAATAATTTCCAATAACAATAGACCTTTCTTACTAATTTTGGTATTTTTCCTTATAGGGGTCCAGACATGACACTACCCCTTAATTAACAAATGCCTGAGTTACTTCATACAATATTCAAAAAAATGGAGTTGATCTTCATGGCGAGACGGATTGACGTATCTACATCAAAACATCAATTAAAACTTTTTGATGGAAACAGGCTTATAAAAGCTTACCCAATTGCAGTTGGGAAAATATTGTCACCAACACCTTCTGGGACATACACGATTATCAATAAACAACTCCATCCACCCGCACGATTTGGAGTGCTTTGGATGGGATTGTCAAAACCTCATTACGGTATACACGGAACAAATAACCCAGCTTCAATCGGTAAGAATGTCTCACATGGATGTATTAGAATGTTTAATCATGATGTTCTAGAATTATCATCTAGAGTTCCAATTGGTACTAGGGTTTCTATTCATAAATGACTCTGTTAATCTTGTACCCTTTACTACATAGTTTGTGTCTAATGTGTAGCTTCATCAGCTTTTACCGAAAAAACGAGAGAAAAATCCCTTGTTCTCCTTTTTCGGCTCTTGCTCTTGAGTTGCAGCGATCATTTTTTGATTATCCTCCTCTTGGTCAATAAACCAATTAGGGGTCCAGACAGAAAAACGCGGTAAACGTACGCTAAGAGTTGTGTTGCATTAATTTTTTTGTATTTCAGGTAAATTGTGTTGCGTAAAAGCGATAAATGGCACTTTTTCAGCTATTTAATGCAACATAATTGTATTTATGTTGTATAGAATGAACAGCCTTAGCGTATAAAAAAGCCTTTGTTTTAGGTATTTTAATCCTTAGCGTACGAAATCTGCGCTTTGCTGGCGGTACCCCATTTATCTTTTGCGATTTGTGTGACTTGAAGTTGGAAATTCAGATGTATATCATATACAAACCTACTTAACATAATGAAACTTATCGGCATTAAAAAAGGATCTTTGATTAAAGATCCTTTTTTAATGTGCCTATAAAGATTATTTAAACTTTTCCACACTTTGAACATTTACCCCTGGTTTGCTTTTGATAATTCAAAGTAGCTCCAGTAATCGCTATACCCAGCAACAACCATCCTCCATATACCATAGATACTAGCAAACCTGTGTCATCGAAATTCATTGGCCCATCGGCAAGACCTAATACCTCCATAAGAGATCCCAATATTGCCAAAAATCCCATTGAAACTGTCATGGATGCAGTAACCCAACCTCCGGTGATTAGAATGAATCGAGGAACTTTTTTCCCAGAAATAAATGGTACCCAGCTAGGAAAAATACGCCCCCATTTTTGTACAAGAGCAAGACAAAGTAGTGCACAAACGCCAAATACTATTATTTCTCCATAAGCAGAATGTTGATTGAAATTTTGGCCACCTCCTAGGGTTCCACCGAAGGACCAATAAAGTTTTAATAAAGGATATGGAAAAGTTAGTATAAATGCAGCATAGCCGAACCATTTATGGTCAGGTTGGATTTTCACCGAAGGACCTTGACCACATACAATACATGCCCCTCGGGATATACGTTGAAAAGAGATGGTCGCTGTAGCAAGCAGTATGGCAGCTATGAGACTAATCGTTCTGGTTGCGAACCCTGGCCAATCTACGACAGGTGGCAAGCCTGGTATTCCAAGTACAGCAGCTGTTCGCAAAGTGTCAAACACAATACCACCTGAAGACCAGACTAATAAAAAACAAGTTCCCCATGTGCTAATTAGCAAAAGAAAACGTGGAATTAAACTTTCACGCTGCCAGTTAATAGATAGTGCCATTGTAATCATTCCCAAGATTGAAGCAAATACCGTAATTTCTACTGGAGCAAATCCTATTGTGTAATCCGGTGCTTCAGGAAAAAAGGATTTCAATATAATTAAGAATAGTGTGATAGAACATGCTCCAATTGCAGTCCAAGCTTTAATATTCGATTGAACAATCTTGGTTTTACCGTTCACTTTGGTAATTTCTCCTCGATCGAGATTAATCATTAATGAAACACCTCATTTTATCTTTCAAGACTGTTACCAATCTTTTGCTTTTACCAAATTCCTTTACTTCTCAGTTAAAGTTTATATAAACATTTCATTTGTTAACACAGTCTCAGGAAGTAATTTCCAATACATCTGTGGTCTTAATTGGCTTTAATAACTATTAGTAATGAGAAGAAAACATTGGATGACTACCGTTCTCTTTTTATTCTATGCATACTTTATACAAATCTAGTTTACATAAAGTACGTTATAGGTAATAAAAAAGGATCTTCGGTTTGGTCTTACCCCCGTCAAGTAGACATTTAATTAAAAGGTGCACTTATTAGGCAGCCTTAGCCCTATATTCAGTAGGGCTAAGGTTATTTAATTTTTTTTGAAAACGTTTATTGTTATAAAACTTAATATAATTTTTTACTGCTGTCTTAACCTCTTTCGAGGTCTCAAATTGGTATCGGTAAAAACATTCAGTTTTAAAGTGACTAAAAAAACTCTCCATACATGCGTTATCTAAACAATTTCCTTTTCTAGACATACTTTGCTTAATATTGTATCTTTTTAATAGTTGGTTATATCTTATTGAGGTGTACTGGAATCCTTGATCGCTATGTAATAGGAGTCCTTTTACGTCTCTTTTTTTTATGGCCTCTTTTACAGTATCAGCTACTAGCCTTAGGTCATTTCTTTCACTTATTTTATATGAGACAATCTCATTGTTATAAAGGTCTAATATCGAAGATAAATAGATTTTTTTCCCATTAAAAAGTAAGTAGGTTATATCTGTTACCCATTTTTCATTCGGGCGTTTAGCTGAAAATTCTCTATTTAAGTAATTATCGGAAAGGACATATTTTTCTTTACGCCCAAAGTGCTTCCACTTTTTTTTTCGTATCTTTGCTTGAATACCATTCGTTTTCATTAAACGATAAATTTTCTTATGGTTGACTTTCAGTCCATACTCTTTTTTTAGCCAAGTTCGAACTCTTGGATAACCGTAGCTCCAATTAATATCAGGGTCTTGTTGGCATTCAATAATTCTAGATACAATCGATTGATCATCTAAATCCCTTTTAGTAGGGTTACTCTGACGTTTTAGCCATTTGTAATAGCCACTCTTTGATACGCCTGCAATTATACATAAAATACTGATAGTAAATTGATTTTTAAGCTCATGAATGATTTTGTATTCTATTGATTTTTCTTTTCCTGCATCCTCCTCCTTTTCGCATCTAAGAGCTTTTTTAAATAGGCATTCTCTGCTTCTAATCGACTTATTTTTTCTGTATCGCTTTCATAGTCTTTTTTAGGTCTACCTTTAAGTGGGCTACAAGATGTTCCTCTCTTTTCCTCTAACCCCTGAATTCCTTCTCTTTTATAGTGAGCTATCCATCTTTGTATAGTTGTATATCCAATCCCTAACTCTTTGGAAATTGATCTAATACCCATATCTTTCTTTTGGTATAAATTAATCGCTTTTAGCTTAATTTCTTTTGTATAGGTTGTTCTAATTTTCCCCATGAAAAAATCCCCCCATAGAAGACAGTACAATCCTTTCTTTTTACTGTCTACTATAAGGGGATAATATCAGTTGGAAGATCCTTTTAGCTGTTTGTTCAATTAAAGCGCCCGATTGTTGAAGATCGTTCTGGAACATCCACGTTGCAAGGTTATTCAAGAAAAGCCCCCGATTGTTGAATAAAGGACACGATCCACTATTTGTGTATTGCGCCCGATTGTTGAAGATCGTTATTGAAGTAAAGCACCCGTTAGTAAAAGAAGAACTATTTATTTACCAATTAGGTACTGCTCGGAATAAGACTTGGAATCAAAAATGTCTATACCTATAAAATCTTCACAGTTACTATCCGAAAAATGAAACACTATTGATTCAACATCAGGATGAGAAATAGACTTTCTTGTTATTTCACCATTCAGTCTAAAAGAATAATAAGTCTTTCCATCAGTAGTAACTTCCTTTTTAAAAATGTGGACTTTATCAGCAATCAGTTCAATTTTCCTTGCAGTTTCTCCTTCTATCTCTATTCCAACAATCGGGACTTCTTCTCCAAAATCTAACATTATATCATCGTTTTCTGGAAGTTCTTCCGTATGAGTAATAGTATATTTAGATGGTTCACTAAAGTAAATATAGCCTATCTCTACTTCCTTATCATAAGTAACCTGACCTTTGTAGCCCATAAGATCAATCCTCCTAAGCTTATTCTTTTTCTCGTTTTATGCCAAAATTATATCATTTTCTTGTTCAGCTAACCTGCCTCTTTAGTTTAAGTACATTTCTTCACAACCTCACACCGATATTAATATAAATATCCTGTTTTGTTTGGAAGTCTTATTCCATTAAACTGCCCTTTAATTCAATAAGAAAAGGCGACACTTTGTTCAGCAATCGCCCCCGATTGTTGAATATGATTTTAGCTGATTGATCCAATGTCTTGGAGAACTTAAATAATTACCTTGAGGGAGAAAGAATTGACAAAAAAACTGACCGATTGCTAGTTGGTCAGTTAAAATTTATTATCCACTTTATGCTCTCCATGCAAACTAGCAGATAATGAAGATTTTTATTTTATAATAAATTGTTACCTTCAAGCAAGGTTGGATTTCGCATGGGATCTCCAGTTTATACTGTAAGGATCCTTTTCTTATTCCATTAAAGCATCCGTTAGTTGATTAGATGTGGCAAATTTTAAAGCTATTAATATAATAATAGAGGAATAAAATTCAAAATAAAAGTTGGTGAATGAGTATTGAAATATTTGTATATCACCGGATTAATGAGAAGCGGTACTACAATTCTAGCGAATTTTCTAAATACTCAAGTAAAAATAACGATCTATAGAGACTATGTTAATACGTTGAGGCAAGCCCTTACATCTAATCCAAACCTAGAGTACTTCGATAATATTCAGGAAAAAAATATAGTCATTGAAAAAATGAGAACTGAAGCACTTGATCAATTAAAATTAAATCTTTCAATAAACCCCGAGCAGATAAAAAATATTTACGATCTTTATAAATCAGCAATAGATCCAATCGCGTCTCCTGAAGATGTAATCATTGGTAATAAATCGACTCAATCATTATTTGTATTAGAAAAACTATTAAAAAATAAAGATGTTTTGGGTCTATATATTATTAGAGATGTTAGAGATGTTCTTTTATCTTCTAGAAAAAGATCTGAGAGATTGAATGATGCAGATGTTATAAACAATTGGAATACAGATATCAATAAAGTTGAACAATTAAAAAAGAAATATCCTGACCGTTTTCTTGTTATAAGATATGAGGATTTCGTTCAAATGAAAGCCAATAGAATTCTAGAAGGTTTTTTAGGTGTCTTTTTAAATTGGGAAATCCAAGTGTTTAAAGATCGATCTGGTCAACTATTTAGAAATAATTCATCTTATGCAAACATTAAGAAACAACAGACAATTGGATTTCATTTGCAAAGTATCGGCAATTGGAGAAAATTAAAAGATGAGGAACGAATATCTATAAGGAAAGTAGGGGATATTTGTAAAAATGGTTTAGAAAAATATAGATATTTAAATGATGAACAGCTGCAGGAAGAAAAGAAAGCAAGATTAGAAGCAGCTGCAAGCCAGGAAGAAGATCCGCCCGAAAAAAGAGGATTTTGGAGTCGTCTTTTCGGAAAGTAGCGATCCAGATTGCATTTAAACGGTGTTTAAAGATCGATCTGGTCAACTATTTAGAAATAATTCATCTTATGCAAACATTAAGAAACAACAGACAATTGGTCATAGTATCGTTCTACCATTTTTCAAAGTGAAACTGTTCAAAATTAATCAGCAAAAGTGTTCAATTCTACTTGTTGTCCCATGGTGGATCGGGTATTGCTTCATACTGCCGAGTGATTTTCCTTTTCTCTAAACAGTATTCATCCCGAAGGGAAGCCACATATCCCCGCACAGTGCTGTCTCCAACTCTTAGTTGCTCGTATTTTTCTCTCAGCAGTCTTGTACCTGAGCGGAAGACATGTCCGGATGTTCCTGCAGCCACGTCAGAATGTCCTGCTTGTAAGGATCTAATTTTTTCGTTCTGCTTTTAGAGGCTGCCATCCATACAGCCATCTCTTCAGGGGGTTTAGCCAAGTAACTATAGACGGTATTGCGAGAAAGGCCGACTATTTTAGCGATGGTTGAAATCTTAACCCCTTTTTTATGTAATCTCTTAATCTCTGCGTACACTTCCCATTTATCCACCTTTCAATTCCTCCACCATGTAAGTTATCTTCTCGATCTTACATGATAGATTCATAATTGGAAAAGAAGTGTTCAATCTTATTTGGCGTAAACTGTTAAATTTAGTTTAGCAGTCACAGAAACAAAGTAGTTTATGTAGTGAGGTAATCTGAAAAGCCCCTTTTTTGTATCTTTTTTATCTGCTATATAAAGCCAATCTCCTTTATTAGCAAAACAATTGAGACCAATATCTTCGATGGCAACTAACATTTTTTCGAACTTTTTCATCATATTCATCCTTTAAATCATTTTCTTAAAAGCAATTATTAACCGAGGTCTTATTCAACAATCCTGCCCTTTAATTGGAATAACATACATTTCGAGATGAACCACCTAATTGCCTTTTTTTACTCCAGAATATGGCCCTTTAGTTGAACAAGGTTTCTAAGGAAAACATGAATACTGTATACAAAACTAGTTAACATAATCAATCCTAGAGGAAGTTTCCAAAACGAAAACCCCTTGGTAATGAACTGCACCCCAATTGTTAGACACAACTAACAACTGGAGGTGTAGTTTTTTCATGGGAAAGTTTTCATTTGAAGATAAAATGAAGGCAGTTCAAGACTATATTGAAGGGACTGAATCCTATAGAGACATAGGAAAGCGAATTGGTATTGATCATAAATCCATTGTAAAATGGGTAGCCCTTTATAATGAACATGGTCTAGATGGTTTAAAATTACGGTATACAAATTACTCTGCCCAATTTAAAATAGACGTACTTAATTATATGAACGAAACAGGGACGTCTCTTTTAGAAACAGCTGCAATCTTTAATATTTCAGCTCCAACAACCATTTTACGGTGGAAAAAAGTTTTAGAAGAACAAGGTATAGACGTCCTTTATTCAAAGAAACGAGGGCGTCCATCCATGAAAAAAAACATTAAGAAAAAACAACCAGTAGAAGGCTCACAAGAAGCGCTATTAGCTGAAATTGAACGTCTAAAAATGGAGAATGCCTATTTAAAAAAGTTGAATGCCTTAGTTCAAGAGGAGAGAAAATTGAAGAACGTCAAAAAGCGCAAGTAATTTTTGAACTAAGGCATGAATTTAAAGTGATTCACTTAATTAAAGTAGCTAATATCGCAAGAAGCACGTATTATTACTGGGTAAAACAGCTCAATCGCCCAGACAAATATAGTGAAGTAAAGGAAGTCATTAAACAAATTTTTGATGAGCATCAAGGCAGATATGGTTATCGTCGTATCACACTAGAATTACATAATCGAGGCTTTTTAATCAATCATAAAACAGTCTGCCGTCTAATGAATCAGTTAGGCTTAAAATGTCTAGTACGCATAAAAAAATATCGTTCTTATCGCGGAAAAGTTGGGAAAGTCGCACCTAATATTCTTGAACGTGATTTCAAGGCCAATAAACCGAATGAAAAGTGGGTTACGGACGTTACGGAATTCGATTTATTTGGTGAGAATCTGTATTTATCCCCTATTCTTGACCTCTTTAATGGAGAAATTATCGCTTATAATATCGAGAAACGACCTGTATTTTCACTTGTGACAAAGATGCTAGATAAAGCCTTCCTTTGTTTAAATGAAGGAGAGACACCTATTCTCCATTCCGATCAAGGATGGCACTATCAAATGACAAAGTATCAACACTTACTGAAAGAACATCACATTACGCAAAGTATGTCGCGTAAAGGGAATTGTTTGGATAACGCAGTCATGGAGAATTTCTTTGGCTTATTAAAGTCTGAATTATTGTATCTCCAAGAATTTGAGAGTATGGAGCATTTTAAGAGAGAACTAGAAAAATATATTTACTATTACAATCACAAACGAATAAAAGCAAAACTAAAAGGATTGAGCCCTGTGCAATACAGAGTTCAATCCCCGGTAGCTGCTTAATAATATTTGTCTAACTTTTTGGGTTCACTTCATAATCAAGGGGTTTTTCACTGTCCGGATTTATCATTTATGCACGTTTTTATGCATGCCTGTTAGATCAGCCTTTTCAGCCGTTTGAGAAGCCGTAAGACTGCATAAAAACGACGCTTTTTATGCATACTGCTTGTTCAAAAAAGCCTCTAAAGCCGCAGTGAGCTCATCAGCGCCTTTTTGACTCAAGACAATCGTTCCATTTGCTAAGGTCATATTCTTTTTGGAGACGTCTCCCGTCACAATGCAGGCATCGTGACGTTCATATTTCTGAAGAATAATTTTTTCTCCTTCGAGAAAGATTTCCATCGGGGTTTTGACCGAAATGTTATAAATTTTACGCAGCTCCATCGGAATGACAACTCGTCCCAACGGATCTACTTCTCTTACAATGCCAGTAGGTTTCATACCCATCCTCCTTTTTCTATTTTTATTATAAATTGTTAATCAAAAAATACCTATTACCGTTTTCCTAAATAGATCTTTGTGACTGAGTCTCGTCCATGCCCGAGGAGCATGGCTACGTTTTCGGGCTTGCAGCGCCGTTCTTTCGGATTTGAGCAGCTCATAATAGCGTGTCCTGGCGTAATGATGACGGATCCCGTGGAAGGTCAGCTTTTTCTGTCACGCGGAATGCCTCCTTTTGTCGTCGTTAACGCCAGATATCCGTTTCGAAACGCTGAGCGCAGCTGTGAACGCGTCAGAGCTGTCACTTCTTCCAGCCGTAATCCCATACTTTCCGCAATGCGGATCGCCCATTCAATGTCTTTTCTCCCCATTACGGAGGCTTACTCGGTATAAGCTTGAGGAAGCGAAGGCGGCCAATAAACGGTTCGCGTTAGAAAAACAGGTAATTATCGGGGTCGATCGGGCCTGGTCAAACGAAGAAATCAATCTGGCGGCCCTAATGGGCCTAGTCACAGGGTTGCTGCTGTAGTCCGTCAGATGTTTTACATAAAATGTATATCTATCTCTAGATCTTTGTTATCTGCTTCCTAAATGTAGTACCAAAAACGATGTTCGATAGTAAAAATGTTACCTTGTTTTAGGGAATGAGTTTTGGTACTGTAAATTAGCATTAATAGACTATTTGTTGATTAAGTAATGGTAATGCCCATAAACGGTCATTTGTATTACATATTTCAATAGATAATCAGTCGTTTGAAAAGCAATAAAGTTACTTAATAATGCCAGTCACGTTATTCAAGAAACGGGCCATATTCTAGAGTAACTTATTGTGATAATTATGGGATTTTGAAATAATTGTTACTAAGCAGAGGTATGATTGTTAAAGATGGACTGAGCATTTACGGGGAGGCTAAGCAAATGCGAGTAGGAATAATTGGAAAAAGTCCTTTATAATGGATCAAGTCAGGTGGTAACCCGTCCAAATCCACTAAAAAGGACCAATCTCATGGACAAGATTACACCAAAAAATTCATTTGGACAATGGTTTTCACTCATCAATCTTCAATTATTTGAAGAAAACGTGAAAACAATGAAATTAGATTACTATACAAAAAAATTAACGACGGAATCGTTCCTTAAATTACTGCTTTTTGCGCAGCTACAAGAAATCGAAAGTCTGCATGCACTTACGGATTGTCTTTTCGACGAACAGCTTCAAAAAGGGATCGACCTTGATTCCATCAGTATTTCTCAGCTATCGCGCCGGTTAAATGGCATGAATCCGGATCTCTTTCAACGGCTTTTTCTTGATTTAGTGGCACAAATTCATGCCAAAACACACGACACAAAACTCGTAATGCCGTTAAAAATCCTTGATTCAAGTACATTACCACTCAATTTGACCAATCATCGATGGGCGAAATTCCGGAAAACAAAGGCAGGCGTCAAGTTACATCTGCGCCTTGTCTTTATGGAAAAAGGGACATTGTATCCTGAAAAAGCTGTGCTGACAACAGCGAAAGAACATGACCGTGGTCAACTTGAAGTTATGATCGATGACAAAGAATGCATGTACGTGTTTGACCGTGGGTACCTCGATTACGAACGATTCGACCGCATGACAGATGATGGTTACTTTTTTCTTTCAAGACTACGGAAAAATGCATTCATACGGGAGGTTTACGACTTCAAACTGCCAGACGATACGACCGTTTTATCGGATCAAATGGTGTTGATTGGCACGGCGCAAAATCGAGCAGAAAACTATTTCCGTCTACTAAAAGTCATGGATTCAAAAGGAAATGAACTCCATTTGATCACGAATCGCTTTGATTTGAGTGCCGAAGAAATGTCTGAGATGTACAAATCGCGCTGGGCGATCGAGCTGTTTTTCAAATGGATCAAACAGCATCTCCGTATCAAAAAGTTTTACGGCCAAAGCGAATGGGCAATTCACAACCAAGTGTTGATCGCGCTAATCGTCTTTTGTCTGCATGTACTCGTGCAGCTCGAAACAAAAAGTAAGCGAAAACTCCTGCAAATTAGCCGTTATTTAAGGGCTAATTTATGGAAGCCAGCGCACATTTGGCTTAGAAAAATTAAAGGAGAAGCCGTTCCTTAACGGGCAAACAATCATCGTCCCTCTAGTCTAATTGTAAATAAAAACCAAATGGATGGAGCCACCTTTGTTTGGGTATTCACTTTTTTGGCTCTTCATCGGGAAAACGATAAAACTGAAAATTCAAATAAAATTCACGCAACACTAGTGATTAATGAGGATTAAATTATTTGTTCAAATATCACAATAAAACATTTACCTACAAACAAATTTCCAACATTATCTATGAAAGTTGAATTTCACCTTTCTTTTTCTTTATTCTATCTTAATATCTACGTAAATGAGAATTTACACTTTCAATCTATTCTTATAAATGTACTAGATTTTATTAGGAGTGGAGTAGATGAAAAAGAAAAAGATTTTAGCCGCAGTGATTGCTGCACTTATGATGTGTTCAGCACAGCCTGCTTTGGCTGATAATGAGTCAGACCGTTCTGACAATAGGAGCTTCGGTCCGAAGACGTTTGACCTTCAGGCACACCGCGGTGGAATGGGACTTACTGTCGAGTCGACCATTGCATCGTTCTCCCATGCACTTGAAATGGGTGTGAGCACACTTGAGCTTGACGTGCAAATCACGGAGGACCACCAGGCAGTTGTCACGCATGATCGTAAAATCTCAGGAAGAAATTGTAAGGATACGAGCCCAGCATTCGCTGGTGACCCAGAGTACCCTTACGTGGGCAAGTACATAAAGGACCTCACTCTTGCTCAGATCCGCACGATGGACTGTGGCACAAATACCAAGCCTGAGTACCCAGAGCAGCAACCGAGCCCAGGGGCTAAAATGCCGTTGCTGAGCGAGGTTATCGATCTGGTGAAGCAATACAACGCCAAGAATGTGTGGATGAATATTGAGACGAAGGTAGAGGCTGGTGCACCGTGGGAGACAGCTCCACGTGAAGAGTTCGTGCAAATCGTCGCTCGCCAAGTTCGCGAAGCAGGAATGCTTGACCGCGTATCAATTCAAAGCTTTGACTGGGGCGCGCTTATGCGCATGAAAGAGGTAGAGCCACGCTTACCTGTCGTTGCACTGACCAATGGTCCACAATTCTTACAGCCAGGTCAACCGGGGGCTTCACCGTGGTTGGGTGGAATCGACATCGATGATTTCGATGGAGACCTTGTGGCGGCAGCCAAATCGTTTGGCGCGGACGCAATCTCCCCTGTTCACGGCTTCCCACAAAACGGTAATATCACTGACGATAACTACGTACCTTATGTAACAAAGGAAATGGTGGAGGATGCGCACAAGTCCGGCATGAAGGTCATCCCTTGGTCAATCAACGATATGCCAACGATGAATAAGCTTATTGACGACGGAGTCGACGGAATCATCACTGACTATCCAGACCGTCTACGTGAGGTCATGGAGGAGCGTGGATTCAAGCTGCCTAAGGGCTATAAGGCACCGACAAGTGAGAAGCTTTAATAGTTACAGAATAAATGATTCTATTCAAAGCTATTTTTAGTAAAAGACTATCTATTCATTAAAAAAGTGAGTAACCTTAAATCTTCCATTGTATGAAACAAGACTTGCTCTAATGAATAAAAGGGACTTTATCAGAACGAATGGTATAGTCCCTTTTTTCTTTTCCCCGCAATTAATGATTTCGCTGAGGTACATTGCCTTTTATTGATAACACTCCACCTTTTATCCACTGTTTTTCAATATTTCCACATCATTCAAGTATGTCTGTTTATACATGCTACTGTTTCGGTATTCCTATGGATTTAAGATAAAGTTTGATAATTTATAATAAAGATTGATAAAAAAGTCTGTTTTAATAATACAGGATGTTTCTTGTTCAGCAAACGGGCGCTTTTCTTCGATAAGACAAGATAAATGATATTCAACAATCGGGGGCAATAATGGCATTAATAAAACTGTAGAACTTTACTTTAGAATGAAACATAAATGCTAAACAATCGTATATAAGTTATACATAATAAATGAATGAGAAGGTGATTATTTTGAATATTGGTGACTTAATTTTTCAATTTTTAAGTTATGTGTCAAGTCCGGTTATAACTTCATACTCACATACTGTTCGATAAGATCCTGAAAACTCATGTTCCTTCTGAAGCTGTTCAAATATTACTTTGTTCGTTCTTCTTTCTTTTTTCTTTAACTTGAAATCTTCCTCTAGCCAATCATCCACTATCTCACCATAACCATCTTCTACCATCATCCCACTTTTACGAATTCCGATTTTAACTGTGGGAACATCCCCATCGGCATACTTCTTTATTGTTCTCCAATCTTTACCTGTCTTTCTTGCAATCTCAGAGAGAGATAAGTCTTCGTTCTCCCTTAAATGTTTGATATAATTTATTTCAGGCATTGCTAGCATCCTTTCATTTCCCCCAACCTGTTAAGATCTCGTCAATCAAAACAGTAGAGGTTAGTGAGAGAGCTTGCAAGCCTTTTTTTGTTCCCTAGACTTCTACATAAATCCCCTGCAGAACTCTGTACTTTTATTTTGCATTAAACAAACCAGGACAAACATGCGAAATATCCGACGCTTATGTAGGAATGACTGATAAAGTACCAACTCGTGTGATTGTTCATCGGCTAACAAAAGAACAACAACAAAAACGATTACAAGATCAAACTGTAAGAGAAAAAAAGAAAGGAATGAAGTATTCTCCTCGTAGTAAACGACTCAGTGGTATCAATGTATATATGACAAACACTCCTACAGATATTGTCCCGATGGGACAAGTACATAATTGGTACTCTTTACGTTGGCAAATCGAAATTTTATTTAAAACGTGGAAATCATTCTTTCAAATTCATCAGTGTAAAAAGATAAAACCAGAAAGATGGGAGTGCCATTTGTATGGACAATTGATTGCCATTCTACTCTGTTCTTCTATCATGTTTCAAATGCGGCAATTACTTCTTATGAAAAAGAAACGAGAACTGAGTGAGTATAAGGCCATATATATGATTAAAGATTATTTTCTTCTTCTTTTCCAAGCTATACAGAAAGACACACCCAAGAGCTATCAAAGGTTCTACTTCGCCTGTTCAACCTCCTACAGCAAAACGGGCGAAAATCTCATCGATATGAGAAGAAAACAGTCTTTGATATATTAGGTGTCGTTTACAATTGTACCATGTCTGATAATCAAGCGGCTTAATTCAAAAAAGGAAACCCGTTAGGGTTTATTTCGTATGCAAATCTTTAAAGCATCTACATATAGACTTTCAAAAAAAGAAACAATCTTGCTTATCATTGACGTTACATGAGGTTAGCTTGATAGCGATGTGGTACTACCCCAATTTATGAAAAAGAGCATGTAAACAAATTAGGTACCCCTAATTGAGAAGGCAAGTAAATTAAATCGGCAGCCATTTTCTATACCTTATTAGTGGCTTATTTTTGTTGATAGTCATCAAAATAGTTGTTAATTTTTTTACGGCTATGTTAGGTATGTAGAGTTTGTATATATTTTCAGTGAATTTGATCATACCCTCTCCCACTCTATGTTACTTTTTAAATGTGTCAGAATATTTAACAACAATTACATATTCCAGGAGTGGTAAAAATTGGATTACGAAAAATGGTTGAAAGAACTTAGTTCTAAAAAATTGAGTCGACGAACCTTTTTGGGAACATCTGGTAAAACAGCTTTAGCTACAACACTTGGCCTTACTATCCCTTATTCATTGGCAAGTAAGGGTGTGGAAGCTTCATTCACATTTAATGACTATCCATTTACCCTAGGAGTCGCATCCGGTGATCCGTTACCAGATGGAGTTGTATTGTGGACAAGATTAGCTCCTAATCCTACTGCCGCAGATGGATTAGGTGGTATGATGGATAAAAATATTCTCGTTGAGTGGGAAATGGCGGAAGATGAAAAGTTTAATAAGATAGTAAGACACGGAACAGAAGTAGCGGTGCCTGAGCTTGCACATTCTGTCCATGCAGAAGTATATGGACTGAAACCCGGACGCGAGTATTATTATCGATTTAAAGCTGGAAACGAGATAAGTCCCGTTGGAAGAACGAAAACGGCTCCTGCATGGGGGACGCACTTAAGCAGTCTTTCATTTGCCTTTGCCTCTTGTCAGGCATGGGTGGGGGGACGTTATGCTGCCTATCGTGATATGGCGCAGCAAGATCTCGATTTGGTTCTTCATCTTGGGGATTATATCTATGAGAAAAGGGACACTGCAACTCTTGCTGATTTCCGTAATCAACACGCCCTTTACAAAACTTCTCCAGACTTACAAGCTGCCCACGCGGCGTTCCCATTTATCGTGACCTTCGATGATCACGAGATAGAGAATAACTGGGCGAATGATATTTCACAACCGGATGGGGAAGAATCCAACCAAAACTTTCTTGCACTTCGTGCTGCAGCGTTCCAGGCATATTACGAGCATTTGCCACTAAGGCTTCGATCAAAACCGCATGGTTCTGATATGAATCTCTACCGTCAATTCATTTATGGTAATTTAGCCGAGTTTAACGTCTTAGATACACGCCAATTTCGTGATGACCAATTAATCGACGGAGTTACGTATGCTCCTCTTCACCCTGACGCATCGAATCCTTCAAGAACTATGATGGGCTCTAAACAGGAACAGTGGCTATTAAAGAATCTTGAACACTCGAAGGCACGTTGGAACGTGATTGCCCAGCAAACCATTATGGCTCAGTTTGACTATGACCCTGGATCAGGTATAAGTGTCAATCATGACCAGTGGGATGGTTACGCTGCTGAACGGGACCGTGTTTTGAAGTTTATTCAACAACATCGTCCTTCCAATCCGGTTATCCTTGCTGGGGACTGGCATTCAAGCTGGGTAAACGACTTAAAGGCTGATTTTAGCAATCCTCATTCAGAGACCCTGGCAACAGAGTTCGTCGGAACTTCGATCAGTTCAGGATGCGGATGGAAAGGAAATGTTGAAGCAGCACTTTCTGTGAATCCACATGTTAAGTTCTTTAATGGCGACTTGCGTGGGTACGTACGCTGTGACGTGACACACGATTCATGGAAAAGTGACTACCGTGTGGTTTCTTTTCCTGATGATGCTAATGCACAAGCTTTTACATTGACATCTTGGGTTGTTGAGAACGGAAAACCAGGTGCAACTGAAATCGGAATGACCAACTATAATAAAGTTGGAGTAACAGCGTATTAATCCATTCGTTTGTTAAAGGTAGGTTAAGTTAATATTAAATACCTTGTTCAATTATTTTTCTTTGTTATACTATTTTGGGTAGACCCCCCTATTAGTGTATTGACTTATCATCTAAAGCAAGCTGCTTACATCGGTAGGCAGCTTTTTTAATTAACTTATAAAGGGGTACCGCCACATCGCTATCAAGCTAGGGTTTTGAAGTATCCCCTAAACGAAAAAAGCGCTACAAAAAAGTTTAAGCGGCCTTGTTATTCTGATTAGAATTAACAAGGTCGCTTATTGTTGTTATAAACTTTGTTTAAGCTGTTAACTTCATGGAAATTACAAAAAGGATAAATAAAAACCAAAAAAAACTATAATTAATCAAAAAACAACATATGATTAATATCCACTTTACAATGTCAAATTACAATAACGAGTGTAAATACATGGATAAGGAGGTTAGTAATGTCAAATATAAGGTTTGAAAATGTTGAGAAGAGATATTCCGAAACGAAAAAGATTATTGAAGACTTGAATTTAGTGATTCAAGACGGTACTTTTACTGTTCTGGTAGGTCCATCAGGATGCGGCAAAACAACATTGCTAAGGATGATTGCAGGTTTGGAAGAAATATCAGCCGGTAACTTGTATATAGGAAGCCGGGAAGTATCGAAGGTTGATCCTGGAGATAGAGAAATTGCGATGGTCTTTCAAAACTATGCTTTATATCCGCATATGTCCGTTAGAAAAAATATTGAATTCGGATTGAAAAATGCAGGAATACCGAAAGATGATATCAAGAGAAGAGTGCAAGAAGTCGTCAAAGTGGTAGGGCTAGAAGATTATATTGATAGTAAGCCATCGTCCCTTTCAGGAGGACAGCGACAAAGGGTTGCACTTGCGAGAGCCATTTCAAAACAGCCGAAGGTCTTCCTAATGGACGAACCTCTGTCTAATTTAGATGCAAAATTACGTAATGCGATGAGGAGCGAACTAATCCAATTGCATCGAAAATTGAATTCAACCTTTGTATACGTTACACACGACCAAATCGAGGCCATGACGATGGGTGATAATATTGTCGTGATGAAGGACGGACAAGTAATGCAGCAAGGAAAACCACAGGAGATATTTCAAAATCCTACAAATACTTTTGTTGCAACCTTTATCGGTGACCCTGGAATGAATATCATTAGTATTCAAAACTATTATGTTGGGTTTAGACCAAAAAAAGTACTTTTTCAGCAGGATGATCAATTTAAAGGCTTCAAAACAAATGGGAAAATTAAAACCAGGGAAATATTAGGTGACGATACGCTTTACTCATGCGAAACAATATATGGATCAATCTGTGTTAAGAGTAATGAGGAACGAGAATACGGGGATAGTCTTCCTCTTTATGTAAAATACGAGGACCTATACTTTTTCAATCAAAATGGAGATAGGATATACGACATGCAAGATTTGCAATTAATTATCTAATATTTGGGGGGAACAATGTGGATGCTGACAATCGAGTTGAAACGAAATTTGAAGATAAAATAAAAATTCCAGGAAATTCATTTTTATCATCCTTGTTCACTTATCTAAAATATACAGTGAATTCGTTGGCTAAGAATCCCTATATACTCATAGCTCCAGCATTATTGCTTGCTTTGGTATTTACTTTCTATCCCGTTTTCTTTGCCATCTATAACAGCTTTTTCAAATGGGATATTATAACGGGTGAAAAGGGATTTATTGGATTACAAAACTATTATTCTCTTTTTACTGATATCACGTTCATGATCGTTATTAAAAATACTTTCATCTATACATTATTTACCGTTGTTTTTGGGTTGATTTTTTCATTACTTATCGGGATTTTCCTTAATAAGAAATCCCCAGTTGTGGATGCTGTTCAGACCGTTGTATTTACGCCCCATATTATATCGTTTGTATCTGTATCTGTTTTATGGATGCTGTTATTGGATCCACAAACTGGATTGGTCAACTTTCTTTTGGAGAAAGTAGGTTTAGAGCCTCAACTTTGGATGATGAGCGAAAAAACATCCTTGCTATCCATTATTATTGTATCCATTTGGAAAGGGTTAGGCTATACAGTTCTTATGGTTATTGCAGGGCTGCAAAGCATTCCACGTGAGATTTACGAAGCAGCAAGGTTAGACAAGGCCAACTCATTTAAAACGTTGATTCATATTACAATACCACTTATCTCACCGACTTTGTTCTTTCTCTTTATCACATCTATGATTGGCTCATTTAGTTCGTTTGATATTGTTAATTTAATGACAGAAGGGGGACCTAATCATTCTTCCAATCTATTGGTTCACTGGATTTATGAGACGGGATTCCTTAACTTTAGAATTGGACCAGCAATGGCAGCCTCTGTCCTATTTCTAATTATTATCGGATTTATTTCATTCGTAAATTTCAAATTATTCGGAAAGAAAGTACATTATTAATTTGAGAAGGTGGCAATATTGAGCGTATATTATTGGGGAAAAAAGGTATTAAATATATTGTTGTTACTCTTATTATTAGTGATATATTTATTTCCCTTTTACTGGATGATTACAACATCACTAAAATCAGAACTTGAAGCGATGGGGTTCCCGCCCAGTTTTTTTCCTACAGAAATTCACCTTGAAAACTATATGACTGCTTGGACACATACAAATCTATTTCACTATTTAAAGAATTCGATTATCGTGACTGTGTTAACGGTAATTGGGCAACTACTCATTTGTGTACCAGCTGCTTATGCGTTTGCGAAAAAGAAGTTTAAGCTATCCAAAGTATTTTTTGGATTGATCCTTTTTGACTTAATGGTACCAATTCAAGTAACTTTCCTTCCTAATTATATTCTCTTAACGAATATAGGATGGATTGATACTTACAAAGCTTTAATCGTTCCATCTTTATATTCATCTTTTGCCATATTTTTTATGACCCAAACCTTTAAGCAAATCCCGGATGAAATATTAGATGCAGCTAAATTAGATAAGACTTCGGAAATGAAAATGATAACCCAAATTATGTTGCCTATGGCTAAGCCCATCATAATAACAGTAGCATTATTTACCTTCATATCAAAGTGGAACGATTATTTCTGGACACTGATTGTAACAAATTCCGATGCAGTTCGAACTCTGCCGATTGCGATGAAAAGTTTACTCGGAGCGGGAGATGGTCTCATTCAATGGAATATTGTTATGGCTGGTAATGTGATACTCGTTGCTCCGCTGATTATTCTTTATGTTATAGCCAATAAGCAAATAAAACAGGCCTTCGTATATGGAGGAATTAAATAAAGTTCAAATCAAAATAAATATATAAACTATTAAAGGAGAATAAACATGAAAATGTTAAATATGGGAAAGGGTATTTCTGCGGCATTAGCTTTATTGTTAATTCTTACAGGGTGTAACTCTGAAACTAGTAGTGAACCTGAAGAGACTAGAGAACAAGAAGAAGTTGAAATCACTGTCTGGTCCATTTGGGACAATGAAGGATCAGGAGCACTGCTTTATGAGGCTGCAGAACAGTTCTCAGAGGAAAATCCTAACATCAATGTAACTGTACAGGGGCAAGGGGGATACGATGGTGTCGCAGAAAAGCTAAACAATGCATTAGTAACCAAAACTACTCCGACAATTGTCCAAATAGAAGAATCCTTAATCGCTAGATACGGTCCTGTTGCAGAAGATCTAACAAAGTATATGGATAAAGAAGTCACAGATAACTATATTGATGGGCTTTTACGTTCTAGTTATGAAGATGATACTTTAAAAGCAGTTCCGATGAATAGAAGTACACCTATACTGTATGTAAATGTAGATTTGCTGAAAGAAGCTGGGTTGCCAGAGGAGGGTCCACAAACTTGGGAAGAACTAAAAACTTTTGCTGAAAAACTAACAAACAAGGAAAAAGGAATCATTGGATTTGGCGGTCATTGGGATACGGATGCATGGTTTTGGGAATCTGCTCTGTATTCTTATGGCGGAGAAGTAGTGAATGAAGATGGAAGCGAAGTGGCATTCAATAATGAAAAGGGCTATAAAATTGTAGAGTTGTTCCAAGATATGACTAAAAATGGTCAAATGCTTAGTGTATATGGAGCTCAGGGCAGTCAAAGCAGTATGATTGCTTCTCAGTTTTTAGAGGGAAAAGTCGGGATGATGCTCGATTCAATCGCTGCAATGGGCGGCCTATATAAAAACAATGAAAACAATATCGATATTCAAGCGGTTTATCAGCCTGTAGGTACGGAGCATTCAGTTGTGACAGGCGGAGCAAATATGATCATGATGAAAGATAAAACTGAAGAAGAAAAACAGGCAGCAGGTGAATTTCTTGAATATTTAGCAAGTGATGAGTTTTCAGCTAAATTTGCTATTGAATCAGGTTATTTTCCGACTACAAAATCTTCTTTAGAAACACCAGAAATGAAAAAAATCTATGAAGAAAATCCATCTTATAAAGTCGCTATTGATCAGCTCCAATATGCACACAAACGTCCTTGGCAAAAAAACTGGCGTGAAATGTACCAAGTAATTGTAGAAGAACTTGAAGTGGCGCTTGTAGATCTTGAAAGAGATCCGAAAGAGGTAATTGATACAGCAGCTAAAAAATCGCAAAAAATTATCGACGAAAATAAGTAAAGTGAATCTTCCATCAGTGGGGTTTTTCGACGTACAGGACGTACTAGTGCAGACGTTGCGACAGGACGTCGCCCTTCTAGTCTGCCTCATTCTCACTGATAATTAGATGAACCAATCGGGCATTTACTGGCAGCTGATCCCCCACCTATCTTCCTTGTTTACTCAGAATCTTGAGCTGGGGGTCTTACTTGCCCATTATGCGGGATAAAGCGGAATGAAGCTGTCCCGATGTATTCAGGAAGTGTTTTGGGACAGCTTTCTATTAAAAATCATTTTAATTGGAGAGGGCAGGGAAGGAAAATGAAAACAACTTTTATCAGCACAGGTAATTGGTATAAAGGAAATTTGCATGGTCACTCTACTGTTTCAGATGGACGTTTAACTCCGGAGCAAGTAAGAGAGGAATACAAGAAAAAAGGATACAATTTTATTGTCCATTCCGAGCATGATATTTATACAGACTTTCAGTTTGCTAATGAACCAGAGTTTATCACCATTCCGGGATTTGAGGCCAGTATCCCAACACCTGAGGACGATTACCGGATTTATCATTTAAACGTTTTTTTAGGGACAGACGAAATGATTGGACAGGCAACGATGCCATTGTTTAACCATTTAGAGAACACTCCTATCAAAGAGTGGGAAGGATTGCAAACTGTTCAAGAATTTATTAATGAAATGAATAGCAGAGGATACATGGTGATGTTTAATCATCCCCACTGGTCAACTATTGAACTTGAAGACGTGATTGAGCTTGAGAATCTTTTTGGCATGGAAGTTTATAACCATTGTTCACAATGGCTGGAGAATATGGGCGAATCCGATATCTTGTGGGAGACGTTATTAAGAAGGGGTAAAAAGCTTTGGGGAACAGCAACTGATGATAATCACAATGGTTTTCCAGTTGATTCCGCCAAATGTGATTCTTTTGGTGGATGGATTGTGGTCAAGGCTGAAGAATTAACAAGAAATGCAATCATGGATGCTATTTCAAAAGGGAGTTTCTACGCCTCAACTGGACCAAGCATTTATGATTTCAAAGTTGAAAACAATGAGGTCATTTTTAAATGTTCACCAGTGCAAAGAATTTATCTAAATGGTGATTTGCGCCAATACCAAATTGAAATAAGTGAAACAGGTGAGGATACTCTTACCGAGCTTAGAAAAACGTTAAGAGGCGATGAGAGGTTTTTACGTATAGAGTGTATCGACCAATATGGAAAGAAAGCATACACAAATCCTATATATTTGGACTAATTATCTTGATTTAATAGATTGGAAGGCTGTATAAAATGATTTTATCAAACTACCACTGCCATTGTAACTTATGTGATGGAAAAGGAACAATGGAAGAGTATGTGAAACGGGCAATTGAGCTAAATTTTGCAAGCTTCGGTTTTTCATGTCATGCACCTATGCCATTTGCATTTGATTGGTCCATGAAAAAGGAGGATCTATCTTTTTATATAAAGGAAGTAGATCGTTTAAAGAAGGAATATGGCTATTTAATGGAAATCTATCTTGGTCTGGAAATAGACTTCTTTAATGATAAAACAGAAAATCGTATTGAATTATACAATAAACTTGGACTGGATTATTATATTGGTTCTATTCATTGTATTTATCATCCACGGGAAAAACAGTTTTTGTCCTTAGATTATAGCAAGGAGCTGTTTTCTTATATATTGACCGATATATTTAAGGGAGATATAAAAGCTTTTGTAAGGGAGTATTATCAGCAAATTCAAAATATGGTTACTCTACATGCACCTCCTATTATTGGTCATCTAGATTTAATAAAAAAGTTTAATAAAGGTAATGACTTTTTTGATGAATCGGAAGACTGGTATATGGAAGAAATCAAACAGGTTCTAAAAGTTATTAAAAGTAAACATGGTATAATTGAAATTAATACTGGAGGGATTTCAAGAGGCTATACTACTGATTACTATCCCTCTTTTCCTATTCTTAAGGAATGTAACCGTTTAGAGATTCCTATTACAATTAATTCAGACGCACATTCAGTTGAAAACCTAGACTTTCATTTGAGAGAAGCTGAGTTAGTGGCTAAGGAAGCAGGGTACGAAAAGAAATATGTGCTTCTAAATAAAGAATGGAAGAGTGTCGAGATATAATCTCGTAAAAGCCTACAATAATCATGATTGAAGAGGAATAAAACAATGCTATCTGTAGAAAGACATCAAATTATTTTGAATCACCTTAATCTTCATGGGAAAATCACTATTCATGAATTGCTTGACCAATTGAAGGTGTCAAAACAAACAATTCGCCGAGATTTGGAGCATTTGGAGCAGCAAGGGAAGTTAACAAAGGTCCATGGAGGAGCTGTAAAAAAAGTAATATCAGAAAAGTATGAGCCTTCTTTTAATGAAAGAATCAACGTCAACATTGAAGAAAAGAAAAAAATTGGTGCTCGGGCAGCTGAAATGATTCAAGATGGAGATGTGGTTGCGTTTGGAATAGGAACAACTACATTACAAGTAGCAAATAACATCCGTAACAAAAAGAATCTAACTATATTATTGAGCTGTGTAAGAACGTTAAACTCTTTAATAGAATTAAAACGGGCCGGCATTTTCACAGGTAAAATAATTTTCCTTGCTGGAGAGATCAACACCGATTTAATGGCTGGCTTAGGATCATTAACACTACAAAATATGCATCAATTTCAGATTGATAAAGCCTTTATTGGAGGAAATGGAATAACATTGGAGCATGGGCTCAGTACGTATGATATCGAGGATGGAAATTTTTTAAAAAAGTTAATTTCCATTTCTAAAGAAGTGACGCTTGTTATCGATCACTCAAAAAGAGGAATCAGTTCATTATATCATTTTGCAAAAATTGAGCAGATCCAAAATGTCATTAGTACCGCAGATGTACCTGAAGATTGGAAGGAAGTACTTCAAGATAAAAACATTCAATGGATTAAAGTGTAACTTACAAGTATGGTTATTTATAAAATTAGATAAAAAAATAGAAGTTTTATTAGTTGAACAAACAGAACCGAATACAAGACTGTTCCTAATTCTTGGAAAAAGGATTGGACTTTTTTTGATATGTATTGTCACAAAATATGAATTCTCTCAAATGATTAGCTATAAACGCTATACAGAGCATAAATCACAACAACAATCAGAGAAAAAAAGATTATTAGAGTTCATCCAGGATCCATACGGCATGGACCGATATCACCAGCGAGACCATTAATAAAGCGTTTAATTTTCACAGCTAATTCTATTGATTATGCAAGAACCAACTTGAAAGAGTATAAACCAAGAATTATTTTCCCTACCCCAACTACCCCAACTTGGTCTAGGTGATAACAAAGTTAAAGAATAAGTAATATGTGGCACTTAGATTAACATATTCATTAATTTAAAGATCATGGCTGTCAATAGACAGTCTTTTTCTTTTGGTCCATACTTCTCTGGGCGTCCACCTAGACGCCCACGCGCTTTTGCAGCTGCTCGTCCTGCAACCGAGCGTTCCTCGATCAGGTTACGTTCAAATTCTGCAAACGCTGCGAATAAGTGAAACATCAATTGCCCCGTTGCATTGCTTTTGTCCATTGTTAGGTTTTCTTGCAAACTATGAAAGCCAACACCTCGTTCATTTAAGCTGTTCACAATTTGAATCAAATCTTGCATGTTACGTCCTAGTCGGTCCAATCGCCAAACGACAATTGTATCGCCTTCACGTGCATACTGAAGTGCTTCCTCTAAACCGGGACGTTGTTTTTTTGTCCCACTCATCTTATCGTGATAAATTTTCGTACAACCATGTTGCGTTAGCGCATCTGTTTGCAAATCTAAATTTTGCAATCCTGTCGACACACGTGCATATCCAATTAACACTCTTTCTAATTTTTACTCTAATTTGATTGTAACATAAGATAAAAATAAAAAGGTTATTGAACATAGAATAGTGAACAGGGTTTTATTACACTTAAGACAATAAAAAAGCCCCTTTCAAATCAAAAAGAAGCGTGTTCAGAAAAGGACGAGTTTTGGAACAAATAAAAACTTATTTATGAGTGTGTGCTTTTTTAATTTTGTTCAGCAATCGGGCCATTATATTGAATAAGAAGGGATGGGTAAAATCACTGGTTTATAAGGAAAAATTCCTAAGACCATTTTAAGTTGATTAATTTTTTGAAAAATTAACACAGTATTAATCTATCTTTTACATATAAAGTTTATTATTGGTCCAGAACGAAATTAATACAGGATAGGGGGAATTTCGACACTGGTGATTTGTAACAGAAATGTTTGAATATATGATTGTTAAGGGAGAGAACAACAGGATGGATAAGGAAAAAGAAATAAAAGAATTAATCAGCTCGTTGCATATCGAGAAATCAAAGCTTGAAAAGATGGACCGGCGTTATTTTCTTCAGGCTAGTAGTAAGGTTGCAGCACTCACAGTTGGCTTGACTATTGCTAATTCGTTATTTGGTAATAGCACTCAAGCGGCAGAACCGGAGTTTAACTCGTATCCGTTTACCCTTGGAGTTGCATCCGGGGATCCATTGCCAGATGGAGTGGTACTTTGGACTAGAATTGCACCCGATCCGCTGAATGGGGGTGGAATGAAAGCATATGATGTCCCCGTAAGATGGGAGGTTTCTGCTGACGAAGGATTCCGCCAAATCGTAAAGCATGGAGTAGAGTTTGCAAGACACCAGTTGGGACATTCGGTGCATGTTGAAGTCGAAGGTCTAGATCCAAATTCGATTTATTACTATCGCTTTAAAGTCGGATCGGATATGAGCCCTGTAGGTCGTACAAAAACATTACCTGCCTTTAATACCGATGTTTCCAGGATGACGTTTGCCTTTGCATCTTGTCAGAACTGGCAAATTGGATATTATACCGCCTTTAAACATATGGCACAGGAAGATCTCGATTTGGTCATCCATCTTGGCGACTACATTTATGAGGGTGGGATCAGTAATGATGGTGTTCGTCCGCATAACAGTGACGAGATTAGAACACTAGAAGATTATCGGAACCGATACGCCCTTTACAAAAGTGATACGAATTTGCAGGCAGCCCATGCAGCATTTCCTTGGGTAGTCACAATGGATGACCATGAAGTGGATAATAACTTTGCCGGTCTGATTCCAAGTACTTATGAACCAGTGGAGCAGTTTATAAAGCGGCGTGCAGATGCCTACCAAGCCTATTATGAACATATGCCCCTGAGGCGTTCATCCTTGCCAGATGGAGAGGGGATGCAATTATATAGAAGGCTTGCTGTTGGTCATTTAGTCGATTTTCATGTTCTTGATACTCGCCAATATCGAGATGATCAAGCAAATGGAGACGGTAGAGATGAACCAAATGCTGAATCAATGGATCCGAACCGTTCCCTTACTGGGGACGAACAGGAGAGATGGATCCTTGATGGTCTTAGTCAGTCAAAAACTCGCTGGCATGTTCTTGCTCAACAGGTATTTTTTGCAGAGAGGGACTTCAAGGATGGGGAAGGCGAGGAAGTTAGTATGGATGCATGGGATGGATATTCCGCAAATCGCGAACGTATACTAAACTTCATTAAAGACAATGGGATTTCCAATTTTGTTGTGCTGACTGGTGATGTGCACAACAGCTGGGCGAATGAAATCAAAAGTGATTTCAAGGATCAGAACTCAGCAAATCTAGGAGTTGAGTTTGTCGGAACGTCGATTTCTTCAGGAGGAGACGGCTCAGATATTAACAATACAACTCCGGTGATCCTTGCTGAGAATCCGCATATTAAATTTTTTAACAATTACCGCGGTTATGTACGTTGCACGGTAACTCCTGAAACTTGGACTACTGATTACCGAGTTGTACCCTATGTTAGACGTCCTGATGCACCGATTGCAACACGGGCAACGTTTATCGTGGAAAATGGAAAGAACGAATTGAAGAAGATTTATGATGTACCTCTCACTGTTACATCTCAATAAGGGGTACCACCAGGGTGTACCCTATTGATAAAAAGTACAGTATTGATTTTTAAGGATTTAAAACTTATCAAATACACCTATCAAAATTATATAATGGGATATTTTTGAAGTGTGGCCCTTGAAACCCTAAATCGTTTCCGTACCCCTTTAACAAGAGAAAAGAGCAAATCGAGGATCTCTTCTCACCATACCCAGAGACCATTTTTCACGACGATCCGGCTAAATGGGCAGAATTACTTGCAGCCAATTGGGGACTTGTTAAAGAACGCGAACTCGAATTCGCATAAAAACCATTGGAAAATAACCAGTGGTTTTTATTATATATTTTAAAGATCTCCAAACATCCGTTTCCAAATGCTTTTCTTTTCGATTTTATCTGGCTGTCTTTCTAAGCTTTGTATGTAATCTACATTTTTCGTTACTATTATCTCCCAACAAAACGATCGAAATAGATAAAAGCGTATGTATCAAACATACGCTTTTACCTTTGAGGTGACAATATGGGTGGGAGGCACCAGAGATACTTGCGTTCTCTTACTATAAAATATTCCTTAAAACTAAAAAGGTTTGGACAGCTATTGAGAAAAAAGTGGATATGGGGTCTGTGTAGCAACCGAACCAAATCTTACGTTAAGTATTAGCGGACATTGATTTCCGGCATTATTGCGTATGTTAGTGGACATAAACTACTAATTTTTATATATTTGATGTCCGCTAATATCATTTTAGAGGACATTCTGAAATCAAAAACGAGGAAAGTACAATCTAAAATCACCTTTGTAACCGAAAAATCTATATAATTTTAGTCATTTTCACCGTTTCTAATGTCCGCTAATGCTTATTGCGTGATTTGGTTCCATTGCTACACAAGGGCCTTATACAAGAAAAAGGACCAGGTGTGGTCCTTTTTTTACGTAACAAACAAAATCCCTTAACTATTAAACCTTGCCGCTCCCTAGTTCTAGTTATAGTAGGGGTACCGCCACATGCCCATCAAGCTAATATTTTGGAGTAACCCAAAACGAAAATTTTATCTCTCCACAGTTGTCTATGAGGATTCAGCTCATTTTTTCGTTTTGGGGAACAATGAATTTCTTAACTTGATGGCAATGCCTTGTCACCAGCATTAGCGAATAAAATATTGTTTGTCATTTTGTTTTCCACCAATTAATTAATATTAATGTTAATGTTTATATTCATATTATAATCAGAGGTTCACTAAAAGGGAGCGTGGCTTTAGAACTGTCTTTTAATAATAAAAAACCACCTATAATAGATGGTTTTAAGCTTGAAATACTTTTTTATCTAAATCTTCTATAACCATAACCTTGGTATGAAGTTGGACATGAATCTTTGCATGTAATTTCACATTTTTTAGTGTCACATGTTCCACCACTAGGACCGCATTTCTTAGAAATGGTTTGACCATTATCACATATGCAAGAAACACCTGTACAACTTGTATATGGATCTTTATAAACCGACCATCCGGGCTGCTGTTGTTGAGGAAAATAACCATGATGCTGATAACCATGATGCTGACAACCACATTGCTGATGAGGGTTAAAACCGTATTGATACATTTATCATTCTCCTTTTTACTTGTTACTTTGATATATGTACAACCCAGACAATCTGTGGCTTGTCATGATAAAAATGGACAAAAAAAATAAGGGTTAGATCCCCTTATTCAAAAGTGTATTCAACTGTCTGTTCTTCAGGGGGTCCAGACAGCAAAACGCGGATTTACAACGTTAAGGATATTCCAGCATTAAAAATCCCAATCTATCAGTTATATAAATGAGAAATTGGGATTTAATTATTCAACAATTGCGCCCGTTAATTGAATAACACATGAGCTTCTATTAGCTGGTATAGCCATCCATGGCACATAAATGCGGTACCATCAAATAAATGAAAATTTTAATTTTCAGGATAGATAAACATGAAATTAAACGACACTATTATTTTTGAAATAACTTTATTGTTACTCAACATTTAACATACATCGCAACTTGGCACATTATCTTCTGATATCCAGTCATAGTCTCTTTTTGGTGGGCAAGGTGTTCCAAAGGAAACACACTCAGTAGCTGGAGTACCATACACTCTATGTTTGTATACACAACACTTCCAAGCAGGGGCATAGGGATAAGGGTAGTAAAATTGATAATAAGGAATATGGTCACCACCATGATTACCTCCTTTATAGCCTGGATAGAATGGAAGCATTTCATTTCCTACCTCCTGCCCACCCATATAATATGATTGTAGTACCGGTGGTGGTTCAGGCCCTGAATAATTTGGACAATGGTTGCAATAAGAAACAGGATATTTTCTCCAAAGTCTGTAACCTTGCCATATCGGTGGACAATCACCGTCAAAGCATCTTCTATAAAAATAAACCTGTGGGGTCTCCGGGGATTTTCGCAGATAAATACCACAACACATCGCGCTGCCGTAAGAATAATACATACTCAACACTTCTTTCCTAAAATGTAAACAACACAATAACTATATATTCCTGAACTCAGTATTAGGAGCTTTGTCCTAAAATTAACGTAAATTCCCATTGTGATTATGTGTGTTATTCCATTGATATGAACGAAACTGTCAACCCACCACACATCATGTGGGGGACTGTGAGCACCTTCAAATGTTGTTATCTGCACGGTAACATTAAATAAGTAACTGCCTTGTGGCAGCTTCTTAATTTGGGTTATATTACCGCAATAATTTTGTTTAATTTCACCATATTGCTTCTTCAATTCCTGTTGAATTGAGGGATAAAGCAAAATGAAAATCAAGTCATCACGCAACTGTATATCATTTTTAGTTGCGGTTGTTCATCGGCTAACAAAAGAACAACAACAAAAACGATTACAAGATCAAACTGTAAGAGAAAAAAAGAAAGGAATGAAGTATTCTCCTCGTAGTAAACGACTCAGTGGTATCAATGTATATATGACAAACACTCCTACAGATATTGTCCCGATGGGACAAGTACATGATTGGTACTCTTTACGTTGGCAAATCGAAATTTTATTTAAAACGTGGAAATCATTCTTTCAAATTCATCAGTGTAAAAAGATAAAACCAGAAAGATGGGAGTGCCATTTGTATGGACAATTGATTGCCATTCTACTCTGTTCTTCTATCATGTTTCAAATGCGGCAATTTATGAAAAAGAAACGAGAACTGAGTGAGTATAAGGCCATATATATGGTTAAAGATTATTTTCTTCTTCTTTTCCAAGCTATACAGAAAGACACCCAAGAGCTATCAAAGGTTCTACTTCGCCTGTTCAACCTCCTACAGCAAAACGGGCGAAAATCTCATCGATATGAGAAGAAAACAGTCTTTGATATATTAGGTGTCGTTTACAATTGTACCATGTCTGATAATCAAGCGGCTTAATTCAAAAAAGGAAACACGTTAGGGTTTATTTCGTATGCAAATCTTTAAAGCATCTACATATAGACTTTCGAAAAAAAGAAACAATCTTGCTTATCATTGACGTTACATGAGCTTAGCTTGATAGCGATGGGGTTTCACCAGCAAAACGCAGATTTACAACGTTAAGGAGATTCAGTCAATCAAATTGCCTTTTTTCACAACGTTAAGGGGTAATACCAGCGTCCGTGACACCAGGGCAAACGTCTGTAATAAATCGGAAATACATATCAAGAAGTTCTAATATGTTGGCCAGGATCTGCTTCTTGGAGAGATCGGCTTTAGGCTCCTCTGCCGCGCATGCATAAGCGCCGTTAGAATAAGGCAAACTATCCCCAACCAGCGCCAATTATCGTGCAAAGGGGCAATAGTTATGACGGTTAAGATGATCGCAAAGTGGGATGGGAACAGCTTTCTAAAGGTCCTCGATGCAGCCGGAAAAGAGACAAAGCTGCCGCAATATCTGAAAGTCGATCACACAGGTACAACTAACGGAAGAGATTATTTCACTGTGCTTGAAGGACGGGCAAAGGATCAAAAATACAGCGTCGATTCTCAGGCTAAAGCGCTCGGCCCTGTGACTAGCTATAAACCCTCAGAAGTTTTGAAATTCCACCCAGCGAAAAATTTGCTCCGCATCCCGCACCAGGTCGAGTATGAAGCGGAAACCGATCCATATAATCCTATTCCTGAGGGGAATCATTGTATACAGGTCGTGGATACTGATCATAAAAACAATTATCCTGAAGCCGGTCCGTATCAATTTTCCTGGTTTCCAATCGGTTTGGAAGGAGCACGCTATCTTCATCCTGGAACAGTTTCTGCGGGTTGCCTTACCGTAACTGACCTCACAAAATGGAATGACATCTACGATTTTTTGATCAACCGACGCAAGAACAATGATTGCGTGAGTATGCTGCAGGTTTGTCCTCCCGACGCAGAGGATTGGTGCAGGTTATTTAACGGCAAATACCAAATTACTGTTGATGGTGTAGCGTATGCTTGGGGCATACTGAACTTAAACTTTTCGAAAGGCGCAGACAACTGGCTCAATGTTGTGGGCACAACAGACAATCATCGCTACACCTTCCGTGGTGCTTTTGCACTCACCAAAGATGCACCGGTAGCCCATTCCTTCGGCCCTCAAGATGGAGGCATCATGGAAGGCAGGCTGACAGATAACCAGCCAAGCTCGCACTGGCCGCGTGAATGTGATCTGCGCGTGGGATGCTGGGAACTCAATTTCCAACCGGGTCTCATGATTCCGGTGCAAATTCAATGGAAAGGAACTATCGCACAAGGATACTGGAATCACGGTGCTCCTCACAGACTTGAATTGAAGGCGCTAGAACTGAGAAAGCGCCCCTGGTACAACTATCCATGGAACTATCCGGTCTGGAGCCCATATCCGCCACCACTGCCAGTTTAGATTCACGTTCCAATAAATGACAAGGACAATACCCTTGCACAAGGAGATGGGAAAATGACAGAGAAAAAGGAAGAAATCAACAAAGAGCTCAGCGAGAGAGACAGAGATACTCGGCCAGCCGAGCAAGGTGGAAGCGGAAACGAAGCAAAAAACGAGGCTGGCACTAAGGACCGCGAGAACTTTTCCTCACTTTACGGAGAGAAGAGCACTGGACCCAGCGAGAAAACGACTGATACTCAGAACGGAGAGAAGAGCACTGGACCCAGCGGAAAAACGAGTGATACTCAGAGCAACGAAAAATGATACGTTTTGAGTGACGCTTGACCAAGCTCCGCAGCTAGATTGCTCAAACCAAAAACAAGCCTTCGAAGGGCGAGCCCCAGCAAGTCTCTCAAATATCTCGCGCCCAATGGGATTCAGACTCCATTGACCAAGCATATACGGCGCGGCAACTTCCGCCAACAAATGTCTTAGCGTGGGTAACGTCATTTGGTTGGCGGTACCCTAAATTCAAACAATCAGGTGGAAAAGAGCATTGTGCGGCTTCATTTTATTCCGATACTCACCGTTTTCGGAACTATCAGCAAGATTGCTCCATTATTTTACAAACGTTTGCGGGTGGTGACAGCTACGCTGGTACTACCCCGTTAAGGATGTCCAATGTCAAAAAGCAAGCTTTATGACATAGTGGGATGGCTCTAATTCGCATGTCAAAAGGCTAATTTTCAAAAATGATTTTCCTTATCCTTAGCGTTTTTTCGCGTTTTGGTTGGCGCTACCCCTGTTAGAATTCAGAAGAGATTGTGAAGGTTTGTACTTAAAGTAACGGGTGCTTATCTTGAATAAGGTTTAGGCAATGATCTTCAACAATAGGGCCCGATTGTGGAACAACATAGGTAGAAAATGATCAAACTTTTTTATGGAAAACAAACTGAAATCTGCTGGAGAAGAATCTATTTTGATCAATCTTTGAACAGCTCCCTGTCAAGTAGACAGTGGAAATAATAAAAATACTTTAAGCGGCTTGAACCCTGTATTCCAATGGGCTCAAGCCGTTTAATCTTTCTTGGTAACGTTCGTTATTGTAAAACTGGATATAATCATCTATTGCTTGTTGTAACGCTTCAAATGTTTCATACTTATGTAGGTAATATTTTTCACACTTCAACGTCATGTTGGAGGGTTGAATGCAAGTCTTGTGATGCCGAGAGAGGTGTTCAAGTCAGCCATCCTGAACAACACTGCTTCCATCATTGTCAGTCACCAGCACCCCTCGCAGGACATTCATCCCTCAAGAGAAGATATGGATGTCACAAGACGGTTGGTGGAATGCGGGAAGATCCTCGGGATAGAGGTACTGGATCATATCATCGTAAATGCGAGTGCCGATTATTACAGCATGAAAGAAAAAGGATACGTCTAAGACATGAAGAGGAGGATTCCGCCCTCTTCTTTCTTTTTTTATTTTTGTGAAAGTCGAGTTGTAGGGGCATTGGGCCCCTACAACTCGAGCTGCATGCAACGTTACACGTTGCTACAGCATAAAAAAAGAACATAAAACAGAAAGGTTGTCTATGTTGACTAAGTCAACAATGGAACACATAATGATGTTGACTAGGTCAACTGGAGGGAGTTACATGAAACAATCAACTGGGCGTATTCTTGAGACTTTCCCTGCATTTAAAGGGAAATTAAAGGCGTATGAGAACGTTTTATCAGCAGAAGAAGCAATGGACGGATTAAATCCTGTAGAAGCAACATTTTTAACATTAGCTTGGTTTTTTGAAGACCCTGGACGCCAATAGTTTAACATTGGTTTGTTGTATAACCATTTAGACGATGACTGGCTGGAACAAGCATTAGAATTAATGGCTCTATTTTTCAGAGAAGATACCTTTTTGATAAAAAAGCCAGCTCTTTCGTTTGTTCGGAAAGGCAGCGATGGCTTCTTTTCGCAAAAACAATTTGCCGATTATTTAAAAGAGAATGGATTGAATTATGATAAACGGAAACTGAATGTGTATTATTATCGAGGCAAGATACCAGAACCGGATTTGGAACTGGGAGGAACGGTCTATTGGAGCAGGGCATCGGTTGAGACATTTTGTGAACAAGAAAAAAGCCGTTTGAAAACGGATTAATCGGTAAGGGGAAGGGTCTTGTCTTAAGGGAATGGCTATATCTGAATCCTAGAAAGATCGTGGCAAAGGGTATGTATTATCATGTTCTTGTTGATGTGCGTTTTTAACCAGGAGTCTAGGGTACCTGTTCTTTTTACTGCACAAATAAAAAGGTAAAGAACGTAAGCAAAGGATATAAAACTAAGTTCATTAAAACCTTGGTACTTTTGGGGAGCCCAAAAGGGTCTGCTCATCGATTGTAAGGCTGCAAAAAACGCATCCTAACATTCCCTGGCATCTCGCTTCACTCTAAAATTCAAGCGAACAACAGTCTGTAAGAATGATAGCCATCATTCAACATTCTGTTTGTTCCAATGCATTTCTTAACGAGTGAACGACTCTGAAGATCAAAATCAAAAACGAAAAGAATTAAGCCAAACATGACAGCAGCCAATCGGCTGCTTTTTATTTTGTGTTTTTCCACCCTTTTGCGCTGCGAATCGTACAAGTACGCAATCCGAGCTAACCTTTCAGCAGCCTGAGCCTCCTAGGCTTGCGCCCTCCACCTGCTGAAAGCTAAGTCGGATAGTCAGCCAGTCAAGGGGCAATAAAGTATTTTGATTACCAACACTTCGTACCATCAAAAAACTTTTTGTGCTTATCCCTTGACCGTCTGCCTATGCTGCTTGTTCGTTCTCCACGTTAAAAGGGCGAAAATCATCCCCTTTAGGGAAGCGACTCGCTCACAGCGCAAAAACAAGGGAGGAAAAATCAATGGCAAAAACAAAAAGTAAAGCACTAGAAGAAATCAAAGATCAATTAGATCAAGGCATTCAGGAACTGATGACGAGTGAGAAGTTTCAAAAGTGGCTGCAATTCCTATCTAGTTTTCATAGCTACAGTTTTAACAATACCATTCTTATCTACATGCAACGACCTAATGCAACGCTTGTCAAAGGCTTTAACGAATGGAAAAAACATGGCCGGTTCGTTGAAAAAGGGGCTAAAGCCATTAAGGTGCTTGCTCCGTTAATTGGGAAGAAAAAAGAGAAAGAAGAAAGTAACAACGAGGAAAAAGAAAAGAATGTTCTTTACGGTTTTCGATTTGTGAATGTGTTTGATGTTTCAAGTACAGATGGAGAAGAGCTTCCAACACCTACAGTCAAAATGTTAGAAGGAGACGGAGAACAGGAAAAAGCCTTGCTGCAGGAATGGATCCAAAAAATAGATGTACCCGTCATTTTTGAAAACACAGGAGAGGCAAACGGCTATTATCACCTCATCCATCATTACATTGCCATTCATGAAGGGAGAAGCACCATCCAGCAGTTAAAAACATTGATCCACGAATACGGCCATCATTTACTGCATGCTAAGGGTGCAAAATTTGAGGAGGAAGGCAGTTGTATCAGAGAAGCACAAGCAGAAGCCGTGGCGTATGTAGTCATGAATCATTTTGGCTATGAGACTGGACAATATAGTTTTGGATACATTGCTGGATGGAGCCAGGATATCAACATCATGAAACAGATTGGGAGCGATATTGTCACCTGTAGCCGTCAAATCATTGAAGTACTTAATCAACAACAGCCTAAAGAAACGGCGACTGCTTAAATGCGGTTGCCCCCTTTCGGGGGTTTAAAATAATGGAAATAATTGACGCAATTATCTTGATGTCACTGCTAAACTGGATAGAAGAGGAAGGATGATAGTGGATGAAAACCTGTGCATATTGTGGAAGCCCGGTTCAATCTATTGATCGATATGAATACTATTGCACTTTTTGTATGATGAAGCTGAAAGATGAGGATGTTCAGGAGAACGGAAAGAGGAAAAACTACCTACCTGCATCGCAGCCTTCTCATTCTGACTTGAACAAAAGTACACCGGAGCTTATGCGTTTTTCCACGGTTGAACTGCTGTTCCTTTTGAAGTTCGCCAGAAAGGAACGAGCGGACATTTACACGCAGCGGTATATCTTTATTCGAGCGATGAAGGAAGGAGCAGACGAATTTACTGATGCAGAGGTATACACTTTTAATGAATATGAAAAAGCCACCCGAAAATGTTTTGTTCTTGAGAACCTAATCCGGGTACGGCTTGGATACTACCCTGCTAAACTGACAGATTCTTATATTCAGACTCTTGCAGCAAGAGTGGAGGAGTCCGTTAAAAAAGATATGGTGATCCAACAGCCAAAACTAATTTAGGGAAAATTATCATTAAAAGTACTAATCATTACATGATAGCGAAGACGATTAATAACCACCTTTAAATTCCAGGTGGTTATTTTGATGATCAATATGTAAGGAGGGTTATCGAATGCTCTTTTGTTGGCTTCCGATATCATGCTACCTTGATACAAGTCAATTCGGTCTAATTTTTATGCTTTCACTTTCACTTTTGAGACAGTTTTAGATTTCTTTCCTAAGGAAAATGGTCTCCCAACTATCTAACAATAAATAAAAGCTTATTTTAATCGTATTACTGGTTTTAACATCCAATCTGTTTTTACCAAACTACCATATGATAAAATATATTCTTTTTCCTAAAAACAAATATTATTGATGAAAGAGTTTACATTTTATTATTATCCTAATTTTGGAGGGATCGCCGTGGTCTTTTTACAGTTAAATTCCATTAGTCAAACCTACTTTTCAAAACGATCGGCCACAACGGCCTTAGAAGATATATCATTATCTGTTCGAGAAGGAGAATTCATCTCCTTTCTTGGTCCGAGTGGTTGTGGGAAAACGACAGTTTTATCGATTATTGCGGGATTGTTTCCTCCCACAGAGGGTTCTGTTACTCTAAGCGATCAACTCATTAAAGGACCACATCCAAAAATCGGATATATGCTTCAACAAGACTACCTGTTCCCGTGGAAAACAGTCAAAGAAAACGTGCTTCTCGGATTAAAATTAAGAGATCAGCTTAACGAACAACATGTATCTAACACCTTTTCGTTACTTAAAGAAGTTGGTTTAGAGGGTACCTTAGATATGTATCCATCACAACTTTCAGGTGGAATGCGGCAACGGGTGGCTTTTGTACGGACACTTGCTACCAACCCTAAGATATTGTTGCTTGATGAACCCTTTTCCGCACTCGACTACCAGACGAAACTAAAGCTTGAAGATCTAGTTTCAGTTACATTAACTGAGCATAACAAAACCGCAATCCTTGTTACACATGACATCAGTGAGGCCATTGCTATGAGTGAAAGGATCATTTTATTTTCAAAGAATCCAGGACGTATCTTTCGTACCTTTAAAATTCCAGAAACCCTAAGGAAGCTTACCCCATTTGAGGCTCGACAGCATCCTGATTTCTCTTTGATGTTCCAGCAAATTTGGGAGGAGTTGGAGCACACTGAACAAAACGACAGTGAATAAATCACATGCTGATTATCTTCAACGTATAAAAAAAGAAAAAAGAAATGTATTGTTTGTCCAGATTTTTATTTTTATTGCGTTTATGGGTTTATGGGAAGTTTCCTCAAATAATGGGTGGATTGATCCGTTATTATTTAGTTCGCCTAGACGGATAGGGTTACTGTTTATGAATAAGGTTAGTGACGCAAGTTTATTTCCTCATTTAGGAGTTACACTATCCGAAACATTCTTCGGTTTCTTGTTTGGAACCTTGTTAGGTACCCTTTTTGCCTCCCTTTTATGGTGGGTACCGTTCCTCTCAAAAGTGCTTGATCCCTATCTTGTCATTTTAAATGCTCTACCAAAAGTTGCGCTTGGTCCGTTATTAATTGTAGCACTTGGACCGAATTTCACATCTATTCTTGCTATGGGTATATTGATTACCGTTATTATTACAATAATTGTGGTATACTCTGCTTTCATAACAGTCGAGCCAAACTATCTTAAAGTAATCCAAACGTTTGGTGGTTCGAAGTTACAATGTTATAAAGAAGTCGTTCTGCCCGCATGTTTCCCAGCGATTATTTCAGTCCTAAAAGTAAATATTGGTCTTGCTTGGGTTGGTGTAATTATCGGGGAGTTCCTTGTTTCAAAACAAGGTCTCGGCTACTTGATCATATACGGATTCCAAGTATTTGATTTCACCCTTGTCATGCTCAGCCTCCTCATTATTGCAGTCCTTGCGACATTTATGTACCAACTTATCGAGATACTTGAACGAAAACTAATTAAAAATAGATAAGAGGCCGGTTGTCAGTCTTATCAACATTTTTATGAAATTTGGATCAATAGAGAATAATTTCAAAGAAAGAGACCCAAAAATGGGTCTCTTTCTTTGAAACAAACGTTACTGCCCTTGTTGTTTGACTAAGTTGCTGTTCTGCCATTGCGATAAGTTGCTTAGTCATTTGGCCTCCAACAGCACCGTTTGCGCGAGCGGTAGTATCTGCTTCAGGTTTAACTCCAATCTCATTGGCGGCTTCTTGCTTCATCTGATCTAGTGCATTCTCTGCAGTAGGTACCAAAAGTTTGTTCCTTGCCAAGACTCCACACGTTTATTTGAGCAATCGAATTACTGGTCATTAAGTTAACCGATTCTTTAATGGAGTAACATGACAGTAGTTTGCCAACATCAACAAGTGCAAAAAGAAAAATCCTGTTTAAATTAATACAGGATTTTGATCAATCTTTATTATAAACGAACAGACTTTTTTATAAATTATCAAACTTTATTCGAAATCTACAGTTTAAACCGGGTTTCATAGTTGACTTGTTAATTCAACTTTTCGGGCATGAAGATATTTATCCTCTTTTTCTAATTTTCTGATCTGCTCTCGGACATTTTCATCTGTTAAATCTTTATCAAGCTCATCTAATAATTCCATTTTTCTTTCCTTGTTATCAATTTGTTTTTGGATGATTTCCTCAATTTCTAATCTGATTTCATTTCTTTCTTCATTAAACCTCATATTCATTCCCCCTTTCGCCTATAAGTATTCTGCGAGAGAAGTGGTTATACTTGTCAGGTTTTTAAAAAAAGTTGTTTAAGGTATGTTTAGAACTCTAAAATTATTGGGATAATGTAATGAGGATGAAAGAATTGGGACATAATCTTGCTCACATTTATAAAATTAATACTTGCAATCTCTTATTTAAAGGGTTTTGATGCTCGTATGAGGTGGACGATAAATTTAACTAAACCTTAATTGGGGTACAGACACACCGCCGTCAAGCTAACAAGAATGAGATGGGCATGGGGTAGCGTCAGGAAAATGCGGATTTACAACGTTAAATATATATTTTCCTGACGCTACCCCTTGGAAGTGGAAAAAGATTTCTGGCGCAGGTTTAATCATTATCAACTTGGTTGGTCTATTCATGAACGGATTATTCTTCATATTGGCATTTATATTCTTATTGATCGCGGGAATCTTGGCGTTCAGAATCAAACCAAAACACAAACCTGAAATAGCTGCATAATTAAAAGGAAAAGCTGGAAAGTAATTTCTCCAGCTTTTCCTTTTAATTATGCCGTCCGATTTCAACTAAAACACACATTCAGTGTCTAAGGCATAAGATATAGAAAATGGCTGCCGATTCTTTATCAGCATCCTAATAAATGAGGTATCTGGTGGTATACCCCATTTGAGAGGAAGATAAACAGCTTTTAGCAGTGATCTTTCTTGAAAGAAGCGCCTACAATAATCAATAAGATAAACAATACAACGATTAACACAAAATCGTCTTTTCTGCGAAAATCACTCATTTATGATTCCTCCCTCCATTATCAGCTACTAATACATTATGTGGAGGAGTTATCAGTTGTTTGGACAAATGTATACAATTTCAAAGTTATTAACGGAAATTTTTATAATTTACTTGCCTTCTCAATTAAGAGTAGGCTTTTTTTATGCCGTCCGGAGGTTATTTCTCCCTTTAGAACACTGTCAGCACCTTCATGTGTAAGCTAAAGGATGCCATACTTCAAGAAGGAAGTATGCCTAGCGATAAACTTTTGATATTATCTGTTTTATGATAATAAAGTTAAAAACTTCAGTCATTCTATTCCACAATCGGGCCATATTCTGGAGTAAAAAAAGGCAATTAGGTGGTTCATCTCGAAATGTATGTTATTCCTTTCTTTATAGAGGGAGTTTAATGGAATAAGGATTGTAGTGTGAGTTATTATAACCTTGCTTGTGATAACAATTTATTATAAACTAAAAATCTTCTATATCTGCTAGTTTGCATGGAGAGCATAAAGTAGATACTGTATCTTAACTGACCTACCTGCCATGGGTCAGTTTTTTTATTCTGTCTCCCTCAATGTAATTTATAAAGTTATAACAACAGTTGTGACTTGAGGCACTTAATTATGGATTGGATAGGGTGGCTATCAAAGAAAAAAGCAACCGTCAATAGGTTGCCTTTTCTGACTGAAAAATAGAAGGTTGGAGGTATGATACTTGGCTTAATCTAATGTATTCAATACTGTTTTTTAGTGTGTTAGTCTTTTCTCATCAAATATTCTTATATAACGTACTTTTGAGGTGGTAATAATATTATTATCACTTTTTATGATAATAAAATCACATCGTTCTATCCTTTTTATAATTTCCTGAAAAACATCATCTTTCTTTATACTTGATTTTTTTCTTATATTTCCCCACTTAACATCACCATCAAGTGTATAACATACCCTGAATTCTTTTAACAATTTAATCTTCCCCTTAATTACTCTATACAGTATTAATTTTCTAGTTTTTAAAAACATTTAATACACAAGAAATAAAGAGTAATATAGATAATAATAAAGCCAATACTGCAATTACTTTAATTAGGTATCCACCTGTTGTATTAATAAATAAGTTATTAATTCCAAACCAAAACCCTATAATAAGTAATAATAAATCATGTATAGTTATTTTAATTTCTCTCACTCCATTGTACTAATTCCTTATTACTACAATTCGAAAAAATAATCTTATTTAATAGGGTTAGGATAATTATTATCTTCATTTTTAAAAAAGACAGTTACTTTTAAGACATTAAACATTTAAAAAACTACATTTATAATGAAATAACTATTATAAGCGACATCTACATGTATTTTCAAATATATGTTGGGGTAGCATCGGATTAGGGCGTCCTGAAGCTTTCTAAGAAAAAGAGGTTCGATTTCAGAATCAGCATGGGGATTTATTATAGCTTAATTGAATTGGTCTTTTGCTTTATATGGGACTGACTGTACAAGGTCATCAAGTCAAGAAAGTAAGGTAGCTTGATGATAAAAAAACGCTATTCTTTCTTTAGAAACCAAAGAAAGGATGGCGTTTTTTAATGAGCCTTATAGCTTCAACATGAGATTCATCTATATGCTAGAGAGTTGCAGAATTATAATATGGGCGAGTATTCTGCTCCCTCGTTTTAAATGGGAAAAACGAGACAAGGGGTTCCTTGTGATATTATTTCTTCTCGACTTTTACTAATCCTTTACCAAAATTATTTTTTTCAAAATAGCATATAACCTCATCATTAACTTGTATCTTATCACCCGAAAGTATGTTTTTAGCAGAAAAATAGATCCCTGTACCGTCATCAGCTTTTCCGTAGTATTGATTACCATTAATATCGCTAATCTTGTATTCCATCGTAATGTACCCAGAGGAACCATTGCTTTTAGGACTTGTATTGTTAACAGGAGCAGCTGTATGAGCTCTATCTAATACTAATACTATTAAAATTGATGAGAGCACCACAAGGATGATCACTTTTTTGAACATGTTGCTCTACCTCCTTCTATGTATTTTAAGAGATGAAAGAGGAAAGTAAATCCTTCTATTTTCCTTTAGTCTTTATACCTATGTCAGGACCAAACCACATTTATTGTAATGATTATCTCCCTCTCCCCCTAATTAAAGCTCTAAGTAATTATTAGAATAAGAGCTTCCCATGCCCAATCGTTAACTGTAAACTTTTCGATGGGAAGTGAATTTTTAATGAACTTATACAGAATGGTGATTTTTAAACTTACGAGGTAACTGAGGAGCCATTTTGCATCACTTTCACATTTTTCAATATTCCGTAATCGGGCGATTTCCTGTAGTAAGGATTGAGCTCTTTTTACATATAAGGGCCATATTCTGGAGTAAAAAAAGGCAATTAGGTGGTTCATCTCGAAATGGTATGTTATTCCATTGATATGAACGTTAGGGTTTATTTCGTATGCAAATCTTTAAAGCATCTACATATAGACTTTCGAAAAAAAGAAAAAATCTTGCTTATCATTGACGTTACATGAGCTTAGCTTGATAGCGATGTGGCGGTACCCCTATAAGGAAGGAAATATGACTGTAAATCAAATTTGTGAAATTACAAATGTGTATAGAGCTTCATTATATAGAAAGCTATCAGAAGGGAACAAATAGTCTTTCTTTATTCCATTTAAACCAATTGTTCATTCCAAAAAAAATAATTACAAAGTTGGTATGATTTGTTAAGATGAATGCGAAAGATGCTGTCGTCACTGAATGAAGAACATTTGGGAGGGGATTAACAATGAATGAGACCAAACCGTTAAAAGAGTTTCTTCAGGAAAGGAAAGAAAGTAGCATTGCCACGATCGCTCAGTACATTGAGGACCATATCGCGGAAAACTGGCAAAGCCTCTTCGAGAATAACCGGGATAAGTTGATGCAAGCATATAATGAGGCAGGCGATAGGGCGTACGGGACGTATTTACATCTGCTGTTTTTATCTGTTCATAAAGAGCTTAATAAGGCAGGATTGCGTGCGGAACCTAGATTGCCAGGCGATTTCGGCATTTCAAGAGAGTGGGGCAACATGGAAGACAGACAACGTTGGATGTGGAGCACCATTTTTTCTATGAATGAAGAGCCTTTAGGTACCTTAGTCACTATTGTGTTTCATGATCACACGCAGTTTCGGGTTCCCCGTCAGCCTGAAATCATCGCTTTACTCGAAACGCACAAGGAGGATGTCGTTGAGGCCCTCTCTTTCCGTTCCATTGACTTCAAGCAGGCGCGTGAATTCAAGATTGAATACGAAGAATACGTGCAGAATCAGCATAACAAAGGCTGAAGAACCAAAGGGTTACGGCTTATAGAGTTCTCAGTCTATAAAAATAGAAGCAGCAATTAACCCTATGAGCCTTCTATTGTATGAAATTAAAATACGAACGAAAAAAGCAGCCGTCAGCTGTCGATCGGACTTCAAAACCGAACAATAAGGGTGATTTCCTCTGGCTTTTCGGATTTTTGGGCGGACTACCTATCTGCTTTTGTTACGACTATAAATAAATTCGACAATATCGAGAAATGTTATGAGATAAAAAAATGGAAGGAGAGGAATTTATGGTCAAACAACTGATCGTCGGCGATGCAACGCATGAACTGGCCACTACGCGCCGCATTCTGGGACGCTTGCCCGAGGAGCATATGTCGTGGAAGCCGCACGAGAAATCGATGACGCTCGGCGGGCTGGCCACGCACCTGATCAACCTGCTGAACTGGCAAATCGCGATTTTTCAGTACCCGGAGTTCGATCTTTCGACCGTGCCGTTGCGGCGGGAGCCTTTGGAAAAACGCGCTGACGTTCTGGAGGAGTTCGACGTGAACGTCGACAAGTTTGAAAAGCTGCTCGCCGAATGCGACGAGAAAACGCTCGGCGAGGAATGGACGCTGCGCCACGGCAACCATATCATCCTCCGCGAGCCGCGGGCGATCGCGCTCCGCACCTTCGGATTAAGCCACATGGTCCACCACCGGGCGCAGCTCGGGGTATACTTGCGGCTTCTCGATATTCCGGTGCCGGGCATCTACGGTCCCTCGGCCGACGAGGAAGCCCAATGAACTAAGTTTCTCGATCCGATACGCGCCAAAAAGGTCGTAGGGCACCGGCATGAACGCCTGTACTCTGCGACTGTTTTTATTGTCGTCGAATACTGCTTTTGTAATCCATCCTTTGTCAAAATAACACCTAAAGTGACACATCCGGATTTAAAAGTTCTTTTTTTTGTTCATTTTGAGTATACTTTTACGAACTTTTTTGATTGTTACTTTCTTTAAAATAGACTCTGTTAAACAATGCTTTTGATTTTTCTTCTTACTAATGAAAAAACGCTAGTTCACATAATCAGATATTATCGGTATTAAAAAAGGATCTTCAAACGAAGATCCTTTTCTACTGCTTATTGACTAAAGATTAGCTTTAGGTAGCTTTTGTCATAATATACGATTATTTACAAAGAATATATCTATCAGAAAAAATATTCTTTGGAGGTAACTAATTATGACCGAAAACCGTACAAAACTAACCTCAGCCGAAATAGGCGCAATTTGGACTGCTTACATGAATGATAGTATGTCCAAGTGCATGTTAGGTTATTTTCTTAAAGATGTAGAGGATCAAGAAATTCGTTCTATTATCCAACAAGCCTATGACCTTTCATCTACCCACATCGAAAAACTTACTTATTTGTTTCAAGAAGAACAACTCCCATTACCTACAGCATTTTCAAGTGAAGATGTGAATATGAATGCTCCTCGCTTATATACTGATACGTTTATGCTTGAATATATTGGCCACATATCGAGAGCTGGTTTACTTGCATATGGTGGCTACGTTGCAATGAGTGCTAGAAAAGACATAAGAGCCTATTTTATGGAGGGGCTTACAGAAGTATCTAACTTATACGACACTGGTGCGGATGTATCTCTTTCAAAAGGATTATTTGTTAGAGCACCTTATATCGCTTATCCAACTAAAACAGACTTTATAGACAGCAAAAATTATTTTAGTGGGTTAAATCCATTTACCAACAAAAGACCACTAAATACAATAGAGATATCTTACTTACATATGAATACCCAAACCAACGTTATAGGAGGAAGCTTGGCACTTAGTTTTGCTCAAACATCCTCGAGTGAAAATATTCAAAAATGGATGTTAAGAGGAAGAGATATTACAAAAAAACATGTTCAAGTCTTTACAAAGATGCTTATTGATAACGATATACAACCACCTCTTTCGTCAGAAGTTGCTATTACTGATTCAACAACACCGCCTTTTTCAGATAAATTAACAATGTTTTTTATGTCATTGTTAAGTGCCATTGGAACAGGTAATTATGCAACGGCAGCAGCCGCAAGTCAGCGAAATGATTTAGCCATAAATTACGAACGTCTATCACTTGAAATCGCTCAATATGCGAAGGATGGTCTCGATATCATGATTAGTAATGAATGGATCGAACAACCACCTGGAACGATGGATAAAGAGAAACTTGCAAGAAATAAGAACCAAAATAGTTAAAATTTATTAGATTGGTTAACCAGTAGGAAGTGGATAAATGTCAAAGGAAGGACGAATGGAGAAAGTCCTTTGGAGTATTGCATTACCTGGCTTTGGACAAATTTTAAATGGTAAGTTTCTCAAAGGACTACTTTTGATACTATTAGAATTTTTAGTTAACGTTCAATCAAATTTCAATAAAGTGATTATGTATAGCTTTCAAGGTGAAATTCAAGCAGCTATTGACCATGTTAACTATCAATGGCTTATGTTTTATCCCTGTCTGGGGTACCGCCAATGTCTGAACCCCTAATTGGCGCTTTTTTTATCATTAAGGCCTATATTGGAAGTTTGAAAAAACCATGGACTCTGTCCAAACCTGCTGGGGAACTCTTCCCCAGCCCCCCTTTAAGGAGACGGCTCAGATATTAACAATACAACTCCGGTGATCCTTGCTGAGAATCCGCATATTAAATTTTTTAACAATTACCGCGGTTATGTACGTTGCACGGTAACTCCTGAAACTTGGACTACTGATTACCGAGTTGTACCCTATGTTAGACGTCCTGATGCACCGATTGCAACACGGGCAACGTTTATCGTGGAAAATGGAAAGAACGAATTGAAGAAGATTTATGATGTACCTCTCACTGTTACATCTCAATAAGGGGTACCACCAGGGTGTACCCTATTGATAAAAAGTACAGTATTGATTCTTAAGGATTTAAAACTTATCAAATACACCTATCAAAATTATATAATGGGATATTTTTGAAGTGTGGTCCTTGAAACCCTAAATCGTTTCCGTACCCCTTTAACAAGAGAAAAGAGCAAATCGAGGATCTCTTCTCACCATACCCAGAGACCATTTTTCACGACGATCCGGCTAAATGGGCAGAATTACTTGCAGCCAATTGGGGACTTGTTAAAGAACGCGAACTCGAATTCGCATAAAAACCACTGGAAAATAACCAGTGGTTTTTATTATATATTTTAAAGATCTCCAAACATCCGTTTCCAAATGCTTTTCTTTTCGATTTTATCTGGCTGTCTTTCTAAGCTTTGTATGTAATCTACATTTTTCGTTATATTATCTCCCAACAAAACGATCGAAATAGATAAAAGCGTATGTATCAAACATACGCTTTTACCTTTGAGGTGACAATATGGGTGGGAGGCACCAGAGATACTTGCGTTCTCTTACTATAAAATATGCCTTAAAACTAAAAAGGTTTGGACAGCTATTGAGAAAAAAAGTGGATATTAGAAAAGATAGACAAAGTTAATCAGAATAATTTATTCCATCTACAGAAATAAGAAAATGACGGACATATGTTGTTACTTTTTTTGTAAAAATCATTGAATGCCCAGAGTGTCTGTCCAATCATTCTCAATCTTTCCGCATAATTTAGAAGTAGCTTATATTGGGGGGAGGAATCATAAATGAGTGATTTTCGTGATGATTTTCGTAGAAAAGACAACGATTTTGTGTTAATCGTTGTATTGTTTATCTTATTGATTATTGTAGGCGCAGCATTTATGAAAGACCACTACTAAAATCGTTTAGATTTACAAAAAACACCTAGCTTAATTGAAAGCTAGGTGTTTTTTGATTTAATGTATAAAACCTATATATAAGCCATAATTAGTCATGCAATCACAAATATGCTCTTGTTGCAGTGGTTTACATCCTGGGCAATAGACTGTGTTTAATCGATTTAGGCTGCGAATAAGCTTCACATAAGGACCGTACAACATATTAATACTTTATCAAAGCTTTATGAAATGGATAATCACAGGGCTTTACAAACGAAGGGAAGATGTGAAAATGTATAATAACGTAAACGCACCATTTACTTCTGGAGAGAATATTCCTTTCTCACCTGCGTTATCTCACGGATATATAGCTCCTGTTTATGGATACGCAGCTCCTGTTTGTGAATATAGAGATCACCGTCATGGATGTCATGATTTCGTGATTATAGTAGTGTTGTTTATTTTACTAATCATTATTGGCGCATGTACTTTCTGTGGTTATAAGTGCTGACCTAATCACAGGCATCCGCCTTCAAAAACTCCAGTATGAGTACTGGAGTTTTTATTGAGAGGATTGACTTAGTTACTTTTAAGTAAGAGATAGAGACACATTTTCATTCAAGTTCCATATATAAATAAGAGGTAAATCGAGAAGTAACCTTATTTCTTTGAAAGGGAATTTTTTATGAAGAGGAAAGATATGGAAAAATTATGTCGGGAATTTGCTAGAATCCTTGGCGGCATTGGTAGTTTAGATGAAAATGGGGTTTGTCTTGTACAAAAGTTTCGCGATATTGACTTTACGATTCTTGGCCGTAAAACGAATTCTCCACTAGTCAACCCTCAATTTTTTACGTTTGAAAATCTCGACAGCAAAGGGAGAGCTTTAAATTTAGGCGAAACAGTACTTTTAGAAAAAGAAATTAACCCATTATTAACTGAACTTCGAAAAAGGGACATTATCGTTACCGCCGTCCATAATCACTGGTTATTTGACGAACCACGGGCGATGTATATGCACTTTGAATCGGTTGAACCACCACTAGAATTTGCTAAAAAAGTAAGAGAAGCATTGAAAGTATTAAAAGATTAAAACATTGACTTCCCTCTAACAACATCAAAAACTCCTTGATAGACAAGGAGTTTTAAATGTTACTTATTCCCTGGGGCTGGTTGATCTACTCCTGTAACACGATGTCGATGTCCGTCATCCTCGGTTGTGTAAAAATCGTAATAATGAACGTGCATGCCGTTCCCAACGGGAATAGCTGGACCTGAATAAGCTTTATAATAATGAGTATGCCCATCTTCAAAGAGAACATATCCTTCTGTATAGTGAATATGACTCCCCTCCCCAGCCGAAATCGGTGGAGATGTCACATCAAGACACTGATGAACATGGTCGTCATTGACAGATGTATAGTCGACAGAGCCATGATTATGATTTGGAACAAACCCTGAGACAAAATCATTCTTTCCTACTCTTTTCATTCCGATCACCCCTAGTCAATATAAAAATTAAACAACACTAAAGTATATGTATTAGAGTCCTTGTTATATATCATTTAAGTGGGAAATTTAAAAAGAACCGAGCACAACACAATATCATTATGTTACATTCAATTCCTATTTAGAATCTACATATCTATCTTGTAGGACTACTGGAGATAAAAAGTATTGTAGCTCTTGCGCGAAAAGATTTAGTTCATTTGAAATGATAGGATTCATCAAAAACGCCATCCTTTCTCGTAAACTTCTTACGATAAGCATAGCGTTTTTTCATTTTGAGGGTATGATTTTAACTTCGCTTGATGGGTATGGGGTGGGACCCCTTTTTGGATAGTCGAAGGAGAAGAAATATTATACACGGCGGCTGCTTGTGTAATGGACACTCCAAAATCGGTCATATAAGTTAGTACATCCATTTTAAATCTACGATCATAGTTTGTATAGGTATGCGTTAACCCCTCTATGCCATGTTCTATATAATGAGCCACCCAATTCTTTAAAGGTGTCAGACTAACATTATATCTATTGGCGACCGTATTAAAAATAATCCTTTCCTTCTAAATAAGCAAAAACAGCTTTTACTTTTAACTCTAATGAATATTTTGTCATAAAAAACAGCACCTCCAATTGTTAGATGGTGTCAAACAATTGGGGTGCAGTTCAACCGACGGTCTCTTTATTTTATTAACTTTCATGAAGCCTATTTTATCTTTTTGGTTTTCAGTGGAATGCTGTTGAGGGAGTTGAATAGGATGATAGTAAGCATCCTTAAAGAATGGTTTATAACTATCATCTATCGGGTGTGCTGAGTAATTGCAAAGGAGACAAAGTATGTTAAATTACGTATTTCCTCAATTACCACCCGATCAAATGGTTTCGTTCATCAGAAATGGACTTAACAAAACACAAAACCCCAAAAAGATCATCATTGTCGGCGCAGGGATGTCAGGACTTGTCGCTGCTTCATTATTAAAGGACGCCGGACACAATGTTACAATCCTTGAAGCAGACGAAAGAATGGGTGGCCGTGTCTACACGTTGAAATCTGATTTTACTGATGGATTATATCTTGAAGCAGGCGCAATGCGTATTCCTCATACTCATTATTTAACATTGGAATACATAAAAAAATTTCACCTATCAGTTAATCGGTTTATTAACAGTACTCCTAACGACATCATCTATGCTAGAGGAATTAAGACCCGATTGAAGTTTTATAAACAGAACCCTGATATTCTAAGGTTTCCGGTAGCTCCACATGAAAGAGGTAAAACGGCTTCAGAATTGCTTACATTAGCAATAAAACCCATCACAGATTTTATCAACCAAAACCCGCAGAGAAATTGGCCTTTGGTCATAAAAGAACTTGATAAATACTCGATGGATGCATTTTTGAGATATAACCCGTTTGGTGTCACTTTATCACCGGCTGCTATCGAAATGATTAAAGTACTTCTTTCACTGGGAGGATTCCCGGAGCTCTCTTTCCTGGAATTATTGCGTGAACTGATGATTTTATTTACCCCTGATGTTCGCTTCTATGAGATCCCGGGTGGAAACGACCAACTTCCTAAAGCATTTCTCCCACAATTGAAGGATAACATTATGTTTGGGCATAAGGTGACGAAAATTACACAGCATCATAACCAAGTAACGCTTGACTCTATCCATACCAAAATCTTGAGACCATTTCAAATCACCGGTGATCTTGCCATCGTGACCATTCCCTTTTCGATATTGCAATTTGTCGAGGTTGAACCCCGGAATTCCTTTTCCGAAAACAAATGGAAAGCGATCCGTGACCTACATTATGTTGGCTCCACTAAAACCGGTATCCAGTTTAAAAGCAGGTTCTGGGAAAGAGAAGGTATGTTTGGGGGAAACACAGCTTCTGACCTCCCTATTACATACACTCAATATCCAAGCCATGGGGTGGGTACATCATCCGGGCCAGGTGTCATTTTGGCTAGTTATACATGGGAAGATGATGCGTTACCTTGGGATAGTTTGAATACTGAAAATCGACTGGAATATGCATTGAGAAATTTGGCCACCATTCATGGGGAACAGGTGTATCGTGAGTTTATAACAGGAACGGGCTTTAGTTGGGTTCGAAATCCGTATTCCGGTGGAGCTTTTGCTATGTTTAAACCGGAACAGATAACAGAACTATCTCCCTATATTGCTTCTCCGGAAGGTCGTGTTCACTTTGCCGGTGAACACGCTTCAACAGTTCACGGTTGGATCCAAGGTGCAATTGAATCAGGTATACGGGTTGCAGATGAAGTTAATGACTTACAGAGGACTCTTTTTATCGAGGAAGAATTAACGCAAATTCTTAAGCAGTAAATGCAAATTTTCTAATATCACCAAACAGAAAAAAACCATTCCTTATGTAATAATTCACAAAAACCAGGCCTTATTTTTATCGTTTTGAGGTGTTAGAGTTTCTTAGCTTGATGGGCATGTGGCTGGACCCCATATACATAAAAATATTGAATGAATTGGATTAGTTGGAACGCCGTATGCTGGGAAACTCGCCTGTACGGTGTGAAGCGGGGGAAAAGCTGGCGATAACGTCAAAAGCTTACCTATCACTATAATTACACTCGGAAGATTTTTATGTTAATTCATAGAGATTGTGAAGAAATAATAGTTTTTTTACAGTATTCCCCCAATTTTTAGCAGGATTACAATCTGAAAAAAATACAATTTCCAACAAAAAAGGACATTTTCGCCGAATTTATATAATAGATCTTCGCTAATTTCGTCAAAGTAAAAATATTTTTTTAATAAATATTAAGAAAATTGTCATTATAAAAATCGGAAATTCCCCCAATTTTAAATATTCTAAATATTCGTTATAATGAGAAATGCATAGGTAACAATTAATAGCAATTAACGAAAGTAAATGTAGGCTATAAATACTTGAACCTTTTTAGAATCATTTTTTCGTGTTGCATTAAATACTTACATATGTAAAAAAGGGATTGGGAGGAAAAAAACTTGGTAAAAAAAGCTATCAAAAGCAAGATTGTAAAAAACTTAACTATAGCAGCCCTATCATGTAGCTTTATATTAAGTTCTATGGGACAAACACCGTATGTTCCAAAGGCTGCTAGTTATTCGAAGGCGGAGGAGATATTAGGCAGCTTAACACCAGAACAAAGAGCAGCTCTTAAGCAGATTTCAACGAATGAAGAAACAGGGTTACAACTTTCTTCCGATATCGATTTAACTTCTTTGGATTTAACTAATGTCATTGTTGAATTTAAGAATAAGCCGGCAAAGGTTGCACAAGTTGTTGCAGGAAAACAAGGTCAACCATTATCTGAAACTGAAGCAGCCGACTTAGTAAATCAGGACCATGAAACCTTTAACAAAGATTTTCAACAATTAAAGGATGAAAATAATAAAAAGGTAGATGTTAAAATTGAACGTTATTATAAGCATGCTTTCAATGGTGTTTCTATTAGTCTGCCTGCAAACCAAATTAAAAATCTATTAAAATCAAATGCAGTTAAAGCGGTTTGGAGTAACGAAACATTTTCCGTTGAACCTCCTGTTCAAGTTGAAGGTAATGGTCAAGAAAAAGGAGATCAAATCACGGTTGCGAATTACACACCATATGATGGCCTAGATCGTTTACATGCAGAAGGTATTACTGGTAAAGGAATTAAGGTTGGTGTTCTAGATACAGGAATCGATTATAATCATCCTGACTTAAAGGATGCTTATAAAGGCGGATATGATTTCGTCAATAATGATGAGGATCCGATGGAAACCACCTACGCAGAATGGAAAAAATCCGGTAAACCTGAAAAGGATGGAAGCTCGATATATTATACAGAACATGGTACGCATGTGGCAGGAATCATTGCGGGCCGTGGAGTTGCTAATAGTGAGTATAAAATGACAGGTGCAGCACCTGAAGCCGATATTTATGCTTATCGTGTACTTGGGCCATACGGCAGCGGGTCAAGTGATGCCATTATTGCAGCATTAGATCGAGCTGTTCAAGACGATATGGATGTCATCAACATGTCATTAGGTGCCGCTATTAATGATCCCAATTCTCCAACTTCCATGGCAGTAAACAATGCCGTCCTTCATGGAGTAACAGCGGTTGTATCAGCTGGAAATAGCGGTGACAAGATGTATACACTTGGTTCACCAGGAGCGGCAGCATTCGCTTTAACCGTTGGTGCATCATCGATCGCAATGGATGTTTATCAATATTCAGGCGTCCAAAATGGAAAAAATTATTCGTTAAGACAGCTGGCAAAAAACTATGCGGATGATTTAACGCAATTAAAAGGAAAAACCTATAAACTTGTGAATGTTAATCTAGGTAACCCAGGTGATTTTACTGGGAAAGGTGTAAGCGGAAACATTGCATTCATTAAGAGGGGATCCATTGCCTTAATTGATAAAATCAAAAATGCAAAAGCAAATGGTGCCGTTGCAGTCATTATGTATAATGATGAAGCCAATCAGGCAGAAGGGGCGATTCAGGCCTATTTAGGAGAATCGATGGACGCGATTCCAGCGTTTTCTGTATCAAATGCGGAAGGTAATGCCATTTTAGCAGCTATGCAAGCTGGTAATGCCAATTTCACTTTTGGTGACTTTACAAAGGTAAAAACGGCCGGAGATGAACTTGCAGGATTTAGTTCAAGAGGTCCATCTCGAGCTAATACTGATATCAAACCGGAAATAACTGGACCAGGAGTGTCCATTCTTTCAACCGTGCCATTTTATATGAATGATAAAAATGCTGATGGTACCAAACCGGAGGACTATAAATTTGCATACGAACGCTTATCAGGAACATCCATGTCTTCACCATATGTGGCAGGTGTATCCGCATTAATGCTTCAATCCAATAAGGATCTTCAGCCAGCTGATGTTAAGACGATTCTAATGAATACGGCAGATCCTCTTTCAAAGGATTATAGTGTTTTTGAAATAGGAAGCGGTCGAATCGATGCGTATGAAGCGGTTCACTCAAGTGTTGAGTTTGCAGTGATGGACAAAACACCTATTAACCTAAATGGAAAAGAAAAATCCTTGGATGATATAACAGGTGCCATGAGCTTTGGAACCTATGGTTTTAAAGATGAAGATATTAAGGATTCCCGTCACATTAAAGTAAAGAGTCTTTCCAAACAAGATAAAACTTTTAATGTAGAGGTTAATTTCCAAACGGGATTAAGAGGATCAAAAGATGCTGCACAAAACAACGTGACATTACAAGGTCCAGCAACCGTAAAAGTTGAGGGCAATAGTGACAGAGAGATCAAATTTGATTTACACATTCCAAAAACAGCAGAAATAGGAACGTATGAAGGAAATATTGTATTTACGAACAATGATAATCCTTCAGAGCAATACCAAATTCCGTTTGGCGGTCGAGTAGTAAATGAAGGAATTGATAAATTTAATCTCTATAACCCTATTTTTACAGCAATCAAAACAGCGGCTGGAAACCCTATACCTTATATAGCCGGAGAAGTATCAATCAAATCATATATGAAAACGTTGGATGTTATTATTTCTGATCCAAAGACAGGAGAAGACTTAGGTTTTGTGGGTGCATTCAATACCGCTGCAATGGATGAAAATAAATCGTATCCAGTTTATAAACTAATCGGTTATATTTACTATCCATTTACTGGTGATAAGAAAAATCCAATCAGCAAGGACTGGAAGACATTAAAACCAGGTCATTATATTGCAAAACTAGTAGGGAAAAATGAAAAGGGAGATACTTTCATAGCATCAAAAGATATTATGCTCGATCATGGAGTACCAAATGTAACGACAAGCTTTGACTCATTAGACCAGAAGGTAATTGAATATAGTGATAGTCAGCTAGATTCAAAAGGACAATTTCTATATGACTTTAAAGTCCATGTAGAGGATCCAGAGATGAAAGAAGCGAAGAGCTACGGTATACCTGTAGATGGAAGGTTTGCAGTAGTTCCTTACTACAATGGTTACCCTAGGGGAGCAGGTCTAACTGATACTAATGGTGACTACGTTGATAAAATTTTAGTTAGAAGTGAATACAAAGTACTGCCAGTTAGTTTTCTTGGGGTGGACGATGCAGGTAATGGACCTGTTGAAAGAAGGCTCGTCTTCACGAAGAATTCAACACCTTATTATTATTTGAAAGCTAATAAACAAGCGGTTACGACTGGCGATACGATCAACTATTCCGTTCGTTCCAATAATATCAAAAGTTTAAAAACAACCAAAATGGAGCTCCAAGTAGTAAATACTCAAGCGACAATTGAAAACGTTACTCTAAATGATGCGGTTAAACAATATGGTGACGCTCAAGTGACCGTAACAGCTGCACCTACAAAGTATTCTTATATGACAGCATACACCTTTACGTTTACGTATTTAGGTAATAAAACATTACCTGAAGATCTAAAATTATTTAACTTCGACTTAAGAACACTTGATAAAGGCTATACTCATAGAGAAGCCTTCTACGTAGAGAGTGCAAGCTCCATTGACCAATCAAATGTAGAAACGAAAGATATTTACTCTTTTGCAGACATTTATGATGTAAAACCAAAAGTCACTAGATTCGTAAGTTCAGTACAGGCAGAAGGAGCAAAAGATCCGGTAACAGGTCAATCGATTATAGGCATTGACTACAGAACACTTGGAGCGAAAATAACTTTAACATCATATGATGGAAAAACAGTCCTTGATGCAGTACCAACACTATCGAGTGTCGGCCTATATGAGTTTGATGGCATTAAAGTTGATCCAAATCCACATACGATTATGGTAGATGTTCCTGGACATTTTACGATGTATAGATCATTGGAATTTTTATCTGATGAAGTTCGTGGTGAATTGGTTGGAAAATACATCCGCGATCCATTAGAATTGTCTCTGGCTGGAGATGTGAATAAAGATAATGTCATCGATGTTCTAGATGCCATCGAGCTGCAAAAAAATTGGGACACCAATAATCCATCTTCAGATTTAAACTTTGATAAGAAAGTGGATAGTAAAGATATGTATTTTATAAAGAAAAATTATGGAATCAGTAATCCTACATTAACAGATGCGCCAAAAGCTAAAACCATTTATAAAGGGGCTACATTGGATAGTATACTAAGTGAATTAAGTTTAAAATAAAAACTAATACAAGGTTAAGTTATAATAATTTGCCACTAGCTAGTGCTGGTGGTTTTTTTACGTTTAGTCATAAGAGCACTTTATAGTTATCATTATCACATATTCAAATAGTCCTTCCTTGAGCACTGTAGAAGCTGTATTTTAATTAAGAAGTAATGGTAATTTTCTTAAGTTAACGGGACCGTTGCGTTTGCTTAATGCTATAATCAAGCCTAATATAGCTTTCCCCTTTGCAAATAATCACTTGCTATGTGAATAGAGATACAATTTATAACCCCGGCTAAATTGCCAGATTGACTAGAACCGCAAACTTATTATCTTTTCAATATTCTCCATAGAACGATGAAATCATGAAACGAGAAAATGGCTTACAAGGACTCCAACCGTTTTTTTATGGGCAAATGTCTAAACCGATAGAATTGTGATTCAGGGTGATGGTATTTTGCTGGAGGTGGAAAAGACCAATGTGAATGTAGACACTCCCCTTTAAACCTTTCAAATACAGCTGCATACCCACATTCCTTATGGAAGTGATCAACCAAATGTATGAGATGTGGATGTCTTAAAGTACTGTATAATGGTATTGCCCTCTGTAATCGTGTTACCGCACCTTGGGGATTCCCTGATAAATCTAATGGTCTTGAACCTGCATACTTCTCGAATCTTTTTTTGCCGTCCTTCTCAACCCCAAAACAAATATTACCTGAATCATGTTCGTCAAACACGCAAAACACATGACCGAGAGGAGATTGTAACCATTCGAAATCATGTTGTTCTTGAAGCTAAAACGTAACATTGTCCAAAGAAATTGTAACTGGAATTCTTCCTGTTTTATTAGATATATAAACTACTTCATCATAAACGATTTTCTTCTTGCCCTTTGCAGCTGCGCGATATGTCTTCTTTCCGCCTTTATATATTCCTTTTTTTTTGCAATCTCGATGCCTTCACGTTGAGCTGTCTTGATTCGATTTCGTTCTTCATCTACCATCCACGAAAAAAGTTTAAAACAAGGTCCGATACTAGTTGACTAAATCTTGGCCAACTGTACTGACTCTCGCATAACCAATCTTCATTATTAAACTCCTTTTGTCTATAAATTAACAATCTTTTATACCTTTGATTATAGACTATCTTTTAGACTAATTTCTACTAAAAAATACATAAAAAATAACTTCCAAACATAAGTGTCTAGACAACTTTTATACAAGTTATTTTGGTTATTAATGGTAAATGTAAATTGATGAAGTAAATTAAATCCTTTATTTATATCAAATTTGCCAATAGACATTTCTAATGAATTTCAGAAAGTATACTTGCACTCCTTTTGGTTTTTGATAGAGAAATAGAAAGGAAGTAAAAAAAAAGTGTAATTAATATTGATGTTCTAATATTTGGATACAAAAGTGTCAGAGCCGACATAGTGGAAAATATTCCAATCAAATTCAATATAATTATTAGAACGTGTAATCTGTAAAGATTATATCCTTTATATTCACTCTCTTGATCGTTTTGGTAAATTGAATGACATCACTAAAAATCAGGGATACATTGATATTTTTGGATGTTCTTTGCTCGATAGCACTCAATTTAAGGATAGTCTTAGTGCTTTCATAGCAGATCTTGTTTTAGCCGGTTCTATAATGGATGGCACAAGAAGAACGAGATCGTTTTAGAAAGGGCAGCGTGAATTTTATAAGTCGGTTATAGAATATGAAAATGAATTTAAAAAAACCACTATTTAAATAGAAGAAACTCGTCAAATAAGTAGCATTTGTTCAACGAGAGCAAATGCTAATCCAAAGTATGTAGATTGGTTTATCGCCTTACCTATTTTGTAGAGGTATTTAAACCCTTAATAAAATAGTTAATTATAATCAAAGAGTTAATCTTAGTTATATGATTCTTATAATTATTAAGACATATACATTATTGAAAAAATAGTAAGGTGGTACTATATCTCTAACATATGGTAAAATATTTAATATGTTTATAGTAAAATATACCAAAATTGGGATGTCTCTAAGTGGATATGAGATTTTTTTCTAGCTGCCTCTCTTACCGTATAAAAAATATGAATGTAGGAGGATTTCTTTGGCTATATGGGAAGTTGAGTTATTAGTTTTATGGACCGGTAAAAGTGGAGGGTGTAATAAGATTCCAAAATTCAATCCATTTTTTAGTGATATAGAAATAAAAAACATACTTGAAGGAGTAGTTGTTAATATAACAGCTTATGCACCAACTAGTGATCTGGCTAATAACGCTGCTCTAGTATTTGTTGGACATATGTTGGACTGTTTAGTGATTAATTTAGTAGAACCATTACCATTGTTCCTAAGTTTTGATGGTAAGAGAAAAAGTAGTTCTCGAAATAGTAACGTTAAAATGTTTGTAACAAAATATGAATGGTCTCTTGCCTTTTAAGTTATTTTTCTAATAATTATGAAAAATATAGATATTTTATTTGGAAACTTAATATTTAAGTGGCATTAATTAAAATTTAAAATTAAAATTAATATTATCCTATATATATTAACTATTAAGTATAATAGTGGAAAAATGATGAATATGCATTAGAAAGGTGAAATATAAATGAATATATTTGACAGGGGATCTAAAACAATAGAAGAGAAAATTTATTTGAATGATCTACCTCTAGAGAATGGTTTAGATGATAAATTTCAAGCAATCCAGATTGGTGAAATATTAAAACAAAGCATTGAGCAATCTACTCTTCCTCTTCATATAAGTTTACTAGGGAAGTGGGGTTCAGGTAAAACAACAGTTATTAAGATGTTAGAAAGTTTGCTCGATAAAAGTGAATATGAATTAAAAGTAATAAGCGTTTGGAAATTTGCAGATGATGCCCCCTCTTTACATAGAAAAATAGTTAGGGAAATAGAAATTCAACTTAAACAAGAAAATCCGGAAAACCTAGATGTATCTACAACTTTTGAGGAACAATTTAGATCAAATGGTGTAATATCAAACCTATTGCTTTTACGAAGGTTAGGAAATTATAAATATATTATTTTGTTTGGAACATTGATTTATTTAGCATTACTTCTCATACAATTTCTCATCCCATTAATATATAAAGATTTAGTTAATAATATTGTTTTAATTGGCATATTAGGTTTAATAACGATTCTACTTTCTAGAAATAGTTATTCATTATTTACTGCTATAAAAAACGTTCGTTCTAATCTTCCTCTAAATCATGGTGATCAGTATGAAAATAGATTTAGAAATGTAGTAAATGAATACTTAGGTAAATCCACTAAAAAAAAATTAATATTAGTGTTTGACGATTTAGATAGGTTACCTCCTAAACAATTATATGGAGCTCTTAATACAGTAAAAACATTTTTAGATTCAAATAGATGTGCATTTATTATTCCGTGTGATGAAGAAGTTCTTAAAAAGGAACTTGCGGATGCATTTGAAAAAAAGAATATGGAACAATTTGATGTTAAGGAATACTTAAATAAAACTTTTGATTTGACTGTTAGATTACCTAAACTTGAACAAGCAAATATGAGAAAGTACGCACTTTCACTATTGGAAAAAAATAATATTTTATGGTATAAGGAAAATTCCCGAATTTACCATGAAATATTAACTATTCTTATTCACTCTGATGTATTAACTCCAAGACATGTTAAAAAGAACATTAATGGGTTTGCAACTGATTGGGAGTTAGCTAAAAGAAGGGATAATGTAAATAAAAGTGGGAATTTCCTTACATTACATCCAGTAGAACTTGCTATATTTGTTGTGCTTAAGTCAGACTTCAGCGAGTTTTACAATATTATGATGGAAAATCCATATATCATATGGGATTTAATTGATGAAAAAGATGGGATAGAAGTGCAATTAAGTGAGTTAAATAACATTAATAGCTTAAAAGGTTTTTTATCGCGGGTAGAACCAGTATTGCCAACTGATCCAAGACCATTTATATATTTTAATAATCAAGAACTTAACCCTTTAACTGGAAGGATCGAACTGGAAAAAATAAAAAAATATATTTTAAATGGCCAAATAAATGAATTTGAGGAAAGTATTGAAGAGATTGATAAAAGTGAACTAGAGTTTGTATTTAATTCCGTGTTAATAGATTTAAGTTCTAGTCTAGATTGTAAAAATGTATTTTCTATTATTTTTAGTTATCCTGAAGTGGTAGATGTATTAAGGGAAGACGATAAGATAAAATTACAAGATATCATTAGGAACAACCTTAATATTGTAATAGAATATAATTTAAATAATATACTCAATATATTTGAAAAGGTTATTCGACATAGCAGTGTTTGGAGCTTGTTAGGTGGATTAATTTATAATCAAGAAGAAAAATATTTTGAATTATTTAATGCTAGTATAAAGTATCCTGCATTAGTTAATAAATTACAGATAAAAGATATAAATAACTTGTTTACAAACCATTCATCCTTAATTGGTTTCCAAGCAAATGATACTTATTTTGTGCCCAAATCATTATTCAATTTACCTTTTGAACATGTTATGGTACAAGAAATTGATTGGTATGCATCCTTAAATAACTGCTTTTCTCAGATTGCAAAACTAAAAGACATTGAAGATGCAGAAGCTTATCAAGAAGAAGTAGAAAGGCTAAAGTTGAATTTCAAACTTTCTGAATGGGTATTAAGTGTAAACGAAAAAACTAATCAAATTATAGAATGTAAAGGGTTTAACTTATTAATAAAAAAATATAAATTTATCGACACAAATAGTTTAGAAGGAATTATTCCTGTATGGATAAACTTATTTAACGATTCACCACAGCCAGAAAATCTAATTTCTTTCTTTAAAGTTATTAAAAATAATTTATTAATCCTGGCTAAAAATAATGGTGATTTAGATCTTTTGGGAAGAGAAATAAGTAATTTTAATGGGAATGAAGAATTATCTAAAGAAATTTACAGCTTTTTAGAAACTAGAAAAGATATAAAAAATAAGGAATTATTTATGAGAATCTTGCAGGGATTTCGGAATGTTGACGCTGTCGCTAGATTTTCATTAGAATCATTTGCTTTTGAGACAGACGAAATAAACGAAGTTTTTCTAGAGATATTAATTCGTAGAGATAAATTCTTTGATGAAGAGTCCAAAGACACTTTATTTAATGCTGCAACCACACATATATTTAATGTTCCTAATAACAAATCATCAAATAATCTGTTAAAGCTACTAATTCAATCTGAAACATGGCTAAAAGCAGCTATTAAATATAGAGACAATTGGTTTTTGAGTAACGATTTAACCTCATGGTTTAGATGGGATGGATCTGAGCAAAATTATTATGATAAATTAGAAATCTACTACCTATTATATATGAACGAAACATATATATGGAAGAATTTAATAGACTGCTTAGTAAGAATAATCTCTAATAATAGTTATCATTATAATATCTCTTCATACCCATTTGCTTCTAATTGGAGAACATTCTTAAATAGTGTAATTAATTTATTTATTAATAAATGCACTAATGAAGAAATTTGGGATCAAGTCTTAAATGATTTAACTTCTGTTAGTTTATATTCAAATAATTCAATTAAGAGTTCGATTTTTGATTTTATGGACAAAGATATGATAAACAAAGTACTAACTCATTGCCCTAATATCATAGCTCTCAATAATGAAAAGTTTAATGAAGTATTATTTGAGCTGGCAGATCTAGATAATTCAAACCATTTAAACCATGTATTGAGTAGATGGAATTACTTTAGCTCTGCACATAGAAAAGAGTTAACATCAAATATCCCGAAAGAAAATGAATCGCTATTAACTAGTTACATTGAAAGGAATCCGGAGCTGAAATATATAAGTGAGTTAAATGATTATGTTTTAGAGGATAATATAAAGCAAGATATTATGGAGACAATCGTTATTAATTCCAGTAAAGATGCTTTTAACCAATGGGTGTTACAAAGTATAAAATTATTTATTGAACAAGGTTTAAATAAATGGAGGTTGACAGCAATTGAATTTGCTATTCAATCGAGAAATGATTTAGTAATACCAAATCTTGAAAGCATAAATTTACTCTTTAGTTTTAAAGACAATAGGACTGCACTAGCAATTAAATTAGTTAACAACCTTTACTCCAAAAGAAATAAAAATAAATCTGAGATAAAAGAAATAAGAAAAAATATATTGTTGTTAGAAGATAATATAGAATTTAAAGAGTTGGTTTTAGGTGCAAAAAGTAAATTTGGTTGGAGAAATAACATGTTATAAATTATTCAATAATAAGCAAACTTAAAATATATATATTAAAATTTTGATAATTTAGGTTAAATTCCCAATTATTTGCTTGTAACCTGTGAATTAGTGCGAAAAAATTTTACTTTTCGTACTGTTTTTTCTTTGTTTACATAATACAGATTATAAACAGCTATTTAAAAAGAGCAGTGAGAGCTGCTCTTTTTGATTGTTGTAAGTTTGATGTCAGCTGCTGCTGTTGAACGACAATAAGATGTTTCATTACAAATAAGGTTGTTTAAAACTCCAGTTATTCAACAATCGGGCCAGATTGTTGAATAAGGGGTTGTTCCTAGAAAGAATGTTTGAAATAATTGTAAGTGAATTATTATATAAATATTTTCATATTTAAATTCAAGGGCTTGTAATCATAGTGATATAGGTTTCAACAAGTCAAAGTCATTTTGGAGGGAAGGACATGAACCAAAACAACGCAACAAACAAAATCGCAACGCAAGTAGGTGAACGCGAGATTGTGATCACCCGCGTATTTGATGCTCGACGCGATCTTGTGTTTGATGCTTGGACGAAAGAGGAGCACCTGTCGAAGTGGTGGGGACCTCGAGGTTTTACGACGACTTTTCAGAAGTTTGATATGAAACCGGGCGGTACATGGCAGTTTATCATGCACGGTCCTGATGGCGTTGATTATCCCAACACCAACGTCTTTGTCGAGGTCGTTAAACCCGAGCGAATCGTCATCAAACATGCTGTGTTTCCCCATTTTCTGGCGACAGTAATCTTTGAGGATCTGGATGGTAAGACCAAACTTACTTATAGCACAGTTTTTGAAGAAAATGCCGCTGTATTCGATAAGGTGAAAACATATGCCGTCCCAGGTGCCGAACAGACCATGGATCGTCTTGAGGAGCATCTGGCAAGTATGTCTTAAAAAACCAAAAGTATTTATCCAGCTATACTGTTCCACGTCATCATAAACTCGGGAATGGCTTTTAATGGTTGGATCATTTGAACTACTGGATAAACTTTTTAATAATCGGGTGCGATTGTGAAGTATCGGGTTGTTTAGCAAAGCACTTTTTATCACGTATTCTTCGTTCAATTACGAGTGCTTACTAAAAATAAAAAACTATTTTTTGGAGTAGCCGCATTTTCTGTTGAGAATAAACAATTTTTTACTGTACAGCTACACTGCTTCTATACGTCTTTTCCGATGACAAAAAAGCGACAAAACAAATGAAAAGTAACAAATTATCAACTGGTTGTTTTTTGATAAAGTTATTTTTAGCAGCATAAACGTCTGTTTATGGATAAAGAGTGCTTTTTTAGTTTTGTTCAGCAAACGGGCCAGATTGTGGAATATCTGTTTTTTAAGGAAAAGGGATTTTGGAATTAACAGTTAAGAATTATATGTCAGGATGGGGTGACTTTAATAAAAGTTTTTGGGATGAATATAACGAATTAATAAACTTTCATTCCAAAGCAAATAATTAAAAAAATTCAGATTACTTATTCAACTCCCTCAGTTTGATAGGTATATCTCGGGTGATACCTCCATAATAGTGAAAGACGAAGGCTATTAATAGATACCCTGGGTATCAAAATAATCATTGTCTAAAGAAAAATGAAACAGGTTAAGTGTTTTTTAAAAATCAGTTTCCTGTAAGAATGAAAGGATTAGTAAAAATAATGAGTAGGGAAATAGTATAAGCGATCTTGCATTCTAGTCAGAGGAATAACAAGATCGCTTATTTTCGTTGTAAACCCTTTGATTTTAATCAAAAAAACCTAGGATATTAAGGTGTTTATCTTCACTTTCTGCTTTTTTTAAAGCTCTTTGAAGCTGATAAATCTTCATCATACCTATTAATCCAACGAATAGGGCTCCCAATAAGACTGACCCAATAATGACGAGGATCAAAGGCCACTCAGCTTTTCCAAATAAATAATTAACCGTTACGGATCAACATTGATAACTGAAAAAATCGCAATAATTAAAACGACAATTAGTGCTAATAATAAGTTCCATTGATATTTTATAAGCCACCTCATTAATAAATTTTTAGATTATGATTGTTCTCTTGCTGATTCAGTTCTTAGCAAGTCACGAATTTCGGTTAATAACTCTTCTTCTTTGGATAGTGTTGGTTCTGTCGCTTCCTCTTGTTTTTCTTCTTTTTCTTTAATCTGCTAATCAATTAGATAAAAATGAAAATAGAAAAGGCAACAATTAGAAAGTCTACAATTGTTTGAATAAACGTTCCATACTTTACAACAGCACTTCCAACTTTAATTTGTAAATGATTAAAATCGATACCACCCATTAATAGCCCAATTAGTGGCATGATCATATCATTCACTAACGATGTGACAACCTTACCAAAAAGCTGCACCTATAATTACACCTACAGCTAAATCAATCACATTTCCTTTTAAGGCAAATTCCCTAAACTCTATTATCATTTTCATTTCCTCCTAACCATATAAAGGATTGTTTACCAAAACTATAATATAAGATTTACTTAGTATTATGTAGGTTAGCTTTTACTTTGCAAATAAGTGGTTTCCTATTCTAATTACTGTTTCCCTAGTAAAAATCCATTCATCAGATGCCAAGAGGGGATTATAATAATAAACAGAACCATGCGTAGGGTCCCAGCCTTTTAAAGCATCAATGACTGCTCGATAAGAATAGCTGTTAGGGGTCAAATAATATTGACCATCATGTACAGCTGTAAAAGCATTCGTCTGGAAAATAACATCGTAAGTATTTTTAGGAAAACCTGGCGTTGACATCCGATTCATAATAACAGCAGCTACAGCTACTTTTCCTTCATAAGACTCACCGCGAGCTTCTCCATGAACAACCCTTGCCATCATTTCTATACTATTTAATTTTTGTTGCGTTTGGAATCCAAAGACTCCATCTGGGAATAGTCTAGTATCTAGCTGAAATTGTCTAACTGCATTATCTGTAATAGAACCATAATACCCTGTCGGTTGACTGGTAAAGTAACCCATTTTCTTTAAATTCTCTTGCAAGTCATAAACTGCTTGTCCTTGACTTCCTTTGTGTAAAACTTCTTGAGCAAAGATTGAATTTGGTATTAAAAACATGAAACAAATAAAAACAACAAACGAAATTTTTACATTTAATCTCAAGATACCACATCCTTCGAGTTTTTTTCTAAGATTTCACTTTATCATACAAGCAAAGTATATTTCTCATAAAATAGTTCTATTTTTAACTAGTCTAATTTTCCCTGAAAAAAAGTTACCGATGTTTCTAATATGTAGTGCTAAAGCGAAAAAGACTCATTCGGTAAATGAGTCCTTCCTTTAAAAGAGGATAATCTATTAAATGACAGCGGCCACTCTGTTTTCCCGTATATTTAATAGGCGTTCTCTTCCAACCGAAATATATTCAACTTCCAGATTGAAAAGATCTTCACTTGTATAACAATTGCGTCCGTCGAAAATGATTGGCTCGTTCATGAACAGGGTGGAAAGGATGAGCGTTTTTTCTACGATTTCTTTCCACTCTGTCAAAATGAACACAACGTCTGCTTGTTTTATTGCTTCCTCGATTTGATCGGCATACAGCACTTCCTCAGGCAGAACTTTTTTTGCATTATTCGCAGCGATTGGATCATATCCGATCACTTCTGCTCCTTCTTCCACGAGTTCGCTGGCAACTGAGATGCTGGCTGCTTCTCTCATATCATCTGTTTCAGGTTTGAAAGCAAGCCCCAATAGAGCGACTTTTTTTCCTGTTAGTGTTCCGAAGCGCTCTTTTGCTTTTCTCACAAGAAGAGTCTTTTGCTTTTCATTTACTGTAATGACAGACTTCAATAAATGAAAATCATGATTGTAGTCCTCGGAGATTTTCACAAGGGCCTGGGTATCTTTAGGGAAGCAAGAACCTCCGTATCCAATCCCTGCGTTCAGGAATTTGTTTCCGATCCTTGAGTCCATGCCGATTCCTTTGGCGACCTCTTCGATATGGGCGTTTGTTTTTTCAGAAAGATTGGCAATTTCATTTATGAATGAAATCTTTGTTGCCAGGAAAGCATTAGATGCATATTTGATCATTTCTGCACTGTGAAGGCTTGTTCGCAAGATAGGCAGTCCAAATGACTTGTTGATTTCTTCCACAATGTCTCCTGCTTCTTGATTGTCTGTTCCGATCACGATGCGGTCCCCATTAAAGGAATCATGGATGGCCGATCCTTCACGTAAGAACTCAGGATTGGATACAACTTCTGCACAGACGTTTTCTTGAAGATTGGACATCACTAATTGACGTACTTTCGCATTAGTACCGATCGGCACTGTACTCTTCGTCACTACCACCACATTTCTCGTGATGTTCTCTCCGATGTTGCGGGCAGCGTTGAACACATAGGTCAGATCTGCTGCACCGTCTTCACCTTGCGGGGTGCCTACAGCAATATAGATTACTTCTTTGTCTTTAAGGCCAATGATGGAATTGTTTGTGAATTCAAGGCGGCCAGCCGCACAATTTTTCTTCATTAGCTCTTCTAATCCTGGTTCATAGATAGGAGAAATTCCTTTTTTAAGCTGATCAACCTTCTCTAGATTGGTATCAATGCATGTTACCTCATGTCCGATTTCTGAAAGGCAAACACCCGTCACAAGACCGACATAACCCGTTCCAATAATAGCAATTTTCATCGTTTTTCCTCCTCAAAAAGTCGCTATTTCCTCAAGTATCCTCAGTAAACTATTGTTATGTTAAGAGCTGGAGACGAGTTCTTTTTCTGCCATAAGCTCTTTAAGATAATCTCTCACATTCTCACTCAAATCCGGACGATGCAGGGAGAAATCAATCGTTGCTTTGATAAATCCGAATTTATCCCCCACATCATATCTTTTTCCAGAGAACTTATACGCCAGTACATTTTGTGTTTCGTTTAAAATTTTGATCGCATCCGTCAGTTGAATTTCATTACCGGAACCCGGCGGCAACATTTCTAAAATCGGCAAGATATCTGGTGTCAGCACGTAGCGTCCCATAATGGCATAATTGGATGGTGCACATTCAGTCTCCGGTTTTTCGACAACGGTTGAAATGGCGACAAGTTGTTCATCAAGCATGTTGTCGAGGGGGGCGACGATTCCATACTTGGATACATCCTCTGCCGGAACCTCCTGTACGCCTAATACGGATGACTGATAGATATTAAAGACGTCCAGCAGCTGCTTTAAGCAAGGCGTTTCAGACTGGACAATGTCGTCCCCAAGCAAAACAGCAAATGGCTCGTTGCCTATAAAACGGCTCGCACAGCCAATCGCATGACCAAGGCCTTTTGGTTCTTTTTGACGAACATAATGGATGTTCGCCAAGTTAGAGATGCCTTGAATTTCTTCCAATCTATTGAATTTTTCTTTTTTAAAGAGAGTTTCTTCTAATTCATAGGATTTGTCAAAATGATCTTCAATCGCGCGTTTTCCTCTGCCGCTGATAATGAGAATATCTTCAATGCCAGATTTGACAGCTTCCTCTACGATATATTGAATGGTTGGCTTATCTACAATAGGCAGCATTTCCTTAGGTTGAGCTTTTGTAGCCGGCAAAAATCTTGTACCTAAACCAGCTGCAGGAATGATAGCTTTACGAACTCTCATTTCAAACATCTCCTTAGAAATTCGTATTTTACGTTACGCTCTGCTTAGCCGCGAGTGCCCCAAGAAGTTGAACGAAGTGTCAACAGTGCCCAGAAACGCATTGGGCATAGGATTACAAGGAATAGAATTCCATAGATCGGCGCAAGCAGGAAGGTGAATGGCCGCTTGTAAGCGTAGAAAACATTTCGCGCATAAGCAGATATCACCACGTATGCCAGGTAATAAACGAGCATAATTAGTCCCATCGTAGACGATGTATAATAAATCGCAAAAATCAGCGATACTCCAAAGGCCAGCCACAAGAACATTTCGAGTACTACCCACACAAACACATTCGGTTTTTGCAATCCGATCTTCAAGGCGATCAAGCTTTCTCTGAAAAAGGATTTGTTCCAGCGATTTTGCTGCTTGATCAGTGTTTTAAGGCTTGTCGGTGCATCTGTGATACATCGGGCCGTTGATTGATATAACGTCTTTCCTTCCCGGATCGCATAGTTCGTTAGACAGCGGTCGTCTCCAAGCTGCACTTGTTGTCCCAGGAATGTCTGACTTCCATAATGTTCTAAATTTTTCATGACGACTTCGCGCCGGTAAGCACTAAGCGGTCCACTGCAAACCAATACATTGTTCGTAACGGAATGCGCTGCACGCTCGACACGAAATGCATTGTCATACCGCATGTCAATTAGGCGAGTCAGAACATTGTCCGTACGGTTTCTGATGTTTACATGTCCCGTTGTTGCCATTACTTCCTTGTCATTGAGAGGTTTTAACAACTCTCTAACCGCATTCGGGAATACCGTACAATCTGAATCGACAGTAATGAATATATCTCCGGCAGCTCTTTCAAATGCCCAGATTTGTGCATGACGCTTCCCCTGATTTTTCGGCAGGCGGTGCACGATAAGATTCGGCATTTGGAAGGAAGGGTTATCCTTTTTGATTTCCGTTAACGTCGCTCCAACTCCAGCTTTTAAATTATCTTGTAATTTCAGAACAGCGTGATAGGCGGAAACTTCTTTACTTCCATCATCAATGACAAAAATTTCATGAACCGGATAGTCCTGCTTCAATATACTTTCGATTGTTCCCAATACTGCATGAGGCTCTTCATTATAGGAAGGTATGATGACAGAGACCTTCAGATCAGGCGGGTCTTCCATGATTTCCTGGTATTTAAAAGATAAAAGCATTTTTCCTAATAAGTAACTGATCATGACAGCACCGTAAATTCCTATAGTTAAGTTCAGCTTATCTGAAGCTGTCCAGTTCACATAGAAAAGGGCCGAGACCGTCAGCAGAAACAACGTAATAACAAATGTTTTCTCCCTCATAGAAAGTTTCTTCTGAGTTTGAAGGGATACTGCTGCCATTCCACCTGAAAGATCTTGTTCCATTTTGGCCATTCGAATTCTCCTCTCTCACCGTAAATTTAAATCATAGCTGGCTGGCTTTACTCTCCCCAATTCTGATTTCCGTGACGAGTAGTTCACACAACCGAGTTTATGAAAGGCTTCAAAGTCTTGCAATCTATCTTTTTACCCTGTGACTATCATCACTATTTTTTGAGTGAATTGAAATCATCCCTTTAGTAACAGCATTGGAAACGCTTTCAAATTAGTTTTTCATAATTCTTCCACTATGTAACATGATTGAAATATTTTCCACTAATCCGATCTTATAAGTATTCACTTGCGTTATGAAAGACCTTTAGAGGTCAGACGTTTGTCCCCAATCTTTACAATCAAAAAGTTTTTGTAATATTTCAGAAAGGAATAGAGTTGAATTTTTTTCTATTTTTTTCATTTCGTGTATTTTCTACATTTTTGGGAGATTTTTTGACAAAATTATTTAAAAAATGAGACATGAGGGCTAACCCTTGTTTGATGAATGCGCTTTCAATTCTAATTTCTTCCAATACGTATGTGATAGATATCCCTTTTTACGATTTCACTCCTGCTTGTCGGTAAATTTGTATGTAAATACGGGACAAATTCTTTGTGAAAAAGGGTTCATACTTTTCCATCATTCTCTTCGGCGTCTGTTGCAGGGTCCCTATTTGAGTGCTATATATGGGGAGAGTTGTTCCCTGAAAGGAGCCTTTCTATGATAGAAGTGAAAAATTTATCGAAAAAATATCCTAACGGAGAACATCAGGAGTACGCATTGAAGGACGTTCAATTCGTAGTGAATAAGGGAGAATTGCTCGGGATCTTCGGAAAATCAGGAAGCGGGAAATCTACCTTGTTAAATATTCTTTCCGGCATAGAGGCTCCGACAACCGGAACCGTGAAAATAGATGGAAAGGATATCGCCGGATTTTCAAACAGAGCCCTGACAAAATGGAGAGGAGCAAATGTTGGGATCGTGTTTCAATCCTTTCATCTTATTCCAACCCTGACCCTGGTGGAAAATGTGATGCTTCCGATGGAGTTCTCTAAAAATCGAAAACGAAAGAGACAGCGTGCTTTGAACCTTTTAGAGCAAACCGGATTATTAATGAAAGCAAATCAGTTTCCGGAATCTGTATCAGGCGGGGAAAGACAGAGAACGGCCATCGCCAGGGCACTTGCCAATGATCCTCCGGTAATTGCTGCAGATGAACCTACGGGTAATCTGGACTCTCAAACATCCAAAGAGATTTTTAACCTCTTCCAGATACTTGCCGAGACCGGTAAAACAGTACTGTTCGTCACACATGATCTCGATTTTTATGGGAAGGTCTCAAGAAGACTCCATGTTCAGGATGGATCCGTATATGAAGCGGAGTGATTGAATGCCTATATATTTGAGACTTGCCTTGAGAAGCTTTTTTCATCAAAAAACAAAAGCATTATTAATAATAGGTTCTTTTCTTTTTTGCTTGGTTTCAGTTGGAACACTGGTCAACTCGAAATACTTGTTTCAGCAGCTGCTGCAGACCAGCCAGCAAGAATCAGCCATTGCGGATATAACCTATTACACTGGTCATTTTAATAAGGAAATCGATTTTATCTCTTCTATGAAAGGAGTCCAACATGCTGAAGCAAAGACGCAGCTAAGAAGCCGTGCAAAGCTGGATGGAAACTATATAAATCTTCAATTACTGGTAAAACCAAATTCGCTTTATGAGATTAATAAAATTCAGCTCATCAAGGGTTCTTCTTTAGAGAATAAAGATATTTGGATAGAAGCATCCACTTCCGAGAAAACGGGTATCAACCTGGGTGAAAAAATGGAAATTATCCTTCCTAATAATCAAAAAGGAACTTCTCTGTCTATGACAGGAGTCGTTCAAGATCCATCAAGAATTCCTACGAAGTACAGCGGAATCGGATATGGCTATATTTCGGAAGCAGCGGCGAAGGAACTGAAGATCCCTCTTTCGAAGAACATGATCCACATGACATTGAAAGCCGGTTATAACGAGAAGGATGTTGTTCAGAAAGTACAAAAACGACTTGAAGCTAACGGAATCGCTGTCTACAGAATTGAAACCTCTTCTGAAACGTTTTTCATTAGAGAAACAATGGTTAACTCGTTATTGAATCTCTTTATTTTACTCGGTATTTTGGCATTCGCTCTTGGATTCATCTTAATCGTACATCTTTTCTATCGCATACTATCCGAAGATACCTATTCACTGAGCATTCAAAAAGTTGTTGGAGCAAAAGATTCACATCTTTGGAAGCAATACGTTTTATTGATCATCGTGATCGGAACGCTGTTAAGTATGATGTCAATTCCGATTATAAGTCTTGTTTCACGGTATTTCGTTTCCTTCTTGGGAGAAGAATTGAATTTCGGCGGCGGATTTTCACAATGGATATCGCCAAGACTTGCGATATCGTTGTTCATCCTATCATTCAGCCTGCCTTATTTAGGTGCGATTGTACCTGTCAGAAGCTTGATATCATCCCCAATAGCGGAAGGATTGAAAAGGTCTGGACAGTTGAACATGAAGAAAGCGGGAAAAAGCCGCAGACGTTTTTTTCACCTATCACTTCTGTCATTCCGAAACACTTTATCAAAAAAATCCCAATCACTCATGAACATCATCATGCTTTCCTTTGGAGGAGCCGTCATTATTGCGTGCTTCTCATTGCATCAGTCCCTTCAGCATTTAATGAATGATATGGATGATTTTTGGCAGCATGATGTTGAATGGTCTGTAAACAGCCCGCTTCCAAAAGAAGATATCACTTCTCTTGCCGGAGAGATCGATGGAGTAAGCAAAGTTGAAGGATGGACGAAAAGAAATACAGAGGTCATGGATCCTTCTTCATCTGATCATATAAATTCGCTGCTATACTCACTGCCGGCATCATCAGAATTCATAAATCCAGAACTATTAAAAGGCCGGTGGCTGAGACCTTCACAACCTGATGAAATCGTGATTAACACAGAGCTGGAAGAAAAAATCGGACCTATTTCACCTGGGGACACCATCCGTTTGCGGATAGGACAAGAAAACAAGGAATGGAGGGTTGCCGGTATTATGAAAGGCTCCCTTACAGGCCCATCTGTTTACATGGATCAGAAATCCTATCAAGGGTGGCTGGGTCAACAATCCATTAATCGTCTGCTGGTGGAAAAACAAAGGAATCAGGGCGTTCGATCTCTTCTGAATGAAGGGGAAAATGAATTATCTTCTGCAGGAGTATTTGTGGAAGGGTCCGAAACGGTTGTGGAAATGAATTCCCGTCCGAAAGAAATGATCCGCCTCGTCATCATGACGATCGTATGCATTGGATTGCTGTTTTCTATCGTTGGGATAGCCAATCTCATGATTGCTGTCAGCATAAATATTTACGAGAGAACAAAAGAGATTGGGATTATGAGAAGCCTTGGAGGCTCAAATGCAAAGATATATGGCTTATTTATTTGGGAAAGCATTTTCATAGCACTGCTGGGCTGGGGATTAGCCTGTGTCATGTCCTATCCCCTTAACTGGCTGCTCGGATGGAAAATCGGAGATTCCTTACTGCAATTCTCTTTACAGCCGCACCTCTCAAAGGAAGGAAGTTTGATTTGGCTATGCGTCAGTATTCTGATCGGATTTGCAGCAAGTATCGTCCCTGTTCGGAAGACTCTCAAAAAGAATATAAACGAATTACTGTAACCATTATTTCCTTGGGGGATTGATTCATGAAACACGTGCTAGTACTGCCGCTTTTTCAAATGGAATCAGGTCACCACCGAACGGCTGATGCATTAATAGAAGCCTTTCATAAACAGGACCCTGACATCGAATGTGAAAAAGTGGATTTTCTTAGTTATGCAAATACGTCACTGGAAAAGTTCACATCACATCTTTACTTAAGATGGATAACGAGGTGGCCATCTGCCTACAGCTTGATGTACTCTTCTTTCTTCCAAAGAAACAAAACCTTTTTGCATTCTCTTTATGAGGCCCTTTTTTTAGAGAAGATGGAGCAGCTTCTGCAAGAGAAGCAGCCGGACGTCATCGTTTGTACCCATAGCTTCTCCTCTTTTTTAGTAGATAAGCTGAAAGGCTATGGGGTCGATACAGCCCCTGTCGTCAATATATATACAGACTTTTTTGTTAACGGGGTTTGGGGAAAACAGCACGTTAATATGCATATTGTGCCTACAGCCGAAATGAAGCAAAAGGTGATAAACGAAGGTGCAGATCCCCAATCTGTCAAGATTTCAGGGATATTGACGAATGATGCGTTTAAAAGGGGTAAACCAATGAAGAAGGACAGCAAGCTTCATATCCTCGTCAGCGGCGGAAGTCTGGGATTGGGGGATTCATTGCAGTCCCTTGTTTCGAAGTCTGCCAACCATATTGAGTATAAAATCCTTTGCGGTCAAAATATGAACCTATTTGATCATGTTCAAGCCTTGCAGTGTCCAAATATTACAGGAATTTCGTACATTACGGAAGCAGAACAAATGAACCAACTATATAACTGGGCAGATGCCCTGATTACAAAGCCAGGCGGAATAACGGTTGGAGAAGCAATCAAAAAAATGCTTCCGATATTTGTTCATTCTGTGCTGCCGGGTCAAGAGGAAAAGAATATGAGTTATTTGGAAGGAGAAGGATTGGTCTGGAGATTGGATCCAAACCGTCCAGTCGATCATCAAGTGCTGACTGTCATGAATGATGCAAGCACCCAATTCTTAATGAAAAAATCAAGATATCAATTCTTAAGGAACATAGATGTCTCATCCTGTAAGGAACTTGCACGTTTATTGACCGAAACATATTTACAGGAAAATCAAAATGAACAGCTTCAATTTATTGATGATTTATTTTCGAAGTTATATAAAAGCCTTTAGTTTATTGCTTCTTAAACAAGTGATAGTAAATAAAACAACAGCCGGTTAACATGATGCCACTATAAATAATGTGGTAAACGTCCCGAAAGACTTCAAAAAAAACAGGCATATTAATTACTCGCTTTTTATCATATTGTTTTCCTTTTATTGCTTGTATGAAACCTGTTCTGTATACATTCATTATCTTACATCAACCGGATCTATCAATCCATAGTAAAAGACTTCAAATCTACTATCGGTATAAAAGAACTATCGTCTATTTTCATTTTTGTTCATCAAACCCGGACTTCCAACATGGAGGAGGAAAAATAACATGACAGCTAAAACAGGAGAACAAAAATCACCCGCACAAAAAAAATATATTTTTGAAATTCACTTCTTGCGCGCCTTTGCCTGTTTACTAGTGGTAGGCGTTCACGTATCTGCAACAAACTATGGAATGAACGAAGAGACATGGAACTGGTTCACGTATTTCATGAATCAATATGGCCGCTTCGGTACAACCATTTTTGCCGTCATCAGCGGTTTCCTGCTCTTTTATCAAGTAAAAAGAAGAGGATTTGAGCTGGGCCGATTCCTGCAATCGAGGTTTTTAAAGATCGTCATCCCTTTTCTGATTTGGAGTGCAGCTTACCGCTGCCTTCTCTACTATTACGATAGGCAGATACTCGGTGACCCTGTGGACGAGATAACGAAAATTCTAATGGGAGAATCATTTTACCACTTATATTTCGTAGCAATCGTTGTTCAGTTCTATCTTATTTTTCCATTCTTGCAGAGGATTTTCCGGACACAGACATTAGTATTGGTCTTCACGGTCCTCGCGTTCATCATCAGCTATAACTTATATGGCTACACCCCTGGAATCGAAGGAAAGCTTGGCGAGTTCCTAGCGAGCAAATCCTTTATGCCCATCTGGATTTTTTATTTTGCCTTTGGCGGCTTTATGGCTTACTTCTGGGATGAGATCGTCGGATTCGCCACGAAACGCCCTTGGAAAATGCTTGCTGTGATCCTGCTGGTTTCAGCTGGTGCAGTCTATGAGTATCAAACAATTGGATACGTATCAAACCGAAGATTGACGAATCTGTTTAACATTCCTGCCCTGAGCATTGCAATTGTCGGGATTTACCCGCTGCTGGCTAAATTCAGCATCGTGAAAAAGACGTTAACCGTGATCGGTCAATATTCCATGGGGATCTATTTAGTTCATCCAATGATTCTTTATTTATTTGCCCGCCTTCTTCCGGATGCTTACTGGCAGTTAGAATATGTTCCTCTGATGTTCATTGCCGTAATGGTGATTGCATCGGTATTTATTCGTATTCTTCAATTCATCCCGCTCGGCGGATTCATTATTCCTGTACCAAAAATCAAGAATAGTAAACTGCAGCACTCCATACAGCCGGAGCAAAAAGAATCGGCGTAAAATTTATCAGGAGCAGTCACCATGACTGCTTTCTTTTTTGGCACGATAAAGGCCTAAGGTCTATGCTTTGATAAGTTAATAGGAAAATATGATTAAAAAATCCTTTCTTTTTTGTGTAAAAGTTCTATACCTGTCCGATACTTTTGGAGGGTAGAGTTTTTATTTTATACAAAAAGAAAGGAAAACTTCATGAGCAAAAGAAAAGGACTGATTGTTTCTTCCATGATTTTAATGTGTGTTTGTGCTGTCTGGGTGTCAGGATTTGTTAATGCAGAGAATGGTATGATCAATGTTAAAGAGTATGGAGCTGCCGGTGACGGGATATCAAATGACACCGCGGCCATCAAAAAAGCTCTCTATTACGGGAAGAATAAAACCGTTTATTTTCCAGAGGGTACCTATCTCATCACCGATACGCTGACGGTAAAGGAAAATACGGAAGTGTATGGAATAGATGCTGTCATAAAGGCGAACGGACCCGGAGATACGATGTTCAGAATTTATGGCGACAATATTACAATCCATGACTTGAAGATAGATGGCAATGATACGTTTTTACGAGGCATGACGGTGATAAATGGCACCGGCAATCTGAAGGTAACGGATGTCCTACTTACCCATTTCAGCCAGCCTGATCATTCCAAGATGTCTACGTCTACACCGATCGCCATACGGATAGAAGGGGGAGTTCAGGATGTGCTGTTCGATCACCTCACCATCAAACATGTGTATGCCAAAAACATGACATCAAGCGCCGGCTGGAACCATAAAACAGCGCGCGGGATTCTAATCAGTCCTGCCTTATCTTCTCAACCGATGAGCAAGAACATTACAATCCAGCATTCATCGATATCAGACATTGGGCCAAAGGATGATGGAGACGGCATCGTCGTCCAAGGATTTCAAGATGACGTACATGTTACAATCAGGCACAATACATTTGAAAAAAACCATAAACGAGCCATCAAAATCCAATCACCGGGGGCGATCATTGCTAACAATCATATACGCAACAGCTTCCATCAGAATAATTTCTATGACACGTATAAAGAAACAAACGAGTATGATATGTGGTCTGCCATATCGGTCTACAGCGATAATGTCGAAATCACAGAAAATACGATCGACGGTATAGGGAGATATTCTGCAGCCATTGACATCGCCGGGGGAAATAACATTAAAGTCATCAATAATTCTGCAGCCAACCGTGAATCTTCACAATCCTCCGATGTGATACGGATCAACAAAGGCAATGATGGCACAAATCAATTCTCCGACATTTCCATAAAGAACAATTCCCTGAAAAATGGCCGCTATGGAATTAACGTTGCAGCTGAAGTAAAACAGCTTACCCTTTCAGGAAATACCTATAACAATGTGAGCCGACCAACAAGCAATGGGATACAGGCGAAATAAACTAACAAAAATAGCTTCCTCAGTGAAGCTATTTTTTTGTTAACGAAACATTAACTCTTTCCTCACCTTTGTAACAAAACTTTTAAAAATTGTAATGTCCGCCCTTTTATTTTACATCCCCTTTTCATTTTGGATTTGAGTCATTATGGGGCCCCTCGATATGTTATGTTAGAAATGAATTTTTCTATCATTCATACAAACAAAAGGATGACAGGTGAGACAATTGTACATATCCAAGAAGACAACGCTGATATCTCTGACAATCATTCTAATGGCAGCAATTATAATGGTCTTTACAATAGATCATGAACGGGAAAAGCCTCAAAGAGAAGATTACCTGCCACAGCTTAAAAAACGGTATTGGTCCCACTTAACGGACTCTGGCAGCGATATTGACATTTCTTCTCTGCAAAAGAAACTGAACAGTGAAGGCAAATTCTCGGATATAGCTTATAAAGATAAGGCGGAGAATCCAAGGGAAACTGTCAGGCACCTGGAACGATTGGAAACCATGGCAATAGCCTATCATTCTGAAAATCACGCGAGCTATCATGATAAAAAACTGAAAAACGAAATCCTGGCAGGACTGGAATACTGGAATCAGCACCCTGTGCAAGCTGAAAATTGGTGGTGGAACAGGCTGAGGATCCCTATGATCTTAAGTAATATCCTATTTCTAATGGATCAGGAACTCCCAAAATACACCGAGGAAACTTCCATAAAACTGCTGCAGGAATATACCGAATCCGAATCACCTCCTTTACACGGGGTGAACTTGATAGAAGCTGAAAAAGTTACCTATATTACCGGTTTACGGCAAGAAGATTCCGTGAAGATCAATGAAGCCGTCTCAGCAATTAAAGAATCATTAAAGGTAAGCAGTATCGGCATTCAGCCTGATATGACCTTTCATCAGCACGAACAATCCGTTCAGACCGGTACATATGGGATTCGCTACTCATTAGAGACAGCCGGCATGTTTACCTTTGTTCACGGAACACCGTACTCTTTTTCCAATGAGGACTATCAATTGTTATCTCACTTTATACTGGATGGAATTCAATGGTTCATTGCTGATGACACCATTGACTACACCTCATTAGGGAGAGGGATTACAAGAAAGAATAATCAAATACAAGATGTGATATCCATCGCCAGGATGATGGAAAAGCTCCCGACCAGCCGGAAAGATGAATTCGAGCGCATGATCGGACGCTTGGAAGGGAAGCGTCCCCCGTTTGTTGGCAATAGAGCTTATAACACATCCGGACTGATGGTTCATCATCAAAAGGATTACTATAGCTCGGTTCGAATCTTGCCTGAGGAAATGAACTCCAGTGAACCGTATTACAACGGAGAAGGGATCAATAATCGTCATATGGCGGACGGAGCCAGTCTCTTCTATTTGAGGGGCAACGGGTATGCAGGAATCTTCCCAGTTTGGGATTGGCGCAAGATCCCCGGAACAACCGTTGTCCATAATGATGAAAAGAAAGAACCGCTTTCAGGCGAAAACAATGAAACGCTCATGTTCAGTGATGGCAAAAATGGGATCTCTGCAATGAATATGAATTATAAAGAACTATCAGCAAAGAAATCATGGTTCTTTTTCGAGGACACGATCGCAGCTCTCGGAGCCGATATACAATCCAATAGCAGCCATCCGGTCGTCACGACCATCGACCAGCGGATTTGGAATCACCCTGTAGAAACGTCGGAAACATCCAGCTTGGCAGATTCCACTCACCAAACGATTGACAAACCCAGCTGGGTGTATCACGATGGCATCGGCTACCTGTTTCCCGGAAACAACGACCGCATCCACCTGTTGCTTAACAAACGGGAAGCCAGCTGGAAAAAAATCAATCAGCGTTATGATGGAGAATCCCCTGTACAAAAAAAGGTACTGGGGTTATGGATCAATCACGGATCCAAACCAGAGCATAATCGCTATCAATATATCGTTGTACCCGGTGCCTCTAAAGAGGAATTCAATACGATAAAAAACGATTCCCCCATTCAGATCATTAGCAATAACGCCAATGTCCAGGCAGTCAAAAACACCAATCTCCAGTTAACTGAGGCCGTATTCTGGAATGCTGATACGTTCAAAACGCCAGATGGCGTAAAAATCAGCATGAACCAGCCTGCTGCCCTCCAGCTTAAACGGGACGGAAAGGAATGGATCATCAAAGCAAAAGCGGCAAATGATTCTAAAAAAGAGCTTAAGTTAATCGTTAAAAAGGAAATAGACAACAGGGAGAGAACACTGATCGGTTGGGAAGATAAGGAAGGATTCATCAGTGGAAAATATAAGGCTCAATTTTGATCAAAATCTGTCTTAGAAAAGGAAAACCAGTTCAATAACTGAACTGGTTATTTACTATTCTTTTCTTTATATTCAAAATTTTTCCTCAATAGAAAATTTTTCAATGTTATTCCCAAAATACCGCTATTAGTACTTATTTGACAAAACCTTTAATCCTTATTAAAATTTAATTGAACATTCAATCAAAATGATGTATCAAGCTATAACAAAAATTACTTAGGTCTTGCAAAATATGACTTTAAAACAAACAAATATGAATTTTTTGATGCCAAAACCGGTGAAAGCCGCGGTGATTACGGATATTTTGATGTTGTACATGGTAATAAGTTAAGAGCCCATGTTTCACTAGGAATGAAGTATGGTGCAGTTCTCGAACTAACAGAGCTAAATGAATATAAATTTACTTATAAAAGAAACGGTAAAGATAAAGATGGTAATGACATAACCATAACCGTTGAGCATATTCCATATGATGGTGATTACAAACTAAAATTCACTAAATAATTTAAATAGGTCTTGACGTGTAGTCAAGAAGGGAATGGATTTCTCCATTCCCTTTTTGTTTTCCTTTAACTAGGCAAGAAATATCCAGAATTTCTTTTGTTGAATTTAAACAGTAAGAAATTCAATTTGAAATGACGGGTTTAGTACAAAAGATGTGAAGCTTTCTATTAAAACTATAGCGGGATTATCTTCAATAAGAAACATAATTGAACTTCCAGAATCGGGCGCAATTCAGCAGCAAGAATTGTGCTCTTTCTTTTATGTTATAACTATTAATTTTGGTATACGGTAAGGATTTATTTAATTAATATTGATGTAAAAAAAATGATAAAAGATCTTGAACCTAACGTGACGTCAGGTTATATAGTACAAGCGGGCCATTTTGCAGAATAGAAATAATAACTTAAATTATTTAAAATTAAATGACGTTTTCTATTGACTAAACGTTCATTCAATAATAAAATAATACTGAAAATTCAGTGAAAATGGAGGGGTTGCATTGGACTTATATTTAGAGATTACTGGCAATGGTCATCCTGTTGTTCTTATTCATAGTGGTGGGGCTGATTTGAGGCAATGGACATTTTTAGGATCTCTTTTATCTAAGAATTACAAAGTGATTACTTTTGATGGCCGTGGTGCCGGTAAATCACCATCCCCTATAAAACATGCAAACTATGTTGAAGATGTGCTGTCACTATTGGATTACCTTGAACTTAATCAGGCAACAATTATAGGCCATTCCATGGGTGGACAGATTGCAACTGATTTAGCTCTTAATTATCCTGAAAGAGTATCAAAACTTGTATTAATTGCTCCTTCTTTGACTGGTTTTCCCTATTCAAAAGAGTTTGAAGAATATCATACCAAAATATTTGAAACTGCTCCCAATATTGATAAAATGTTAGAGCTTGCCCTTCATTCACCAACATATCAAGTCGTTATCAATAGTCCGTTCAAAGATCTCACTGTTCAAATGCTCAGGCATCATTTCGAGCGTATGCTTAAGTGGCCTGTTGATTTCTGCATGAAATGGCCTCAGCCGCCAGCAATGGAACGATTAAGAGAATTGAATCCCGAAACTTTATTTTTTATTGGAAAAAAGGACTTGGCAGATAATTCTCGAGTTGCCGATTGTTTCCTTAAGGTTCCAAACATCCGTTTCATCGAAATAGAGGATGCCGATCATATGCTGCCCCTCACTCATTCTGAAGATTTATATCAAGAAATAACTGCTTTTATGGAGGATTGAATCTAAAATGCCACGTACACCCGAAGAGAATGACCGTATTCGCCAAGCAACCAAAGAAAAAATTCGCGCTGCAGCTATGCAGTTATTTACGAAACAGGGGTATTACGCTACTTCTATAAGCGATATAGCCAAACAAGCGGTCATTTCGAAAGGGTTACTCTATAACTATTACAAAGGAAAAGAAGAGCTGCTTTCTGAAATGGTAGAGGCCAGAATCGGAGAAGTAGTTGAAGTAATGACAGAAGCAGTCTCCCTGGAGACACCTGGTGAACAGCTTAAATATATTATCAATGGTGCCATTGATAATATCCACAAAAACCCGGAAGTCCATCGGTTTTATCTTCACCTGCAAACTCATCCAGAGGCTGATGAAGAGTTGATTAAATACAGTCATCTCATTATCGAAGAAAACACTAGACAGTTTGAGTTGCAATGTGAAATATTTGAAAGAATGGGAGAAAAGGAGCCAAGGAAACGGTCGTTATATTTTTCATCTGTGCTGCAAGGTATTATGTTGATGATATCTACCTATCCACAGAAGTTTCCGATAGAAGAAATAAAGAAACAGATTATAAGTGAGTTTTGTATCTAGTTTACCGTTTAAAAAGGGCTTATCTTCAATAAGCTTTAAGCATGTATATTCAACAAATGGGGCGTTAATCCAAAAAGGGTTAACGTTCTTTTTGTTTAATAATATACATTAATAAAGATTGTTATTTATTATGGGGAGTTTTTATGATTTGGTAATATTTTTTTTTACCTGTATTTATTATTGTTGCTACAGCTGTCTATTTTGAAAAAAAATATTGGATGTTACCACCAGATGAAAGCCAACAAGCAGAGAAGTTAGATGAGGTTATTAAACAAAACACATTAATTCGAATGGAACAGGAACTAATTGATATTCCATTAAAAGGGGGCGTTAATGTAAGAAGAATTAACACTTTTTTTATTGAATATATTCAAGTATCTAATGCTATATTGATTGGCTAGCAACCGGTCGTGGTTGTAGAGATAGTTAAAATTTAAGGATTTTATCCTCAAGTTTTAATTACTTGGCAAACACGTTTGCTATCCAACAGATCTAGAATTTGATGACGAATTTTTTATAAAAAGTGAAATTTCTTTTGACGCTTAACAATAAATGGAATATTATTTAAGCGAAAAGACGCTATTTCGCAACTTTGGCAGCAAGCAAAATCTTCTCCAATCTGCTTTTGACCGTTTTCATTATATCGAAGAGATGAAAAAGCTTTGGGTGTTACGATTGGAACATAGTGGTGATTAATGATTGGGGGGTACACTCAAAACTGAAATGGCCGCGATTTTATATGTCTACTTTAGACCGTGAGAACACTACAGTTTATCGTATTTCAGGAGGCTGGGCCGATTTACGGTGATAGTTGAGTTCGAAGTTGATCCACAACAACAGCAAACATTGATTGACGGTATCGCCAATCAAATCGAACAACACTTTAAGATCTTCCCCGGATTCATCTCATAAGCGTTTCAACAACTGGTCGCTCCATCAGCTAGGCTCGGTGTAGGTAAGATAATTTAAATTTAAGGAGGTTATTTAAATGAATTCTAGTAAATCAATAGTGTGGATAAATGTATTTACTGCAAAGCCAGGCAAATTAGATGAATTGGTCAATATCCAAGCTAAAGAATTACTAAACTTCAAGGGTAAAGCTATTCCTGGTTGGATTAGTAGTCGTTGGCATCGTTCTGTCGATAATAACAAGGCAATTATGATAACTACCTTTGAGAGTATTGAATTTCATAAAAGTTGGTTAGAAAAAACTGACTTCTCGGAACACCTAAACAAGATTAAACATCTAATTGAAGGAGCAGAAGGTGGGTACTACACGTTGGTGGAAAGCATTGAAAACTTGTAAGTCGCCTAAATTCTAAACTTTTACTTTTTAATAGGGGTCACTTTATCTCCCCATCGAACTAAGCAATTCCACCAATAATTCAATCTTTCAAAGTAGATGTTTGTTGAGGAACGTTTTCTGGCAATTAGATTATTCGAGTTTGAATATATCATCAAGATTTTAAAAATTTTTCACTTAAACTACGGCAGGTTTGTTGAAGAAGAGAAATAAAAAGAGGATGCAGTACATTACTACACCCTCTAATCTTCTACTTCACCTGTCCCAGAAAGTGAAGGTATTTTATTGTTCCAGTGATCTATGTCCAGTTCGGCAGCAGCGTTTCTCCACGGTCTGCTGCAGGTTGAGGCGTAACTGAAAGGGAAGATATTTCCTCTAGCCATTCTGGGGTCATGTATACATAGCAATTTTCTGGTCGTATACTTTAAATCCGCTCCTCCCAAACAGGAAAATCCAGATAAAATATAGTACCGTTTTCGTCACTGCTTGCTGTCATTGTACCCTTATGGTTCTCGACAATTTTTTTCGAAACAGAGAGACCGAGTCCTGTTCCGCTGTCTTTTGTAGAGAAGAACGGATCGAATATATGATGCATAGCGGAAGGGATAATGCCCTTTCCATTATCAGAAAAATTGATTTGCAGACGATTTTTCTGGCGTGTGCATGAGATCTGAATTCTAAGCGGATCTGTGTTTTTTGCCTGAAACGAATTTTGAAACAAATTCAGAAAGACCTGAAGCAGTTCATCCTTACTTCCAAGGATATAGATCCCCTCTGCTGAGGGATCAACTTTGATTTGAAACTCAATGGAGTAAAGAAGCGATTCGCTTTCTAAGATTCTTCCTAAATGATTCAGGAGAAATTCTTTCACTTCAAAATGCTCAGACCGAATTTCGGCAGTTTTTGCGATGCTCAGGAAATCTGAAATGATTTTATTTGCCCGGTCGATTTCAGGAATTAAAATCGTCTGAAATAAGCTTTTTGTTTCAGGATCTGCTGAAGCTTGAAGCACCTGGAGAAAGCCTCTGACCGTAGTTAATGGATTTCTGATTTCATGGGCAATTCCAGCGGCAATTCTGCCGGCGATCGCCTGTTTTTCGGCTTCTTTTATCGCATTTAAAAAGTAGAAGGTGCCGATTACCCGTTTAATGGATCCGTCGCTATTCCAGAGGATTTTCGTATTCAGGATTCCATAATTTTTATCAAGCACTTCACGGTCAATGAATTCAATCCCGGTGCGAGCGGTTTCAAGTGTCAGAAGCTGATCGTCTGGAATGCATACAAGCTCCCTTAAATGCTTGCCGATAATCTCGTCCCGGTTGACCCCGTGATCCTTTGCGGCTTGAAGATTGCATAAAGTAACAATGCCCGCTTCATCAATGAAAACAACATGATGGGCAACTAAATCGAAGATATCGGATAAAAAAGCTTCTGTGTGATGAAATGAATCATTAGCTGATGATGATAGGTTGAGGCGCTGATTTGTGTATGCCGTCAGCTGTGTGCTGGTCATTTTCTGAATGGATGGAGGCATGTCTGCCTTATCTTTGCAAACCGCAAGCTCGAGTTCCGGATTTACATAAGTAAACGCAGAGGGCCATTGTGTGATGAGTTCTTTTAAAAGCTGATTTTCTTTTCGTAATGTTTCTAGTTCATTTTCAATTTTCATTCTTTCCAGCCTCATATGAGAAAAATATAGTTCAACCTTTAAAACTATATAACAATTAAACATGTTTGACAATTACTAACAGTCATGATTAAAAATTAGGCGTAAGATAATGTCACAAAAAGTTTAATATTTAAGCCATTTAGGGAATAATCTCATAAAAGCAATCTTTATGGAGGAATTTATTTTGACGACCATTCGAAAACCAGATCAGACGTTAGCCTGTTTTAGCGAATATGATTCATTAAAGCGGGTTCTGGTATGTCCGCCAAACTATATGCGTATCACCGAAGTTATTAATGAAACACAGAGGCATTATGCCGATGAAAATATTGATGTAGACCTCGCAATCAGCCAGCATCAGCAGTTTGTCCGGACATTAGAGAAAAATAAGGCCGAAGTAATTATGCTCACACCTTATGAAAAATACCCTGAGCAAGTGTTCACCCGTGACATCGGGTTCACTTTAGGCAAAACCGTTTACGTTTCGGAAATGGGCCAGGACATCAGACAGGGAGAGGAAGAAGTGCTGCGCAGCTGGCTTGACGTACAGGGCTATCCGATGCAATGTCTGAAAGAGCACCGGATTGAAGGCGGAGACGTGATTATCGACAAAACAGATATTTTCGTTGGGGTGAGTGACAGAACGTGCATGCATGCGATCGAAAAACTGCAGTCGCTTGTTCCAGCCTTTGAGGTTATACCTGTTCCTATCAATGAAAAATACCTTCATCTAGACTGTGTATTTAATGTCCTGTCTGAAACGGAAGCCCTGGTCTTTCCAGATGCTTTTGAAGAGAAAGAGCTGAAAATGCTTAAGTTGCGCTACAACTTAATTGAAGTAACGGGAGCTGAACAGTTTACAATGGGCACAAACGTCCTTTCGATAGGGGATAAAAAAATCATCAGTCTTCCTGTTAATAAAAATGTTAACAAACAGCTGAGAGACAGAGGATATGAGGTTATTGAAGTGGATATCACTGAAATCATTAAATCTGGCGGCTCTTTCAGATGCTGTACATTACCTCTTTTAAGAACAGTATAAATGGTATAAGAGCCTGCTGCCAAAATGAGCAGCAGGCTTTACTTGTAATCAATAAATCTAGCTTTCGGAGAGTTAGGAGCCTTTATCCGGGAGTTAGAACTGGGGACTCCATTCTAATACGTGGCCTTTCAAATAGGTACTTTCTAAAATAAATCGCGGCTATTCTTACATGATTACGCATAAATGTTGTAGAAAAAAGTGCATCAAAACGGGTGAATAGAGCAGAAAAAGTGCTTCTGCGCAGAAAAAAAGTGCATCAAACAGTCAAAATTCACTAGTATGATAGGTAAGCTGGCACACCACTCGAGTTCGCTTTTCGGCGATAATAGGAACTTCAATTTTGGATTCTGGACATTTAAGTCAATGATCTGTATACTCAACTTAAACGATTAAGTGAAAATGGTGAAAGAAATGAAAAAAGCAACAATGAAAGATATTGCGTCTCAAGCGAATGTTTCTGTTGCGACTGTGAGCTACGTTTTAAATAATGCAGAAAATCAATCGATTCCAGCAGAGACAAAGGAACGTGTGCTCCAGATTGCAAAGAAATTGAATTATGTGCCTAACCTTGCTGCAAGATCACTTGTTAAGCAGAAGACGGGGTTAATCGGAATTCTTTTAAACCGCTCTGCACATGAAGGGATATGGAGACGCGCGCATCACGCCGAGTTTATTTTTGAGCTTGAGCAGATGCTGACAAAACAGGGGTATCACGTTGTGCTTTCAAGTATTGATGTGGAGAAGCCCAATTTTGAGATTATCGCAGAACGTAAGCTGGATGGCGTTTTCTTGATTGATGTCCGGGAAGATTTCTTCTACAGCATCTCAAAAACTGTTCCAACAGGAGTGCCGCTCGTTCTCGTTGACAGTGTAATTGATGATGAATTGTTTTACAAGGTCATGTATGATTACAAGAGTGCTTTTTCAGCTGCAAAAAAACAGCTAAAAGGAAAATCAGCCATTTTAATTATGGAGAAGTTTCAAAATGCTGGACTTACTGAGCATATTAAGATCGCATCGGGTCTTGAAGAGGATGACATACATCATATGGAGGATGAAAAAGTCCTTGCTGAATTTTTAGCAAAGAACACCGATCAATCAGCGATTATTCTAAACGAGTTTTTGGCCGCCACTGTATCGAAATACCGGAACGTTGAAGATGATGCCGTGATTTGCACATCCAATTGTCCGGAGATCCTTCCTGCGGGAGCTGAAATGGTTTTATTCAAGGACTCTAAAGCGAATATTGCATTCAAGGTTTTATCCGACCTTATTAAAGACAACAGAGGTCTGGATTTAGAAAAATACACTTATATACCGGCAGAGTAGCTTCTGCTTTTTTCTACCTTTACTTAAACGTTTAAGTCTATGAATGGGGGAACTGAAACGATGTTAAAAGAAGCGGTTTACCACCGTCCTAAAAATAATTTTGCTTATGCTTATGATAAAGATACGCTGCACATCCGTCTGCAGACAAAGAAAAATGATGCTGAAAAGGTGAATTTGATCTGGGGGGATCCATTCACGTGGGAGCAGGAGAGTAAAGGAGTCTGGAAATGGAAGTCTGAGGAGCATATTAAGATGACTAAGCTTGGAAGGACGGAGCTTTACGATATTTGGACGGTTGCGCTTAAACCTCCGCATAGACGTTTGAAATATGGGTTTGAAATGATATCGGGAGATCAAACGCTCATTTTTACGGAGCAGGGATTTTTGGATAAAAAGCCGCAAGATCATAACGGGTACTATTTTACCTTCCCTTATATAAATGAAGAAGATATCTTTGCTGCCCCGTCATGGGTCAAGGACACGGTCTGGTATCAGATTTTTCCTGAACGCTTTGCGAATGGAGACCAAGCACTGAACCCCAAAGATGCTTTGCCTTGGGGAAGTACGGAGCCGACAGCAGCGAACAGCTTCGGCGGAGACTTTGAAGGGGTCATTCAAAATATTAATTACCTGGTGAAGCTTGGCATTACGGGTATCTATTTTACCCCTATTTTTAAAGCTTTTTCGAATCACAAGTACGATACGATTGATTATTTAGAAATTGATCCGCAATTTGGGGACAAAGAAACGTTTAAAAAGTTAATGAAGGTCTGTCATGAAAATGGCATTAAAGTGATGCTTGATGCTGTGTTTAATCATTGCGGCTATGAGTTTCCCCCGTTTCAGGATGTGGTCGTAAACGGAGAAGCTTCAAAATATAAAGATTGGTTTCACATTGATCAGTTTCCGCTGAAAAAAGACGGCAAGGTTCATTACGAAACGTTCGGTTTCTCGGAAAATATGCCAAAGCTCAGAACAGGGAATCCTGAAGTGCGTGAATACTTGCTTGAGGTTGGGCGGTACTGGGTGAAGGAATTTGGCATTGACGGCTGGAGACTTGATGTTGCAAATGAGGTTTCCCATGACTTCTGGCGCGAGTTCCGCAAAGAAATCAAAACGATTGATCCTGAGGTTTATATTTTAGGAGAGGTATGGCATGATGCAATGCCTTGGCTGCAGGGTGATCAGTTTGATGCAGTGATGAATTATCCGTACACAAGTGTGGCAATAGACTTTTTTGCTCACGGAAAAGTAACAGCATCAGAGTTTATAAACCGAACGGCAGAAGCGCTTCTTATGTATCCTGCGCAAGTGTCGGAGGTTGCATTTAACTTGCTTGGAAGTCATGACACCCCTCGTATCGCTACTGTCTGCGGAGAAAATACAGATAAAGTGAAGCAGCTTTTCACTTTTCTGCTCTCATCACCGGGCGCACCTTGTATTTATTATGGGGACGAAATAGGCATGACGGGCATGATGGATCCAGGCTGCCGCAAATGCATGATTTGGGATGAGGAAAAACAGGACGGTGAATTATTGAAATTTATTACGCAGATGATTGAGCTTCGCAAAAACAATCCGGCATTCGGCAACAAGGGGAAAATTCAATTTGTTGAGGCTGGCCGAGAAGATCAGCATATCATGTATACAAAAACGTTTAACGATGAAAAAATCCTGTTTATTTTAAACGGGGCGGATCATCCAATTGATGCTTCTCTTCCTAAAGATTTGAAGAAGGCTTCATGCTTATTAACAGGTCAAGAGATTTCAGGTTCAACGCTTGAACTTGATGCCCATGGGCTCAGCATCATCTCATATGAATAAGGCCAAACAGCCGATTTCACATTTATGGGGAATCGGTTCTGCTATTTTAAGGAGGTCTGAAACTGCTATAATATAGAAAAAGCAACTAAAAGGGGAGAATTCTTTTGAATGAAACGATGCAGCTGATCAAAGAGCTCGTGTCAATACCGAGCCCATCAGGAAATACAAATGAAGTGATTACATATGTAGAAAACTATCTAGCTGAATGTCAAATAGAGACGAGACGCAATCGCAAAGGCGGACTGCTTGCAACTATTCCGGGAAGAGACAATTCCCATCACCGCATGCTGACAGCGCATGTTGATACGCTTGGGGCAATCGTAAAAGAAATTAAAGCAAGCGGACGGCTGACGATTGATTTAATCGGAGGTTTCAACTATAACTCAATTGAAGGTGAATATTGCAAAATCGAATCTTCATCGGGCAAGATGTTTACAGGCACAATCCTGATGCACCAGACTTCTGTTCATGTCTATAAAGATGCAGGAAAAGCAGAACGGAATCAGGCCAACATGGAAATCCGTCTTGATGAGGTTGTGAAAAACGCCGATGATGTCAGGGCACTCGGCATAGAAGTCGGAGACTTTGTTTCTTTTGATCCACGTGTTGAAGTGACGGATAATGGCTTTATTAAATCCCGCCATTTAGACGATAAAGCAAGTGTTGCGCTTTTGCTTCAGCTTATGAAGCAAATCAAGGAAGAAAAATTGCTGCTTCCTTATACAACTCATTTTTTGATATCAAATAACGAAGAAATCGGCTACGGCGGAAACTCTAATATCACACCTGAAACAGTTGAATATTTAGCTGTTGATATGGGTGCGATGGGTGACGGACAGTCAACGGATGAATACACCGTTTCGATTTGTGTGAAGGATGCAAGCGGTCCTTACCATTATGAGCTCCGCAAAAACTTAACGAATCTGGCGAAAGAGCATAACATCGGCTATAAATTAGATATTTATCCTTACTATGGATCTGATGCCTCAGCAGCGATCCGTTCCGGCCATGATATTGTTCATGGATTAATCGGACCGGGAATCGACTCCTCACACGCGTTTGAACGCACTCACAAAGATTCGCTTGAAAATACAGCGAAGCTGCTTTATCACTATGTGAAATCTGCTATGGTGATGTAAAAATAGGTTCACCAGCAAGGAGCTGCGAAAAGCAGCTCCTTGTTTAATTCTACCTTAAATATATAGAAATGTTTTCCAAAAAAGAAATTTCTATGTTTTAATAGAAAATGTTAAATATTATGAATCTATTAAGCGGAGGTTTCAAATGACGAAAAGAAAGTTTAGCAGTTTCATGGCAGTCATTCTGATTTTTGCCCTGTTTTTCAGTCAATTTCCTGTAAATGATGTTAAGGCAGCAGAAGCAGATGTACCGAAAGAAGAAGCGAAATTAACCATTTCAGAACCAGTAGAAGGCTTGTTTGAGGAATCGGAACAAGTACATTGGTACACGATAGATCCAACGGAAGCAGAAATTAAAGATTACACGCACCTGCGAGTAAAGCTTCAATCAGAAGCTGAATTGAATGTAACGGTATATTCCAGTCTTGAAAATGCAGTTGATAATCGCGCATTCGACAGATATATGGGGTATTCTTATGCAGATCAACCGGCAGTCATTGATTTCCCGGTAGCATGGGCGGGACCTTTTTATATTAAAGTAGAGCATTACGCTGGTGAAGAAGAGAACACAGAAGAAGAGAACACAGAAGAAGAGATGACGATTGAGGAAGAGCCGTCAGAGCCACCCGCTTCCTATATGATCGGATATGATGGGATAACACTTCCTCCTTCTGAATATGTAAGTACGGAAGAGTGCCCGGCAGAGCTTAGCACAAAAGAAAGAGAAAACGGCAAAAACATCATAAATGACTTGAGAGCCATTCGTGAGGATGTGCTTGCTAAAACAGAAAATGGACAAGAATTGTCATCCATGTATTACAAAATTGCCCCATTCTTAAGCACGAAAATGGTTTTTAGCAAAACCACCCGTGATAACGTTTATCAAGATTTAATGCAATTAAAAGGCTTATTTACAGATGTTGCTGAAAAAGGCAGCAGCAGTACGTATAAAATTACAAAAGCCGATCAAGATGCAATCAATCGTCTATACACGACTGCACTTGAATCTGTACCGGCTTTCCTTCAGGATCAAATTGAGAAAACCGGGAAAAGCATCGGAATTTCAAACGTAACAAACAAAACAGTTTCTTCCATTTTACAAATGGGCGGATATGCGTTACCTTCTGCAAGCAGCTATGAAAACCGCGTCATTGTAAAATTAAAAGAAGGCAAGAAACTAAGCAGTATACAGTCAAAAACAAAATCATTCGGCATTCAGTCGGCTGCTTCGCTAAAAGCCAATAAATCTGTTTTTCCTGATATGTATGTCATGGAAGTAGAAGGAAGCTCATCAGGCTTTAAAGCTTCAGCGAGTTCTTTAAACACAGCAGCAGGAAAGCTTGCCAAGCTTCCTGAGGTAGAATTTGCCGAACCTGTTCAGCAATATAAAGCATTTACTGCTGACGCTCAATATCCATATCAATGGCCGCTGAAAAACGCAGGAAAAGATGGCGGCACTGCTGATGCTGATATTAAATTTGAACAGCTTCACGAATTAATTAAAGGCAGAGAGCTGAATGATACCGTTATTGCCGTAGTTGACACTGGTGTTGATCATACACTAGCCGACCTTAACAGCAAAGTACTTGCGGATAACGGCTACAATTTTATTGGAAAAAATTCAAATGCAATGGATGATCATGGGCATGGCACACATGTTTCGGGCATCATCGCTGCAGAGAACAATAACCATTACTCAATGTCAGGCATCAATTCACATGCTGAAATTCTTCCTGTAAAAGTCCTTGATGCAGCAGGAAGCGGCGACACGGAGCAAATTGCATTCGGAATTCGATATGCAGTTGATCAAGGTGCAGACGTGATCAACCTGAGTCTTGGCGGAGGATACAGCCGCGTCATCGAGAGTGCATTAAAATATGCTTACGATCATGATGTAACAGTTGTAGCAGCAAGCGGAAATGATGGCATGGAAGAGCTTTCTTACCCTGCTTCTTCTAAGTATGTTATCTCAGTAGGCGGAACAAACCGCATTGATCTAGTATCGGATTATTCCAACTATGGAAAAGGACTGGATCTAGTTGCACCAGGTACTGACATTCCTAGCTTAATGCCTGATGGCAATGTAACGAATATGACGGGAACATCAATGGCAGCACCTCATGTTGCAGCAGCAGCCGGCCTGCTTCTTTCACATAATATGGATTTAACGCCAGGTGAAGTAGAACGAATCCTGACGAAATCTGCTGCTGACATTGCATTTGATGAACAAGATAACCCTATGGATGACTTCGAAGAGTATCCATATGACGAAGAATACCCGTATCCTGAAGAAGAAGTCATTCCAGGTTATGACACAGTTTCTGGCTGGGGCCGACTTGATGTATTCGGCGCTGTTAAAGCATTTGATCGAATGAATATTCCGGTGGAACGCATTTCTGGTTCAGACCGCTATGAAACAGCTGTAAAAGTATCAAAAGAAAGCTTTACTGGGTCCGGTACAGTTGTGATTGCAACAGGCAAAAATTATCCGGATGCATTAAGTGCAGCTCCTCTTGCCCATAAACACAAGGCCCCTCTTTTATTAACAGACACGAATTCACTTCCTGCTGTTGTAAAAGGTGAGCTTAAGCGCCTGGGAGCGAAAAAAGTTATTCTGGTTGGCGGAAAATCTGTCATAACAGCGAACGTAGAAAAAGAGCTGAAGGCTGCAGGCATAACAACGATTTCCAGAATCAGCGGCTTAGACCGTTATGAGACATCAGTTAATATTGCTAAACAGCTTGGTACGGCGGATCGTGCTGCAGTTGTTACAGGAGAAAGCTTTGCAGATGCCTTATCAATTGCACCAATCGCTGCATCGAAAACGATGCCAATATTACTGACAAAGAAAAATGCCATACCGAATTCTGTCAGCCAATACGTTAAATCAAGCAACATGAAGCAAACCTTTGTTATTGGAGGCGCAGCTGTTGTGCCTGATAAAATTGCTAAAGTTTTCCCAAATCATAAACGCATCAGCGGGGCGACTCGTTATGAAACAAACAGCAGCATCATCAGCTACTTTGCAGCTGACTTGAATATGTCCAGTCCGTTTATTGCAACTGGAACAAACTACCCCGATGCATTGTCAGGTTCTGCTGCAGCAGCAGTTCATGGAAATCCTATGATTTTAACAAATCCAAAAGCAGCTGATCAAACAACGATCGATACAATTGCTGCTTATGCTGATTCAGCTAAAATGTATTACATCATTGGCGGAGAAAATGCTCTTCCTGAATCTGCAATCAGCTCATTATTTGAATAAGTTTTGCGGGTTCTGCACTTGCGGCTCAATATTTAAGCCCGGTTGTTTTAACAAATCCAAATACTGCGAACGGCGCAACTAAAACTACTATTCAAAAGTATAAGGAACAAACATTTGTTTATTACATTCTCGGAGGAGAAAATGCTCTTCCTCAAAGTGCAATTGATCAGCTGTTTGAATAAAAGAAGCGCGGCTTGCTGCCGCGCTTTTAAAATGCCTCAATCTTCGCCATCACTTCTTTTAATATATCCACGGAACCTACAGGATCACCATCCAATTCTAAACTATGATTCGCCAGAGGAATAAGGACGGAGTGAAGAGCAGGGTTTTCCTTCAGCTGTTGAAATCTATCTTCCTTATAATAAGGATCCTTATCGCCAATCATGCACAATCCTCGTTTTTTGCTCTTTACGATCGACCAAAAAACATCTTCTCTATTTAATAGCGGTGTTAACCAAATGACTTTTGCATCGAAAAAAGCTGTTCTGCCGAGCTCTGAAGCTAATGCAATGGTTCCGAGCGATTTTCCTATTAGATAAAAATCACTGTAAGTATGTGCGCTTAAGACAGTGTCGATTACGTTTCTTACATCTCTTTTTAAAGCCTCATCGATTTCTTCATTTGTAAAAGATTCATAGAATGCTGAATTGTAATGATAATTGATGTGGAGCACGTCAGCATTCTTGTTTAAGAATACCCCTGTTGAATAATGAAAAAGAGGACCCTGGGCTGTATAGCCTAAGCCTGGAAGCATAATGGCAAGGCTTTTTGTGTTAGAATTTCTGCTGAGAAGTGTATATGGAATGTTAGCATTCTTAAATCCGGTTACAGAATCTGTTTTGATCTTCATCACTGGCTTCACCCTCTCTTTTCTAGTATTATACAGATAATTCCACTTTTGCTTAAGAGAAAGTTTTCGTTATTTGAAAAAAGATGCATAACTCCTGAATATTTCGGGTAATAGAGAGTAAGGTATGACTATTTTTTTCATTATTATAATAGAAAAAGGTGAGCTGATGATCCGCTTTGAGAACGTATCTAAGGTATATAAGGATGGTACAAAAGCCGTTAATGCTTTGGATTTAACCATAGAAAAAGGGGAGTTTTTTGTTTTTATCGGGCCTTCAGGCTGCGGGAAAACAACAACAATGAAAATGATTAACCGTCTGATAGATGCAACGGCTGGATCTGTTTACATAGACGGAAAAAATGTTCATAACTACGACATTCATGAACTCCGCTGGAATATTGGGTATGTGCTGCAGCAGATTGCTCTGTTTCCGCATATGACGATTGAAGAAAATATCGCGATCGTTCCTGAGCTTAGAAAATGGGAAGCTGACAAAATCCGCAAGCGGACAGATGAGCTTCTTGAAATGGTAGGTCTTGAACCTGATACATATCGAACACGGAAACCGAGCGAATTATCCGGCGGTCAGCAGCAGAGAATCGGAGTCATCAGGGCGCTTGCTGCTGATCCTGATATCATTCTCATGGACGAGCCATTCAGCGCGCTAGATCCGATCAGCCGCGAAAAACTGCAGCAGGATATGATTGATCTGCAAAAGCGGATTCATAAAACGATTGTATTTGTCACACATGATATGCAGGAGGCCTTGGCTTTAGGAGACCGCATTTGTGTGATGAAGGATGGAGAGGCTATTCAGGTTGATGCACCTGAAGCCATTATAGCGAATCCTGCTAATGAGTTTGTAAAGGAGTTTATCGGTCATCGTGCCGTGACAAATGTTCTAGAGGGTTCGATTGAAGGGTTTGTTCGTCCTCCTCAAGAAACAGATTCCCTGAAAGTCCCGTTGTCTTATTCAGCAGACATCAAGGAGGCCCTGGCTCGATTAGGAGAAGAAGATATGATTCCAATTGAACGGGATGGACAGATTATCGGAACCATTACAAGAGAGTCGGCCGTACAGTTTCTATCGGGGCAAACGGAAGAAAGAGGTTAACGCATGAATGAATTCATTGATGTTTTTAAAGATAGACAAGGCGAGCTATTATCTGCTTTGTTTGAACATATCCAAATTTCGTTTATAGCTCTTTTGCTTGCTGTCATCATATCTATTCCCCTTGGCATTTATTTAACAAGAAAAACCAAAGCTGCAGAAGGTGTCATTGGAATCTCAGCAGTGCTCCAAACCATACCTTCCCTTGCTTTGCTTGGATTGCTGATACCGCTTGTCGGGATTGGAGTCGTACCAGCAATTATTGCCTTGGTTATTTATGCACTGCTCCCAATCCTGAGAAATACATACACGGGAATTAAAGAGGTTGATCCTTCCTTAATTGAAGCGGCAAGAGCGATGGGAATGAACAATTCCAAGCGTCTGTTTAAAGTGGAGCTGCCTCTTGCCCTCCCGGTAATTATGGCCGGAATCCGGACAGCGATGGTGCTGATCGTAGGAACGACAACACTTGCAGCTCTAATAGGCGCAGGGGGATTAGGGAAACTGATTCTGCTTGGCATCGACCGCAACGATAACATGCTGATTTTACTTGGAGCAATTCCAGCGGCCCTTCTTGCAATCTTGTTTGATGTTCTCCTTCGTTTAGTTGAAAAAACATCAGCGAAAAGATCAATGAAAGCAGTTGGTATTGCAGGATTAATCGCAGTCTTAATTGTTGCTGTGCCGCTTGTATTTGGGACAGGGAAAAAAGATATCGTCATCGCCGGCAAACTTGGATCTGAGCCTGAAATTTTAATCAATATGTATAAGCTGCTGATTGAGAAGGAGACAGATTTAGAAGTGGAAGTTAAACCTGGTCTCGGAAAAACCTCTTTTGTTTTCAATGCGCTAAAATCAGGAGATATTGATATTTACCCGGAATTCACTGGTACCGCCATTACTACATTTTTAAAAGAGGAAGCAGTAAGCAACAATCGAAACGAAGTGTATGAGCAGGCCAAAATAGGTATGATGGAAGAATTTGATATGGCCTACCTTGAGCCGATGAAATTTAACAACACATACACTCTAGCCGTGCCCCAGGAAGCAGCAGAACAATTTGGCCTTGAAAAAATGTCAGATTTAAAACAAGTGGCAGGCAATATGAAGGCTGGTTTTACACTTGAATTTACTGATCGTGAGGACGGATATAAAGGTATCCAAAAGCTTTATGAAACAACCTTTCCAAACTTAAAAACGATGGAGCCAAAGCTGCGTTACGAAGCCATTCAGTCTGGTGAAATCAATTTAATTGATGCATATTCTACAGACAGTGAGCTGCAGCAATACAACTTAACAGTTCTAGAAGATGATAAAAACTTATTCCCGCCTTATCAGGGTGCACCGTTATTGAAAAAAGAAACGCTTGAAGAGCATCCGGAGATTGAGGACGCGCTAAATAATCTCGCAGGAAAAATTACGGACGATGAAATGCGGGATATGAACTATCAGGTAAATGTTGAAGGAAAGCAAGCTTCAGAAGTGGCGAAAGAGTACCTTCAAAAAGAAGGCCTGCTGAAAGAATAGAGAATAAAAAGAGAGAATCCAACTGGAATTCTCTCTTTTTGCTATTTGACCAAGGGAATATGCAATGAAATGATAGAAAACCATACAAATTAAGCTTTCTGAATAGATTTCTTTGTTTATCATAAAAGAAAAATGAGATATGATGAGATTTAATGTCTGCGGTTTTTACAAATTCCCCGTCTAGTTTTTATAGATGTATTGTGTCAATTAGAATATCATCAAATGTATCGTATAAAAAACGGTGTTAAATCCACAATATAATGAATATAGAATTGTTCCAAAGATAAGCAGGTGAACCTAATGAATGCAAGACAGCAAGAAATCCTACATATTTTATTAACTCAATCAGATCAGCATTTGTTAGTGCAGGATATTGCAGAAAGAGTGGATTGTTCCGAAAAAACAATACGCAATGATTTTAAGGCTATCGAAGAGTACATGAAACATCATTCAAATGCTTCTTTAATTCGAAAACCAGGGTTAGGCGTATACTTAGAAATTGAAGAGCGCGAGAAGACAACCTTATTTAAACAGCTGCACCTGGCAAAAAATCCAGTCTATGAATCTAATGAAAGGGTTCTCCAAATAGCCTATCAGCTTCTAATGTCCGTAAAGCAAGTAACAGTGCAGGATTTTGCTTTGCAGTATTTTGTGAATAAATCAGTTATTAAAAAAGACTTGGACAAAATCAATGAATGGCTAAAGAATATGGACTTAACATTAATTTCTAAGCAAAGAGTCGGTCTATCGATTATAGGAACTGAAAAAAATAAACGAACAGCTTTTTCCCGATTCTATCAGCTGACCAACAATATGACATCCAGTATACAATTTATAAAAGAACAATTTTCATCTCATGAAGCTGAAGCAGTAAAAAATGAATTGAAAGAACTTCAAAATCGGCAGTCTTTATATTTTACAGATGAAACAGTTGAAAGTTTAATCATCCATACACTCCTGATGATTAAGCGAATAAAACTTAAACAGCCTATTTCTATCTCAGAAAAAGAAAAATCTCTTCTCAGAGATAAGAAAGAATATGAATGGACTTCTGAATTTCTAAAAAGGCTGGAACCTGTTTTTTCATTGCATTTTCCAGAAGAGGAAATCACTTATTTAGCTTTACATATATTAGGCGGGAAAATTCGTTATCAACAAAGAAACGAGACAGACAAAATGGCTGGTTTTACTGAAAATAACCCTATGCTATTAATGCTTGTGCATCTTTTAGTAAATCGTATGACCGAGTTAAATATGATTGAATTTACAAAGGATCAAACCTTGTTAAGCGGACTGAAGGTTCATTTGTATACAACATTAAATCGTCTTAATTACGGTCTTTCTGTTACAAATCCAATGTTGGATGATATAAAAAAAATGTATCCTTATATGTTTGATATGGTCATTAACGTCTTAGAAGAAATTAATCAATCTTTCGCTTTGTCAATTCCAGAGGAAGAAGCAGCCTATGTCACTTTGCATTTTCAAGCATCGATTGAACGGCTTAAAAGTACTAGAGAAAAGATGAAAAATGCCGTTATTGTTTGTCATATGGGAATTGGTACGTCCCAGTTATTAAAAACTAAAATTGAGAGAAAGTTTTATTCCATCCATATCAAGGGGTGCATAGCGAAGGCAGACTTAAAAGATTTTTTAGCAAAATATGATATCGATCTTGTGATATCCACTGTCTCTTTGCCGGAACTAAAGATTCCGCATCTTGTCGTTTCCCCATTGTTAACGGAAGCAGAAGTAGAGAAATTAAAGAATTTTATCAATCAGTTTGAAGAATCTGTTCATCATGAACTAGAAGAATCTGTTGTGTTGAAATATACGAATCCTTTTTTAGTTTTTTTACAGCAGGATGCAGAACATCGTTATGAAATAATCGAAATGCTTGCTGACTCCTTGTATGAAAAAGGGTATGTGGAAAAAGAATATGCACATAACGCCATTAATAGGGAAAAAATGTCATCGACAACCATTGGTGCAGGCATTGCCATTCCACACGGCAATCCCAAACTGATCAAGCAGTCAGCAATTGCAATTGCTACTTTAAAAAAACCGATTAAATGGGGATCAGAAAAAGTAACACTCGTATTTATGCTCGCTGTAAAAAATGATGAGCATGAAGAGACAAGGCAGCTATTTGGTGAATTGTCCTATATAAGCGAACAACCTGCTTTCATTCAAACTCTCATTAAAGAAAAAGACAAAATGAACTTTTTATCTTATTTTCATGGTGGAAAATAGTAACCTATAAAGGATAAAAAACGATTTTTCCGGAAGCTGCGGTAAAAAGTTAAACTTTTCCCCTTGTTATTTCGCGGTATAGTGAGAATGTAAGCGATTGCGAGATGAATTTAGGAGGATTAGAAATGAAGATATTAGCGATTACATCCTGTCCAAACGGGATTGCTCATACTTATATGGCTGCAGAAAATCTTCAAAAAGCTGCTAAAAAGTTAGGCGTTCAAATGAAGGTTGAAACCCAGGGCTCGATCGGGGTAGAAAATGAATTTACTGAGAAGGATATTCGTGAAGCGGACGGCATTATTATCGCTGCTGACAAAACAGTCAATAAAGATCGATTTATTGGCAAAAAGGTGTTAGTTGCTGGTGTTCAAGACGGTATACGCAAGCCTGAAGAATTAATTAATAAAATAAGCGGCGACGTACCTGTGTACAAAGCATCAAAGACTGCAGAAAATAATCATAAAAAAGAAGATAAACAAAACCCATTTTACCGGCATTTAATGAATGGTGTTTCTTATATGATTCCATTCATAGTGATTGGCGGTTTATTAATAGCGATTGCGTTAACTCTGGGAGGAGAAAAGACTCCTGGAGGGCTGGTGATTCCGGATGATTCATTCTGGAAAACAATCGAAAAGCTCGGTGGAGCATCCTTTACATTCATGCTTCCAATTCTGGCAGGATTCATTGCCGTTAGTATTGCTGATAGACCTGGTTTAGCTCCTGGTATGATTGGCGGATATATTGCAGCAAATGGCAGTTTTTACGGAAGCGAAGCTGGTGCAGGCTTTATCGGCGGTATTATCGCGGGTTTCTTAGCTGGTTATGTAGCTTTAGGTATTAAAAAACTAAAAGTACCAAAAGCCATTCAGCCTATCATGCCAATTATCATCATCCCGATCGTTGCGTCACTCATTGTCGGTCTCATATTTGTTTATATACTTGGAGCACCTGTTGCACAAGTTTTCGAATCATTAACATCTTGGTTAGCAAGCATGCAAGGTACAAGCTCAATCCTATTAGCATTAATTTTAGGTGCAATGATTTCCTTTGATATGGGAGGTCCTGTAAATAAGGTTGCCTTCCTCTTCGGATCTGCAATGATAGCTGAAGGAAACTATGAAATCATGGGCCCAATCGCAGTTGCAATCTGTATTCCGCCTATTGGAATGGGACTTGCGACGTTCTTAGGAAAGAAAAAATTCCAGCCTGCAGAAAGAGAAGCAGGAAAAGCATCATTTACAATGGGATTATTCGGAATCACAGAAGGAGCAATCCCGTTTGCAGCTCAAGATCCGCTTCGTGTCATTCCAAGCATTATGGCCGGTTCTATGATTGGTTCAGTTATCGCGATGCTTGGACATGTTGGAGACAAAGTTGCACATGGAGGACCGATCGTTGCCGTCCTTGGAGCTGTTGATAATGTTCTGATGTTTTTTATCGCCGTTATTGCAGGTTCGTTTGTAACAGCTCTTTTGGTCAATATCTTGAAAAGAGATATTCAAACATTAGATATCCCTGATGCAGAAGAAGCTGAAGAAACACTAGAAGTACCTCAAAAAGCAGCAAATATAGAAATTAAAAAATTAACAGATATTACCGACCTAGAGCTAATTGACGTGAATTTAACCGGATTAACACGTGATGATGTTATTGATGAAATGATACAGAAATTAGATGATGCAGGAGCCTTAAGTTCAACTTCAGATTTCAAACAGGCTATCCTAAACCGAGAACAAGAAAGTTCAACAGGAATTGGCATGAACATTGCTATCCCTCACGGAAAATCAATGGCCGTAAAGAAACCTCGCGTTGTTTTTGGTCTCAAAAAAGATGGGGTAGACTGGAAAAGCCTTGATGGTACAGATGCAAAGCTGATTTTCATGATTGCTGTTCCTAAGGATAGTGAAGGGAATGAACATTTAAAAATCCTTCAAATGCTTTCTCGGAAACTGATGGATGAAAGCTATAGAGAACAATTATTAGCTGTTAAAACAAAAGAAGAAGCATTTAAGCTACTAGAATCGATTGAATAGGTTAGCCGCCAAGAGAGTTCAGTCCTCAAACTAAAGGATAAATTTTAGCCCTTTTTCTCATTTTTGATGGGAAGAGGGCCTGAACTTTTTACTTGAAAAAAAAGATGTTTCAAAGGACACAGTATGACAACTTATATACTTAAAAGATAATAAGGATGAAAGGGAGAGATTTGTTTTGACCATTGAGCCATTGTTTTTTGAACCTATTTTTAAAGAAAGAATTTGGGGCGGAGAGAACCTGACTTCCTTCGGATATGATATTCCATATACTCAAACAGGAGAGTGCTGGGCATTCGCAGCACATTCAAATGGACAAAGTGTTGTAAAAAATGGCGCATATAAAGGGTTATCCTTGGGTGAACTATGGGAAAAACACCGTGAGTTATTTGGAAATATAGCAGGAGACCGTTTTCCTCTTCTTACTAAAATATTAGACGCAAATCAAGACTTGTCGGTTCAGGTTCATCCTAATGATGAGTATGCCAAGATTCATGAGAATGGAGAGTTAGGGAAAACCGAATGCTGGTATATTATTGATTGTAAAGATAATGCCGAAATTATTTATGGACATCATGCAAAAACAAAAGAAGAACTAATTCGGATGATTGAAAATGAAGAATGGGATAAACTGCTTCGTTCGGTAAAAGTCAAACCAGGTGATTTCTTCTATGTACCTAGTGGAACCATTCATGCGATTGGTGAAGGCATTATCATATTAGAGACGCAGCAAAACTCTGATACTACTTACCGTGTATATGATTATAATCGAAAGGATTCACAAGGGAATCTTCGTGAGCTTCATATTCAAAAAAGTATCGAAGTAACCGAAGTTCCTTTCTCAGCAAATAAATTAATTACTCAACCTGAAAAAATTGAGGGTTTAACGATCGATTCACTAATTGAATGCCCTTACTTTACAGTACAAAAATGGGAAATAGATGGATCAGCCAGCTTAAAACAACAAAAGCCATTCCTTCTTGTAAGTGTTATTCATGGAGAGGGTGAACTTATCCATAATGGTAATCATTCCTTCTTTAAAAAAGGAGATCACTTTTTATTACCTGGTGAATTCGGTGAATTCGAGCTTGCAGGTAAATCAGAACTTATTATTTCAAGTATTTAAGAGACAATTCGCCGCTCTCGTATGAAAGAATCATAAAGTTATTTACTTATAACAACTTAAATAAGGAAATGTAAGAAAGGACAACTCTTAGAGTTGTCCTTTCAGATTGTAGACAAAAGGCATTCGGATGAACTCTATCCGAATGCTTTTTGTCATTTCTAGGGCTAATTTGATGTTTGTAGGCCTATTCGTTGACTATTTTTATACCGCTTTCGCTGGCTTCCATGTCCAGGATGCCAACTTTTTCAAGTTCATGGCAGCAAAAGTAAGCATCGCCTGCATGGACAATTTTTTGAGTCCTCTCAACGTTGTCCAACGCATACCATGCTTTTCTTTTGCATCTGCAAAGACACGCTCTATCGTTTCTTTACGTTTTGCATAAATTGTTTTGTTCTCTTCTGTATGACGAAGGTGTTCAGCTTCATCTAAGTATTCTTGCCAGAGATGCCTTTCAATCAATTTCTGATGATTTTGGCTCTCCGTACATTGGCTTAGGAATGGGCAATTTTCACAAACCTTCGGATCGGAAGAGTATTGTCTGTATCCTTTTTTCGTAGTAGTTCTGTAAGGAAGCACTTGATCGTGCGGGCATATGTAACAATCAAAATGTTCGTCGTACACATAATCACTTTTCTTGAAAAATCCATCTTTTGTTTTTGGCCGTGTATAAGGAAAAACCGGACGAATTTCTTTTTCGTTCAAATAGTGAGCAAGAGCAGGGTTCTTGTAAGCAGCATCGGCAGCAACAGCAGCAGGTTTCTTGTGAAGCTCAGTTACTTGATCAAGTAGAGGCTCGAATATTGCACTGTCGTGCACGTTACCAGGCGTAACGATTGTCCCCAGAACAAATCCTTTTTCGTCAGAGGCTGCGTGAAATGAGTAAGCGAACTGTTTTGTTCTTTCATCTTTTACGTAATAGCCACTTTCCGGATCCGTCGTACTTTCTTTAATCTCTTTCTCTTCCGGTTCAAATTTATCTGGGGGAAAAGGCTTTTTTCCGTTTTCTTCGCGGTCTAGATTGAGTTCGTTTTGGAGCCTTTCCTCATATGATTTCGTTTCTTTTCGTACGATTTTTTTCTGATACTTTCGTTTATTAGCACTAGCCTTTACGTGAGTTGAATCAATAAATACCTGTTCTCCATTGACCAGTTTCTTATCAATCGCCTCTTTTAAGATGCGGTAAAATATCTGCTCAAACAGATCTGTATCCTTAAAGCGCCGTTCATAGTTTTACCGAATGTTGAGAAGTGGGGCACCTTGTCATGAAAACCAAAACCCAAAAACCAACGGTAGGCTAAGTTGGTTTCAATCTCTTCAATGGTTCTTCTCATGGATCGAATACCGAAAAGGTATTGGATGAAGGTCATTTTAATCAATATGACCGGATCAATACTTGGACGACCTCGATCTGCGGAATAGACTTTCTCTACTAATGGATAGATGAAAGAAAAATCGAGAGCTTGTTCAATTTTACGGACTAAGTGATCTTCCGGCACCAACTGTTCAAGTGTAATCATTTCTAGTTGATCGCGATTCATTTGATTATTTTTAGACAACATCCAAATCACCTCTGTATTGTTCTATTTTCATTATATAAAAAAACTGCCGACAAATCCCCCAAAAAGGGGGGATTTGTCGACAGTCTGAAAGGACAACTCTTAGAGTTGTCCTTTCTCAATGAAAAATGGTTTTCATTATTTTTCACTGAACGCGATTTGCAATCCAATAAAGCCCAGCAATGAACCTTTTATGACGTTCATTATCTTTGCTATAAACGTTTTTCTTAATAGTAGATTGCGTATTTTATCCGAAAATACACTAACTGCTATAAAAATGATTAAAGCCAGAACCATAAATAAATCCTAAAGTATCCTTATTCTTTTAGCATAATTACCTCAATTCGTTGATAAAACGATGGGGCATGTAATGTTCATCAAAATACCTTTTTTGTACAATTGATCCGTTTTAATGGTTCATGGATTTCAATTTTCTCCCTAAAGTTCAAGGACAACCGGTAATGGTTCGTAATCAAGATAAAGATGTAATATTAATCGGGTTAGAGCCAGCATTCCGTGATCACACAGAATATCTCTTTAGACTCCTTTCAAATGCTATTTTTTAAAAATAAAAAAAGGATTTGACCCATTAGTTAAGCTATTAGCCGAATATTGGAGACTTATAAATCAAAGTTTCCGATATTCGGTTTAATGATTTATTTAACTAACATTCAGCGGTTTTCACAAAAATTCAGATGGATTAATTAGAATAAATTTTTTTCGTTTAGGGGGTAATTATTTGCCTTAGCTTGAAGGGCATGTGGCGGTAGCCCTAGTTGAAAAACAAAAAGTTGCCGGAAATCTTCTTGATTATGGCAACCCTCTAGTGAGTACCCATATTTAACAATTAAATCTTTATTATGTTGAATAACAAGAATAATTATATTGTTTGAAGTTAACATTATGACTTGATTGTTATAAAAAGAGAGGGGGTCTTAATATGAACAAACAACGTGCACAAGAGATTGCTGCATCACCAGTTATGGCTAATGTAACCTATAATGAAGCTCCAATCTATATTCAGAATGTGGATGAAAACAATGAAACAGCTAGAATTTATCCTATTGATGAACCACAGAATGAACAAGTGGTTCCTTTGTCTAACTTAAAAGAACATTAAATCTTCAAAGCGAGTTCATTCGATGTGTTCGGCGAGCGGCTCTCAGGATGGAAGCAAATTAATGAAAAGCACAAGGCAGTATTGACGGGATCACTCCTTAACTCATATGCATGGTATACAGTCGAGAGCATCCTCTTTGTGCGTCCGGATGTGACTGTTGCACATATTCAACAATACCCGGCGACCTCTGAAGGGGAATATTAGAAAATGGTCAAGGCAGTCTAGCTATTTACGTGATGGTCAAAGAACAGGGAACATGGCAGGTCGCCGCATGACAGAATACGCTAGTCCAATAATCTTATTTCAACTAAAGAGTTCGTTAGTAAAGATCTGAGCTGCCTTTTAGGCAGCTTTCTTTCTTTTACCACCTATCTGGTCAGTTTAGCTTCATGCTAATTATAGATAATTAACTTTTATAGGAATAAATTTGTTAGTGGAGTCTTGGTATATGATTAAAGTAATAGCCCTCGTTTTCCTTATGCCGTCTAATAGGAGAAAAGTAAGGAAGGTTTTTCAGAAAATGGATCTTTTATCCATGTTTTAAATTAGACCTATTTCCTTTTTGACGAAATATTCAGATTATATATAATCAATATATAGATATATATTGTTATATTTTTCATATATGTCTATATAACAACATATCAATCGAGAATGAAAACAGCAGAAACGAAAGGATCTGCTGTTTTTTCTTCATAGGAAATGCACCAATCAAATGAAAGGAGGTTAAAAGGTTTAGCCTGTTCAATTAAATTTCCTTAGGAGGTTCTTATGAAATCAATTGTCAGTCTTCTAATTACATTGAGCATCTTCTTATCAATCTTTAGTCCAATGAGGGTTCAGGCAAAGCAGCATCAAACTCAAAATGCAGAAAGAGCCGTTCAATCATATGAGTCTCTGCAGCATTACTTTTATAAGGAAGATTCAAAATTGTATTTAGAGGAATTTCCTTATCAAAGCGGAAATCCATATTCCTATGTTTGGCCTTTTTCTCAAGCGATGGCAGGAACCATTGACTTATCAGGAGTACCAAAGATAGGTTCAGATTATGAAGATGATGTACAAGACCGTTTAGATGCGCTTGAACTGTATTGGAACGTAGAAAAACAGCCTAAAGGCTATGACTCTTATGTCCTTGCTCCGTATGGACATGGGGGAGATTTTTTTTATGACGATAATGAATGGATTGGACTTGAGTTTATTCAGCTCTATAAAATGACTCATGACAAAAAGTATTTAGAAAGAGCAAAAGAAATATTCAATCTTGTAGTCTATGGATGGGACAATGACCCATCACATCCTGCTTCCGGCGGTGTCTTTTGGACACAAGCAGCCTGGAGCAGCGATCGGAATACAGTGTCAAATGCTCCAGGGGCCGAGCTTGGGTTCCATCTATATGAAATAACAGGCAAGACTCATTATTTTCAATGGGCAAAGAAAATGTATGACTGGACAAATGAATACATGCTCGCACCTAACGGGCTTTTTTGGGATCATATTGATTTAGCGGGCACGATTGAAAAAACGCAATGGAGCTACAACCAGGGTGTAATGATTGGAGCGAATGTTCTTTTATACCGTATTACGAATGAGAAAAAATATTTGACAAGAGCAGAAAGCATTGCAAATACAGCTTTAGCCTATTACGAAGAAGAAGAGCGACTGTATAAACAGCCAGCGAGATTCAATGCGATTTTCTTTAAAAACCTTTTATTGTTAGAAGCAGAAACAAAAAACAAAGAATATTCCCGTGCGATGCAAACATATGCAGATAAGGTCTGGGAGCAGTATCGAGACCCTGAAACAGGACTATTTAAATTTGACGGTGAACATCCTGTTACTCTTCTGGAACAATCAGCTATGGTGCAAATTTATGCTTCGCTTGCCTGGAAGAAAAAAGATTACCGGAAAAAAGCTTAATGGAGGTGTTTTATGAATAATCGTAAAAAAATCATAGCTTGGATAACATTTCTGCTTATCATGATGGCTTGTCATCCACTATATACAACAGCTAAAGCACAGTATCCGGAGCATATATACGTAATCAAAACGTCTGAAATGTCGGCTGAAGAAGCGACAATGATTGCCACTCTTCAAGGCTTATTGGCTCAGCAAAACTCAAAAATTCATCTTTACCTTGACCGCGATTATGGCGGGTATCAAACATGGTTAAAGGACTTGGAAGGAAACTATGGCATCCCATACTCTTATACGGACAATCCTTGGGAACTTGTGAAGAAATCTAAAATAAAGGACTATATTCTATTTAAAAAAGGAGATGATTCGATCAATTCCGCAACAAGTTTAGCTGGGGTGACCGGAGCTATTGCGGTTGAGGAAAGTCTTGTGAGCAAAGCAGAATTTTATGGTTTAAAAGAAAAAATGGATGTGAGAGGCAAAGATGAAAAATGGGTAAAGGATCATTATTGGCCTCAATTTAAGAAGGATAAAATTGTTGAACAAAAAGAGGATTTTGCCTTTCAATTAAGAGATTTTGCAGTAAAAGAAAAGTCGATGATTTTTTATGACGGAAACTCGCCTTTCCGTTCTGAGTTAATGGAGGGACTTAAAAAAGATTCAACAGCATTTGGATGGGGAGATGCATCCTCAGGGGAAGATCAATTTATATCTCCATCATCAAAAGCCGGTGTATTTACGATTCCTTCTGACCATGCTTCTAATCTATCGATATTATCAACTATTAAAACCGGACCTCTTAAGCAGAAAACAGCCGATACAAAGCGGGAGGCAAACAAAAACACCCATTATGTTACATTTTTGATGACAGATGGAGATAATGTCCAGTGGCTTCTCGGTGATTTTCAATCAGACAACAGGTGGTATTCGAGCAAAGAAAGAGGCACCTTCAATATGGGCTGGGGAATATCCCCGCTGCTTTCTGAACTCGCTCCTTCCGTTATGAACTGGTATTATGAAAGCGCTTCACAAGGAGAGCACTCTGATCAATTTGTAGTCGGACCATCTGGTACAGGCTATATGTATCCGAGTCAATATCCAGAGAAGGAATTAAATAAGCATGTAAAAAAGCTAAATCAATATATGGGTAAAACAGATCTGCACATTGCACAAATTATTGATTTCAACTCACTGGAAAATAAATCTCTTTGGAACAAATATACCTCGCAGAAGAACATAGACGCCTTGTTTTACCTTGAATATTCAAGGTATGACACCCATAAAGGGAAAATTGTCTGGTCAAACGATAAGCCGATCATATCTGCTAGAGAAATGTTATGGAGCGGACTTGTTGGTGCAGACGAACAAAGTGTCATAGAAAGCATTAATTCAGCACCGCGAAACCCTGAAAGTGAACAAGGCTACACACTCGTTTTGGTACATGCATGGAGCAAGTCGCTTTCCGATGTGAAAACCGTAGTGGAACAGCTCGATTCAGATGTAGAGGTCGTGACACCAGAGGATTTTTCGTCCCTCATTAAAGAGAATGTAACCCATTAACATATGGAAGGTGCCGATAAACACGGCACCTTTCTTTAAATTTTTGTTCGTTTCTTTCCCAATCTATTCAGTATGAGTCTTTCATAAATCCATCTCTTAATAAAAACTCAAGAAGTATGAGCCTTCTTATGCAGTCCCTTGAATTCGGTACTGAGGAATTGATTTAAATATCGCGGGATTTCCTTTTACTTTAATACTCAATTTCTTCGTAATCTTTAGGCTGAGGGAGCGGCTGCCCGTTTTCGCTGATAGAAATATCATTAATTGTTTGCAGCTCCTCTTGCCTTGTTGCACGGTCCTTTTCATTTTGCTTTTCTTTTTTCATCGTGATTAACCCCTTCCAATTATTCTAAAAATTAATATGCACAACTAGGGGTTTCACCATGCATTTAAGAAAAATGCTGCCAAATCTTCAATCGGCTGAATCATTTTTCTATCATAAAATGCCAAGAAAAAAAGCATTGGCTCCTCCTTCGCCAAATACCATGACAGCCACTCTTGCTATCCAGCCTATTTATATTTTAACTGCATTTTATTAATAAATCGGACAGTCTTTATTAAGAAAGGTTATTAAAGGCTCTGTTAAGGAATGTTGAATATTTCAATCCTTGAAAAGGGCAGCTCTTCTTTTTTAATTTAAGAATCTAGACAGACTGGTTGGGAAAAGTGTATAAACAACAATTTAAAGTTCATTCTATATACATAATAAGAGAACAATAAAAAGGAGATTACATCGTGAATCTATATGAAATAAATAACATGATTATTGATGACGGGTTTAATGGCGAAGAATCGGTGACAGCTGATTTTACTCACAATAATAAAGAATATAGTGTTACTTTTAAAAAAGCAGACCTTGAAATAATTAATTCCTGGGTTTTCGAGGATGGCACATCTATTCCAGCAAATTTATCAGACAATATGATTGAATCACTAAGAGAAGATGTTAAAAAGAGGATCTAGTCACATGTACTGGATCTTTTTTATATTGGTCCGGAAAAGAACTATTTTTGATTTTTCTAATACTATGGTGATTAGTACTGATGTCAATTTGGATATGATCAACTGTCATTTTTTGAGAATGTTACATGGCGATAGCCAGAATTGATTTTTGCTGTTTAAACATGTTTCTATCCCAAATACAACTATGAGTTCGAGCTGCCATCTGAAGAGCAATGGCTGGTTCACGAATCATGTTTGAAAAATTGATTCATCTTATTACATTGGGTGAAATGAATCATTTGAACATTGTGAACAGGGATTTTCAAATAGAATCTTGAAGGTAAGAGTATGAAAATTTATCTTGGTGGGGTGACAGCTAATGAAGGCAGATGCCGTATTTGAAGGCGGTGGAGTGAGGGGAATTGCTTTCACGGGGGCTATCCAGGCGATGGAGGAAGAACAGGTAGAGTGGGAAAGGCTTGCCGGTACCTCGGCAGGAGCCGTAATCGCATCACTTCTGGCATGCGGCTATAAGAGCTATGAAATTCGTGATTTGCTGAAAGAAATGGATGTCTCAAAATTTAGAGGAAAATCATTTCTGAACTATATTCCGATTGTCGGAAGCCTGTTTGAGCTTATGATTCATTTAGGATTTTACAAGAATGATTATTTGGAAAAATGGGTGGACTCGCTTCTTGCCGCAAAAGGCATCAGGACATTTGCTGATTTGCCTGAAAATAAATTGAAGATTATTGCTTCTGATGTATCAAATGGTGAAATTCTCATATTACCTGACGATTTAACAAAGTACAGCATGATCCGAAGCGACTTGAAAATATCAACCGCTGTCATGATGAGTGCATCCCTTCCGTTTTTTTTTCGGCCCGTCATATGGAAATCAAAATCGAGACATAAATCTTATATTTTAGATGGCGGGCTGCTCAGCAACTTTCCCATTTGGATTTTTGATTCAAAAGATGAACCCCGCTTTCCGACGTTTGGCTTTCGGTTTGTGAAGGATGAGATTAAGATGGGTGCGGTGATTCCGACACCTGTTCATCTATTTAAAAATATTATTAAAACAATGCTACAGGCCCATGATCTCAGACATTTGACAGAAGAAACTAAGGGAAGGACGATTCAAATTCCAACAGGAGGCATTGCCGCAACAGATTTTGAGCTGAAAGATGAAGAAATAGATTTTCTTTATGAATCTGGATATTCATCAGCAAAGGCGTTTTTAGAAGATTGGAATTTTGAGAAATATAAAGAATTACGAAAAAAAAATAAAAAAGATTAGACCAAAGATTCATAATAGAAAAGAGGAGGCAGTCCATGAAAAAGGTTCTTAAGAAAAGCTCAATTCCAGTATTACTGACAGCCAGTTTTTTATTAGCCCCTGCAGTCAGTGCCGAAACACCTTACTACGGGAAAGATTACAGCCAGCCTGAACAGGTGCGGCCTCTGTTTCCTGAGGTAGAGGCAACGGATGGAACACCTGCATTTGTGAAAGATGAAGAAGCATTTACAACTCAGGAGGAAATGCTTGCTTACATAGAAGAGCTGAAAGGGAAGAGTCCATACGTTTCAGTGAAAAACATCGGCACTTCACAAAATGGCCTTGAAATACCGGCCCTCTATTTTACTAAAGATCAAAAAATCAAACCTAGTGATTTATCAGAAAAACCAACTGTGTGGATTCAAAGTCAGATTCACGGCAACGAGCCGGCAAGCGGAGAGTCGATTTTGGCGATTGCGAGCCGATTGACAGGTGATTTGGGAGACGAGGTATTAGATAAAATTAACGTCATTGTCGTTCCGCGAGTGAATCCGGATGGCTCGTACAATTTCAAACGTCAGCTGCAAAACGGACTTGATGGAAACCGGGACCATGTAAAGCTTGATTCTCCAGAGGTACAGGCAATTCATCATGAATTTAACAAATTTACGCCTGAAGTTGTGATTGATGCGCATGAATACTCCCCGTATACGAGTTCATTTGATCAATTCGGCGAGGATGGGCTGCTAAAGTATCATGATATCCTCCTATTATCGGGAAGAAACTTAAACATTCCTGAAAAAATCCGCGCAATGTCCGACAGCCTGTATGTAGATCCGACTTTAAATACTTTAGAAGACAAGGGCTTTACAGGTGACCGCTATTATACAACTGGGGTAACAAACGGGGAAATCGACATTCTTGAAGGGGGAACTGAACCCCGCATTGGACGGAACTCGTTTGGCCTGCAGACATCGTTTTCATTTTTAGTTGAGAGCCGCGGAATTGCCATTGGGAGAGAAGATTTTGGCCGCCGTGTTGCCGCTCAAATCGCGACCCACGAGCATATTTTAAGGCAGACCGCAGAGAATGCGAAAAAGGTAAAAACGACAGTTGCCCTAGAACGGGCAAAGCTTGTTAGAAAAGGGCTGCTTCCTAATGATAAAGATCCAATCATCGTAAACAGCGAAGCAGCTGAGCTTGAAAATCAAACACTTGAAATGATTGATATTGCTTCAGGTACTGTAAAAGATATTCCAGTGAACTATTTCAGCGCAACAGAAGCAGAACCGACGTTAACGAGAGAACGACCGACAGCTTATGTGCTGAAGCCTGAACAGGCAGAAATTGCTGCCAAGCTTCAGAATCAGGGATTGAAAGGGTTCCAGCTGCCAAAGCAAATGAAGCTTTCAGTTGAAGCCTACGATGTAACAAGCAAAGAAAACACGGAGAAGTATGAGGACAAACAGCTTGTAGAAGTACAAATAGAGCTTAAAAAGAAAGAGATCGTGTTCCCGAAAGGCACATATGTATTCTTATCTGCACAGCCTGAAAACAACTTGCTGTCACTCTCTTTAGAGCCGGAATCGATTGACAGCTATGTCACATTTGGATACATTCCTTCTGAAGTTGGAAAAGAGCTGCCGGTTTACAGGTTTATGTTTGACGGGAAGAAGCTGAAATAAGGGGATAAACAAAAAAAGCAGCGGGAGAAACATTCCCGGCTGCTTTTTCTTATAGTACGATACTAACAATGATCGCAGATAAAATACTTACAAGTGTAGCACCGTATAGCAGTTTCAATCCAAAGCGGGCAACAACGTTCCCTTGTTTTTCATGAAGTCCTTTAACAGCACCTGAAATGATTCCGATAGAGGAGAAGTTCGCGAAGGATACTAGGAACACAGAGATAATTCCAAGTGTGCGTTCGCTGAAGTTCTCAGATACTTTTGCCAAATCTATCATCGCAACGAATTCGTTTGTCACTAATTTAGTAGCCATAATTCCTCCGGCAGCAACTGCTTCACTCATAGGAACACCCATAATGAACGCAACCGGTGCAAAAATGTAGCCCAAGATTCCCTGGAATGAAATGCCGAAAATCATATCAAAAATATTGTTTACAGCAGCAATTAAGGCAACGAAACCGATAAGCATTGCACCTACGATAATTGCTACTTTAAATCCGTCCATGATATATTCGCCAAGCATTTCGAAGAAGGATTGCTTTTCTTCTTGAATCACCAAGATATCTTCTTCATCTGTAACTGTATAAGGATTGATAATCGATGCGATAATAAATCCGCCGAACAGGTTGATGACGATTGCCGTTACAACATATCTTGGCTCGATCATAGTCATGTAAGCACCAACGATAGACATGGATACGGTTGACATAGCGGATGCACAAAGCGTGTAAAGACGCTGTGATGTTAATTGGCCCAGCTGTTTTTTTACGGTGATGAATACTTCAGATTGTCCAACAATGGCAGATGCAACAGCGTTATAAGATTCTAATTTGCCCATTCCATTGATCTTGCTTAGAACAAGTCCGATTCCTTTCATGATAAAAGGAAGAATTTTAAGGTATTGGAAAACACCAATAAGTGCTGAGATAAAGACGACTGGAAGTAAAACATTCAAGAAGAACGGAGCTTGTCCATCATTGGCAATTCCGCCGAAAACAAAGGAGATCCCTTCGTTTGCATATCCTAATAATTTTCCGAAACCATTCGCAATAGCTGTGATCATGACAAGGCCAAATTTAGTATTCAGCAGCAGGAAAGTTAACAGAATTTGAATCACAATCATAAGAGCTACAGGTTTGAATTTAATTTTTTTGCGGTCGCTGCTTGCAACCCATGCTAATCCTAGTACGAGTGCAAGACCGAGTAGGGCTATTAGGTATTTCATTTTTCTTCACCTCTGAGATATATTTAAAAGCATTTTTGAAAAGAATCTGTATACGCTTTCATCTAATTCCAAAAAAGATAGTCAGCGTCATCTGATGTCTGACCTCTGACGTATTCAACTATAATAGATTTATAGGAACAAATCAACTCATATTTAAAAAGAATTTCGTTTTATTTATAAGATAGTTTGCGACTCATTTTAAATAATAAACCTTCAAATTTAGGGTAAAAATACTGAACAACAAACCCTAATGTAAGCGTGACGATAAATGTCCCGATTCCTATAGCACCTTGAAAAATAAAAGCAAGAAGAAGTGCAAATGCTTCACTGATGATTCTTGAGTTTCTTAAGTTCAAGCCAAAACGTGTATGAATGGCTACCATCAATGTGTCCATCGGGCTTGCAGGAAATTTAGCCTGCAGATAAATGGCTACTCCGACACCCATTGAAAGAATGCCGGCGATAAGGGATGAAGCCTGGAAAAACAGAACAGTTGGTGAATAATGCTTAAAAACAACCAATAGCCAGAAATCAATCAGTGCTCCAATTAAAAGAATACTTGCTGCTGCTAGTAGTTCTGGCTTTTTCTTCAGCAAGAATGCATTTATAAAAATTAAAGCGATTCCATTAATGAAAATACATGTTCCGACTGTCAGGCCAAACATGTTTGATTCACCTACAGCCAGTGCATCCCAAGAGGAAGCGCCTAAACCTGATTTAATAATCAATGCTACACCTAATGTTAAAATCAATAATCCTGTGATGAAAAATAAAGCTCTTTCTTTCACTTGAAAATCCCCTCTCATGCTGGCATCTATTGTAAGTATTTGGATGTTAGTCATCAGACCTCTTTGAACCGTTTTCATCATACTCAATTTTGCCTGCAAAATCAATATGAAATTTATTGTAAAGAGAACAAAAAAAGACGCGAGATCCTAAAATCTCACGTCAAGTCTGCCTGTTTAGGTAATTATAAAAGTCAAAAATGTAGTGGGTAAAAAAATAAAATCAACTGCGTCAGCTCCAGCGCCGAGATCCTCAGTCAGGTCGGATTGGCCTGTTGAATCTGACCAAGGCGCCTAAAGCTTTTGTTATTAATTCAGCTGTGTCGTTTTAAGAAATTCTTTCGTACGTTCTTCTTGAGGATTCGTAAAAAAGTCATCTGGGTGACCTCTCTCAACAATTCGTCCTTCGTTCATATAAACAATCCAATCGGCCACTTCACGCGCAAATTGCATTTCATGGGTCACGACAACCATCGTCATTCCCTCTACAGCAAGCTCCTTCATGGTAGCTAGAACTTCACCCACAAGCTCCGGATCAAGAGCTGACGTTGGTTCATCAAAAAGCATAATTTCAGGCTTCATCGCAAGGGCGCGGGCAATGGCCACACGCTGCTTCTGACCGCCGGAGAGCTTATTGGGATACACATCGGCTTTGTCAGAAAGACCTACTTTTTCAAGCAGGGCGCGAGCTTCAGAGGCTGCCTGCTCTTTCTTCATTTTTTTCACCATTAACGGTGCTTCCATAATATTTTCGATCACCTTTTTGTGAGGAAATAATTGAAAATGCTGAAACACCATTCCGACTTTTTGACGAACCTCATTGATATCATGTGTCCCTTGAGTGATTTCCTCGCCATTAATGATGATTTTTCCATTGTCTTTTTTCTCAAGAAAGTTCAGGCATCTGAGCAGGGTGCTTTTTCCCGATCCGCTTGAGCCGATTAGACAGACAACATCGCTCTCATTTACTTTCAAATCAATATCTTTTAATACGTGCAGGTCACCGAATGATTTATTCAGCTTTTCAACCTTAATCATTTCTTTCGTTTCCAAAAATCATTACCTCCTTAGCGGTCGCTGATCGACATTTTCTTTTCAAGACCATTAACGATAAGTGTTAAAATGGCCACTAAAATTAAGTAATAAACGGCAACAATTAATAAGAATGTCATTTCATCAAAGTTATTTGAACCGAGTGTGGTCGCCACATTAAAGAGCTCGTTTATAGAAATAAAGGCTGCAAGTGATGAATCCTTCAGCCCGATAATCATCTGGTTTCCAAGCGGTGGAAGAGCGCGCCTGAAAGCCTGGGGCATAATGATCCGTCTCATTGTAAGGCCTCTTGTCATGCCAAGAGAGCGGCCTGCTTCCATCTGTCCTTTATCAATGGACTGAATGGTTCCGCGAAATATTTCGGCAATATAGGCTCCATTATGAAAAGCAAGTGCAAGTGAGGCAGCCCAGAAATCAGGAATTAGAAAGAGTCCGCTGAAGCCGAAGTACAAGATGAAAATCTGTACAATCAATGGCGTCCCGCGAACTAAATAAATGTAAGCATCCGAGATCATGCCAAGGACTTTTAGTTTCGAAATTTTTAATAGGGCAAAAAAGAGGCCGATAACAATACCGATTAATATTGAAACAACCGTTAACTGCAGGGTAATGAGCATCGCATCCAAAAAGACGCCTCTGTTCGCAATTAACGAATCGAAAAAATGTGAAAAACTAGGCAAAATGAACAACATCCTTTCTGTGCAATTGGTGGGTTATTCAGGCTTCGTCGTAATGTCTTCTCCGAAGTAGTCAATGCTGATTTTCTCAAGGGTACCATCCTGTCTGAGTTTTTCCAGCGCTTCATTCACTCTTTTTAAGAGAAGGGGATTATCCTGTGGAATGACAACGGCCTGCTCGCTTCGTTCAATAAGCTGCTGTCCGATTATGTCAAATCCGCCTTTAGCTGCACTTTTTCCTGTTACAAAATCAGTTATGACCGCGTCATGCCGGCCTGTACTCAGCGCTTTAAGGGCAGTAATATCGCTATCGTACATCTTTATGTTTTTCGTGTATTTTTCTGCGGTTGCAGCATATGTAGAACCTTTGGCTACGGCAACTTCTTTTCCTTCTAAATCTTCTACTGTTTTAATATCACTGTCAGGGCGTGTGAAAATCTGTGGACCTGAGTAGTAGTAGGGAGTGGAAAAAGAAACATGCTTTGCACGCTGATCGTTGATGGTATGGCTTGCAACTGCTGCATCTGCACGGCCGGTTTTCACGCCTTCAACGATGCCTTTAAATTTGATGCGCTTTTGAACAGGCAGAAGGCCAAGCTCCTTTGCGATCGCTTCGCCGACCGCAACATCAAACCCGGTCATCGTCATATCATCCTTAACATAGCTGAATGGCTTGAACTCACCTGAAGCCGCGAACACAAATTCATCTTTATCAATCAGTTCTGTGCCATCTGATAATTTCTCTTTTTCTGCGCAGGCGCTAAGCATGCAGACAAGAAAAAGGGCAGAGAATAAGAGTAATGCTTTTTTTCTCATTGAAGGATATGGCTCCTTTCTTTTTTTAAAATAGTGCGATTATGGTAAACAGGAAAAAATGCCCTAGTTGTATATACCCTAAGTTTCAGGAGACTAATCATATTATTTGAAAAATTTGAAATTAGGGGTGTGAGGGAGATAGGATAGATTCATGACAAGCAGCATGAAGCACTTATCTGGTGTTGAAGCCCGCATTAAGTGCTGCAAATTCGGTTTTGAAGCACTTATCTGGTGTTGAAGTCCGCATTAAGTGCTGCAAATTCGGTTATGAAGCACTTATTTCGTGTCGGAGCCCACATTAAGTGCTGCAAATTCGGTTATGAAGCATTTATCTGGTGTTGAAGTCCGCATTAAGTGCTGCAAATTCGGTTATGAAGCACTTATCTGGTGTTGAAGTCCGCATTAAGTGCTGCAAATTCGGTTATGAAGCACTTATTTCGTGTCGGAGCCCACATTAAGTGCTGCAAATTCGGTTTTGAAGCACTTATCTGGTGTTGAAGTCCGCATTAAGTGCTGCAAATTCGGTTATGAAGCACTTATTTCGTGTCGGAGCCCACATTAAGTGCTGCAAATTCGGTTATGAAGCACTTATCTGGTGTTGAAGTCCGCATTAAGTGCTGCAAATTCGGTTTTGAAGCACTTATCTGGTGTTGAAGTCCACATTAAGTGCTGTAAACTCGCATGAAAGGATTCCACTTAGATCGCCTAATTTGAACGCGTTCATTAAGAACGAGATTGTTATCAACGAAGTTCACCTTTGAATCTTTTGATGAAGCGTATTATCGAATAGATGGCAGCTTAGATTATCTCACTCCTGTTTAATTTCTTGAAAAGTATTCAAATGGAGATAATCCATTAGAAAAGGCGATCAACCTATGATCGCCTCAGAAGAAAGAAAAATTAAAAACTGCGAAAAACAATGAAAACGGTAGAGCGTGTCCAATAATTAGGGAAGCCAAGGCTTTGGCTGTAAAAAATCAAAATTCGGCTGGCATAGCGTCCTCCGCATTTTCTAGCCCAACAAAAAAGAAGCAGATCATATCTGCTTCTCAATACATATCATTCCACTCGATTTCGCCTGCTTGCTTATCATAGTCAATGTTTACTTTGAAGTCGTGTTTTTCATAAAAATGCACAAGACGGTCAACGTGATCCCAGTCTCTTTTGGCAATGTCGCCAGTGATGTAGGGAATGTTTTGATCTTTGGCAAACTCTTTTAAATAATTCATGCAAATGGATCCGTAGCCTTTATTTGCAGGGCCTTTAATATCTCCGATGTGGATCGCTTTATCGTCATTGTATGTGGCATGAATGGAAAAATCCCATATGCCCCGATAAGCTGATTCACAATCATTCAGCATCACTTTGCATGAATCACCGTCATTTTGTGCATAAACCACAACCCATTTATCTTCTTTCGTCTGATCGATTCCGACAACCTGCCATCGCTTGGCAATTTCCTTCAGATTATCCTGCATTCTAAAGAGCTGAAACTGAAGTTCTTCAGCGTCTAAGGATGTCTGATCGCTGCGTGTTAGGACAGAATTATACATACCTGACTCCTCCCATTTTTAAGATCCGAACACAAAACACAGTTCTCAATTCTACTAGATTTAATTAGAAGAATCAACCGTATTGCCCGAATTGGAAGGAGTTACAGAAATGACTATTTTAATGAAAAAGACGGCACCCGCATGAAACAAGGTGCCGTACCTTCATTCTTCTTCACTGTCATAAATAAGATGGTCAAAGCTGTTATTGTGAATGGCGTTGAGCTCGTCAATCTTATAGATTAAAAATTGATGATCGTCACCGTATAGATCAAGTTTATTTATCACTTTATACTGCTCAAGCGCAGTCCGTGCTTTTGTTTCTTCCGTGAAAATCCCGACAACATTCGAAGCTTCTCCGCAGTCAGAACAGCCAATATCCACTACCACGAAATACATCTGATCACCTTCTAGTTTTCGTTCTTGCATCCATTTTCTCATGAGGCTCGTGCGAAAACAAGAAATCGGCACAAAAAGAACCGGCAGACTGATGCCGGTTCCTGATTCCCTATACTTCTAATATCTGCGGTGACTCGTGCTCGCTGTTCATTAATCTGATTTTATGCGGCTTGATTGCTAGAACAATATAATTTGGATCATTCGGACCTTCAAACCAGTTTTTCATATGATCATTCCAGATCTTTTCCTTTAATTTCTGATCTTCGCTGATGCTTGCCTTGCCTTCAAACTCGATATATGAATCCCCATATCCTTCGCCTTCATACCCAATCAGGATATGTACATTTGGATTTTCGTCGATTTCTTCTGCTTTATGAGTGTTTTTATTTGTAGGTGTATAAAGCATTAATTCATCATTGAAAAACGTCATATAACGGGAGTGAGGCTTGTTATCCACTACAGTAGCAAGCGTGCCGACCTTATGCTTCTTCAGTATATCTAATACTTCTTTATTTAATTTCTGCTTATCCAAGTAAAACATCTCCTTTTAGTAGGTGTTAGTATGTATATTCCTTCTTATTAGGAGATTAAAACATTGGAATATGCTCGCAGTTAATAAAAAACAGTATTGTTAAAAATAGCCATTAAGTGTAAAATGTAACTAAATAACACATTTTTCTATTTGGTGGTGGATCTATGAAAAAGAGATATTTAATGCTCCTCACTCTCGGATTTCTCATTGTTTTTGCATGTTCACTAAAAGCAGCTTCAGAAGAAGATAAGATTGATCCGTTAATCATGACCGATGTCAGCGGCTTAATGCCAATAAAAATTGATAAGGTCATAAAAGGAAAAGAGATTGACTCATTCAAAAAAGCAATCAACGAAGCAATAGAGACGAATAAGAAAATCTCTATTGCGGGAAAGCAGCACAGCCAGGGAGGGCATACCTATTACAAAGATGCAATTGTGCTCGATATGACTTCCTACAATAAGATTTTGGACTTTGATAAAAAGAATAAGACGATAACTGTCCAAAGCGGGGCGACCTGGGATGATATTCAGCGCTTTGTCAATCCGCATGGCCTTGCAGTGAAAGTCATGCAATCTCAAAATATATTCACGGTCGGGGGCTCGATGAGCGTGAATGTGCATGGACGGGATATCCGCCATGGTTCTCTTATTGACAGCATTCAATCCTTTCGATTGCTTACCGCCGATGGTGAAATTGTGCGCGTCAGCCGAACGGAAAATGCCGGGCTTTTCCCGCTTGTTATAGGCGGATACGGTCTGTTTGGAGTGATTTTAGATGCAGAAATCAGTTTAACGGATGATGAGCTCTATGTAATGAAAACAAAAGCAATCGATTACAAAGAATATGCCGATTATTTTAAACAGGAAGTCGGAGGCAATGAAAATGTCCGGATGCATCTTGCCAGATTATCCACTGCACCTGACTCTTTTTTGAGCGAAATGTATGTAACGAACTATGAACTTGCAGGTGATCAGGGTGCCCGTGCAGAATATGATGAACTAAGCCAAGAAAAGAATGTTGCGTTCATGAAATTCCTGCTTGGTTTATCAAGAAACTACGATTGGGGAAAAAATGTTTTTTGGAATGCACAAAAGTCATATTTTGTGAAAAAAGAAGATTCCTATATTACGAGAAATAATGTGATGCGGTCAGAGTCTGAGTTTCTGGAGTATGAACATGAAACGAATACAGATATTCTTCAGGAATACTTTGTCCCGGTTGATGCATTTCCTGACTATGTGGACAGTCTGCGGAAGACATTAACAGAGGAAGAGCTGAATTTATTTAATATTACCATTCGATACGTTGATCACAATGAAGACGCTGTTATGTCCTACAGCCGAGATGATATGTTTGCCTTCGTATTATTAATCAATCAGGGGTTGTCTGATGATGAAATAAAGAAGACCAGAAACGTGATCCGGAAAATGATTGATGTCACTCTTACTTTCAGGGGCACATATTATTTGCCTTATCAGCCTTATCCGACTAAGGAGCAAATGAAGCGTGCATATCCAAGAACAGATGAGTTTTTCGGGCTGAAGCGAACGTATGACAAAGAGGAAATTTTTATGAACTACTTTTATGAGGAGTATGGCCGCGATGAAAAATGATTCGTTCAGAAGATTTGTTGCGGCTCAGAGCACGCTGTTTTTTGCGGGTAATTTCATTTTCCCTTTCTATATTTTATTTATAAAAAATGTAGGGTCCTCTTTTTCTCAGTTCGGAATATCGTATGGATTATTTGGTCTTTCAGCAGCGCTTATTCATCCGCTTTTAGGCCGTATGTCAGGGAAGGTAAGCGACAAAGTGATGTTAGCGGTTTCCTCGTTCGGCATGTCTTTGATTCTTTTGTATTACCCTCATATAGGAACGATTGAAGAAGTATATGTATGCCAAATGATCATGGGCATCTTTGGCGCGATGCAGAAGCATGGGGAAAAGATGCTGTTGACGCAGTGGACGACAGAAGAAAAACGGGGAATACAAGTTGGTAATTATCATTTTTTCACATCGCTTATGTCAGCGGCTGCGATCATGGGAGGCGGATTTTTAGCTCAGTACTTTACGGTGATATTCCTATTTTTCATAGCATCAGCGGTCTACTTTATTGGCGGAGTGATCATTTTAAGAATAACAGATACATACTTTGATAAGGAACAGAAGGTGGAACAGCATGCTGATTCAGCTCCATCCCATAACGAAGCATAATTGGGAAACGTGTATATCGCTAAAGGTTCTAAAAGAGCAAGAGAGGTTTGTTGCGAGTAACTTGTATTCACTGGCAGAGTCCAGATTTGAAACCACTTTTTTGCCGCTGGGCATTTATGCTGAAAATAAAATGATCGGCTTTGCGATGGTCGGAAAAGATCCTAATGATGGGGTATACTGGCTGGTCCGGTTTATGGTTGATAAAGCCCATCAAGGAAAAGGGTATGGCTTTGCAGCTTTGCAGATTGTCCTAAGTTTTATGAAATCACGCTATGATGTCAGCCCATTTCTTTTACTTGGAGTCAATCCTGAGAATGTTCAGGCAATAAGGCTATATCAAAAAGCGGGTTTTATCCATACAGGTAAAGTAGAAAACGGCGAGGCCCTTTACCGGCTGGGTATATATTAAAGATAGAGTGCCGAACGAAATTCGTGCCGGCACTTTTTAAGGTGTTGAAAGATGGGGATTTTGCTGCGTCAGCTCTTTGAAAAAGCCATTTTCGTCCTTAGGAAGTGAGACAAGTGCAAATCTCGTGGATGCATTAGGTCTCGATCCGATGGGGGCTGCAAAAATGATTTCAAGCCTTTTCAGCGTCCAGGCGGGAGCTGAGAGCGGATTGTTTGAATAGCGGATTTCCTTTATATCCCTGATAGGTATTTCTTTTTTAATTAATCCGAACACGATCATCAATTTTTGGTTTTTAATGACAAAGTAGGATTTTATTAATGCGTGGGCTAAAAAAGCAGACAGCAAAAAAGGGATAATCAGGGATGGAAGGGTTTCAGACCGGAACAGCAGAAAAAATGGCAGGATGATCAGAAACAGCACAATGGCAACAAGAATCGGGTTTTTCTTTACTTGAAAAATCATATATAAAATCTCCTTTTATGATTCATTTTAGCATATTTTACCTTTTTATGAAGGTATTGTTATCTAGATTTCATACCATACTATATTCCCTATAGATTGAAATCATGAAAAATAAGGATAGGATGAATGAATTAATATTCAGATAATTCAGACGAATTACTTGATTCTCTATTTTCTTTTCCGTATGGTAGAGAGGAGATTCTACATATGAGGAGGAAGGTTATGAAAAGAAGGGTGAGTATTTTCCTGATTGCGATCTTGCTTGCTGGAGGATTTCCGGTCAGTACAGAGGCTAAGAAGCCTGAGAAGAAAGAGGAATACAGTCAGGTCGATGTTGGACGGGATGGCATGGTGACAACGGCCCATCCGCTGGCATCTAAAATTGGAGCTGATGTTCTTAAAAAGGGCGGAAATGCCATTGATGCAGCTGTTGCGATTCAATATGCGCTGAATGTAACAGAGCCGATGATGTCCGGAATTGGCGGCGGCGGGTTTATGATGGTGTATGACGGCAAAACAGAAGAAACAACGATTATCAACAGCCGCGAACGGGCGCCTGCAGGAGCGGCGCCAGATATGTTTCTCGATGAAAACGGAGTTCCAATTCCTTTTTCAGAACGATACAAAGGGGGAAATGCGGTTGGAGTGCCAGGGACGCTGAAGGGATTGGAAACAGCTCTGGAAATGTGGGGGACTCGATCAATGAAGGAACTGATCAGTCCTTCGATTCAACTCGCTGAAAAAGGTTTTAAAATTGATTCGGTTTTAGCAGAAGCGATTTCAGACAATGCTGAAACGTTATCCGCTACAGCTGCAAAGGACGTCTTCCTTCCAAAAGGAACACCGTTAAAAGAAGGGGACAAGCTTGTTCAAAAAGACTTGGCGAAAACGTTTAAACTGATTCGTTCAAAAGGAACCGATGCGTTCTACAAAGGTGAAATCGGGCAAGCCCTGGCTTTCACCGTACAGGATTTTGGAGGATCCATGACGCCGGATGATTTGAAGCGGTATGATGTCACCATTGATGAACCAATTTGGGGCGAGTATCAGGGGTATGAAATTGCCAGCATGCCGCCGCCAAGCTCCGGCGGAGTTTTCTTGCTGCAGATGCTGAAGATCCTTGATGATTTCAATTTATCTCAATACGACGTGCGTTCGGCTGAGAAATATCATTTGCTTGCAGAGGCCATGCATCTTGCCTATGCTGACCGGGCAGTCTATGCTGGCGATCCTGAATTTGTAAATGTACCAGTAGATGGACTGCTCCATCCGGATTACATTGCTGAAAGACAGCAGCTGATCAGTCTAAATACAGTTAATCCAAATCCTCAAGCGGGAGATCCGTGGAAGTACGAAGAAGGTACTGCAGACTATGAACAAACGGTGCAGCCAAATGATAGGCAGTACGGGGAAACGACTCACTTCAGCGTGACAGATAAATGGGGAAATGTCGTCTCTTATACAACAACCATTGAGCAGGTTTTTGGAAGCGGCATAATGGTTCCAGGATACGGTTTAATGCTGAACAATGAACTCACTGACTTTGACGCTGTTCCGGGCGGAGCCAATGAAGTTCAGCCGAATAAACGCCCCCTTAGCAGCATGACTCCGACCATTGTGTTTGAAGATGATAAACCTGTTTTAACAGTCGGATCTCCTGGAGGACCAACGATTATCACATCCGTGCTTCAAACGATTCTTCACACCATCGAATATGATATGGAACTAAAAGCAGCAGTTGAAGAACCTAGAATCTATACGAACAATCTGAATTCGTATCGGTTTGAAAACGGTATTTCTTCAAACCTCATTGCTCGTTTAAATCAAATGGGTCACCGGTTTGGGACAAGCCCTGTTGTCATTGGCAACGTGCAAAGCATCCTGATTGATAACGAAAAAGGAATATTTAAAGGAGTAGCCGACTCAAGCAGAAATGGCGCTGCCATCGGCGTTGATCTAAAAAAGAAGAGAGGTGAGTAAGAGAATGCAGCACCCTATTGGAGAGGGTGCTGTTTTTTTGTTTACAGATTTTGCGGGAGTTCACAATTTTACGGAATTATTTCGAAAAGTATGGGAATTAAATTCAAAAGTCTCGGAATTAAATTCAAAAGTCTCGGAATAAAGGTGTAAAGTCTCGGAATTGCTTGGATAGGTCCTCCCTAGCTCTTTTCATCTGCAATTCCTGATGTGACTTTATCGACGTGTAGTATCATTTCAAGAATTAAGCATATTTTACATATAACATTTGATTGGTGCTCAAAAATGGTTTGAATTGTAAAAAAAAAACAGATTAACTGGTATAGATAACTAGTTGAATCCGTGGTATAGTGAAATTGAAAACGAATACAAGGAGTCGTCTTCATCAAGTTCTAAATCCTTTATTATCCTATACTTTATTTTGGAGGAATGTAAAATGATGAAATATCTACAGAAAATCGGCCGTTCATTGATGCTGCCTGTAGCAGTATTACCGGCTGCGGCGATTCTGATGGGAATCGGTTATTGGATCGATCCTGCAGGCTGGGGAGCAGGGAATCCGATCGCAGCATTTTTAATTAAAGCCGGATCTTCTATCATTGACAATATGGCGATTCTTTTTGCAGTTGGAGTAGCACTTGGAATGTCAAAAGAAAAAGATGGTTCTGCCGCTATGAGTGGTTTGGTGGCTTACTTGGTTATCACAACGCTGCTTTCAACAAACTCAGTAGCGATGCTTCAAGGGGTTGACCCGGAAAATGTCAACGCGGCTTTTGCAAAAATCGGAAATCAATTTGTTGGGATTCTTTCAGGGATCGTAGCATCCATTATGTACAATCGTTTTAGTCATGTACAATTGCCGGCTGCATTATCTTTCTTTAGTGGAAAACGTTTAGTTCCAATCATGACAGCTGTTTCTATGTTGCTGGTTTCAGTAGTATTGTTCTTCGCATGGCCTGTAATCTTTAATGGATTAGTAGATTTTGGAACATGGATCAGTAAGTTAGGGTTTATTGGGGCAGGATTATATGGTTTCTTCAATAGAATTTTAATTCCTACCGGGTTACATCATGCTTTAAACTCAGTGTTCTGGTTTGATGTCGCTGGAATTAACGATATTGGTAATTTCTGGGCAGGAACTGGAACAAAGGGAATTACAGGAATGTATCAAGCTGGATTCTTCCCAATTATGATGTTTGGATTACCAGCCGCAGCATTAGCAATGTATCATACTGCAAAAACGAAAAGAAAAAAACAGGCGGCATCGCTGATGTTAGCGGCAGGTTTTGCTTCATTCTTTACTGGGGTAACAGAACCGCTTGAATTTTCATTCATGTTTTTAGCTCCGGCACTTTATGTGGTTCATGCAGCCTTAACAGGTCTTTCATTAGCTGTTGCAGCATTTTTCCATTGGACAGCAGGATTTGGTTTTAGTGCAGGGTTTGTTGACTTTGTATTAAGTTCAAGATTACCGTTAGCTAATCAGCCTTATATGTTGCTTCTGCAAGGACTTGTGGTAGCGGTCATTTATTATGTATTATTCAGATTCTTAATTATAAAATTCAATTTGGCAACGCCTGGAAGAGAAGAAGATACAGATGAAATGCTTGAAGAAGGTACAGCAAGCAGTGATCAATCTCCCGCAGAAGGCTCTAAATTTGCAGTAATGGCTGCCAAGATCTATGATGGCCTAGGCGGAGACGCCAATGTAACGTCTGTTGACAACTGCGTGACTCGCTTAAGAATTGAAGTGAAAGATATGGATGCGGTAGATCAGAAAAAGATTAAAGGTACGGGTGTACCGGGAATTAATATTGTCGGAAAAAACAGCATTCAAGTAATTGTGGGAACACAAGTACAGTTCGTAGCTGATGAAATAGAAAAAATAAGAAAATGATTGAGAATAGATTATTAAACTACAGTTTATTCAATAAAGTTATTAGTTAATGTGTAATTATTTATAAAGATTAACTCCCTCCAATGACAATTGCTCGCTTACATCATAGGAGGGAGTTTTATCTTCCAATTCATTTCTTCAAAGTAATCTCGGGATACTGGTATAGACAACTAGTTGGATGGGTGTTATAGTAAGTCTGAGAATAGATGCAAGGAGTTGTAACCATGCCGAAAACCTATATAACAAACGCGAAATTATTTACAGGTGAAGTCGTTTACCAGAACGGTTTTATCCTCATTGAAAACGATAAAATTACTGAAGCCGGATACTTAGCTGAAATGCCTGAACCTAAAACTGATGATAAGGTGATTAATCTTAGAGGCAGTGCTTTCATTTTGCCAGGTTTTATTGACATTCATATCCACGGTGCAGATGGTGCAGATGTGATGGATGCGACAAAAGAAGCGATTTTAACGATGAGCAGAGCTCTTCCGAAAGAAGGGACAACGAGTTATCTCGCAACAACGATGACTGCAGATCGTGGCCAGATTACGGATGCCCTGAAGAATGCAGCTGATTATATAAAACGTGAAAATAATGAAGGAGCAGAAGTGCTTGGTATTCACTTAGAAGGTCCTTTTCTGAATCCAAAACGTGCAGGTGCCCAGGCTCCAGGCAATATCATTGAACCATCATGCGAACTTTTTGATAATTGGCTGGAAGAAGCAGAAGATTATATTAAGCTGGTCACACTTGCACCAGAACGCAAGAATGGATATGAACTGGCCCGTCATTTAACATCTGCTGGCATAACGGCCTCAATTGGCCATAGTGATGCCGTCTATTCAGAAGTTGAAAAGGCTGTCGAAAGCGGCGTGAAGCACGCCACACATCTTTTCAATGGTATGAGAGGCATTCACCACAGGGAACCAGGCGTAGCGGGTACTGTGCTTATGATGGATGAAGTAAAAACAGAAATGATTGTGGATGGTATTCACATTGCCCCTGAAATGGTGAAATTTGCTTATAAAGTTAAAGGCAGTGAGGGAACTATATTAATTACAGATGCGATGAGAGCTAAAGGTCTTGGAGCAGGCAAATATGACCTTGGCGGGCAAGAAGTAACGGTTGATGCGGACAGGGCAACGCTTGCTAATGGAACTCTTGCAGGAAGTATTTTGACGTTTAGAGATGCTGCAGTGAACATGATGAATTATTCAGGCTGTTCACTTGAAGAGATTGTTAAAATGTCATCCGTTAATCCTGCTAAACAAATCGGTGTTTATGACCGCAAAGGCAGTTTATCAATCGGAAAAGATGCTGACATCGTTATACTCGATGAAAATTATGAAGTGCTGATGACGTTTTGCAGAGGCAAAATCTCTTTTACAGGAAGTGTTGAACAATGAAGCTAATTGAAGCAAAAGATTATCACGAAATGAGTATGCTTGCTGCTGAGGTTATATTGGCTCAAATCAAGTCAAAACCGGATTCTGTGCTTGGTTTGGCAACTGGCGGGACGGTACTTGGCACCTATAAGCAGCTGATTTTGGATCATCAGCAAAACAAAACAACCTATCAGCATATTAAAACGTTCAATCTCGATGAATATGCAGGCTTATCAAAACAAGATGAAAACAGCTATCATGCATATATGAAGAAACACTTTTTTGATGAGGTCAATATACCTTCTTCTCAAACCTTTCTTCCAAACGGGGAAGCACATGATATGGAAGCGGAATGCAAGAAATATGATCGGGAAATTGAGGAATTAGGCGGAATTGATCTTCAGCTTCTTGGCATCGGTCAAAATGGGCACATCGGATTTAACGAACCGGGAAGTTCTTTTGAATCGAATACTCATTTAGTTGCGTTGGAACAGTCAACCCGTCAGGCAAATGCTCGCTACTTTGATTCAATTGAAGATGTGCCAACTCATGCTGTAACAATGGGGATCGCTTCAATTATGAAAAGCAAAAAAGTGCTGCTTCTCGCTTCAGGATTGAAAAAATCATCTATTTTATATGATCTGTTTCATTCAGATGTTACAAGCTCCATACCGGCAACAATTTTAAGAAATCATCCGGATACAATCATTATTGCCGATCAAGAAGCATTGTCAAAATTGCATCAAGATGAAAGGAAGATGTTTGCCAAATGATTCAAAAGAATTCTCCGCTCCCAATTTATTATCAGCTTGAAGAGGGAATAAAAGAAGCCATTCAACAACTAGAATTAATGCCTGGTGAAATGATTCCTTCAGAAAGAGAATATGCTGAAAAGTATGGAATAAGCAGGATGACGGTGAGACAGGCTCTTTCAAATCTGGTGAATGACGGCTATTTATACCGGCAGCGTGGAAAAGGGACCTTCGTTGCCCATCAAAAAATAGAGCAGCCTCTTCAGGGCTTAACCAGCTTTTCAGAAGATATGCGTTCAAGAGGACTTGAACCGAGCACACGCGTCATCAGTTTTACTGAAGTTGAAGCCAGTCATGATCTTGCTGCCAAGCTTGAGGTTGAAGCGGGAGCTCCCCTCTTTGAACTAAAACGTGTAAGGCTTGCTGATCAGCTTCCAATGGCGTATGAAATGCTTTATATATCAAAAGAACTTGCCCAAGGTCTAACGAAGGAAATAGCTGTGAACTCCATTTATGATTATGTAGAAAATAAGCTTGGATTAAAGATACAGCATGGAAGACAAGTGCTGGAAGCCTCCTTTGCCAGAAAAACGGAGGCTGAGATGCTGGAAGTTGCTGAAGGCGCACCAGTACTGCTGATTGAACGCCGAACCACGCTCGATACAAACAAACCGTTTGAGGTCGTCAGGTCCGTCTATCGCGCAGATCGCTATAAATTCACGATTGATATGGAGCGATTATAATGGTGCGTAAACCAACAGAAGAGAGAAATGAGAGAACTTCACTTATAGATGAAATGGATTCCCTTCAGATTGTGGAAATGATGCACAAAGAAGATTCAGCAATTACTGCGGCAGTAAATGAAGCACTGCCGCAAATCGCCAAAGCTGTTGATGCAGTCGTGAAGCGATGGAATGAGGGAGGCAGAGTCTTTGTAATAGGAGCGGGAACCAGCGGCAGAGTCGGCATGCTTGATGCTGTAGAGCTTGGTCCAACCTTTTCAGTAAAAACCGGCAGATGGACTGCCATTGTATCAGGCGGAAATGAAGCGATGTGGAAGCCGCTTGAAGAGACGGAAGATGATGTAAGCGTTATTCGAAATGACCTCCAATCCTATCAGTTAAACGCTTCTGATTGTGTAATTGGACTTACGGCCAGCGGATCCACACCCTTTGTTAAAAGCGGTCTGTCTTATGCAAAAGAAGTCGGAGGATGTGCAATTTCGATCAGCAACAATAAACATACGGACGTTTCCAAAATAAGTGATGTGTCAGTTGAACTTTCAACGGGTCCTGAAGTCATTAGAGGTTCCACAAGACTAAAGGCAGGCACAGCCCAGAAAATAGCGCTTAATATGATATCTACTGCCGTCATGATCCGGCTCGGAAAAGTGTATCAAAATGAAATGGTGGATATGAAACTCATTAATTTGAAGCTGAAAAAACGGGCTGAAAATATATTAATGGATTTGACGGGAATTGAAGCTGAGGCAGCTGAATCTGCCATGCATCAAACACACTGCAATTTAAAAGAAGCAATCTTTATGACTGTCACTCAATCTTCACAAGAACAGGCTGCAGTTTCTATAAAACAGGCTGAAGGGAAATTGAAACAGGCGATACAGAATTTTTTCGATAAAGATAAAAAGTAGAGGAAATCATTCCCCAAAGAGAAGATAATTGTCCCTTCTAAGGAAAGTACAGAGAATCTGCATTTGGATGGATTGCTAAAAAAAAACGCTCGGACTTATTTAGTCCAAGCTTTTTTTATATAACAAGCTTTAATGAATTCTTTTCCTTTATAAACTGAATTGCAACTGCATTAAATTGCTCAGGCTGGTCGATATTGCAAACGTGGCCTGAATTTTTTATGTAAATGGCTTTGACTTCTTTATGTGAAGCTTCAATTTCCTTAACGGCTGACAAAAATAAGTGATCTTCATCACCCATCACAAAGAGTGTCGGAATCTCGTGGAAATCCTTCTGAAGTTCCATTAAATAAGGATTCACATATCGTGTCAGTGAGAACCACTGAATGAATTCCTTCTGGCACATTTTCTGTGCTTGAGAGATAAACATTGACCGCGCTTCTTTATGATTGGAGTAAGGCATGATGATCCAGGCAAAGAAAGCATACAGCCACATGTACGGCAATATTCGTTTCCCCAGGTTGCCGAGAATGAGCAAAAAGCGGGTAAAAGCATTCAGCTTAGTGACGGCTCCTCCTAATAGCATAGAAGAAAGCAGATCAGGCCTAAGCCTCGCAACTGACTGGATAACAATCGTTCCAAGAGAAATACCTGCAAAATGGGAAGAGCTGATTTTGAGGTGATCGTGAACATCGATGACTTCCTGAGCAATCTCAGTAAAATCATCCCCTTTTTTCCACAGTCCTTTTTCTGATTTGCCGTGACCCCGCAGATCAATCAGCAGGATATTAAAATGGTTTTTAAATTCACGTATTTGTTTGTACCATATGGCAGAACTGCCGCCGGCTCCGTGAATAAACGTAACCCATGGCTTCTGCTCATGATTCCTAAGCGTCCGATAATATAAAATGGTCTACACCTGCAATCTTTCATTTAATTAGAACTTCCATCTTAATATGTTTAGAGAGTGAATGGACAGCAGATTGCCAAATTGTAAGAAAAGCGACACATTTTGAAGTTACCTGAAAAGATTGGACAGCAGTCTAAAAAAATATGAGAAACGGTTGCGGCCAGAGGCCCAATTTGCTATACTAAGAGTAATTATTTTTGTTCGTAATATGATTAAAAAGGCATTCGTCTTGAAGAATATTATCTAGAGCAGGGATAGTAATACAATTGTGCGGATAACGCACGAGGAGGATACACACATGTTACAAGGTAAAGTTAAATGGTTTAACGCAGAAAAAGGCTTCGGTTTCATCGAAGCAGAAGGTCAAGAAGACGTATTCGTACATTTCTCTGCTATTCAAGGCGAAGGCTTCAAAAGCTTAGAAGAAGGCCAAACAGTTACTTTCGAAATCGTTGAAGGCGCTCGTGGACCACAAGCAGCTAACGTTCAAAAGTAATTGAACGAAAGGACTCCCGTGCCGGGAGTCTTTTTTTATGGATGAAAATTGGAGGGAAAAACATGCACGATTTGCCGAATTGCCCCAAGTGTCAATCAGCTTATACTTATGAAGATGGAAGTCTTTTTGTCTGCCCGGAATGTGCTCATGAGTGGACAGCAGATGCGGAAGCTGAAAGTATTGAAGATCAAAAGTATGTTAAAGATGCGAACGGAAACATCTTAAATGATGGTGATTCTGTTACCGTCATCAAAGACCTCAAAGTAAAAGGAAGCTCATCGGTTATAAAAATAGGAACAAAAGTAAAGAGCATCCGTTTAGTAGATGGAGATCATGATATTGACTGCAAAATCGACGGTTTTGGTGCGATGCAGTTAAAATCTGAATTTGTTAAAAAAGTTTAAGTGCAGCTTAAAAAAGGACAAGAAATCGCTCTTGTCCTTTTTCATTCTATTCTGATTCTGGATCCAGCACTTTGAGCGGCTTATCGGCAGGACCCTCAATCACTTCTCCGGTGTAAGAAAACCTGGAGCCGTGGCATGGGCAGTCCCATGATCGGTCGCCGCTGTTCCATCCTACTTCGCAGCCTAAATGAGTGCATGTCGTATCAACGAGATGAAGCACGCCATGCTCATCTTTATAAGCGCCGGCTTTTTTACCCTTGAACATGACGGCGCAGCCTTCATTTACTTTAAGATCTTCAGTTTTTTTAGATGGACGCTTGAGCTTGCCTGAGATTAAATGCTTGGCTACGTCCGCATTTTGTTTCAGAAACTCTTTTACACTCGGGTCGGATTGGAAGCGGGAAGGTGTAAAGAGATCAAGGTAGCGGGATTCTTTTTTTACGATCAGGTCTTTCAGCATAAGGGCTGCAAAGGTTCCGTTTGTCATGCCCCATTTATGAAATCCCGTTGCTGTAAAGATGTTTTTGTGACTTGAAGAAAGATTTCCGATGTACGGCACTTTATCAAGAGTGAATAAATCCTGTGCTGACCATCTATGTGTGATGTTACTTAAGCCGAAAACTTCTTCGCCAAACGTTTCCAGCTTTTCATAAAGCTTATGTGTATCATTCACTTGCCCTGCTTTGTGACCTTCTCCGCCAATGAGGACGTGTTCCTCTCCGCCGCTTGCAGCCGAACGGAGAGAGCGTTTAGGTTCATCTACGCTTAAATACATTCCTCCCGGATAGGGCTTCTTCGTTTTCGCGCTAAGTACATAGGAACGATCGGCATACATTCTCGCAAAATAAAATCCATTCCCATCATAAAAAGGGAAATGTGAAGCAGAAATGACGTACTGACAAGTGATTTCAAAACCTTGGTTTGAAATCAGCTTCGGTTCATCTTCTGTTCCCTTTACATCGATAATCGCTGTGTTTTCAAAAATTTGAACACCACTCTGTGACATTTCTTCAAGCAGGCTATGTAAGTAGTTCAGCGGATGGAACTGAGCTTGATTTTTTACGATCAGTGCGCCCTGGATCTCAATCTCAAGCGGAATGGCATCTGTATATTCATATGGAATACCAAGAGTATCATAAGCTTCTTTTTCTTTAAGCAGTTTTTTTAGTGAGTCATCTGAAACGGCATAAAGAATCGCGTCTTCATCAGAGAAGCCGCAGTCAATCTTCTTTTCATCAACCATTTTACGAATAAAGTCGAGACCGCTTTTATTTGCTTCGTAATAATGTTTGGCTCCATCAGCGCCAAAGTGCTGAATAAGTTCATCATAAATAATATCATGCTGTACGGTTATTTTTGCAGTTGTATGGCCGGTTGTCCCGTTTAACACAACGTCTGAATCGACCAATGCTACCGACAATCCCTCTTTTGAAAGTAAATAGGCAGAAGTAATTCCGGTGATTCCTCCGCCAACAATCGCCACATCTACATTCAAATTTTTTGAGAGCTTCGCATATGATGGCAGCTTGGCAGAATCTCTCCAGTAAGGATCTGGAAATTTAGGCAGCTTTGAATTCTGATTCTTCAAATGAACCCCTCCTTTATTTAAAATTTATCCTGTATTTATGAAGAGTAAACTTTTTCCTTTAAATATCTGATGATGAAAGTTCCATTTTATGATTTCCATAAAATACAAATAAATGTATATGAAATAATTGATTGATAATTTTGACAGTCATCGGTTATACTTGAAGTAACTTAAGGAACGGAGGTGGATAAGAGATGATGAGTTTGAAAGTGTCGCACGGTAAAGAGTTGTCATACCTTTATTTATGTCGTGCAATTTTTCATGCAATTATGATCAACGGGATACGTATGCCCTTTTTCATTAATTGCATAGACACATTCAAACGTTAAGATGATTCTCTTATCCATTCAATCAAAAGTGATGCGGAGAGCTTATTAGCTCTCCGTTTTTTTATGTCATTATTGCTAGCTGCACCGCCTGACTGCTCTGTCAGAACAGATTCGCAAAAAAGTCAAAACAGGACTTTTCTGTCGGATCCTAATCTATCATCGGAGCTTGGCAAGGCGGTTCCGCTTTTCGATTGACCAGGATAAGCAGGAAACTGCTTCTTTCTGGTCTTTTTTAAGTTTTAAGAAAGTATAAGGTTTGCGCATCGATGGCGAGAGGAATCGCCCAATTCCTCTGTCAGAATGGCTTCGCCAAAAAGGTCAAAATCGGACTTTTCTGCGAGCCTAAAGCTAAACGGGCGATTCCGCTTTTCTAATAAAAGGAGATGTCACTCATGACAATATGTTCTGTTCATCAATTAGCAAAATCATATGGAAGCCAGCTTATTTTTGAAAATTTATCCTTTGAAATAAATGAAAATGAAAAAATCGGATTTGTAGGACGAAACGGGACGGGAAAAACAACATTGTTTAAATGTCTGTCAGGAATCGAGCAGCCTGACGCAGGAACGATTTCAATCAGAAAAGGGATGAAGGTCGGATATCTCGCCCAAATTCCGATGTTCCCCGCCGGAACAACGGTTGACGAGGTTCTGAGACAAGCTTTTGCCGAGTTAAATCTTTTATCGAACGAGCTTGCACAGCTTGAAATGGAGATGTCTGGAACAAAGGATCCTGATAAATTGGAAAAAGCCCTTGCACGATATGGCATTTGCCAGGAAACATATGAAAATCGGGGCGGATACGAGATGGATGCTAAAATCAGCGCCGTTGCAAACGGGCTGCAGCTGCAGCCTCTTCTGAACTCGGATTTTGACACGATCAGCGGCGGAGAGAAAACAAAGGTGTCCCTTGGTCTAATGCTGCTTCAGGCACCCCAGATCCTCTTACTCGATGAGCCGACTAATCACCTTGATATTGCTGCTGTAGAGTGGCTTGAAGGCTTTTTAAAAGAATACAAGGGTACGGTTGTTGTCATTTCACATGACCGTGCATTTTTAGATGAAGCAGCTGCAAAAATCATCGACCTAGAAGATGGAGAGGTCACAGTTTACCATCACAATTATTCTGGCTTCATTTCGGAAAAACAGAAGAGGCTGATGGCTGAATTTCAGGCTTATCAGGATCAGCAAAAGAAAATGAAGAAAATGAGAGAAGCCATCAAAAGACTGAGAGAATGGGCAAATCAGGCAAATCCTCCAAATGAGGGACTGCACAAACGTGCACGGAATATGGAGCGTGCACTTGAGCGGATGGAGAAATTAAAAAAGCCCATTTTGAATCACAGGAAAATGGATCTCCATTTTGAAGGATCTGACCGAAGCGGTAAAAAAGTTCTGACCTTTGAAAACGTAACAAAAACTTTTGGAAGAAGACAGGTGTTTGAAAATGTCAGCATGCAGCTTTCCTATAAGGACAGGGCGGCAATTGTCGGAGAAAACGGTTCCGGCAAGTCCACGCTGCTGAAACTGGTCATGGAAGAGTATGAGCCTGATGATGCAGGAGTGCGGATTGGCAGCAGCGTGAAAATAGGGTACCTCTCCCAGCAGTTTTTTCTCACAGATGCAGAAGTTTCGATCATCGATTATTTCAGGGAGGATTTGTCTGTCTCAGAAGACGATGCCCGCCATATATTAGCAAAATTCTTATTTTACGGGTCTGCTGTCTTTAAAAAAATGAAAAACACAAGCGGGGGAGAAAGAATGAGAATCCAGCTTGCTAAGCTGATGCAGAAGGATCTTAATTTTCTCATTCTGGATGAACCGACCAATCATTTGGACATTGATTCAAGGGAAGTGCTTGAGGATGCAATTGAACATTTTGACGGGACCATCCTCGCTGTTTCCCATGACAGGTACTTTCTGAACAAACTTTTCACAAAAACGTTCTGGCTTTATGAAAAACGGCTTCATTCATTTGATGGTAATTACTCATGGGCACGGGAAAAGATGAAGGGGCTCCTGTCTGAAAAAGAGGTGTCTTCAAAGGAAGTTACAAAGCTTGTGGTGAAAAAATCAAACGATATTAAGCAGGGTGCAGGGACGGCAGAAATTGAAATTCAGATTGAACAGCATGAAAACGAATTATTCCGGCTCGAAGAACAGATGCTTTCGCTGACAGATCTTGCGAAGCTGATGGAGCTGAACAGACTGAAGGAAGAAAAAGAAAAGCAGATTGAAAGGTTATATGAACAGCTTTAAGCGATCAGCTGAACAAAGAAAAGGTCCATTGCTTCCGAGCAATAGACTTTTTGATTATTTGAAATTTTCCACTTCATCCGGATTGTTGGCATGATTGTCTTTTAAAATGCCGTGCTCTTCAATATGCGTCTTGCTTCCGCGTCTCCTAGCGTGTAGATCATGGCATAAATCTTTCTCATTGAATCATCATAAGCCTTATTTTCGGCGTCATGATGGTATTCGCGAAACGGAAACTGTGCGCGCTGAAACGTTTGGTAATCCGCAGCACTGCTTTCGCTGTAATATGACTTCAAATCATTCAGTTCGGATTGATTCGCAAAAATTTTAAAGCTTGGACTGGATTCGACCGGGTTTTCAAGGATTTCTCCGCTTACAATATCGACAAAATAAGTGCGTTTTTCTTGTTCCATCTTAATCCAACTCCTTTAGTGTCTTTAGTAAGCATTTACCACTAAAGAGAAAAAGCTAATCCTGAAATGACTAGAATGATGGTAAGTACAAGGTGTTTTAGCATGAATGTCTAGCTCCTTGGTCAGAACGGATCCGTCAAAAAAGACAATGCAGGACCTTTCTGTCTAATCCTTTTCTGCCATGTCTGCGCTGACCGAGACGCCTCCGCTTTTCTAACTTAGCATCACTTTATCAGAAAGAGATCCATTTCCTTTTATTTTTCCAAACTCATTTAAGAGAGCTGTTACGGTCAGTTTTTTCTTCTGCTCGCCTTCTGCTTCAAAGATGATGCGGCCGCTGTCCATCATGATCAGGCGATTGCCGAGATCGACTGCCTGCTGCATATTGTGAGTAATCATCAAGGTAGTCAGACTGCCGTTTGTGACAAGTTTTTTAGTGAGCAGCGTAATCAGCTCAGCACGTGCCGGATCAAGAGCAGCTGTATGTTCATCCAAGAGAAGAATATCAGGATTTGTAAACGTCGCCATCAGCAGGGAGAGGGCCTGCCTTTCTCCGCCAGACAGCAAACCTACTTTTGCGGACAGTCTGTCTTCAAGCCGCAGGCCAAGTGATGCAAGCTGATCTTTAAAGTATTCTCTTCGTTTGGAGGTAACACCGGGCCTGAGTGACCTTTTTTTCACGCGTGAGTAAGCAATGGCCAAGTTTTCTTCAATGGTCAAAGCTGGAGAAGTCCCGGCCATAGGATCCTGAAAAACACGCCCGATATACTTCGCGCGTTTATGCTCGCGGACAAAGCTGACGGTTTTTCCGTTTATGGCTACATCGCCTTCATCAGGAAAGATTCTCCCGGAAATGACGTTCAAAAGAGTCGATTTTCCAGCACCGTTGCTGCCGATGACAGTAACAAAGTCTCCTTTTTGAAGAGAAAGAGAAAGGCCGTTTAAAGCCTTTTTTTCATCTGGTGAACCTTCATTAAACACTTTTTCAATCTGTTTTAATTCAAGCAATTTTGACACCACTCTTTCTCAAGCCGCCTTTTTTCCGTTTCTGCTTGGTAAACGCCTGCGGAACGACAAGCGCTGCAATGACGATACATGCGGTGATCATTTTCATGTCTCCCGTTTCAAGGAAATCGGCTCTAAGGGCGAGTGCAATAATCATCCTGTACACAATCGCACCAACTATGACTGCGAGTGTTGCCCGGATAATGGTTTTCGTTCCAACAAGCGCTTCACCGATAATCACGGATGCAAGACCGATAATGATCATTCCGATTCCCATTCCGACATCGCTGAATCCGGAATACTGAGCAATAAATGCTCCTGAAAAAGCTACAAGAGCGTTTGACAGGCCAAGACCAATAATCTTCATCATGTCGGTATTAGCTGAAAAGCTTGCAATCATCTTTTCGTTATCGCCGACTGCACGAATGGCGATGCCGACTTCTGTTTTCAGGAAATAATCCAAGATTAACTTGATAAATGAAATAAGGATCAGCATTGAAATAAGAATGGACCATGTTTTTGGAATAAAGTTTTCAAGACCGATAGAAAGAAAGAATGATTGCATAAAAGAATCAATACCAAGCTGGTTCCAACCATCAAGCAAGGCAGTAAAGACTGTGCTTTCTTGAAGAAGAGGGACGTTTGACTGTCCCATGATCCGCAGATTGATTGAATACAGGGCAATCATCATTAAAATACCGGAAAGCAGCGGGTTGATGTTTCCTTTTGTGTGAAGGATACCCGTCAGACAGCCCGCTGCAAACCCTGCAAGCAGGGCCGCGAGCGTAGCGATAAATGGATTAATACCGTTTACGATCATTGCTGCACATACGGCAGCTCCCGTTACAAAGCTGCCGTCCACAGTTAAATCAGGAAAATCTAAAATTCGAAATGAAAGATAGACACCGAGCGCCATAATAGCGTAAATCAGTCCGGATTCGACGGACGAGAAAAGAGCAGTAAACATGATGAGACCTCCTTAGTCGATAATTTCTGCGTCTTCCCATTCTTTTTTGATTTCTACATTCATTGCTTCAGCAGCTTTTTTGCTGATCTGAAGTTTCAGCTTTTGCGGGAATTCCACCGGTATTTCGCTTGCTTCCTTTTTGCCGGTTAAAATTTCGGCTGCTTTTAATCCCGCCTCATAGCCAATGTCGTTGTAGTCAAAGCCATAAGCTGCAAATCCTCCGCGCGCCACTGAATCAAGCTCTCCGACAAATAGAGGGATATCTTCGTCGCCTGCTACAGAGATAACCGATTCCAGGGCAGAAACGACGGTGTTATCCGTTATGATATAGAAAGCATCCACTTTTCCGACAAGTGCTTCAGCAGCTTGTTTGACTTCCGCGGAAGTTGAGACAGATGACTCCACGATTTCTAGGTCAGTACCTTTAATCGCTTTTTCAACAAGATCTATTTGGGCAGCTGAATTTTGTTCTCCTGAATTGTATATCATCCCAATTTTATTGCCTTCGACATTATCATCAATAAATTTGACCGTGCTTGGAATCGCATCCGGATGAGTATCGGTTGTGCCTGTGATATTTGCTCCAGGCTCTTCAAAGCTTTTAACAAGCCCTGCTCCAATAGGATCCGTTACGGATGTAAAGACAATCGGTATATCCTTTGTTGCATTCAGAGCACTTAAAGCACTCGGTGTTGAGTTGGCGAAAATAAGGTCAACGTCATCTCCGACAAAATTGCTTGCGATCGTCTGGCTGTTGTTTTGATCGCCGCCGGCAATTTGAACATCATAATCAACCTTCAGTCCTTTTTCATCAAGCGCTTTTTTAAATCCATCCAAAGCAGCATCGAGTGATGGGTGCTCTACAATTTGAGTAACCCCGACTTGGTAGGTCTTTTCACTTCCTGCACTTCCCGCCGTATCTTTACTGCCGCATCCTGCTGCAAGTATCATTCCTGAGATCGCGGCACTCATGCCTAGCTTTGTTTTCCAGTTCATTGTAATACCCCCGATTTTTATTATGCTTTTACGCTTTTATGCTTTTATTCATTAAATTATAACTCATGTTTGGTTTTCTTCAATCATTATTTTCAGACTTAACTGAAATTTCTGCTCTTTTTGTTTTATGATTAGAATTTCATGGAAATTACAAGTAATTATAATTGATTGAGGGGGAGCCGGGGGCTTTGCAGCTTCACTTGCAGGACTCAAAGGCAACAGGATTGGCAAGTACCGTCATTCCCGGTACTCTCCTTTATTTAAACGGCCAGATCCTGATATATATCGCAGTGAATCTGCTGGCCGTTATGGTCGCATTTGTCCTCACCTGGTTGTTCGGTTACTCTGATAAATGCTGGACATTGACAAAAACGGGGTATAACCTCCTAAAAACTCACAAATTTATAACAAAACAATGAAAACTATATTACAAAACGATGATATGAAACATTCGTCCTAAGACAATATGTATACTTATTTGTAACAGTTTGGATTAGGTGGACGGTATATGAACATAAATGACAGAGCATTAGTAAATCTATCAAGGTTATATTCAAAACTATTAGGCTATTTGCTTGTCAAACGGGATGCGGATGGAAATGTGAACTATCAAATCAGCGAGCTCTCAGATGAGCTGGGCGTTTCAAAGCGATCTGCCCTTCAGAAGCTCGATCAGCTCGAGCAGTTCGGGGCTATTCAGACGAAGAAGAGCGGGGTGTGCAGAATTATCAGCACCCGCATTGAAAAAACGCCGATCTGTCTTTGCTATCAGGCGCTTGCTGCCCTAAAAAAAAGTCCGTCGCTTGCCGACAATCCTGCGAAGCTTGCGGATGAAATGAATGTAAGAGAAAAAGATGCTGAGATGATTCTGCATCTGTTATCCAAATAGACGGATGAGAAACCTCGGGGTGACCGGGGTTTTTTGCTGTTTGCAGGAAATTATTATCATTGAATGAATAGGTAATCGTTTAAAAAGGAAGCAAATGAGTTGTAAATAAAACACTCATTTGCTTCCTTTTTTTCATTTTGATTATAGCTAAGAATATGTGAAGATGATTCTTCATCAGGCTCTCGGCTTCCTGCCCGTCTCTTGATTTTATTGCTTCATAAATTTCTTCGTGTTCATCAATTAAACGAGGGCGGCTGTATAGGACCACTGTCTTGCGGAATAGATAAATAATTGACTGCATTCTGCTGATGGTATCAATCATCATAGAGCGCTATGGTTTTACTGCTGGATTTGTTTATTTAATACGATTTATACCCTTTCTATATTTAATTAAAAACCCTTGCTCGATACGCTTAAGGTATTTTTTATTGAGCTGAACATTCTGGTGAGTTATTCAATTAACACGAAGGACAGTGGTTGAAGAGAATCGACATCATCATGTAAGAAAATAGGTAAAAAAGTTACGTTCAGTACCTTGCATTAATCACTACTGTATATTATTATAAGTACATGGAAGTAAATGACATAAACAGGGTGCATGACTACTATACTATATTCAGTACTAAGCACAGAAGAGGTGAAAAGATTGAATGTGCAATTTAAAAAAGGGGTGCTAGAGATTTGTGTGCTGATTCTTATTTCCAAGAAGGATCGGTACGGTTATGAGCTTGCACAAAGCATATCAAGCAAGATTGAGGTGGCAGAAGGGACGCTTTATCCACTTCTGAGAAGGCTGACGAAGGAAGAATATTTAACAACGTACCTTGCGGAATCAAAAGAAGGACCGCCCAGGAAGTATTATTCATTGACGGAAAAAGGGAGAAGAAATATGAATATGCTCGTTGAAGAGTGGAGGCAGTTTTCATTTTCGGTTAATCAATTTATTGAGGAGGGCACTGGGGATGAGGAACAATGAATTTTTATCAACACTGAATTCTCTGCTAAGCAGAGTACCTGAAAAAGAAAGGCATGAAATGCTTTATGACTACCAGGAGCATTTCGAGATTGGCGCAAACGATGGGAAAAGCGAAAAGGAACTGGCAGGAGAGCTCGGCGATCCGCATGTGATTGCAAGGGAACTGCTTGCTGACTATTTCATCAGCAAGGCAGAATCAGATCAAACGGCGACCAACATGTTTCGGGCTATTTTTGCAGCGGTCAGTTTAAGCTTTTTTAACATTATTTTTATTGCAGGCCCTGTTGCAGCGCTTCTTGGAACTTATCTGGCACTATGTGCGGCAGCCATTTTACTTACACTGTCGCCATTTGGCATTATGGCTTCATCGTTCATGGGATTTAGCATCGAAAACTTTGCATTCAATTTTTTCTTCTCACTGACATTAGTCAGCCTTGGTCTTTTAATGAGCATCGGGATGATATACGTAGGCAAATATTTTTACCATTTAATTCTGAGGTACATTAAATTCAATTTAAGAATAGATAAAGGAGACAGGGCAGTATGAAAAAATTGGTTTACGGCTTGCTTCTATTACTTGCGGCAGGGATAGCGGGCACAGTGGCAACTGCCGGTGCGGCTGGGGGATTTTCTTTTAACACAAAAGAAGTGTTTGATGAAAAGATCATTGCAAATAAGGATATCAAAAACATTGAGATTGATTTATCGTCTGCAGATCTTGTTCTTCACCAAACTTCTGATGAGGATATTAAAGTGGAGCTGAATGGAAAAGCCAATAAAAAATACAGCGACCGGTTTCAATTAGATGTAGATGAAAACGGCGAAACCCTTGATATTAGGCTATCAGGGGAAGACAGAATCGAATTTAACTTCGGCATCAATATTGTGGATACGAATGTTGATGTTTACTTGCCGGAACGGGTTTTTGACAGGATCTATGCGAAAACGTCCTCTGGAGATATAGAAGCTTCTAGTATTGAGGCAATGGATATCGTTCTGAATTCGCAATCCGGGGATGTTGGAATGGACAGTTCAACTGCTGAAGGAAAAACGGTTCTTAAAACTTCCAGCGGAGATATACAGTCACTCTCTAATTCCGCAGCTGCTTTTGATATAAAATCCGGCAGCGGTGACTTGATGATCCGTGATCAAAAAGCAAAAGAGACGATTCTGCATATATCTTCAGGAGAAATAAACATCGCAAATGCAGCGGGTGATGTAAAAGCAGATTCTTCATCAGGTGACATTAACATTGAAAACAAGAAACTGACAGGAAACATTGATGCCGAGGCTTCGAGTGGAGAAATTACCATTGAATTGGATGAGAATCCAAATTCACTTGCGGTCGATTACAAGGGCGGCTCTGGCGAAGGCACAATTGATTTGGACGGCTTGAGCTATGAAGAAAAATCGGAAGACGAAATAAAAGGGAAAATCGGTTCAGGAAAATATACGATAAAAGCACGGACCAGCTCTGGAGATTTTCAGCTGAGGTAAAATAAAAGCCATCACTATTTAGCAGGTGATGGCTTTTGCTTTATTCTTCAATTAGCTTGTTCTCGGCTACACTTTCCCTAAGCAAATCCGGAGCAGTCAAGTAAAGCAGACCATTGCCTTCCTGCGTTTTTGGATTGCCGTGCGGAATTGTCCGCTTGATTAATTGCGCATATACTTCTGCTTCCGTAAATTTTCGGTCAAATTCCTGCTGTTCAAGCTGTTTGATTAAGGCAATCGCGCCTGCCACGTGAGGTGTTGACATCGAGGTTCCGCTGAATGCAGCATATTCTCCTCCGGGAATAGTAGAGACGATTCTTTCTCCAGGCGCTACAAGATCAACTTCATTATTAGAGTTTGAGAATGGCGAGGAAATTTTCCCGAAGCCTACTGACCCTACCGAGATGACCTCATTGTAGGATCCAGGATAAGAAAACTCAGATGTTCTGCTGTCATTATCACCTTCGTTGCCAGCAGCGCAAACAACTGCGATTTGATTGGCAACCGCCTTTTTGACAGCCTTTCGCATTTCAGAATGATCAGAAGGTCCTCCAAGTGACATGGAAATTACATCAACTTTTTGTTCAATCGCATACAAGATGCCGTTTGTAATCCAAGCATATTCTCCGCTTCCGGAGTCTCCAGCTAGCACTTTTACAACAAGAATTTTCGCCTGAGGTGCAACTCCCACATACCTTGCCGCCGCAATGGTGCCCGATACATGCGTGCCGTGGCCGTGATAGTCAGTAAGGCTGTTAGGATCTCCATTATCGTCAGTCGTAAAATTTCGCCCGCCGGCAATATTTGCGCGCAGGTCAGGATGATTCACATCACAGCCTGTATCAAGCACCGCTATTGTAATTCCTTTCCCTTTTATCCCCTGTTCCCAGAGCTTTGGAGCACGAATCATGTCTACTCCTTCGGAATTTGTTTTTACATTTTTCACGATAGGTCCGTATTTATGGGGCAGCAGTTTAACTTGTCCTTTCACTTTACCGTCTCCTTTATCTGTAATGATTAAGGTATATGATAAAAAGTGACGATCAATGATAAAGAATGTGGAATTCAAGAGAACTATTCAATTTCATGCATTTGCCATATAATGTAACTTACGAAGATAAAAGAGGTGGCTTATGAATTTAGAAAGAAAAATAGATGAAATTGAAACGAAAATGATGCATTTGCAGCAAGAAGTAAGTGAACTTAGAGCCGAGCTGACTCGGAGTAAAGGAGAAGCCGGAGCAGTGAATACCATATATCACGCTCCGGAAACGGCTTTGACTGAGCAGAGGCCGTCTGCAGCAAAAGTTGACTGGGAGCGCGTGATTGGACAAGTCTGGCTTCCGAGAGTGTTTATTCTGGTCTTGCTGCTTGGAGTGTTATGGGCGTTTAAGGCGCATCAGATGAGGGATTTATTACGGATTCAGTTAAATGCATACTCGGTTTTTTGAGCTCTGCAGCTCTGATTGCAGGCGGTGAATGGCAAATCAGGAAGGGAAGAGCAGCGCTTGGACAAGTTCTGCTTGGAGGAGCCATCGTGATTTTAATCTTAACCACATTTTCGGCAAATGTTTTATACGGTTTGATCCATTCAGCGCTTGCCTTTGTTTTGAATATGATCTGGGTAAGTGGAGGCATATTGCTTTCCAAAAGGCATCATTCTCAGCCGATTGCAGTTTTGGCTGGGATCGCCGGTTTTTTAGTGCCTTTTTTAGTGGAAAGTAATCAAACAATGCTCTTATATTTGTAGCTTACGAGTTTTTGTTTTATGCAGGACTGTTAGTGTATGCGATGAAGAAAAAATATATTGTTCTGTACTTTTCTTCCTTTTTCCTGCTGCATGCCGCCCTGTTTGTATTTGCAGCTTTTGCACAAGGAGGAAACAGTACCATTATCTTATCAGCGATCCTCTTGCAGCATGCTGGTCTAGTATTGGCATTCTTTATCCATTCGCTCTATCAATCACAGCAGAAATCGCTTGTGCTGATCAGCTTTGTCAGCACCCATTTTTGGTTTCAGGCCCTTGCAGATCAGTCCGTCTATTTAGGATTTTTAGCAGCTTCCTTCGCCATTTATGCATCTGTTTCCATATGGCTTTTCTTGAAAAAAACAGAGAGAGAGAAGCTGGATATTTTTGCTCCGATCGCTTCATATGCTGCAGGCATTTACTTGCTGGAAATGACGGGCGAAGAACAATTAAGCCTGCTATTGCTGCTGCATGGTTTAATAGCGTTATATGCAGGCTTTGCGATCAAAGGGATCATTCAAAAATATATTGGTTTGATTGTCTATATTATTGGTCTTTTAGCAAGCTGCACTAAGATGATTTATGCTGTATGGTCCTATGAATCACTCGTGTGGATGTGTATTGTAGCATCATTGATCATAGTGAAGCTTCTGCTCCGTAAATTCAGTGATGAATTCAAGGAAAGTGATGTCAGGTTTCTGAACCGCGTCCTGTTTGCTGTTCTTGCGATTACGACGTTTATTTTTGCGACCATGCTCGTTCTTGCAGCCGCTTTAAACATGTCATTTGAAATCAGAATGATGTCTGTTACAGGGATTTGGGCATTATATGCAGTTGTATGTGTCGTCTTTGGCGTCCTGAAAAATCATCGAAATGTTCGGATCTTAGGGATTGGATTGCTGTTTCTCACATTATCCAAGCTTGTTCTCTTGGACCTGATATCCCTCTCACTTGTCCTGCGGGCTATCTTGTTTATTGCTTTGGGGACAGTTGGTATTGGGGTTTCAAGATTTTAGAGTTTATTGTGCAGGGATCCTGGACTCCTGCGTTTTTCTATTGTTTTAGGAGACAGCTGGAAAAAAGATAGTATTCTATTAAAATCGGCAAGTATTTATTTGATTCCCGCTAGAAAATGTAGCATTTCGGCAAGTAATTGTCCGATTTTAGAAAGTAAAACAGGCTGGACTCTTAGATGCACTCGTATCTGTTGTCGCTATCAAAACCGCAGCCAATTCACGGAAATCATGTTTCAATTCTCAAAATTGTCTTTTTAACTCGCAAAAATGGGTTTCAATTAGAAAAATATAGATTTAAATTTGCAGGCACCGTGTTCTTTCTGATCAAAACAGGCGGTTCCGCATTTCGTGGTGTCCAGCTCATACAATTTATGCTGCTGCATAGTGAGCCTCCTTAAGAGATTGTACTGAACTTTTTCCACTCACTATTAAGACTCAAACATCATTGCCAATTTCAATGTGTTCTAAAAAATCGGACAATCTTTCCTTTTGAAACTTTTTTGTACAAGTTTCGTAGTACAATAGAAGCAGACTTCCTTTTTTGGAAAATATTTAACGAGGTGATATCATGTCAATTTCTTTATCAAAAGGACAGCGTATTGATCTGACAAAAACAAACCCGGGACTAACGAAAGTAATCATCGGTCTTGGCTGGGATACGAATAAGTATTCAGGCGGGAAGGATTTTGATCTGGATGCTTCTGCTTTTCTTGCTGATGGAAGCGGCAAGGTTCAGAACGATTTAGAATTTGTTTTTTACAACAACTTAAAAAGTCCCAATGGCGCGGTTGAACATACTGGAGATAACCGCACGGGAGAAGGGGACGGCGATGATGAGCAAATGACCATTGACTTCTCACTGCTGCCGGACCATGTAGAAAAAATTGGGATTACTGTAACGATTCATGATGCGGATGGCCGCCATCAAAACTTCGGACAAGTTTCCAATGCATTTGTTCGTGTTGTGAATGCCGATAACTCTGAAGAGGTGCTCCGTTATGATTTGGGGGAAGATTTTTCAGTTGAAACAGCAGTAGTTGTCTGTGAATTATACAAGCATGGTCAAGACTGGAAATTCAACGCAATCGGCAGCGGCTTTTCAGGCGGACTTGCAGCACTTTGCAAAAATTACGGATTAGACGTTTAAGATACGAAAAGGGACTGTTAGAAGTGAGCTCGATTAACTTAATGAAAAAAACCGCAGGAATCGTACTTGAAAAAAAGAAGCTGACCGGAGTCGTCGCACGGGTAGGACTAGTACTTGATATCTCAGGATCCATGCGAAACCTCTATAAAAATGGAACCGTTCAAAAAGTGGTAGAACGCATCCTGGCAGTGGCAAGTCAATTTGATGATGACGGCATGCTGGATGTGTGGGTATACGATAATGAGTTTTCAAGACTGCCTTCTGTGACAGAAAGAGATTTTGAAAACTACGTCAGCCTGCGGATTTTAAACAGTGACACCATACATAAATTCGGCCGCAACGATGAACCGCCTGTCATGTACGACGTCATGAATAAATACTTAAAAGAAGATCCAAGCAAAGATCCAGCTTTTATTGTGTTCATAAACGACGGAGGCTGTAAGCGAACCATCAAAAAGCCGGTAGTCTCGTCTTCTGACAAACCGATATTCTGGCAATTTGTCGGTGTTGGAAATTCAAACTTCGAAGTGCTGGAAAACCTGGATACGATGGAAGGCAGATTTATTGATAACGCCAACTTCTTTCATGTTCAGGACATTGATGCGATAACAGATGAGCAGCTGTACGATCGCTTGCTGAACGAATTTCCGGATTGGATTAGAGAAGCGAAAGAGAAGAGAGTATTATAGGAAGTAAGCAGTCTGGGATGTGAATCCCAGGCTGTTTTTTATTATGTTACCCGAGGGGAAGAGGGCGGAAAGCAAGATTAGGGTCTCGGAGAGTGAAACCTAAATTTCAGCTAATTTCGATTTGTTTTCCAATAAAAAACAAAAATCATTCTATTTAACTACTATTAATTGGGAATGAGTGTCAAAATCCTTATTATTATCCATGATTCCTGTATGTTATTATGTCGTAATACCTAATTTCGACATCTATGAACTCTGTTTTCAGTCACTCATTCAAATCATTTCCTCTTGCTGTTTAGTCATAAAAGCGCTATCATTAGCGTATAATCTGAAACATAATTTCAAAAATGCAAAGATTAAATTGAAATTATGTTTAAGATATAATATACTGAAAATTGAGAATTTTAATTATTAGGAGGCATCACCCGTTTATGGAAAAACAACTGCGTTCATTAACGACAGAATTGAGAAATGAACAAACTATGAATATTGACAGCGCAAATACACTCGAAATTCTTTCAATGATGAACAACGAAGATTTGAAAGTGGCGATCGCTGTGCAGGAGGTTTTGCCTGAAATTAAGGCAGCCGTTGAATGTGCATATGAATCGTTAAAGAAGGGAGGAAGATTGATTTACATCGGTGCAGGGACGAGCGGAAGACTTGGAGTCCTTGATGCGGTGGAGTGCCCGCCGACGTTCAGCACTTCACCTGATACAGTTATCGGCTTGATTGCAGGCGGAGAGAAAGCGATCGTCCGTGCTGTCGAAGGTGCAGAAGATAAAGAAGAATTCGGTGTAGCTGATTTGAAGGCTATTGATCTATCAGCTGATGACACTGTAGTTGGAATTGCTGCAAGCGGCCGGACACCTTATGTAATTGGAGCCCTTCGGTATGCTAAAGAGACAGGTGCAAAAGCAATTGCGCTCTCTTGCAATAAGGATGCTAAAATTTCTGAAGCTGCCGATATTGGCATCGAGGTTGTCGTAGGCCCTGAAGTGGTCACCGGCTCAACCAGGATGAAAGCGGCAACGGCTCATAAAATGGTGCTTAACATGATTTCAACAGCAACGATGATCAAGATCGGTAAGGTCTACGAAAATCTAATGGTCGATGTGAATGTCAGCAACCACAAACTGAAGGAGAGAGCGATCAGCATCATCCAAACGGTGACGGATGCTGGATATGATCTTGCAAAAGAAACGCTTGAAAAAGCAGAGCTTAAAGTCAAACCAGCGATTGTCATGATTAAAGCAAACACCTCATTAGAGGAAGCAATAAATCTATTAAATCGTGCGGATGGGGATGTACGAAAAGCCATCTCACTCCATACATCATAAGGAGCGAGAACTATGGCAACAGGCGGATTATCCATCATTCAAACCATGCTTAACAAGCTGCCGCAGTCAGAGCAAAAACTTGCAGATTACATTCTGCAGCATCCGCATGAAGTAGTGAACAGCACGGTAAGTGAATTAAGCACGTCAGCGAAGACAAGCGGGGCAGCAGTTGTCAGGCTCTGCAAATCACTTGGCTTAAAAGGGTTCCAGGATCTGAAAATGAGAATTGCCGGTGATCTGATGAAATCTGTTGAACAGGGCTACCGTGATATTGAACCTTTCGAATCCCTTTACAGAGTGGTTGAAAAAACAACAAGCAACACAATTCAGATTATCCGTGATACAGCTGAAATTATTGATCATGAAAATCTGAAAACAGTCATCGGGATGCTGATGAAAGCTAAAAACGTTCATTTTTGCGGGGTAGGTGCTTCAAATATTGTGGCGCAGGATGCTCAGCAAAAACTGATCCGCATAAATAAAGGAGCAACGGCTTTTACAGACATGCATCTGGTTGCAACCCTGATTGCCAATGCCGATCCGGATGATGTCCTGTTCGCCATCTCTTTTTCCGGCGAGACACAGGAAATCATTAATGTGCTGAAGCTTGCAAAAGAGCGCGGCGTCAAAACAATCGGGCTTACTCACTTTGGGCAGACGACCGTATCAGCTCTGTGCGATGTTTCGCTTCACACGTCTTTTTCTAATGAAGCGCCGTTCAGGAGCGCAGCGACTTCTTCCAGGCTGGCACAGCTTTATATGATCGACATTTTGTTTCTCGCAATGGCTACAGAGCAGTACGATGAGACCGTGCAATATATAGATAATACAAGAGCGGCCATCAAATCAATGACAGAAAAATATAAATAGGCACTTTTAAAGGGGGCTTTAAGATGGCAAAGGGGAATAACAGAAACTTATTGATTGCCGAACAACTATTGGAGCATCTTGGCGGAGCGGCTAACATTGCGACCTCCACGCATTGCATGACAAGACTTCGCGTCGCGCCGCAGGACCGTTCAAAGGTCAACATGGAAGCCATCAAGAAAACAGAAGGGGTTCTGGGTATTGTAGAGGAAGAAACGATCCAAATCATCCTTGGACCCGGTGCTGTAAATAAAGTTTCAGCAGAGTTTGAAAAACTGCTTGCAGCTGCTGATGATTTTGACCTGAAAGACGCAGCTTCCAAAAACAAATCAGAGATTGATAAAAAGAATGCCAAACCTTTTAAACTCTTTTTGAGAAGAATCGCAAGCATCTTCATTCCACTGATTCCTGCCCTTGTAGCTTCAGGTTTGATTACCGGGATTACAAAAGCGATTGTTCAGGCAGGCTGGCTTGCAGCAGATTCACAATTAGCTATTATCCTAACCGTTATCGGATCTGGACTGTTTGCTTACCTTGGTATTTTAGTAGGAACGAACGCAGCTAAAGAATTCGGCGGTTCCCCAGCGCTTGGAGCACTGGCTGGTATCCTCGTCATCAACCCGGCTGTAGGCGACATTGCTTTATTTGGTGAAAACCTGCTTCCTGGACGCGGAGGGTTAATAGGGGTTTTATTCGCAGCCATCTTCATCGCGTTTGTTGAAAAACAAGTAAGAAAATTTGTGCCGCAATCTCTTGACATCATCATTACACCTACCATTGCGCTATTGATCACTGGTATCGTCACTTACATTATATTCATGCCAGTCGGCGGATTTGTATCAGATGCGATAACGAAAGGCTTACTCAGTGTGCTGGATCTTGGCGGAGTTGTTGCCGGCTTTGTTCTTGGCGCAACGTTCCTTCCGTTAGTTGTAACCGGACTTCATCAAGGATTAACACCAGTTCACCTTGAGCTGATTAACTCTATTGGTGATGATCCATTGCTTCCAATCCTTGCTATGGGCGGAGCGGGTCAAGTCGGCGCAGCATTTGCTATCTACTTTAAAACGAAAAAGAAAAGCTTAAAGCGTGCAATCGGCGGAGGGCTTCCTTCAGGAATGCTCGGAATCGGCGAACCGTTAATCTTTGGTGTGACGCTTCCGCTTGGCCGTCCGTTCTTAACAGCATGTTTAGGCGCAGGTGTAGGGGGAGCTTTCCAGGCTCATTTTGATATCGCAACAATCGCAGTTGGCGTATCAGGTCTTCCGCTCACATTCTTAGTTCACACGAATCAAATTATTCTATACCTTGCTGGATTATTAATCTCATATGCAGCTGGATTTATTTTCACTTACCTATTCGGATTTAAAGATGAAATGGCAGCTGAATTCAAGTGATCGGCATTTCATTTTATCTACAGGATCCTCATGCAGAAAAACAAATTGTTCATGCAGCACAATCAGGAGTGAAGCGGGCGTTTACCTCGCTTCACATCCCTGAAGAAAAAGGCAGCCTCATCCAGAGGATGTCTGAGCTTCTAAAGCTTGCACAGTCCCATGATATTGAGATTCATGCAGATGTCTCTTTAAAGACACTTGACCACCTTGGAATCAGCAGGTTCGAAGATTTATCATCGTACGGTATTAAAGGAATCCGTCTTGATGACGGGTTTGACTATGAAACAATTAAATCTTTATCACACGTTTTCTCTCTTTCACTTAATGCAAGCACGCTTACAGAAAAGGAGTTGCTGACTGTTCTTGGCAGCGGAATTAAATCAGACAGTCTCATTGCCTGGCACAATTTTTATCCTAGGCGTGAAACGGGACTTGACGAAGCATTTTTTCATCAGCAGAATCAAATGTTCAAAAAATACGGCATACCGATTGCTGCATTTATTCCGGGTACGCATGCAAAACGCGGACCGCTTTTTGACGGCCTGCCTACACTAGAAAAGCACAGGGGCATAAACCCTTATGCTGCCGCCGTAGAATTGCTGCAGCAAGTTGATGAAGTATTCATAGGGGATCCGGGCATAGAAAAGGAGCTGCTCGAAAATCTTTCTATCTATGAAAATCAGAATATTCTTATAATAAATGTCATCTCCAGTACTTTTAAAAGCGGGACATATCAATTTCGTCCTGACGTTTCAAGAGATGTATTCCGCCTTCAAGGTACACGCATAGCTTCAGAGGTAGAGCCAGAGAATACCATCGCGCGTCAAATAGGAATGATTACGATGGACAATGACGGATACGGGCGCTACAGGGGTGAAATTCAAATTTGCAGACGGGATCTGGAGGCAGACGAACGGGTAAATGTCATCGGACATGTTTTAGCAGAAGATCTGCCGCTGCTTAATCTGGCCCTGCCTGGTCAAAAAGTGAAACTGGTAGTTTCATAAGCGATTAAAATACGATTTCAAAGGGGAAACATGATGAAAAAATGGACAAGCTGTGCACTAACTTCTGTTCTTGCCATCTCATTACTTGTACCTTCTGCTTCTTTTGCAGAGCCAAATGAAAAAGCCTCGCACAAAGCACATGTTCAGTATCCTGTATTAACAAAAGCAAAGAAGCCGGAGGAAGTCGGATTTTCCTCTGAAAAGCTTGAAAAAGTCGATCAGCTGATTGAAAAAGAAGTAGCCGCAGGGTTTCCGGGAGCTGCGCTGATTGTCATAAAAGACGGGAAAATTGTGAAAAATGAGAGCTATGGCTATAAACAGAAATTTGATGGACATACACCGCTTAAGAAATTTTTGAAAATGGAAAACGACACCTTGTTTGATCTTGCATCCAATACGAAAATGTATGCAGCGAATTTTGCCCTTCAGAAGCTGGCAAGCGAAGGAAAGATTGATATTCATGCAAAAGTTCAGGATTACATTCCTGAATTTAAAGACACAGAAGCAGATGTGATTAAAGGAAAAGATACGATGCGCATTATCGATGTGCTTCATCACACTGCCGGCTTTAAACCAGACCCACAGTACCATAACCCTGCGGTCTCAAAAGAGCTTTATTCCCAGGAACGTGAAAAAACGATTGAAAACATTAATAAAACTCCGCTTACATATGAGCCTGGGACACAAAATGTCTACAGTGACGTTGACTATATGCTGCTTGGGACTATTGTGGAAAAAATTACAGGCCAAAAGCTAGATGAATATGTAGAAAACGAATTGTACAAGCCGCTTAATTTAAAAGATACGGTGTTTAATCCGCTGCAAAAAGGCTTCAAGCCTAAGGAGATTGCGGCTACTGAGCTATTAGGCAACACGCGTGACGGAGTGATTCATTTCCCGAACATCCGAACATACACGCTTCAAGGGGAAGTACATGATGAAAAAGCGTTCTATTCAATGGAGGGTGTTTCCGGACATGCTGGCTTATTCTCGACAACCAGTGATCTCGCTGTTCTTCTGCAGGTCATGCTGAACGGCGGCGGCTACGGAAATGAAAAATTGTTTGATGAAGAAACGATTGAAGAATTCGTTGCACCATCTGAAAAGAATGCGACTTACGGTCTCGGCTGGAGATTAAACGGCAATGACAGCATGGACTGGATGTTCAGCAAATATGCAAGCGACAGTGCTTACGGCCATACAGGGTGGACAGGAACGGTGACAATCATTGATCCAGAACAGGATTTGGGAATCGTCCTGCTCACGAATAAAAAGCATTCGCCGCTCGTGAATCCTGCTGCTAACTCCAATCAATTTTTCGGAGATCTTTTCACAACAGGAAGCTACGGAAGTGTTGTAACAGCTGTTTACGAAGCTTTAGAATCAAATCAATAAAAAGGGGATGGGAACATGTTTAAAAAGAAATGGGCAGCAGCCGCTTTGGCTGCAGTGCTATCAGTTTCAGCTTTAGCAGGCATCAAACCTGCTAAAGCGTCAGCTGAAACTGATGTAAAAGCGATTGTTGAAGGCATGACGGTTGATGAAAAAGTGGGCCAGATGCTGATGCCGGATTTCCGCAACTGGAAAAAACAAGGGGAAAGCAAAGCTACTGGCTTTACAGTAATGAATGATGAAGTGGGAAGCATCATTCAGAAATATCATTTAGGCGGCGTCATTCTATTTGCTGAAAACGTCGTTGGAACGGAGCAAACAGCCCGCTTGACAGATGGCCTGCAAAAAGCGAGCCCAGAACTTCCGCTTTTTATTACCATTGATCAGGAAGGCGGAATCGTAACACGCCTTCAAACCGGAACGAATCTGCCCGGCAATATGGCTCTCGGTGCAGCAAGAAGTGAAAAGTACGCCTATCAGACTGGCGAAATCATTGGAAAAGAATTATCGTCACTAGGCGTCAATGTAAACTTCGGTCCATCTGTAGATGTAAACAACAACCCTGGAAACCCTGTAATCGGAGTACGCTCATACAGCTCAAACCCTGAGCTTGTTTCTAAGCTTGGCATCCAAACAATTAAAGGACTCCAAAGCCAAAACATGGCTGCGACAACAAAGCATTTCCCGGGACATGGCGATACGGCAACTGACAGTCATTATGGTCTTCCGCTAGTTACACATGACAAGGAGAGATTGCGTTCTGTGGAGCTTGTGCCTTTCCAGAAAGCGATTGATGAAGGCGTGGATATGGTGATGACAGCCCACGTACAATTCCCTGCATTTGATGATACAACGTATATCAGCAAAAAAGACGGCCAGGAAATTTTGGTTCCAGCCACTCTTTCCAAAAAAGTCCTGACAGGCTTGCTCCGCGAGGAAATGGGCTTTGAAGGTGTCATCGTCACAGATGCGCTGAACATGAAAGCAATCGCTGACAACTTTGGCCAGGAAGAAGCCGTCGTTTTAGCTTTAAAATCAGGTGTAGATATTGCGTTAATGCCTGCGCAGGTCAACTCGCTTGAAATGGAAAAGAATTTAGCCTCTGTATTTAACGCAGTAAAGGAGGCCATTGAAACTGGTGACCTTCCGATTGGGCAGGTAAATGCTTCAGTTGAGAGAATCCTTGAACTTAAAGTCAAACGCGGTATTTTGACTCCTGATCACACACCGATCGACGAGAAAGTAGAAAATGCACTAAACGTTGTTGGAAATCAGGATCATTTGAAAAAAGAAAAGAAAATGGCGGAGGATGCTGTTACTCTTTTGAAAAATGAAGACAATACACTTCCTTTCAAACCGAAGAAAAATGATAAAGTCCTTGTGCTCGCTCCTTTTGCTGATCAAGTAGAAGCGATGACAAGAAGCATTAAAGAATTAAAGGGCAAGAAGAAAGATGTAGAAGTGACTGGCTATGCGTTCTCAAATAAATCATTTAATGATGAAGTAGCTGCGATGATTGATGAAGCGGACTATGTAATTACGGGCTCTTACGTTGTTAAAAATGATCCTGCTGTAAATGATGGCGTAATCGATGACAGCGTTCAGGACTCCAGTAAATGGGCAACGGCTTTCCCGAGAGCGGTTATGAAAGATGCTGAAGCCAAGAAAAAAGAATTTGTGTTAATGAGTTTGCGCAACCCATATGATGCAGCGAATTTTGAAGAAGCTAAAGCTGTGCTTGCGGTTTATGGATTTAAAGGCTTTTCAAATGGAGCCTACAGACAGCCGAATATCCCGGCGGGCATTAAAACAATCTTTGGCGAATCAAAGCCACAAGGTAAATTGCCTGTAGATATTCCATCCGTTACTCAACCAGATGAAATTCTTTATCCGTTTGGCTATGGACTCGATATTCGTTCAGGCAAGCAGCTTAAATAATCCGATTTGAAGGGGAGAGGTTTCATTGAAACGAATTCTTGTGCTGATAACGATTCTGATGCTTGCGCTAAGTGCTTTGCCTGCAGCAAAAGATGTTGCTGCCCATAAGGAAAAGAAAAAGAATAAAGTTACGCCTGGCGTAGAGGTCCTTTTAGATGATCAAAAAGAGCTCTTGAAAGGGAAAAAAGTGGGCTTAATTACGAATCCGACAGGCATTGACTCAAAACTGAACAGCATTGTGGACTTGCTCCACAATGATCCGGATATTGAACTCACAGCCTTATTCGGTCCGGAGCATGGGGTGCGCGGGGATGCTCAAGCTGGGTCTTACGTCGAATTCTATATTGATGAAAAAACTGGCTTGCCTGTCTACAGCCTTTATGGACAGACAAAAAAACCAACACCTGAAATGCTTGAAAATGTAGAAGTACTTCTATTTGATATCCAGGACGTAGGCACCCGGCACTATACGTACATTTACACAATGGCCTATGCGATGGAAGCGGCAAAAGAGAATAACATTCCGATCGTCGTACTTGACCGACCGAATCCGCAAGGGGGACTTTCAGTGGACGGACCCGTTCTGGAGCCTGACGTCGCATCTTTTGTCGGACTTTACCCAATTCCTACAAAGCATGGAATGACTCTAGGGGAGCTTGCCAATTTCTTTAATGAAGAGTTTGAAATTGGAGCAGACCTGACAGTTGTCAAAATGAAAGGCTGGAAGCGCTCCATGGATTACGACGATACAGGACTCCCATTTGTCCTGCCGTCGCCTAACATGCCAACTGTTTCAACAACATTTGTTTATCCGGCAACTGGTCTGATTGAAGGAACAAACCTGTCGGAAGGACGCGGAACAACCAAGCCGTTTGAACTAATCGGAGCACCATATATCAACAGCACAGACCTTGCAGCAGAACTGAACTCCCTCAGTCTTCCAGGCGTGAAATTCAGAGCTGCATCCTTTACACCGACATTCTCAAAACATGCCGGGAAACTTAGTCATGGCGTAGAGATTTATGTAACTGACCGCGAAGAATTTGATGCAATTCCAACAGGTCTTCACATCATCAAAACGATTCATGACATGTATCCAAATGACTTCCAATTTCTATCAAACAACTTCTTCGATAAATTGATCGGAAACGACTGGGTCAGACCAATGATCCTTGAAGGAGCTTCTGTTACAGACATCATGAATCAGTACCAGAAAGAACAGGATGAATTTAAGAAGGTTAGGGAAGAGTATTTGATCTATAAGTGATTGTTGTAAAAGGGTGAAATCATTGTGATTTCACCCTTTTTTTATTGGAAAGTCCGAAATGGAATTTGACCGTATAATCCTGAAAATCGGCCGTAAATAGTCAAAATAGGCAGTTGAAATTGTGAATTTGACCGTATAGGCTGTTTCAGCCAATGAACTGAAAAATTGATTGCAACTTCAGATGCACCTATGTAGAATTAATCTAATAAATCGATTTAGCGGAAGAGATAAAGATTAATTCAAGTACTAATTAAAATTTATTGATTTTTCGTAATATTTTGTGAATTTGTATCATTTATCCTCATTTGATCCTCGCCTATACTTAAAAAAAGAAGATAAAAGGAGGAATTATGAAACCGATAAATGAAAGCGCAATCACAAATGTGATAAATCAAAATTGAGATGAAAACCAAGGAGGAAATGGAATGCTGACATTAACAGGCTTTGCTGATGAAATTTCACCAGACTTGAATGTTCAGATTGAAGTGCTGGAATCTGAAGATATCCGATTTATAGAACTTAGGGGAGTTTGGGAAAAAAATGTTCTTCAATTATCTGATGAAGAATTAAGGAGAATAAAAGAAGAATTGTTAAGAAAGGGATTACAATTATCTTCGATTGGTTCTCCAATAGGAAAAATAAGTATTCTGGACGATTTCGATGAACATTTGATTCAATTTGAACGGGCTTTGTTTGCAGCTGAATTTTTCAATGCAAAATATATCCGCATTTTCTCTTTTTTTATACCTGATGGACATAACCCTGATGCCTATAGAGACGAAGTAATCGGCAGATTGTCCATCCTGGTGAAAAAGGCAGAGCAGGCAGGGATTGTCCTTTTGCATGAGAATGAAAAAGAAATATTCGGAGACAATGCCATTCGGTGCTTAGATATTCTGGAAACGATTCATTCACCTTATCTAAGAATGGCCTTTGATCCTGCAAACTTTGTTCAATGCGGTGTAAAGCCATATTCTGAAGCTTACCCTTTATTAAAATCATATGTAGAATATGTGCACATAAAAGATGCATTGTTTGAAAGCGGAAAGGTTGTTCCTGCAGGTAAAGGAGATGGTGAAGTAAGAGAACTGCTGCAAACGCTTAAAACAAGCGGGTATGATGGATTTCTTTCTTTGGAACCTCATTTGGCTGCTGCTGAAACATTCTCCGGATTTAGTGGACCGGACTTGTTTAAAGTTGCTGCAAAAGCTTTAAAGGATCTACTGCAAGAGATAGAATCAAAGTGGAAATAATCGGGAGAGGATGAAATCAGATGACAGAAAAAATACGATTCGGAATTATTGGATGCGGTGTAATCAGTGACACACATCAAACACAAATAAGGGATATTGAGGAAGCTGAACTAGTTGCTGTTGCAGATGAAAATCCGGACAGAGCTAAAGCGCTTTCAGAGCGTGCTGATGCTGACTGGTACGTTGATTATAGGGATTTGCTGAAGCGAAAAGACATAGATGTTGTTTGCATTTTAACTCCAAGCGGTTCCCATAAAATGATTACCTTGGATGCTGCGAAAGCAGGAAAGCATGTCATCTGTGAAAAACCTATAGATACCACTCTTGAAAAAGCTTATGAAATAATAGAGGCTTGTAAAAAGGCAAATGTAAAATTATCCGTCATTTCTCAGCACCGTTTTGATTCCTCTACTATTGAAGTGAAAAAGGCAATAGAAGAAAACAAGTTTGGTAAGATGATCCTCGGTCAGGCTGCGGTCAATTGGTACAGATCACAAGAATATTATGATAGCGGGGATTGGAGAGGCACTTGGAAAATGGATGGCGGAGGCGCATTGATGAATCAGTCCATTCATACGATTGATCTTCTGCAATATTTAATGGGGCCTGTTGAGAGTGTATTTGCACATGCAGCTACACTTGCACATGAACGTATTGAGGTAGAGGATGTTGCTGTTGCAACGGTTAAGTTTCAAAGCGGTGCATTAGGTACAATTGTTGGAACAACGAGTGCATTTCCAGGTCTTTCAGCAAGGCTTGAAGTATTCGGGACATCAGGTACAGCTGTCATCGATAATGATAAACTAACACATTTTTACCTAAAAGTAGCGGCTGAAAATTTGACAGACCATTATGGTGTCGAAGTACAAAACCTTGTAAAAAGTTCTGATGAAGAACAAGGAACTGGGGCGAATGATCCAGGTGCTATTTCTGGAAACTCTCATCGTGAGCAAATTCTTGATATGATTTCTGCCATTAAAGAGGATCGTGAGCCTTTAGTGAATGGGTTGGAGGGCATTAAACCACTGGAAATCATAGCAGCTATCTATCAATCTGCAAAAACCGGACAGCCTGTCTCCCTTGCATCTATTCGTCAACTTAAGACTGTTCAGTAAAAAAAATTCACCACGAAAAAACACAAGCCTTGGGCTTGTGTTTTTTATGCTTAAGCAGTAGCCGAAGCCCGATCCTCTTCAGAATCTGCTGCCGGACTCTCCCGCTCAAGCGGAGATTTTTTATGATATCTGCCAAGGATAGCAGTCATGACAAAGATTGCAACAGCAGAATAGACAATTTGCATCGGTCCGAAGACAAGCAGTGCTGAACCGACAATCATTAAGTCAGTAATAAGCATGGTTTTTCCAGGGTTAAATCCGAATTTCTTCTCAAGGAAAATGCAGAGAATGTTCATGCCGCCTAAGGATGACCCGTTTCTGAACAGGAAGATCAGTCCGATGCCGATGGAGATTCCTCCAAGGATGGCTGCGATGATCGGATGTGGAAAATGGACAATGAAAGATTGCTGCAGAAATTCTGAGGTGATGGACAAGATACTGACGCTGATAAACGTCCGAAGGGCAAAGGCGATGCCTAGCTGGGTAACAGCGAGAGCATAGAATGGCAGATTGATAACAAAAAAAAGGGTTCCAAATGAATAGGATGTCAGATGCTGAGCTACGATGCCAAGACCGGCCGTTCCGCCAATCACCAATTCTGAGGATGATAGCAAGTGAACGCCGAGAGACACGGCAAAACAGCCAATTAAGATGCTGACCCAACGAATTACGTTTTGCATGTTTCCGGACGACTCCTTCTTAGTTGATATCCTCATTATACATGAAGAATTTAGGTATTCTTTTGTTATTGAAAAATGGAAATGTTATGAAAATTAGTTGGAAACCCCATGGTGATCTAAAGGCAAATCTATTTGGCTGGAAAAAGTTTACCTCAATATGCCGACATTTACTTTGTAATGGAGTTAATCTTATACAGCTTCCCTAAAAAAACACATGAGGTGTTTCAATGGGGAGATATTTCAAATTCCCATTACAAAGGAATGTGAATAACTGAAGGTTTGTCCGATAAACTTGGAAGAGATTCTCCTATTGGGGGAGTCTTTTTTGTTATGTGTATTTTTAGTCAGTAATAAGCATATCAATTTTGACATGGTGCCTAGCTGCATCGCCGAGCCCCCCAATTTTCTGTTTTGGGTACCTGGAATAGCGAATGTGGCAAATCGAGCCCCCCAATTTTCTGATTTGGGTACCTGAAATAGCGAATGTGGCAAATCGAGTATCCCAATTTTCTGTTTTGGGTACCTGAAATAGCGTATGTGCCAAATCGAGCCCCCCAATTTTCTGTTTTGGGTACCTGGAAAAGCGTATGTGCCAAATCGAGTGCCCCAATTTTCTGTTTTGGGAACCTGAAATAGCGTATGTGCCAAATCGAGCCCCCCAATTTTCTGTTTTGGGAACCTGAAATAGCGTATGTGCCAAATCGAGTGCCCCAATTTTCTGATTTGGGTACCTGGAATAGCGTATGTGCCAAATCGAGCCCCCCAATTTTCTGTTTTGGGTACCTGGAATAGCGTATGTGCCAAATCGAGTGCCCCAATTTTCTGTTTTGGGAACCTGGAATAGCGGATGTGCCAAATCGAGTGCCCCAATTTGTTGTTTTGGGTACCTGGAATAGCGTATGTGCCAAATCGAGCACCCCAATTTTCTGTTTTGGGAACCTGGAATAGCGTATGTGCCAAATCGAGTGCCCCAATTTTCTGTTTTGGGAACCTGGAATAGCGTATGTGCCAAATAGAGTGCCCCAATTATCTGTTTTGGGTACCTGAAATAGCGTATGTGCCAAATCGAGTACCCCAATTTTCTGTTTTGGGAACCTGGAATAGCGTATGTGCCAAATCGAGTACCCTAATTTTGAGTTTTGAGTACCTGGAATAGCGTATGTGCCAAATCGAGTACCCCAATTTTCTGTTTTGGGAACCTGGAATAGCGGATGTGCCAAATCGAGTACCCTAATTTTGAGTTTTGAGTACCTGGAATAGCGTATGTGCCAAATCGAGTACCTCAATTTTCTGTTTTGGGTACCTGGAATAGCGTGTTTGCCAAATCGAGCCCCCCAATTTTCTGTTTTGGGTACCTGGAATAGCGTATGTGCCAAATCGAGCCCCCCAATTTTCTGTTTTGGGTACCTGAAATAGCGTGTTTGCCAAATCGAGTACCTCAATTTTCTGTTTTGGGTACCTGGAATAGCGTATGTGCCAAATCGAGTACCCCAATTTTCTGTTTTGGGTACCTGGAATAGCGTGTTTGCCAAATCGAGCCCCCCAATTTTCTGTTTTGGGAACCTGGAATAGCGTATGTGGCAAATCGAGTGCCCCAATTTTCTGTTTTGGGTACCTGGAATAGCGGATTTGCCAAATCGCCCAACTCCTCTTCGATCATGTCCAAATTTCTATTGTCCTTTAATGGAAAAAAACCGTTCATCTTGAACGGTTTTTAGTTTATCTTTACGGCAGATTGGGTATAGAGTAAAGTTTAAATGAACAAGTTAAGACAATCTTATTTCATCAGAAAGGCTGGAAAAGATAGATGACAGAAATGCTTTTAGGTTTGAGTACTCCGATTAAAAAGTATCGTAATTTTGATGAAGCTTCTGAAAGCATTCTAAAGATGATGAGCCAGTTTATTGAGATTAATACATTGTTTATTGCAAAAAATGATAAGCATAAAAATGTGATTGTAAAGGTTTTGAATCAGGAATTGACTCTTTTGGAAGAAGGCTCCGAACTTCCTTTTAAAGAAACGTTCTGTAAATTGAGTGTTGAGAAGGGAAGAGAGGTACTGGTCATTTCTGATTTAATCGGCAATGATTTGGCAAAAGATCTTGATGTAACAAAGAAACTTGGCGGGGGCTGCTTCATCGGAATTCCGATTTTCTATGAAAATGGTGAAAACTACGGAACGATTTGCGGTCTTGATACGAAGTCATTTGCATTTACAGACAAGCATGTTGAGCTGTTCGAAACGATGGCATCATTGCTGTCGTACGTCCTTGAGCTTGATAATGCCAACAAAGAAATTATTCATCTGTCAGCCCCAATTGTTCCGATTACGAAGGGTGTGGCAATTCTGCCGATCATTGGCGATATCAGCGAATACCGTGCTGAAAAAATCATTCATACTGCACTTTCCACAAGCACGGAATTATCTCTGCAATACTTAATTATTGATTTATCAGGTATTCTACAAATGAACGACGACGTTAGTTTCCATTTGTTAAACCTTGTCCAGATGCTGAAGCTTATAGGTGTAACTCCTGCTCTGACAGGTATACGGCCGGACCTGGCGATGAAAGCTGTGCAGCTTAATTTAAATCTGTCGAATGTGATGATTGGCGGGAATCTGGAGGAAATCCTGCACCGCATAGGTTTTACACTGAACCGGAATGGATCATGAACTTCATAATAAAAAGAAAAAGCATGAAGGTTCACTTCATGCTTTTTAAGCTTTAATATAATCCGGAAAATCCGTTGTAATCCCGTCTAAATCAAGCTGCAGAAAGGCTTTTGCTGTTTTGCGGTCGCGAATGGTGTAGGGAATGATTTTCATATCGTGCTCATGAATACGCGCTATTAGTTTTTTTGAGACCAGCCTTTTGTTTGGATTTACATAGTTTGCATAAGTTTTGTATTTAGAGAGCTGTGCGTTTGATATTCCTTTTGGCGTGAATTTTACGAGAACACCAATCGGAATGGTTGGAGCGATTTCATGAAAATGTTTCATTGAATTGGTATCAAATGATTGGACAATGATTTTCGTTTGCGGGTTTTCGATAAGTCCTCTGCTAGATAATGCATCGTATACTTTCTTTTCAATCCCGGGATACATTGCCGGACTTTTCAGCTCAATTAGCAGCCCGCATTTATCAATATAGCGGTCGAGCACCTCGTCAAAGGCTGGAATTTTTTGTCCCGTAAACGAGTCGTGGAACCAGCTTCCGGCATCAAGATTCCGGAGCTGATGATACGTAAGATCCCGTACGTTTCCCTTCCCATTTGTCGTTCTTTCAACTGAGTCATCGTGGATGACCATTAAACGGCCATCTTTACTCACTTGCAAGTCAATTTCTATAAAATCAGCTTTCATCTCGATCGCTTTATCGAAGGACGCAATCGTATTTTCCGGTGCATACCCTGATGCCCCTCTATGAGCAACAGTCAGCATAGTCCGTGCTGCTCCTTTTTGAGGGGCTGCTCTTCTAATTATATAAACAGTTATCAATAAACAAAGGACGATGACAATGATGATGGTTTCCATAGATATACACCCCCAGTCAGCTTGTCTTTTCATAGTACCCCAGTTTGTGAATCATTGCCAACTGGAAGATAGAATCATGCTTATTCTGTGATATACTTCAGTAAAAACGGTGTCAGGGAGGCAGTTATGGAGAAAGAAAAAATCCTGATTGTAGAAGATGAATTGAAAATTGCCAGAGTACTGAAGCTTGAACTGGAATTTGAAGGGTATTCGGTCCATTGCATCCATGATGGTCTGGGTGCGCTTGAACAAATTCGTTCCTCTTCCTGGAATTTAATCCTCCTAGATGTGATGCTCCCTGGTCTGACAGGCATAGAGGTCCTAAGGAGGCTTCGTGCAAATGATAAGGAAACACCTGTCATTCTTTTGACAGCCCGCGATTCGATTCCTGATAAAGTAAGCGGCCTTGATCAGGGAGCAAATGATTACATAACAAAACCTTTTCAAATAGAAGAACTTCTTGCAAGAATCAGGGTTTGTCTGCGGACGAGCAAACCAATGCGTTTAGCAGCTGAAGAAGGTATTTTGAAGGCTGCCGATCTTACTGTGAATGAAAAAACAAGAGACGTAAGGCGTGGAGAAGCAGAAATCGAATTAACGCCGCGGGAATTTGATTTGCTTGTTTATTTACTAAGCCATAAAAATCAGGTACTGAACCGGGAGCAGATCCTAAACGGAGTGTGGGGATTCGACTACTTTGGCGATACAAATGTCGTTGATGTGTATATCCGTTATTTGCGGAAAAAAATAGACAGCGAATTTGATTTTGCGCTTATCCACACTGTCAGAGGTGTTGGATATTCGATTAAGGAGCCTGCTTCATGAAAATCAACCATAAAATTCAGCCTGTTTTCAACCGTCTGGATGCTGATCATCGTTCTTGCAATCAATGCTGCCATCTATTTTCTGTTTTTAACGATTGCCCAAAACAGCGAGCTTGACCGTTTAAAGCTTCAGGCGGAAGCGATCGCAGGAGCCATCAGTCAGGATGAAAAGCAGCCGGTGAACTCATCAGACCTCTTAAGAGCTTATTTGCCTGCTGATGGCATGATCCGGATTATTAATGATCAATCAAAAGAGATTTTAGCTGTTTCAAAAAACGCAGATTATCGAAACATCCTTCCTCCGGAATTTCGTTCATCCGAAAGCAGCGAAGTCGTAAAGGCGGAAGGACTTTCTTTTGCAAAGGCAGCTGTTCCCGTTATTTGGAGTGATGGAAGAGTAGTTCAGCTTGAAGTAACCGAAAACCTTAAGAATGTGAATGAAAATATGGATGTCTTGAAAATCGTTCTGGCCATAGCTTCGCTCCTGGTTCTGCTGCCCTCCTTTTTTGCAGGCAGAATGCTGAGCAAAATGATCTTAAAGCCGATCAACTCTTTGATTGGCACGATGGAGGAAATTGAGAAAAAGGAAACCTTTAAGAAACTTGAGGTTAGCGGAAATTCTAAAGATGAACTGCATCAAATGACAAATACGTTCAATAAGATGATTGACCTTCTTCAGACAAATTTTGAAAAGCAGCAGCAGTTCATTTCAGATGCTTCGCATGAACTTAAAACCCCATTGACCGTCATTGAAAGCTATGCAAAATTGCTGAAACGCTGGGGCACAACAAAACCTGAAGTCATGGAAGAATCAATTGAAGCCATTTACTCTGAAGCGGTGAGGATGAAAGAAATGACGGCTCAGCTACTTCAGCTTGCAGAAAATGATTCCCGTTTGCAGCTGAACGTGGAAAAAATGGATTTTGTATCTCTTTGTAAGCAGTCAGGACAGACCATTGAACAGGTTTACAAACGGCATATTGACTTTCATTTTGATCAAAAAGAGCTGTATATCTTCGCAGACGAGCTTAAAATGAAGCAGCTTCTGTTCATTTTGTTTGATAATGCGATGAAGTACAGTTCGAAGAGCATCATATGTACGGCTAAAAAAGAGAATGAGAAAGTGCACCTCTCAATTAAAGACCGGGGCATTGGAATTCCGAAAGAGGATTTAGAGCATGTTTTTGACCGTTTCTTTAGAGTGGATAAAGCACGGAACAGAGAAACAGGAGGGACAGGACTTGGTCTTTCCATCGCGAAGAAAATTGTACTGGCTCATGGAGGCGAGATTTCAATTGAAAGCACTGAGGGCGAAGGGACAATTGTTCATCTTTTTTTAATAGCCACTCCTTCTCATGAAGTTTTAATCTTAAAAGGCTAAGATGATTTCATGGATACAAAATAGGAGGAAATCATGAACAGAAAATGGAGCATCATCACCGTGCTTGTGATAATAGGTGTTATTGGAATCATCGGAATTGCATCTGTCATAAAGGATAACGTGAAAGTAACGGAGGCAGAGGCCCGGAATCTTGTTGAAGCTCATTATACGGGAACAATTACCAAAATGGCCTTATTGAGGTCAGATGGCAAAGACATTTATCAAGTGCAATTAGAAGAGAAGACAGGGCTATACACTCTCGAAGTTGATGCAGAGACAGGGAGTATTCAAAATCTGCAGCAGGTGAAGAAAACAGACTCTGAAAAGGAAGAAAAACCTGCCATTTCGGAAGCAGAAGCGAAAAAGCTTGCAGAAGAAACTTACCGCGGGAACGTTCAGGCTCTTACATTGCAAAGAAAGATATACAGCATCACAGTGCTGACAAAAACAGAACAAATTAAACTTGAAATGAATGCTGACAGCGGTAAAATTACTTCAGAGGACAAAAGCAGCATTGAGAAAAACACACAGCATGTAAAGCTGACAGAAGAGCAGGCGAAAAAAATCGCATTAGCTGAAGTGAACGGGAAAATAGAAGATATTGACCTTGATGAAGAGGATGACAGTGTTTTCTATGAAGTAGAAATAGAATCAGGACAGCAGGAAGCTACCATTCAAATTGACGCGTTTACAGGTAAAGTTCTGTCTGTAGCGATTGAAAATGAAGAAGACTGAAGACACACCTTTTGATTAATTCAGAAGGTGTTTTTTTTGATCAGACAGGTCCTGAGAGAGGGCTAAATGATAAGTATTTCATGATTTTCTCATCGTTTTCTAATGTTTCTATCTCTTTTTTATCATTTTAGAAGTCTAAGATAAGGATGTAAAGAAAAACAAGGAGGAATAAAACATGAAATTAACAACAGCATTATTAACAGGTGCACTTGTCATTGGAGGAATTGGCGCAGGATCACAGTTTATCGGACCGAATGACCGTGCCCAGGCAGAAAAAAAGGCAGAAGGGCAAAATCTGAAAGTCAGCTATGAGCAGGCAAAAGAAATCGTCCTGAAAGAACAAAAAGGCAGCATTTCAGAAATGGAGCTTGAGCGTGAATCAGGTGTCTGGGTATATGATATCGAAGTGAAGTCGGGCGGAAAAGACTATGATTATCGCGTAAATGCAGACTCAGGAGAAATCACGAAAAAGAAACAGGACGATGCCCGGCAGGATGACGACATGGATGATTCAAACGTTGATTCAAAACAGGTGAAAATCAGTTTGGAAGAAGCGACGAAAATCGCTTCAAATGAGGCAAAAGGAACGGTGGAAAAAGCTGAGCTTGAGGATGAAGACGGAGTGGCTGTTTACAGCTTTGAAATAAAGGGTGAAAACGGCAAAGAGGCAGAAGTTGAAATTTCAGCAGAAACCGGGAACGTTCTTAAAACAGAATGGGAAGATGAAGATTAAAAGCATAAACCCTCAAATGTACTTAGGGCATTTGAGGTTTTTTTATGAAACTCCACTATTGACCTGTGTCAATTCCTGGTAATCCACATATTTTGATAAGGAAAGTGACTAAGAGATGAAAGGGAGGAAGAGCAATGTCTGGTGGACATAACAATAGCTTCGCGCTAGTTGTCGTATTATTTATTCTTTTGATCATCGTAGGAGCTGCATTCTGCTGTGGTTACGGCGGCTATTAATAATGGCGGGGAGCTGCTGATGATAAATCAGCGGCTCCTTTTTACATAAAACCTATTAGGGCACTTGTTGATTTTTGACAAAATGTGCGCGACTTGGACAAAACGCACATGCGAAATAATAGAATGATGAATAGAATGCCTTATGAGAAAGATGCTTTTCTCATAAACCTCATGTTTGTAAGACACCTCTTCCTGCTTGCGCATGCTGAATCAGCATGCGATCTTTTTTTGCCGACAACTATGCAGAAAATATACCGTCATAGTCAAAATACAGTTTCATTCAGTCTGAATGAATAAAACGCCTGGGTGACGTCAGGCGTTTTAAGAACTAGTCAGAATGTCTGATCTTTTTTATCTATTTCTCTTTGTTGACTAACGGCAAGCTGATCGATGCTTTGTTTAATATTCCCTTTGCCAGAGTAATTTTCAATCAGCTCTTTCATATCAATGCCAGAGGATGCTTTCAGGCTTTCCTGAAGTGAGCTCATCAGATTTGTTGCATAACTTGTGACTTTGTTGGCACCGCTGTTTTCACCGCTGCCCCCAGTGTCGACGACTGTGATTTTATCAATATTGGACAGCGGAGCTGCTACTTGCTTCGCATATTCAGGCAGCATTTTCACAATCATGTCCAAAATCGCAGCCTGACCGTATTGCAGAAAGGCATCTGCAATTTTTTCTTTGGCGACAGCCTCAGCGATCCCTTTCAGGCGGATCACTTCAGCTTCTGTTTCCCCTTGAGCGCGCTGTGCTTCTGCTTTGGCTAATCCATCCATGCGGATTCGTTCAGCTTCGGCCCTTGCGAGTGCCTCAATCCGGTACTGATTGGCATCGGCATCTGCAAGCTGTTTTGCTTTTTCAGCAGCAGCAGCCTGTTCGACGGAATATCGGTCTGCGTCTGCTTTTTTCTTTACTTCTGAATCATACTGAAGCTCGCGGCGCCTAATTTCTCTTTCTTCGAGTTCAATTTGCTTTTGGCGCTCAATGATTTTAACCTGCATTTCCTGCTCGGTTACTTGCTGCCTTGCTTTTGCAGTTTCAAGGTCATAGGCCTGGTCGGCACTCGCTTTTGCCGTATCCTGATCTCTGCGGTACTCAGCTATTTTAAGCTGATTAAGCTTCTCCGCTTCAGCAATTTCCGTTGCACGTTCAAGTTCTGATTTTTTCGCTTCTTTTGCTGCTTCTGCCCGTTTAATGCGGGTTTCTTTTTCTGCCTCAGCTGTAGCAATGTCAGCATCGCGCTTCACTTGTGCAATTCTCGGCTTTCCTAAAGAATCGAGGTATCCATTTTTATCACGGACATCCTTAATGGTAAATGAAACGATGACTAGACCCATCTTCGCGAGATCCTGAGAGGCAACACGCTGTACTTCCTGAGAAAACTTTTCACGGTTTTTGTAGATTTCCTCAACGGTCATTGAGCCGAGAATAGAACGGAGATGGCCTTCTAAAACCTCACGTGCTTCCTGCTCGCGGTCTGTTTTAGATTTCCCGAGAAATTGTTCGGCAGCTGTTGCAATCTCTCCGATGGAACCGCCGATTTTAATAATCGCCGTGCCATCTGCCATGACGGGAACACCCTGCTCGGTGTAGACCTCAGGTGTGGAAACGTCAAGCTTGCTTGAAAGCAGGCTCAAAGGCTCTGCTTGCTGAAAGACAGGCAATACGAATGTTCCGCCGCCGCGGACGATTTTGATTTTGTTGCTGTTTTCATCTGTATGAACGTTTTTGCTTCCGAGATAGCTTCCCGTTACAATAAGTGCTTCATCTGGTCCTGCTGTCCGGTATTTCGTCACAAATACCGCAATTAAAGCAATTAGAATAAAAAAGACAATACCTAAAACAATAATGATTGGCATGGTCATAGTGTGTCCCCCTTAATTGTTTCTTCAAATGGCTGATACGATGTGACAGATACAACGCTGTTTTTGCTTTCAATGACTAAAATCTTTGTTCCGCTTGGTATAGGGATGTTATCAAAGCTTGCGGCAATTTTAGAAATAGAGCCGACACTGCTTGAGAGCAGCACTTCCCCGAATCCATCCACGGGAATGGACGTAATAACATGGCCGACACGTCCCTTGAGTTCGGATTCATGATATGAAAGGGACTCTTCCGCTGAGGATAGCGGCACTAGTACAAAGATGTGAAGCAGGGTAACTAAAATTACTGAGCTGAAGATGGAAATGAATACGGAAAGAAACGCTGAAAACAGAGCGGTCATTTCAAGAATGTATCCGCATGCAAAAAAGAATGTCATAAATGCGAGGACAAGCGTCGGACTTAAAAACGGAATACTTCCGGTGATGCCTTCTATTGCATCTCCAAAAAACACTAACAGCAAGGTCAAGCTTCCGGCAATGATTAGTCCGATTAAATAAATCGTCTCAATCGGATAACCAAACATGTCTATCACCCTCTATCTTTTTATTTTGGAAAATTCTCCTTTATTTGGGTTCCACTTACTTATACGATCTAATAGGCGGAAAGTTTCATCTTTTTGGAAAAATTGAATAATTGCCATTTCTTTTTTCAATGATAGAATTTATGAAAACGATCAGCAGTTGAACCAGGAATGAATGAAAAACCCGCAAAAGAAATTGCAGCAAGAACGATGTCCATTATTCCCTACAAATGTTAATGTAATGGATAAGGATGGAATCTTAATAGGCTCAGGTGATTAAACAGGCTTGGGGATGAACATCATGGAGCGCTGAAGGTTCTGCAGACAGGTGAAATAGTAGTATTTACTGAGCAGGACAGCAGGAATTATCCGAGAACAAAACAGGGAGTCAATTTGCCGATCTTTTTTCATCAGGAATTAATCGGCGTAATCGGCATAACAGGAGATCCTGAAGTTGTGGCTCCGTTTGGCGAGCCTGTAAAAATGGCGGCTGAGCTTACAATCGAACAAGCCTATTTATAGGATCAGATGCGATGGAGTGAAACATTGAAGCAGCAGACACTGATTCAGCTCCTTAAAGGAGAAAAGCAGCAAACAAACGGGTTTACGGAACGGGCAGAACGGTTGAATCTAAACCTCTTTGTTGAACGGCAGGCTGTTCTTTTTCACCTTCCCGAACAAATCCCTCTAAAGCAAAGACAGCTTTTTATGAGAAAATTGGAGCAAAAATCAGGCACAAATGATTTGGTCGTATCGATTTAGGCTGCTGAAATTGTATGGTTAAAAGAAAGCAAAACCTTACAACAATCTGTTTTCCCGGAAGAAATGAATGAGATGCTCAAAAGAATGGACCTTGGCATTTACGGTGCACTCGGTTATCAGTATGACGGATTTTATGGTGCATCCATGTCTTATGAAAGCGCAAAAGAAACCTTGGATGCAGCAAAAAAACAATCTGCCGCGGATTTTTTCTATAAATATACGGACTGGGCACTATCCGTTTTGCTCCGGGATAAGAAAGATGAAAAAAAGCATGAGCTGTTTAAACATACTATGGATATTTTTCAGCAGTCAGACCGAAACGGAGAACTGCTGCATACCTTAAGAGCTTTCATTCAGTTTGACGGGGACATGAATAAAACAGCTGAGAAGCTTTTTATCCACAGAAAAAGGCTGTCCTCATGCTTTCACTTAGACCGGTATTTGACGTTGCCATCGAGCCCATTATTGCTTTGCCCCTTGGCGGTATTATCGGAGCGATTGCGACAAAGAACATCTTCCGATTGACAGATTTTGCAGCGTCTGGCCTTTTGAAAATGTCTGATGTTGCAATCATGCTCATCGGAACAGGGACTCTTGCCGGAATTATTGCGAATTCAGGTCTGAATGCTTCTGGCTTGCCAGCATATATTCTGGCTCCGGCATCAGGTATTTTAATGTCGATGGCAACTGCCTCGATAACAGCGGTACAGCGGTAGCTAGCAGTGTCTTTGCACCGGCTATTATGGAAATCGGGATCTCCGGGCTAGCAGGAGCAGCCATGGTCCATGCGGGTGCTACTGTGCTTGACCATCTCCCTCATGGAAGCTTCTTTCATGCAACAGGAGGCAGTGTTTTTATGGGGATGAAAGAAAGAATGAAGCTGATCCCCTATGAATCTCTTGTCGGATTCACGCTTGCGGTAATCTCTACTTTAATATTTGGCGTATTTAAACTGTTAGGATAGGAGCTGAGAGATTTGAAGATTGTTATAGCACCGGATTCATTTAAAGAAAGCATGACGGCGCTTGAGGTTTGCGAAGCGGTAGAGCGCGGGTTAAGACGTTCACTTCCTGAAGTTCAGACGGTGAAAATTCCTATGGCTGACGGCGGAGAAGGAACGGTGCAGGCATTGGTCGATGCTACAAATGGAACGTTTACTTCTTTGACTGTAACAGGTCCATTAGGGCTTCCTGTAGAAGCTGAATATGGATGGCTTGGAGATCAGTTGACTGCTGTCATTGAAATGGCGTCCGCTTCAGGGCTTCATCTAGTCCCTCCCGAAAGAAGAAATCCATTAATGACGACAACAGCCGGGACTGGCGAGCTAATAAAAGATGCTGTGCTAAAAGGTGCAAAGCATTTAATCATCGGAATTGGCGGAAGTGCAACGAATGACGGCGGTGTGGGTATGGCTCAGGCACTCGGAGTGAAATTCCTTGATTCAGAGGGGGCAGAATTATCGTATGGCGGCGGTGCTTTATCAAAGCTTGTAAAGATTGATGCTTCTAAAATGATGAAAGAATTATCAGGTGTAACTATAGATGTTGCCTGTGATGTTGATAACCCATTGACAGGCCCGACTGGTGCTTCTGCCATATTTGGTCCGCAAAAAGGAGCAACAGATGAAACAGTTGCCGTATTAGACCGAAATCTCTCACATTATGCCTCTCTCATTCTAAAAGAGACAGGAATGGATGTTGAAAAAATAGAAGGATCGGGTGCAGCAGGAGGACTGGGAGCGGGACTGCTTGCCTTTTTGAATGCCAATCTAAAGCGCGGTGTCGATATTGTCGTTGAAACTGTACAGCTGGAGAAGCATATGGCGGAAGCTGATCTCGTCATAACAGGTGAAGGCAGAATTGACGGACAGACCATTCACGGCAAAACGCCTGTCGGAGTATCTAAAACAGCCAAGAAGCTGAATATTCCTGTCATTGCCATTGCGGGGTCGATCGGGGATGGCTATGAAAAAGTGCATGAAGAGGGGATCGGTTCTGTGTTCTCCATCGTGCCGGGAATTGTATCATTGGAAGAGGCGCTGCATAGAGGCCCTCTTTATGTAGAGAATCTAATGTATAATCTTGGAAAGGTTTTAAATATAAAAAGATGAGCAAAAAAACCGGTTTTTTTTGCTGTCGCAGAATTTTCGTCCGCTGAAGCAGCAGGCCATGTACTCTTTTTTTCCAGAAATGAACTCAGTCATATAATAAGCGAGATAGACTCCGTATTGATTTTTTGTGTTCTGCAGCAATTCACCCACATAGTAAACGCCATTTGCAAGCTGATCCTTAAGCAATACAGAAAGGCCGGCATATTCCGCAGGCTACATGAAAGTATGTGGCGTTTGTTTGGAATTCTGCAAAGACTGATTCATTGTCGAGCACGTTATACATATAAAGCTCTTCGTTTTCATAGACAAGCAGGACTCCCACTAAAATACGACAAAATACACTATTTTTCTACAAGCATATAAATTTTTATTCTCCCTTTTCAAGGTCATCCATATTTTGTAACATTAAAGGTGAGGAGATGAAAGCAACTTGAATATTTTATACATAGAAGATGATCTGGAAATCGGCAGCTGGGTGAAAAAAGAGCTTCTGCAAAAGGGATATTACGTGGAATGGATAACCTCGGGGCTGTCATTACAGGATGGCAAAAGGTTTGATTTGCTTATCCTGGATGTCATGCTACCGGGACTTGACGGGTTTTCGTTAGGAAGAAGATTTAAAAAGAAAAACCCGGATACGCCGATTCTGATGCTGTCTGCAAGAACATCGATCGATGATAAGCTTGAGGGGCTTGAGTTCGCAGATGATTATCTGACTAAGCCGTTCCACCCCGAGGAACTTGTTAAGAGGGTTGAGGTGCAGCTAAGAAGATATCATAAACATGCGTCTGAAAAAATGATTCTCAAGCATCTTGAAATCGATCAGGCGAACCGCTGCATTCGGAATGCCGAGACCGGAGAAGAAATTATCTTAACAGGAAAGCAATATCATATTTTTACATGTTTCCTGAAGCATTTAAATCAAATTCTGACCAAAGAGCAGCTGTTTGAGCATGTATGGGGCGAGCCATTTTTAGACGGAGACAAGACATTGATGGTGCATATCCGCTATTTGCGCGAAAAAATTGAAAAGAATCCATCTGAACCTGAAATCATTGAAACGGTCAGAGGAGTCGGCTACAGGGTGAGGGGATGAACTGGCGCAGATCGCTGCAATTTAAATACCTTTCTATTATTCTTGCAGCTGTGCTCTGTATTCCTATTTCTTTTTTACTTGCTTACACTTTGGTTTATGTCCCGGGAGTTTTCCTTGAAAAAGAAGCGGGGCATCCTTATGAGGGCTATAATGAACTCACAGAGATGTGGCATAATGAGGCAGGGCAGCTTAAAGCAGCAAATGATCTAGAAATTGCGGAAAAGCTCCAATCTATTCATAAAAAATATCCAGGCTCTCAGCTGTTTTGGGTAGATAAAGAAGGCAGAACAAGAGATAGATTCTCCTATAAGGGGGAGCTTCCCGAAAAATGGACGCCAAGTTATACGATCTCCTATATGAAAAACAGCTTTGATGCGGATCCCTTTACGGTTGTCGCTTTTATCGGAGACGATGAAGATAAAGGGTTTATGGTTATCAGAGTGGACCGCATGATGCTTGAGCCACCGATTCAAAGATTGGGGTATCAATATGATGCGATTTATTTTTCCGTGCTCGCCATGCTTATGCTCGCTTTCTTCTTTCTATCATGGCTATTTTTCAAACGGCTCCATAACCGGATTCTTCGTCTTAAAGAAGCTATGCAGAGAAAAGATCATTCAGGGCTTCCGCTCCCTATTGCACTATCAAATAAGGATGAAATCGGGGAGCTTGAAGTGAGTTTTAATAACATGATTAAAGAACTCGAGGAAAGCAGAGAACGCGGGAAGAAGGAAGAGAAAATCCGCAAAGACTTAATGGCAAGTCTCTCACATGATCTTAGAACGCCGCTCACCACCATGCGTGCTCATCTTTTTAGTGTCAAAAAAGAAGCTGTAACAGACGCAGGATTGGAGGCTGTCCAGGCAATCGATGAAAAAATAGATTTTATCAGCTCTCTGATTGATAATCTATTTTCTTATACGCTTTTGTCATCCGGAAAGTATCATTATTATCCTAAAGAAATTAATCTCAGCCGGTTTGTTCGAAAAAAGGCGGCGGAGTGGTACCCTGTCTTTGAAGATCATAAGTTTGAGGCGGAAATCGATCTTGAGCCGGATACAATCATCTGGTTTGCAGATCCTGAATGGCTTGAGAGAATTCTTGATAATCTGCTGCAGAACATCATTCGCCATGCAGATGAAGGCAAGTATGTTGGCATAACGGTCCGCCAAAAGGAAGTCGGACAGCAAATTATGATTCGTGACAGGGGAAATGGCTTCCGTCAGGAAAGCGGCAATAAAGGAGCGGGCATCGGACTGACAATCGTTGAGATGATGACGAGAAAAATGAATCTCACATTCAGAATCGATTCGGACAGCTGCGGAACTGTTATCTCCATATCGAAAGAAACATAAACGTCTGGTTCAGGCGTTTTTTTTTTGACCAGTGAGTGTAACTTCAAGGTCACCTTGATTTTTTTAGCATTTACCCCTGATTTTATCGCAGGTCTTTTCTGTCTGTCGGAGCTAAAACAGCCGATCCGCTTTTCTTAATTTTAAACTGAATTTAACCCAAATCATCACCGCGTTTTAACTCTCATCTTCTATTCTGGATAAAGAGGTGATAATAAATGGCGGAATTGATGATTTCAACCACCAATCTATCAAAGGTTATTAAGAAAAAAACAATTGTGGACAGTTTGGATATGAAGATTGAAAAAGGGGAGATATATGGCTTCTTAGGGCCGAATGGAGCGGGAAAAACAACAACTATCAAAATGCTTCTGGGGCTTATGAAACCAACTGGGGGAACAATCGAGCTTTTTGGACTGAATGCAGCTGACCATCAGCTTGAATCCTTGCGGAAAATGGGGTCACTCGTTGAGTCCCCTTCTTATTACGGACATTTAACCGCACGTGAGAATTTAGAGACAATCAGGAAAATTCTGCAGGTGCAAAAAAGCCGAATCGATGAAGTGCTGTCCATAGTCAGATTGACGAATGACAGTAATCGACCGGTCAAAGGATTTTCTTTAGGGATGAAGCAGCGTCTTGGAATTGCGTCCGCCATCCTCGGAAATCCTGAGCTTCTTATTTTGGATGAACCGACAAACGGTCTGGATCCTTCAGGTATTCATGAAATGCGGGATCTAATTAAGAGGCTGCCGAAAGATTACGGAATGACCGTTTTAATCTCCAGTCATTTACTAAGTGAAATTGATCAAATGGCAACAAAAGTAGGAATTATTTCAAATGGAAAGATGATTTTTCAGGATTCGATCAGCAAGCTGAAAAGCAAAGCGAAGGTACAGATGATCATCAGGACGGGAAATTCGGTCAGGGCAGCATCTTTGCTGCTCTCAAATGGGCAAACGGCAGAGCTGAGCGGAGACTCTGTTATTTTGCGAGATGTCACAGATAGCAGAATAGCCCAAGTGATTGCCTTATTAGTTAAGTCAGGGATTGAGGTCTACAGGGTCGAAGAGAAACGGAAATCGCTGGAAGAGATCTTTTTGGATTTAACAGGCGAAGGAGGGAACGTTCATGATGTCCATTCTAAAAGCCGATCTTCTTAAAGTGAAACGAAAATGGTTCTGGCTCCTGGTTTTTCTGGGACCTTTTGGGGTCATTGCCCTCCAGCTTGTGAATTACGGGATTCGCTATGACTACTTGATTCAGCAGGAGCCGGATGTTTGGGCGGGACTTCTTGATAATATTAATATGTTTGTTGCGCCCGCGCTTCTGCTGGGAATGACTATTCTCGCTTCGCAGATTTCCGCAATCGAACATCAGCAAAGTTCCTGGAAGCAGCTGCTCAGCCTGCCAGTTCAAAGAGGGTATGTGTTTCTTTCAAAATTTACGGTTGTAGCGATCATGATTTTTATTTCCTCTACCTTGCTGTTTATTGGAAGTGTGCTTTTTGGCATAGGATTACAATTCGGATTGGATATTCCATTCCTTGCTGTCATTAAAAATAGCTATTATCCTTTTTTGGCGGGAATTCCTGTTTTATGCCTGCAAGTATGGCTGTCTATTGTGATGCAGAATCAGGCATTTCCGCTCGCTGCAGGCGTTTTTGGTGCCGTCTTTTCAATGACGGCTGCATTTGCTGCACCGGACTGGATTCCGTGGAAATGGCCATTGCTTATCGGAGAGCATGACCCAATTTGGTACGCTGCGGCAGGACTGATTACAGGGACCGTTATATTGCTCTCAGGACTGATGGATTTTGTCAGAAGAGAGGTGCTGTCATGATGATGCAGCTGCTGTCGGCAGAACTGCTGAAGCTTCGGAAAACCAAGGTTCTCAGCCTTTTGTTTGTGAGTCCATTTTTCGCAGGTGTGCTTGGATTTAAGTTAGGTCAGATTGAGGGTATTCCAAATGAATGGCTCTCGCCTTTGCTGATTATGGTGCCGGCACATGCTTTGATTTTACTCCCGCTGATGATTGGGATTTTAACAAGCTTTCTCTGCAGATATGAACATCTGCAAGGCGGATGGAAGCAGCTGCTCAGTCTGCCTGTAAGCAGGGTCAGTATTTTTATGTCAAAATGGCTGATGATTTCGGTCCTGATATTGATCAATCAGCTTTTGTTTATGACCGCCTGGATTCTAGTTGGAGCTGTTAAAGGATATTCGGATCCATTCCCAGCCGACATTATTATCAAACTGCTGACAGGCGGTTTTCTGGCTGCCCTGCCTCTTGCCGCTCTATTTCTGTGGGTATCCATGGCATGGACTAGTTTTGCTGCCCCATTGGCGCTCAATGTGATGTTTACACTTCCAAATATAATGATCATCAACTCAGAAAAAATCGCTCCATACTATCCGTGGGCACAGCCATTTTTAGCAATGATGCCCCAGAACGAAGGATCCTTTATCACGGAAATATCCTTCTATCTTTCCATAGCCTGCGGGTTTGTCTGTTTTTTTACAGGAAGCTTTCTTTACATTAAAAATAAAGCTGTTTAGATGGAGACCGCTGTATGGCGGTTTTTTTGTTGCTTGCCGTAATCAAATGGCTATGCAGAAAAATCGCCTCAGGTTAGAAAATAAAAAAGTCGCCATCATTTACAGGAATCTCAAAAATATCGAGTCTCAAAATCCTCGGTCAGAACAGATCTTCTAAAAAAGTAAAACGCAGACTTTTCTGCAGGATTCTTATCTATCATGCCTGCGTTAAACGGGCGCTTGCGCTTTTCTTGATGGGAGTGTGAAAAATGAGCTCACACATGATATAGAAAGATTATATTTTTGATACTCATTCTTCATTTCTCTTATTAGTGTTAGCGAAGAAGATTTTCATATCCTGCGAAGAAATGAGATATACTAAAACTAGTATTCTATTTCGTTCATGAAACCTTTTGGCCGATAGAACGTATTACATTCATACCCAAAAGAGAGGAAGATACTTCATGAGAACTTCAAATCCAGCTTTAAAAGCTTTTTCAAAACGGGAAGGGTCCTACTCCAGCAAGCCGATGACGCTGATGGGAGCGATTAATAAATCATTTTTGCTGCTGTTTATTTTAATCACTGCAGCCGGAGCAGCCTGGTATTACAGTGCACAGGGCCAGGATGTGACAGCCATTATGATCGGAGGGGCGATTGGCGGATTTATCGTAGCGCTGATTGTCAGCTTTGTTCCTAAAACGGCTCCTGTACTGGCACCTGTTTACGCAGTGCTTGAGGGGATGTTTGTTGGAGGAGTTTCGGCTAATTATGCATCCCTGTATGAAGGAATCGTCATGCAGGCTGTACTTCTTACAGCAAGTGTTTCCCTTGCCTTGCTGCTTGCTTACCGTTCAAGGTTAATCAAAGTAACACGCAATTTCCGATTAGGGGTTGTCGCTGCTACAGGCGGAATTCTGATTATGTATTTGCTGTCTTTTGTACTTGGCTTCTTCGGAGTAACGGTTCCATTTTTGCATGATGCCTCTCCGATTGGCATTTTAATTTCTGTTGCCATCGTGATCGTTGCGGCACTGAATCTGGTTCTGGACTTCGACTTTATTGAAAATGGTTCGAAGGCAGGGCTCCCAAAGCATATGGAATGGTATGCAGGATTTGCCCTTCTTGTCACACTAGTCTGGCTCTATCTTGAGGTTCTCCGCCTGCTTGCCAAGCTGTGCCGGAACTAATAACAAATGCCCGCTGACTGTCAGCGGGCATTTTCTCATTTTATTTGAATTCTTGTTTTTTTCTCAATATAGCCGGGATAGTCCACAAACTTCATAGATAGCGGGCCTTTCGTTATTTTGCCTCTGTCAAACTGAATGGCAAATCGTTTTTCGCCTGAATCAGAAGTTGGATCTTTGCCTGAAGAGCTTGTTGACAAACTGACCCCATTAGCATCCGTCACATCATTCATTAAGAAGCTTGAAGCTTCTCTATCCTCATAATAGGAAAATGAAACTTCATTCTTCAAAACCTCGATCTTACTGAATACCTCATCTTTCGGTCTCTTCAGCACGGTATTTGTTTCTGGATCAACGATCACTTCTAAATCCGATTTTTTCACCGCACGGATTTTGCTGAATTCCAGATAGAGTTCCTTTGGCTGTTCAAAATAGTTGCTTTCCAGATAAATCATGTCTTCTGTTTCGCTGATTTCCCTTCCAACAAGCCCATTATGATAAATCGACCAGGGTTCTCCTTTTTCATCAACAAGCCTGAGATCTTCAAATGCAAAAAGCTCCATCGCATTATCTTTATCATATTGAACCAGGAGGGAGGCAGAAAGAGGAGTAATTTCGGCTTTCTTAAATGTAACCTTTTGATTTTCAATTGAAACAGTTTGATTAATTTCAATCACTTTCATTTTTTTCGTCACCAAGTCTTGATCAAGGCTAAATGAAAAATGAAAGGCATTTTCTTTTTCATTCGATTGTGCCCTTCTTGTGTGAACCATCATTTCAAGCTGAAAATCTTCATGGTTCATAGACGCTCCAAAATCATACTCCATTGACCAGTCTGAACTTTTATTTTTCTCCATATCCTCTTCGATGTGACCTGATGTGAAAGAAGCATTTTCATTAAGATTCACTTTTCCTGAACGTAATGTCGGATTCACAATTTCAACGTTCGCTTTTTCAGACTGATTGTGGATCGTATAAAAAATCTTCAATTTTCTCTGATCCACAATGGCGGAATCCAGTGTAATTTTTATTCCGTCATGTTCATCTGAAACGCCAATTTCCTGAGCAAAGTTATTCTCGACAGCTGACATCAGTCCTTTGTTGTAGCGGATGATTTCCACCATCTTTTCCATGCCAGGGAATGAACTGACATAAGAAGCAAATCCAGGAGAGACCCGTATAAGTGTGATGAAGATAAATATAAAAAGTGCCGCAGCAAGTGATGCCCATCTGACAAACGGCCGCCGTTTCCGTTTTTGCGCCTTTCGAAACCCTTGTAAGACGGCATCATCAAGCAAGTCTACAGGAATCTGGACAGTATCTATTTTTTCTTTATATCTTTTAATCTCCTGTTCCTCACGGTCAAACATCAAAATTCCCTCCTTTCTCATCAAGCTGCTTCCGCAGTAAGGCCAGTGCTTTTGTGAGCCGGGTTTTTACTGTGCTTTCCGGACAGTTCAGCTGCTGTGCAATGTCTTTGATCTTGAGATCGTGAAAGTATTTCATCAGAATTACATTTTGGTATTTTTCATCCAAATGGTGCAGGGCCTCTTCAATTTCCAGATAAACAAAGGAATCTGTACCGGCAGCAGATGAAGCCAGCTCCTCATTATTTATCTGGATTCTTTTTTTTCTCTTCATTTGATCATGGCAGTAATTAAGCATGATGCGGATCAGATAAGTAGTGAAATAGGCAGGCTCTTTTAATTTATGAAGCGACTTATATGCACGGAAGGTGACTTCCTGAACGGCTTCAAGCGAATCGGTTTCATTTTTCAAATACATGAAGGCTGTCCGGTAAAGCTGTTCCTTATGCTGCTTCATTAAAAGCAGGAAGGCCCCATCATCACCATTGACGGCTTTTTGTGCGAGATTGGGGTCAGTCAAAATAATTCCTCCTTGTTGTGCTGCTTGGCGTGATCGAACAGACGGCACTCGTGACGCAGAATCTGATTGCCCTGCTGTAATCGGCTATAAAAATTAAAAAATCGGCTGGTAAAAGTTCAGGTTGCCGTTAATAAAAACGACATTTTTGCTAAATCCCTTGCTGTCTCTATTCATTAGACTACAATCTACCAAAAAAGTTTTAAAACTAAGCAACTTTTTTCAGAATCCATGAAAAATAAATTTATAGAATAATATTTTAAATTTTTATTTTATTAAAAGCGCTTTCATGTTAGAATGAATTTGTCGAAACGTTTCACATCGTATTCCGCTTATTAAATAAAGGACTTAGTACATATTTTTCCGCTTAGTGTGAAACGTTTCAAATCATATCGCAGATTAACTGGCAGTAAGTCCCCAGATACAAATTTCTAGAATTTCAGAAAGCTGCACGGAGACAACTGCCCATAAAGGCCCGAGCGGTTCAACTAACACTCAGCGGGAAAGAGCTAAAACCCCACTGAGTGAAGTTTCACTGTATCGGAAATAACTCGGAGGTGGACAATGAGTACGATTGTTCGAGTTGGAATTATCGGGTGCGGGGGAATTGCGACCGGAAAGCATATGCCTGCTCTCGCACGACTTAAGAATGTTCAGATGGTGGCTTTTTTTGATCTTGTTGAAGAAAGAGCTATCGAAGCGAAAATGCAATATGGGTCAGAGATGGCCGAACATTATACGGACTTTAAAGAATTGCTTGCAAATCCGGGGGTGGATGTTGTACATGTATGTACGCCGAATGATTCGCATTCAGACATTTCAATAGCAGCTTTGGAGGCAGGGAAGCATGTGATGTGCGAAAAGCCGATGGCTACTTCTGCTGCTGAAGCTCGAAAAATGCTTGAGACGGCAAAGCGCACGGGGAAGAAATTATCAGTTGCTTACCAGAACCGCTACCGGGCAGACAGCCTGCATTTAAAATCACTTTGCGAAGAAGGCGAGCTTGGTGATATCTATTTTGCAAAAGCTCATGCCATCAGAAGACGTGCAGTACCGACTTGGGGCGTGTTTTTGGATAAAGAAAAGCAGGGCGGAGGTCCATTGATCGACATCGGCACTCATGCACTTGATCTGACGTTATGGATGATGAATAATTATGAGCCGAAAATGGTTGTCGGAACCGCTTTTCATAAACTTGGCACAAGAGAAAATGCAGCAAACATCTGGGGCCCTTGGGATCCTGAAAAATTCAAAGTCGAAGATTCCGCGTTTGCTTACATTACCATGCAAAACGGGGCAACAATTTTCCTTGAATCAAGCTGGGCGCTGAATTCTTTGAACGTCGGAGAAAGCAAATGCACCCTGATGGGAACAGAAGGCGGAGCTGATATGGAAAATGGCCTGCGCATCAATGGTGAGCGTCACGGCAAGCTTTACACGACAATGGTGGATTTAGATGAATCAGGTGCATCTGTCATAGACGGCAAGCTTGAAAGTGAAGCAGATATTGAAGCAAGACTTTGGATTGAAGCAATTGTTGAAGATAAAGATCCAGTTGTAAAACCTGAACAAGCCCTTATCGTAACTGAAATTTTGGAGGCGATTTATAAATCGTCTGAAACTGGCGAACCTGTTTATTTTGAAAAAAAAGAATAGCTTTCTAATCTAGGAATCGATTTCATCTTTTAACCCTCAGGAGGAAAAAATCATGACAACTTTAAAAATCGGCGTTATCGGATGCGGAAGCATTTCAAAGCACAGACATTTACCAGAGTATGCAGGCAACAAGTATGTGGAAATAACAGCAGTCTGCGATATTAATGAAGACCGTGCGAAACTCACTGCACAGCAATACAAAGCTAAAGCATTCACAGACTACAGAGAGCTTCTTGCACTTGAAGAGATCGACGCTGTAAGCGTTTGTACGCCAAATGCGCTTCATGCTCCAATTTCAATTGATGCTTTAAATGCAGGCAAGCATGTTCTTTGCGAAAAGCCAATGGCTACTTCAAAGGAAGAAGCAGAAGCGATGATCGCAGCTGCAAAAGAAAATAGCCGCAAGCTGATGATCGGCCACAATCAGCGTTTTGTGCCATCACATGAAAAAGCTAGAGAGCTTATTAAAAATGGTGAAATCGGCAAAGTATTTTCTTTCCGCACAGCATTTGGCCATGGCGGTCCTGAAGGCTGGAGTGCTGACGGGCGCGACAGCTGGTTCTTCAAGAAAGAAGACGCATTTATCGGAGCAATGGGAGACCTTGGTGTTCATAAAGCGGACTTAATGCGCTACATCCTTGGCGAAGAAGTGACTGAAGTTGCGGCATTCGTTGATACAGTTGCTAAAGAAGGCGCAGATGTAGATGACAATGCAGTCTGCGTATTAAGAACAGAAAGCGGCATTATGGGATCCCTTGCAGCAAGCTGGTCTTACAACAAAGAAGATAACGCAACAGTCATTTACGGTGAAAAAGGGGTTCTTCGTTTAGAAGATCATCCAGAGTACTCATTAATTGCTCAATATAAAACAGGTGAAGTTGTAAACTATGAATTAGGCAAAATTCAATCAAACGATGAAGGCGGACAAACTTCTTCAAAAGTCATCGATAAATTCATAGACAGCATTATCGGCAATACAGAGCCGGCGGTTTCCGGTGAAGAAGGCTACAAATCTCTTAAAATTGTTCTTGGCGCATTAGAGTCAAACGAAAGCAAAACAATCGTAAAACTTTCATAAGGGGGAAAAATCATGACGAAAAAAGGACTTCAGCTCTATACAATCAGAACGCTGCTCGAAAAGGATTTTCTCGGCACTTTGAAAAAAGTGGCGGATCTTGGGTACGAAGGGGTACAGTTTGCAGGCTATTATGATACGCCTGCAGACCGTCTGAATCAAGCATTAAAAGAGTATGGGCTGAAGGCTGCGGGGAGTCATGTGCCTTATGACCAAATTACAGGGGATGGGCTTAAACAAGTGATTTCTTATAATCAGGAGATCGGAAACGATCTGATTATCATGCCTTATTTGACGGAAGAGCAAAGAAACTGTCTTGATGACTACAAGCGCATTGCAGAAGAACTGAACAAAGCGGGCGAAGTCATTAAGCAGGAAGGCATGCAGCTTGCTTATCACAATCATGATTTCGAATTTCATACATTTGGAGAGCAGACACCTTTTGATGTTCTGCTGAACGAAACGGATGCGAAGCTTGTAAAGTTCGAACTCGACTGCTATTGGGTTTCCTATGCGGGTCTTGATCCATTGGCGCTGATCAAAGAGCAGCGTGAACGTGTTGTTACGCTTCATATTAAGGATATGAAAGAAACAAATGGCGAGAAGCAGAGTACAGTCATCGGCACTGGACAGCTTGACATGAAATCCTTGCTGAACCTTGGAAAAGAGCTTGACCTTCCATGGTTTATTGTTGAACAAGAGCATTTTGAAGGCGATTTGATGGAGGCAGTTGCGCTCAACTCGAAAAAAATGGATGAACTATTAAAAGCATAGAAAGGAAGATTACGATGAAACTTGGAGTATTCACTGTTTTATTTTCAGATAAAAATCTCGATGAGATGTTAGATTACGTAAAAGCATCAGGTGTTGAAGCTGTTGAAATTGGAACAGGCTGCTATCCTGGAAATGCACATTGTTCTTTAGAGGTATTATTAGGCAATAAAGAAAAGCAAAGTGAGTATTTGGAAAAAGTCACTTCACGCGGACTCACAATAAGCGCGTTCAGCTGCCACGGCAATCCTATTTCACCGGATGCTGCTTTTGCTGCTGAATCTCATGAAACGCTGGTCAGCACGATTAAGCTTGCCAATGAAATGAACGTTCCTGTTGTGAACTGCTTCTCAGGTACTGCGGGCGACCATGAGGATGCAAAATATCCAAACTGGCCGGTTGCACCATGGCCTAACGAATACAATGACGTATTAAAATGGCAGTGGGAGCAAAAACTGATTCCTTACTGGAAAGAAGTCGGCGAGTTAGCACAAAGCCTTAACGTGAAAATAGGTTTAGAGCTTCACGGAGGATTCCTTGTCCATACTCCTTACACTTTATTGAAGCTAAGAGAAGAAACATGTGATGCTATTGGAGCAAACCTTGATCCAAGTCACTTGTGGTGGCAGGGAATCGACCCTGTCGGTGCGATTAAAATCCTTGGAAAAGCAGGTGCCATTCATCATTTCCATGCAAAGGATACGTATCTTGATCAGGACAACATCAACATGTACGGCTTAACAGACATGCAGCCTTACGGCGAAATCCAATCAAGAGCATGGAATTTCCGATCTGTCGGCTGCGGACACAGCATGCAGGAATGGTCTGATATGATCAGCGCACTCAGAACGTACGGCTATGACTATGTTGTGAGCATTGAGCATGAAGATCCGATCATGTCGATTGAAGAAGGTTTTCAGCGTGCGGTTACAAACTTAAAAAGTGTCTTAATTAAAGAACAGCCGACGAATATGTGGTGGGCTTAAGCTGTAATCTAAGGTTAGATCGGTTCTATTTTACATTCAAACTGGCCATTTACCGGCCGGTTTGAATGGCAATAGACCGTTTCCCCACAAACTAAACTCCCCGGGAAGATCCCCCGTTTAGTCATCTCATCAACCAGAATGAAGCAATGAAAGTAAGGTGGAGAATCGTATGGCCACAATCAAAGATGTTGCAAAATTGGCTGGGGTAGCTGTTTCAACAGCATCCTATGCGTTAAATCATAATTCAAGAGTGAATGCAGAAACCGCTAAGCGTGTATTAGAAGCTGCAAAAACGTTAAACTACCAAAAAAACGGAATTGCCAGAGACTTAAAACGAAGCAAAACCGAAACAATCGGGATTATCGTTCAGGATCTTTCCGGCCCTTTTTATTCTGAATTGATGCGCGGTGTTCAGGATACCCTGCTCACTCATCAATATGGTCTTATCGCCTGCAGTTCCATTGGAGGCAATGTGACAACAGCTTCAAAGTTTTTGCAGGAACGCCGTGTGGATGGCGTCATTATTTTAGCTGAAAGCCTTCCGGATGAATTGATTCTTCAATCAGTAAGAGATGATTTTCCGATCATCGTCCTTGACCGAAAGCTTGACAGCGATTCGATTATCCATGTGCTTGTCGATAATTTCTCGGGCGGCTATCAGGCAACGCAGCATTTAATTGACCTTGGCCACAAGGAGCTCGCGTACATTGGAGGTCCCTCTCACAATCGCGATAATCAGCTTCGATTTGAAGGGTATAAACAGGCGCTTAAGGATTCCGGAATTACACTGCACCCAAGCTGGATTCTCCAGGGGCAGTATACAAGGGAAGGCGGCTATTCTGCGGCTAAAATCCTCATGATGCAGGGAAATGCGCCGTCTGCTGTCTTTTGTGCAAATGATGAAATGGCTGTAGGGGCATTAAAAGCCTTTAAAGAATCCGGTTTGCATATTCCAAATGATCTTTCCATCATCGGATTTGACGATATTGAAATTTCACAATATATTTCGCCTCCTCTCTCGACGGTAAAGCAATCGAATTATGAAATCGGCTCTCTTGCAGCTCATCTGATCTATCAGGCTCTAAATGAAGGGCTTGAAGGGAAGGATTACATTCTGCCGACAGAGCTTGTCCTAAGAAAATCGACCAGCGCGGCCAAAAAGATGGAGGCATGAAAGCAATCAGGATCCTCTGATTGTTTTTTGATTTTCGCACTGTTTGCCAGATAACCCTATTAATGCGTTTAACAAGGAAATTCCCGCCTTTCATGATATAATAGAAGGTATCTTTAGAAGGAATGGAGTGATATCTTTGAAAAAAGGTCCATTTTTCGTGAAAATCTGGTCAAATGGTCAAGTGATGATTCCTTCCTACATTCGAAAAAAACTAAACATACAAACAGGTGAGCGGGTCGTCGTTCAAACTGATGGGAAAACGATCGATTTGATCATGGATGATAACAATGCCTTTGAAAACGAAACAACCTTAAGCAGCAAGGGATCCATAACAATACCGAGTGAAATAAGAAATATATGCGAAATTGATGTAGGAGAAAAACTGAAAATTGAATGGAATGAACAGGGACAAAAAGTTACTTTTGTTCCACCTGATGACATGACAGGTTCAAATAAATTATCCAGCTGATCAGCCGGCCGAAACTGGGCCGGTTTCAGTTTGTACGGGGGGAAACCAGTGAAAAACATACATAAGATTTTCATTCTCTGTCTTTTTTCTCTTTTCCTGTCTGCATGCAAGGATGAAGACGAGGGGAGAGACAGGAGGCTTGTTGTGGTAGAAGATATGCTTGAGGCAATCCTTGAGGAAGATAAGAGAGATATGAGAGGCATCTACTTAGAAGGAGCCTACCACTCACCGCAAGAGCTGATCTCCCTTAAAAAGAAATGGAAGATAGAAAACCTGGAACTTGAAGATTTTGAGATAAAAGAAGAAAGCTTTTATGTCTTCCGGGCCTATTATGATCAGGATGATCAAAAGGAAAGCAAAGCCATTGCCTTTCGTGTTAGGGAGACAGATGAAGATGAATTGATCGTGGATTATGTGGATCAGGTGGTTGAAGAAAAAAAGAATCAGTAAAAAGCTTGTATGATTTCATACAAGCTTCAGTTTGTAGACAAAAGGCATTCGGATGAGCTCTATCCGAATGCTTTTTGTCATTTCTGGGGCTAATTTGATGTTTGTAGGCCTATTCGTTGACTATTTTTATACCGCTTTCGCTGGCTTCCATGTCCAGGATGCCAACTTTTTCAAGTTCATGGCAGCAAAAGTAAGCATCGCCTGCATGGACAATTTTTTGAGTCCTCTCAACGTTGTCCAACGCATACCATGCTTTTCTTTTGCATCTGCAAAGACACGCTCTATCGTTTCTTTGCGTTTTGCATAAATTGTTTTGTTCTCTTCTGTATGACGAAGGTGTTCAGCTTCATCTAAGTATTCTTGCCAGAGATGCCTTTCAATCAATTTCTGATGATTTTGGCTCTCCGTACATTGGCTTAGGAATGGGCAATTTTCACAAACCTTCGGATCGGAAGAGTATTGTCTGTATCCTTTTTTCGTAGTAGTTCTGTAAGGAAGCACTTGATCGTGCGGGCATATGTAACAATCAAAATGTTCGTCATACACATAATCACTTTTCTTGAAAAATCCATCTTTTGTTTTTGGCCGTGTATAAGGAAAAACCGGACGAATTTCTTTTTCGTTCAAATAGTGAGCAAGAGCAGGGTTCTTGTAAGCAGCATCGGCAGCAACAGCAACAGGTTTCTTGTGAAGCTCAGTTACTGATCAAGTAGAGGCTCGAATATTGCACTGTCGTGCACGTTACCAGGCGTAACGATTGTCCCCAGAACAAATCCTTTTTCGTCAGAGGCTGTGTGAAATGAGTAAGCGAACTGTTTTGTTCTTTCATCTTTTACGTAATAGCCACTTTCCGGATCCGTCGTACTTTCTTTAATCACTTTCTCTTCCGGTTCAAATTTATCTGGGGGAAAAGGCTTTTTTCCGTTTTCTTCGCGGTCTAGATTGAGTTCGTTTTGGAGCCTTTCCTCATATGATTTCGTTTCTTTTCGTACGATCTTTTTCTGATACTTTCGTTTATTAGCACTAGCCTTTACGTGAGTTGAATCAATAAATACCTGTTCTCCATTGACCAGTTTCTTATCAATCGCCTCTTTTAAGATGCGGTAAAATATCTGCTCAAACAGATCTGTATCCTTAAAGCGCCGTTCATAGTTTTACCGAATGTTGAGAAGTGGGGCACCTTGTCATGAAAACCAAAACCCAAAAACCAACGGTAGGCTAAGTTGGTTTCAATCTCTTCAATGGTTCTTCTCATGGATCGAATACCGAAAAGGTATTGGATGAAGGTCATTTTAATCAATATGACCGGATCAATACTTGGACGACCTCGATCTGCGGAATAGACTTTCTCTACTAATGGATAGATGAAAGAAAAATCGAGAGCTTGTTCAATTTTACGGACTAAGTGATCTTCCGGCACCAACTGTTCAAGTGTAATCATTTCTAGTTGATCGCGATTCATTTGATTATTTTTAGACAACATCCAAATCACCTCTGTATTGTTCTATTTTCATTATATAAAAAAACTGCCGACAAATCCCCCAAAAAGGGGGGATTTGTCGACAGTCTGAAGCTTGTATGATTTCATACAAGCTTTTTTTATGTCTGATTAATTCAATACTTGATTCTTTCGTACCATCGACTTTGATGGTTCTAATCGCATTCCGATATTCAGAATACGGTCCAGCTGCTGGCTTGCTTTTATGGTAGTGATGGAACTAGGTCCGTCTATTTTGGCGCTTTCAAACATTTCCTTCCGATATTTCTCAATAAGAATATCCATCATGTTCAAGAGAATCACCTCACATTTCATGCAAAATATCCGTGACTAGTTTATATATTGTCATGTTATTTCTGTTTTAAACAGCTTTGATCATTTTAAAAAACATTTATAAAGAAGTCAGCTTTTTAAGCAGACTTCGAAATTCTTGATTCAATCTCTCGAAATCTTCCCGCGAAAGTCCGCTTGTTTTCAGCATGAATTCTGGAACACGATGCGCTTCTTCTTTCAGGTTTTGGCCCTTGTCCGTTAAACTGATCTCGACTTTGCGCTCATCTGCTTTAGAACGAATGCGCTCAACCAAACCAGCTTCTTCAAGTCTTTTCAGCAAGGGAGTGAGTGTGCCTGAATCTAATAAGAGTTCCTTGCCTAAATCCTTCACGCTCAATTTTTTATGCTCCCATAAAACGAGCATGACTAAATATTGAGGGTATGTTAGATCAAGCTCCTGCAAAATGGGCCTGTACATTTTTGTCATCTCCCTGGAACACGCGTAAATGGAAAAACAAAGCTGCTGTTCTAGACTGAGAGGGTGTTTATCTGAAGGCATTGGTTAATTACTCCCGACATTTATTTATTGACAAACCCATTATACCCTTGCTATATTAGTTTTTCAAAAACAAATTGCACGCAATTTAATTTTATGAAATGAAATGGGGATACTATCATGCAAAAACTTTACACAGCAACTGCAACTGCGACAGGCGGAAGAGAAGGAAGAGTTCAAACGAAAGACAAACAACTTGATCTAGCGATTGAGATGCCAAAAGCTCTTGGCGGAAGAGGCGGAGAAGGAACGAATCCAGAGCAATTGTTTGCAGCGGGTTATTCCGCATGCTTTGATAGTGCATTAAATTTGGTGGCAAGAACAGAACGTGAAAAAATCGGCCAAACATCGGTTACATCACATGTATCAATTGGAAAGGATGATACAGGCTTCGGATTATCTGTTATCCTTGAAGTTCACATTCCGGATGTAACAAAAGAAAGAGCTGAAGAGCTTGTTCAGAAGGCTCATAACGTTTGTCCATATTCAAAAGCAACAAAAGGAAATATCGAGGTTGAATTGAAAGTTGTCTAATACCTGAAAAAGAGCTCAGTCCAAAGTGAACTGTACCCTTTAAAATGGACAGTGAAATAAAAAGTGCCTAAGCAGCTAGTAAGTGTCCTCGGTATTGAGCCGGGGTCATTTTCTTTAGTCCCCATTGATAGCGATGATGGTTATAGACTTCGATAAATTGATCAACCTCTTTTGTTAACTGCTGAAGATTTTCACATGCTTTATGATGAACATGATCTTTAAAATGGCCAAAGAAAGATTCCATTGGAGCGTTATCCCAACAGTTTCCCTTTCGGGACATAGATTGCATGAGACCTAGATCTTTCACTTTATTTTGGAACAGAGGATGAGTGTAGTGAACGCCTTGGTCTGAATGTAGAATGGCTTCAGGATGAAACAGTTCTGTAGATTTTGCGAGCTTTCTTAACGTCTGATAAACGATATCCATTTCTAAAGAAGTTGATAAGTGGTACGCTAAGATTTCTTTGGTAGCTCCGTCTTTTACACATGACAAATAAGATTTCTGACCCTTTCCGTAATAGAGATAGGTAATGTCGGTTAACAGTACTTTTCCTGGCTCTCTTTGATCAAACTTGCGGTTTACGATATTTTTACACGTTCGATGTTCTTGTGTTGCCTTCGTCATCTTCCGATAAGGATTAGCTCTTCGAATTCTTGTGTTGAGATCGTACTTTTTCATAAGCCTTCTAATTTTTTTGTGATTCATGATAACACCAAAATCATTTTCCAAAATCATTTTAATGGACAATGCGCCAGTACGCCCTTTATGGATACGGAATATTTCTCTGATTAGATGACTTTCCTGATCATCAGAATCTTCTCTCGCTTGTCGTTTATTATCTGACTTTAACCAAGCGTAGAAACCGCTTCTGCTTACTCCGGCAAGCTGACAGAAATAAGATACATGCCCCTGTGTGTGATGCTCCTTCAAGCTTCTCTCGATAAGTTGAAATTTCTTTGCTGCTTTTAACGTCTTTTCTTCAGCGCCTGCCTCTCGAGTTCTTCTAGCTTTTTTAAAAATTCATTCTCTGTTTCAAGATATTTAATCCTAGCCTCAGCTTTTTTCAGTTTTTCTTCGACTGATAACTCTCTTGAACTTGTACGGCCAGTACTAGCCTTGCCCCTGCGATCATCTTGCAGACCATCCTCTCCAAACTGTTCAAACGTCTTACGCCAGCGTTGAAGACATCGTTTCGGTTGTTTTTTTCCTATGATATCCAAGTCAAATCCATGCTCAATAAAAATCTGAGAAGGCCCCTTACCAGTGTGATACTCTTGAACAGCTCTGACCTTAAAGGCTGGTAAATACGTTATGGAACGGTCGGATGCATGCGATACATTAGAATTTATAACTAACTCATTTATTTGGGTTTCAGTAAACAATTTTTTACTCATTTAGGAATCTCCGTTCAAATTAATATTTTAATTATAAACGGGTTAAACATGTTTAGACATAGAAAAACCCGAATATGGGGCACTTTTAATAAGTGTCCATTATTCGGGTAGTAGTTCAAAAGGACCGAGCTCTTTTTCATTATTGAATGGCAGCCTGAACATTGATGACTCCGGCTCCATAATAAAATGGATCTCCAAGTGGAACAGCTGTATTTTTTAAGCGGTTTCTCACTTCGATATTCGACATGCTCGGATATTTAGAAAGAATTAAAGCGGCTGCACCCGCTACGTGCGGCGATGCCATGGAAGTACCATTAAAAGAAGCGTATCTATTGCCCGGAACGGTGCTCAATGTGTTGACACCCGGAGCCATGACTTCAAGCTCTGAGCCGACACTTGAAAAAGATGCCCGATTGTTCGAGGAATCAACTGCACCTACTGCAATAACAGAACTGTATTTGGCCGGATAGCCGATTGTGTTCCGTTTGCCTTTTGACCCGCTGTTGCCTGCAGCTGCTACAACAACAACGCCTTTATTATAAGCTTGATCGACAGCCTGCTGAAGGGCGGCTGAACCCTGGCTGCCGCCAAGACTCATATTAATAACATCCATCCCATTGTCAACAGCCCACTCAATGCCTTGAGCAATTCCGCTATAGGTGCCGCTTCCGGAGGAATCAAGTACTTTTACAGCATAAAGAGTGACATCCGGGGCAACGCCAAGAACACCGGTTGAATTATTCAATGCAGCAACAGTCCCGGCTACGTGCGTTCCATGGCTGTCACCATCTATGAATGGATTCGGTTCAGCCGCAATGAAGCTTGCGCCTCCTGCCACATTCAAATCTTCATGAGAGGCGTCAATTCCTGTATCAAGTACAGCAACTTTTACACCGCTCCCTTTAACTCCTGAAGATTGAACAGCATCTGCTTTAATTTGAGGAATACCGTATGGAACGGTCTGGCTGGTGGCTTTCGCTTCGAAATCTTCTTCAATAAATGTGACATTCGGATTTTTTTGAAGAGCCGCTGCTGCCTGATCCGGCAGAGAGGCGTGGACAACGTTCATATATTTATATTGATGCTTGACCTTACCGCCGGCACCCGAAATTAGATTCGCTTTTACTTTAAAATCTTTGACAGATGCTTTAATTCCGATTAAATAATCTTTCTTTACTGAAATAGCCTCAGCAGACTGTGAGGAAAAAAACATGGACAAAAACAGGACAAAAGCAAATAAAATACTCAGAGCCTTCCACTTTTTCATGAATAAACCCCCTTACATAGTATAGAATAATCATAGAGTCAAAAAAGTTTGACTATTCTATCAATTATGCTACCATTTTAATAGAGTCATTTGTATTGGGAAAGATGGGGCCTTTTTTCCGAATAATAGGGAGAAATAGGGGGGATGTTTCCTGGTGGTTTTTGCAGATTGGGAAATATGGGTCTTTATTTTATGTATTATTCAGAAAAATTGAGGCTATTTTCCCAATACGAAAGCAAAAGGATTCGGCATAATAAAGAGAGAACTAAACATACAGATTAGTATAGATGAGGTGCTGTACATGGAAATAGGAAGTCGAATAAGGTTCTATCGCATTCAGCAAAATAAGACGCAGGAGGAACTTTCACGAGGCATCATTTCCACTTCTTACTTATCGAAAATCGAAAACAATCAGACGACTGCAAGCATCGAAGTCCTTGATTTCTTATGCAACAGGCTTGAGATCAACCTCATCGAAGAAGAAGAAATTCCTCTGATGAAATCCTTATTTGACTGGTATCATGATATCGTTCACCGCAAGCACGATCATCTGAAAAAAAGGTACATTGACCTGCAGAAAGAAATCCTTTCGTCAAGTGATACAACGGCCATGATTTACTTTGTTCTGTTTGAATTCAGGTATTTGCTGACAGAAAGAGAGTTTGCAGAAGCAGATTCGAAGCTTGAAAAAATCAATTTGTACAAAGACATCTTTGAAGAAAAGATGACCTACTATTACGAGAAATTTGTCGGTCTTCATCACTATCTTCAAAGCAAATATTCGACAGCCCTCCTGCACCTCAAGGGAGCGGAGCGGTTTTTAACAAAGCACCTCCCATTTGAAAAGTGGGAGGAAGCAGATCTCTATTATTCAATTGCCCTAACTCTGAGTCAATTAAGAAAAGCGGCACTGGTCATCCAGTACACTCACTTTGCTTTAAATATATATCAATCAAGATACGATTTAATGAGATGCGCAGAGTGTCAGATTCTGCTAGGAATTAATTATTTGCGGTGTGAGGAGCATACCCGCTCAGAAGAAAGCTATTTGCTGGCCAGGAAGATTGCTGAGCAGCTGAATGATAAAAGTCTGCTTGGAATGATCTATCATAATATGGGGTACCTCAGTTCAATTACCAAAAAATATGAACAGGCAATCGGTCGATACAATGAAGCTCTGCAATTTAAAGATAAGAATGAATCATTAAGCACTATTTTTTCTATCCTGTATGCCTATTATCAATTAGAAAATAAAGAAGAAGCTGGGAAGTGGATAATAGAAGGCAAAAACATTTTAGAAAATAACCCTAATCAGGAATATCACTATCATTTTAAAATCTATGAATATTTGCTGCAGGATAATCTATCATCAGAATTTGAATATTTTATGATGGAAGTTGTTATCCCTTACTTTATAGAGCACGAAAAACAGCAGTATATTATCGAGTATTCAGAGCTTATGGCATCATACTTTGAAGATCGCCACAAATATAAATCAGCCGTTCAATATTATCAAATCGTTTGTAGCGCTTTGAAAAGAGCATATGCAAATTAAATAACAAGGGAGAGCTAGTCATGAAAAAAATAGTTATGGGCATCACTGCAGGGATTTTTTCTTTAGCATTTGCAGCGGGAGTTGGATTGTTTTCTGAGCCGGATCATCCGAAGATTGTATCGGAGCCAGATCATCCGAAAATCGTTTCAGAACCAGATCATCCGAAAATTGTATAAATCAGAATTTGAAGGCAGTGCATCTGACAAGGTGCATTGCTTTTTTTGCGGATGAATTTTTTAATTTGGCTGTTTTTCACGTTGATTGGGAGACTATCGGAGGGAATCTTGAGACATCTAAATGGACTAAAGATTAATTCCGATACTTTGAAAGATAATTCCAAGACTTTCCGGATTAATTCCGGGACTTTGAACAATAATTCCGATACATTCGTATTGAATTCCGCACAAATGTGAACAAAACAGATTTCCTCTCCATCTGAACAGTCGATTCTGTTTTTATCTGAATGTTCTGTCAAAATAGCCGATGAACAATATATGAGCCTAATTTCACATTGGAAATCAGGCTGATATGGGGAATATTGTCTATTTTTCAGATTAGAGGGGGCACATAAGATGAAGCGATTAAAAATAAGGAAGCCAAGAGAGAAAAAGCGCTTTGCATCATTTTCTTTAAAAGGGAAGCTGCTGGGCAGTTTTTCGGTTATTATTGTGCTCAGTCTTTTGATGGCGGCGTTTAGTATGATCGGTTTCAGCATGGTTAACAGACAGACGAAGCAGATTGTGCAGGAGGACATGCAGCCGCTTCTTGCGGAAGGGAAGCTCAGTGACAATATTACACAGCGTGTATCTTTAATCAGAGCATATTTTATTTATGGAAAAGATGAATATAAAGATCAGTATTATGAGCTGACCGAAGAAAGTCAGGCGCTTCAGAAAAAACTGCTTGCTCAAAGTGATAACCCGAAAAGCCGCGAATTAATGAAAAAAAGTGCTGAATGGGAAGAAATCATTGAAGATGAAGTCATTAAAAGCTTTGATTCTGGAATGAGGGTAACAGTGAACCAGGACGCTCCGGGGATGTGCAGAATCTTGCGGATGAGCTTACAGAGGGGTTTGATTCTCTCGCAACAATGCGGATTCCTTATCTGACTTGTCCGGAAAACTGAGCAGGCTCGTCAATCGTTTTCAATTTTAGACACCAATAAAATGAGGGGCTGACAACCGCCCTTCACTTTTTATTGCGAAAATGAAATTGTGCATTTAACTGGCCTTCGAGCATTTTTTTGCGGTAATCGGGATTGCTGCGCATTTCTTTTTTTCGCATTTCTTTTAAGATTTCATTTGTTTGTACGCCATCTTCCCGTTTGTTTGCAATCTCCATGAGCCTTTCCACATCGGAAAATGAATATTTTCTTGTACCCCTTGTTGTTCTTTGAGGCGAAATTAAACGTCTTTCCTCATAATAACGGATCTGTCTTAATGATAAGCCTGTTAGTTCGCTGACAATTCCAATTGAAATGACTTTTTTGTCTTTATATGAGTGGTCGTGCTGTTCCATATTTCCACCCCGCACATTAGATTCTTTTTCCAATTATACCTCACCCTCACCGGGGAAAGTGAAGTTTTGTGAGGAAATCTAACATGATTTGTAAGAAAAAAGAAAATAACGTGTGAGGTTTGTTGACAATAATGCTGATATTTCATTTGCTTCTTATTAAACTAACAGTAAGAGAAGGAGGAGACAGCATGGACATGAAGAAGGCAGCTGAAATTGCCAAAAAAATCGTTGAATTAGATGTAAGGAGGGATGAGATGCTTGAGGATCTCCAGACCGTTATCGGGAAAGATGCTTATGAATTTCTCCGTTTTGTGCAAAACGGCTTCTTAAAAAAATCATCCTGATTGACTGCTGAGCGGATAGGAGGAATAGCCTGCCAAAAATTGATTCAGCCCATCGATGTATTCCTCTGTGAATAAAGAGGTTACATCACCAAAGCGATCCAGTTTTGTTTCATAAGCACATATAAAAAGAAGCTTTTTATCAGGAATTGAAAGGCGTGCGAAAAAGAGCTGCTCATGTTTTGGTTCAAGTGTATTAAGAAAGTAAATGTCTTGATTATGCTGATTTCTTCGGAATGCTGCCAGCCGAATGTGCTTCACTGTTTCATCATCTCCCAGAGCGTTTTAGAAACTAGTGTCGACCATTTACATCTTTTTAACACATGTCAGTGAAATTTTACACGTTCTTAATTGAAGAGCAACAATTAACGTGTAGAGTGAAGAGAGAACAAATAGAAAGGGGAAACGAGAAAATGAGTAAATTATTTCAAAAAGCATTGGAAGATCAAAGAGCCTTTTACTGCAAGAAACTATTAGCTCTTTGCATCTATAATCAAGAAGTTTTGAGCAGCATGACGCTGTCAGAATTAAAAAAGGAATACCATTATTTTTATAACAATATCCCTTTAATCAAGCTTTCACATAAAAAGTCTGTATAAGCGTGAGTTCAGAGTGCTTATAAAGAAAGCATTCAGTGTGCATGTGACCTTGTCTTTATTGGGGCTAGGAGGAACTTTTTCGGAGGCAAATTGATCTAGTGCCTGCTGTTTTCGATAAATTCAATGAATAAGAAAGCCTCGGTTCAAAGTCGAGTTCTTCTCCGGCTTTTTTTCTTGCGGGAGAGGCATCACTTCAATCTGCACGCCAAATATGATCGAAGCAGCTTCAGCGCATCCTATCCTAGCCCTTATTGGAAATCCATCTATATTCTCCTCAAGTAAAATCCCTCACCGATCTGCAAAAATCAATTTTTGCTATAAAAATAAAGCGGACAACATAGTCGTTATGATTGAAGTGACTTTCCAAGGCTTACAAACGATGAATTCTTCTTTATCAATCATTTAAAAGTATTTCTTCTACGTTCTTCCACATCAGTTCGCCTGCAGAAAATAGCCTCCGCTTAACATTGTGTGTTAAAATAATGAAAAGATATGAAGGCAGGAGCTAATTGGGTATGAAACTTGCAGGTATCGTTTTAGCCGGCGGGCAATCACGCCGGTTTGGGTCAGATAAAGCCATAGAACCTTATAAAAACAGCACTTTTTTAGAGCTTGCACTAAAGAATTTGAAAGCGGTAACAGAAGTTGTGGCAGTCATCGGGCGAATGGCTTGTTCTGCTGAAAACGTTCAATATATCTTGGATAACGCCAAATATAGGGGGATGGGTCCTCTCGCTGGACTGTATACAGCAATGAAAGAGGTTCAGGCAGAATGGTATCTTGTACTGGCATGCGATATGCCGCTTATTGATCAGGATATTCTGGCAGCTCTGCTATCTGGCATAAATGAAAAACATCCTGCAGTTATTCCTGTCATTGATGGAAAATATCATCCTCTCTGTGCTTTGTATCATTGCACTGTTTTACCTGAGATTGAGAGATTATTAGATCTTAAAGAATTAAAAATGATGACTCTGTTGGACAAGTTAAATCCCGTCTATTTAAATGAATCGAATTTTAAGAATCCCGTCCGTTTTGCCAATATGAATAAAAGAGAGGATTTAATGATTTTAGGAGAGCAGTCACATGAAAATTCAAATCCAGGAGTGGGGTAATCATAGGACCGGAATGAGTCCTCAATACAGTTCAAATCCAGAAATCGGGCAGGCCTAATTGAATCCTATGAATCTGGTAAATCAAAAAAGAAACTACTTCAAAAAACACAGGATTGATAGTAGAATAAATAGTAGAACTGTGTGAATCTTAAGACATTTAAAGAATGTTAAAGTAAGAGGGCGATGAGAATGATGTCTTATACAGATGAAGAACTTGAACTTGCACTCAATTTATTTAAAACGTTTGCAAGGGCTTTTAAAAGTGTGTCAGAGCACTCCATCCGCGACAGCAAAGAACACGGCTTTAATCCGACGGAGTTTTCAGTGCTTGAACTGCTTTACACGAAGGGCCCGCAAAAGCTTCAGCAAATCGGTTCAAGACTGCTGCTTGTAAGCGGCAATGTCACCTACGTGATTGATAAGCTTGAAAAAAATGAATTTATTTACCGTGAACAAGATCCTAAAGATAAACGGTCTGTCTATGCGAAGCTGACTGAAAAAGGACAAACCTACCTGGATGAAATCTACCCGATTCACACGCTAAGAATGGCACGCGCATTTTCCGGACTATCAACAGAGGAACAGCAGCAGCTCATGGCCTTGCTGAAAAAAGCAGGCGTTCATAGCCAGCATTTATTGTTTCGTTAAAAATCCCGCAGATGCCGGGAAGACTAATGAAGTTTTTTTAGGACAAGATCAAACAATATTTACAGCAGTGTGAGAATTCTAAATGAAATCATATATTATGAACCATACATTTCCCAGGTTGAAAATTTTGGGGATTTTTACGAGCAAAAGCTCAATCATTTGATATAAAAAGGGAATAAATGGATAACAGCTGAAGAAAAATGGTCATAAGTTATAAAGAATGCCGATTAATCTTGGCATTCTTTTTTATTTTTTTCTATTCTTTTTTTGCAAGAAAGAAATCCAAACAAGACTGCTTACTCCCGCAATAAACAAATGAAGAGCTGCAAATGAAAAAAATCCATGAAACGATACAACAAAGTCTTTCTGCAGCAGGAGAAGCTGAACAATCAGCAAGCCTCCGATATGATCCCGTGCAGCATCCGAAAACCAGCCAGGCTGAAAATAATACGTCGTAAAATAAGTTTTCCACCAGTAGTGCTCGTATATTTCTAAATACAAAAATAGGACTTCTATAGCGGATATGCAAAAACTGACCAGCAGCATGACCGGAACATCTAATTTGTAAAAGGCGATGACGGCAGCGGACATCGGCACAATCATAACCTGACTGATAAGCGAGCCAAATGTGCTGTCGAAGAAGGGCGCTGCGAAAACCTCAGGCTTATACGTGTATGATTGTAAGAAAACAAAAATGAGAATTTCAAACAGGTAAGCAAGACCTGCATTGAACGTATTTGTTTTAACCTGGTTACTTGCCGATTCTTTTCAAATTCTTTCTAATATAAGCGATTTACTTTCCATATGAGCAAGATTGCTGTCTTTTTTCCTTTGACCGCCTAATTAAAGAGGTGTTACTGCTTATTTTTCTCTATAAAATCTAATACCTGCTGAATCACTTCATCCTGAGGCGAAGTGAAGTAATCTTGAAATGGACAGCCCTTTTTAATCCGCTCTGCTACATAATCCATAGTAAACTGATTAACCTTCAGATCTTGCATCACCTCATCCCAGAATAAAGGGGCCGCTGCATATGCACCCTCAGGATTCCCTCTGACAGAATAGGGCGCAATGATCGTTTTTCCTTCAGCATGTTGAATGTAGTCGACATACAGCCTGTTTCCGCGGTTCTTTTTAAGCCGTTCGATCGTATACAATTCTGGGAATGCATTGACTAAGTAATCCGCAATAAAGGATGTAAACTTTTTTGTCTGGTCATATGAAAACCGATTATTGGTAATGGGAATATGAATTTGTATTCCTTTTCCGCCTGATAGTTTTGGGAATGAAGCAAGTCCGAATGAGTCAAAGAGCTTGCGCATTTCGAGCGCTGCTGAGACAGCCAAGTGAAAATCAGTCCTCGATGGAGGATCTAAATCAAAGACAATTTCATTCGGACAAGAGGAATTAAAAGTCTGGAAAGGGATATGAAATTCCAGGGCGAGCTGATTTCCAAGCCAGATCAAGGTTGAGATGTCGTTGCACATGATATAGTCAATTCCATCCTGCTTTGCGGTTTCCACAAACTCAGGCGCATAATCCGGGCAATTTTTTTGATAAAAGGCTTCATCAGAGGTTCCGTGCGGATATCGAATAACGGTGAGAGGTTTATTTTTCAAAAAAGGAAGCATATAATCAGAAACCCCCACTAAATAAGCCAGATAGTCTGTTTTCGTCCGCAGGGGACTTTCCCACAGCGGTTTATCAGGATGTGTGATCTGGACATCTTCGTGAAACGAAACAGCATTAAGCTTCAGCTGCTCCCAGGTGCATTCATGCGGGGAAAGATCGAACCTGAAGGCAGAAAAAGAGGGCTCACGCAGCTGATTTTTATAGAACTCCAGAAATTGCAGCTCCACGCAGATCGCAGGGGAAATCGTGATCCATTGTGAATCCTCGCTATCCTTATTTTCCTTTAGAATCTTAATTAAAGAGTCACGGTCAGCCCCCTCCAGCCCGTGAGAAAAAACACCCGCGTCTATCACATTCTCTCCTTTGAAAACACCCGCTTTAAAATACCCATTCTTCTTGTCATATCCTATAATGAAAAACAAAGCATATTTGTAATTTTTTATTTTCAGCCAGGACTTCGTGCGCACCCCGGCCTCCCACTTGCTTTTATGTTCTTTTGCAATCATTCCTTCCGCGTCAAATGCACGAATGCCTCTCCATAAAGTCTCATGGCTCGCATAGGAAGGAACGTATTGGATGAGCTGATTGCTCTTACGGGGTTCAAGAGGCAGACCGCATGCAGAAGCGATGTTATTTAAGAGCGTTTTTCGTGAAAGATAGTCATGAAAAGCTGTTTTTTCCTGCTTGCATTCAAGAAGGTCAAAAATTAAATACTGGCATGGATTTGTTTCTGCCTCTAGATTGATCTTTTCTTTGGCCCTCAGCCTTCCGCGCTGCTGAATGACTTCAAAGGATGCTTTATATGGATTTTTTAATGAGACAAGCTCGCCGTCAAACATGCACGGCATAAATTCTTTCAGCCTGTCAAAGATAGATTGGACAGCGTTCATGATTTCGGGGAAAAGAGCGCCTAAATCTTTCCCATTTCGGCTCGTAAACGTGATGCCTTCTTCTGAAATGGACAAAATTGCCCTGAATCCATCATACTTGACTTCATAGCTCCACTTTTCTCCTTCAGGTATTCCTGCTGAAAGTGTTGGAAGCATTGGTTTAACATACATGGCAATCGTCCTTTTTCATTCTTTTTTACTTACTATTTCTCATACGGATACTATTTATGAAAGGGAGCGTTTCAACTTGAATAAAGCTGTTTTTCTAGACCGCGACGGCGTCATAAATGAAGTTTTGACTGACCGTGTCAAATTCGTCAATCATCCATCTCAGCTATATCTTTTAGAAGGGGCGGCAAAAGCTGTAAGCCTTCTCTATAACAAAGGCTTTACCATTTTTGTCGTGACGAATCAGGGAGGGGTGGGGCTTGGATATATGAAGGAGGAGATGCTGCAGAGGATTCATCAAAAGATGATTAAGGAAATTGAACAAGAAGGCGGCCGCATACATGAGGTTGCTTATTGCGCCCATGCTCCGTACGCAGGCTGCAGCTGCAGAAAACCCGAGCCTGCCATGATTACAACACTTGCTGAGAAATATGGAATCAATTTAGAGCACAGTTACATGATCGGCGACCGTGATGTCGATATCCTCGCAGGGAAAAGCGCGGGTGCAAAAACAATTTTAATAGGTTCCGCTGATCACGGTGCGGATTATTGTTTTGATACGCTGCTTGAAGCGGCATATTGGATCATAAAGAAAGAAGAAAACCTCGTTTGACCTGACGAGGGTTTCTTTATGACTACGCTTTTTTGCGGACTGTTTTCGTTTTTTTCTTCGCTTTGGCAGGCTCAGGTTTTTTAGGAGCAGTTTCTTTTTTTGCCGGCTTTTCTTTTGAGCGGTCAATGCTTGCCTGTAGAGCACTCATTAAGTCAACGACATTTTCACGCGGAGCATCTGCCGGTGTTTTTCCTTCGTTTTGGCCAGCTTTCTTTTGAATGAGACCAAGAAGTGCTTCCCGGTAGTCATCTTTGTAAGTTTCAGGGTTAAAGGTCGTTGTTAGCTGATCAATCAGCATAATCGCAGTTTCAAGTTCTTTTTCTCCAAGCTCTGTTTTTTCAGGAACACTTGGCACATCAGAAGTATTCCGGACTTCATCCGGATAATGAATGGTTTCCATCACAATTGTGTTCTGATATACGCGGAGAACAGCGAGCTGCTGCTTAGAACGGATGGTCATTTCGGCAACTCCGATTTTTCCTGATTTTAAAAGGGCCTCACGAAGCAGTGAATAGGCTTTTCCTCCATTTTCTCCAGGGCCGACAAAATATGATCGGTTGAAATAGATGGGATCAATATCTTCCAAGTTCACAAAATCGATAATTTCGACTGCTTTGTCTTCATGCTCTTGTTTAAGCTGTTTCAATTCTTCTTCATCTAAAATGACAAACTTGCCCTTCACATATTCATAGCCTTTGACAATATCGTCATTCCCGACTGTTTCATCACAGTTAGGACATTTTTTTTCATATTGAATGGGGGTATGACATTTACTGTGCAAATTTCTGAGCTTTACATCTTTATCTTCGGTAGCTGCATATAATTTGATTGGGATATTCACCAGTCCGAAGCTGATGGACCCTTTCCACATTGTGTGCATGATTTTCTCCTGCTTTCCTTTTTTTTCTTAGCTTCTGCGTTTACGAGCGGATGATGTGCAGAAAAAAATGGTTTTTAGCTGAACTCTGTCAATTCTTTCAGGAAAAAGACGGTCGTACATTTCGATTCGTTTTTTAAGGTGAAAGTTTATGATCTTTTTTTGTGGGAATACATTTAGAAAATAACGATTCCAAAAAGGAGGGGCTGCAATGTCACGAAATCAGACTATGAACGTCCTGAACCCAGCTACATTAAACAGTGCTGAAAAGATAGATGAAACGCCAATTTATCATATTCAGCAAATATATGAGCTTTCAAAATCAGCCTTTGACACATGGAAAGAAAAAAGTGTAAAGGAGCGGCTTTCCTTCATCCGGAAATTAAAAAACGTGATGCTCGACCGAATGGATGAAATTATTGAGGTGATAGCAGACGATACTGGAAAAGTGAAAGTAGAAGCTGTCACAGCGGATGTTATGCCGGTTTTGGATGCGATTGCTTTTTTAGAAAAGACGGCGGAAAAAAGTCTTGCAGTGCGCCGGGTGCAGACGCCGGTCACTTTCTGGGGAAAGAAAAGCTATATAGAATATATGGCAAGAGGCACTGTGCTTGTCATTTCACCATGGAACTATCCGCTTCAGCTGGCTATGGTCCCGATGCTGAATGCTCTTATTGCCGGCAATTCAGTTATCCTGAAACCATCCGAAGTTACGCCGTTAGTTGGGAAATGCATTGAACATTTGTTCATGCTGGCTGAGTTTCCAAAAGGGATTGTACAAGTTGCCCATGGAGGCAAAGATGTAGGAGCTGCGCTGACTAGAGAAAAACCTGATTATATTTTTTTTACCGGATCTGTTGCGACGGGAAAAAAAATTCAGGAAGAAGCATCTAAAGCATTAACACCTACGACACTTGAACTTGGAGGGAAAGATCCAATCCTTATTTTCGCAGATGCCAATCTGGACCGGGCGGCAAAGGGTGCAGCGTGGGGAGCTTTTACTAACAGCGGTCAAGTGTGCATCAGCTCTGAGCGAATTTACGTAGAACAGAGTGTTTATGAAGAATTTCTTGAAAAACTTCAAAGTGAAACTTTAAAGCTCAAACAGGGCACAGACGTAAATGATGATATTGGATCCATGACCTATCGGGGCCAGATAGAAATTATGAAAGAACAACTGGAAGAGGCAATAGCAGGAGGTGCCAGGTTAGTAAGCGGTACGATGCCGCGTGATTGGGATTTGTCTCAAGGCCTTTTCATTCCCCCAACCATTGTCGTTGATGTTCATCAAAAAATGAAGCTAGTACAGGAAGAAACATTTGGACCTGTTGTAACTGTCATGCCCTTTCAATCAGAGGAAGAGGCAATAGAACTTGCAAATGACTCCATCTACGGGTTAAATGCCAGCGTTTGGAGCAAAGACTTAAAGAAAGCGAAACGGGTTGTTTCAAAGCTCGTTACTGGAAATGCGGTTATCAATGATGTGATGATGTCAGTAGCCAACCACCATCTTCCATTCGGCGGAGTGAAGCACAGCGGAATAGGAAAGTACCACGGGAAGCAGGGTATACGTGTGTTTTGTCATGAAAAGTCTGTTTTACTTGATCGGGGAAAGAAAAAGACGGAGATTCAATGGTATCCCTATCAGAATAAATACCCTAAAATCCGATCATTTCTAAAGGTGCTTTTCAGGAAAAAATAAAAAAAAGTAGCCGTACCTCTTGAGACGGCTAGTTATTATGTTGATTTAAATAGATTGAATGACGATGACTAACACCCCTAGCGCCCAAACATAAACGGCAAATCCTTTTAAGGAGTGCTTTTTTACATAGCCGATCATCCATTTTACTGCGATGTAGCCCGTAAATGCAGCGCTCAAAGTTGCCAGGAGCAAAGGGATGAAGCCGATAGCCGCTGCCTGCCCTGAAAAAAGATCTGCTGATTGAAACACGATGGCCCCAAATATGGCCGGAATGGAGAGCAAAAATGAAAAGTAAGCTGCGGTTTCTTTATCGATTTTTCGCATCAAAGCTCCTACAATCGTCATCCCTGACCTTGAAATCGCGGGAAATATAGCAAGAGCCTGGAAACAGCCGATAAACAAAGCGTCGCCTGCAGTTAAATCATCCAGTTTCTTTGAACCCATTTTTATGGAATCCGCAAACCATAAAAATACTCCTGTAATTAAAAACTCCCACCCGATGGTGACACCGGACTTTGAAATGCCATCAAAAAAATCACTGATAAACACCCCTGCGAAAACGGCAGGCAGTGTTCCTGCAAATAATAAAAATGTCAGCTTGGTAAAAGGATTTTTTAAAAGCTTAAGTAAAATATCTCTGTAAAACACGATGAGCGCGATAAAGGTTCCGATGTGCAGCATCGTATCAAGAAAGATTCCGCCGTCTTGCATTCCGAACAGCTTTCTTCCCAAGTAGAGATGTCCTGTTGAACTTATCGGCAGAAATTCAGTCAGACCTTGTATGAATCCTAATATCATTGCCTGCAGCCAATCCATTTCTTCACCTCAATTAAAGAATAGGCTCTTTTCGTGACCTTCCATCTGCATCATCCAACCGAAAAAAGCCAAAAATTAATAATCTTTAAAGTTGTCCCTTTTTAAACGTATGTGTAGTATGATAGCTTGTAGAACTGAAAAGGAGTTTGGTACTGAACATGGAACATTACATTCTAGCTTTTATTGAATACTTTAAAGACCTTTCGTACTTTGGCGTGCTCCTTGCACTGTGCTTTGAGTTTGTGCCTGCTGAAGTGGTGCTGCCGCTTGCAGGGTATTGGGTTTATCAGGGAGATATGACTTTATGGGGGACGGTTCTTGCCGGAACGGTCGGGGGAACAATCGGTCCGCTTACCCTTTATGCGCTTGGCCGCTACGGGGGAAGACCATTTCTCATAAAGTATGGAAAATATATGTTTATCAACGAAGAAAACCTTTCAAAGGCAGATGCTTTCTTCGAAAAAAACGGAGCGATGGTGGCATTTACCGCCCGTTTCCTGCCTGGAGTCAGAACGCTGATCTCCATACCATGCGGAATGGCTAAAATGAACGTCTGGATTTTTTCCATTTATACGTTTGCTGCAATGCTTCCTATTACGTTTTTATACGTATTTCTTGGGTTTAAACTTGGTGACAAATGGGAGGAAGTAGGCGGAATAGCGAACGACTATTTACTTCCGGCGGGTGTTGTCATTGTCATTATTTTTCTTTTGTACAAGTTTATGACAAGAAAAGCAATCAAGCCTACAACATTCACTCATAAGAATTAAATAAAAACACCTTTTCCAGGTTAAGGAAAAGGTGTTTTTTAGGATAGAAGTGAAATGATATTGGGTATATAGATTAAATACACGATTAGGAGGAGTGAAAGAATGGATGTAGCTCTATTGCTCGAGTATGGCTGGGTACTCTTAGTATTAATTGCCCTTGAAGGGATATTAGCAGCGGACAATGCTTTAGTCATGGCCGTTATGGTTAAGCATTTGCCTGATGAACAACGGAAAAAAGCGCTGTTTTACGGATTGGCGGGAGCCTTTGTGCTGCGCTTTGGTTCCTTGTTTTTAATTTCATTTTTAGTTGAAGTCTGGCAGGTTCAGGCGATCGGAGCGATTTATCTCCTGTTTATTTCGATCAATCATATATTAAAAAAATTCGTCTTTAAAAAGGATCTCCATAATCAAAAGGAACGAAAGGAATCAGGGTTTTGGGGAACTGTTATTAAAGTTGAGCTTGCTGATATCGCCTTTGCGGTCGATTCGATACTAGCTGCCGTTGCTCTTGCCGTTACATTGCCAGAAACCGCCCTGCCGACAATTGGCGAACTTGATGGCGGACAGTTTTTAGTCATTCTTTCCGGCGGAGTTATTGGCCTGATCATCATGAGATTTGCAGCAAGCTTTTTCGTTGCACTTCTGCAAAAGCGGCCGAGTCTTGAAACAGCAGCCTTCGCCATCGTCGGCTGGGTAGGTGTTAAGCTCGCGTTATACACGCTAGCGCACCCTGACATCAATCTTATAGATAAACATTTTATAGAATCAGCTACTTGGAAGCTGATCTTCTGGATTGTCCTTGCAGGCATTGCCATAGCAGGATGGTTCCTGTCAAAAGACGAAAGCGACAAGCCGGAATCAGAAGAAGAGCGCATGATTGAAGAAGCGGAACACAGATAAAAAAGCAGCATCCGAAATGAATTCGGGTGTTTTTATGTTTGGGAATTGAGCATTTTGCTGGCTTTTATATGGTGTACTCGCCTCATTTAAGCAGCAGTAGATAAAACCTGATTTCCGAAAGTGAAACCGGTATTGCAGATAGTTACAAGGCGCCAGCGGATTATGAAACACCGGTTTCGGATAGTTAGGTTCATAGGGCTGAATCGCATCTGCAATATGTGTACTTTTACACTTCTTAACGGATCAATATGCCATGAGCAGCTAGTAAAGGATATTTTCGGGTTGAACTTGGACAATTGGCGAGTCTTTTTGTGGTTTCACACCTCATTTTGGATTCCATATTGGCTAGTGATTTAGAAATAGAAAGAATTCCATCCAGTTATTTGAAATTTATTCCTGTAATTAGATATAAATTTCAAATTACAGCCAATTTTACTATATTTTTCACATACTTTGTAATCTTTTTGTAAAAAAAGAATTTTTACACCCTTAAATTCCGATTTCATTTCGTAGCTGTTTATTGAGAAAAAAATAAATGAGAGGAGTAAATCCGCAGGTTTAAAGTCATCTAACAGCTTCAAATCTTTTTCCGTCTCCCATTTCCATTTATCCGATAGGCAAGCATAATTCCAATTTTCTTCCTTTGCGCTCTCCATGCAAATTAGCTATGATTATACGAAGTAATATGGGAGAAACTGAGGTGAGAACCGGTGCTTAGCCTACTGTTTAAACTTGGCAAAAAGAAACCAACTTTAGAAGATACCGTCTTGCAGATACAAGATGGGGATCAGCAAATGCAGAACACACTAATTGACCAATATAAACCATTCGTGGCAAAAACCGTTTCTTCGGTTTGTAAAAGATACATTGATGAGAGAGACGATGAGTTCAGTATTGGTCTCATTGCTTTTAATGAAGCCATTGAAAAGTATTCAACTGAAAAAGGGAGCTCGCTTCTTGCTTTCGCCGAATTGATTATAAAGAGAAAAGTGATCGATTATATCCGGAAAGAGGCAAGAAATCCCCAAACAGTGAACATTGACCTTCAGGAGCATGAAGAAGGCGAGGCCTCACAAAGCAAGATCGAGGCGGATCTGTCGATTGAAGAGCATCAGAAACTGATTGAACAAGAACAGCGCAGAGAAGAGATTGTTTACTTTCAGACAGTCCTGCAGGAATTTGGCTTGTCTTTTTCAGAACTGATGGAGCAATCTCCAAAGCATATAGACGCAAGACAAAATGCAATTAAGGTGGCGCAAATACTTATTGAACATGATGAACTCAAGCGCATCCTGTTCACAAAAAAACAGCTTCCGGTCAAACAGCTTGAGACGCTTGTATCTGTCAGTCGCAAAACAATAGAGAGAAATAGAAAATATATTATTGCAATGACAATTATTTTATCTGGGGATTACATTTATCTGAAAGACTATATAAGAGGGGTGCTTCAATCATGAAAAAAGGGATCGTCGTTGATCGAAATGATGATTACGTCACATTACTTACCCCCGATGGACAATTTTTGAAAGCAAATAAACAAAAACGTTCATACGAGCTGGGTGAGGAAATTACTTTTTTTCAACTTTCAGATACAAGCGAAAGGGCAAAGCCGTTAAGCATCTTTAATTTGCGCGGAATTAGAACCGGGTTATTGGCAGGTATGGCTCTTATTCTTCTTTTTTTTACAGTGCTGCCCGTTTTTAAAGATGACAAAGTGTATGCTTACATGACAATTGATATCAATCCAAGCTTTGAACTTAGATTGAATGAGAAGCTTCAGGTCGTGCAGATAGAGCCGATGAATGAAGATGGGAAAAAAATGCTTGATGATATAAAAGGCTGGAAAAACCGCGAGATCTCAGACGTCTTTTCCAAGATTGTCGACAAAAGCAAAGATTTAGGCTATTTAAAGGGAGAAAAAGAAATATTCATAACGACCGTGACCACAGATGACAAACATGAATCCGTCAAAAAGAAAATGCGGGCTGATGTTGACCAGTTAAAGGATTCATATAAAAACGAAAATGTAAAAGTCAGTGCAGTTGAATCTGATGTTGAGACAAGAAATAAAGCAGCAGATCAAGGCATTTCAACCGGCAAGTATATGCAATTAAATGCAGAAACTGCTCCCTTAAACGAAAATAAGGGCGAGAAAGAAGAAGGAAAGCAAGAGACACCCAGTCATGCTGATGAAGAAAACAGCAAGAAAACGCCTCCAGCTGTAAAGCCTCCTGCGGAAGAAAAAGAAAAGCAAGCGCCTCCTGAAATACCGGCAAAAAAAGAAGAGCTGAAAGAGACCATTCCGGAGAAGAAAAAAATTACCCCTCTGCCGCCAAAAGATAAGGTATCGATAAAAAAAAACAATAAAGAAGCTGAAAAAGCAAAAAAAGAAGCTAAGAAAAAACGGCGTAAAGAGGAAAAGGGCAAATGGCAGCGTGAGGAAGACATAGACGATGATGATAGACGACACAGGGACAATGATCAATATATTAAAGATAGAGACAGAGATGATGACGATGAAGATAACGACGAGGGGTCAAGATTTGATCGTGATTAATTCTTAAAGTGCCAAAATAAGAGGATGACTTGATCGGATTGGCGCTTATTAGTTTTTACATAACTGGTAACAGAAGAACCGCCGGGGTGGATGCACCCCGGCGGTTTTGCCATGTTATTCAGTTTTAGAGGATTGTCCGCCAAGTCCTGCTTGTGCTTGAGCGACTAAGCGCTTTGTAATTTCTCCACCTACAGATCCGTTTGATCGTGCTGCTGTGTCAGATCCAAGCGAAACTCCAAATTCCTGTGCAATTTCATATTTGATTTGATCCAGTGCCTGTTCAATTCCTGGAACAAGTAATTTGTTGCTGCTGCGTGCCATTATTTTCAACTCCTTTGTTAAATGATCAGCCTGATATGGCTGTTCTTATAGTGTTGATTCATGCAGAAATAATATACTGGCAATTGTCACCGTATGTCTTCTGCGTGAATATGCCTGAATGAAAGGATTTGGAATAACAAAAACTACCTTCATACTATAAGAGGCGGTGAAGTGATGGATATCAGAAGCGGTACGTTTTTTTGGCCTGAAACTGTTACTCACAAACCGATATTAGCTGTGACGTATTAATCATCGGAGGCGGCGAGTCAGGCGCCCACTGTGCTTATTTTTTGAGCGAAACAGATCTGAATGTTGTTTTAGTTGAAATGGATCGTGCCGGCAGCGGAAGTTCCAGTATAAATACCGGACTGCTGCAATATTCGAATGATAAAATGCTTACAGCTTGCGCAAACTCCTTTGGCCGGGAGAAAGCTGTCAGACATTACCGGATTTGTGAACAGGCACTGAAAGGATTAGAAAAGCTGGTTCCGTCCCTATCAATCAATCCCTGACTTTAAATAAGAGAGAGTCTCTATTATGCATCTGAGGAGGCAGACGCAGAAGCATTGAGAAAGGAATATGACATGCTGAAGAAGAATTCCTTTCAGACACAGTGGCTGACCGCTTCCGATATCAAAAGGATGTATGGATTTAACAAACCGGCAGCGATTTTATCGGGAGGTGACGCAGAAGTTAACCCTTATAAGCTCGCACTTTCTCTTATTGATGCTGCGGCAGCTCGGGGCGTGCGTGTTTTTGAAAAGACAGAGGTCACCGGGAGGAAATTTGAGCAAAGCCATGCCATCATGTATACAGCAGACGGGGCAAGTATTAAAACCAAGAAGGTGATCATGGCAGCCGGGTACCGCAATCAGGAAATCAGACGCGAACAGAATGCTGTTTTGTCCAGTACCTATGCAATCGCCACTAACAGGCTTAAAGAGAAAGAAATCTGGCATGGTCAAACGCTTATATGGGAAACAGCAAGACCTTATTTATACATAAGAACGACTGCCGATAACCGAATTTTAGCAGGAGGGCTAGATGAAGGAACCATAGAAGCAGGAAAAATAGATTCGAAGCTGATCAATAAAAGAGATCAGCTCCTGATGGAAGTGAAAAAGCTCTTTCCTGAACTGAAGCTTGAGGCTGAATACTTCTGGGGAGCTGTGTTTGGAAGTACTCATGACGGGCTTCCGATGATTAAAGAATATCCTGAGCTGCCGCACTGCCTGTTTTTGCTGGGCTACGGCGGAAATGGCACAATTTACAGCCACATGCTCGCAAGCCTCATCCGGGACCATATAACAGGGAAGCAGAATGATGACTTGCAGATATATATGCAGAGATAATCTTATTTCTGTTCCAGATGCTGATGAAAAAACAGCTCTGTTCTTCTCTGAAGATAAGAGGCAATCACAGACAGAACGGTAACCGTTAATATGCTTTTTACCTGTATCCATAATTCATTCGAAAGATCTTTAAAAAGATCCCTGGATGCCTCGATCTTTTTTAAGATTTCCTCCTCCATTTCGTGCTCAGATAAGGAGAAAACTGTTATGGACTCCATTCTTTCGAGGATCTCCCCATATGCGGCATAATAAGTCAAAGGAGAGATTAAGTCATCGCTTCGGTCTGATATCGTATTAAATAAGCTCATTAAGAGCTGCCTGATTGTATCAAAATCAAAAACCGATTTTAAATCTCTGACAATCAGCAGGATGGCAGCCTGTTCAATTGAATACTTTTTGCCAAGCTCAGGTGCACCGATCAACTCTTTTATATCCCGCTTAATCCAGTTCTGAATGGAAGTTGACTTCAGCGACGTCAATTCACACAGCTTTGCAAGTGCTACAATTTCATTTGTTGATAGGCCTCTTGGGAATGGTTTCTGATTTTTTATAAAATCAGGCAATACCTCTTCTGATCTGTTTTTCCGGATGCCTAACTGGTTAAGCAGTTCAAGCGGAGTTTGTCCGCTTTCACCCTTTAAAGCAAGCAGCAGTCTGGCCATATCAGATCGCTTTAACTGAATTGTACTCATCGCACACCTCTTTTCTGATCATTTAGTTCCCCTTGAAAAGGTTCGATTTTCCTGAGTTTACCAAAGTGTTTTTAGTTGCTTTCTCTTATGTATTTTAATTATAATACGATTATAAAACAAGTTCACTTGAACTCAAAATGATGGAGGTGCAAGATGGCTAAACGAATTTTCCTTTTTATTTTAACAAATATTCTTGTGCTTATTACAATTGGTGTTGTCCTCTCGCTTTTAGGCGTTGGATCATATGTGAATGCATCGGGTGGGATCGATTTCATAAGCTTGCTTGTTTTCAGTGCAGTCGTAGGTTTTACCGGGTCATTTATTTCACTCCTGATGTCTAAATGGATGGCAAAAATGATGATGAGGGTCAAGGTTTTAAAGCCTGATCAATCACTGTCAGTTTATGAAAGAAATCTCGTAGACCGTGTTCATAGATTATCAAGAGCTGCCGGTATAACGAAGATGCCGGAAGTGGGAATCTATCAATCTCGCGAGGTGAATGCCTTTGCAACAGGTCCTTCAAAAAACAATTCACTTGTAGCCGTATCTACCGGACTCCTTGAGGAAATGGATGATGCAGCGGTTGAAGGAGTGCTTGCCCATGAGGTTGCGCATATATCAAACGGTGATATGGTGACAATGACATTGCTTCAAGGTGTTGTAAATACATTTGTTGTGTTCCTTGCTAGAATTGCAGCATGGGCAGCATCGAGATTTGTCAGAGAATCTATGGCACCAATTGTTCACTACATTGCGATTCTTATTTTCCAGCTGCTGTTCTCGATTCTTGGCAGTCTTGTGGTCTGTGCCTATTCCCGCCATCGTGAATTCCATGCAGATAATGGCGGAGCGGATCTTGCCGGCAAGGACAAAATGGTTCATGCGCTTCGTGCTCTTAAAGGATACACACAGCGGATCAACAACGAACAATCCTCCGTTGCGACGCTGAAAATCAGCGGTAAACGCGGTCTCTCTCTATTTTCAACACATCCTGACTTAGATGAGAGAATTCGCCGTTTAGAAGCCAAATAAACAGGGAAAAGCAGATGGGACTATGATCTCATCTGCTTTTTTCGTTTTTTAGAAGTTATATAGTCAATAGATTTTAGATAATGAAATAAAGTATATACGGCCAGTTCCGGCGCCTAAATCCTCGGTCAGAACGAATCCGCCATAAAAGCAAACCCGGACTTTTCTGCCCGAATTCTTAACTGCCTGTCGGAGCGGGCCTTGGCACCTGCGCTTTTGTCCTTGAAATTTTCTTTAGGTATGATTTATTCGGTTCGTGTTGAAAATGAACATAGGCCGGAAACAAAATCTTTCTGCATAAAATTTCCGATTACCCCTTTTCAGATGCCCTGCTTTTCATTATGATAGAGAACATGCGGTTAACCCCACTATTTAAGGAATGAACAATACCAATGAAACGATTTAAATTATTCTTGCAAAAATTAACTCCGTTTCAGCTGATAGCAGCCTATTACATTATCGCAGTCAGCGTTTCGGTTGCCTTGCTGAGCCTTCCTGTCGCCCATCAAGAAGGGGTGGAATGGGGATTTATGGATGGCCTTTTTACAGCTGTAAGCGCAGTAAGCGTGACTGGATTAAGTGTTGTTAATTTATCAGAAACTTTAACCGTACCAGGTATTTTTATCCTCATGTTTGTTCTTCAGTTCGGTGGAATTGGAGTCATGACGCTCGGTTCTTTTATCTGGCTGATAGTCGGGAAACGAATTGGCCTCAGAGAGAGAAGATTAATCATGGCGGATCAAAATCAATATGCACTTTCGGGAATTGTAAATTTGATGAAGCAAATTTTGCTTTTGATCCTTATTATCGAGTTCAGCGGCGGCATGATCCTCGGCATCTATTTCCTGAAATACTATCCTACATGGCAAGAAGCTTTCCTGCACGGCTTTTTTAATTCTGTAAGTGCAACTACCAATGGCGGCTTTGACATTACGGGTGCTTCGATGATTCCATATGCTGATGATTACTTCATTCAATTTGTCATTATTCTTTTGATTACATTAGGCGCAATCGGCTTCCCTGTTTTAATAGAGGTGAAAACCTTTTTATTCAGCAAAAAGGGAAAATACCGTTTTACGCTTTTTACTAAACTTACGACGGTTACATACGGTTTGCTGGTTATTGGCGGCACAGTAATGATTGCATTGCTCGAGTTTCAATTTTTCTTTCAGGACAAATCATGGCATGAAACCTTTTTCTACTCGCTGTTTCAGTCAACCGCAACGAGAAGCGGCGGGCTGGCAACTATGGATGTCAGCCTGTTTTCAGAGGCAACACTGCTGATTTTATGTATTTTGATGTTTATCGGTGCCTCCCCGAGCTCAGTCGGCGGCGGAATCCGGACCACAACATTCGCGCTGAATTTACTGGCGCTTTACCACTTTGCAAAAGGGAACAAAACGATCAAAATCTTCAAAAGAGAACTGCACGAGGATGATGTGAAAAAGTCACTGGTAGTTACTTTGATGGCTTTCGTTCTTTGCTTCACATCCGTGTTTATCCTATCCATTACGGAAAGTTTTACCTTCATCGAAATCCTGTTTGAAGTATGCTCGGCATTCGGGACAACGGGGCTTTCAATGGGAATTACACCTGATTTGAGCACCATAGGAAAATGCATCATTATGATCCTCATGTTCATCGGCAGAATTGGCATTGTAACCTTTATCTACATTATCGGTTCAAAAGAAGCAAAACCAAATTATCATTATCCAAAAGAACGTGTCATTATTGGATAAATAAAAGAAGCGGGCGTGTGTTATGCGCCTGCTTTTTTATGGGCCTGAAGAGTAAGAACCATCAATCAGGAAAATAATCCCTTGTCTGTGCTATACTTAAACTATTAACAAATGGGAGAGATCAGATATTGTGAAAAAGAGTTATATATTAGCCGCAATTGTCTTGCTGGTCTTCATTTTAGGCGCCTGTTCTAAAGGGCCGACGCCTGAAGAGAGATTTCAGGAATATGTGAGCCTCTGGAATGAGCAAAAATTTAACGAAATGTACGATTTCTTATCGGCAGACGCAAAAAGCAAAATGACAGAAAAAGAGTTTACAGTCCGATACAAAAAAATCTATCAATCCATAGAAGTCAGCAGTTTGAAAGTTACATATGACAAACCGGAAGAGGAAGCAGACAGGGGAGATGAGAAAAAAGCTTCTCTGCCATATGCTTTAAAGATGGAAACACTTGCTGGTCCCGTGGAATTTGAACAGGATGCTGTTTTTGTCCAAGAAGAAACGGATAAAGAAGAAAATTGGTTTTTAGCGTGGAATCCATCGATGATTTTCCCGCAGCTGAAAGAAGGAGATGCTGTCCGCGTTTCTGAAATCAAGCCCCTGCGGGGAAGCATCTTTGATAAATACGGAAAAGGAATTGCCATTCAGGCGAAAGTTCCTGAAATTCAAGTGGTTCCCGGTCAGCTTGGCGACAACCCTGAAAAAGTAAAGGCGGAAGCTGCGAAACTGCTGAATCTTTCTGTTGAAGATATAGATGCAAAGCTTTCAGCCAACTGGGTAAAGCCGGATGTCTCTGTACCGATCATGAAAGTCGATCCAGCGAATAAAGAGCTGCTTAAAAAAGTAACCTCTCTTCCGGGCTTTCAAAAAGCAGATGTTGACAGCAGATATTATCCGCAGGGAGAGAGTTCTGCCCACCTATCCGGATATGTCGGCAGCATTTCAGCGGAGCAGCTTGGGGACTTAAAGGATAAAGGGTATACAAGCACCTCACAAATCGGAAAAGCCGGGCTTGAATATGTGTACGAGGAACGCCTGAGAGGAAAATCGGGCTATAGAATTTTTATTGATTCTTCAAATGAAACAATTGCTGAAACACCTGCGGAAAATGGGGAAGACATCACGGTAACAATTGATTCCGGTCTGCAAAAGCAGCTGTATAATCAGCTGAAAGGGGACTCTGGAACAGCGGTGGCTCTTCATCCTAAAACAGGAGAAACCCTTGCAATGGTCAGCAGTCCGTCCTATAATCCGAATCAATTTGTATTTGGCATGTCAGGGGCAGCGTACCAAGCATTGGCTGAAAACCCGCATAAACCGCTTAGTGCAAAATTCAACAAAACCTTTTCACCTGGTTCTACATTTAAGCCAATAACAGCAGCTGTCGGTTTAAAGACCGGGAGCATTGAGCCTGAAGCTGTTAAGAAAATTACTGGCCCATCATGGCAAAAAGGACCTGAATGGGGCAAATATACAATTACGAGAGTTTCTGATAAATATTCATCTGTTAATCTCGAACGTGCTCTTGTCTCATCAGATAATATCTATTTTGCTCAAGCTGCTTTAGATATAGGACCTGAAGCCTTTAAAAAGGGCTTGGAGGAATTTGGATTCAGTGAAGAGATTGATTATCCATTTCCAATCGCGACTTCCTCCATTTCAACTTCAGATTTAGCAGCAGAAGAAATTCTTCTTGCAGACTCAGGATATGGACAAGGTGAAGTGCAGATGAGCCCTATGCATCTGGCCGCAGCCTATACTGTCTTTTTGAACGAAGGAAGCATGTTGAAGCCTTATCTTGAGAAAAAAGAGCAGCCTGCGCCTGTGATTTGGAAAGAAGCGATTGTCAGCCCAGAGAACACCTCCATTATTTTGTCTGATTTAATCAAAGTCGTTGAAGATCCAACCGGAACTGCTCATGACCCGAAATTACCGAATATTAAGCTTGCCGGCAAAACAGGAACCGCTGAACTGAAAACGACAAAGGAAGAAATCGGAAAGGAAAATGGCTGGTTTGTCGGGATGAACACGGAAAATCCTGAACTTCTGATTACTATGATGATTGAGGATGTGAAGGACCGTGGAGGCAGTCACTACGTCGTTCCGAAGGTTAAACAAGTATTTTCAAGCTATATGAAGTAACAGTACCCTAAAGCGAAGTAGTTCAGATAAAAATGTTGGGCATTAATTGGGTTGGAACCGCGGTATTCAGAGCGCGTATGGTACCTTGAAACAAGCAAAATCTTGGTTTTGTGTACTCATAGAGTGCGTATGGTACCCTGAAACAGGAAAAATCTGTGTTTTGTGTACTCATAGAGTGCGTATGATACCCTGAAACAGGAAAAATCTGTGTTTTGTGTACTCATAGAGCGCGAATGGTACCCTGAAAGAGGAAAAATCTGTGTTTTGTGTACTCATAGAGCGCGAATGGTACCCTGAAAGAGGAAAAATCATAGTTTTGTGTACTCATAGAGTACGTATGATACCCTAAAATGGGTAAAATTTTGGTTTTGGGTACACAAAGAGCGCGAATGGTACCCTGAAAGAGGAAAAATCTGTGTTTTGGGTACACAAAGAGTGCGAATGATACCCTAAAACGGGCAAAATTATGGTTTTGGGTACTCAAAGAGCGCGAATGGTACCTTAAAGAGGCAAACATCATGGTTTGGGTACTCAAAGAGCGCGAATGGTACCCTGAAACAGTCAAAATCGTGGTTTTGGGTACACAAAGAGCGCGTATGGTACCCTGAAACAGTCAAAATCCTAGTTTTGGGTACTCAAAGAGTACGAATGATACCCTAAAAAAGGTAAAATCCTAGTTTTGGGTACACAAAGAGTGCGTATGGTACCCTAAAACAGGCAGAATCCCAGTTTTGGGTACTCAAAGAGCGCGAATGGTACCCTAAAACAGTCAAAATCATAGTTTTGGGTACTCAAAGAGTACGAATGATACCCTAAAACATGAAAAATCCTGGTATTGGGTACTCAAAGAGTACGTATGGTACCCTTAAACAGGCAGAATCCTGGTTTTGGGTACTCAAAGAGTACAAATGATACCCTAAAACATGAAAAATCCTAGTTTTGGGTACTCAAAGAGTACAAATGATACCCTAAAACATGAAAAATCCTAGTTTTGGGTACTCAAAGAGTACGAATGATACCCTAAAACAGGCAAAATCCCAGTCTTGGGTACTAAAAGAGTACGAATGATACCCTAAAACAGTTAAAATCCCAGTCTTGGGTACTAAAAGAGTACGAATGATACCCCAAAACGGGCAAAATCCTAGTTTTGGGTACTCAAAGAGTACGAATGATACCCTAAAACAAGCAAAATGCTGGTTTTGGGTACTCAAAGAGTACGAATGATACCCCAAAACAGGCAAAATCCTAGTTTTGGGTACTCAAAGAGTACGAATAATACCCTAAAACAGTCAAAATCCTAGTTTTGGGTACTCAAAGAGTACGAATGATACCCTAAAACATGAAAAATCCTAGTTTTGGGTACTCAAAGAGTACGAATGATACCCTAAAACATGAAAAATCCTGGAATTGGGTACTCAAAGAGTACGTATGATACCTAAAACATGAAAAATCCTAGTTTTGGGTACTCAAAGAGTACGAATGATACCCTAAAACAGGCAAAATCATAGTTTTGGGTACTCAAAGAGTACGAATGATACCCTAATACAAGAAAAATCCTGGTATTGTGTACCCAAAGAGCGCGTATGGTACCCTAAAACAGGCAGAATCCCAGTTTTGGGTACTCAAAGAGTGCATATGATACCCTATAACAAACAAAATCCTGATTTTAGCAGTCGTAATACTTGAAACCGCAAATGAGGACCACAATCGTAAGCAATGGGGTCGCTAATCAACCACTCAAATTAGAAAAAGAGGTATTCAATCAGCATTTTTGAGGACCTCTTATGTGCTAAAAAAGAAGCTATTGCCGCCGGCAATAGCTTCTTTTTATGAATTCATAAATGTTTTGATCGCTTCTCTATTTTCCTCAATATTTATATCTAAAACAGATCCGGCTCCGTCGTATCTGGCATTTTCAAAGCTGCCGTCAACTGGGATGCGCATGGTTTCAAGATCGGATTTATTCGTGATAATATCTTTTGCGATGAAAATGCCTGTAGACGTATCCACATTCGTATTAATATAAGGTGTTATCACTCCAGCGAGTTTAGGCAATTTGGTTACACCCTCTATAGTGAGCATATCTTTCATTAAAAGATTCATAACTTCCTGCTGGCGTTTTACTCTGCCGAAATCACTGTCGGCTCCGCCGCGGTAGCGCACGTATCCCAATAGGTGCTCACCATCTAGCTTCTGAAGACCAGGCTCGATCGTTACACCGATTTTTTCCGACATTTGACTCTCAACATTTATTTCTACGCCTTCTGGAAATGCTGTATCAATCATGCTTTCAAACCCCTTGAAGTCAATAATGGCATAGTGCTGGATATCGATATCAAAGTTATGCTTGATTGTTTCGCGAAGCAGGTCGGGACCGCCTATAGCAAATGCGGCATTTATTTTGTTCTGTCCGTGTCCCGGAATTTCCACGTAGGAATCACGCATAATGGAAAGCAGCTTTGGCTTATTTGTGTTTTCATTATACTGAGCAATCATGATTGTATCTGTGCGGGCATGCTTTTCTCCTCTTGAATCACTGCCCAGCACCAGAACATTGGTGTTTCCATTTTCATCTTTTTGGCCATTAAATGTATATTCAGTTTTTTTTATGTTTGCTTCTGCTGCTGTTTTATTCATGCCTGATACAAATTGATCGTAGGCGAACCAGCCAATTCCAGCAAACAGAAGAGTCAGGATAGAGAAAAAGACCAATACTTTCTTTTTGCCGCTCTTTTTCTTTTGTATATGAATATCTGAACGCATGAATTACCCTCATTTCTTTAAAACATTGGTACTGTTTATATTATACTTGCTTTTGGCGATTAAATGGGATGTTAGATTGTGGTAGTTATTAATTGCAAGCTCAATATCCTATTTTAAAGGATTTCACGTCTGGTGAAAAGAGAAAGATGAATTAGGATCCTCTGTTAAGGGATATATGTATTTCTTAACAAAACTTAACAATCCTTTACCTGAACTTTAGATGCGCTTCATTCTGGCGTGCTACGTTAGAAGCATCAAAAGGAGGGAAGCCGATTTGAGACATACTGTGAAAATTGCATCCATGTTCTTTTTATTCTTTTTTATCCTTTTTCTTGCTTCTGTCTATGGCGGGAGCCAGGGACGAGCTGGTACAGATGAAAATCAGCTGTCAGAGGTTCATTTGCTTGGAATGAATGATTTGCATGGACAGCTCAATACGCATTCCGTGCTTTCAGGCAAAAAAGTCGGTGGTGCAGAGTATCTTTCTGCTCATGTAAACAGGCTGAGACAGGAACACGAACACACGATGCTTGTTCATGCAGGTGATATGACAGGCGGAAGTCCCCCTATTTCTTCTCTTTTTCAAGATGAACCGACCGTTCAATTTTTAAATCAGCTGCGTGTTGATGTCGGCACTCCCGGAAATCATGAGTTTGACCAGGGAGCAAACGAACTGACACGGCTTGTAGGCGGCGGATTCCATCCAAAAACAGGTTTCTTCAAAGGCACTCATTCGGATTATATATCAGCAAACGTCATCAATAAAGCAACAGGAAAACCGATGTTTCCCTCATATTCCATAAAAGAAATTGACGGGGTCAAAATTGGATTTATAGGAGTCGTCACAACAGAGACCAATCAATTCCTGCTGCCGGAGAATCAAGATCAAATTGAAATCATTGATGAAGTAACGGCTATCAATCAGACAGTTGAACAGCTTAATAAAAAAGGGATCAAATCCATCGTCGTTCTGGCGCACGTTGCAGCGAAGTCAGATAATAACGGGAAGAACGCAAGTGAAGCTTTGACCGAGATGGCGCCAATAATAAGTGATGAAGTTGATGTGATCTTCGGAGCGCACAGTCATCATCATGCCAACACGGTCGTAGATAACAAGCTTATCGTACAAAGCTACTCGTACGGGAAAGCTCTCTCAGACGTGACATTAACGATAGACCGAAAAAAGAAGGAAATTGTTCAAAAAGAGGCTGAGATTGTTTTAACTGATCACAAATCCGTCAAGCCTGATCAATCAGCCCTTCAATTAATTAAGAAATATCAGGATAAGCTTGGAGAAGAATACAGCACACCCATTGGAAGACTTCCTCAAAATTTATCAAGAAAAAAGAATGATCAAGGTGAATCACCATTAGCTGGCTTCATAGCAAGCGCTCTGAACGAGGAAATGAACACAGAGATATCCATGGTGCACCATGGCGGAATACGCGAAAGCTTAAAAGAGGGAGATATTACAAAGCAGCAGTTAATTGCAGCTCTTCCTTTTCACCATTACGCAGTAAAGGTGTCTATGACAGGAAAAGAATTAAAGAACATTCTTGAACAGCAGTGGGCTTTAAAGGAAGAAAATTTGCTGCAGACAGAAGGAATTACCTTTTCCATCAATCGAAACGCTCCTTCAGGCGAAAGGATAAGTGAGTTAAAGACCGCTCAGGGAGAAATGATTCAGGATAACAGTACCTATACTGTCGCAACAAGCAACTACCTTGCTTCAGGCGGTGACGGATTTAAGGGGTTTAAACAAACAGATTTAGTCAAAAAGGGACCTGAACTATCAGAACTTCTCTCAAACTATTTGATTGTTAATCAATAAATAGATGTTTTACCGGAAGCAGCGACATGCTGCTTCTTTTTTTCGACAAAAAACGTATTGAAAATGACCATTTGTTTGTCATCTATGATGGAAGCTGTTTCATCTAGATTCCGATGTACCACGAGCACAACATTCATTTTGAAAAAAATTCAAATGATACAGTGTCAAACCATGATAATATGCCGATTTCAGAAGAAATGGATTCCATCTCATTCAGAAAAATGCTTACTCATGCAAAAGGGCTATTCATAAAAATGACCGTTTTGAAAAACAAATCAGTTTATGGTTATATCACTAACGTATTCACAGGTTAAATTGTTTTTGATTCACCGATCGATGTATATTTCATTTCAGCATATCAAATCACTGATTCCCTATAACAATAATGAAACACCTTATGCACTAGCAGGAGGGGACCTCCCAATTCAACACTCTAATCTCCCGCTCGCAAGAACGTTTGAAGAACAAGTTAAAAAACTGACAGGCAAGGTTGTCATCTTGACCTTGGGGAAGAGGAAAAAAAGGTAGGGCACCTGAAATCCATCAATCAAAATATAGTCACGGTCATCACAGCAATAAGAGAAGAAGTGTACTGCAATACACGCCATATCAAAACTATTCACTTATCATGAAGCTTCTCAGAGCATATTTTCCCCCAATTCGGATGGTTTTGGGGAAAAATTGTGAATGATCCGATACATAAGCTAATCCTGTCCATATCCTGCATCTTTATCAGGATGCGTAAATGGGAAGCTCTCGGGCTTTTTTTTGCTTTCAATCAGCTCACGGTTCTCACTCGAATTCCAGCCGATGTCGTTTGTAGGATGCACCCATTGATCGCCGGACATGATGGCAGGATCGACCTCATCACTCCACTGATTCAAGGGGGATTGTTTGGAATCATAAAAACTGTCTCCAATTACGATGCCATGTTCATTTATGAATGGCTTTTGCATGCTGATACCTGTGCCTTTCCACGAAGGGGCGCTTGCCTGATGTGGAAGCGTTTCATCTAATGAATACTCATCTTTTTTGCTCATCCTGTTCACCTCCATTTTTAGTATGTTCTTATATACGGACTGATATGAAAGATTAGATCAGAAATTGGTTATCCTATTAAAAAGGAGTGATCAGCATGAATCAGGAATTTCCAGTAGCAATGCTTCAGGATGAATACTTGGAAAAAGTAAAGAAAATGGAAAATGAGCTGCGCGCTGAAACAGGCGAAGAGATCGTTCTCATTGCTTATCAGCACAAACAAGAACACAATTGACTCGTTTTCCCTCTCATAAGATGAAGAGAATGACTCACACTAAAAACAGTGAGGAATTCTCACACATCTTATGAGGGGGATTTTCATGAAAAGAAAAACTGCAAGAAATCAAGCGCTTAAAAACAATTTTACTCCGAAAGAAAGCCTGCCTGATACCGAATTCTCAAGCGAGGCTGCATACAGTCAGGAAAATCCGGCAAAAGGCGCTAACCGAAACAGTAAAAATGGAAGCAAAGGGCGTTCTGGAGGATCCTTCTCATGACAAAAAAAACACACAAAAGCGGAGACATCGAGCAGCATAAAAAGCCGATGGAACCAAGTCTTCTTGAAGAAGAGTTTGGAACGGAAATGGGCGATTACAATTCAGCCAAATTTATCGATGCTTTTGCGGAGAAAAAAGCGAAAAAATCTAAAAAAAGCGAAAAGCGAGAGTGTTAAGTCTCTCGCTTTTCGCTTTCCTTTTTAACTTACCTTATCTTCAAGCACTCGCTCAGTAACTGCATACGGTGATGTTATAAGCGTAATTGGATCATAGTGCACAAGCACAATGCTCTCTCCCATGATCAGCTCACCTGTTTTTAAGTAGGTATCCAGCTGGAACGGCACTTTATCAAGGACAGTGTGCTTGTATAAATCTTTTTCAGCAAATGCTTTCTTTTCAAACTCTTTACCAAGTAAACCTGGATTAGAGAGAATGGTTTGATACAGCTTGCTTCTTTCTGTTTTTGACAGCATATCATCCCACCATGGCTTGCGCGGTTTATGCTTTTGAGAAGACAGGTAATCAAACTTCATAAAGCCTTCTGCTATAGCTGCCTGCTCTTTATAATGAGAGGACAGGAAGGTGAAAAGGCGTTTAAATAAGTCTTCAAGCTGATGCCCGATGCGGACCCAGCCCTGTTCGTCCCAATACGTTCCGAATGCCTGGAAGAAGTCGAACGGTGTATCAAAGACATCTTTAATTAAATATTCAATCGTTGCATCCATACGATGGTCGTTCCAATACTTCTCTAATACATCCTCAACCTGCTTAATCTTCACAATGTCCTCAAACGGCAGCACATTGTTTTTCAAAATCTCATATGGAGAGTGATCCATATAGACGTAGTCATGATCGGAAGCTCGCAGGCGCAAACCAGTTCCCCTCAGCATTTTCAGGAAACCAAGCTGCATTTCTTCAGGACGCATTTCAAAGACGTCATTAAAGGTCTTGCGGAAAGAAGTATAATCTTCCTCGGGAAGACCTGCAATTAAATCAAGATGCTGGTCAATTTTTCCGCCTTCTTTCACCATTGTGACCGTACGTGTCAGCTTGCTGAAATTCTGGCGTCTCATGACAAGATCATTTGTCGCATCATTTGTAGACTGAACGCCGATTTCAAAACGGAACAAGCCTTTAGGTGCGTTATCATTTAAAAATTGAATGACCTCAGGACGCATGATGTCCGCGGTAATTTCAAACTGAAACACTGTTCCGGGCAGGTGCTCATCAATTAAAAATTGGAACATTTCCATCGCGTAGCTTCTGCTGATATTAAACGTGCGATCCACAAATTTAATCGTTTTAGCTCCGTTTTTCATCAAGTAGCGGATATCATCTTTTACTTTTTCGCGATCAAAATACCGGACGCCTACTTCGATCGATGAAAGACAGAATTGACAGCTGAACGGACAGCCTCTGCTCGTTTCAATATAAGTAACGCGCTTTGAGAGGTGAGGAATATCTTCTTTGAAACGGAAAGGAGAAGCCAGTTCTGCAAGATTAATTTTATTTCGCTGCGGATTAATGAAAATGCTGCCGTTCTCTCTATAGGCAATTCCGCTCACGTTTTTGAAGTTTTTTTCTGCCTGAAGCTCTTGTAGGAACTGTTTAAACGTTTCTTCTCCTTCACCAATGACGATATGGTCAACCTCTGGAATTTGTTCCATCCATTCTCTTGTATCGTACGTTACTTCCGGGCCGCCAAGAAGAATGATGAGCGATGGATTTATTTTTTTCATCATTTTAATAATCTTGATTGTTTCTTCTATGTTCCATATATAGCAGCTGAAACCGACGACATCAGGCTGCATGCGGAAAAGATCTGTTACGACATTCATCGCAGGATCCTTAATCGTATACTCAGCAAGCGTCACATCGAATTCAGGCTGTGCATGTGCTTTTAAACAGCGGAGGGCAAGACTTGTATGGATATATTTTGCATTTAATGTACTCAGTACAACTTTCATTTAAAACACCACTTCTACCTTAATTTTTGAATCAATCTATTCTATCATATTTTACCCATAAAAAAAGAAGGTTAAAAACATGGAAAAACCATCCCCTGGTACAGGTGATGGTTTGGTTTTTCGCTGGCTGAGATTTTTTCGGCAGCGATGTCCGGCTTCTCCTCTTTAAAGGCGGCGCCTTATCTAGTGTCCCTGGGCTGAAGTCGAACTCCGCTTTTCTAGCGGTATTGAACCTTCTCTTCTCTGTTCTTAAAGTATTTCCTCAAGTTTGTTGCTTTCAGCTCAATGATCGGCTGGGTCACAGTTTTGACAAAGTTTGTTGATAAGATAAACGTTAACAGAATCGACAGGAGAATAATCAGTGTGATGCTCTGATAATCCTTTAGCCACTCGAGAGCTTCGCTATTTCTGAACGATTTGACAATGAAACCGTGCAGCAAATAGACATAGAATGTTCTTGTTCCCCACTGAGTGAAGAAAAAGTTTCTCTTCGGTATAAGGGACAGGAAGCTAAAAGAAAGAACAAACGTCAAACTGTAAAACCCTAAACGAATGAATGCATTTACTGCGCCAACATCACCGAAAGCCGAATATGGCTTAGAGCCAAACAGCCATTCGTAATCAAAGTCGAGAAAGAAATAGGCAATAAACGTAACAAGCAATAATGCAATAGATGCTAAACGAACCCTTGCGGCTGTTAATTTCCTGAAATGTGACTTATTCAGGTAGAAGCCTGCTAAAAATAGCGGGAAGAACACAAATGTTCTTGATACACTTAAATAATTGCTTGCTGAGTCAATATAGCCGATTGCTATGCCGAGACCGATCGCAATCAGCATCGCAAGTCTCTTGTCGAGCTTTGTATAGGCGAATAAGAACAGATTCCAGAAGAACAAACTCATCAGGAACCACAATGACCAATGAGGATCTAATAGGTCAAGCGCAAGCGTATTTCCCGATTCAACTAAGAAGTAATACACTGAATAAATTCCCTGAAAGATCAAATAAGGAATGATCAGTTTTTTAAAGATTTTCTGCACATAGCCCTTTTTGTCATATCCTTTAGCAAAGAACCCCGAAATTAAGATAAAGGCCGGCATATGAAAAGTATAGACAAATTTATATACATTCAGCATAAATTCATTATCATCGATAAACGAGCGAATGACATGACCAAACACTACAAGTATGATCAGAATAAACTTCGCATTATCGAAATAGCTCTCACGATTTTTCATACAATCACCCATTTTCACAGAAGTCATAAGAGGCTTCCGAGTTTAGTTACCCCCACAAGCTATCTCATTTACCCTTTTACCCATCTAATAAAGAGTTTAAAACAGCCAAAATGGAATATAAGCCATTTTAATGGGATTGTAAAGAACATGTAAGGATAATGTAAAATGTTAAAATATTTGCATTTTTTGTCTGAATCGTTCTATTTGTGTAGGACCTTAGGAGTAAAAATGTCACTTAATCGAAAACGATGAAGGACAATTCATTTTTATGTTGAATTTAAGAAGGATGAAATTTTGCCCGGCGGCAAGGAGCGAAAAAAGCATGAGCCAAGTTATTAATAAATGTAAAATTACATCTTTGCAGGAGCAGATCAGGTTGCTGGAAATGGAAAACAAACGCCTTCTGGAAAACAGCCGTCAACATGAAATAGTCTTTGAAAGCGCAATGGAAGCAATTATCATTATTGATGAGACATTCCATTTTATAGATTGCAACAAATCAGCATGTCATCTTTTTCAGCTGACAAAAAAAGAAATGCAGAAGCGGAAAATGTGTGATTTTTTATCTCTTGTTCCTCATCAGCAGCTCCATAAGCAAGTGGAAGAAATGAAAGATCATGATCAGATATCAGATGAACTGATTATCAAGCTCGACAATGGACAAGTGAAATTCATCGAGATTTCCATTCAGAAAAACGCACTCGGAACAAAGCATTTAGCATTAATGCGCGATATTTCCTCAAACAAAATGCTTGAGCGGGAACGAACGATTAATGAGCAGCTCTTTAAAGATCTTTTTCACAGGGCTGTAGACGGAATCGTCATTTTTGATGGCAGCGGCCAGTTTATTGATGCCAACGGATCATTTTGTTCAAACTTTGAAATTGATAAAAGCAAGCTGAGTTCGTTTAAGCTGGATGATTTTATTGAATGGGAAAATCAATTTAAACTCGATAAGCTATGGTCGATCCTGAATGAAGGCGGCCGGGCTAAAGGGGAAATGCCTGTTCTCCTTCAGTCGGGAAGAAAAAAAGTATTTGAATTCACCTCAACATCAAATGTGCTGAGCGGATTCAATATGGCGATTATGAGAGATATTACCGATAAACGGAATATGGAAATGAAGCTCTTTAAAAGTGAGGAACGCTTCAGGGAGATATTTGAGAATGCAATCGATGCCATTATCATCTGGAACAATGACGGCAGAATCATCAGTGCCAATCAGTCAGCCTGCCGAACTTTTGAATTGTCCATCGGGAATTTAATCAGCAGCAGTATTTACGACTTTATAGACTTAAGAGATCTGAAGTTCAGAACTGCAAAAAAAGAATATTTGCGAAAAGGCGCCATCCGGGAGGAATTATTGTTTTACATGCCAAACGGCCAATGCAAACAGCTTGAATTCACATCAAAAATGGACGTAACAGATGGTCATCATTTAACCATTCTGAGGAATGTAAGCGACCGTAAACGCATGGAAAAAGAGCTTCGCGAAAGCGAGCAGAAGTTCAGGAAGATTTTTAACGGGGCAATGGATGGCATTGTGCTTATTGATGACAGCTACACGATTATCGACGCGAATCCGACGGCAAGTCATATCCTTGAAATTCCGCTTGACCAAATTCACAAATATAATCTGCACGAGCTGATTTCTTACGATAAAATAGAAGGGAATTCGATGTATTTTCTCGATGAAACGACAGAAGAAATCCCGTTTAAGCTTCAAAATAATAAAGAAAAAATCCTGGAGTTTTCATTAAAGCGGAACATTATTGAAAACATGAACCTGGCTATCTTCCGCGATATCACGGAAAAGAAAGAACTGGAAGAACGTTTGCGCAAATCAGACACACTGAGTGTAGTCGGCGAGCTCGCAGCGGGCATTGCGCATGAAATCCGCAATCCAATGACTGCTCTTAAGGGATTTATTCAGCTCCTTGAAGCGAATGTCAAAGAAGATTTCTCAATGTACTTCAATGTCATTACATCTGAACTGAGCAGAATTGAATCTATTATTACTGAATTCCTGATTCTGGCCAAGCCCCAGGCGATTTCCTATCAGGAAAAAGATGTGGTCACTATCATGAAGGAAACGATTGAGCTCCTTAATGCACAGGCCATCCTGGTAAATGTCCAGATTCAATTGAACCATAATGGTTCTGTTCCGCTTGTTTATTGTGAGCCAAACCAGCTAAAACAAGTATTTATTAATATTTTGAAAAATGCGATTGAAGTCATGCCAAGCGGAGGCACCATTCAAGTAGATATCATGCTGAAAAATGAAAAAGAACTTAAAATCTCCATTATTGATGAAGGATCCGGGATTCCTGAAGATAAAATCAAGCGGCTTGGGGAACCATTCTATACTACAAAAGAGAGGGGGACTGGGCTTGGTTTAATGGTCAGCTATAAAATTATTGAAGAGCACTGCGGCAAAGTGGAGGTTGAAAGCAAAGTTGGAAATGGGACGGCGTTTCACATCACGCTGCCTATCAAACAAAACATGTGAAAGGAAGCCTGATGCACTCATATACAGCAGTTGACACACCTATTGGCAAGGTGATCATTTCTGCAGATGATCATTTCATTACAAGGCTGTTTCTCACAGAGGAACAATTCGAAGATTATGTGCTGAATCACCCGATGCAGCAAGCAGATGATCATTTTTTATTAAAGGATGCAAAAAAACAATTAACGGACTATTTCGAAGGCATGAGAACATCTTTTCAGCTGCCTTTCAAGCAGGCAGGAACAGCTTTTCAAGAACAGGTGTGGTCTGCACTTTCAGAGATTCCTTATGGAGAGTCCCGTACGTACCTCGATATCGCAGTCAAAATCGGCAAACCAAAAGCAGTCCGTGCAGTCGGACAGGCAAACAAGAAAAATTCGCTGCCGATTTTCATCCCATGTCACCGCGTGATTGGCGCTAAAGGAATGCTGACAGGCTATGCAGGCACAAAAACAGATCTAAAGGCAGTCCTTCTTGATCTTGAAAAAATTTCTTACCAAGCGTAATTTGCTTGTCACATAATTACCCGCGCGACATATTATTTAGTATCGTTAAAAAAGTTGCCTCAGCGCAAAAAGGGTGAGTACGATGGGAATGTGGAAACGTCCGAATAAACTCGCATTCTATGCTGATTTATTTCTAAAAATGAATGTCATTACAGAGGATCAGAAAAAGACGATTTTGACCAAAAAGTAAAGGAGTTAAAGCAATAGCTTGAGCTCCTTTATTTTAAAAAAAGGGGAGTTTAAATGAATGATCCAAAAGACGAAAAGGGGATTCACACCGATTTTATCAATCGGATGACATACGGGGAGTATCTTCATTTAGGACCGCTGCTGAGCAGCCAGAACCGGTTATCTGGCCATCATGATGAAATGCTGTTCATTATCATCCATCAAGTAAGCGAGCTGTGGATGAAGCTGATCCTTCATGAATTGAATGCAAGCATCGAATCCATTGAAAAAGGGGAATTGTCTATGGCTTTTAAAATGCTTGCGCGCGTATCAAAAATTCAATCCCAAATCATTGAAGCCTGGGACGTTCTTTCAACTTTAACACCATCAGAATACGTTCAGTTCCGCGACAAGCTTGGACAGGCATCAGGCTTCCAGTCTTTTCAATACCGGATGATTGAATTTGCATTGGGGTACAAAACCACACATGTCCTGGAAATTTATAAAAAAGATCCAGACCTGCACCGCGAGCTGACTGAAGCTCTCCATAAACCAAGCATCTATGACGTTTCCATTAAAGCACTTTCAGCAGCAGGCCTGCCTATTCCTGATGAAACACTGAACAGGGATGTAACCGTAACTTACAAAGGTGATCCTGCCGTTGAGTCTGCATGGCTTGAGGTGTATCGCAGCCCAGAGGCGTACTGGGACTTATACGAACTTGCTGAAAAACTGATTGATATTGAAGATTGGCTGCAGCAATGGCGCTTCAGGCATATGAAAACAGTAGAACGCATTATTGGCTTCAAAAAAGGAACAGGCGGATCTTCCGGAGTCACCTATTTAAAGAAAGTCCTTGATCACCGGTTCTTTCCGGAGCTTTGGGATATACGGACGAAGCTGTAAAGATTTAAAAAATGCCCATTTCCAGCTGGATTTGGGCATTTTTTAGCGGAATTTTTCAATAAAGTGAACGTTACTCAGTGCAGGAAGTGTCCAACTTGCATCAATCGTGTTTTAACCAGGAAGAACGAGTCTCCAATTCGCAGAAATCATGGTTCAATTCGCAAAAACCGTCTTCCAATTCGTAAAATTGAATCTCCAACTCGCAGAAATTATGATCCAATTCGCAAAAATCGGGATTTAACTCACAATCCTACATCTTGAGCATGAAAACAATGGAAAATTACTCATTTTTTAATGCAGTGCTAATTAGTGTGAACGACCTGTTATTCATAAGGACCAAACCGTATGCAGTGGCTCAATTCGTAAGAAGCGTGTTCCAATTCGTAAAATTGAATCTCCAACTCGCAGAAATTATGATCCAATTCGCAAAAATCGGGATTTAACTCACAATCCTACATCTTGAGCATAAAAACAATGGAAAATACTCATTTTTTAATGCAGTGCTAATTAGTGTGAACGACCTGTTATTTATAAGGACCAACCCGTATGAAGTGGTTCAATTCGCAAAAACCGTGTTCCAATTCGCAAAAAAGAGTCTCCAACTCGCAGAAATTATGATCCAATTCGCAAAAATCGGGATTTAACTCACAATCCTACATCTTGAGCATAAAAACAATGGAAGATTACTCATTTTTTAATGCAGTGCTAATTAGTGTGAAAGACCTGTTATTTATAAGGACCAACCCGTATGAAGTGGTTCAATTCGCAAAAACCGTGTTCCAATTCGTAAAATTGAGTCTCCAACTCGCAGAAATTATGATCCAATTAGCAAAAATCGGGATTTAACTCACAATCCTACATCTTGAGCATAAAAACAATGGAAAATTACTCATTTTTTAATGCAGTGCTAATTAGTGTGAACGACCTGTTATTTATAAGGACCAACCCGTATGAAGTGGTTCAATTCGCAAAAACCGTGTTCCAACTCGCAGAAATTATGATCCAATTCGCAAAAATCGGGATTTAACTCACAATCCTACATCTTGAGCATGAAAACAATGGAAAATCACTCATTTTTTAATGCAGTGCTAATTAGTGTGAACGACCTGTTATTTATAAGGACCAACCCGTATGAAGTGGTTCAATTCGCAAAAACCGTGTTCCAATTCGTAAAATTGAGTCTCCAACTCGCAAAAACCGTGTTCCAATTCGTAAAATTGAGTCTCCAACTCGCAGAAATTATGATCCAATTCGCAAAAATCGGGATTTAACTCACAATCCTACATCTTGAGCATAAAAACAATGAAAAATTCCTCATTTTCTGCTTCCTTTTTGCTTAGCACAACTGTAGCATTTGATTCGGCTGAAAAAATATAAAAAATACCAATTATTTAATTGACTTCTGATTAACAATTAGATTATCATCTAATTAGATAAACATCTAATCGGAGGAAGAATCAATGCAGCTGAACAAACTTGTCACTTTTCACAAAGTCATGGGAGATGCGACCAGGATCCGCATTCTTGCCCTTTTATCCAAGGGTCCTAAAAATGGTCAGGCACTTGCTGGTATTCTTGGGCTGACACCGCCAACCATTACACATCATTTAACGAAGCTGAGGGAAATAAGCCTTATATCTGAAAAAAGGGTCAAGAACACTATTTATTTTCAAGTGAATGAAAAACTTCTGCAGCAGCTGTCACTAGGCATGATGGAAATCGTAACAGGCAAAGGGGAACTTGAAATGAATCAGGAAAAAACAGCCGAGCATACAAAGATACTTGGAAATTACTTAACAAAGGATGGCAAGCTGAAAACCATTCCGCCTCAGCGAAAAAGAAGGCTTATTGTTCTATATCATCTGGCAAATGGTTTTGAAGCAGGCAAAAAATATCCTGAAAAAGAGATCAACGAATACATTAAAAGGTTTCATGAAGATTTTGCAACACTTCGAAGGGAATTTATCGTCAATCACATCATGTACCGGGAAGATGGAATTTATGAGCTGAATCCTAAAGAATTATGGGCGAAAATTGAATAGGAGCGGGAATATGATCAAACTGGAGCCAAGAGGCAAAGAACATCTTCAATATGAACTTGAAATCATGAATTCCAATCCGGATTTCAATCTCATTTCAAGCGGAAAACCGAATGTTACGGAAGAAGACTTGGAGAAGGAACGTGAAGAGGGAAAAGCATTAAACGCAAAACGGTTTATGATCAAACACGACGAGCAAATCGTAGGACTTATTGAATATTGTCCGCTGAATCCGAATGACGGTAAACCATGGATTGGTTTGTTTATCATTCATTGCGATTTTCAGGGCAAGGGACTTGCGAAGCTAGCATATGAAGCGGCAGAAGAAGTTCTTGCTGAGGAGGGTTTCAGTGAAATCAGACTCGGGGTGCTCACCAATAATGAACGCGGGAATTCATTCTGGCAGAGGATGGGTTTTACAGCTTTTAAAGAAGGATTGTATGAGAATAGACCGATTTATCATTATAAGAAGAAAATAAAGTAGAGCGATTTTCGCTCTACTTTTTTTGTAAATGTGACAATGCCAGCGCACCGACCAAAATTGCTCCTTTAATAATGTCCTGAGCATAATAAGGAACGTTCAGCATGGTTAAGCCGTTAAGCAATATGCCGATTAGGATGGCACCAAAGAACGTGCCGATGACATTGGGTTTGCCTGCTCCAAAGACGGAAATGCCGATGAACGCAGCAGCTACTCCGTCCATTAAAAGCGGGGCACCGGCAGAAACCTGTCCCGTCCCAATCCGAGATGCAAGAATGATTCCTGCAATCGCTGCAAAAACGCCGCTCAGCACATAGGCATATGTACGATAACGGTTAACAGGTATACCTGACAGTCTTGCTGCTTCCCGGTTTCCGCCTGTCATATAAAATAGCCGGCCGGGCTTCGTATACTGCAAAAACAGGTGAACAAGAATGACGGTTATGATCATCAGCAGAGCTGAAAAGGGAATGGAAAACAAACTGCCCTGTCCGATGAAAAGAAAGGAAGGAATAAATTTCCCAGTTGCAGTACCGCCGCCTTCAAGAGGCATGCTGTTGTAAATGGAATACCCCTTTGTATACGTTAAATGAATACCGTTTACTATATACATGACTGCAAGTGTTGCAAGCAGATCCGGAAGCTTTACTTTTACGACTAAAAAAGAATTGAGTAATCCAACTGCGATACCGATCACGATTGGAATAAGCAGCGCAACAAGCAATTCCTGTCTGAATAAAACGAGAGCAGCCGCACTTCCAATTGTGGCAAGACTGACAGTCGAGCCTGCGGATAAATCAAAACCATCAACAATCAGAGAAAAGGTAATGCCGATTGCGACAAACGTTACGATTGAAATGGACCGCAGAATGTCACTGAAATTCGAATAGGTTAAAAATTCGTCCACCGCAATGCTGAAGTAGATGGTAACAGCTAAAATGACGAGCACCGTGCCGTGTTTATACAGAAAGGGCAGAATGCTCCTTTGTTTTTTTGTCTTGATGACGACGGCTTCCTCCATCATCTTCACCTCCTGATGCATAATAAATGAGCTTTTCAATCGTTGCTTCCTCGTGTGTGAGGACTTTGGCCACTTTTCCTTTATTTAAAATAATGATGCGGTCGGCGACCTCCAGCAGTTCCTCCCACTCACCGGAAAAATAGACAATCCCTTTTCCTTCACCCGCAAGCTTGTGAATCAGCTGAAATACTTCTTTTTTTGCACCTACATCAATCCCTTTTGTCGGTTCATCAAAAAGAAAGAGAGAAGAATCAGTGTTAAGCCATTTTCCAATTACGACCTTCTGCTGGTTTCCTCCGCTCAGCAGACTTGTGGAAATAGAAGGGGAGGCTGCAGAAATGTTTAACCGGCTGATCAGCCGGTTGGCTAAAGCTTGTTCCTTTTGCTTTGAAATCCACAGGCCGTTTGCGATGGAGCGAAGCGACTGAATCGACAAATTCACCGATACAGGTTCATGAACAAACAATCCCTGTTTTCTTCTCTCTTCAGGAATCAGGCAAATGCCTGATTTAATGGCGGCTGCAGGGGAGGTGATTTTAACCTGTTTCCCTCTAAATACGATCGAAGCTTTAGTGGAGCTTAGACCATATAATGCTTCTGCAAGCTCGGTTTTTCCAGCTCCTGCAAGACCTGCTACTCCGACAATTTCTCCTTCATGAACATTTAAGCTTAGTTTGCTGCCGAACTTTTCAACCACTATATTTTCTGCATGAAATAAAGGTTTATCGAATGTCTTTCCCTTTTTTCTCTTTTCAATTTGAAAAGCGGTGCCAATCATATGCCTTACGATCTCAGCAATTTCGATTTCAGATGCATCACCGGTGTGAACAACGCTGCCATCCCGTAAAATTGTCACTCTGTCGCAGATCTCTTTTACTTCTGAGAGCTTATGAGAGATGTAGATAATCGCTGCACCTTCTGCGCGAAGCTGTCTGATGATTTTAAAGAGAGTCTTGGTTTCGGTATCGCTGAGAGGAGCTGTAGGCTCATCTAAAATGATGTAAGCAGCAGATGCAGAAAGGGTTTTTGCAAGCAAGATCAGCTGCTTTTCCTGCAGAGTGCACTCCTGAACGAGCTTGCTGACATTTATGCTGAGGCCAACCCTCTGCAGCAGTTTTTTTGCGTCAGCTTTAAGCTTTCTGTAAGAGATGGCAGCAGACTTCTGATCAGGGATGTTTGCCACATTTTCATAGACTGTGAGAGTTGGGAAGAGGGCAGTGTCCACTTCCTGGACAACAAACCCAATTCCAGCTTTTTTAGCATCAGAAGGATGATGAAAGACAGAAGTTTTGCCATCTATGGTAATGGTTCCATGATCGGGTTTGTAGTCACCGGACAGGATCTTCATCAGCGTGCTTTTGCCTGCCCCATTCATGCCGAGAAGCGCATGAACCTCGCCTTTTTTGGCAGTAAAGGAAATGCCTTTTAATACAGTTGTTTCACCGAAGGATTTGTAAATATCATCCATGATGAGGGAGCTCATGTTTATTCCCCCTTCGTTTCAAGTAATTTCATCCAAGGTGATGTGGCAACAGCAGATGTGCCCCAGCCTGGAACATATTCAGAAAGGGAGTCCATTTTAATGGATTGCTCCGGAAGAGTTGATCCTTCGACAAGATGCGGTTCCAGGGAATAAATGCTGGGTGTTTCTTCACCTGCAATCTTTTGATAAGCAAAGCGAACCTGTACGCGGCCGACTTCGGCAGGATCCGTGGCTGCAGTCGCTGTCCATGGGCTGTTTTCCTGCTGCATCAGCTCTAGGTCTTCATCACTTAAGTCAATTCCGTACACTTTAATTTCTTCACGGCCGGCTTGCTTGATCGCCCTCGTCGCTCCTTTTGCAAATTCATCCCATGCTGCAAAGACGGCATCAATATCGCCTTTATTGGGGTGTTTTTTCAAAATGGCTTCCATCTGTGTTTGAGTATCTAAAGCGGTATTGGCGCTTGCTGTACCAAATTTCGCCACTTCTTTAATGTTTGGATAACGCTGTTTGAACGCTTCATAGATGGTGTGGCGTCTTTCCATTGGCGTAAAGCCGGCGACCCAAACCGTAACGATTTCACCTTCGCCGTTTAAGTCTTCAGCTAATGTTTTAAGTGATTTCCAGGCAAGGCTGTAGTCGTCCTGATCAATGACGGTTACGCCGTCTACATTGATGTCGCTGTCAAAGGCTACTACAGGGATTCCTTTGGCTGCAGCTTTTTCTACAGGGCCTTGGAGGGCATCTGCACGGCCGTGGTCAATTAAGATCGCATCAACGTTTTGCGTGATGGCCGTTTCTACATATGTAGCCATTTTTGATAAGTCGTTATCTGCGTTGTAAATTTGGACGGATCCGCCGAACTTTTCGACCTGCTCCTGAACACCAGAGATGTATTGAGAAGAAAATGTTCCAATTGACATCTGCATGATCGCTGCAATTTTCAGCGGCTTTTGCACGGCTTCAGGTACTTCGGTGCTGCCGGAAGCAACAGCCGCAGCCGTTTCTTCTTTCTTCTCTTCTGCAGCTTTTGGTTCTGTATCCGATACAGCATCCTGTTCACTTGTGCACCCGGTTAAAAGAAGGGCAAACAATGTAAGTAAAATAAATGCCTGCTTAAACCCTTTCACTTTAGGCTTCCCCCTTAAATACTTTCTGAATTTCTGAGCTATAATCACCGGATAAAACGCCTTTTTCTGTAATGATTCCCGTGATCAAATGATGGGGAGTTACGTCAAAAGCAGGGTTAAACACTTTAACGTGATCCGGGGCGATCTGCTGCCCGCCAAAATGCGTAATTTCCCTTGGATCGCGTTCCTCAATTGGAATTTCTGCACCGCTTTTCGTTTCAGGATCAAAAGTAGAAAGCGGGGCTGCTACGTAAAACGGGATTTGAAAGGCGCAAGCTAAAAGAGCCAGGTTATACGTCCCGATTTTATTGGCGGTATCACCATTTGCCGCAATGCGGTCTGCGCCGACAATGATAGAGGATATGCCTTTTGAGAAAATTGTGTGTGCAGCCATATTGTCGGTAATCAGCGTCACATCGACATCTGCCTGCATGAGCTCCCATGTGGTCAGACGCGCACCTTGTAAAACCGGGCGGGTTTCACATGCATAGACGGATAGATTGATGTCTTTTTCTTTAGCAAGATAGAAGGGAGCGAGAGCCGTGCCGTAACGGGCAGTAGCAATTGATCCGGCATTGCAGATCGTCATGACGGAATCGCCGTTTTTAAAAAGCGGGAGGGCATGCTCGCCAATTCTGCGGCACGTTGCTTCGTCTTCTACTTGGATTTGAATGGCCTCATGAAGAAGGTTGGTTTTCACTTCGTTAACGGAAACGGCACACTGTACGCTTTTTACCAGCCTGCCAAGGGCCCAGAATAAATTAACAGCAGTAGGTCTTGAGCTTGCAAGATAATCATGATCGCGGGCAAGCAGCCGGTGAAATTCATCTAAATTCTCGGTTTCATACTGTTTAGCAGCGAGCGTAAGCCCAAAAGCGGCGGTTATTCCGATTGCAGGAGCACCGCGCACTTTTAATGCTTTAATCGCTTCCCAAACGTCTGAAATTGTCTGAAGTTTGATATATTCTGTCACAGCAGGCAGTTTTTGCTGATCAAGCAGGCTGATATATGTTTCTTTCCATTCGACAGAACGGGGAATAATTGTATTTGTAAATGACATGATGTGTTCTCCTTATCTGACAGGTACTTGTTTAAAAGATTCTGCAAGGTCTGCAGTCGTTTTAATCGATTGACGATTTTTTACAAGCTTGCTTCCTAAATCAAGCGCACGCTGTTTTGCTTCAATTTTGCGCTCATAAGGCTCGATGGAATCAAGATCCGCTACATGAGCGAGCCCGATCGTGCGTCTGACGATTTCAATGCCGGCAAAACCAATTGCATCTTCAAATGCTTTCTCCAGGATAAAAGAAAGATAGCCGTCAACTTTTGCGAAAGCTTCCAGACTGTCATTCTTCCATGCTTTTGAAAATTCTTCTTCAAAAACGGCCCATGCAGTCTCGATATGATCCAAAAGAACCTGCTGATTTGCTTCATCTCTGGAAATGGCGTTCATTAAAAGGTTGGCGAAAAAGTGTCCAAGATCAAATCCAATCGGACCATAGTAGGCAAATTCAGGGTCAATCACCTTCGTTTCCGTTTCACTTGCAAAAATACTTCCTGTATGAAGATCCCCGTGAACAAGCGTTTCAGCTTCCGTCAGGAATTTATGCTTTAATTTAGCTACTTCAAGCTTTAAATGACTATCGTTCCAAATGTTTTCAGCATCTTGTCTCAGCTCTTCTTCAAAGCTGTTTGACTCATAGTCGAAAAATGGATCTGTAAAGACGAAATCTTCAGTTATTTTGCAAAGCTCGGGGTTCGAAAATTGTTTGACAAGCTGCTTTTTTGCCTTCGGATTCAGTGCGAAATCAGAATTATAGAATAATGTCTTTCCTAAAAATTCGCCGATATGCCGTCCTAATAGCGGGAAGTCTCTGCCTTCTATCAATCCGGCTCTAGCAATCTGCAAATAAGAGAGATCCTCCATTGCTGTGATCGCTAAAGTTTCATCGGTATAGTAAATCTTTGGCACATATGCACTTGCAACTTCAGCCTGTTTCAGCAGGGCGCTGCTTTCGATTCTGGCACGGTCAAGAGTAAGCGGCCAGCTCTTGCCGATTACCTTTGCATAAGGAAGGGCTTGTTTGATGATGAATCCTTTTTGATTTTGATTCACAATGTGAAAAACAAGGTTCAAGTTACCGTCGCCAATTTCCCTGCACGTCAGGACACTTTTTTCTTCAAACAACCCAAGTCTGATGGCAAGAGCTGCAGCGGCGCTTTCAGTTAACGGTTCATAAGCAGATGATCGATAGTTTGACATGGTTTATAACCCTCCAGTTTTAAAATTAGAGGCTTTTCAGGCAATAAGAAAAGCCTCTTCCACAGTGAAAGAGGCTTGAAGGCATAGGCTTCGCACCTCTTATCTGCCAGAAAGAACTTCTTTCTGTTGGAATTAGCACCGTGCCTTGTAGGAGTAATCTCCCCGCGCATAAAAAACTGCGCCCCATTTTACAATGGTTTTACGGTCGGTTGCTGGGCGTCATCGGGCCAAATCCCTCAGCCTACTCTTGATAAGAGATAGTATGAAATTAAAGGTTGGTGATAAAGTGAAACTTCAATAGGTTGGTGATAAAGTGAAACTTCAATCAGTGGGGGGGTCATTTCACCCCCCACTGATTGCTAGTTGAGCCAATCGGGCTTTTACGGGCAGTTATTCCACACCTAGGTTTTATTGTTTAAAATCAAAATAGGCTTAGGGTAGAGGAGTTACTGCCCGTTAATGCGGGATAAAAAAATGTATTCGCATAATTTGGAATTTATCACTTGTTCTGAATGTTAACAGGTATGACGAAAAACTGTCAATACTTTTTTTAAGAGTAAAAATGAGGAAGTCTGTCTTTAAAAATAGGAATTTGTTTCCTGATTTCTTTAACTTTCTCCATCTGAAGGACTGCTGTAAGCGAGGTTTGCTCTATACCGGCCTCAGCTAAAATTTCTCCCCACGGATCGATGATCATCGAGTGACCGGCGAATTCATTTTTCGGATCACTGCCTGAGCGGTTGCAGGCTACAACAAAACATTGATTTTCAATTGCACGGCTAATCAGCATGGATCTCCAGTGATGAAGTCTTGGGAGCGGCCATTCTGCCACAACGTAAAGGATTTCAGCTCCTTGTGTCGTATGGACGCGGATCCATTCAGGGAATCGAATGTCATAGCAAATCACTCCGGCACTCTGCAAACCGTCAAGCTGAAACAGGCCATTTGCAGTCCCGCCGTTTAAATACAGGTGCTCATCCATCAGTTTGAAAAGATGCAGCTTGCTGTATTCATGGTTAAGTTCGCCTTGCCGATTAAAAACATACATCGTGTTCGTTACGCCTGACTCTGTTTTTTTCGCAACAGAACCTGCCACAATATTGACTTCATATGTTTTAGCCAGACTGCTTACTAGAGCAATTGTTTTGCTGCCGTTTGGGTCTGCGATCTCATCGAGCCTAGTTAGATCATAGCCCGTTGTCCAAAGTTCAGGCAGAACAATTACGTCAGGTTTTTCGGATGCTGCAATTTTTTCTATTTCTTTTTTTACATTTTCAATATTTGCTTCAGGGTCACCAAAAACAAGGTCTATTTGCAGGCATGCCACTTTTGGATTCATCAATCGTCATCTCCGCCTCGAAATATTTTTCTTTACAAGCTGACTCTAACAATATATGATTTTTCACTAGAATTTCAAGAATTTTTTGAGAAGGTGTAAAACATGAAAAACTTCAATCAATCACAGTTATTAAATAAGCTTCCAAAGCAGTTTTTTGCAAGTCTCGTAGGAAAAGTGAATGCAGTTATCGAAGCGGGACATGACGTTATTAATCTTGGACAGGGGAATCCTGATCAGCCAACACCGCCTCATATTGTTAAGGCTCTTCAAGAGGCGGCAGAAAATCCGGACTATCACAAATATTCCCCGTTTCGCGGACAGAAATTTCTTAAAGACGCAATTGCGGAATTTTACAAGCGGGAGTATGGTGTAACACTTAATGCTGACAAAGAAGTGGCCATTTTGTTTGGCGGAAAAGCGGGACTTGTTGAAATTCCGCAATGTTTACTGGACCCGGATGATTTAGTTCTCGTACCGGATCCCGGATATCCTGACTATTGGTCTGGGGCAGAGCTTGCCCGGGCAAGGATGGAATTTATGCCGCTGGTAAAAGATAATCAGTTTTTGCCGGATTATGGGCAACTTTCAGAAGAAGCGAAGAAACAGGCAAAGCTTATGTTTTTGAATTACCCGAACAATCCGACCGGTGCTGTTGCCTCAAAAGAATTCTTTGAAGAAACAGTCGAGTTTGCAAAAGAAAATGAAATTTGTGTTGTCCATGATTTTGCCTATGGCGCCATTGGATTTGACGGAAAAAAACCTGTCAGTTTTTTGGAAGTTGAAGGAGCGAAAGAGACTGGGATTGAAATCTATACGCTCTCGAAGACGTATAATATGGCGGGCTGGAGGATTGGTTTTGCGATAGGCAATGAAAGTGTCATTGAAGCGATTAACCTGTTTCAGGACCACATGTTTGTAAGTGTGTTCAGCGCTGTCCAGGAAGCTGCTGCAGTTGCCCTGCTTGAATCACAGACCTGTGTGGATGAATTGGTGGAGCGGTATGAAAGCAGACGGCATGCATTCATCACTGCTCTGAATGAAATTGGCTGGCAGGTTGAAGCGCCGCCGGGGTCGTTTTTTGCATGGCTGCCTGTTCCTGCAGGTTATACTTCAGAATCCTTTGCCGAATATCTCCTTCTGCACGCACATGTCTGTGTTGCGCCTGGTGTAGGTTTTGGGAAGTTCGGAGAAGGCTATGTAAGGGCAGGACTTTTAACCTCTGAAGATAGACTGAGAGAAGCAGCAAAACGGATAAAATCTTTGAATTTATTTTGAAATGGCGGTTGACAGTCTTTTGAAAAACTGTCATAATCCAAATTAATTTCAGGTTATTCAGAACATAAAATAAATAAGCCATTCTTATCAAGAGCAGGTGGAGGGACTAGCCCGATGAAGCCCGGCAACCGACTTAAACCAAGGTTTAAGCACGGTGCTAAATCTTGCAGCATTCGCTGATAGATAAGGATCTTAGCCAAGATAGATAAGGTCTCTTTTCGATTAGCGGAAAGGGGCCTTTTTTATTGATTACGAAAGGATAAAATTTTGCGCATTGATGGCAAGCAGTGTAGCCCAACTCCTCGGCCATGCCTCTAGCTGAGGGCGCTTGCGCATTTCTAATATTGTTATGGAAGGCGGTACAAATATGAGCGGCGTTACAGCAACCTATCTCATCCATGATGGAAAAAACTTAGAAAAAAAAGCAGAAGGGATTGCCCTTGGCTTAACCGTTGGGTCATGGACGGATCTTCCGGAACTGACGCAGATACAATTGCAGCAGCACAAAGGGAAGGTCATCTCGGCAGAAGAATTTGAGGCTGATGATAAGGTCTCAGCTTTTTTAAACAAACGCGTCAAAAAAGGCATCGTTAAAATTTTTTACCCTGGAGTAAATTTCAGCCATGATTTGCCGGCGATTCTTGCGACTGTGTTTGGAAAGCTGTCTCTTGACGGCGAAGTAAAGCTTCAGGACCTGGATTTTTCAGAAGATATTCTTGCTGAGTTTCAAGGTCCTAAATTCGGCATCAGCGGCATTCGTGAAAAACTTGGTGTATATGACAGACCTTTGCTTATGAGTATTTTTAAAGGAGTCATCGGACGTGATCTCGCTTTTTTAAAGAATCAGCTTAAAGATCAGGTGCTTGGCGGGGTTGATTTGGTGAAAGACGATGAAATTCTTTTTGAAAATCCGCTGACACCTTTTGAACAGCGGATTACTGCCGGCAAAGAAGTGTTAAGCGAGGTTTATGAGCAGACCGGTCATAAAGCGATGTACGCGGTTCATTTATCAGGAAAAACGTATGATTTAAAAGAAAAAGCAAAGCGTGCGGCAGAGCTTGGAGCAGATGCCCTATTGCTTAATGTTTTTGCCTACGGCCTTGACGTGCTTCAAAGCCTTGCAGAGGACAAAGACATCAACATTCCGCTTATGGCTCATCCCGCTGTCAGCGGTGCATTGGCGTCATCCTCACTTTATGGAATCTCGCATTCTCTTTTACTCGGAAAATTGCTGAGATACAGCGGAGCCGATTTTTCTCTGTTTCCATCCCCATATGGAAGTGTTGCGCTTGAGCGGGAAGCGGCCCTTTCCATAGGTGCAGCTTGTAAAGAAAACGTGCTGCTGAAGGAAACATTCCCTGTGCCTTCAGCAGGGATTCATCCAGGACTCGTCCCTATCTTAATCCAGGATTTCGGGTTAGATAGCGTGATTAACGCAGGCGGAGGTGTGCACGGACATCCAAACGGCGCTGCTGGAGGCGGAAAAGCTTTCCGTGCAGCGATCGATGCGGCATTACAAGGCATCTCCTTGACTGAAAAAGCAAATGAAAATGCCGATTTAAGAATCGCGCTGGATCTTTGGGGGCAGGTGGAAGTGAGCAAATGAGCAAGCCGATTATCATCTGTGATTTCGACGGAACCATCACAAATACTGACAACATTATTGCCATCATGAAGAAGTTTGCTCCGCCAGAGTGGAACGCTTTGAAGGATGATGTATTAAGTCAGCGGATTTCTGTCCGGGCAGGAGTAGGGAAAATGTTTCAGCTGATTCCAACAGAGCTGAAATATGATATTATTCAATACTTGCTTTTTACGGCTCAGCTTCGCTATGGATTCCGTGAATTTGTTCAATTTACGGAGGAGGAAGAAATCCCTCTGTATATTGTAAGTGGAGGCATTGATTTTTTTGTGCACCCATTGTTGAATGGCTTGGTTGACAGGAGCCGCGTTTACTGCAATGAAGGTGATTTCGGCGGTCAGGCAATTGAAATCTTATGGCCAAACTCATGTGATGATCAGTGCAGCAATGACTGTGGCTGCTGCAAGCCGAGTTTAATCAGGAAGCTTGCGGAACCAGATCAGGAAGTCATTGTCATTGGTGATTCTGTTACTGATTTAGAGGCTTCAAAACTTGCAGACTTTGTGTTTGCAAGAGATTTTCTTCTGGGAAAATGCAAGTCTTTGGACCTTCCGCATCAGGAATTTACTACGTTCTTTGATGTAATAGATGGACTTAAGAAAAAGCAGGAGGCGGTATCATGAGTCTTTTAAATCAGCGCTGGAGCGAGCTTGCCGCGGTTAAACGCGAGCTTGCTGAGAGGGATTGGTTTCCAGGTACAAGCGGAAACCTGGCGATCAAGGTAAAAACAGAGCCGCTCTCGTTTTTAGTGACTTCAAGCGGTAAGGATAAACGGATTGAGACGAGTGAAGATTTCCTATTGGTCGATCAGCATGGAGAAGCCCTTGAAGAAACAAAACTGAAGCCTTCTGCTGAAACCCTGCTTCATGTAGAAATCTATAATCGTACGAACGCAGGCTGCAGCCTCCACGTCCATACTGTTGACAACAATGTCATCTCTGAGCTCTACGGCGATGACGGCGGCGTTACGTTTAAAGGACAGGAAATCATTAAAGCATTTGGACTTTGGGAAGAAGATGCAGAGTGGCATATTCCGATTATTGAAAATGCGGCTCATATACCTGCTCTCGCAGCTGACTTTGGCAAGTATGTGAACGGAAACTCCGGTGCTGTTTTGATCCGCAATCATGGCATTACCGTTTGGGGAAAAGATGCTTTCGAAGCCAAAAAAGTCCTGGAAGCATGTGAATTTCTATTTTCCTATCATTTAAAAGTCCTATCTTTAAAACAAGCTAAATCGCTCACAATAAGAGCTTAACAATAGGAGGAAATATAATGGCAACGATACGATTACAGGAAACAAATGAAAGAATCGCGGATCAAAAGGAGGTTGCTGCCTTTCTTGTGTCTCAGGAAGTCATCTATGAGCACTGGGATATCGAGAAGCTGCCGGAAACTTTAAGAGAGAATTACAGTCTTTCTGATGAGCAAAAAGAGGAAATTCTGCAAGTATTCAAGGATGAAATCGCGGACATCTCAGAGCGTCGCGGCTACAAGGCTCAGGATGTCATCTCTCTATCTGACAGCACGCCGAATCTTGATCAACTATTAAAAAATTTTCAGCAGGAGCATCATCACACAGATGACGAAGTACGCTTCATCGTCAGCGGCCACGGCATATTCATCATTCAGGGAAAAGACGGCTCGTTTTTTGATGTCGAACTCAACCCTGGCGACTTAATCTCCGTACCGCCAAACATTCGCCACTACTTTACGCTTCAGGAGGACCGTAAAGTTGTTGCAGTCCGCATTTTCGTTACATCTGAAGGATGGGTGCCGATTTACGAAAAAGAAGAGCAGCAGGCATAATTGGAAAACCTCTTTACCTTTATGGTGAAGAGGTTTTTTTATTATGAAAATAAAGGGTTTTAGCCAGCAGAACAAGAATGAATGACCCGAATATGAAATCAGCTGGAAGAGTGCACAGAAAAACGAATTTACGCACAGATTGCTTCATTCTAAATTATTTTGGCAGCAGGTAATTTGGGTGAAGGAGGAGAAATCCTTGTGAAGCAAGCACAATATGAATCCAATCGAACATAATCTTTAATCTGCAAGTAACAGCCCTGAAATCCCCCAGCTGGATGCCAGAATAATAAGCAAAACCGGAAAAAATTCAATATAATCTTAATTTTCTTTACTATCTGATGTTTCTATGGTAAATTTTCAACAATAAATAAGCATAAAAGGGAGGATTGGAAAGATGAAGATTCGCTACAATTTCGTGAAAAAAGAGGATGTCAGGTACTGCAAGGCGGAAAGCACAGTAAAGGAAGCTTATGAATTGCTGAAGGAGTCAGGGTACCGGAGTATTCCCGTGCTTAGAGAGAATGGCACAGCGTTTGCCGGCTTAATCTATAAAGTGGATCTCCTTGATCATTATGTAGAAAAGCAGGGCAAGGATGAGGATTCGATCGAGGCTCTGATTCAGGATCAGGATGCGTTTATCTATGAAGAGGATTCTTTCTTTAAGACATTCCTTACCATCAGACGTCTTCCATTTTTAGCGGTGCTGAATGATAAAGAGGAATTTTCAGGCATTATTACGCACGGTAATGTCATGGATGTACTTGAGGATTCGTTTGGCATGAAGACAGGCGGCTATATTCTGACAGTCGGCACGAAAGAGCATAAAGGAGCGATTATGGATCTTGTCTCTTCGATTAAGGATGTGAACATCGAAGGACTTCTGACGCTCGATAATGGCGATACATATTTAAGAAGAATCATAATCAACCTCTCTCATGACGTTTCTGAGAAAAAGCTGAATAAAATAATTAAGAAGCTAGAAGAAAAAGATTTCCGGGTAACGTCAGTTGATGATGTGAATCTCGGAGAAAAAGTATTGACAAAGTAAAAGGAATGTCACACTAAAAAACAGCAGGACGAGCTATTCGATCTGCTGTTTTTCTTTGCCAATTAAGTTGTTTATGCCTTTTAATATTAGAAATAAATGGTATATGCACGTTTAGAATGGGAGGTAGGATGGGCAGGCAGAAGATACTTATCTTGCATTTGAGGAGTGGGAAAAATAAGAGCTGATATCAAATGATGCGCTTCAACCCAAAACAGCAAATTGAGGTACTCGATTTGGCAAATACGCTATTCCAGGTACCCAAAACAGAAAATTGGAGCACTCCATTCAGGAAAAACACTATTCCAGGTACCCAAAACAGCAAATTTGGGTACTCGATTCAGGAAAAACACTATTCCAGGTACCCAAAACAGCAAATTGGGGCACTCGATTTGGCAAATACGCTATTCTAGGTACCCAAAACAGCAAATTGGGGCACTCGATTTGGCAAATACGCTATTCCACGTACCCAAAACAGCAAATTGGAGCACTCCATTCAGGAAAAACACTATTCCAGGTACCCAAAACAGCAAATTGGGGCACTCGATTTGGCAAAGACGCTATTCCAGGTACCCAAAACAGCAAATTGGGGCACTCGATTTGGCAAATAGGCTATTCCAGGTACCCAAAAAAGCAAATTGAGGTACTCGATTTGGCAAATAGGCTATTCCAGGTACCCAAAACAGCAAATTGGGGTACTCGAATTGGCGAATACGCTATTCCAGGTACCCAAAACAGCAAATTGAGGCACTCGATTTGGCAAATACGCTTTTCTAGGTACCCAAAACAGCAAATTGGGGTACTCGATTTGGCAAACACGCTATTCCAGGTACCAAAAACAGCAAATTTGGGTACTCCATTCATGAAAAACACTATTCCAGGTACCCAAAACAGCAAATTGGGGCACTCGATTCAGGAAAAACACTATTCCAGGTACCCAAAACAGCAAATTGGGGTACTCGATTTGGCAAACACGCTATTCCAGGTACCCAAAACAGCAAATTGAGGTACTCGACTTGGCAAACACGCTATTCCAGGTACCCAAAACAGCAAATTGAGGTACTCGATTTGGCAAATACACTATTCCAGGTACCCAAAAAAGCAAATTGGGGCACTCGATTTGGCAAACACGCAATTCCAAGTACCCAAAACAGCAAATTGGGGCACTCCATCAGCCCGCAAATCCAGCATAAAATGATTGAATATTTTACAAATTTTGACAAGTATTATGGCGTGAGTTTAGCTGAAAGTCTGGAAAAATCCAGTCAAATGAAAGATCACACCAGTTCTGCAGCTGCTGAACAAACAGTAAAAAAAGCTGAAAAAATGGGTCATGAAGCAGATCCTTATTAAAGAGCCTGAGGGCTCTTTTTTCTTTTTTTATAAAAACTGCAAGTTTAAACCCCCACAAATTCGGGAAAAACGTGGTAACTTAAATAAATTTAACAAAATTGTCATATTATTTCTCAATATTATTGTCGAATATTGCTAATCTATTTACAAGTTTAGAAGTATCTGTAATAATTTATTTGTATATTTATTCCCAATATAGATACTTAAGAGATGAGGCGGAGGGAAGAAAATGACAATCGAAATGAGCAAGTCTCAATTATTGGCGAGTATTGATTCTAAACGCAAGGAAATGATCGATACGGCAAGAGCAGGAGGATATACGTGTGAGGGCGCTGTTCAGTGCAGTCAGGAATTGGACATGCTGCTAAATAAATATCAGCAGATTCTTTTTGAAGAAGAAAATAAAACGAATCCGCCATTTCTGCAATTTATTGAGTCTATGAAGAAATGGACGGCAAGGGATGGCTTGACTATATAAATAACCTAATACTCGCAGGATAAATGGGTTCTGTTTTTTGATGGAAAAAACGGAGACATATAGATGTAAAAGGGTACTAAATTGCACAGCAATTTGTACCTTTTTTATATTGTAATTTTAACAGCTGAAAAATAAGGGGGGAGCGGTTTTACGGACTCAACTTGTCCAAAGCTTGTTTGACGGATTTGAGGTACTGCACTCTTAAAGTATCCAGTACCTTTGAGTGAATCGTGTTTCTGGGAATCAACCCCCTTACCAGTGCATATGAATCAGCAGGTGACAATAGTTATTTCCACGCCGGACTCAAGCCCTAGAAGCTGCGTAATGAAATAACCAGTCTAACTTTTTGGGGTCACTTCAAAAATCGGGCGTTTTTTAATGCGATTGACTTAACCAAATGACCAAATATCTTACTTGCCAACTTGAGAAAAACACCCGTTACTCTCGGGAGTAACAGGTTTTTTGATTAAAGATTTAGGAGCTTTTCTTATAAGGTTTCAATCAGCACGATCATAAAGAGAATGCCGAGAATAAATGAATAGGTCGCATTCCGCTCGTTGCCGTCCCCGTGGCTTTCTGGAATCAGTTCTTTATAGATGATGAACAGCATGGCTCCCGCTGCAAAAGACAGACCATAGGGGACAAGGTTTTCTACAAATGAAGTTAAATAGAAACCAAGCAGCGAAGTGATAATTTCAACCGCACCTGTCAACGTCGCGATTAGCAATGCTTTGAATTTGCCGATATTCTGGTTTATAAGGAACAGGGCAACCAAAAATCCTTCTGGAGCATTTTGAAGCCCGATGGCGAAAGCGATCAAATTTCCAGTTTCACTTTGATCTGATGCGTAGCTTACCCCAACTGATAATCCTTCAGGCAGATTATGCAATGTGATGGCAGCAATAATCAGAATAGCCTTCTGGTCAAATTCGATTCCGTATCTTGAATGTTCAAGATCGATGTGGGGGATTTTCTTTTCAAGTGTTGTTAAAACAAGCACGCCCAGAAAAAGTCCCGCACAAACCTGAAAGACTCCTCCCTGGTTCAGTGCCTCAGGCAGAAGACTCATCATTGATGCCGCCATCATGATTCCGGCTGTAAAGGCGAGCAGGATATCTCTCCATCTATGCGTTATGGTTTTTTGAAGAAACAGGATGGGAAGAGCTCCAAATCCTGTTGCTAGAGCTGATAACGTACTTCCGATTAAAACCTCAGTCATGGCTGAACTCCTTTTCGTGCATATATGTAATAGCCATATTATAGCCGAAAAAAAATCAAAAAAGATAGCGAATGGATTCATTCTTGTTTTTTCGCCATATGAGGTTATTTTTTTCGGGAAATAATAGTATTCTTGCTAATAATCATAAAGATCAAGAAGGAAATGATACATCTTGTCGGTTAATGTCGATAGGTGAACGCTTCTCTCCCTTTACGATTTTTGAAATTTCTGATAAGTTAAAGACAAAGGAATTTCATCATGTACAGCAGGGGGAATAGGGATGCAATATAGAAGGCTAGGCAGATCAGGGTTAAAGGTAAGTGAAATCAGTCTTGGAAGCTGGCTCACATTCGGCAAAACAGTTGATGAGCGGTCAGCAGCAGATATAATTCATAAGGCGTATGAAGCGGGAATCAACTTTTTCGACAGCGCGAATGTGTATGAGCGCGGAAAAGCAGAAATAGTCATGTCAAGGGCACTTAAGCCGTTTCCAAGGGATTCATATGTCCTGACGACAAAAGCTTTCTGGCCAATGGGGGACGGGCCGAACGATAAGGGGTTATCAAGAAAGCATATTATGGAACAGGTCCATGCAAGCTTAAAGCGGATGGATCTCGAATATGTCGATATTTTTTACTGTCACAGATATGATCATGAAACACCGCTTGATGAAACATTGCGGGCAATTGATGATCTTATTCGCCAGGGGAAGATCTTATATGCAGGAGTTAGCGAATGGACGGCTGCGCAAATACAGGAAGCCATGAGTGTGGCTGACCGCTACCTGCTTGACCGGATTATCGTGAACCAGCCGCAGTACAATATGTTTCATCGTGATATTGAAGAAGAAATTATTCCAATGTGCGAAAATGCCGGCGTTTCACAAGTTGTGTGGTCACCGCTTGCACAGGGGATTTTAACTGGGAAATATAAAGAAGGTTTAATCCCTAAAGGAAGCCGTGCATCCGGAGAAAACGTGAATTCATGGATGAAGAAAATCCTGAATGATATGGTGAACCGAAAAGTGGAGCTTTTGGATCAGCTTGCAAAGGAACACGGCATCACACTTGCCCAGCTTGCTCTTGCCTGGACGCTGAGGCAGCATAATGTGGCAAGCACCCTTGTCGGTTCTTCTCACCCGGAGCAGATTATTGAAAACGCAAAGGCTTCGGACGTTGCATTAGGGTATAATGCGCTGCAGCGTATTGAAGAGATCTTAACGAGCTGAAGATTTACATATTAGTAAGCACAAGCGCCTTGGGGAGGCAGGCGCTTCCTCTTTCCATAAATGCGAAAATTTTTATATTTCATCTAACTAAAAAAAGAGTGAAAAGCAGATGCTTTTCACTCTTTTTCTGATAAAGGAAGAGTAATTGTCACTTCCGTCCCTTTATCTAAAGCACTGTCAATGGCGATTGTACCTTTGTACAAGGAGATGATGCGTTTGCATACGACAAGTCCCAGACCTGTGCCGGTATCTTTCATTGTAAAGAAAGGGTGAAAGATTTTTGAAATGACATCTTCCGGTATGCCTTTTCCCGTGTCGATTACTCTGATTACAGCGAAATCTCCCTGTTTTTGCACCTCGATGGTTAATCTGCCTTCATTTTTGTCGATTGCTTCTAATGAATTTTTCGCTAAATTCAGCAGTACCTGTTTGATATGATCCTTTGTGCAATTAATAAGGAGAGGTTCTTTATATAACCGGATATCCATTTCTGTATTATAAAGATTAGCTTCAGACCCCAGCAGCGGGGATAATTCAAGCACAATCGCATTAATATCGTGGTCTGCGTGGTGGTGGGCAGTCGGTTTCCCGAGCACTAAAAACTCGCTGACGATTTCATTGATGCGCCGGATCTCTTTATCGATGACAGAAAAATAAAATTGATCTTCAGAGTCCTGATATTTCTCCTGCAAAAGCTGAATGAACCCTTTTATACCTGTCAGCGGATTTCTGATTTCGTGGGCAGTGCTTGCTGCAAGCATTCCGACAAGCTCTACTTTTTGAGCATCTATTTGGCTTTGTTCAATTAAAGCTCTTCTTCTTAAAAGGAAATTTTGGATGAGAATAAAAATGATGTTTAAGATTCCGAATGTGATCAGCATGTAAATGATCATGTCTTTTGCATGTTTAAGACTTATTTCTGAATCAGGCACACCCTCAAGCTTCCACGCGATCTGATCAAGGTAAACCCGAACAGGCTCCAATTTTGATGGCTCATTCTCGCTTCCAGATGCAAAAAGAACATGATTGCTTTCATTCACTACTTTAATATTCAATCCGGGACTGATGACGTTCATGATATTTTTAAGATAATCTACTTTTAAAGATGCTACTAATAAGTTTGTTGCTTCACCTTTTTCATTAAAAATGGGCGTGCAAATGGAAACAATATATCCTCCGGTAATATTTCCGAAGTATGCATCTGATACAGTCGATTGTTTGGTTGCAATGGCACTTTTAAAAAAATCCCGGTTTTGAAGGTTAACTGTTTTCATCAATTTTCTGGAACCGGCTGTAATGTCACCATTCTTATGAACAAAATAAAGACCTGCAAAACGCGGTTCCTGATCATGCGCCTGCATAAGCACATGCTGAATTTTATCCACGTCCTTTACTTCTTCGAGTACAAGCGCCATCGATTCCAGCCTTGCTTTTGTATCTTGAATTAAACTATCAATCTGATTTTTATGAATGTTGATCATGAATGCTGCTTCAGAACGATGGAGATCCATCACTTTGTCTTTTTGGTAAAAATAAATGCATGTATTGATTAGCAGGGATGGAATCAGCACGACCAGAAAATAGATCGATGCTTTTTTAAATCGATTAGGATCTTTCAGCAAAGTTATCGCCCCAAATAAAAGATTGCCCGATTATGAGCATACTATTCGAATTATAAACCATTTAAATTGAATGTACTAGGAAAGAAGGCTGAATTCCGCACTAAACTAAAAGCGCGTTCCTTCTGTTGTAGAGAAAGGGAATATTGGGTATGATGGAAAGAAAAGGGAGGGGTTTCTCATAGAAACAGTTAGACTGACAATCTTGCAGACGAGTGATATTCATGGTCATATTCTTCCGCTAATATACAGCACAAATGAGGAACAATGCCTTGGTCTTGCAAAAATTTCGACGATCATCAAAAAAGAGAGGAACGAGCATGATAGCGTCCTTCTCATTGATAATGGAGATTGCATCCAGGGAACCCCGCTTACCTACTATTATGCGAAAAAAGCTGCAGATCAGAGGAACCCTGTCATAGCGGCTATGAATACGCTTGGCTATGATGCAGCGGTAATCGGCAATCATGAATTCAACTACGGCAGTGATTTTTTGAAAAAAGCTGCAGATCAATCAGAATTCCCATGGCTGTCCGCTAATATCACAGAAAACGGAGAGCCATTATTAGGCAAACCTTATATAATAAAGACATACTGCGGTGTAAAGGTAGCGGTGCTTGGGGTAACAACCCATTATATCCCGAACTGGGAAGATCCGAAGCATATTAAAGAGCTCTCATTTCACGATGCTTTTCAATCGGCCAAGCATTGGACGGAATATATTAGAAAGAATGAGAAGCCTGATCTGCTCATCGTCTCTTACCATGGCGGTTTTGAACGTGACCTTAAGACGGGAGAACCGACAGAAGCGCTTACTGGCGAGAATCAGGCCTATCAATTTTGCCAGGAGATAAAGGGAATTGATGTGCTCCTCACTGGTCATCAGCATCGCTCCATTTCTGGTGAATTAAACGGAGTAACGGTGGTTCAGCCTGGCTTTAATGGACGCTTTGCCGGAAAAATTGAGATCACCTTTGCGGTTAATGAAAACGGAATTTGCGTTAAAGGGAAAACACCAAAGCTTGTAGACCTAACTATGATTGAAACAGATCAGAGCATAATAGAATTGATTCAGCCTTTCGAAAGAGAGACACAAAAGTGGCTGGATCAGCCAATTGGAAAGATCAACGGGAACATGCTGATCGAAGACCCTTTCGCAGCACGCATGGTGAAAACAGCTTTTATAGAATTTATTAATAAGGTACAAATGGATGCTTCAGGCACGGAGATCTCTAACACGGCTCTTTTTGATAATTCATCAAGAGGCTTCCCTGAAAATCCGACCATGCGTGACATAGTTTCAAGCTACATCTATCCGAATACCTTGAAGGTGCTTCGTTTGAAAGGCAGCGACATACGAGCCGCTCTTGAACGTTCAGCCTCATACTTTATGTGCGGAGAGGACGGCGCAGTCATTGTGAATCCGAAGTTTCAGGATCCGAAGCCTCAGCACTATAACTATGACATGTGGGAAGGAATTGAGTACATACTTGATGTCTCAAAACCAATCGGCAATCGGGTCGCGCTTCTTGAGAAAAAAGGAAAGCCGCTGGAACGTAATGGAGAATATGACGTTGTAATGAATAACTACAGGGCCTCAGGCGGGGGAGAATACACAATGTTCAAAGGAAAAGAAGTCATAAAAGAAGTTCCTGTTGATATGTCTGAGCTGATTGCGAACCATTTACTGGAGAAAAAAGAAGTACAAGCTTCTCTCAATCATAATTGGAAGGTCATTTGTTCATAAAATCACTCTGCTATATTGACATTTCAGCTGCCATTTTGTATCATTATTATTTAGAATTCAAGATATTTAGTTGTCGAAGGATTGATGAAAATGAAAGATCAACAGCAAATCGAACAATCGTTAAAATTATTTATCGTTTTATCCCGTGCACACCGCGCGATAAATGATCAAGTGAATAAACACATCTCAAGCTTCGGGCTGAACCCAACAGAATTTGCCGTGCTTGAGCTCCTCTATCATAAGGGAGAACAGCCGCTTCAGCAAATTGGCGGGAAGATTCTATTAGCAAGCGGAAGCATCACATACGTAGTCGACAAGCTCGAACAAAAAGAACTGCTTGTCCGAAAAGCATGTGATAAGGACCGCCGCGTTACCTATGCTCAAATTACGGATAAAGGAAAGAAATTGATTGAGAGTATTTTTCCATCTCATCAAGAGCGGTTAGATGACATTGTCGGCACTCTGACATCAGAAGAAAAGCAGACCGTCATTGATCTTATAAAAAAAGTCGGCTATCATGCACGGGATCTTCAGGATTAAAACACTTTCTAATTAGGAGGTGTTTTTTTTTTGAGAGATGGCGATAATACTGCGGTTAGCCGGAATGTGTGCTTGAATTGGGACTCTTCGATTTTTTCCATTCGACTGCTATTCCCGCAGAAAATATCCCTTTACAAATGCCTCCTTTTCTAGCCATCCCTTTGGTAATCTAGTTCTGGATATGTACGATATCAGCCGCATTATCATTTGTCCTCGCTCACACCCCAGATTTATGCTCGCTCAGCCATTTATCTCCTAATTGGCAAGCCCGGTGGACAATTACCCATCATCTTTCTATAAAAAAAGTGTCCGCATTGAACTGCCCCCCAAATGTTAGACACGATCTAACATTTGGAGGTGCAGTTTTTTTATGGCTAAATTTACAGAGCAGGAAAAGGTAAATGCCGTTAAGCGATATCTTAATGGCACAGAAGGGCACAAAGCGATCGCAATATCCATAGGAGTAGCTCACGGGGTTTTTCATAGGTGGATCCAGCAGTATCAATATAACGGAGAAAAGGCGTTTAAAAAACGATATACAACCTATTCTTTGGACGATAAACTAAAGGTACTTACCTATATGAACGAACACGGGACGTCCCTCAGTGAGACAGCTGCGATCTTTAAAATTCAATCTCCCTCTACGATTACTCAATGGAAGAGATTATTCGACACACAAGGAGTGGACGGCCTTATTCCAAGAGAAAAGGGGCGGTCATCGATGAAAAAGAAATCCCAAAAGTATCTGAGATAAAAGAACCAGTGGCAGAATCTATTGAAGCTCTTCAGGCTGAAAATGAACGATTACGTATGGAGCTTGCTTATATAAAAAAGTTGAATGCCTTAGTTCAGAACAAAGAAAAATCACCAAACAAGACAAAGCGAAAGTAGTCTATGAATTGAGGCAGGAATTCCCGGTGAAATCACTCTTAAAGCTTACGGGTATCCCTCGCAGTACCTATTACCATTTGACGAAACAGCTTGACCGCCCAGATAAAGATGCTGAATTAAAAACGGTGATTAAAGAGATTTTTCATGAACATAAAGGCCGATACGGGTACCGGCGTATTCGTGCTGAGCTAGCCAACCGAGGACTGCATGTTAATCATAAGAAAGTTTATCGACTTATGAGAGAACTAGGATTGAAGTGCCTTGTCCGCATAAAGAAATATCGGTCGTACAAAGGTGAAGCAGGCAAGGTTGCCGAAAATGTGCTAAATCGGAACTTCAAGGCGTCCAAGCCGAATGAGAAATGGGTAACCGATATTACCGAATTCAAATTATTTGGAGAAAAACTGTATCTTTCACCTATGCTAGATTTATACAATGGCGAAATTCTCACCTATACGATTGGCTCTAGACCGACCTATTCCCTTGTATCGAGTATGTTAAATAAAGCCCTAAGAAAAAAGCACAAAGAAGATACGTTACTCATTCACTCGGATCAGGGATGGCACTATCAAATGAAGAAATACCGTCTGGCTTTGAAGAAAAAGGACATCATACAAAGCATGTCTCGTAAAGGGAACTGTTATGACAATGCGGTCATTGAAAATTTCTTTGGCATTCTAAAATCAGAATTCCTTAATTACCAAGACTTCAAAAATGTGGAACATTTCAAAGAAGAACTAAGGAAATACATCCATTACTATAACCACAAACGAATTAAGACAAAATTAAAAGGCAAGAGCCCGGTACAATACCGGACTCTTGCCCAACAAGTAGCTTAACGAAATCTTGTGTCTAACTTTTAGGGGTCACTTCACATTGGACACTTTTTTACTGGTTCTGCTCAATCGGAAGAATCAAAATCTCGACCCTTCGGTTTTTTTGCTGGCCTTCTTTTGTTTTGTTGTCTGCAACTGGATTGTATTCCCCTAACCCTTTTGCAGAGAAGGCTCTCGGATCAAGCTGCTCGTTTTCAAGCAAAAGCTTCATGAAATTTACAGCACGCATCACACTTAAGTGCCAATTGGATTCATATTCCGCGTTCTGGATCGGCACGTTGTCTGTGTGGCCGCTGACGATAATATTCCTCGGAGGATTCATGACTAAAAGCTTCGAAATTTCCTTCGCCAGCTGTTCATCTTTCTTGCGGATGGAGGAATTGCCCGAATCAAAAAAGATATCATTTAAAATGGTGATGAGAAGTCCTTCATCCGTCAGAGTGGTTTTTAATTGTGTTTCAAGACTGTTTGCCGCAATATAGGCATTCACTTTTTTCTGAATTTCTTTTAATTTCTCCTGCTCGAGTGTTTCCTGCTGTTCTTTTTCTGGATTCTTTTCCTTCTCCTGATCTAGCTTTTCCATCTCACCGTCAGGGATCGGACTTGGGTATTCAAGAACGCCGGTTCCGCCTGTAAACGTGCTGTTGAAAGCCCGGGCAAGCATTTGGAATTTCTGCGCGTCTACTGAGCTCATGGCAAATAGGACGATGAAGAGGGCGAGCAATAGCGTTAATAAATCTGCATAGGGCAAAAGCCAGGATTCATCAACGTGCTCTTCCTCGTGTTTCTGTTTTTTCTTTCTAGCCATCTAAACTCTCTCCTTCCACGAAAAGCTGTTTTCTTTCGTGTGCCGGAAGATAGGTGGCAAGCTTTTGTTCAATTACTTTCGGGGCCTGGCCTTCAAGAACAGATAACACTCCTTCAATAATGACGTGCTTTACTTTTGCTTCTTGTTTGGATTTTCTTTTGAGTTTATTTGCAAAAGGGTGCCATAAAACATATCCCGTGAAAATCCCCATAAGGGTTGCCACAAATGCTGCTCCAATCGCTTTCCCTAATTCATCCGTATTATCCATATGTGAAAGAGCAGCAATTAATCCGACAACTGCTCCAAGTACTCCAAGGGTAGGGGCGTAAGTGCCCGCCTGTGAAAAGATGGATGCTCCTGCTAAGTGACGTTCTTCCATGGCATCTATTTCTTCCGTCATGACATCCCGGATAAATTCAGCATTTTGTCCGTCAACAGCCATGCTCAGCCCATTTTTTAAAAATGGATCTTCAACATCCGAAAGCTTAGCTTCAAGTGCAAGCAGCCCTTCTTTTCTCGCAACCTGGGCCCATTCGGAAAACATGGGAATCAGTTCTTGAATGCTGTGTGATTGCTGCTCTATAAAAATAACGCCGAAGAGCTTCGGCACTCTTTTAATCTCGCTTGTGGGAAATGCGGTTACGACAGTTGCAATCGTTCCGGCAATTATAATCAGCAATGCAGCCGGATTTAACAGGACAGCCGGGCTGACACCCTTCATAAACATGCCGGCGGAAACGGCGACAAGGCCTAAAATTAATCCAATAAGTGACGTTTTATCCATACTCTCACTAAATCCTTCTTTCGTTACGTTTTGTTACTATTTATATCGTCATCTTTTCATAAACTTTAAGAGCTGAATTAAATGAGAAACAGAGGAATCATGACTTTTTTCTCGAATTAAAAGAAGGAGAAGGTTATTCATTTTATGAGAGTGGGGAAATACATATGAAATTTCAGGAATACGGCTACAAAAGACCGGTCAAGGAAGAAGTTGAAGCAACATTCCATGAGGCTCTTGAATTGTTTAAGCAGGCAGAAAGCTTAGAAAAGCAGGAAGAGGCGATTGATCAGCTGAATGTCATTCGCGGCAATCTTTCTACAGCCTTCAATCTTTGCTACATCCGCCATACAATTGATACAAATGATGAGTTTTACAAGGAAGAGCAGGACTATCTTGATGAGCTTGAACCGCATGTTAAAGCAATGGATACGGAGTTTTACAAAGCGCTTGTCAGCTCAATTTTCCGCAATGAACTGGAAGAGAAATACGGGAAACAGCTTTTTGCCCTTGCTGACGCCCAGATGAAAACATTCTCACCTGAAGTACTTGAAGATCTGCAAAAAGAAAACAAACTCGTGACAGAATATACGAAGCTTGTTGCCTCTGCAAAAATTGAGTTTGACGGAAAAGAATACACACTTGCACAGCTTGAACCGCTGCTTGAATCAAAAGAGCGCGACAAGAGAAAACGTGCATCAGACGCATACTTCGGCTTTTATGCTGAAAATGGAGAAAAATTCGATGAGATTTTTGACAAGCTCGTAAAAGTCCGGACACTTATTGCAAAGAAATTAGGCTTTGCGAATTTTGTGGAGCTTGGCTACGAAAGAATGCAGCGCATTGATTTTGATGCAGACATGGCGAAGAACTTCCGTGATCAGATCAAGGAATACATCGTGCCAATGGCATCTCGATTAAGAGAACGCCAGCAAGAACGTTTAGGGCTTGATACTCTTGCTTTCCCGGATGAAAAGCTTCAATTTACAACTGGAAATGCTACTCCTAAAGGGGATTCAGAGTGGATTATCGAGAATGGGAAAAAGATGTATGAAGAGCTGTCGAGAGAAACAAATGAATTCTTTGATTTTATGATTGAACGGAATCTGATGGATCTGCTTGCTCAAAAAGGGAAGGCAGGCGGCGGATACTGCACATATATTGAAGATTACAAAGCTCCATATATCTTCGCGAACTTTAACGGTACAAGCGGAGATATTGATGTTTTGACACATGAAGCAGGACACGCATTCCAGGTCTATATGAGCCGTCATTTCAATTTATCTGAATATCACTTCCCAACACATGAGGCTTGTGAAATTCATTCCATGAGCATGGAGTTTTTCACTTGGCCTTGGATGGAAACCTTCTTTAAGGAAGATACGGAAAAGTATAAATTCAGCCATTTAAGCGGAGCGCTGTTATTCTTGCCGTACGGTGTAACTGTCGATGAGTTCCAGCATTTCATCTATGAAAATCCGGATGCCACTCCGAAGGAGCGCAAACAGGCATGGAGAGAGATTGAACGGAAATACTTGCCGCACCGCAATTACGAGGATAACGAATTCTTGGAAGAAGGCGGATTCTGGCAGCGTCAGGGACATATCTTTAATTCTCCTTTCTATTATATTGACTACACACTTGCTCAGATTTGTGCGCTGCAGTTCTGGAAAAAGATGCATGAAAATAAAGAACAGGCATGGGCGGATTATCTTCATCTTTGCAAACAGGGTGGAAGCCAATCATTCCTGGAATTAGTAAAGACTGCGAACCTGATCTCACCTTTTGAAGATGGATGTGTACAATCGGTCACAGGTGACATTCGAGAGTGGCTTGAGAACGTGGATGACAAAAACCTGTAATGAAAATGCCGTCAGCATATGCTGGCGGTTTTTTCGTCTGTTAGTCGGACAAAAAATCAGTATAAAGAATGAATTCAAACCTTGGCACTTATTTTAAAATAAAGAAAAGACAGGGGAAATGGAAATGAAATTTGTGCATGTGCAGTTAGAGTGCAAGCATCTTGAAGAAATGAAAACATTCTACACAGGTATTTTAAAGATGAGATTGACAGATGAAAAAAAGGATCGTTTTACCGTGAAAGCCGGTTTGAGCAGCTTAACCTTTATAAAAGCAGAAAACCGTACCTATTATCACTTATGCTTCAGAACGAATAAATCGTTTTTTGACGTCATGTTTAAAGAATTAGAGAGTCTTCTGCTGCAAAACGAAGAAGGCGAAGTGAGCTTATACTGGAAAGGAAAACAGGCATATTTTCATGATCCTGAAGGAAATGTGCTTGAAATGCTTGAAAGGACGGAGGTTCCATATCATCAATTAGACTGGCATGATGCATTTGAAGTTGGGCTGCCGTGTGAAAATGTTGATGAAATGCGGCGGGAATTAGCTTTTTTGACTAATCAATATGGGGCTGATTCTGACTCGTTCGCTTTTTTCGGAAATGGTGATGGTTCTGTCGTTGTGGTGAAAGATGGCAGGCACTGGTACCCGACACAAAGAGGTTCAGAGATTCATCCGATTGTTCTTGAAGTCGAGGATAAGGCTGAGTTTGAGTACAGACACCCAGTTTATCCATATAAAATTATTGCAAAAAAAGAGTGCTGATTCCATTGAATCAGCACTCTTTCCATTTTATTTAGCATTTACAGAAATCTCATCATTTGTAATCTCTACAACAAGTTCTGTGATCTCATTGTCGTCAAGCAAGATGTCAGCAATAGAATCTTCTACATGCTCTTGAATCACTCTGCGGAGCGGACGTGCACCGAATGCAGGGTGATAGCCGAGTTCGGCAATTTTTTCTTTCGCCTCATCTGTGTTGCTTAGCGTTATTTTTTGTTCTGCCAATGTGGCTTTCAAATCATCCAGCATAATATCGACGATTTCAAGCAGATGCGGTTTTTCAAGTGATTTGAATTCAATAATGCTGTCAAAACGGTTCAGAAATTCCGGTTTGAAGAATGAGCCCAGAGAGCCTAATAAAGAACTTTCGTTTAAGGCATCATTGCTTCCGAATCCGACTGTTACTTTCTTATGGCCGATGCCGGCGTTGCTTGTCATGATGATGACAGTATCTTTAAAGCTGACCGTTCTGCCCTGGCTGTCTGTCAGTCTGCCATCTTCCATCACTTGAAGGAACATGTGCTGAACATCAGGATGAGCTTTTTCAATTTCATCAAGCAGGATGATGCTGTAGGGGTTCCGACGGACTTTTTCAGACAATTGTCCAGCTTCTTCATGGCCAACATAGCCAGGAGGGGAACCAATGATTTTTGAAATCGAATGCTTTTCCATGTATTCACTCATATCAAGACGGATGAGCGAGTCGCGTGAACCAAACAGTTCAGAGGCTAGGGTTTTCGTCAGCTCTGTTTTACCGACCCCGGTCGGACCGACAAACAGGAAGGACCCGATTGGTCTTTCTTTGGACTTTAATCCTGCACGGCTGCGGCGGATGGCTTTGGCTACTTTTTTAACAGCCTCTTCCTGGCCGATTACTTTTCCTGATAGTTTCTTCTCAAGGTTTTTCATTTGAGCCTGCTCGTCTTCCTGAAGTTTTCCGACTGGTATACCCGTTTTCTTTTCAATGATGGCTTGAATATCTGCAAGATCGACTACAGCTTTAACAGGTGTCTGCATTTTCTCAAGCTTGAGCTCTTCATCGCGCAATTTAGCAGCAAGCTCGTAGTTTTCTTCCTTCGTTGCCTGAGCTTTTTTTCTGGCGATTTCAGCTAACTGTTCGCTGATGTCTTCGCCGCTGCCTGCCTGAAGGTTCTTTTTCGAACCGGCTTCATCAAGCAGGTCAATCGCTTTATCAGGCAAGTAACGATCCTGGATGTAGCGGTTTGACAAGGTTACAGTCGCTTTAATGGCTTCTTCGGAATACGTAACCTCATGGTATTTTTCATATTTATCCTGAATGCCTTTTAAGATTTCAACGGCTTTTTCAAGGGACGGTTCTGAAACCATGACTGGCTGAAATCTGCGTTCAAGCGCTGCATCTTTTTCGATTTGGCGGTACTCTTTTAAAGTAGTTGCACCGACAACCTGCAGCTCTCCGCGTGCAAGGGCAGGTTTTAAAATATTGCCTGCATCCATTGAACCCTCGGCAGACCCTGCACCAACAAGAAGATGAATTTCATCAATAAACAATATGATGTTTTTCTTTTGCTGAAGCTCAGAAATCAGCTGTTTCATTCTTTCCTCAAATTGGCCCCGTATCCCAGTGTTTGCAACAAGTGAAGCCACATCAAGCAAGTAAATCTCTTTATTTTTCAGCTTTGCAGGGACATCGCCTTCTGCAATTTTAAGCGCAAAGCCTTCTACTACAGCTGTTTTACCTACTCCAGGTTCACCGATTAAAACGGGGTTATTCTTATTTCTTCTGTTCAGAATTTCAATTAATCTTTCAACCTCTGCATCTCTTCCAATAACAGGATCAATGACTCCGGCCTTTGCGGCGCGAGTTAAATTGCGGCCTAATTGGTCAAGAAGACCATTGCTTCCTCGTTTCTGAGTTTGCTCTTCTGCGCCTTGCTGGAATGGCTGAGAAGGGGGAACATTTCCGAAAGATCCGCTTGGTACAGAGCTTCTATATTGAGCATAACAATCTGAGCATAGCAGCACTTGCTGACGCTCCTGATTAATTTGAAGAGTTAAATGAACAGATGCTTTCTTAGCTTGACAATGTTGACATAGCATAGTGAAAACCTCCTGATATATAATTTGACTTTGACTATCTTTGACTAATTGAGTGAGTAAAAAATCACCTCACTAGGATGATCTTGATTCATATTATAGTTTGACCTTATTTGACTTTCAAGTATTTTGCTTAAAAATTTTTCAAGTTAAATATTCACTAGTTGAAAATTGGATCTATTTACTTTCTAGAATAAGATCCAAAAGGAAAATACCTCAATAAAGGTGGCCCTATCCATTTGGTTTTAATTTACAATTAGACTTAAGTGATAGCGAGAGTTTCCTTTTTGTGGAATGAGTTTTACTTCCATTCTGCAAATCCAAATGGCTCTTGTTTCCATAGGATTGCCTCTAGGTACCTGGTGATCTGGAGGATTTTGCATTGGCTTCTTGCCACTATTTGCGCGAGTACATGAAGGTAATACAGAATGAGTGCAATGAACACTTGATTCATCTGGTTTAACCGGCGTGATAGCTGTGAAACACTGATTGAATCTAAAGCTGGTGCTGCATAGCTAGTTTGCAGCACTCAATGTGGGCTACTACATGAGTTAAGTGCTTCATAACCAAGTTTGCAGCACTTAATATGGGCTACTACAAGAGTTTAGTGCATCATAACCGCATATGCAGCATTTAATGAAGGTTCCGACACGAGATAAGTGCTACAAAACCGCATTTTCTGCACTTAATATGGGCTTCGAAACGAGATAAGTGCTACATAACCAAGTTTGCAGCACAAAATGTGGGCTCCGACACGAGATAAGTGCATCATAACCGCATATGCAGCATTTAATGAAGGCTCCGACACGAGATAAGTGCTACATAACCGCATATGCAGCATTTAATGAAGGCTCCGACACGAGATAAGTGCTTCATAACCGCATATGCAGCACAAAATGTGGGCTCCGACATGAGATAAGTGCTACATAACCAAGTTTGCAGCACTTAATATGAGCGCCGACACGAGATAAGTGCTTCATATTCTTATTAATATTGAAATATAACTTTTCTTCTGCAAACTAAGCTGACCGCATTAAGGTTGTACTTCTTTCTTAACACCTTGTCTCATATACATGGTAAGAGTTCAGCTAAAAGCATTCATCGTAACGGGGGTAGAAGATGAAGAATCAATGGTTTCAGGTTGTTCAAATCGCAGCTGTATATGTTGGAACGGTTGTCGGGGCCGGCTTTGCAACTGGACGGGAGATTGTAGAATTTTTTACGCAGTATGGCATTTTTGGCATACTCGGTATTTTAATATGCGGGTTCTTTTTTATGCATCTTGGTGCAAAGATTATGATCATTTCAAAACGGATCGGAGCAAAATCGTACCAGGATTTTAATCTTTTCTTATTCGGCAAGTCGTTTGGATTTATTATTAATCTCTTTATGCTGCTTGTCTTATTCGGTGTAACATCTGTGATGCTATCTGGTGCAGGGGCTATTTTTGAGGAGCAGCTGGGATTCTCAAGGAAGTTTGGCGTGCTTTTGACCATCCTTCTGACAATCATCGCGATGTCTTTCGGCTCCAAAGGGCTGTTTAGCGTCAATATTATTGTCGTGCCGCTTTTAATCCTCTTCAGTGTGCTAATTGCGGTATCATCATTTGATGCCCATACGTTTTCATCATTTCAGCTTCATCATGCTCCATCATTTAAATGGCTGATCTCAGCCATCTCCTATTCAGCCTTTAACCTTGCGATGGCAGAAGCAGTTCTTGTTCCCCTTGCTCAGGAGATTGAAGATGAGCGCGTTGTAAAATGGGGAGGAATAGTTGGAGGGGCCCTCCTTACGTTCATTTTGCTTAGCAGCCACTTTGCCCTGTCCACACTTCCTGATGTGATTTTATACGATATCCCAATGGCCGAGGTCATGAAAGCATCTGTTTTATCCTTCTTTTTCATTTATATATTGGTCATTTACGGGGAAGTTTTTACATCTGTCATCGGTAATTTATTTGGTCTTGAACGCCATTTGGTGCGGGTAATTCCAATCCCAAGGATGTTTATCATCCTCATCCTGCTCAGCGGTGCTTTTTTCGTCAGTCAAATTGGCTACAGCTCACTGATTGCCTTTCTATATCCAATCTTTGGCTATATGAGCATCGTCTTTTTGGTCTTATTGATGGTCCGGAAAAACCCTCTTCCTGATAATAATAATAATACGCTAAAAAAGTGAGAATAATCAAACAATTTAAACATAAAGGCTTGATTATCAACATAATTATGAAGAAAACTGGCATATTTCCCGTTTGACTGCTGAAGTTGTTCATATTATGATGTTTTTAAAGTTATCTGAATTTTTTATATCTTTCAGGAGAGGTGATGAGATGGGGTATTAACTTTTCATAGAAGGTTTTGCACCATCCAATGCCTAATAGATTGAAATTTTTCAGGAGGTGACACCTTTTCTGTCTCAGGCGGAAGAGGGAATTTATTTGGACATAGTGAATTTGTTCATTATTGCGATTTTAATTGCTGCCACTGCTTTTTTTGTAGCATCGGAGTTCGCAATTGTTAAAATTCGAAGTTCCCGCATTAATCAGCTGATTGAAGAAGGAAATAAACAGGCATTATCAGCTAAGAAAGTAACGGATAACCTGGATGAATATTTATCAGCTTGCCAGCTGGGAATCACCATTACAGCACTCGGCCTCGGCTGGCTTGGGGAGCCTGCAATCGGAAGGCTGCTTCATCCTGTTTTCAAAAGGTTTGACCTGCCAAGTTCAGGCGTTCAGTTCTTGTCTGCCGCAATTGCCTTTGCCGTCATCACATTTCTGCACGTAGTGGTGGGGGAGCTTGCGCCAAAAACTGTTGCCATTCAAAAAGCGGAGCGAATTACGCTAACCTTTTCAAAGCCGTTAATGGCTTTTTACCGCCTCATGTATCCGGTGATCTGGGTGTTAAATGGCTCAGCACGGCTCCTGACGAGTTTCATTGGAATGAAGCAGGTCTCAGAGCATGAGCTTGCACACAGCGAGGAAGAATTAAGAATCTTGTTATCTGAAAGCTATGAAAGCGGAGAGATCAATCAATCTGAATACAAATATGTGAATAAGATATTTAAATTTGATGATCGTATTGCGAAAGAAATTATGGTGCCCCGCACCCAAATCGTCTCACTTGATATTGAAGAGACGCTGCAGTCGCATCTGAAGATTATCAAAAGTGAAAAATATACAAGATATCCCGTCGTTGACGGCGACAAAGACCATATCATCGGTATGGTGAATATTAAAGAAATTTTTACGGACTTATTTCAATCCAAAAAAACCGATCATTTTTCATTGAAAACCTATATTAGGCCTGTTATTCAAGTAATCGATTCTGTGCCGATTCAAGAACTGCTCCTTAAAATGCAAAAAGAGCATATTCACATGGCCATTCTTATTGATGAATACGGCGGAACCGCTGGGCTTGTAACAGTTGAAGATATATTAGAGGAAATCGTAGGCGAAATCAGAGATGAATTTGATGCTGATGAAGTGCCGCTTGTCCAGAAAATCACGGATGATCAGTATGTGATCGATGGAAAAGTATTAATAAGCGAACTGAACGATTTGTTCGGAATTGAAATGGATGACACAGATGTTGATACAATCGGCGGCTGGATGCTGACTGAAAAATACGATATCAAAAAAGGGGAAATGGTTGAATTCGGATCCTTTACGTTTAAAGTGAAGGACATGGAAAACCACCATATCCGCTATCTCGAAATGACCCGAAAAAAAAAGACGGATAGTTCCCCGCTTTTGCAGAAGGGAATTGCTGCTACACAATGAGATGCTTTTACCAGCATCTTTTTTTGCGTAAAAAGCGTCGTCTGAGGTTAAAATAAGCCTGAATCTCATTTACAAAAGGAGACCGGTAATATGACACAATCCAAAGGCCAAAAGCAGAGACAATGGGACATTCGCAAAGAATCTCAAAATGAGCATGGCAAAGTAAAATCGTTTAAAGAGCTCGAGCAGGAAGGCACTCAGAATAGCAAAAAATAGAAAATGAAGAAGGAATCCGAAGTTTTTGGATTCCTTCTTTATTGAGAGGTTAGTGCATGAATTTTTAGCGCTTTGATGTCTAGCTCCACAGCCCAACTTCTCGGCCAGAACAAATCCGGAAAAAAAGTCAAACCCGGACTTTTCTGCAGATTCTTATCTGTCATGCCTGCGCTAACCGGCGCTTCCGCTTTTCCAGTTTATAGCACCCGCTCTTTTTCCTCTGCCAGACATGCTTTCGCAAGCTTTTTCAGCTGTTTATTTAACAGTTTTATCCAGGCTAAGCCAATCCTGCTGTATTATGCCTTCATAAATATAGGCTGAAAACTCCCAAACCTCTTGTTTTTCAGTCCGGTTTGTTTCCGCTACTAAAATTAACGCTTTCAGCACAGAAGCCATAACGGAGACATCCTCTTTACCATAATGCCGGATCTGATAAAAGCTTTCATATAAGTAGTCGGTAAAAGTGGGTTTAGGCAGAACAATTCTGATCTGATTCTTTCTGTCGCGATGATAGGGAGAAGGGGAATGATTTTTTCCGAACTTCGTCAGAATTTGGGCAAGATGTTCAATACATGAAACGTAATTGTCGTCATCGTTAATAAGGAAGTGGAAGTGGCACTTAGTATGGTATGAGAAAGTTCCTTATCTGTTAAAAAACAGATGGTATATGCTTGAAATAATCGTTTTCTGCAAGAAATCTGTCTGCTATCATACTGAGCACGGCAAGAATGAAAAAGGTGACCGCGTAGATGGCAGGGGTAATCCAAAAAATTGATTTCAATTTGACTAGGATCGGTTTAATAGGCATGAGCTGCCCCCACCTTGAATAAAATAAGATTGAAGTGTTTGTCTGTTCGTGGTATAGTATGAACGGTAAAAATATTGATAAATTCCGCGCAGTTTGTGCGGGAGAGGTTCTAGCACAACCCTCTATAAAAAACTAAGTATGAGCTGTATCTTGATAGAGGTATAGTTTTTTAGTTGGGGATTTTACATGCTAGACACTTCTGAACCTATCAGGGTGTCTTTTCTTATGCCGATTTTTAAATCGGGGTTGTGAAAGAATGCTCTCTTCGAATGAGGAGGATATATAGATGAAAAACGATAAAGCACTTGTTGTTTTCAGCGGCGGCCAGGATAGTACGACATGTTTATTTTGGGCCATAAAGCAATTTAAAGAAGTGGAAGTTGTAACGTTTAATTATAACCAGCGCCACAAGCTTGAAATAGAAGTGGCAGAAGCCATTGCAAATGATCTTGGAGTACGGCACCATCTTTTGGATATGTCGCTCTTAAACCAGCTTGCACCTAATGCCCTTACAAGAGATGATATTGAAATTGAACATAAGGAAGGCGAACTCCCTTCAACTTTTGTTCCAGGAAGAAATTTGCTGTTCCTGACGTTTGCATCCGTCCTAGCTAAGCAAATCGGAGCAAAGCATATCGTTACAGGGGTCTGTGAAACAGATTTCAGCGGGTATCCGGATTGCCGCGACGTGTTCGTAAAATCATGCAACGTCACCATCAATTTAGCAATGGATGATCAATTTGTCATTCATACGCCGCTTATGTGGATCAATAAAGCGGAAACATGGAAGCTTGCAGATGAACTCGGTGCACTGGACTATGTAAGGGAAAAAACGCTCACATGCTACAACGGTATTATCGCAGAAGGATGCGGAGAATGTCCAGCATGTCACTTAAGGAAAAAAGGCCTTGACGATTATCTGGCTGTAAAAGGAGGAGAGGCGTAATGCTTCAGCAAATGTACCCGCAAACACTCCACCCTTATTCTTATGAGCTGAACAAAGATATGCAGATATCTGCCGCTCACTACGTGCCGAATGAAGAAGCAGGCAAATGCCGCCGTATCCATGGTCATACGTATTTTATTAATGTAACGGTCGCGGGTGATGAGCTTGATCAATCAGGGTTCCTCATAAATTTTGCCCATATCAAGGAGCTCGTGCACGACCGCTTTGACCATACAATTCTTAATGAAAATGAATTGTTTGATGATCATGATCCAAAAAAATTTCCTACTACTGAAGTAGTGGCGCGCACGATTTATGAAATGATACAGCAGCATTTGGATACACTGGGGCACAAACCGAAATGTGTCGGTGTTTTTGTCCGCGAAACACCAACAAGCTACGTAATGTACCGCCCCAAGCAGGTGAAAAGTGGATGAAAAAGTTTCCCGTTTTAGAAATTTTCGGCCCGACCATTCAAGGAGAAGGAATGGTTATTGGTCAAAAAACGATGTTTGTCCGTACAGCAGGCTGTGACTATTCTTGCAGCTGGTGTGATTCTGCTTTCACTTGGGACGGATCCGCAAAAGATGACATTAGACAATTAACAGCGGAAGAAATTTGGTCAGAGCTGTTCGAACTTGGCGGAAGCCATTTTTCTCACGTGACAATTTCAGGCGGAAATCCTGCTTTACTTGGGAATCTGAATGAACTGATTGAACTTCTTCACGAAAAGAAAGTAAAAGTTGCAATTGAAACACAGGGCAGCCGTCTGCAGCCCTGGTTCGATCAAATTGATGATTTGACCATCTCGCCAAAACCTCCGAGCTCAGGAATGAAGACTGACTTTGATAAATTGGATGAAATTGTTCGCTATTTAACTGAAAAAAACCGTCTCCATTATGCCAGTTTAAAAGTAGTTGTATTTGATGAGCATGATTTGGAGTATGCGAAAATGGTTCACAAGAAATACCCGGAAATCATTTTTTATCTTCAGGTAGGAAATGATCTGGTCCAAGAACCGGATGATGGAAAATTAATTGCTCATTTGCTTACAAGATACGAGTGGCTGATAGACCGGGCAGTATCAGAAGAAGATTTAAACAATGCGCGCGTATTGCCGCAGCTGCACACCCTTGTCTGGGGAAACAAAAGAGGAGTTTAACAAAGAAAGGACGGCTGATTATGGCTGGAAGACAAGATTCAGAACTAACAGATGTAACATTGCTTGGCAATCAGGGAACAAATTATTTATTCGAATACAGCCCTGATATTTTAGAATCATTTGATAATAAACACGAAAACCGCGATTATTTTGTGAAATTTAATTGCCCTGAATTTACAAGTCTTTGTCCAAAAACAGGGCAGCCTGACTTTGCAGCCATTTATATCAGCTATATTCCAGATAAAAAAATGGTTGAGAGCAAATCATTGAAGCTTTATTTATTCAGCTTCCGCAATCACGGAGACTTCCATGAAGACTGCATGAACATCATCATGAATGATCTGATTGACCTGATGGATCCTAGATATATTGAAGTATGGGGCAAGTTCACTCCGCGCGGCGGAATTTCAATCGATCCTTATACAAACTACGGAAAACCTGGCACAAAATATGAACAAATGGCGGAGCACCGCATGATGAATCATGATATGTATCCGGAGAAAATCGACAATCGCTGAAAAAAACGAAATTATTTTCAAGCAAAATTTGCTTTTTAAAAGAATACATGTTATGTTTATTAAGAATTATTTTTGTTCGGTACGCAAGGAAAGAACAAGTGCTAAAACTTTTCACCTTTTGTTATCAATGAGAGCAAGGATAGTAACACAATGTATGCTAAAGCATACGAGGAGGCAACAACAATGGAACAAGGTACAGTAAAATGGTTTAACGCAGAAAAAGGTTTCGGATTCATCGAGCGCGAAGGCGGAGAAGACGTATTCGTTCATTTCTCAGCTATTCAAGGCGAAGGTTTCAAATCTTTAGACGAAGGCCAAGCAGTTACATTTGACGTAGAGCAAGGTCAACGCGGACCTCAAGCAACTAACGTTCAAAAAGCTTAATTTTAAGCTGACATATAAAACAGTCTCTTTTATAGAGGCTGTTTTTTTGTGTCCAATTTTATTTTCATAATTGCAGACCGAGCAGTAAGAATGAATATGTGCGGGCAGAAAAGTGGAAGAAAGCCAATGCAGTTGATATACATAAAATAAATAAAATAAGAAACAATACAAATTGTACATTAATAAATCAAAAGGAAGAAGGAATCAAAAATGACAATAGGAGCACAAGTTAAGCAAACACTAGCTGGATTAAAAAGCGCCCAGGCCAGTTTAGAAACCTTTGCACTTGGTACCGAAAATCCGCAAGCAAAACAGCTTTACCAACAAGCAGCTCAACAAACTCAATCTATTGTTGATAGTATCTCTCCACGTCTTCAGCAAATTGAACAAGAAGAACCTCAATACAAAGAATAGAACGATATCCAGAAGGTTGGTTGATTCAATCAACCTTTTTTTATACTTCAATTTATGGATAGAAACAGAGGGGTGATCACATGAGAAATAAGATGAAGATATTAAACATTTGTCTTATTATACTAGCGGTTATCGGACTTGGCTCAGGATGTGCTGGAAATCAGAATCGCTTTGCCAATAACAATGATGATGCAAATATCGTAAAGGTACATACAAGCAAGCCAATCGATCAAACTATTTCCAATCAAGCAAAAGAAAAAGTAATAAAAAAAGAGGAGATTTCGGGAGTTAAGGCTGTGAATACAGATAAGGAGCTGTTATTGGCGGTAAAAGTCAACCAATTTGATCGGTTTCGATTAAAGAGTATCAAAAAGAAACTGAAATCAGACTTAGAAAAAATGCATTCCGAGTATAAAATCTTCGTTTCCACTGATCAAAAAATTTATTTGGAACTGGAACAATTAGAACAAAAACTGCAAAAAGATCATACACAAATGAAATCATTAAAAAAAGATTTCGATAAAATTAAAAGTCTTATGAAGGAAAAAGCATGATGAAAGAGGGGCAGGCATGTCAAATAAGCAAAAGAAACAATTAACACCTGTACAACAAGAGTATCAAACCCTTGAAAAGCAGCTGGAAACAAAAAGACCGGTTTTTAAAAATTGTATAAAGGCATTTTTAACGGGTGGATTCATTTGCTTGGTCGGCCAGTGTATTCAAATGTTTTATATTTATTATTTTGATTTTACTGACCAAACAGCTGGAAATCCGACGGTTGGTACTTTAATTTTCATCTCTATGCTTCTTACAGGTTTTGGAGTCTATGATCGAATCGCACAATTTGGAGGGGCTGGTTCTGCTGTTCCGGTTACCGGCTTCGGAAACGCAGTTATATCCGCAGCCATTGAACATCGAACAGAAGGGTTTGTACTAGGTGTAGGCGGTAATATGTTTAAATTAGCTGGCTCTGTCATCTTGTTCGGTACTTTTTCCGCGTTTGTGATTGCTACAATCAAAACCATTCTTATCCAGTGGGGTGGTTTGTAATGTTAATGGGGCATCGTACGTGGATATTTGAGCAAAAGCCGGTCATTCTCTCCACTGGAACAGTCGGCGGACCATTTGAAGCAGAAGGGTTACTGGCTGAAGATTTTGATCTTCTTCATTCCGATTTATGGTTAGAACAAGATTCCTACGAGAAAGCCCATAAAGTTCTAATTGAAGAAGCCAGTCAAAGAGCTATTGAAAAAGCTGGTCTTCAAAAGGAGCAAATTCAGTTTTTCCTTGGAGGAGACCTTATTAATCAAATTACGCCTACAAGCTTTGCGTGCCGGACATTAGGAACACCATATCTCGGGTTGTTTGGCGCCTGTTCAACCTCAATGGAGGGACTTGCTCTTGGCGCTTATCTAGTTAACACCAAAGGCGCCAAATATTTATTAACAGGAGCTTCCAGTCATAACACTGCTGTTGAAAAACAGTTCCGTTATCCGACTGAGTACGGCGGACAGAAACCACCAACAGCACAGTGGACTGTAACTGGTGCAGGAGTTGCTTTGTTAGGTCAATCAGGAGAGGGCCCTCGTGTTACATCTGCTACGATCGGCCGTGTCATTGATATGGGAATGACCGATCCATTTAACATGGGAGGTGCGATGGCTCCTGCTGCGGTTGATACGATTGAGGCTCATTTAACAGAACGAAATCTAGATCCTTCCTATTATGATTTGATTGTAACAGGAGATCTTGGTCAGATAGGTCACGAAGTTTCACTTGATTTATTTAAAAAACATGGAACCCCAATAAATGAAAAACAGTATCAGGACTGTGGAATGATGATCTACCGGGAAGGGCAGCCAGTACTCGCTGGAGCAAGCGGCCCGGCATGTTCAGCAACCGTCGTATATGGTCACTTATTAAACCGAATGAAAAAAGGTGAGTTTAAACGCATATTGGTTGCAGCGACTGGTGCTTTATTATCGCCTTTAAGCTTTCAGCAAAATGAAACGATTCCTTGTATTGCTCATGCTGTGTCGATAGAATACGGAGGTGAATAACGATTATGATTTTCTTTTGGGCTTTTGTCGTAGGCGGTTTGATTTGCGTAGTTGGTCAAATTATGTTTGATGTGTTTAAACTCACACCTGCTCACACATTAAGTACATTCGTTGTCATCGGTGCCCTTCTTGATGGATTTGGTTTATATGAACCGTTTATCGATTTTGCAGGAGCAGGAGCTACGGTTCCGATTACGAGTTTCGGAAATTCCCTTGTGCATGGCGCGATGGAAGAAGCTGAAAAACATGGATTAGTCGGTGTAATATCGGGAATGTTTGAAGTGACAAGTGCCGGTATTTCTGCTGCCATCATTTTCGGGATGATTGGCGCCATGCTTTTTAAACCTAAAGGATAAGGAGGAACCGTAATGACCATCGCATCAGATGTGAAACAATGTTTTGCTCAGCTAAAAGGTATTGAGGCTGATCTATCAAGTTTAGCGTTACGGACTCAAGCTAATGAATCAAAACGTACATTACATGAAACCATGATGATCATGCATGAAATATCGGCAGATTTAAAAAAGCGAATTGGGGAATTGGAACGAGAAGAGTCTCAATATAAAGGTTTTTAGGATAAACCATTCTTAAACAGGAGGTGTTAAACAGTGCCTGAGTGGTTAGATGTAGTAGTACGGTCATTCTTATTTGTAGTTGTCTTATTTCTACTTACAAAATGGTTAGGTAAAAAGCAGCTTTCCGAACTTTCATTTTTTGAATATGTCACTGGCATTACAATTGGAAGTATTGCAGGAGAAGTTGCTATGGGGCTTGAAAAGAACATGTTTCACGGGATAATCGGAATCTCGATCTTCGCTTTAATGCCTTTTATAGCAGGTTTGATTTCTTTAAAAAGCAAAGTCTTTCGCGATTTTATAGAAGGGAAAGCAACCATTTTTATTAAAGATGGGAAAATCATGGAAGAAAACTTGAAAAAGGAAAAATACACAACTGATGAGCTGCTGGAATTGCTTCGAAATAAGGATGTCTTCCAGGTGGCTGATGTGGAATTTGCGTTATTAGAGCCGACCGGGGAATTAAGTGTTCTGTTAAAAAAAGAAAATCAGCCTTTAACTCCGAAAGATGTAAACTTGAATGTTGCTTCCATTAAGGAACCCCAGACCGTCATTATGGATGGAGAAATCTTAGATGAGCCGCTGTCTACTAGTGGCCGAAGTAGAAATTGGCTGAAAACTGAACTGGAAAAACTGGGAGTTACCATTGAAAATGTTTTTCTTGGACAGGTAGATTCTTACGGACAATTAACCGTTGACCTCTTTGATGATAAACTTCAGGTTCCAACTCCTCAAGAAAAACCTTTAGTTTTCGCCGCAATGAAAAAATGTCAGGCGGATTTAGAGCTGTTTGCCCTTGGAACTGAATCAACGGAGGCAAAGCAGATGTATAGTGAAAATAGTGAAAAATTACAAGAAGCTCTAGAAAAAGTAAGACCTATTTTAAAAAGTTAATAGTTAAGGGGAATGGTATTAACTCGAAATATTGATATTCAGAATGATGAAAGCATCGTTTTTCTTAACAATAATGAATGATTAGCATAAGAAATGAAACGCTGTTATGATTTTTTCCAAATGCTGGTTCCAACGAGAAGCGCACTCCTGATATAGTGGAATGTGCTTTTTCCAGACTTACCTATTTAAACCTTGAATCTCTTTAAGGAGCACCTAACCTTTGAGAAAAATCATTTTCCCGATTTTTACATATTTCTCGCTTGAAAGGGAATTTTAGGTATAACAATAAAGTCAGGAGACATTTTTATGAACTACAAAGTATTTAAGACAATCAATCAGCTTTCCGGACGTTGTTCTCCAATTGATTGGCTGATGATTTTGATTTCAAATAAGATTCGTTATGTGTTTATTTTTGTTTTAATTTTCATGCGATTTAGTAATTCTTACAAAAAAGTGTCACGAAATGCAGTGATATCAGCGGGGCTGACTTTATTTATTAATACTTTGGTAAAAATGGTTTATTTTAAACAGCGACCGTTTGTGAAACGACAGGTCGGCATACTCATTCCTTCAAAAATGGATTCTTCATTTCCAAGTAAACATACTCTGCTTGTTTTTGCTGTATCTACTACTATCTTTCTTTATGATCGTATTTTTGGTTCAATCATGTGGGTATTATCTGTGTTGACGGGCTTCTCACGTATTTGGGTAGGACATCATTATCCGTCTGATATTATCGGAAGTGCGTTTATTGCCACCATGACAAGTATTTTGTTAGATAAAATTTCTAGTTGTGCAAACTATTTTGTCCGTCAATAGCAGCTAAATTTAAATCATGTGTGATTATTATTTCTTTTTATACAGTAATCTTTTTTAGATTTAAAAAGTTTTGCTTTCTCTTTGAATTCAAAAGCGCAGGTATCCTTTGGAAAGGACAAGCGTTTTTTATTTAGAGAGGATGAACAGCCAGAAAACCTTTGAACAATAAAAACCCCCGCTCAAATCCTTTGAGCGGGGGGGAGGTATCATGTTACAAGCTTTGTTAAATGGTTGCTTTCATTTTAGCACAGGTTCGCAGGATTACCTAATAAAAAATGATTATTTATTATTTACGTCCTGATTGATGATTTGAAACGGGTGACTTGCTCGTTTTTGGCTTTAAATTCTTTAACCTGCTTTTTATATAGTCCTTCAGCATGTCACGCTTGCGTTTTTTACGCTTGTCTCGGTTCTTCATATAGTCACCATCCTATTTCAAAGAAATTAGACCTTTCTTTTATTATAACTCGAAATCTGGCGGGGCAACATGCTTTTACTTAAATTCAAAGTCATTCTCTCCTTCCATGCGGTTAGCCTTGCGTACATACGAATAAAAAAGCTCCATAGCTTCTGTTTTAAATGCTTTTGACAGTTCTTCAGAGAAATAAAGATCTGGATCCAGCTCATAATGTGGTGTTACGATCTTCAATTCGGTCTGTTCGTTCTGAATGTAATGATGGGTTAAGAGATTTGATGGTATCTGTATCCTTTTTGCGATGATCAGCACCTCTTTATGTCAGTAGTGAAATCCATATTATGATTAGTTTATCATAGAAGGATGAATATTATTGAACAGGGAGATCAAAGATGGAGACTTTTACTCAAAGAGCGTTATTAATGATCAGATCAATACCAGCCGGAAAAGTGATGACATATGGACAAGTTGCGCGGTGCGCCGGTCAGCCAAGAGGAGCGCGGCAGGTGGTCCGCATTCTTCATTCGATGAGCGAAAAGCATCGTCTGCCATGGCATCGTGTCATAAATTCCAAGGGGGAAATCGGCATGAAGGGGACGGAGGCCGGCAGACTGCAAAAAAAATTATTAGAAGATGAAGGCATCTCTTTTATCGGTGAATATCGAATCCATCTTGAGGATTGGATCTATGATCCTGGCATGGATGCGGCTGACTGATAAAAAAGCTAAATTCTGCTGTTTAATCCATATTTGGGGTATAGGAACTTTTCGGTTGACCGCTGCCTTATAATGATGTAATATACTACTACAAGCTGCATTTGTACGTAATGATAATTAAGTTTTAACCTTTAAGCTGTAATAGGGAGTTTTATATCGCATCTGAAATGTCATGCCTCCATTAGCAGAGGAAGACAGGAAAGCTGCTGCAAACACCCACTTTGAGAAGTGGTGGTTTAAAACTTTCTTACGTAAGTTACGGCAATTGTGGCTTCTTTCTTTAATCATTTAAAACCAGTTCCTACCTCAGGAGCTGGTTTTTTGATGTATTACAGTCTTTAAGTTTACTTGGATGGAAGCAAGGAGTTCCTTTATTTTGATGCTTTTGAAATAAATTTTAATCATTTCCGGCATCTCTCCCATTATTCCGATTCTTTCAGAATGAAATTAATATAAATGTGAACAACCCATATTTTTAATATTTGGTCACTCAGTTTCTTTCCCCATTGATCATCGCCGCAGAACCCTCATATCCATATTCAGCAAATCTCCCGAATCAAATGCACCCCATTATTTTTAGGAGAATTTACTTCAGAAGATACTTCAAACGCCTCCATTTGCGTTTGGTCAAAAGGCTTCAAAAACTGATGAAGATAATCTGGATCATGATTGGATGGGTCGAGCCAGCTTGCTTCGTCTTCTGGCTTCAGGATAACGGGCATTCTATCGTGAATGGAGCTCATCAGCTCATTTGGCTCGGTTGTGATAACGGTACAGGAATAGATGGTTTTGCCATTTGGCGATTTCCATGATTCCCATAAGCCTGCCATACCGAAGGGCTCATTTGATTTCATTTTAATTCTCATCGGTGTTTTGCCGCTTTCATGCCGTTTCCATTCATAGAAAGAATCAGCAAGAACAAGACATCTTTTATTTCTGAAAGCATTTCTGAAACTTGGTTTATCGGCTAAAGTTTCTGCTCTGGCATTGATTGTTTTATATCCGATTTTTTCATCCTTTGCAAAAGGAGGGATGAGCCCCCATTTTAATAAACCCATTCGATTTTGAGTGCCATCGTTAATGATTGACAGTACTTCGTGGGAAGGAGCGATGTTGTAGCTGTATACATACTCATCTTCATCAATGGCTGCGCCTATATGAAATCGATCTACAAGATCTGCATATTCTGCGAATAAGGTGTATCTGCCGCACATGGACATTCTCCTTTTTATGTAAAATGATACCGTTATCATTCCCTTTAGACAAGAAGAAAAAAGGTGTCGTATAATAAAAAATAAAAAGGAGAGATCTGTGGTGCATTTAAAGAGAGTCAGCTTTGTCCCTGGTAATAAAAAGCAGGAGTATCCATATGGACTTCCGCTGTTTAAAGAATCTCTTACTCTGTCGTTCGAAGCACCGGTAACGATTCTTGCAGGAGAAAATGGGAGCGGTAAGTCAACACTGCTTGAAGCAATAGCTGAGCATTCCGGTTTAATCCGCATTGCATCAGCAGATGATGACGATATAAATGACGAAATCAGGAGATTTTCCCGTCAGTTAAAGCTTTCATGGAGTGCAAAAACAAAAAAAGGCTTTTATTTAAAAGCAGATGACTTTCTGACATATGCCCGCAATGTCACTCGCATGAGAGCAGAGGCAGCAAAAAGGCTAGAGGAAGTTGAAGATGAGTACCGGGACAAATCGATCTTGGCCCGTCAGCTTGCAGCCTCTCCTTATCATAAAGCGATCGGAGAAATTGAGGAACTATACGGGAGAGGGCTTGACAACCGGTCACATGGAGAGAGATTTTTGGCGTTTTTTCAATCAAGATTTCGCCCAAACGGCTTTTATTTGCTTGATGAGCCAGAGGGTCCGCTGTCCCCGATGAAACAGCTGAGTTTAATTAGTATGCTGCTTGAAATGATCAAAGAGGGCTCGCAATTTATCATTGCGACTCATTCTCCTATCTTAATGGCTTTTCCAGATGCTGTTATTTATTCACTTGATGACTTGCCTTTAAAAAGCGTGCAATATGCTGATTTAGAGCATGTCAGAATGACGAGAGAATTTCTGAATTCGCCTGAAAGATACCTTAAACACTTATGAGTATTTTGTCGAAATACGGACTAATAATTGACATTTTTCTAGTTCTTCCGTTTTGTTTTTTCCTCAATACACCAACACTCCCAACTTTTTCACGTATAGTGTGATGTATTACTATTACATGAGGAGGGGCAAAATGAGGAAAAAGCTTATGGGTTTGATTGGCGCATCGGTACTCAGTGTAAGTGTGATTTTTCCATTGAGCGGGGAAGCGGCACTTGGAGACAGAACGCTTTCACAGGGAATGAGCCATTCAGATGTTAAAGAACTGCAGGAACATCTTTTATCAAAAAGTGTGTTCCCATATTTTGAAGAGACAGGCTATTATGGTCCAATTACAAAAGAAGCGGTGAAAGAATTTCAGGAAAAGAGCCGCATTCAGGTTGATGGAATCGCAGGCCCACAAACGAATCAAAAAATTAAAGTGTTGCGCTATGGCGATATGGGAAAACCAGTAATCAAGCTTCAGCGTCTGCTGAAAGAGTGGGGAGTATACACTGGTATTGTTGATGGAATATACGGGAACGGCACGAAAAGTGCAGTAGCTAATTTCCAGCAGCAAAAAGGAATAAAAAGTGATGGTATCGCTGGACCGCAAACCTTTAGTAAGTTAAATCAAAAATCAAGCAGCGTTTCAGGCACTGTAAAAGAGTTAACGGTTACTAGCACGGCATATACGGCTTCTTGCGAAGGCTGTTCAGGAGTTACGAAGATGGGTGTGGATTTGAAAAAATACCCTGATGCTAAAGTGATTGCCGTTGATCCGAACGTGATTCCAATTGGCTCAACAGTAGAAGTTGAAGGCTACGGAAAAGCGATTGCAGCTGATATTGGCGGTGCGATTTCAGGCAACAAGATTGATGTCTTTATTGCAGGTCAAAGCAGTGCAATCAATTGGGGCAGAAAAACAGTTAACATCAAAGTTTATCAATAATAGATTACTAGATACATAGTAAATGGGAAATCCGCTGCCTGCAGCGGATTTTTGCTTTTTAGAATGGCCAACGGCAGATAGAAACAGGAATTTTATGAGATTTTTCAGATGTGAGAGTTGAAACGCTTTTCTCGCAAAATGAAACGAGATTCTTGCGAGTTGGAGATGCATTCTCACTAATTGGATGAATGTTTTTGCGAGTAGGATGCAACTGTACCCCATCCTATGCCAGATACAGCTTGAGTTTATTTCATAAATTTCGCAGTATCTGAGATAAGTGGCCAACGGCAGCTAGAAATGGGCATTTTCATGGCTGGAATCGAGGTATGCGAGTTGAAAAGCTGTTCTCGCAAATTGAAACGAGATTCTTGCGAGTTGGAGATGCATTCTCACTAATTGGATGAATGTTTTTGCGAGTAGGATGCAACTGTACCCATCATATTGCCAAATACTGTCTGAGTTTATGTCATAGATTTCGCAGTATCTAAGATAAGTGGCCAACGGCAGCTGGAAATAGGCATTTTTATGGCTGGAATCGAGGTATGCGAGTTGAAAAGCTGTTCTCGCGAATTGAAACAAGATTTTTGCGAGTTGGAGATGCATTCTCACTAATTGGATGAATGTTTTTGCGAGTAGGATGCAACTGTACTCATCATATTGCCAAATACTGCTTGAGTTTATCTCATAGATTTCACAGTATCTGAGATAAGTGGCCAACGGCAGCTAGAAATGGGCATTTTCATGGCTGGAATTGAGGTATGCGAGTTGAAGAGCAGTTCTCGCAAATTGAAACAAGATTCTTGCGAGTTGGAGATGCATTCTCACTAATTGGATGAATGTTTTTGCGAGTAGGATGCAACTGTACCCATCATATTGCCAAATACTGTCTGAGTTTATGTCATAGATTTCGCAGTATCTAAGATAAGTGGCCAACGGCAGCTGGAAATGGGCATTTTCATGGCTGGAATCGAGGTATGCGAGTTGAAAAGCTGTTCTCGCGAATAGAAACAAGATTCTTGCGAGTTGGAGATGCATTCTCACTAATTGGATGAATGTTTTTGCGAGTAGGATGCAACTGTACCCCATCCTATGCCAGATACAGCTTGAGTTTATGTCATAAATTTCGCAGTATCTGAGATAAGTGGCCAACGGCAGCTAGAAATGGGCATTTTCATGGCTGGAATCGAGGTATGCGAGTTGAAAAGCTGTTCTCGCGAATAGAAACAAGATTCTTGCGAGTTGGAGATGCATTCTCACTAATTGGATGATTGTTTTTGCGAGTAGGATGCAACTGTACCCATCATATTGCCAAATACTGCTTGAGTTTATGTCATAGATATCGCAGTATCTGAGATAAGTGGCCAACGGCAGCTAGAAATGAGCATTTTCATAGCTGGAATCGAGGTATGCGAGTTGAAAAGCTTTTCTCGCGAATAGAAACAAGATTCTTGCGAGTTGGAGATGCATTCTTACTAAATGGATGATTGTTTTTGCGAGTAGGATGCAACTGTACCCATCATATTGCCAAATACTGATTAAGTTTATGTCATAAATTTCGCAGTATCTGAGATAAGTGGCCAACGGCAGCTAGAAATGGGCATTTTCATGGCTGGAATCGAGGTATGCGAGTTGAAAAGCTGTTCTCGCGAATAGAAACAAGATTCTTGCGAGTTGGAGATGCATTCTCACTAATTGGATGAATGTTTTTGCGAGTAGGATGCAACTGTACCCCATCCTATGCCAGATACAGCTTGAGTTTATGTCATAAATTTCGCAGTATCTGAGATAAGTGGCCAACGGCAGCTAGAAATGGGCATTTTCATGGCTGGAATCGAGGTATGCGAGTTGAAAAGCTGTTCTCGCGAATTGAAACAAGATTCCTGCGAGTTGGATCCTTCTGTACCTCATTATATGCAATAAATAGTGTAGCATCTGCCATAAAATGATCAACGCTGCTAAAAGAGGGCATTATTAAGGAATTCTGACTGAAAAAAATGACTGTTTTCAGTGACTGATTGTGCTCGCTCGCCCAGCCAAATTATCCACCCCAGTTATTTTCCTATCTAAAGCTGCCAATTCAGCGTTCAAGCTCCATGCTCATATAAACCTCATCTACATACCCATCCGCAATTTTCAGGGCTTCTTTGTATTCGCCGTATTGAATAAAGCCCAAAGATTCATATAACGCCTTGGCACTTTGATTATCAACAGCCACCGCAAGATCAACTTTTTCAATGGCCGCATTTTCTTTAATCCGGTCAATAAGAGAGCCCAGTAATTTTTTTCCAAAGCCTTTGCCGCGCATAGTGGGAGAGATGTACATTCCAAGAATTTGGCCGCGATGCTTCATTTTTTCAAGACTCTCCTGTTTGAAACCCGCGATGCCGTAAAGCTCTGAATCCATTAAAGCACCCATAATAAACGCAGATTCTGAAGGAGTTATCTCATGGATTAATTCCTCAATTGATTTTTTCTTTTCCTTTTCATAACTTGAAGCAAAGTTGGATGGCAGCTCATTCAGGGCCTGCAGCCGCAGTGCCCGGTACTGTTCTGTATCTTCCTCTGTCAGCAGCCTAAATTCCATAGCGGCACCTCTTTTCCTTTTTCCTGGAGATAAAAGTCAATCCTGAACATTTTGCCTGCTCTTTATCTGCCTTTCGGAGCTGACCTTGCCGTTTCGTCTTTCTTATTTAGTATGGTTTCTTTTCATTAAAGCAATGTAAAATCATAATAAGAGAAAAAAATAAAACAGCCTGAAAGAGGATCCTCTTCCAGGCTGCTGTTTTTAAATCAATGAAGCTGTTCTTTTACAATTTTATAGTTTTTATGATTGACGACCGTCCGTCTCTCAAGATCTAAATCGCGGAAATTTTCCATATACGTCAAGTCTACAATCACTGAATTTTCATTAACTTTCTCCACGATGCCACGTAAACCGTCTCTGAATTCAATCACATTGCCAACTTTAGCGATTTTCATTTCCTCTCTCCTTCTCTATACAGATCCCCATTAGGACTATTTAACATTATTTTTTCAGTTAAGTAAAGGTTTTCAATCAAAAATGTGTAAGAATTTTGAAAATAGGCCAAACAGATTAGGTGAAGAAGGGGAATTGAACATGTTATAGTAAGATAAAATTGTTTTTGAAAGAGGTGAATTAGCTTGGTTTCATCAGGTCTTGTCCTCGAAGGCGGAGGAATGCGAGGGGTTTATACCGCGGGCGTATTAGAATATTTTATGGAAAAAGATTTATATTTCCCCTATGTAATTGGGGTTTCGGCGGGTGCCTGCATGGGCGCTTCATATATTTCAAGGCAAAAAGGAAGAAATAAAACGGTAAACATCAATTACGCCAATCATAAGAGCTATTTATCGTTAGGCAATTTTATCCGTCATAAGCAGCTGTTTGGAATGGACTTCATTTTTGATGAGATTCCAAACAAACTTGTTCCTTTTAACTTTGATGCCTTTCTGAAAAGCGATCAGACATTTTTAGTAGGAACAACCGACTGTAAGACAGGGGAGCCTGTTTACTATAATAAAAAGGATATCGGCAGGGATATTTTAACGATTTTAAGAGCCTCAAGCTCTCTTCCGTTCATTGCACCAATGATTGATTACGAAGGAAGGATGCTGCTTGACGGGGGGATTGTCGATTCGATTCCGATCAAAAAATCACAAGCAGACGGCAATGCCCGGAATGTGGTCATTTTAACCAGAAATGCAGGCTACAGAAAGAAAAAGAGCAGCATGGAATGGATGGTCAAACGTTCTTTCAGAGCCTATCCAATGCTTGCAGATGCCATGCTGAACCGGTATGAGCATTATAATCAGACGCTAGATTATATTGAGGAGCAGGAAAAGCTCGGCAATGTGTTTGTGATCCGTCCTACTAAAAAGCTCGAAGTTGACCGGATTGAAAGAAACCCGGTTAAACTTGAAAAGCTTTATGAGCAGGGTTTACAGGATGCAGAAGCTTGTTTTGAAGCACTGCGTAAATGGCATGAGCAGCATCACGTCTTAACCTGAAAAACCTATTCAAACGTTTGAAGGAAGTTTCCTGGGGAAGAGTACAATCATACTAAATAAAAGGTGTTGGTTAGTATGAACGTTTTAATTGCAGGTGCTAACGGAAAAACAGGGAAACATATAATAGAACAAATTGCACGCGGCGGCCGGCATCGCGCTATCGCAATGGTACGGGATCCTAAGCAGGAAAAAGAGCTTGAGAAGCTGGGTGCCCAAACCGTTGTCGGCGATCTTGAAGGAGATGTATCTCATGCGGTTCATCTCGCAGATGCAGTCATTTTTGCAGCCGGATCAGGTTCAAAAACGGGACCTGATAAAACAATTTCTGTTGACCAGGAAGGGGCTAAAAACCTGATTGACGCTGCTAAGGAACATCGGATTCAGCATTTTGTCATGCTGAGTTCTATGGGGACAGATAATCCTTCAGCAGGTCCTGAATCAATGGAACAGTATTTTAAGGTAAAGGCAATTGCAGATGAATATCTGCGCGGATCAGATCTTTCCTATACCATTGTGAGACCTGGTGCACTGACGGATGAAAGGGCAATAGGAAAGATTGAAGCGTCCCAAAAAATTGAGAACAAAGAAAACCGCAGCATTTCCCGTGAAGATGTAGCAGCGGTTCTGATTGCTTCGCTTACGCATGAAGAAGTGAAAAACAAAACGTTTGAAATCCTCTCTGGTGAAACAGACATAGAGGAAGCATTAAAATTTATTTATTAAGTCATGGACAAGCGGACTTCTCCTTAGTAAACTTGCATATATGAAAAGATTTGGGGGAAGTACGTTCCATGGATAAACAATTGGCAAATGAGATGCTGGACTCTTTAAAAAATGGCGAAATGAATGAATATCACGTCCCAAAAGAAGTGTTTCTTACCTTTAGGACGGCTCTTGTTGAACGTGAGGATTTTAAGCATTTCCGCGGAATTGCCCAGCAGGGCGGAAGTGTTATATATAGGTATATGCAGGTTCCCCGGAGCTGAATTAAGAATCGGCTGTCACTTGTGACAGCCGTCTTTCTTTTTTTCGAATGGTTCAGACTTATGATTCTTCTGATAAGGCTTTGATCTTCTTTAAAGCCTCTCTTCTCCATGATTTCACACTGGCAGCACTTACTTTTTCGCTCTCCGCAATTTCAGATGGCGTTTTCCTTTCAATGCAATAGCCAATCAGCCATTTTTGCTGCATTGGAGACAGGATATGACTATATGAGCGGACAATTTGCTCGTTTAACATTTCTTTAATAGGATCATTATCCATCATCACATCGTTATGATGTTCACGAAGCTCCTCGTGATCTTGTCTTCTGATTTGTTTGTTCATTTCATTTAGAAGCTGGCCTCTTATGCACTTATAAAGATAGGTACTGAAGGTGCCTTTAGATCTGTCATAGGTTTTTGAGGCATTCCACAATGCGATAAGCCCAATTTGATGGTATTCTTCCTGATTTTTTGTAATGTTCAAATGTTTAATGTGATAATAAATCATTTTTTGATACTGCTTGACAAGTTCTTCAAAACTTTTTTCTTCAATCATTTTCAGGTCTCCACTAAGGAGCGCTCCATTAAAGTATTCCGCGGTAGGTTTATCATAAGAAAGGAATGTGAAATGGTAAAAGGAGAAAAGAACGTATTTCTATATGGATAAAAGCTTCAAGTTTGCTGTTTGTGCATAGGGAAATGTCCGCTATCTTATGTTTCATTTCAGGAAAATGACACATATGCCGCATTTTTTTGAACATTGAATTGGTAATCCTTCCAATTTTTAAGCAATGAATTAGGTGAATAAAGCTGTTAGGCTATAACTTGTACTTCTAACAGACGAATCCGAATGAAAAACTGGGAGGTTTACGAATGAAGAAAGCATTCTTTACTTTTACTATCATTTCTGCACTTACCTTATCATTATTTGGGTTTGAAAAAGCAGAGGCAGCAACAAAACACGAAGTTAAAACTGGCGATACTTTATGGCTGATCGGCAAAAAGTACGGAGTATCCATTAAAGAGATTCAATCCCTTAATCATAAAAGCGGTCAATTATTATATATAGGCGAAAAATTACAGGTTCCTCAATCGATTTCAGATGAAGATAAGGATTTATTGGCCCGAATCGTTCATGCTGAAGCAAAAGGTGAGCCATATGCAGGAAAAGTAGCTGTGGCAACAGTTGTCTTAAACCGTGTGAAAGACGATCGTTTCCCGGATACAATCAGAGACGTTATTTATCAAAAGCAATCTGGCATTTACGCGTTTTCTCCAGTAGAAAACGGCTCAATTAATGAACCTGCTGATGAAGAAGCTAAAGAAGCGGTTCAAGAAGCCTTGGCATATGAGGGTATGGGAATTGATTCTGTCTATTTCTATAATCCTGTAACAGCCGAGAGCGACTGGATTCGTACTAGAGAAGTCACTCTTACAATCGGAAGACACACATTTGCAAAATAAATAAAAGCAGCTCCTTTCCTTTTGGAAGGGAGTTTTTTGTGTTTAGATCTTAGTTTTGTGATTAGCCTTAACTAACAAAGCTGCACCAGCTGATAATCTTTAAATTGAACTTTTTGAAAATAAACTTCTCAGTTTCGCTAATAAATCTGGAAACCTCCTGACTTATTGATGCCTGCAAAAACGATACCATTTCTTCTGGTTGAATAATTTATAAAACGAGAGGAAATATAAGGGAAAGTACGATCGTGAAGCGTGGTGGAAATCGTGAACAAGATGTATAAGCAGAATGGCAAACCAAAACAGTCGATGGCTGAAATCATTACTTGCTTCAAGGCCTCGTCTGATTTTGTCCAATATGAGCACAATGCAAAAGAGATTACATTCTGGGTGTCTTACATTCGGACAGTTGCAGATCCGCAGCTTTTGCATGAGAGCATATTAGCTCCTCTGCTCAAGGAGAAATGGAATACTCTTCATCAACTGAAAGAAATTGTACCAATTGAAGAAATCATTTTCACGATTGACACGGATATTGTTTCGGAGAAATTGCTGGATGGCTATGTCATTATTTCATTCTCTGAATATGGAAGTCCATGTGCATTATTAAGAGCTACATTGAATAAAGCAAGGGACATCTCACTGCCAGAAGTTGAATTCAGTGTAGTAGGTCCGAAAGAAGCATTTGTAGAAGCGATTGAATTTAATATCAATTTGATTCGTAAAAGAATACAAGTGCCGCAGCTGCGAATAAAAGAAATGCAAATTGGTGATTTGTCCAAAACAAAAGTTGCTGTTCTTTATATTGACAGCATAGCAGATGAAGAAAATGTAAACACGATCACGCAGCGGTTAAGAGATATTACGTATGATCAAATAGGGGACAGCGGCTATGTGGCCCAATTCATTTCGGATAATCATAATTCTCCTTTTCCTCAGGTGCTTGATTCTGAACGCCCTGACAGGATAGCTGCTGTGCTCGCAGAAGGAAAAGTAGCTGTTATTGTTGATGGATCGCCGCAGATCTTAATTGGACCGACAACTCTAGTAGAATTTTTCTCATCCTTCGAAGATTATTATTTAAATTGGGTTCTAGCATCTTTTTTCAGGCTGATCAGAGTGTTTGCTGTAGCGTTTTCCATTCTGGTTACGCCAGTATATGTAGCGACGCTGACGTATCATTTTGAATTAATTCCAAAGGATTTGCTGAACACGCTTGTAACATCCAGGCGTGAAATTCCTTTGCCTCCTATTTTGGAAGCACTGTTTTTGGAGCTTACGATTGAGCTGCTGCGTGAAGCTGGAGCACGATTGCCGACAAAAGTCGGACAGACAATCGGTATCGTAGGCGGGATTGTTATTGGAACGGCATCAGTTGAAGCGGGACTGACCAGTAACGTGCTGCTGATCATCGTGGCTTTGTCTGCACTTGCATCCTTTACGACTCCGGTTTACAAGATGGGTAATACGATTCGTCTGCTGAGATTTCCATTTTTAATTTTCGCCCAACTCTATGGTCTTCTTGGCATTGTTTTGTGTTTTTGTTTTTTAACTACTCATCTCTTGAGGCTGACATCTCTTGGAAGGCCCTTTTTGGTGCCGATCTATCCGCCCCGGAGCAGGGACCTCAAAGATGCGATTATCCGATTCCCTTTCACTACATTAAACAAAAGGCCTATGGCCCTGCGGACGAAACAGCCCGATAAATTTTCTGCAAAAAAAGCCAGACAGAAGCATGATATAGATGAATAGCAGATCGTGAGGTGTCCAGATGAAAAAGATAGCAGAACGATATCAAGTCTCCCATTTTCTTGCGTTTTTTCTTATTCACTCCCTTCAGTTTGGTGTGGGAGTACTTGGCTTTCAGCGCTTTATTTCGATGGACTCCGGTCATGATGCATGGATTACGGTCCTTGCTTCAGGAGTCATTGTTCAAATCTCAATCTTTTTAATTTATCAGATCTTAAAGGATCAAGAGGGAAACATCATTGATATTCATAAAAAGATTTTTGGGAAGTGGATCGGCAATGGCTTAAATGGCATTGTCATTCTTTACTTTACGTGTCTTGCTTTTAACGTCCTCCGAACCTATATAGAAGTCATACAAGTGTGGATGTTTCCGGATTTGAAAGTCTGGATGTACAGCTTTATTTTTCTAGTTCTTGTCTACTACATCTTAAATGGAGGGTTTCGGGTAGTAGCAGGGATTTGCTTTTTCGGTGTAGTTCTCCCCGGGTACCTGTTGTTTACATATCTGTTCACACTGAAATTTGCGAATTATAATAACCTAATGCCATTTTTTGATCATTCCATCAGTGATCTTTTGAAAAGCACGAAGAATATGTCGCTGTCAACCCTGGGTTTTGAAGCACTGTTTATGTACTATCCTTTTCTGAAAAATCCTGAAAAATCAAAAAAGTGGGCACACATGGGTGCAGCCTATACAACTTTCTTCTATTTGATCATTATGCTGTTCAGCATTGTTTATTTTAGTGAAGAGCAGCTTCAGAAAAACGCATGGGCAACATTGACTATGTGGAAAATTGTCGAGATGCCTTTTGTGGAAAGGTTTGAATATATCGGGATCGCAACCTGGAACCTCGTCATCCTCCCGAACGTCTGTTTAACCCTCTGGTGTGCAAGCAGAGGCATAAAACAAATTGTTAAGATAAAACAGAAATATACAATCTTGATTGTCCTCCCCGTCTGTTATGCAGCTGTAAATTTTATTAAAGATCGTGACCAGATTAATTCTATAAATAATTTTCTTGGCGAGGTAGGTTTCTATTTCTTTATAGCTTACATTCCGTTGATGTATTTACTCACTTTAATTTACCGAAAATGGAAAGGAGGGCGTAAGGTTGAAACGTAAAATGATCGTCTTTCTCATTCCGCTGCTTTTGACAGGCTGTTTAGAAAAAGAAATATTGGACGATGTCAATATTATTACAGTAATAGGCTATGACATGGAAAACTCCGATCAAATAAAAGGGACCGTTGTCATACCGGTATATACGAAGGATGCACCTGTAGAAAGTGAAATCATTGAAGACACCTCGTCCTTAGAAGTGAGCAAAGACATTTTAACTCACCTTCAGCGTAAATCATCTGACCCTCTTGTTCTGGGGAAAACTACAGTCGTCATCTATTCAGAGGAAATTGCTGAAAAAGGACTGACAAAACTGGTTGATACTCTTGAGAGAGATCCAAGTGTTGGATCGAGAGTCTATTTGACAGTTGGCAGAGAGAGTGCAAATTCCATTATGAAGGCTAAATTTGGGATCAGAGGAGCGGCTGAATATATCTCAAACCTGATCCGTCACAATATTGAAAACAGAGATATCCCAAAAACGAACCTCCACATTTTTCTGTATGACTTGTATGCACAGGACAGTGACCCCTTTTTGCCTATTTTGAAAAAGGCGGAAGGTGATATAGTTGTACTTGATGGACTTGCGTTATTTAAAGGTGACAAGATGGTCAGCGAAATACCAAATGAAAAGCTGATTTTCTTTAAACTGATTGCTGATAAATATACAGAAGGAACCTATGCACTTAAACTGCCGAAAAAGGAACAGGTGGCGATTAAAACGATTTCCTCGGACCGCAAAATAGAAGTAAATAAGAAAGATCCATCAAAATTAACCATTAAGGTGAAAATCAGCGGGATTGTTCAGCAGTATACCGGAAACATAATCACACCTAAAATCAAAAATGGAATGGAAAAAGCGTTTGAAAAAGAGATAATAAAAGAATCTAAACAAATGATCGAACAATTTAAAGAGCTGGACATTGATCCGCTTGGAATTCAAGATTTAATAGAAAGCCAAGTTAGAGGCTTTGGGAAAAAAGAATGGAAAGAGACCTATCCAAAATTAAACGTAGAGATTAAACCTGAGGTTATGATTACTGAAACGGGAGTTATTGAGTAGGGATAAACAATTATAAAAACAAATTTTAAAATAATTCAAAGACTTGTCTCATATCCTTTTAGAAAGTTCTTCCCCAAGGAGTGAGTCAGCATGAATTCTTTTTTCAAAGGAACCCTTTTATTGATCGTTGCCGCTTTTTTCAGTGAATGCATCGAATTCTTCGTCAATATGATCCTCGCCAGAGAGCTTGGAGAAGAAGGGATGGGCAGGTATATGTCCATATTGCCTGTCATATTTTTAGTTGCTGTTCTTGCAAGTCTTGAACTGCCGATTTCCATTTCAAAATACATCGCTGAAAACAAACGGATCCTGCACTACAGTATGCTGCGCCACGCCCTGCAGATGACAATAGTTGTTACCCTTGCTGTACTTCTGGCAAGCGTCGTCCTTTTTTCAGCTACATCTTTGCTTGAGGGATTTCATCCGATTGTAAAATGGCTGATTATTGGCCTAATTCCCATTGCGTCGTTTTCTTCGATTGCGAGAGGATATTTTATGGGTATTCAGCAGATGGGCAAGATTGCGTTTTCTAATTTTTTAAGAAAAGCTGTGCAATTCGGTGTGCTGCTGCTCATTTTCACCATTTTTCAATTTGATCAAAATGCTTTGCTGATTGCGCTCTGTGCTTTTATAGGCAGTGAACTGATCGTATTTGTCTATTTGATCAGTATGTTTTTGGTACATATGCATGCACTGAAAAATGAGAACAACACATTTACAACCGGTAAACATGCAAGGCAAAAGCTGCTGTCTGTATCCCTTCCGACTACAGGCCTGAGAATTTTTCATGCCATTACGAATGCGATACAGCCTTTTTTGATCCAAACAGCCCTAATTACTGCAGGGTTCGGAACGGTTGCTGCAACTGAGCATTTTGGCATGCTGACTGGAGTGGCGATGACAATTGGCTTCTTTCCAGCATTTATCGCCCATTCCTTAATGATCATGCTGATTCCAAACGTTTCTGATTCATACTCAAAGCAGGATACGAAGACGCTGCGGGTTCTGCTGCAGCAATCGATGTCTTTTACGATGCTTTACGGTATACCGGCCGTTTTTATTATTTATCTCTTTGCAGAACCGCTGACATCTCTGTTTTTCTCATCTGATCAGGCAGCCTTTTATCTGAAGCTTCTGTGGCCATACTTTTTGTTTCATTTTTTCGTCATTCCCATGCAGGCTTATTTAATTGGACTTGGTCTTGTAAAAGATGCTTTTTACCATACTGTCTGGTCGCATATTGTCTCGTTTAGCATGATGTTTTTGCTTGGTTCACAGCCCTCGCTGCAAATGGCTGGGATTATTCTTGGCATGAATACAGGCATTGTGTTATTAACGCTCATGCATTATGTGACAATCTGCCAGAAAATCGGGATTACACTGTGGCTTACAGAGCGCAGAGACAGTGTTTACCGATGATTCTGAAAGATTGCAATACATTTGCTAGTTTGATAATAAGAAAAAAGATTGAAAAAGCACTTGTCCCGCTGTAAAATACGAAGATAACTTCATACGTTTTCCTTATATAATCATGGAGATATGGTCCATAAGTTTCTACCTGGCAGCCTTAAAGTGCCGGACTATAAGGAGAGTACGAACAGGTTGTCTGACGCAGAGGTCATTGTTCAAGCTTTCTTTATAAAGTCTTGAACAGAGGCCTCTTTTTTTATTTATTTTTAGATGTCAGACATCTGACCGCGCTAATCATGATTGGAAAACGAACTGATGACTTTAATAGATGGGGGCATTCATTTGACTATTTTATATGGAATCTTATCTCTTGCAGGTATATTATTTCTTGGCTGGCTTTTAAGCAGCAATCGCAAAAGCATTCCCTGGAAAACAATCGGCATTGGATTATTGCTTGAAGCTGCTTTAATTTTATTTGTCATGAAAGTGAAAGCGGGAGAGATGATCTTAGAGAAAGCGGCATTTGCTGTTCAAAAAATCATTGATTTCAGCAGCGAAGGCATTGAATTTGTGTTTGGCGGTTTTTATGGTGAAGGTTCAAACATCACATTTGTTTTTGCGATAAATGTACTTGCTGTCATTATCTTTATTTCTGCACTTATATCCGCACTTTATTATTTGAGAATTATTCCTTTTGTTGTAAGAATTATTGGTTTATCGATTGGGAAACTCCTTGGAACAACCAAGGTTGAAACGTTCAGTGCTGTCGGAAATTCCTTTTTAGGACTAGTTGAAGCACCGCTGCTGGTGCGTCCGTATTTGAAGGATTTAACACGATCCGAATTATTTGCGGTTATGGTAGGAGGCACGGCTTCTGCCAGCGGGGCGATACTTGTAGGGTATTCACTGATGGGAATCGACATGAAATATCTTCTTATCTCCGTTTTCAGCGTTCCTTTTGTTTCATTGATCATCGCCAAATTGCTTGAGCCTGAAACAGAGGTTTCCAAAACAAATGACAATGTTGCCATGGAAAAAACAAAGCATGCGAATGTATTTGAAGCGATTGCTGAAGGAGCCGTAAGCGGTGTAACTCTCGCTTTGAACATTGGAGGTCTGCTGATTGCATTTATTAGCATCCTCGCCTTGATCAATGGAGGACTTGGTCTGATCGGAACGGACTTGTCCACAATCTTTGGATATGTGTTTTACCCATTTGCTATCATGATCGGGATTCCGTTTGAGGATGCTTTCAAAGCAGCTTCTATTATCGGAACGAAATTATCAGTCAATGAATTTGTTGCATATCTTGACTTAAGTAAAATGATTGATGAGTTAGCTCCTAAAACAGTAGCCATTCTATCGATTACTCTTTGTAACTTTGCCAATCTGTCTTCCATCGGCCAGCTGATCGTAGGTTTAGGATCACTTGAGCCGACGAAGCGTTCCCTTGTATCAAAACTTGGATTAAAAGCGATAATAGGCGGAACATTAGCAAGTTTTATTACAGCAGTATTAGTAGGAATGTTTATGTAGGAGAGAAAAGCACCTTGCTTAAGGTGCTTTTTCTTATTTTCTTTTTCATGAAAATGACATTTATGGAAACACTGAAAGAACTACCTGGCATCGGAGTTGTTTGACATGTTTTTTAAGCAAAAGCAGACAGGGGACAGCATACTGCCTCCTTCGGTTCAAGAAGTAAGAGATAGACTGACAAACACGATGTCCAGTAATCCGGATCTGACCGCACCAGACAAGTCCCTGATTTCAATGTCGACCTTAAGATGGAAGCGAGGCTGCTTGAAGTATCTGAAGAACTGGTTTCAGACCAGCAAATTACGACGAAGGTTTTAGAAAAGGCCATCAAACACACGATCAATTCAGAAACAAAGAAATTAATAGAGATTTTAAAGGGAAAAGGATCAGATCCTGCCGGTTTCGGTATAACGTACAAGAGTACATTCGATAAAAGTGATCTTTCCAAGGAGCAATGGAGGATCCTTACCAGAAGATGACCTTAACAACTGTCATAAAAGTTTCAGTCATAAGCATAGGTGTAATGGATTAAAGAAGAATAGATCCCGCTTCTTTTTTTGATGGACAATTTCTAAATAAGCGCCTGCAGAGCGTAAATTAAATTGTATCTTAAAAAGACGGGAGGTAATCAAATGGGGATAAAAACCATCAAGATTTCTGTTCTATACTTGGCTCTAGGTCTTCTGCTCAGTCTTTATATGTCGATTGCTGATGATTATACGCTCACTCCAGTTCACGTCCATATTAATTTACTCGGATGGACGACACTTACGATTGCCGGAATTTTATATTATTTATTCCCTGAGTTAACGGATCATTTTTTGGCAAAGGCTCACTTTTGGCTTCATAATATCGGACTGCCGCTAATGATGATTGGCCTTGTATTTACTGTTTCGGGAACGAACAGACTCTTGCTGCTTACAATCATCGGATCATTCGCAACGGTGATCGGCCTTTTATTTTTTGTGTATAATGTTTTGGTGAATTTAAAGTAGAAAAAGAAGAAGGAAGCATTCTGGAATGCTTCCTTTTCAGTTAAGCTATTGTAATTTAAAAATTTTGCTCGTTTGATGGCAAGCAGATCGCCTAACTCCATGGTCCAAAAAAGTCAGACCCGGACTTTTCTGTCGAATCCTTATCTGCCTTTTGGAGCGGGCCTTTGCGCTTGCACTTATCTTAATTCTTATAGGTGAATTCCTGATATTTGCCGGTACCACTGCACTGCAGGCACTTTTTCGCAAGGGGAATGAAGGGATTCGTTCTGATTTTGCCTGCTCCGCTGCAATGTCTGCAAATGACGACTAGTGCCATCTACATGTCCTCCTCTCAAAATAGAAAAGCTGACTTCTGCTTCTATTTTGGGGATAAAACGGTGTTTTTATACTTTTTTTGCAGATCCATCAAGCCATTCTTCTCTAAGCATGCACATCTTGATGGAGTCGTAATAGGAACCTTTGTAATATCTGCACTTGCGGATTCTGCCTTCCTCTCTCATACCTGTTTTTTCAGCCGCTCTGATCATTCTTGTATTTCCTGACCAGGTTGTTAAACCGATTCGAATCAGCTTATATTTATCGAACAAATGCTGAATCCAAAGCTTCAAGGCTTCCGTGCCGTCACCTCTATGCCAATTAGCCGGCTGATAAATAACAATGCCAACTTCAAGCCAGTTTGATGGCTGATGTTCCCAGTAGCAGGTTACTCCCGGTAGGTACAATGACAAGAAAAATTTTGAAAAACAAAAAAAGAAAGAAATGAAAGATCCGAATCCGAACAAGCTCTACATAGAAGTAGAGCAGCAGTTAATCGTCATGAAAGGGGGCATCCATTTTTTCCATTCAGGCTCTGTCTGTCCATTTATAAACTCCCATAATAATGGGATATCCTCAGGTTTTAATCTTCTCAATGTCACTTTTTTCTCATGAAGCATCCTATAACCAACTCCTTTATTAAGATTTTCTGTATCTTTTAATGGATTCCTTTTCCTTAATAGTTATTATTTGTGAAGAGTGAAGGAAACCATTTCTTTTTCCCTAAACTGATTGAATTCTCTTTAAAGCATCAGGAATAAAAGATTTCTTCAACCATAAGTAGGGTGCTATGAAACTAGATTTACAAAACTGACATTCAGTCTTAACAATCATATTAAATAGGCTTAAACTGCTCTTTTCAATCATGAATTATATTGAAGATGAAGGAAAAAAACACATTGGAGAAGAAATTTGGAAATGAGAAAAACTGTCATTGGACTATTTCTTGTTATGATGGGACTGGTTTAATTGAGGGACAGGCTCCCGGGAAAGCTGGGTATCCTGAAACAGGAGATCATGTCAGGGACGCGATTGCTGCCGGGCATTCCGATGTGTGTACGATTGAACTTAATGGAGCAGAGGAGTGTAGGGAAGAGAGCCTTGCCGGAATCCCTACTAAGACCGGTTACGATCGTGATGAATGGCCGATGGCTATGTGCGAAGAAGGAGTGGCAGGTGCATCAGTCTGTTATGTCACTCCATCTGATAATCGCGGAGCAGGCGCATGGGTCGGCAATCAGTTCGAGGATTATCCTGACGGCACAAGGGTTTTATTTATCACTGACTGAATTTCGTGATGGAGTGTGAGTAAATGAAGCAAATAAAAAGAAAAGATGAAATTCTTGTATCCTATCAGCAAATAATCATTTCTAATATTGGCATCAGTCCCCCGCATTTTGAATGGACGGCGCAGGATTACAAAAAAGGATATGCTGCCGATGAATATGCGGTTTCATTTGCTGCATTGTCCAATTCATCTGCAGACATTCAAGTTGTACAAGATCAGCCCGAGCAGCTGAATTCCAAACCTGAATTTACATGCAAAGTACCGTTTCGTGTCGTAAATGGCGCTGTTGAAATCAAAAGTATTTTATCAAAAAAATTAGTCTGTGAAATTCCGGCTGGAGACTACTATATAACCTTTTTGGCTATACCACTTGAAGAAAAAACAAAAAATGGGCTTTACCGCGTCAAATATATATTCCAATTTTCAAAGGCTGGTTTATGATCAGTCTTTTTTTTACGTTCTTAATGATAATTATTATTAAATAAAAATAATAATAATTTTTAATTGAGTTTTGCGTACGTTTTGGTATAATGAGACATATACTGATTCGACAAAGCGGATTTATAGGGGTTTGCTGCTGTTCATCAGCAGTATTTATATTTTTATAATGCTTAATGAAGATGATTATTTTTCTCAATTAGGGAGGTATACCATGTTTGTAAATGAAAATGTACTTCATCGTGAACATGATGAGAATACAAAATTTGATAGACTAAAAGAATACGGGGAATTGATTGCTGCCATTGTCTCTGGAATCCTTATTTTGATAGGATGGGCCATTCAAACAAATCAGGGGGACTCAGCTGCAGCAGCCGCTTTATTTATATCAGCTTTTTTAATCGGCGGATATGCGAAAGCAAAAGAAGGAATTGAGGAAACACTTGAAGAGAGAAAGCTGAATGTAGAATTGCTGATGGTCTTTGCAGCCATTGGTTCAGGAATCATTGGATATTGGATTGAAGGCGCCATTTTAATCTTTATTTTTGCATTAAGCGGGGCGCTTGAAACCTTTACACTGAACAAAAGCCAGCGTGAGCTTTCGGCACTGATGGAGCTTCAGCCCGAGGAGGCTTCCCTGTTTAAAGATGGCAAAGAAATAAGAGTTCATGTCTCTTCGCTTGAGATTGGAGACTTGATTGCTGTAAGGCCAGGTGAACGAATTCCGACAGACGGTGAAATTGCATCTGGAACAACAAGTATTGATCAGGCAGCAATAACAGGTGAATCCATCCCTGTTGAGAAAAAGGCGGAGGACACTGTTTTCGCCGGCACAGTCAATATTAATGGTTCTATAACAGTAAAAGTAACAAAAAACAGCGATGAAACCCTTTTTCAGAAGATTATTAAGCTCGTTCAATCTGCTCAGTCAGAAAAGTCGCCCTCACAGCAATTTATTGAGAAGTTTGAAGGAACTTATGTAAAAGGTGTATTAATTGCCGTTGCATTGATGATGGTTTTGCCGCATTATCTGCTGGGGTGGAGCTTCAATGAGAGCTTCTACCGCGCGATGGTTCTGATGGTGGTGGCCTCGCCATGCGCCCTGGTCGCATCCATAACGCCTGCGACTCTGTCAGCCATCTCTAATGGTGCAAGAAATGGCCTGCTATTCAAGGGCGGAGTTCATTTAGAGAGGTTAAGCAAGCTGAAGGTGATCGCTTTCGACAAAACAGGGACGCTCACAAAAGGGGAACCTGTTGTGACAGATGTGAAAATCAGCAAACATGCAGATGAAGCTGAAGTGTTCAGAGCGGTGCTGTCAATTGAAAAGCAGTCCAATCATCCGCTTGCAAAGGCGATCGTAAGCTATATCGAAAAGAAATATCCCTCTCTTCATCCCGAAATGCTGGATGTACAGGAGCAATCAGGTTTTGGTGTAACGGCCAAATGGAAGAGTGAAATGTGGAGTGTAGGAAAGCCCGTCGCGGAAAATGAGGAAGAGAACCAAATGACGGCATTTGGCTTAGAGAGGGCACATGAGGGAAAAACCATTGTTTATGTGAAAAATGAGAACGGGATCGCAGCCGTTCTGAGCCTTCAGGATGTGCTAAGAACGGATGCCGTTCAAGCGATTGATGAGCTCAAAAAAGCGGGAATTCACACGGTAATGCTGACAGGGGATAATGAGTCCACCGCACAATCCGTGGCAAGTGCTGCAAGAGTAGACCAATTTATTTCGGAATGCCTGCCTGATGATAAAGTGGCAGAAGTGAAGAAACTTGGAAAGAAGTACGGTCATACAGCAATGATCGGGGATGGCATTAATGATGCCCCAGCACTGGCTGCGGCGAGTGTCGGAATTGCCATGGGCGAAGGGACGGATGTTGCCCTTGAAACGGCGGATGTTGTCCTGATGAAAAATGATTTGACCAAACTGAAAAAAGCCATTGAAGTTTCTAGAAAAATGGATAAGATTGTGAAACAGAATATTATTTTCTCAATGTCAGTCATTGCACTGCTGATTTGCTCGAATTTCCTGCAGGTGCTCGATTTGCCGCTTGGTGTCATTGGACATGAAGGAAGCACGATCCTTGTTATCCTGAATGGACTGCGGTTATTAAGATAAAAAAATGGACGAAAGGGATCTTTCGTCCATTTTTCTATGTCGTTCTTTCCCCTGTGGATTCTTCATCAGGTCTTTTACTCACAATCACATAAGCTGCAGTAATACAAATGAAGCCTATGATCCACCCGATCAGTGAGCTATAGTAAAACCAATCTGTTAATTGAATAAAAATAAAAGGTGATGCAAAACCGATTATACATAAGATGAGGACTATATTTCGTTTCATGACTTTCAGCAATGCCAACATCTCCTTAAGTAGGTAAAGAACGAATTCCCATATTCATTATACCTAAAATGAAAACACTTGGAAAATCAAGATTTCCTTTTTTGGAAAAAAGTGCAGCTAGGTGTTTGGGAGGTTTCTATTCAAAATATGAAACCTGAATAGTGTCTGATAAATTTGAAATAGAGCCCGAAAAAAAGTGAGGAGTGCCCGATAAACAAAGTTACGAAGGATAAAACCCTAAGAGTACCTGATAAAAAATCCTTTTACCTCTTCCGTCACCCGGTATATAAAAAATCCCTTGGCGTTCAGAGAAAAGGGACCCCAAAAAATAAAAATAAAAAATTCACATCATCTAAGTTCAGCTTATATCCGCTGCTCATAAAATGAAATATAAGTAAGTTAATGATGTGGAGGGGATGAAAACAAGCCAAGGACAAATAAGATAAGCCTGGTCAAAAAAGAAGTCACTCCTTTCAAGGAAGAATCTCTTTTTTATACCAGATAATAGGAATTGCCTATATGACTAAGTAAAAAAATGATAAGATGAAAACAGCTATCAGTTCTTTAGGGAAAGTACGGTGATCATGTTGAGCAAACTCATTCCGCTGGGGTATCTCAGTGCAATCATTTTTGTTTTATCCGGCATTCTTTATTTTTTTGCTTCCAATTGGAGCGGTTTTGAACGATTGGAAAAGGTGGGTCTTGCAATTGGTATGATGGTTTTATTTTACGGAGCAAGCTTTTTGAGCGGAAAGATTTTGTCCAATCGGGAGGCTCTCCCAAAATGGCTGCTTGTCGGCGGGACAATCTCTTTCGGTGCTGCTGCAGCTCTGATCGGGCAAATATATAATTCGCATGCTGACAGTTATCTATTATTTTTCATCTGGATGGTGCCTTCGATTGCTCTCGCTGTTATTACGCGATATCAGCCCTTTGCCATTCTTAGCTATGGGCTATTGCTGCTTTCATATTGGTTTTACATGTTTCCGACAAGTGTATCCATCAATCGTTCAGAATTTGAAGAATGGCTCATTTATCTTGGCATGGTGCTCCTTAATGCCACTATATTTGGCTTAGCTTATTTCTTAAAGCTAAAACCTCTGGAATATGCAGCTTTTACAGTCATTCATCTCTTTTTGATCATCATGTCATTTTACGAGGTGTTTGAACCTTATAGTTCCTGGATGAACATCGTGTACTTGTGTGTCATTATTCTTAGCTACTTCCTGTTTATGAAAAAAGACAGCCATCATAAGCTGACAATTATTACCTTTGTGATGCTGGGCGTTTTTGCCCTTTCTAAATATGCAGAACTCAGCATAAGACTAGCGGGTAAAATCGGACCATACAGCTTTTATTTGTTTTCCATTCTTGGGACATTGCTCTTTTTGGGGGGCGGTATTTACCTTGCAGTCCGTGTAACGAGGATAGCGCCTGATGACTCTCTGATGTACAAAGTGTTTAAAAATATTCTGATTGTGATAATAACCTTCACTTCGTCTCTCTTGCTTTCGTTCAGCCTGGGCGGATTATTGTTCCTTATCTTTCAGTCAGAATATAGCCTTGCGGTGTTAAGTCTTCTATTCATAGGCACAGCCGTTTTTTGGAAAAATCTCTATACAGCTGCACGGTACACCTTATTTATTACAGGGATTTTAACAGCATTAGGAGTTCTTTTCATGCTTAATGCCGGCACAGCCATTCTCTTTATTGCGGTCAGTTTTGTGATGATCCTGATCGAACGGGAAAAATTTCTTCAGTTTCTCGCCTATACTTTTATGCTTGCGAGCTTCATCAGCCTATTTTCTGTGCACTTACAATGGATGGAGCATTTCCGTCTTGTTTTAGCCCTCTTATCCATTGCTCAATTCTTGCTGATGCTAGTGCCGATTGATAGAGTGAGACAGCTGAGCAGCTTCTGCCTCTTTTACGGCTTCCTGCTTCTTTATCCGGCCGCCTTCTGGGGTACAGATTGGCAGGAAACGCTTGTCTATCAGATTCTGTATTTTGGACTTAGCGCAGTCATGCTTGCCCTTTATCATAAAAGAGATTGCCTTGTGAAGAGAAATATAACCTGGGTATTTTTTATCCTCTTTTTCATCGGCCTGTATTACGATTTTGCCTGGAAGCTGCTTCACAAATCGCTGACCTTCCTGCTCCTTGGCCTGCTGATTTTTGCAGCAGTGAGATACTTTGATAAAGAAAAACCTGCAGGAGGAAACGTTTTTACAAACAGAACCTGGGCTTTGATAGCAGGAGTATTTACCCTTCAGCTTGCTTTTACAGGTTACCAGAGCTTTTTAAATGAAAAAGCGCTGGATGAAGGGAAAGTAGTTGTGCTTGAACTTGAACCCCTTGATCCAAGGTCAATGCTTCAGGGAGATTATGTACAGCTGAGATATGAAGCCGGAAGATACGAACCGGAAGATGGCGTTAAAACCGGATCTGTCATCACTGTTAAAGTTAAAAAAGACAGCAAGGGGATTTACAGGCCGACTGGAGAAACGGCAAAAGGAAGAGCAGCGGAAGCTTTCAAAGAGCCCGAAGCGGACGAAGCCTATCTGACTGGAAAATACAATGGCTATGACGGTATCATTCTTGGAATCGAATCCTTTTTTGTAGAAGAGGGAACAGGGATGGAACTGGAACGAAATGCAAAATATGCAAAAGTGATTGTCTCTGATGAAGGCAATGCCCTGCTTGTAGATGTGAAAAGCGATTTATCTTCGCTGAAATAAAAAAAATCCATCCGCTGCTGGATGGATTTTTTCTATAAATTAGAATTTTAGTATCTGTCTGCTCTAAACAGGCGACTCTGCAATTTGATTCGTTCGCCAGTTTAACGAGTATATCCTGACCAGACTTTCGGAAACTCAATACCGGAACAGTTAGTGAAGTTTCGTTTCGTTCAGCTGAATTTCTTTTGTTTGGACGGAGGATTGATCATTAAGCAGGATGAATTCCTTCTTTTGCAGTCATTATGAAATTTCCTTATCTTCTTTCAAGTGTTTCAGAACCTTCTCATTTTCAGAAATTAAATCAGCTGTAAGCTGGCCAGACAGAGTAACCATTGGTACTCCGCCGCCCGGATGGGTGGACCCTCCTACAAAATAAAGATTTTCAAGCATGCTGCTTCTGCTCGGAATTTTGAATCCGCCATTTTTCTTGCGGTCGGCGGCAACACCGTAGATGGATCCCCCATTGGATCCGTACAGGCGCTCTAAATCATTAGGCGTAAAGGTGTATTCGAACTCGATATGGTTTCTTAAATCAGGAATTCCCATGCGCTCAAGCTTTGATAAGATGAGCTCGCGGTATGTTTCCTTTCTGAATTCCCAGTTTTCCCCCTCTTTTAGAGGTGGAACATGAGTCAGTACAAACAGATTTTCTTTTCCTTCAGGAGCCTGTGCTGAGTCTGATTTTGATGAGATGCCGACATACACAGTCGGATCATCAGCAAGCTTGCCTTCACCAAAAATCTGCTGAAACTCCTTCTCAGGATTTTCTGAGAAAAAGAAGTTGTGATGCGCAAGGTTATCATATGTTTGGTTGACGCCGAGCAGCATCACAAGACCTGATACAGTTGGTTCAAACTTTTGCAGCTCATCTATTTTCTGGTGCGATTGGGTGTTTTCTTTTAAAAGAGTGCGATACGCTGGAATTGCCTCGAGATTGGATACAACAAGATCTGCTTCAAGAATTCTTCCATTCAGAAGCTCAACACCGGAAGCTTTTTTCCCATTTGTGAGAATGCGCTCCACTTTTGTATTGAGCATGATTTCTGCCCCGAGCTCATGAAGAAGTTTATTCATGGCAAGAGCAATTTTATACATGCCTCCCTCGACATAATGAACGCCAAGTCCAAGCTGCACATGGGTGAGCTGAGACAGGACAGCAGGTGCATGATAGGGGGAAGAGCCTATATACATAATCAGGAAGTTGAAGAGCTGCCTGATTTTTTTATTTTTAAAGTGTTTTCTGGTGACGCCATCCATTGATTTCAATGGTTCCATCTGCAGCAGTTCTTTCACACTGTGCAGGGAACGAAGATCGTTAAGTCCCGAAAGGCTTTTACTGTAAAAGCTCTTCATGCTGTATTCATACATTTTACTGCAATACTGCAAGTAATCAAAGAATCCGTTTGCATCTTCCTCTGAAACTTTCTTTAATTCCACAAGCATAGCGGGCAAATCGCTTGTTAAATCAATCGTTGTTCCGTCTTCATAGAATGTTCTCCAGCCGGGCTCGACTCTTTTAATGGTGAGATAATCCGCAAGGGTGCGGCCTGCACTTTTAAACAATTTTTCAAGCACCCACGGCATCGTTAGGATGGAAGGTCCCGTATCAAACGTGTAGCCGAGTCCGCCGCGCATGTTTAATTTGCCGCCAACGCGCACTCCTTTTTCAACAACTGTTACCTCATATCCGTCTGCGCAAAGTCTGATAGCTGCAGAGAGGCCACCCAATCCGCCTCCAATGATAATCACTTTTTTTTTCAAAAGAATGCCTCCTTATGAGATTTTTATTCATGTCTAAACTGCTAAATAGGTGTACTTAGCAATCCATTCTGCCCTTTTGGATTTTTTCTATAATCAGAAAAGCGGAACTGTGATTTTATCAACTTAAAACGAAAATCACTGATTGGAAACTTCTCACTGGCTGCAGCTGGTGCTTTGTTTATTCTTCATTATTCAGAACACGCCTGCGGCTGGCATTATTAATGTCCTGTACGCTTTTGCGTTTAATATTCCGTTATAATGATTCAGCGCTAAAACCGCGTCAGGCAAAAACGGGTTCTGCAAAAGCAATCTGCAAAAAAAGACGGATGTATTTCCGAAGAAGTCCATCAGCCTTCTTTAAGTTCTGATAAATTTGGCGTATGATAGAGAGGACTTATGCAGATAAAGGAGAGAGGGTCCATGCAAAAAGAAAGATTAACGAAGCTTACTGACTGGCTGAAGCAGCAGGATACAGATGCTGCGTTTATTTCATCAACTGAAAACATTTTCTACTTAACAAACTTTCACACAAATCCCCATGAGAGATTAATGGGTTTATTTATTTTTAAAGAAGAAGAGCCGTTTTTCATTTGCCCTGGAATGGAAGTTTCACAGGCGAAAGCTGCAGGTTTTGACGGAGAAATTATCGGATATGCCGATCATGAAAATCCATGGGACAAAGTAAATGCAGCCATCGTAAAAAGAGGGAAGCAGGACGTTAAAAAAGCAGCTGTTGAAAAAGATCTTCTTTCTTTTGCCCGCGCTCTGCAGCTTCAAAACATTCTGACTGAGGCAGAACTTGTTTCAGCGGAGGAGATCATGAATCAATTGCGTCTGATCAAAGACGACAAAGAGCTTGAGATAATAAAGCAGGCAGCAGAGCTTGCAGATTTTGGCGTTGAGGTAGGCGTTCATGCTCTGCAATCAGGCATCAGCGAAATGGACGTTCTTGCAAAAATTGAATATGAACTAAAACGAAAAGGTATTCGTGAAATGTCCTTTTCTACAATGGTTCTGTTCGGAGAAAAATCAGGACAGCCCCATGGCAATCCTGGCTTGACTGCATTAAAATCAGGGGACTTCGTTTTATTTGATCTTGGCGTCGTGCTTGATGGCTACTGCTCAGATATTACGCGTACGTTTGCGTATCAATCGATCAATGATAAGCAAAAAGAAATCTATGATACAGTGCTAAAAGCTCAATTAAAAGCGCTGGATGCAAGTAAACCAGGCACTAAAATCGGAGAATTGGATCAAATCGCACGGGATGTCATCTCACATGCAGGCTACGGCGATTTCTTCCCGCATCGATTGGGACACGGCCTTGGCATTAGCGTGCACGAATTCCCGTCGATGAGCCATACGAATAATGACCTGCTTCAGGAAGGCATGGTTTATACAATTGAGCCAGGCATTTACATCCCTGAAATCGGCGGCGTCCGCATTGAAGATGACGTGTATATTACAAATATTGGGCATGAAACACTGACAAAATTTCCGAAAGAGCTTCAGATCATCAAATAGTGGGAAAAATAAATAGAGCAGCATTGAATCAAACCGCACATTCGAGCTATCGTGCGGTTTGATTTTTTGATGAATAAAAGGGGAAAAAGAAAATGAAAAAATGGTTCCTGCTGATTTTAGTGGCCTTTTTGTTAACGGGATGTTCAGAAACAGCGAATGATGAGACACCTGCTGCTGAAACTGAAAAGAAGAATATATCCTCAAAAGAAGAGAGTCCATCTGAGGAAGCAGTTCCGGCTGAATCCGAAATAGAAGCAGATTCTGAGAATGAGAATTTCATTCCTGCCAAGGTAGTCAGGGTCATCGACGGAGACACAGTCAAGGTCCTTGTGAATGGGAAAGAAGAGACGCTGCGCCTGCTGCTCGTTGACACACCGGAAACCGTTCATCCAAACAAACCTGTGCAGCCGTATGGACCTGAAGCAAGCAGCTTTGCAAAAAGCACTCTTTCAGGCAAAGAGGTGGAGCTTGAGCTTGATGTTGGAGAACGTGATAAATATGGAAGGCTCTTAGTCTATCTTCACGCTGACGGCAAGATGTTCAATAAACTTCTTATCGAAAAAGGACTTGCGCGTGTGGGGTATGTTTATGCCCCGAATACAAAGCATGTAGATGAGTTTTATGAGCTTCAAAAAGCTGCTCAGAAAAAGGAGATTGGCATCTGGAGCATAGAAAATTATGCCACAGAGGACGAAGGCTTTAATGACGCGGAAAAAAAATCGGAACAAACAGAAGCCTGCACAATCAAAGGGAATATTTCTTCATCAGGAGACAAGATTTATCATCTGCCTGAAGGGCAATATTATGATGCAACAAAGGAAGAAGAAATGTTCTGTTCCGAGGATGAAGCGGCCAATGCGGGATACAGAGCCTCTAAAAGATAAAGCGGGGGAACGGCTTTGGTTCATGTCCAAGTCTGCCGAATAAGTAGCCCTGAACATAATCAATGCCGATATCCATTAATAACTCATATTATTCTTCTTTATCCACACCCACGACGAGCACGTGAACATCAATTTGCGCCATAAATTATGCCAAGCTTGTTGGTGCATTCCATATTTGAAGGAAGACTTGAAACCAAATCGCATGCTGATTTGGTTTTTTTGTGCTGTTTCAGGAGAAATCTAGAAAAAAGTGCGTCAAAGAGGTGGAATGAGCAGAAAAATGGCCTTCACCTTAAAAAAAGTGCGTCAAAACGGGTGAATGGAGCAGAAAAATCGTCTCCACCTAGAAAAAAGTGCGTCAAAGAGGTGGAATGGAGCAGAAAAATGGCACTCACCCTGAAAAAAGTGCGTCAAAATGGGTGAATGGAGCAGAAAAATCGTCTCCACCTAGAAAAAAGTGCGTCAAAGAGGAGGAATGGAGCAGAAAAATGGCCTTCACCCTGAAAAAAGTGCGTCAAAATGGGTGAATGGAGCAGAAAAATCGTCTCCACCTAGAAAAAAGTGCGTCAAAACAGGTAAATGAGGCCATTAACACAAATGAGAAATGCACATGATTATTCTGTTAAAAGAGCCTGAACAGAACACATGTGCACGGTTAATCTATATTTTAGTCGTTATATGTAATTAGGGTAGGTTATTTTGATTCAGCCCGTCTTTGGACACTTAAACAACGTAAGCCCTGCCTCTCATACGTCCTTGCGGTTCCAAGCCCGCGCCAGCTAGTGTAAGTGTAAATCTCAGATGTGCCCGAATCATTGCCTCTAAGCTTTATTTACCCGATCTTTCAGGTGTTAAAACGTCTGGTAAAGAGTTTATCTTTTTTGAATGGTGCGAACTCTCAAAATAACAAATCGGATGAGAAATCCGGTCAGCAATCCTGGAATAAGGGAAAGCATCGGCAGCCAGATCGGTCCGAAGAGTACTCCGAACAGCTTGAGTTTTGGAGAGTACATTAACCCGACTGTGACAAAATAAGCACCGAATGCAAAAGGCAAAAAGGACAGTGGAGGTGCGGGACCATCCGCATTTTTGTATGCATCATACATCGCAAACATGTAAATGCAAGGATAAAACATAAGCCATCCGAATTCAACCGTTTGAATGGCCGCATCAATTTCACCTAAAAAACTAAGCATGATGACCTGACCTGAAGTGACTGCACGTATTAATCAGCAGTTCCAGGGATATAAACAGGATTCCTTTAATCAGCTGGCGGTTCAGAAGCTGTCCAAACCCAGGGAATGCAATGCTCCACAACAGGACTTCTAGTTTACTTGTTTTCACATACGTACCTGCCTATCAGGATTCGTGTGATTTCCATATGAACGAATCAATCTTATGTTATTTTTTGTAAAAATCCCGAAGAACATACTACAAATTTAAGGGATGCCAAACATACAGAAAAAAGTTCTGAATTTCTGCTACTTTAATGATCGTTTCCTTGTATAACGTATACGAAAGGAGGTGATCAGCATGGCAGAAACAATCATTCTTGATTCACAGCTTCGCCTTGTATTCGATATGGGGATGGATGAAAAAGGAGAACAGGTATATAAATACAAGAATTACAACAACGTGAAAACATCAGCAACCGCTGAACAGCTGCTGCAGGCAGCATCCGCAATTACAGATCTGCAAACACAAACCTTATCTCATGTAGAACGAAACGATTCTCATCAGGTAACAGCTTAATCACTAAAACATGCAGGAAAGGAGGGAGTATAAATGGCGAAAACGCTGGAGCTTCAATTTTTAAATGAAGAGGGCAAGCAGGTGAAAATCAACATCGATTCTCCAAAAGAACCGATTGTTGAGAGTGATGTGTCAAATGCAATGGACCTTATCTTAGCTTCAAATGCTTTTACATCTCCGGGCGGAGACATTATCAGCAAAAAAGGAGCACGTATTGTTGAAAGAAATTTAACAGATCTTACAATCGGATAAAGCTAATGAAGGTCAGATCTCCAATTGGGGGATCTGGCCTTTCATCTCTGTATGAAGAAGGAAAATGAACATAAAAACTGGAAAAGGAGGAAACCTATTATGGAACAGTGGATTCAATTAGTAAGCGAAGTCGGATTTCCAATCATGGTTACTCTCTACCTGCTGCACAGGATTGAAAGCAAACTGGACACTCTGAATGCGTCCATTCAAATGCTCCCGAAGCAGTGGAATAAGTAATCTGTCAAACTAAACTTCTCTGCTTATGTAATGGATCTTTAAAATGGGGAAGTGAAATTATTGGACGTTTATCAAGATTTAAAAAAAGGAGAACGCGGTGCCTGGCTGAGCATCGGTGCCTATATCCTTCTTGCAGCAGCCAAGCTTGGCATTGGCTATGTGTATACTTCACAGGCCCTCCTTGCGGATGGTCTGAATAACGGAACAGATGTCATTGCATCAGCAGCCGTTTTAATCGGGCTGAAAATTTCTCAAAAGCCGCCTGACCTTGATCATCCCTACGGGCATCTTAAAGCAGAGGCCATTGCTGCATTGGTTGCTTCATTTATAATCATGTCTGTCGGTATTCAGGTTTTGTTCGCAGGGTTTAAATCCATCATAGAGCCAAAGACAGAATCACCTAATTTGATCACTGCATGGGCAGCCATCATCAGTGCGATTATTATGTATGGGGTTTACCGATACAACAAATCATTGGCAACAAAGATCAATTCCAAAGCACTGATCGCAGCAGCCCATGATAACCGCTCCGATGCCCTTGTAAGTGTAGGCGCTTTTGCAGGAATTGTCGCGTCTCAATTCGGCATAGCCTGGTTTGACACCGTTACGGCGATTACAATCGGATTTATTATTTGCAAAACGGCATGGGATATTTTCAAAGAAACAGCTCATTCCTTAACAGACGGTTTTGATGATCAGATGCTGAGGAACTTTAAAGCAACTGTTGAGTCAACGCCAGGAGTCGACAGGATCAAGGATATAAAAGCGCGATACCTTGGAAGCAGTGTCCTTGTAGACGTAGTTATCGAGGTTCACGCAGGACTGAATGTAACCGAGAGCCACGAAATTACAGATGAAGTGGAAAAAAGAATGAAAATAGAACATCGTATCTCGCATGTACATGTCCATATCGAACCATCCTGATGAAACAGATCAAGCTAAATGGCTTCCTAAACCGGAAGCCATTTTTTTATGAAAAAGTTCCAATAACTCGACAGAATCATACAAAGGGGATCTGATTCAATTGGCGAAGTATTATATATGAGAAAAAAAAGGAGGGTATGAAAATGCCTGAAAAGGAAAAGGTCATGAAAATCAAAAAGTACAGTGATGATATTGTCCGTAAGGTTCTGCATGATGAATACGCCCCAGACGGTGATTCGTTAAAAAATGTGGTCGAGCTGCTTTCGCGATCTGTCTATGATTTATCTGAAATGTATCTAAATGATCAATGCAATCATGAAGAAACCCTCAAAGGCACATTGGCAAAAATGAAAATTGCATGTAATACTGTCGAACAAAACCGAGTTAAAACGACTTAATAAAGGACACCTTGAGTGTTCTTTTTTTATATATAGAGCTTTGGCGGTTAAAGGCAATAATTGTAGGAGAAATGGCTCAAAATACAAACGTATGTTCCTGTTTTGTTCGTTTAGTGATATAATGGACGTGCAGGTCAATCTTAAATGGATCAGTGTGAACCCCTAGGAAAGGGGGATGACATGTTGACAATCTTTGAAAGTTTAGTTGTAATGGTTTCTTTTGCTACGTTAATTGTGGCAGTGCTCGGTTTTGGGCAAAAAAAATAGACCTCGGCAAAACAGAGAGGTCACAGTAAACCGTTTGCGTATTAAGCTGATCCGTTCTAGTGCTGCTTGACTGCTTTGGCTGTAGATGTGGCATCATCTGCAGCTTTACGGAATTAGTATATCATAAAAAGGCAGGGAAATACTTGTCATAAAATCGATTTTATAAAAAACGTCTTGAAATGAAGCCCAAGCTAAAAGGAAAAAGACGGTCAAAAGAACCGTCTTTTACTAGCTTACAAGTATGTAAACCTTATTTTTGTTTTTTGTTCGCTTTTTGCTGATTCATTTCTTGAGAAAACTCAGTATCAGCTTGCTGGTTTTGCTGTTGTTGATTTTGCTGCTGCTGTTGCATGTTTTGCTGCTTGTTGTTTTGGTTGTTCTTGTTCATCGCTCATTCCTCCCTTCATGTAAATTTCCTTTCGTTCGATAGTCTGCATCAAACAGAGAATTTTTAAACATATATTTTGTTGTTTTTTGTCATTGCACACAGAAGAAAGTTTTTAAGAATAAATTGAAATCCCCCTTGAATATCTTTAGATTTGTTCGATATAAGAGATAAGGGGGAATTTTGATTGTTTAACTTGAATGCAGGTTTTTGATGTTCCTTGTACTTGTTCAATCGGTTATCAGTTATCATCTGACGCCGGTGTTTACAAATATATGCAGTCGTAAAACTCAAGATAAACAGTCCAAAATCATGATAATGCTTAGTTTAACCCTTGGATTCTTGTTCTGGCTGACTCACCTGCTAGCCATTTTTTCTGTTCATTTAAAGTATACAGTAGAGCAGCCGTTCCTTTACTTTCTGATTAGCTATGCAGTTTGCAGTTTTGTCGCTTTTTTCTCTATTAGAACTGGCGGCATCCCGCCTATGAGTTCAAAAAGTTATTTTGTTACGGGATGCGGAATGTCACTTGGTATAGTTTTCGTTGATATTATTGGGTATGCAATTTTATTTCAGGATAAGATTGAAGTGAAGCCGCTTGGGTTGAAACAAAAACTCAAAAGGATCTTCTTGCTAATTTAGGATGCCTTGAATTTCAGGGATACCTGGGCGGAAAGCCGATTCCCGCAAAAGAATTTTCTGATATGTATTTATCAGGCAGTAAAGCCGTATAGGCATAATGCAGAAAAAGGGCGAATAGATCGCCCTTTTTTGTCATGCTTAATTATAAAACCTTTGAATGAAGCTGTGTTTTATTCATTTCTGCTACTTTTTTAATGGCTTCATGAACAGTTGCTGCGGTGTAGGCAGCTTGCGCTTTCACTTCAGGAAGGGCATCTTCCATTGTAAAACTGTGCGGGGTCATCTTAAACATGGGAATATCATTGAATGAATCACCGATGCAGGCAACCTCTTCAGGCTTAATTCCAAGGTGTTCAATAAGCATCTTTAGTGCGTTGCCCTTGCTTATGTTTTTAGGCATGACATCAAGACACTGCTTGTCAGATATGTATGTCTCGATTGTATCAGGATGTCTTTCCTGCAGCGTTTTCTGCAGATCGGAAATTGCTTCATATTCACCCAAAATAGTAATTTTAGAGGCTTTGACATCTTCTCCCAAGGCATTAAGGAGATTGACGTTCTCTTCTATTGGAGAGAACATTCTCGATTCAATGCCTGTAATGACTTCATCTCGGCGTTCTGTATAATTTTTGCTGTAGTCTGCAATGATTGTAATAAAGTCTGTAGAACGAACTTGTTCAAACACTTCTTTAGCAATCACATTGTCAAAGGTCAGTGCATGCAGAGATTCATCATTATCTGTATTGATAAAAGCTCCATTTTGACTGATGCGGTGGTACTTTTCACCAATCATCGTCAAAATTTCGCCAATCTCCACATCCATTCTGCCTGATGCTAAACATACATCCACGCCATTTTCCTTTAATTCTTTAAGAGCGGCAATATCCTGCTCCGTCACCTTTTTTTCAAAACTTAATAATGTTCCATCAAGATCACTTACAAATAGTTTTATCATTTCTGATCTCCTCCTTGATGAATCTCTCTGCGGGCGGGGTTTTCCCTGACCTGTCTCATTATAGGGTTAGATACTCGCAGGTGCAATTGTTTCGGGCCGGGTCAGTTCGGGATTAGAGAAACCTAATCAGGCTTCGCCGGTGAGTGGCGAAGCCCGATGAACGGCAAAACATCTGCTACTGAATACTAAGAGTCTGAATCAGATTCTTAGGATCGTATGACATTTCAAAAAATAATGGTTTGTTTTCGTCTGTAAACAAAATGAGTCTCGGAGAATCCTCCTTGCTGTAGACAATCATTCCTTCTGAAACGATGCCGTCATACCATTTGTTTTTCACTTTAAGAGACGCTGTAGGCTGTATTAATATCAAATACCCCTTCTTGGGCAGTGGATTCACTTTTACTGTGATTCCCTTCATTGACTCAATCGCCTTTTTAAGTTCATTTGTAAAATAAGCTGAAGAGGGAACATCTTTAACGACGTCGCCGGTTTCAACATCAATCACTTTGACGGACTTTGTTTCTGCACTTCCTTCATTAATGGGCAAATTGAGAAAAAGGATCAGGAGACAGATACTTATTTTTATTATCTTCATATAAACACCTCATACTTACTTTCCCCAATTATATGAAGTCATCATCTGGTATAAATTACAAGGCTGAATGTAAAACGGATAGATTCAGAACAATGGTTGATGCTAACGAATAACCATTGTATAGGAGGCATTTTGATGAGGACATTCATACTATTACTAACAGCTGTTTTGTTCCTTTCCGGATGCAAGCAGCAGGATCAGTCTCAGCGTACATTTTTAATTCCTGAAGGCTATACCGGTTGGGTAACGGTTCATAACGATCCTTCTGCAGAAGAAAATGTAAAAGAGTACAAAGTGAACAAAGAAGGTCATGCATCCGTGAATGAAAAAAATATCCATGATGGCTGGGCTGCGACAAACTATTTCTACTTGGATAAAGACGGGGACAGAAAAGAACTTTCACCTGGAAAAATGATTCACGGGGCATCAAGCGGTGATGAAACAGGGAAAGATGGAGAAGCATACTTTTTTGTTGGAGATAAAAAGATGTTCGAGACGACCGAATATGTTCCTGAAGATCGATAGTATTTCAGAAATCTTTAATTGGTGATTCACAGGTATTATTTTCTTTGTTCACAATATCGGGGAATGATTAAAAACGTTTCAATTAATCTGGAGAGTACCCGAATGAATTTGAAAAGCCTCAAATCAATGTTGAAACTGCCCGAATTAATATTCAAAATAATTCTACGGGGAATACCAAATTAAGTAAGAATGTTTCTGTCCGATCTACAAGTCTTTCAGTCGATCAGCATTTCGCAGTTGACGTAATCACATGCTATTATGTACGATATGAAGCATTGAGAGATAAAAGGAGCTGAGGATTTCGTGAAGGAGTCCTTTATAATAAAAAAGGTTTTAAATAATAATGTGCTTATTGCCGAGCATGATTCATATGAAGAGGTTGTTCTGATTGGAAAGGGCATAGGATTTGGCAAGAAACGCGGAGACTTGATGCAGGAGGATTCGTATGAGAAGATGTTTGTGCTTACGAATCAAAAAGAGCAGGAACAATTTAAGATGCTCCTTCCTTTTGTCGATGAAGACATGATTGAGGTTGTCAGCGATGTCATACACTTTATAGCAGAGCGGGTGAAGCTGCCTTTAAATGAACATATTCATATCGCGCTGATTGATCATATTACATTTGCGATTAAACGGCTTCAAAAAGGGATGGACATTAAAAATCCGTTTCTGATTGAGACAAAAACGCTTTATCCGAATGAATTCTTAGTCGCTGAAGAAGTTATCCATATGATCAATGACAGGCTCAAAGTGAACTTGCCGGAAGGGGAAATTGGTTTTATTGCCCTTCATATCCATAGTGCCATCACAAATAAGCCGATTGCAGATGTGAACCAGTTTTCTCAGCTGATTAATCAATTGGTAGGAGTGATTGAAGACTCTATGAAAATAAAAGTGAATCATGAAAGCGTCAATTATCTGCGGCTTGTCCGCCACTTAAGATACACGATTGAAAGGGTTCTCTCAGGTGAAACGGTTGAAGAACCAGAAAAGTTTACTTTATTGTTGAAAAAAGAATATCCGATATGCTACAATACATCTTGGAAAATGATAAAAGTGATGCAGCAATTTCTGAAAAAACCAGTCTATGAAGCTGAGGCTGTTTATCTAACATTGCATTTATACCGTTTAACAAACAAAACTTAATGAGAAAAGTACCTTACGTGTTACTGATACGATCAGGCATGAGTGAACAAGTACGTGTTGAAACCGGCTAATAGGGGGAATATACCCTTTGTGCACGGTCGTCCTTGTTGCACCATGCTTTTTTTATTGTTCTTTTTAGGTCTGAAATGTAAACGCTTGTAATTTGCTTTCATGTTTTTTTTGTTTGCTGCTTACACAAACTATTTTTACAAGGAGGTTATGCACATGTTTAAAAATTTTTTTGGTGTACTCCAAAAAATTGGTAAAGCTCTTATGCTTCCAGTAGCGATTTTGCCTGCTGCAGGTATCCTGCTCGCATTCGGTAATGCGATGCAAAATCCGGAGCTTACATCAAAAGTACCATTCTTAACAAATGAAATTGTACAGCTTGTTGCAAAAGTAATGGAATCTTCTGGTGATATTGTCTTTGCAAATCTGCCGCTTCTATTTGCGGTCGGTGTAGCGATTGGCCTTGCCAATGGTGATGGGGTTGCAGGTCTTGCAGCAATCATCGGATACTTTATTATGAATGCAACAATGAGTGCTGTGCTGCTTCAAACAGGGAAAATTCCAAGCGATGCTGTAGAGCTTGCACAATTCTTTCAGCAGCTTCATCCTGAATATGCGAGAGTCCTTGGAATGCCGACCTTACAGACCGGAGTCTTTGGCGGTATTATCGTCGGGGTTCTCGGTGCATACATGTACAACAAATTCTATAAAATTGAATTGCCTCAATACTTAGGTTTCTTCGCAGGAAAGCGTTTCGTACCAATTATGACGGCTGTTTCTGCAGTAGCTTTAGGATTAATCATGCTGTTTGTCTGGCCGCCGGTTCAAAACGGTTTAAACGCCTTCTCAACAGGGCTGCTCGAATCTAATAAAACATTGGCAGCATTCATATTCGGTTTTATTGAACGTTCATTGATTCCTTTTGGTCTTCATCATATTTTCTACTCTCCTTTCTGGTATGAGTTTGGGAACTATACAACTCAGGCAGGGGAAATTGTCCGAGGAGATCAGCGTATCTTCATGGCTCAGATTAAAGACGGCGCTGAATTAACAGCAGGTACATTCATGACGGGTAAATTCCCATTCATGATGTTCGGTCTTCCGGCTGCTGCACTTGCTATCTATCATGAGTCAAGACCTGAAAATAAAAAGTTTGTTGCAGGTATCATGGGTTCTGCTGCTTTAACATCTTTCTTAACAGGGATTACAGAGCCGCTTGAATTCTCATTCTTATTCGTAGCACCTATTCTATTTGCAATTCATGCTGTCTTTGCAGGTCTGTCTTTCATGACGATGCAATTGCTTGATGTGAAAATCGGGATGACATTCTCAGGCGGAGTCATTGACTACTTCCTGTTCGGTATTCTTCCAAACAGAACCGACTGGTGGCTCGTTATTCCGGTAGGTTTAGTATTCGCTCTGATTTATTATTTCGGATTCCGTTTTGCGATCCGCAAGTTCAACCTTAAAACACCTGGACGCGAAGATGCTGAGGCAGAAACAGAAGATAATAAAGCCGGCGAAAGTGCAGGAGATCTTCCATATAACATTCTTGAATCTTTAGGCGGAAGCTCAAATATCAAGCACCTGGACGCATGTATCACCCGCCTGCGTGTAACGGTTAATGATGTGAAAGCAGTCGATAAAAACCGCTTAAAACGTTTAGGAGCAGCAGGTGTCCTTGAAGTTGGAAACAACATTCAGGCAATCTATGGTCCTAAATCGGATAACCTGAAAACACAAATTCAAGACGTGATGTCAGGCAAAACGCCTCGCCCGGCAAAACCTGTTTTAGCAGAAAAAGAAGTGCAGGAGCAAGTTGAGGACGTTGTTGCAGGACCTCTTAAAAACGAAGTAAGCGAATTTTCACTTGTTTCTCCTTTAACAGGTGACATTCATCCAATCACTGAAGTGCCTGATCAAGTGTTCTCAGGAAAAATGATGGGTGATGGTTTTGCGATTACTCCCGCTGACGGCACGATCGTTTCACCGGTTGACGGCAAAATATTAAATGTATTCCCTACTAAGCACGCAATTGGCCTTGAATCAGAAAGCGGCAACGAGATCTTAATTCATGTCGGAATTGATACTGTGAACCTTAAAGGGGAAGGCTTCGAAGCATTTGTTAAAGAAGGTGACATTGTCACTAAAGGACAAAAACTGCTCCAAGTAGACTTGGAATTCGTTAAGCAAAATGCTCCTTCTATTATGACGCCGATTGTTTTCACAAATTTAAATGAAGGCGAATCAGTCGTAATAAAATCATCCGACCGTGTGAAAGCAGGAGAAGAGAACATCATTTCTATAGAAAAATAAAATGAATGAGGTCGCATTACTTGTCTATCAAATGATGCGGCTGTTATGATAAGATATTGTGTACTAGCTTTATTTAAATATGAAGGAGATTGATTAATTATGGCAGAGAAAACGTTTAAAGTAACAGCAGAATCAGGAATCCACGCACGTCCGGCTACAGTGCTTGTTCAAACAGCAAGCAGATTTGATGCAGATGTGAACTTAGCATATAACGGCAAAACAGTGAACTTAAAATCAATCATGGGTGTTATGTCATTAGGTATCGCTAAAGATTCAGAAATTACGATTTCTGCAGCTGGTTCAGACGAAAACGATGCAATCGCAGCTCTTGAAGAAACAATGAAAAAAGAAGGCTTAGGCGAATAATGCTCGAATTAAAAGGGATTGGAGCTTCAGCTGGGATCGCGATTGCAAAAGCTTACCGCTTAGAAGAACCAGATCTGACAGTATCAAAAAAAGAAGTAGCAGATAAAACTGCTGAAGTCCTTCGTTTTGATGAAGCCATCCAAAAATCAAAATCAGAGCTTGTAAAAATTAAAGAGCATGCACTCAGAGAATTAGGTGCAGACAAAGCTGAAATTTTTGAAGCTCATATCTTAGTTTTAAGCGACCCAGAATTGCTTAACCCGGTTAAAGATAAAATCAGCAGTGAAGCAGTTAACGCTGAATTTGCAATGAAAGAAACGGCTGATATGTTTGTAAGTATGTTCGAGTCTATGGACAACGAATATATGAAAGAGCGTGCAGCTGATATCCGCGATGTTACGAAACGTGTGATCGGACACTTGCTTGGCGTTGAGATACCAAACCCGAGCATGATTACTGAAGAAGTGATCATCATTGCAGAAGATTTAACACCTTCTGACACTGCACAGCTGAATCGTCAGTATGTTTTAGGTTTTACAACTGATATCGGCGGCAGAACATCACATTCAGCCATCATGGCTCGTTCAATGGAGATCCCTGCCGTAGTTGGAACAAAAACAGCTACAGCTGACATCAAAAATGGCGACATCGTCATCGTTGATGGAATAGATGGAGATGTCATTGTAAATCCTTCTGAGGATGCAATTGCAGGCTTTGAAAAGAAAAAAGCTCAATACGAAGTGCAAAAAGCGGAGTGGGCGAAACTTGTAAATGAAGAAACGGTAACAAAAGACGGACAGCACGTTGAGCTTGCAGCTAATATTGGCACGCCTGACGATGTTCGCGGCGTTCTTGAGAACGGCGGAGAAGCAGTTGGTCTATACCGTACAGAATTCCTTTACATGGGACGCGATCAGCTTCCGACGGAAGATGAGCAGTTCGAAGCATATAAAGCTGTGCTTGAGCGCATGGAAGGCAAGCCGGTTGTTGTCCGCACCCTTGACATTGGCGGAGACAAAGAGCTTCCATACTTGAATCTTCCGAAAGAAATGAATCCATTCCTAGGTTTCCGTGCGATTCGTCTTTGCTTAGAAGAGCAGGATATTTTCCGCACTCAATTGCGTGCATTGCTTCGTGCAAGCACGTTCGGCAACTTGAAAATCATGTTCCCGATGATTGCAGTTGTGGACGAGTTCAGACAGGCTAAAGCAATTCTTTTAGAAGAAAAGCAAAAGCTTGTCAATGAAGGTGTTCAAGTTTCAGATCACATTGAAATTGGAATGATGGTTGAAATTCCTTCAACTGCTGTTCTTGCAGATCAATTTGCTAAAGATGTTGACTTCTTCAGCATCGGAACAAATGACCTGATTCAATACACAATGGCTGCTGACCGTATGAACGAGCGTGTTTCATACTTGTATCAGCCTTATAATCCTGCCATTCTTCGTCTTGTGACGCTTGTCATTGAAGCAGCTCACAAAGAAGGCAAATGGGTAGGAATGTGCGGAGAAATGGCTGGAGATCCGCTTGCGATTCCAGTGCTTCTTGGTCTAGGACTTGATGAGTTCTCTATGAGTGCAACATCGATCCTTCCAGCACGTTCTCTTCTTAAAAACCTTTCAAAAGAAGAGGCAGCAAGCTTCAAAGAAGAAATTCTTTCTATGAGCACAACAGAAGAAGTTGTTGAGTTTGTGAAAACGAAATTCAATCTTTAAATGAAATGAAAAAGACCTGAGACCTGCTTAAGCAGGTCTTTTTTTAGTAACAGAAAGGACTATTTCCTGCTATTCACTAAGGGAAATTGCGCTTTGTCACAAAGTTTCATCATGTGGATCATTTACTTGATGCAGATCATAAAGGAAAAACACGTTTTCGCTTCAGTATCAATGCTGATTGATTAAAAATTTTGAACCAGGCACATCGCCGCTGAATAAGCGTTTAGAGGCATCCGTCAAAGTAGCGGGGGTGGGATACCCGCTCGGATTTATTGTGGAGCCTATTTATATTCATGAAGGATGGCGGGAAGGGTATTACGAATTGTTTTCGAAACTTGATCGGCTTTTGCCTGAAGAAGCACGGGATGATATCACATTTGAAATGATCCAGCACCGGTTTACAAAGCCTGCCAAGCGCGTCATTGAAAAAAACTATCCAAAATCAAAGCTCGAGATGAATGAAGATGACCGCCGCTACAAATGGGGAAGATACGGAATCGGCAAATATATTTATCAAAAAGATGAGGAAGCTGATTTAGGAGAAACACTTGAAAAGTATATTGATGACTTCTTTCCAAATGCGAAGATTAAATACTTCACTTAAAAAACAAGGTGTACAGCCCTTGTTTTTTCTATTTTCTGAATCCTTATTTAGGCAAAATACAAGTAAGACTGTTACTATAATAATGAGAAAAAATAAGGGGAGTGTTAGCTATGGAACTCGGATTAAAAGGCAAAGTGGCTCTAGTTGCAGCATCAAGTCAAGGATTAGGCAGAGCTATTGCTGAAGAGCTTATAAAAGAAGGCGCGAGCGTCATGATAACAAGCAGAAACCCTGATAAGCTACATATAGTGAAAAATGAGCTTTCTGAAAAAGGTACTGGCCTCGTTGAATATAAAGCATGCGATTTATCAAATGCAGATGAGATCAGCCAGCTGGTGGAAGAAACGGTGAAACGGTTTGGAACAATTGATTTGCTTGTGAATAATGCAGGCGGGCCCCCTTCAGGACTATTCGAGCAAATGAGTGATGAAGACTGGCAAAAATCGTTTGAGTTAAACCTTTTAAGTCATGTGCGTCTTATTCGTTCAGTTATTCCATATATGCGAGGCAAGGGAGGAAAAATTGTAAACATCGCTTCCTCTTCAGTAAAAGAACCGATACCTGGATTAATTTTATCGAATACGTTCCGTCTTGGTATTGTCGGTTTGACTAAAACTCTCGCATCAGAACTTGCCCCTTATCAAATTTTGATCAACACAGTGGCACCGGGCAGAATTTCAACGGACAGAGTCGCTTCTCTAGATCAGGCAGCAGCAGATAAGAATGGCATCAGCGTCAGTGAAGTGGAAGAAGAAGTGAAGCGGAAAATTCCTGCAGGACGCTACGGGAAACCATCCGAGTTTGCAGCCTATGTTCTTTTCTTGCTCTCAGATGCCAACAGTTATATGACAGGGCAGACACATTTGGTTGACGGAGGAATGGTGAAATCTGTTTAGGCGCATAAAACTGTATATAAATGGCTTGACGGAAGTACACTAAACCAGAGAATTCAAAGCTAAGGGTGGCATAAATAATGGCGATTGTCTTCGCTGTGATCTTGATCTGGTTTTCAATTCATTTGTATGTGTATATTCCGAAAAAAATAAATCTTTTGGAATCTGTCTTCGTTTTTATGATTCTGTCCATTGTAAATAACGGCTTTTGTTCTATAATCACCGTGAACCTGGGATGGGCATCGGTTTATGAAACGCCTACTGCCTTAACGGTTATTATTTTGCAGAGAATTATCATTATTCCTTTATTGTTTCTAATGGTCGTTCATGTAAATTTCATGTTAAAAAGTACATTAGCAAAACTTTTCCTGCTGCTCTTTTCTCTTGCTTTGATCGTATCAATGGAAGAACTTTGTTCTTATTTCCGCGTAATGAACTATGAAGAAAATAGATGGCTGATTCCTGCTCTCCACTCTTCTCTGCTCTATTTTTCAGGGATCATAGGTCTTCGCTTATTCCGGCCAATCCTGAAGAAGGGGGTCACTATGAGTTGAAGGATTTCATGAATGAACTCTATATTATCATGACATTAGCAGCGGGATTATTCTTAGCTGTTAAGCTTACCAAAAAGTTTCCTGCTGCTGTTACTATTCTTATTTTTACATTCAGTGCCTTTATAGGACTGACTGCAGACCATATTTTAGCCATGCCTCCTTATGATATTTATGATGTGAATGATTCTCCGAAATTTGAGGTCTGGGATTTTATTTATTACAGCATGTATGGTTTTTTTGGCTATTTTTTTCTCTATCTTTACCAGCAGTGGAGGATCAGAGGCATCATTACGATTGTCTATATTATTTTGTGGTCAATGTTTTCTGTTTTTTATGAATGGATTGCCGTATTAGTCGGTATTTTTGATTTCAGCAAAGGGTATAAAATGCAATATTCCTTTCCGGTTTATCTCTTTATTCAAACCTTCTTTATCATTTTTTTTCATTTTGTCATGAAAGAATATGATAAGCTAAAAGAAAAGTCTTCCATCGTATAGATGGCTTTTTGAAAAGAGAGGAAGATCTGCATGACTGAAAAAAAAGGTGTAATCGGTTTTATCGGGACAGGCGTAATGGGGAAAAGCATGGCTGGGCATTTGCTTCATGATGGATACCCGGTTTTGGTTTATACAAGAACGAAAGAAAAGGCATCTGAACTGATTGAGGCTGGTGCAGTTTGGATGGAGACGATTGAAGAGCTTGCATCCCGATCTGACTATATTATTACAATGGCCGGCTATCCTTCTGATGTAGAAGAAATTTATTTAAGTGAAAAAGGCATTTTGGACTCTGCCAAGGAAGGTACATATGTAATAGATATGACTACTTCTAAGCCAAGTCTTGCAAAAGAAATCTATAAAGCAGCAAAGCAGCGCCATATCCATGCCTTGGATGCACCCGTTTCAGGCGGAGATGTAGGGGCAAGAGAAGCGAGATTATCCATTATGGCAGGCGGAGATCAGGAAGCATTTGACGCATGCATGCCGATTTTTTCTGTCATTGGACAAAATATAGTGTATCAGGGAGAAGCAGGAAGCGGTCAGCATACGAAAATGTGCAACCAGATTGCGATAGCAGCTGGCATGATTGGAGTCAGTGAGGCCATTGCTTATGCGGAAAACGCTGGTCTCGATCCTGAAAATGTTTTAAAAAGCATTTCAGCAGGTGCAGCTGGCAGCTGGTCACTGAGCAATCTTGCTCCAAGAATGCTGAAAGAGGATTTTGAACCAGGCTTCTATGTAAAGCATTTCATAAAGGATATGGACATTGCAATTGAAGAAGCTGACCATATGAAGATGGAGGTGCCAGGATTAACGTTAGCTCATTCACTATACACAGATCTTCAGAAAAAGGGTGAAGGTGACAGCGGTACACAGGCGCTGTACAAGCTATGGAAATCGTAATCAGAAAGCTGCAGGGCAATCGTGCAGCACCGATGGATCTCTTGCTCGAGGCCGATCCTTCCGAACAAAATATAAATCAATATCTCAAAAAGGGGACCGTTTTTCTTGCGGAGCTTGAAAAGAATAAGGCAGGAGTTATGGTGCTGATGCCGATTTCGCCTGCATCTATGGAAATAATGAATCTTGCGGTGGATGAGAAATTCAGGGGTAAAGGAATAGCAAAAAAGCTTATTGCTTATGCTAAACAAGCCTGTGCAGATCAAAACATGGATTTCCTTGAGATTGGTACAGGGAACTCAAGCCTAGAACAGCTTGCCCTTTATCAGAAATGCGGATTTCGCATGCAGAAAGTAATTGAAAATTACTTCATTGCTCATTACCCGGAGCCCATTTTTGAAAATGGCATTCAATGCATGGATATGGTCAGGCTAAAAATGCAAATAAAAAAAGATAGCTAGAATAATCTAGCTATCTTGCAACATGAAAACCTATTATTTACCAATGAACATTTGAGTCCAGTAGTTGCCTTCAGCTACATGGCCTACACCAATGTGAGTGAAGCTTGAGTTCATGATGTTTTTACGGTGGCCTTCAGAGTTCATCCATGCTTGTACTACTTCTTCAGGAGAAGCTTGTCCTTTAGCAATGTTTTCACCAGCTGAGCTGTACTCAACGCCGAACTTCTTCATCATATCAAATGGTGATCCGTAAGTTGGGCTGTTATGGTCAAAGTAGTTCTTGCTTTGCATGTCTTTTGATTTTTCTTTAGCCACTTTGCTTAGTTCTTCATCTAATTGAAGTGGTTTTAAGCCTTGCTTTTCACGCTCTGCATTTGTTAATTCAACAACTTTTTTCTCGAATTCACTTACAGATGCCTGTGTTTGCTCTTGCTTTGGAGCTTCTTGCTTAGAAGCTTCTGGCTTTGCAGGTGCTGCAGGTGCAGCTTCTTGTTTTGGAGCTGCTGCTTGTTGCTCTTGCTGTGGTGCTGGAGCTGCTGCCTGGCCTTGCTGTGCTTTAAATTGGCTTAATTGCTGCTCAATCATTTTTTGAAGCTCAGGATTGTTGATGTTCATTAGTAAATCCTGTGTTTGTGCTTGATTTAAATTGCAGTTTTGACCTGCAATTTGGTAAGCCTTAACCTGCATATTTGATTGCTGCGGAGCTGCTGCATCTGCTGATGTGCCCCCAGCATTAAATGTAAAAATAGTAGCTGCTGCCGCAACTGAAAGTACGATAGATTTCTTCATGAAAAAATTCCTCCTAAGAGTTTTTTTTGGTGTCTCTCTTGCTACAACAACATCGTAACATATGATTTTCGTAACATATGAACCATTGCTTTCCATTGACAGAACTCAATCTTTTAATCTATGAAGCTTACATTAAGTGAGCGGTAACAAACCTTTCGTAACACTAGTTTTATAGCGTAACAAATATAATACTCCTCATTGGCTGCCGTCAAAAAATCTTCCTATAAATATCCAGTGGTACTAACTTTTTCATTGAATTGTTTCTTGACAAAAATTTAACTCCCTTTTTTATGTAACAAGTGTTACACAAGTGTTACAATGGAGTTTGAAATACGTAAAAATGATCTCATAACCAAGGATCGATTTTGAAAGGGGAATAAATTCGTTGACTGAGCCAAGTAATAGTCAAGCTGATCTGCGAAAATTGAAGAAAACGCGCTTAATCCGCATCAATGTTTTCTTTTTCTTTGTGTTTTTACTATTCGTAGCACTAATCATTCGGCTGGGTGTTGTTCAAATTGTTCAGGGTGAGGAATTTTCAAAAGAAGTCAGCCGCACTGAGTCAAACTATGCAAGCTTTCCTGCACCGCGCGGAAAGATGTATGACCGGAATGGAAATGTTCTTGTTGAAAACATTGGTGTTGAGGCCATCACATATACAGTAGAAAAAACAACGAAAGCATCAGATAAAATAGAAACAGCAAAAGTACTTGCATCTCTAATAGAAGTTCCGACTGAATTTTTAAAGGACAGAGATTTAAAAGACTATTGGGTTGCTGCACACCCGGAAGAAGCAGCGAAACTTCTTAAACCAAAGGAAAAAGAGAAAAAGGGGAGCGAAACGTACCAGCTTCAAATTGAGCGTGTCCCTGAAGCTGAGCTTAACAAACTAAAAGGCAATAAAAACGAGCTTGAAGTAGTTACCTTATACACGCGCTTCTCAGCAGGCTATGCCTACGAACCTCAAATTGTAACAGCTACAGGTCTGACAGAAGGCGAGGAGCTGACAAAAGAAGAACTGACTCGTGTAGCGGAAAATCTTGAGCTCCTCCCAGGTGTTGATGTTATTACTGACTGGAAACGGTCATATCCCAATGGAGACCTGCTGACTGGAGTTTTCGGCAGTGTAACGACTCCTAAGCAGGGAATTCTCGAAGCGAGAAAGTCTTACTATACTGCCCGAGGCTATGCTAGAAATGAACGCGTGGGCCGAAGCAATCTTGAATATCAATACGAAGATTATCTGAATCCGAGAAAAGCCAAGGTTCAATATGTAACTGACAGCAGCGGCAAAGTCATTTCAGAAACGATGATCGATGAAGGCCGCCGCGGATATGACCTGAAACTGTCATTTGATCTTGAACTGCAAAAGCAGCTGGATACCATCGTTGAAGAAGAGCTTAGAGTTGCCCGCGGCAAGACTGGAAATCACCTTGCAGACAGAGCGTTTGCCGTGATGATGGATCCGAATACGGGTGATGTTCTTGCGATGTCAGGCAAGAAGTATGATTTTGAAGATGGGAAAATTAATGATTATATCATTGGGAACTATACGTCACAGTATGAAATTGGGTCTACAATAAAAGGTGCGACTGTATTAGCCGGGTATCAGAATGGAATTCCGCGTGGAACTGTTTATAATGATACCCCGTTATTAATAAAAGACACTAAACCAAAAAAATCAGTACGTAACATGGGTCCTGTTAATGATATAACAGCATTGAAACGTAGTTCCAACGTATATATGTTCAGAATTGCTTATGAAATAGCAGGCGAAAATTATATTCCTAATACTACATTCAATGCTTCTTCTGAAGACTTCCAAAAAATGCGTAATTATTACAGTCAGTTTGGATTAGGAGTACCAACGGGCATTGACTTACCTAATGAGTCAATTGGCCAGCAGTCTGTTCCTCCAGATGCGGGAATACTTCTGAACATGGCAATCGGCCAGTTTGATACGTACACTCCTCTTCAGATGGCACAATACGTTTCAGTTATTGCCAATGGTGGTTATCGTGTAGCACCGCGAATTGTTACTAGTATTCATTCTCCTGTTGAAGATAATGAACTGGGTGCTATAGTAACTGAACACGAAACAAGGATATTAAACCGTATCAATAACTCAGAAGAAGATATCAGACAAGTTCAGAGAGGATTTGAAGCTGTTACGCAAACAGGCGGTACAGCAGCAGGTATTTTTGGTGAGTATGATGTTGCAGGAAAAACAGGAACATCACAAACCAGTTATTACGGCGAGCAAAGCAAACGTGCATACTGGGGAACGGAAACGAATAACTTGGCTTTTGTTGGTTATTATCCTGCATCAAAGCCTGAAGTTGCCATTAGTGTAATTGTTCCTTATACCGGTAAAAAAGCTTCCCATCCTGTAAACAAATACATTGCGAAAAGAGCAATCGAAGCATACGCGAACCTGGAACCAAAAGATCCAAATGCTGAAACAGAACAGTCTGCAGAAACTGCGGAAAATACAGAAGAATAAATGCGAGCTGAGCTTTCCTTTATAGGAAAGCTTTTTTTATGAGATAAGCTAGTTCCAGCTCCTAACTTCTCCATCAGACCGTAAAAAGTGATACCTGAACTTTTCTGTCGGATCTATTCCGCTTTTATTATGAGTAACAAATTACATAGAAGGAAAAAATAATGCCATAACCAGAAAAGAGGGATAAAATGGGGATTTACTCAATCGAAAATATACAGCTCATGAAGAAATTTCCCGAGTTAGCGCCGGAGCTTTATCAATCGTATATTGCCTTCAGCAAAGCAGTTTTGAATGAGGGGCATTTATCCAGAAAAGAAAAAGAAATTATAGCAGTTGCTGTTTCACATGTGACCGAATGTCCTTATTGCATTGATTTTCATACAAAAAAAGCGAAAAAAGCTGGAGCATCTCTGGAGGAATTATTTGAAGCTGTCATGGCTGCAGCTGCAATCGAAGCAGGAGGTGCTTATGCTCACCGCACTCAGATGCATCGTGCTTACGATGGAGAGCTTGCCGAATCATTTTATAGCAGGGATGATTTATCAAACATCAATACTTTGACGGATCTTTCTCCTGAAATACAGCAGACAGCAAGGGCGTTTTTTTCAAAATCTTCAAAGGAAGGTAAACTCACCGCAAAGCTGAAACAATTAATATCAGTTGCTGTCGCGCATACATCTGAATGTCCTTATTGCATCGCTTCACATACAGCTGAAGCCAAAAAGGAAGGCTGTTCAAAGGAAGAGCTCTCGGAAGCCATTATGACTGCCGCCCTGCTCCGGTCTGGCGGCGCTGTTACACATGCTGTTAATATGCTGCAATCTTATGAGCAGGGCAGTGAAGAATAGCCTCATCAAGAGATGAAAAGACTAAGAACAATCTTTGATTAGGAGTGAGCTCAGGATGTCCAAAACGAATAAAAACGATGCAGATCAAAAGAATAAAAAAGGTTTTGATTCAAGCAAAATCGACTCTGAATTCAGCGGGGAAATCGGCAGCGCAGCAGCCAACCTTGCTCATAAAGAAAAAGCAAAAAAAGAAAAAGCAGCCAAAAATTTTGGCGAATATAAAGAATAATCGAAAGCCGGGACAATCCCGGCTTTTATTATTTTTATGCTTAACCTGAAAAAAATTAACTTTTTAAGGAAATTAAAAAGGAATTTTGAATAAGAAAATCGAATTTTGTTAAGTGAAATCGAACGTTCTGTAGACGAAGACCAACCTCCAGATAAGCTGATCTGTTCTTGATTCCTCGTCATTGCCGCATTACGCTCATTTTAGCCGTTCCATCCATCCCACCAGCAGGCAGGTACGTTTATCAAATGTGAAAAGGACATTAAGGGGGGCAATGCATGAAGCAGGAGACAGAAAGCGTATATCAAGTATTGCCGCAGGCGGAATTATTTGCAGTTATGAACGATAATGGAAGATTTCAATTCATGTCTTTGAACAGTGAAGAGCATTTGGGCTTTACCAGTGCAGAATTCATTGGAACTTCTTTGAAGGATTATGTCCATAAAGATGATTTGTTTTTAGTTGAGAGCTATTTTTACAACGAACACCACCTCCATCCATGCACGTTTCGTTTTTTATTGAAGAATGGAGCGTTTATTTGGCTTGAAGCAACTGTTGACTTTATCAAATCAACTTCAGGGAAAGAAAATCAGATCATCCTTAAGATTAGACTGCTTAAATCACACGAGCAGGAGTTCTTTTCAAAGCCCGTTCAAATGAATAATCCGCTTTTAATCGATGAGGCAAAGGAAATAAACATAAACGCAAGTGAATTGCTTAAGAGAATGCCATGCCCCTTATTTATCTCGCAAAAAGGTCAATTATGCTATGTGAATCAGGCTTTAATTGATTTGTTAGGGGGAAGCTCAAAGGAAGATCTGCTTGGGAAAGACGTGCTGGATATTATCGATCATGATTATCATGACATTGTCAAAAACCGCATTCAAAGAATGCAGCGGGGGGCGTATGTCGGCCAGATCGAACAAACATGGAGAAGGCTTGACGGGTCTCCTGTTGAAGTCGAGATAAAGGCAGCACCTGCTGTTTTTAATAATCAGCCTGCAGAACTTGTTGTCCTTCTTGATATTTCTTCAAGGAAAAAGTTTCAGAAAATCCTGCAAAAAAGCCGAGAGCGGTATCAGCTGCTCATTCAAAACTCCATCGATACGATTGCCGTCATACACGGGGAAAAGTGGGTGTTTATTAATGAATCGGGTGTAAAGCTTTTTCAAGCAGATGATTATCCTGATATGCTCGGAAAAAACATCTTTTCTTCTCTCGATCCGGAATATCATGAGCAAGTAAAAGAAAAATTGCAAAACATAGTTCATTTGAGAACGGATGTTGAAGTAACAAAGCAATCATGGCATACATATAAGAGCAGCACAATCTATACGGAAATGGTCTGCATCCCAACGACATATTTTGGCGAACCTGCTGTTCAGGTTATTTTAAGAGACATCTCGGATCGTAAAAAAGCAGAGGAGTTAATGCTTCGTTCAGAAAAATTGTCCGTTGCAGGACAGCTTGCAGCAGGAATAGCCCATGAAATCCGGAATCCGCTGACAGCAATCAAAGGGTTTTTGCAGCTCATGCGTTCTGAAGGAAAAGGGGAGATGACCTACTTTGACATTGTCTTCTCCGAATTAAACCGGATTGAACTCATCTTGAGCGAACTGCTTATGCTTGCCAAACCTCAGGAAAGAGTCTTGAAGCAAACAAATTTATTAACACTGATTCAGGATGTTGCAACTCTTCTTGAAACACAGGCTATCATGAATAATGTCATGATTGTACATCAGCACCCGCATGATCAGATGAGCATCAATTGTGATCAGAATCAAATCAAACAAGTCTTTATCAATTTAATAAAAAATGCAATAGACTCCATGCCTAATGGCGGGAAAGTGACGCTGTCCTCCAGGCAAGAAGGTGACTATATACTCATGAATGTAAAAGACGAGGGTGAGGGTATTCCGGCTGAAGTGCTGAAAAAAATTGGCGAGCCATTTTTTACAACGAAGGAAAAGGGAACAGGTCTTGGCTTAATGATCACATATAAAATTATTGAAAACCACAAAGGCAGCATGTCCATTGAAAGCGAGTTTGGACGGGGCACTGTCTTCACATTGAAATTGCCATCGGCTGAAGCCGAAAAAAACTAGCCAGTGATGCCTCAGGGCATTCTCTGGCCAGTTTTTATTTTAGGACTTATATAACTCGGGTAACAGCCTACCTTAATGATGACAGATACTTTTCCATACGATTCAATGCCTGCTCAAGCTGTTCATAGCTGCAGGCATAGGAAATCCGGATAAATCCTTCCCCGTATTTTGAAAAGGCGGTTCCAGGAACAACCGCAACTCCTCCATCTTTTGCCAAAGAATAAGCAAAATCAAACGAAGAAACATTGAATTGCTTGATGCTCGGAAAGATATAAAAGGAACCATCGGGTTTAACGGTTTGCAGACCCATGCTTACCAATCGTTCATACACATAATTCATCCGTTTTTCGTACTCCTCATTCATTGGAACAGCATCATTAATCCCATCAGTAAGTGCTTGATATGCCGCTTTTTGAGAAATAGAAGAAGCGCAGGAGACATTATACTGATGTACTTTTAAAACATGCTTTGCAATAACAGCAGGAGCATATAACAGACCGATTCTAAACCCTGTCATACTGTGGGATTTGGATAATCCATTGATGACGATGGTCTGTTCGGGCAAGAATTTGGCAATTGAATGATGCTTCCCGTTAAAAACAAGCTCACTGTAGATTTCATCCGAAAGAACAAAGATATCCCTGCCCCTGATGACATCGGCTATTTTCTTCAGCTCATCCTCGTGCAAAGTCACACCCGTTGGATTGGAAGGATAAGGAAGGACAATGCAGCGGGTATTTTCCGTTATTTTCAGTTTGATTAGTTCAGCCGTTAACCTGAAATCATGGTCAGCAGTATCAACATGAACAGGTACTGCTCCGCAAAGGGAAATAATCGGTTCATACCCAGGGTAAACAGGGCCCGGCAGGATTACTTCACTGCCTTCTTCAAGGATTGCCCTGAAGGAAATATCTATGGCCTGGCTGGCCCCGGACGTCACGATAATTTCATTATCCGGATCATAAACTAAATCATATTTCACTTTAATAAAGTCAGCAGCTGCCTTCCTGAGTTCTAAATACCCCGCATTGTGAGTATAGGTCGTGAAATTTTCATCTATTGCTTGAATTGCTGCTTCTTTTACATGAGCAGGGGTGAAAAAATCAGGCTGTCCGATTGTAAGCGAGATTGTGTCCTCAAATTCAGAAACCATATTGAAAAACTGCCGTATCCCCGAAATTTGAATATTCTTCACGTTTTTATTAATGAGATGTTCCATCTTGTTCATCCTTTTTATATGTAGTTCTTTTACCATCATACACAATTATTCCGCGTATATCATCCTTTCTTTATGTGTTTAGGAACATAGATTAGGGGGAATGGAAGAAGAATAAAATTCATAGCAAACAGAAAAGATGTGACATAATGATACGTACACTTGCCGTTCAATCAACTGGAGCAGTCATTTATGACCTGCCGCTAAAAGAATTAAAAAATCCCGACATCAAATGGTATTGGGTGGACTTTCAGGATCCGACAGCAGAAGAGACGAAGCTGTTAAGCAAGTTTTTTAAATTTCACCCGCTTGCCATTGAAGACTGTGTGGAATTTGTTCAGAGACCAAAAATAGATACATATGATACCTGCCTATTTGTTGTCATGCATTCGATTCAGCAAAAAACATTAGAAGCTGAAGAGCTGGATCTTTTTGTAGCAAAAAATTACGCTGTAACCTTTCATAAAAGATCGATTCGTGATTTAAATAATATTTGGTTCAAACTAAAAAAAGACTCTCTTCTTCAGGAAGGCGGGCCATCACTCTTAATGCATCAGCTGATGGATCAGCTTGTGGATGAATATTTTCCGCCTGTTTACAAGCTTGAAGATCATTTAAACGAGATAGAGGAGAACACAAAAGACTTGACTATCAGTGAATTAATGGAAGGCGTTTTTGATATCCGAACAGATTTGTACATGCTGAGAAGAACAATCATTCCAATGCGCGATTTATTGTACCGCATCATCAGCTCAAGCAGCTTAAAGGCCTATATAAAAGATGAAATCTACTTTCAGGACATATATGATCACCTTTTGAAACTAGTCGAAATGATTGATGCCAACCGTGAGCTCAGTGCGGATATTCGCGACAGTTATCTATCAATCAGCTCTGACAGAATGAACAGAGTCATGATGACGCTGACCGTGATTTCGTCCATTTTTCTCCCCCTCACATTTATTGCAGGGCTCTATGGCATGAATTTTCAATATATGCCGGAGCTGACCGGAAAATATAATTACTTTATTGTTGTCGCCATTATGGTATTCATTGCAGCCGGCATGATTTACTTCTTTGCAAAAATGGGCTGGTTCAGGTATCACAAGGGCACTAAACTATAAAGCAGCCGTCATAATTTTAAGATCGTAAACGAATTCTTTCCTATAGAATACAAAGCAACCGGAGTGATCCCATGCAAATTGATGAAACCCTGCTGACAGATGAGGAAAAACAGATTGTGAAAAAATTGAACCAGGAGATGTTCTATGCCGTATCCTATGAACATCTTACCTTTTATAAAAATGAAATCAATTCGATTCTGAATCAAGCATCAAGAAGAAATTCGTTTCTGACGAAAATGAAGGAAAGAATGAATGAACCAAGCTGCCTCTAAGGCAGTTTTTTTTTTAGAAAAGATCAGGTCAACATAGTATAATAAAGGAAATGAATCAAAAGGCGGGATGAGCGTGAAGAGAATTGCTGTAATCGGCCAATCTGGAGAAATTCCCGAAGACATTCAATTAATAAGTGAAGAGGTTGGAGCAGAAATTGCATTGAGAAATGCAGTGCTGCTGACTGGCGGCGGCAGCGGCGTGATGGAAGCAGCATCGAAAGGGGCAAAAGATGCAGGCGGACTTGTTATCGGCATTCTTGCAGGAGATGAAACACACGTTGCCAATGACTATCTGGATGTTCCGATCACAACCGGCTTGTCCTTTGATTACCGAAGCTTAATATTAATTCATTCGTCAGACGCCATCATAATGATTCGGGGCGGAAACGGAACGCTTGGAGAACTGTCAGCCGCATATATGAACAAAAAGCCTGTTGTCGTCATCGAAACATCCGGCGGATGGGCGGCCAAAGTAAAAGAAGTGGCCTTTGAAGGCGCCTATCTTGATGAGAGAAGAACCGTAGAAATTCACTATGCAAACACCGCAAAAATGGCTGTAGACAGAGCATTCTTGCGAATTGAACATCCTCTAGATGAAGGGAAGAATACCGGAATCATCGGAGATTAAAAAATCAGACCCGTGTGGTCTGATTTTTTGTATTCCGCTTTTCTCATTGCCCAGCTCCACCTCCTAGACCCCCGGCCAGAACAAATTCCCTCAGGAAAGTCAAACCCGGACTTTTCGGATGAATTCTTATCTGTCTGTCGGGTCTAAACGAGTGGTCTGTTTTTCATGATGTCTAGCTCCACCGCCCAGCTCCTCGGCCAGAACGGCTCCGCCAGTAAAGGCAAAAAGCGCCTTTTCTGTCGGATCCTTATCTGTCTTTCGGAGCTAAACGGGCGTTTCCGCTTTTCACATTGTCCAGCTCCACCTCCTAGCCCCTCGGCCAGAACGAAATCCCTCAGGAAAGTCAAACCCGGACTTTTCAGGTGAATTCTTATCTGTCTGTCGGGTCTAAACGAGTGGTCTGTTTTTCATGATGTCTAGCTCCACCGCCCAACTCCTCGGCCAGAACGGCTCCGCCAGTAAAGGCAAAAAGCGCCTTTTCTGTCGGATCCTTATCTGTCTTTCGGAGCTAAACGGGCGTTTCCGCTTTTCACATTGTCCAGCTCCACCTCCTAGCCCCTCGGCCAGAACGAAATCCCTCAGGAAAGTCAAACCCGGGCTTTTCGGGTGAATTCTTATCTGTCTGTCGGGTCTAAACGAGTGATCTGTTTTTCATGATGTCTAGCTCCACCGCCCAACTCCTCGGCCAGAACGGATCCGCCAGTAAAGGCAAAAAGCGCTTTTTTGTCGGATCCTTATCTGTCTGCCTGCGCTAAACGGGCGTTTCCGCTTTTCTAATTGTCCAGCTCCACCGCCCAACTCCTCGGCCAGAACGGATCCGCCAGCAAAGGCAAAAAGCGCCTTTTCTGTCGGATCCTTATCTGTCTTTCGGAGCTAAACGGGCGTTTCCGCTTTTCTTTGTTAACGGCAAGAGAATGAAGCAATTCGCTGAGTATCTATGCCGAAGTAGACCCATCTGAATTGGCGTGGTCTCCATCTGTATCCTGCAACAGATGTTCTGCCTACAAAGGTTGGGTAAAACCAAAAACTTCTGCCGTTGTTCAGCCAAACGTACGTATACCTGAACAAACAGCCCCTGATGGCTCCTGGATCAACAGCATACAGGGAAGGTGATTGCTGGGGAATATAACTTGGCGGCGGTCCTGTTGGTCCCTGTCCCTGTCCTCCTCCAAATCCAGGCGGGGGTCCTGGCGGCATTCCGCCTCTTGGTCCAAATCCTCCGCCTGCCATTCCGCTGAAAACTTGACGATCATATGGATAATACATATTCACATTCCTCTCCTCATTAGCCTACACAAACACAATATGCATGAATGTATGAGGGAGTGATTGTGTAATTTCACAAGAAATAATTGGGGACCTTACAATTAATCTCTAAAAAAACCCTTCAATGTTTGATTCATTGAAGGGTTTTTATTTTCCTATTGTCCAGCTCCATCGCCCAACACCTCGGCCAGAACGGATCTGCCAGCAGGAGCTAACCGGGCGATTCCGCTTTTCCTAATACCCGAAATCCCAATCCATCTGTGCCTGCCAGACGGTAAATTGAATTTCGGAGCATTTGATTTCCAGGTCATTTATTTTATAGCTGCATGTACCGCAGCCTGATTGCTTTTTTAGTTCTGCATATTTTTCTTCAGGTACATCCTCTAAGATTGTTATTTCTTGATTATGATGAAACAATAAAACGGTTCCCACCGAAAAAACACCTTCTTTTAAATTGATAGAACGAGCTTGAAAACACAGGTTGTATTTTACCATGTTTACGGCCGTGTTCTAACAAATATAAGAAGATGTCATAAAATCGCCCAAATCGAAATCGTTTACAGGAAATTTACAGTTGTTTTTTTCATCTTATAGTTGAATCGATTGATGCGTATTGCTCTGTAACAAGTGAATAGATTTTTTTATAAAAAATGGTTTGGCAGTAATACCGGTACTGAAGGATAGAGATTTGTAGTCTGCTTCTTTTGCAGTTTCTTCAAGTACCTGAAGAAGAGAAATAAAAATATTTGATATTTCCTGCTGATTTCCATGCAGGGCAAAAGGAAATCCCGTAAAAAGGGGATGATATAAATTAGACGCGCTGGATAATTCCTCGAGAATCTGCTTGTGAAACTGCCGGTGTACCTAAGCTGATGCATTAGACTAGTTTGACCATTTTAGCAATGATTTTACTTTGTGATCCATGTTTTAAAAGACAGGGAAAGAAAAGATTATGAATGTTTATTATAATCCTTTCAATTTTTTATTATATCCTGTAAAATAAAGTGTTTGAAAAATATTTCCTTTATGGGGGAAACTAAGTGTTATCTATTATCAAACCTCTGCTTGTTAACATTACGATATTATTTTCACTGACCTTTAACGCAAACCTTTTTTTCCCTTTTAATACAAAGCTGAAGGCATCTGTAAAACAAAGGGTCATATACGGATTGATCAGTGCTTTTGGGGCCTTGCTCTGTATGGCCTATCCCATAGAAACGCTTGGAGAGACTTATTTTGATTTAAGAATGGTCTTTGTCCTGATTACAACCCTTTATTCAGGCTGGATTTCAGGTGGAATTGTCCTTATTGTAACATGTCTTGCAAGATATTTGATCGGGGGAGATTTCTACCTGATCGGCATCATTGTCACTCTGACAGCCTTTTTAATGGGGCTCTTGTTCAGAAAGTATTTTTTCCAGTCAGAATTGAAATACATAAGCGGGACGATTGTAGTTGGTGTCTATTTTCTTTTCTATATTTCAATCATCTATACGTATATTAACTTTCTGGAATTTCAATTTTATTTAGTCTACTTTTTGGCGTTTTATCTTTCCTGCTTGTCTATGATTTTTATCATTGAAAGTTTGATTAAAACCAATAAGCAATTCGATGAAATGGTTTATGTGGATAAACTGACGACAATTGGCCAGATGGCAGCTGCCATTGCTCATGAAATCAGAAATCCAATCACAACGGTCAGAGGATTCATTCAATATATCCAGCAGGATACAAAGGATGATAATTTAAAGAAATTTTCTCCCTTAATTCTGGATGAATTAGACCGGACCAATAAAATCATCACGGACTATTTACAGCTTGCAAAACCGCATCATCATGCATTGACAAAAATAGAAATCGATCGTGTTTTAGAAGACATTATTCAGCTTTTAAAACCGCTTGGATCTTATTCAAATGTAACTTTTTCTTATCAAAGCGAAGAAAAAAGCTCTGTATACGGCGATATTGCACTTTTGAAGCAATCTTTAATGAATGTGATTAAAAATGGAATTGAAGCCATGGAACATGGCGGCGAGATTCAAATTACGAAAAAAACAAATTATATGAACGGTACAGTGATCATTGTCGTTAAAGATACAGGAAAAGGCATGACAGAAGAAGAGCTGCAGCATTTAGGCCTTCCATTTTATACGACAAAATCAAAAGGCACAGGCCTGGGTTCCATGATTACGAATCGGCTCATCCGTGAAATGAAGGGCACGGTAGAATATGAAAGCGAGTTTGGAAAAGGAACAACTGTGACAATCAGCCTTCATTTGTTCCAATAAGAAGGAGAAACGTACGTTCGCGGAGAAGTGAGCATCAGGGGGGGATATTTATGAGAACAATTGAAGAAATGAAAAATCATTATAAAAACTTTGATTCCTGGGTGCTGTCGTTAAAACAGCTGAGTCATGAAGAATGGCTTCATCCTATTGATGATGGGAAATGGTCTTCTGCAGAAATCATCTCTCATATCATTGCCTGGGACAGGTTTACGTTAGATCAGAGACTTGGAAAGCTTATGGGAAATGACGTACTGGATCCTTTTCCTGATTTTCAAAGTATAAATGATCGGGCAGCGGAATATGCAAAAAGCGGTGTGACTAAGGATGAGCTGATTGATGAATTTATTCAGGTTCGCTCTGCTGCAGTTGAGGGCTTTCTTACATTTGAAGAGGAAGTACATCAGTTTCACTTTAAAATTGGGAATCATCCATTTACAATTGCAAGCTATATGGATGATTTTATAGGACATGATCTCCACCATAAAGCTCAAATTGATGCCTTCCTCGCAAAAAACGAAAGCAGCGGGATTGCATGACCGATTTTCTGATCCAGGCACTTGCTGCTGCCGGTGCGATTTTTTTGTTCAGTGCTGTTTTGATCTTTATAAAAGTGAAAAAATAAGCAGAAGAAAACCGCTCAATCGATGAGCGGTTTTCTTGTATTCAGCGGACGATTCCGCTTTTCTATTTTCCAGCTCCGCTCCTAGCCCCTCGGCCAAAACAAATTCCCTCAGGAAAGTCAAACCCGGACTTATCGGGGGAATTCTTAACTGTCTGCCTGCGCTAACCAGGCGGTTCCGCTTTTCATTGTCCAGCTCCGCCTCCTAGCCCCTCGGCCAGAACAAATTCGCCCAAAAAGTCAAACCCGGACTTTTCGGGCGAATTTGTTCTGTCTGCCCGAGTCTTACCAGTCGGCTCCGCTTTTCTAAATTGTATGTGTAATGAAATTTGCAAGGAACAGTAACGCGATAACGTATAAAGGCAGCGCTACTTCTCTTGAACGCTTCATGACCATTTTTAAAATCGGGTAAGCAATAAATCCAAAAGCCATTCCATCTACAATGCTGTAAGTGAGTGGAATGAGAGCGATAATCAGGAATGCTGGAAAGCTTTCCGTAAAATCTTTTAAATCGATGTTTTGGATATTCTGAATCATCAATCCGCCGATTAGAATTAGAATAGGCGCAATGGCACTGTCTGGAATCATTTTGATATAAGGCAAAAAGAACAATGAACTTAAAAACAGCAAACCGGTTGTTATCGCTGTTAAGCCTGTTCTGCCGCCTGCTGAAATTCCAGCCGCAGTTTCCACTGTACTGACAGTAGGACTTGTGCCGAATAGCCCTGCGGTAATGGCAGATATCGCATTTGCCCGAAGCGAGCCTTTGTATCTGTCAGGTCTGTTAATCATGTTAACATGTCCGTGAACAAGTCCGATGTTTTCAAAAACGATGACCATCGTCAGTGAGAAAGTCGCTGTCCAAAAGGCCAGATCCGTTATTTTTTCAAAAGACATCGCGCCAAATACTTCAAAATATGCGCCGATTGAAAATTGAGATGCTGCACCCTGTGTGCTGTTATTAATTAACCCAAATCCGGCAGCGATGGCTGTACCAAGCAGAATGCTGATTAAGAAATTGCCTGGAATGTTTCGTGCAAATAAAGTAATCGTAATAAGCAAAGTGATCAGTGTGACAATCACATGGGGATCAGTAAAATCGCCCAATTTCACAAATGTCGTGTCGCTGCCTGTTACAATTCCGCCTTTTTGGAGACCAATAAATGTAAGGAAAATACCGATTCCAACAGTTATGGCTTCCTTCAGCGAATTTGGGATAGAAGCGCTGATAATGCCTGATAGCTTTGTAAACGCAACGATGGCGAAAAGAATGCCGGATACAAAGACAACTGCAAGTCCTTCCTGCCATGAAAGTCCCATCGATCCGCAGATTGTGTACGTAAACAGTGCATTAACACCCATTCCGGGAACAAGAATGATGGGGGTATTTCCAATAAAACCCATCAAAATGCATCCTGCAAATGAAGTTAAGATGGTTGCAATGATTCCTGCTTCAATCGGTATACCGGCATCAGCGAGAATCGCTCCATTTACGACAACAATGTACACGATTGTAAAGAAGGAAACAATTCCTGCAAGCAGCTCTTTTTTGACAGTCGTGTCATGTTGCTTAAGCTGAAAGTACTTATGCAATTTTTAAAACCTTCCTTGTAAAGTAACCCTCGACCCAACCCGTACAATCGGCAGAAGCCGATTCACATATAGCATTATATCAAGCCGGGGGACTTTGTGCATTATCTTTATTTGTTCTTTTTTGAAAGCCGGCAACTGCCTTCATATTAAATATTTGTAAATAAGCAGGGAGTTTCTGTTCAGGTAAAGAATTTACTATGAGTACTAACTAAACCATGGTATGGGGGAACTTGTATGGCGCAATTAGAACAGCAGCCTGATGCGTTAAAAAAACACCAGAGAGTGTGGCATCTTTATTTTTCCCTGCCCATCTTGTCATGGGCGCTGTATGATTTTGCAAACACAATCTTTTCTTCAAACATAACGACCATCTTTTTTCCTTTTTATCTGCAGGAAGTGATAGGTGAAAATGAACGCTTGGATCAAATTGCAAGCACATTTATTTCGTATGCAAATGCGGCTGCAAGCTTTTTCCTTGTTCTTTTTTCACCGCTGTTCGGTGTGATGATTGACAGATCTGGCAGAAAAAAACGATACATTTTTCCATTTACTCTTATTGCTGTTGCCTGCACTATTTTAATGGGGATCTTCGCAATGACAAGTTTTCCCCAGACCATATTTGGACTCCCCTTGGTATTAGTGTTTGTTATTTTGCTGTTTATCATTGCGAAATTTTTTTACCATTCAAGTTTGATTTTCTACGATTCAATGATCTCGGATTTAGGTACACAGAAAGAAATTCCTTTAATTTCAGGTTTTGGAGTTGCTGTGGGGTATGTTGGGACACTCGTTGGACTTACTGTGTATCCATTTATAGGAGACTCAGGCTATCATCATGCGTTCATACCGACAGCTATGATGTTTCTCATTTTTTCCCTTCCATTATTTCTATTAGTAAAAGAAGAGCCGGTTTCGCAGGATCAGAAAAAGTCCTCGTTCATAAGCGGCTATAAAGAAATTTATCAAACATTTAAAGATATCCAGACACACCGTGCGGCTTTTTTGTTCATGATTGCGTATTTCTTTTTAAACGATGCAATCGCTACAGCCATCACGATGATGGCAATTTATTCAAAAGCAATTGTCGGTTTTTCATCAGGCGAGTTTATTCTTCTCTATCTTGTCTCGACAGTCGCAAGCATTGCAGGTTCATTTATCTTTGGATATATTACGAAGTACGTTGGCACGAAAAGAAGCATTACGGCAGTCGCCCTTGTTCTCCTGATCGCTCTGGCATTTGCAGCGTTTGCTTTCAATCCGCTCATGTTCTGGATAGCTGGATGTTTATTTGGGGCAGCCCTTGGTGCAATGTGGGTCACATCGAGGACCTTTATAGTTGAACTGACTCCAAAGGAGAAGAGAGGCCAATTTTTTGGGCTGTTTGCTTTTTCCGGCAAAGTGTCATCTATTGCAGGACCGCTTCTGTACGGGACGATTACGCTGGTGCTTGCTGATTACGGTGATCTTGCAAGCCGAATTGCCATTGGATCTCTTATGATCCTTGCTTTAATCGGGCTTGTGGTTCATTCATTTGTTCCACATGAGAATAAGTAGCTGATTCCATAATAATCACTGCTGTCTATATATGGATGGGAGAGACACTCATAAAAGGATCCAATGTAAGGAACCCGCTTGGGTGTTGATTCTGCCAAAAAGCTTGAGTGCGTCTCAAGCTTTTCCCTGTTTTTCTTTATAAAAAAGAAGACAGTCCGATAATAAACCTATAACGGATATTTTTACGGAGAGAGGGAGAATACAATGCAGCAAACGGACATCTTATTAGAAAGCGGAACAAATGAACTAGAGATCGTCGAATTTACAGTTGCAGGGCTGAAATTTGGCATTAATGTAATAAAAGTAAAAGAAATTATTCAGCTTCAAAGCATGACAAAAGTGCCCCATGCTCATCCAAACGTGGAAGGGATAACTGAGCTTAGGGGAGAAGTCTGCCGGTAGTAGATGCGGCAAGCATAAGGGCCAAAAAGTTGGAGCCGATGCTCAAGTCAGTAAATCTGAGATTACTGAACTGGTTACTTTGATTGATCAATATATTCTTTAAAAATTGCGCAGGTGAATCACAATGAATTTAACGGATAAAGCAAAACGTTTCGCAGAGGGAGCACATGAAGGGCAGGTCCGCAGGCTAGACGGGGGACCATACTACACCCACGTGGAAAACACAGCGCTTATTCTCTTTAAAGCAGGATTTAGGGAAGAGGTTGTTGCAGCTGGCTTTTTGCACGATACCGTGGAAGATACGGAAACATCAATAGTGCAAATCAGAGATATATTTGGCGGGGATGTAGCCTCTCTTGTTGCTTTTAATACCGAGGATAAATCACTGACTTGGGAAGAACGGAAGCAGCATACCATTCTGTCAGCCAGTCATGCGGGCATCGAGGAAAAAGCGATTTTAGCTGCAGATAAGCTGGACAATCTACTGAGCCTTCTGAAGGAACACAGAAAGCATGGCGATGATATCTGGAGAATGTTTAACCGCGGAAAAGACAAGCAGGCATGGTATCACCGTTCTATTTCTGAAAATCTTTTTAAGAACCTCGAACCAAAAGAGATCCCGAGTTTTTTCTTTGTTTACAAACGCCTTGTTAATGAGTTTTTCAGCGAATAAATGATATGAATGCACTAACGAGATAAGGAGCCTGATCCGTAAATGGATCAGGCTCTTTTCGTTATAGGGTCAGTAGCTTTCGCCCAAACGTTTAAAAACAGGTTTTTTATATGTAGGAGAAGGTTTTTTAGGAGCTGATCCAGTTGGTGATGTTTCCTTTATGCCGACATATTGCTGCAGCAGCGCTTTAGCTTTTGCTAAAGGTAAATGTATTTTTGGGTTCCGGTACGTTTGATTCAGTGAACCAAGATGTGGGAGGTTTTCGAAGTCATCTTTTGTGGGAGGCATATGGAAATAATATTCTCCTGCAGAGACAAGTACATCTGATTGCTGTTTGCTGTTTTTGGGATTATTGGAAAAGTGAAGACCTTCCTTTTTTGCCCTTCCCTCAGTAAGCAGTTTATGAAGTGCACGCTTTTTAAGGGTATATAAAAACTTAGGATCCGGAGCTGTTTTTGCATGGCGGTTAACAATATAAATCGCTTTTGCAATATTTTCAGTTGTCGGCTTTAATGGCTGGTTTCGATTATGATCGTCCATTCTTTCTCTCCTTTGCAGGTTATGTATGCTTAATCTAAATTATACGTTTTCATGTGTAAAATGCAACCTATTCAAAAAAAGCGGACATTTCCTGAATACGAAGGAGTGCTCAATATATTACGGGGCAAGAGAATCTGGTAAAAGCGGCTGCCTCCCTCCCTCACGCCGCTTAAACAGATTTTGATTCTCTTTGGCAGTCCATTACATTCAGAAAAAGCTCTGCAAACACCGGATCCCACTGTGATCCTTTTCCTTCTTCGATAATGGACAGCGCTTTTTCAGCCGGCATTCCGCGTCTGTACGGCCGGTCAGATGTCATGGCATCATAAGCATCTGCAACGGCCATAATTCTTCCGTATAAAGGAATGTCATCGCCCCTGAGCCCTTTAGGATAACCCATGCCGTCATACCGTTCATGATGATACTTAACACCGGGGATAAGCGGCTCCATCATTTCCCCAGGCTGAACATTTGATAAGATGCCTGCACCTATGACGGGGTGCTTCTTAATTTCTTCGAATTCCTCATGAGTTAATCGTCCTTCTTTCAGCAAGATGCTGTCCCTGATGCCGATTTTTCCTATATCGTGAAGAAGGGCGGATTTCCGGAGGGTGTCCAGGCTTTCTTCGCATAAGCCTGTTATTAATTTAGAAAATTCATCAGAATACACTTCATTTCTATAGGAAAGGTGTCCTTGTTCAACCTCTGGCATGCCGAACTGGAGCTTCTCGATCGGTTCAGATATATTTTTGAACAATAAAAAAGCACCGAACACGGCGAACAAGACAGATACGATTAAGATGAAAATCGCCCAGCTCCAATATTCGGATAAAAGAGATACCGCATTTTCCTGAAAACGAATTTGTGTCGCAAGCGTAAATAAGAGGAGAGGAAAGACACCAATATAAATCGCGCTGTAAAGCACCTTCTGCTGAATGGATATATGTATTTTTGCTTCTGATGTTAAATCTGCCCTGTGAAGCATCAGCGCTTTGTTTCTAAGAGTGATCAACAATGGTCTGACCGCTTTTGAAGATAAGAAAAACTCAATAATGCCGTGCATTCAGGCAATCAGGACCGCACCAACTGCTGCGAGGAGAGTATAGTAAAGCGGCAAGCTAAGCAACTCCGTCTGGATAAACAATGCTGCGAGCAGGACAGCAGGGATGGATAGACCGAAGAGATGAGGTCCGAAAATCCGGCACACGGAAAGCGATGGAAAACGATGTGCTTGCCAGAAAGCATTCTCAATGGCTTCAATTGAGAGATCCCCATTTTTAAATACCCGCCTGATGGGATTTATATGCTTTCTTAATACAATCCATTCACAAAGCACCATGCAAACAATGGATATACTTAGTGTAAACAGCAGAATTCCTATTTCAAAAGAAGAAATGACTAAAGTGGAAAACATGAACAAAGAGCCGATTCCAAAGACAGCAATAAAAGATCCAATGAAATAATTGATCAGCAGTTTTTTTAAGAATTCTTTATATGTATTCAGACAGGGACACAACCTTTAAAGTTAGACTCACCTTATATATCGGCCATTAATCCGAAAATTTAACAGTCCGCAATTGAAAGGGGTAAAAGAGGGAAAATAAAAAAGACAGCAAATGCTCTATGCATTGCTGACTTTTAAGAGATATGAACTTGTCCTTTTCTTGTTGAAGCAAGACGAGTTCTTTTAGCTTGAGAATATTCGAGCTCCCTGCTCAGCTTTGGCAGGGTGAGCGCGTAAAAAAGGAAGACCAGCAGAATAACGGTTGCCATGCCGTAATAGAGATACTCAATATTGCTGATGATCTTCGGGAAAAGCACGGCAATCATCCCAAGCGTAATCGATTGTGCGAACATCATGAGAGGATCTATCCAGCCGCTGACCCTTCCCATCAGCTTAGGATGCACAATTTTCGGCATCCAGCCGCCAATTGCTATATTTATAGGACCAATGCATGTCCCAATAATAAAAACAGTAGCTAAAAAAATACCCAAATGATCTGTCAAACCTAATATATAAATCAAGATGCCGCTCAGGAAAATCGGGTAAATCATCATCTGATGCGGTTTAAATTTAGAAGAGATCAATGTCCCAATGCCGCTTCCGGCAAGAAGACCAATCCCAAGTGAAATCGCAAAGTATGAAGCATATTTTTCATAGTTATCAGGTGACAATTCATACTTCATCGTAAAGATTGGCAAAATGGCAAATGCTCCGTTAACAAATCCAAAAACAAAAAATCCAAAAATCAGAGAAGCTAATAGCTTATTTCTCGCAATATAAAGAATTCCATCCTTGAAGTCTCTATACGAGGATCCAATGCTGAAATCTTTCCATTTTAATTTGCCATTTGGCAGCCTTGCTTCCATTGGTATTTTACATCTGCGAATAAGAATAGCAGAAATCACAAAACTGAAAAAATCAACTGCAACAGCACCCTGAAGTCCTATTGTTTTATAGGCAAGGGCTCCGAGTCCTACACCAAATACCATGAAAATACTGAACAGCATTTGATTCAGGCCTGCTGCCTGTGCATATTGTTCTTTGTTTAAAATGCTTTGAACAAGACTTGCTTCTGCAGGATAGAAAAACTTGGTAACGGCACTCCGCAGAAATAATAAGAAAAACACGAGCGGAATAGAATTCAAGAATAATGAGCCAAAAAGAAGGACTGTAAGAATGGCTCTGATCCAATCACAATTTTCAGCTACTTTTTTTCGGTCAAATCTGTCTGCAACCACCCCGACTAAGAAGAAAACAAATAAAGTCGGCAGGGAATACATAAGCTCCGCCATGGTTGCGAAAGAAGGCTGATGGCTGAACCGGTCAAGCAAATAAAAGGCAAAAGCCATATTTCCGATCGTCGTGCCCATTTGTGAGGACAAGGCAGCAAAAAAGAGCTTCACAAAATTTCTGTTTTCAAAGATTTTCATAACACAGCCCCTTATTTTGCAGGATATCGGTCACAGTAGTTATTATAATAGAAAAAAGTATATATTAATATGATGTTTTTGTAAAAAAATTACTGGTGCTTAATTGGGACGTATGATAACCCTTGTACCGTTTGGAACAATCGAGCCGAGTTCAAGAACATCTCTGTTTTGCATCCGGATACATCCCCTTGAGACTGCTTTGCCGATGGAGCTTGGATCATTTGTGCCGTGAATCCCATAATGAATTTTAGACAAACTCATCCAGAGCACGCCGAAGGGCCCGCCTGGATTCGGTACGCGGTTTACTATGACAAAATCACCGATAGGTGTACCGCTCAATATTTTTCCGACAGCAATCGGATAAACTTTCATTACTTGTCCGCTGCGATAAAGAGTCAGCGTTCTCTTTCCAACTGATACTGAAATCGAGTAGGGTATTGAAGCAGGCTCAGGCAGCCCCGGGATGATAATAGTCTGGCCAGCAAGCAGTACGCTTGGATCAGCAATCTGGTTCGCCCTTATAAGAACTGCAGGACTGATCCGGTAATTAAGCGCAATTGTGTTAAGTGTTTCACCGGGTTTTACTAGATGAACCATACATAAATCACCGCTTTTACATAATTTTGACTGTTTATGTTACAGCTTATGTCTGGACAGTTTGTTTGTTTCCCGGCCGCGATAGATGCGAGAACGAAATGCTGTGGTATAATTTTTTGTATATTCAGAGGAGTTGAACAGAATTGATTAAAGAAAAATATGCCATTATCGATATTGGTTCTAATACAATGAGGCTTGTCATTTATCAGCGCGATAAAAGTCAGCGTTTAAAAGAAGTTGAGAATGTTAAAATTGCGGCACGGCTCCGTAATTATTTAAATGATGACTCCTTCTTAAATGACGAAGGGATCAGCGTTTTAGTTTCATCTCTTCACAGTTTTCAGGAAGTCACAAGGCATCATGATCTTAAAAATGTAAAATGCGTTGCTACCGCGACAATCAGACAATCAGAAAATAAAGAGGCCATTTTGAAGAAGGTTCAAGAAGAAACAGATTTTTCAATCCGCATTCTGTCTGAATATGAGGAAGCCTATTACGGGTTTTTGGCGGTTGTCAATTCCACTCAGATTATCAGCGGGATTACGGTTGATATCGGCGGGGGAAGCACGGAGATTACATACTTTGAAAATAGAGAACTCATTCATTATCACAGTTTTCCGTTCGGTGCTCTTTCCCTAAAAAAATATTTTGTGAAGCAGGAGATTCCGACTGAAAGAGAATTGGCTGAGTTAAAGCAGTTCCTTGCAAGGGAATTTCATTCGCTGCCATGGCTCGCAAACAAGGAATTGCCGATTGTTGCAATCGGGGGAAGTGCCAGAAACATTGTGCAAATACACCAGGCTATGCAGGAATATCCTCTGGCAGGGGTTCACCTTTATGAAATGACTCATAGGAATCTGACAGATGTCCAGCACTTTTTATCTACTTTGTCTCTTCATGAACTTCAAAGAGCGGAGGGGTTATCAAAAGACCGCGCTGACACAATCATCCCTGCTGCTCAAGTTTTTACAGTCTTGTATGAGGTCGTCCGTGCCGACAATTTCATTTTAAGCAGAAAAGGGCTTAGAGACGGCGTTTTTTATGAGGACTTGACTGGAGGGACTGGATCGGCCATTTTTCCTAGTGTCATTGAGGAAAGCTTTCATGAACTGCTCAGTGATTATGATATTGATCTTCACCATGTCCAGTATGTAACCAAAATTGCTCTGAAACTGTATTCAGACCTTGCTGAAACAGGATTGCTCTCGTACTCGGATGATGATATTCTTTTAATCAGAAGAGCATCGTTTGTCTATAATCTCGGCCAGTATATTGATTCAGAATCCAGCAGCCAGCATACTTTTTACTTGATTGCCAACAGGACAATAGATGGCCTTCTCCACAAGGAAAGGCTGCAGCTGGCGCTGATTGCTTCATTTAAAAGCAAGTCAGCATTTAAACAATATGGAGAGCCTTATAAGCACTGGTTCTCTAAAGTGGAACAGCGGAATATGATGCTGCTAGGCGCGATCATCAAACTTGCCTACAGCTTAAACGCAACGAGAAGAGATATCGTAAAAACGCTGAAACTTGCTGAAGATGATGATCATGTAAAATGCACAGTCATCTGTGACGGGAATTATAGTCCTGAGGAATATCAGGCGGAAAAGCAAAAGAAGAATTTAGAAAAGATCTTGAAGAAAAATATTGTGTTTCATTTTCAGAATGAAAGCTGAGAGCCTCCTCTCCGTCAGAGTGGATCCGCCGAAAAGGTCAATTCATGACTTTTATGGCGGATGCTCAAACTGGCTAATCTACCCTTAATGCCTTCACTTTTCTTGAAATATATTTACAAAAACCACATAAAATATTTACAATGAATTTACATCTCCATCTTTTACAAGTGCTATCATAACAGGTGAATCCAAATGACTAATTTAAAAGGGTGACTTTTCACATGAGCACATTAAACATCGATCAGACATTGCTTGGTAACCCTATTTATTACAACAACCGCGAATTGAGCTGGCTTGCTTTTAATAAAAGAGTATTAGAAGAAGCCATTGATGAACGAAATCCCCTGCTTGAACGGCTGAAATTTCTTGCGATTTTCAGCTCCAACCTCGATGAGTTTTTCATGGTGCGGGTCGCAGGACTTAAGGACCAGGTGAAAGCAGGCTTCAGCAAACCCGAAAACAAAGCGGGACTCACCCCTAAGCAGCAGCTGACACAAATTGCCGAACAAAATCACTCGCTTGTTGAGCTTCAAACCCGCACATTCAATGAGTTGATCTTGCCTGCTTTAAAAAATGAAGGCATCACGTTTGCTACGGTCAGCAGTTTATCTCCTCAACAAAAAAAGATCATAGAGAAGTATTTTGACGAACATATCTTTCCTGTTCTAACTCCAATGGCTGTTGACGCATACCGGCCATTTCCTATGCTTCTGAACAAGAGCCTCAATCTTGTCATAAAACTGGAAGATCAAAACGAATCAATTGAATACAGAATGAAAACCGCTATAGTTCAAGTGCCTGCTGTTTTAGAGCGCTTCGTTTCCATCTCTCCTTCAGGAAGAGGACATGAATACGTTCTGCTGGAAGATATTATTGCCCATTATATTTTTAAACTTTTTCACGGATTTGACGTTCTTTCAGTCACCCCGTTCAGAATTACACGCAATGCAGATATGACTATACATGAAGAAGGCGCCAGGGATCTCCTTAAGGAAATTGAAAAGGAACTGAAGAAAAGAAAATGGGGAGCAGCCGTTCGTCTGGAAGTGAGAAAGGATTTCTATGATTCTCAAATGATGTCATATCTTCTTGAAGAATTAGAGATTCATAAAGGCGATGTTTATGAGATTGACGGGCCGCTCGACTTCACTTTTTTATTTGGGTTTTATAAAGAGCTCAGCGCGGGCTTTGATCATCTTACATATGAAACATTCATACCTCAGCCTCCCAAGGATTTATCCTCAGATGATGATATCTTTGAAGTTGCAGCGTCACAGGATTTATTTTTGCACCATCCTTATGAATCATTTGAGCCTGTTATTGATTTTGTTCTGGATGCGGCAGATGATCCTGATGTGCTGGCCATCAAACAAACTCTCTATAGAGTAAGCGGCGGTTCGCCAGTTATTGAGGGGCTGAAACGGGCAGCGGAAAAAGGAAAGCAGGTGACCGTGCTCGTTGAACTGAAAGCCCGCTTTGATGAAGAGAACAATGTTCAATGGGCAAAAGAACTTGAAAAAGCTGGCTGCCATGTTATTTACGGGATGACATACTTAAAAACACACAGCAAGATTACACTGGTTGTGAGGCGGAAAAATAACCGCATTGAGAGATTTGTCCATTTAGGAACAGGCAATTACAATGACCAGACCGCAAAAATCTACACGGATATGAGTTTAATCACTTCTAATCATGAATACGGAATTGACGCTACCAACTTTTTTAATTATTTGAGCGGTTATACAGAAAAACCGGAATTTCACCATATTTCAATTGCTCCATTTGACATTCGAAGCGACTTTTTAGACCTTGTCGATCATGAAATCGATTATCATAAGCACCATGGAAATGGAAGAATCATTGCAAAAATGAATTCTCTTACAGACAAAATGATTATCATGAAGCTGTATGAAGCATCAAATGCAGGTGTCAGCATTGACCTGATTGTAAGAGGCACTTGCTGTTTAAGACCAGGCATTAAAGGTGTAAGCGAAAATATTAAGGTGCGGAGTATTGTAGGAAGATTTCTCGAGCACAGCAGAATCTATTATTTTCATCATAATGGTGAGGGAAAATTGTACCTCTCCTCTGCAGACATGATGACCAGAAATATGGAAAAGCGGGTTGAAATTTTATTCCCTATCTTTGACGGCAGCATTAAATCAAGAATTTCAAACCTCTTATCCATCATGCTGACAGACAATGTAAAGGCGCGCGAACAAGATTCTTCAGGGAACTACCGTTATGTCTCAAGAATAGCAGATGAACCTGAAATAGACAGCCAGGCAATCCTTGCCCAGCTTTCATACCGGGTATCGGAAGACGAAGAATAATGAAAAAGAGTGAGGTTTTAAAGAACTTCGTGTGGTACTATTAGGGAAAATGAGATAAAAGCAGGACGAAGTATATGCCCAAACTTGAAGTGGTTGCTGAAGGAATCGAAACACAAGAGCAATACGCTTATTTAAAAGCATTAAATTGTCAAATAGGCCAGGGATATTTCTTTTCCAAACCATTGCCTCCTGATGAAATTGAGCAAAGATATCTTAAATAAAAAAGGCGCTGGTTTAAAACCATGCGCCTTTAGCTTTTTATTAACGTAAAAACAGTAATTTCAGGCACTGAAAAAAAGCGATAAGGAAGTCTTGTGGTACCGAGGCCCCGATTCACATAAAGCTTCATAGAGTCCACTTCATACAGTCCTTCAGTATATACGGATGCGAAGGGAGGCGTGATCAGGGGGCCATAGAACGGAAGCTGTACTTGGCCTCCGTGACTATGTCCTGATAACTGCAGGTCAACAGAAAACTGTTTTGCCTCAAGTGCTGCATCAGGCTCATGTGCCAGCAGAATTGTAAAGAGCCTGCTGCTTGCATCCGTAAACGTTTGATTAAAGTCAGGTCTCCCAAGCATCATATCATCTATTCCCGCAACAAAAACGGAAGATCCATCAAGCAATGAGATCCGTTCCCCTCTATTTTTCAGCAGTTTAAAATTTGAATTTTTCATGATGGTTTCATATACAGCAGTCCCATATCCGCCATGATCATGGTTCCCATAAATGGCATACTTCCCAAGCGGAGCTTTCAATCTCCTAAGAACAGGCGAAATTTGATGCAAATATCCGTACTGATTGGGTTTATCTATAAGATCACCTGTGAAAAAAATGACATCTGGAGACAGCTGGTTTATTTTATTCACAATCTTAACGAGCTGATTGATAGAATATTCTTCACTGAGATGGATGTCGCTGAATTGGACGATTTTCACCCCTGAAAAAGAGGATGGCAGCTTTGTGCTGCTAATTTCTACTTCCGTTGTTTGGATAAGTTTGGGTTCAATGTATCTGGCGTAGCCATAGCCTCCAAAGGCTGCAAGCAAAGTGGCGGCTAATGATGCAAACAATCCTCTCAGGAAGGCTCTTCTTGTAATATCTTTTGTCACAGCGGCTCCTCCTCCGTGATATTTCTTTATTAAACCATTGAATATACAGATGAATGTACAGAAATTTTAATCGGAATTTAGCGTACTCTTTTACTATTACTAAATAATAGTTGAAATAGTTAGAAAATAGAAGGATTATATGATAAAATATGAATGGTCATTCATTTTTGGGGGTGCAGTTGATGAAGGATAAGGTAATTATTGTAACAGGCGGATCAAGCGGGATGGGAAAAGCGATGGCAGAAAGTTTTGCCAGACAGGGTGCAAACGTTGTGATTACCGGCAGAACAATTGAAAAATTAGAGGCTGCCAAAGAAGAGATGATAGGTTTAGAAGGAAAGATTATTCCTTTTCAAATGGACGTTCGTATACCAGAAATGTCAGAGGAACTGATCCGGAAAACAGATGAAGCATTCGGACATATTGACGGTCTTGTCAATAACGCAGCAGGCAATTTCATTTGCCCGGCAGAACAGCTTTCCGTCAATGGATGGAACTCAGTCATCAACATCGTGCTGAATGGGACGTTCTACTGCAGCAGTGCAGCGGGCAAGTATTGGATTGAGAAACAGCAAAAGGGAGCCATTCTTAACATGGTTGCTACATATGCATGGGGAGCAGGGGCGGGAGTCATTCATTCTGCTGCTGCAAAGGCAGGAGTGCTTTCTATGACAAGAACGCTTGCTGTAGAATGGGGAAAAAAATATGGAATCCGTGTAAACGCGATAGCTCCTGGGCCTATTGAAAGGACAGGCGGAGCAGATAAGCTCTGGCAGTCAGAAGAAGCTGCAAAGAGAACGCTTCAAAGTGTGCCGCTTGGCCGCTTAGGAACTCCTGAGGAAATCGCATCACTCGCATCATTCCTCTTATCAGATGCTGCCGGGTATATTAATGGCGAGTGCATTACAATGGATGGGGGCCAATGGCTGAATCAGCATCCTTTTTAATATCTTAAAGAAAATGGATTCTCCTTTTCAGCAGGAGAATCCATTTTTACTTTAGCGTCCGAACCCATGCGAATGTGGTATAATCATACAAAAACAGAGAGAGAAAGTGGGGAATGGCATATGGATCCTTTAGATATTATGACAAACTTAGAGCACGTAAAACCGTTCTATCAAGCCATTTTCAGCGCAGACGAACAAAAGGTGATCGGGTACGAAGTACTTGGGAGAATCCAAATGGGAAAGGAAATTAAAAGTCTCGGACCTTTTTTTAAGGATGAATCCATTCCCGATGAATACCGATTAGAAGCAGATAACTATATCTTACATATGGCACTTGATGCTTTTCTTTTAACTAATGATGACACGCTTATTTTTATTAACCGTGATGCAAATTTATTAATGCTTGACCACGGAGAAAGCCTGCTGAATCAATTATTTGAATGGAAAGAAAAAGGCGGAAATCTTGAGAGAATTGTCATTGAAATAACTGAGCACACGTTTACAGGCGACATTCAGCAGCTGACGCATGTATTCACTTATTACCGTACATACGGCATTAAAATAGCTGTTGACAACGTTGGAAAAGCAAGCAGCAATCTTGACCGGATCGGCATGCTGATGCCGAATATCCTGAAAATTGATCTTCAGCCCCTCAGATTAACTTCACCCCTGCAGACGTATCAAGACGTTTTATACTCCCTTTCTCTTCTGGCGAGGAAAATAGGGGCTACTATCCTGTACGAAGAAATTGAGGTCAATTTTCAATTTCAATATGCCTGGAAAAATGGAGGCCGCTACTTTCAAGGGGATTACCTTCAGACTCCTAAAGATGAATTAATTGAACCATATATGATAAAAGAAAAAATGACCCGGGAATTTCACGGTTTTATCCAATATGAAAAAAAGAAGCTTCAGCAATTTTATGAAATCTCAGAAGCGTTTCATCAAAAAGTGCACCTGTTAATTTCAAAAGAGAATAAGCCGGGCATTCAGTTTGATGAGCTGATCACGAAGCTCTCAAATGAACTTTCAGATTGCTGCTTCAGGATCTATATTTGTGACGGCGACGGATTTCAGCAATCAGGAAATATTTTGAAGATTGACGGAGCATGGCAATTTCAGCCTCACTATTACATGAAAAACTGGAGCTGGAGACCTTATTTTCTTGAAAATATCTTGAAAATGCAAATCAGAAAAAAAGGATTTTTCAGTGATTTATACAGCGACATCGAAACAGGCGAGATCATTCGGACCTTCTCCTATCCAATCGATCAGAAGCACTATCTATTCTTGGATTTGCCGTATTCATACCTCTACGAAAATGAAGCCCTTTTGTAATAATTTCTTTGCGTTGTGTCATTCTAATAAGAAAAGCGGAATCCCCAGTAGTGTATCGGAAAGACCGCTTAGTATAAGTTCTTAAAAAGAAGGAGTGACACAATGGATAAATTCACGATGGCTCTCGCTATTCTCGCTTTTATGATTGTCGCGGGAGGACTTCTCTATACGTTGAGCGTGGGAAGACTGGTAGAAGCAAGGAAAAGTGAAATAGATACTCCAATAAATGAAAAGATTCAAAAGCATCCTTATCTTCGAAATCCAGTTTTTCTGACTTGGATCTTTTTTTTAGGGTTTTTATTACTTTTTATTTTTTATCTGGCTTATACAAGATCCTGGTAAAACAGCGGCATTTGCTGCTGTTTTTTTATTGATTTAAAATTTAAGGATTATCCTTTTTTTATAAGGGTAAAGAATAATATAAGAGAAATTGTCAAAATATGATGGTATTTTGTGGATGAAAGTTGAGTTGAAACGACAATTAGTCTGATAAAATTTAGAGAATAAGACATACGATGTGAAAAAAAGGTGGGAGGATAAAAAATGAAATTCATTTCAAGCACAATCGCCGCACTTATTTTGTTTTTTGGTTTTGGACATGCAGGCTCTGCACAGTCATCGTTTGATCAAGAAGAGGCAGCTGACCTGACAAGGGAAGCTGCTCAGACCCAGCTCACTCTTACGGAAAATGAGCGCTCACTTGAAGAAATCGAAAAAGCATTAGATCCATACTTTACGGATAAATTTATTGATGGGTATATGAAAGAAAATGTTCACAAAGGTGAAGAAAAATATATCGTGTACGGCAGTGATTTCACACCATTCGGCATTCCATTTTTTAATTACGAAGAAAACATGAAGTTTGGAAGTGAAAACAGGAAGCTAAAGCTTTATCAATTTTTCCCGGCTGAAGAAGAAGGACCTGTCAGCTATGATGACCATTTTGAAACAGTTGAATTTATTGAGGAAGACGGAACCTATAAAATTTCCTCCATTCATTACTCTGAAGAAGAGCCGAAAGCTGAAGCAATTGAAGAAAAAAAGGAAGATGATTCAGCGATTAACGTAAGCATGCTTATCTCGAACACGCTTACGGACTTAAAAGAAGCTGAACCTTTTCAAGATAATAAGGAACTTTCCTTTTTGCGGACATCCTATTTTGAAGCCAAAACCTTTTTAACTAATTATTACCAGCCGCAAGCTGATTTTGCCTATTACGGGGAGTAATACACAGGGACATCTTGTTTCTGTGTTTTTTTACGTTTAAATACTAACAGATTTAATTTGAAATGAAGCATTTCCTCAGCTGTTTCAAACGAGAGCTGTTTTTTTGTGCTGATTTTAGGAGGTATCTGGAAAAAAGAAAGTATTGTGCCCAAACTGGCTAGTATTTCCCCGGTTCTTGCTAGTAAAAGAGGCATTCCAGCAAGTAAAAGTCCCATTTTGGAAAGTAAGTCAGAATCACCTCTGAATCTGGAAGGCAACCTAAGTTAGATTCCTTCCCATTCAAAAGAAAAAGCCTAAATAGCCAAGTGCAATTAGAAAAGAGCCCATATTAGTGCAGAAATAGAGAACTTGAGCCAAAAATATGGTTTGAGCTTCCAGCTGCTTCACTAATTAGGAGGTATCTGGAAAAAAAGAAAGTATTGCACCCAAATTGGCTAGTATTTCCCCGGTTCTCGCTAGTAAAAGAAGCATTCCAGCAAGTAAAAATCAGCCGCACATATTATTAACCTCTGACTTACTTTCTGAAAATTCCTGAATTAAATAAAGTTCCCGAAGAATTCGACCCTGGAATTTCAAAAGAAGATTTTGACGAAATTGCAAAAAGACTGCTTCGTTCAGCAGGTATATAAAAAAGCCGGCCATATCTGTGTCCGGCTTTTAAACGTTTTATGAAAGGCCAAGCAATTTTTCAAGCTTCTGCAGGTCAAACCCTGCGACAATCTCTCCATCTACTGTAACGGTGGGGGTTGAATATGACTTCAACTCCTGAACCATTTTGTCTCTTGCTTTGGAATCTTTCGAAACGTCAAATACGGTATAGTCAATCTCAAGATGATCCAAGTATTGCTTTACAATCTGACATGGCGGGCAGTCAGGCTGTGTATAAACTTCAACACGTTTACTCTGTGACATAGAGACTCCTTTATGTACCTGATTTCATTTTTTTATAACATGCATCAACAAGACCCATGGCACAGACCGATAAATCTAAACCTAATATATTATACACGCGGTGAGACCTGGGAATTCCCTGTTGATCAAGGTAAGAAAACACTTGATTTTGAAGCTCTATTTTAACATGCTCTACAGCATTTTCTAAAGAAAAAGGTTTGGTGAGATCCATTCCTTTTTGTGCACATTCGAGGAAAATAGGAAGCCATTCTCTCATCGCGTTTATGGCGTGCTTGGGATTTTTACTGACGCCGTAGTGACTGAAATTAAGAGCATTTAGTTTCATGCTTTCATAAAAGGCAGCTGATTTTTCCATAGCTTCAGGATCGAATTGGTTCGGTGAGGTTGAAGGCAAATAAAATTCAAGGCCATCGGGCAAAAGCTCCTGATAAAAAATTCCGATCGTATCACCTGTGAACATGCTGTTGCTTTTATGGTCAAGAATACTGAAGTGATGATTGGCGTGTCCCGGTGTATCATAAAAGGCAAGGACAGAATCGCGGCCAATCCGGAGTGATTCTCCGTCCTCTTTTATTACAATGCGATCCTCTGTAATCGGTACAATCGGTGAAAACAATTCTTCAAATTTATCTCCGTACACCGCTTTTGCCCCTGCTATTAAACGCGACGGATTAATTAAATGTTTTGCGCCTTTCGGATGCACAATCACTTTTGCTTTGGGACAGCTTTCAAGCAGCAAACCCGCGCCCCCAGCGTGATCGAGATGAATGTGAGTCACGATGATATTGGATATATCTTCAAGTTTTATTCCAAGTTCCATTAACCCATTTTTAATATGTGGGACAGAAGGACTTGATGAAGGCTCAAAAAGTGTGATATCCTCTTCAAGTAATACATAGGAACTTGTCCGACCCGTCATCCCTAAATCATGACTATCAATGATTGCTAAACGTTCATCAATTTTGGTTACAAGCGACATTTATCTTAAACCCCCTTGTGATCGATAAAAAATTTGTTTCTCCCATCACTACCATTTTAAATTTGCAGTCTCCTAATGTAAAGAACGATGCGAATATTCTGAATTATTTTCAGTCTAAAATGGATGGATAGAATAAAGAAGGACGCACAAACTAGATGCGAAGGCGGACCTCAAGTTGACTCACTCTGTTGGAGGTGATACTAATGTCACAGCTTTTAGGTATCATTACTAGACTTCAAAGTCTGCAAGAAAACGCGACTTCAAATGAACCCAACCAGCGCTTCTTTGAAGTAGAGGGTGAAAAACGTTGCAGTGTTAAATACTTTGATAAAACCGATACGTTCGAATTAGAAGTATTTCAAAAAGATGAAAAGCCTCAATCTTATCAATTTGACAATATCGATATGATCGCAATTGAAATTTTTGATTTGCTCCAATAATAGGAGGGAACTGATGAATACGAAACCAAGCGTCATTTGTCCAAATTGTCATGAGCAGCAGCCACTTGATGAAGTGCTGACTGCCCAGTCCAATCAAAATGTCATTTATTCGTGTTCCAACTGCAATTATCATATGCGTAATATTCAAACGAAAAAAGGTTAAGCAGCCAAATTTATTGGCTGTTTTTTTGTTTTATAGGAAATTATAAAATAATCGCTCTGTGGTTAATTGTTGGATAGAATGTTCATACATAAATATAAGGAATGATATTGCCCATTTTGATGGGGATCTTTATAAAGAGTGTCAAATCAGGAATCAAAACGGTAAGTGGAGCAAAAAAAGGGCTTCTTTGCAGAAAAAAAGTGCATCAGGAGAAAAAATGCCTCTTTGTAGAAAAAAGTGCATCCAAACGGCGAATGATGGCAAAAAAAATCGTCTTCCTGCCTAAAATCGTGCATCATAGAATATCAACATAATTAGCAGATTTTCCAAGCCCAGCTTAAGAAAATGCTCACTAAGAAATTTTTTTAATAAATCTTTTACTTTTCATATTGCCATCCAACGATAAAAACTCGTCATCATAATTTTTTTAAAAAAAATTTAAAAAATCGGAAACTTTCACGATGAAACGGGCGTCTTATAGCTAAATGGAATTTCAGAAAAGAGGGCGATGAAAAAAGCTCCATGAGAAGAGGGAAAGGCTTTAATACGGATTCCAGTTTAAAAATGGAAGAGTGAGGAAAAAATATACTATAAAATTTACGCCAATTTTACTCAACACTCCAAACAGCCAAGCATATAATATGTTGTTTCCGTATTCTTTTCTTGAAAAGGAGCTGCCATATGACTGATCACTTTATCTTTTATAATGTGTCTGAAGGAAGTATGTCATTTGAAGCTATGATTGAAAGAATTAAAACGTTCATTTCAAATGATCCGCGTTCTGAATATATATTGTCCATCGGAACGGATTCTCAAGTGCATCAGCACGATACCAAGTTTATAACAGCAGTGCATGTTCACCGTGTTGGAAAAGGGGCATGGGGCTGTTTGAAAAATACGGTCATCCCAAGACCGATTGATAGCCTGCATGAAAAAATTTCAATGGAAACAACATTAAGTCAGGAACTTGCTTACGCTTTTACAACAAGCTATCTTGCAGAGCTTGCAGAAATTCTGATTCCTTTTTCAGATGAAGGGGCAGATCTGCTGTTTGAAATTCATCTTGATATTGGGAGGAAAGGACTAACTAAAGACCTGATCCAGGAGATGACAGGAAGAATTCAGGCGATGGGAATAGAAGCAAAAATAAAGCCTGACTCATATACAGCATTCAGCTATGCCAATCGATTCACAAAGTAAAGAATGTGTCGGAATTTGCGGTTGACGCAAGACGGAAAAATTGATTACTCTAACTAATAAGGAGGCAATAAAAAATGAATTCTGCAGTTGAAATACTCTCATCAGACGATCAAAAATTTTTAGTGGAGCTTTTGCTTAAACAGCAATATGCACTGGAACTGATCAGCAGCGAAATTTACGAAATCGAGAGCGGCACCAAACAAACAGATAACGCAACGTATCAGAAGCTTGTAAGCTTGTATGACCGAATCAGATTTGAACTATAGAGATACATATGTTTGATACTCTGCGTTAGAGTATCTTTTTTTGTGATCTAGTTTAGAATGTATGCGCTTTCGCTGGAGTGGAATCTTTTGTCGGTCACTATTATGCGGAGTTAATTTTAAAAGTCTTGGAATTCAATTCGAAAGTCCTGGAATTCAATTCGAAAGTCTTGGAATTAAATCTGAAAGTCTTGGAATTCAATTCGGAAGTCTTGGAATTCAATTCGAAAGTCTTGGAATTCAATTCGAAAGTCTTGGAATTCAATTCGAAAGTCTTGGAATTCAATTCGAAAGTCTTGGAATTAAATCTGAAAGTCTTGGAATTCATCACGAAAGTCCTGAAATAAATTTCTGAAAGGCATAGGATTGAACATGAAAGTATCCGAATTAATTGAAACCACTTACTGACTGCCGGAGTAAGCAGTCGGTTCCGCATTTCTTGTATCCTTTGTGGTAAAATAAAAAAGAGATGTTTCAAAAAAGACATGAAGGGGTATTATTGTTCGGTCTGAACTTTTTTAGAGAGGAAGAACAAATTGATTAGTCTACATACAACCAAATTATTAAATGATTCAACAATAGAAGAGTATATGATACCAGTTGATAAAGTTGCACATGTGCAAGTGGGGAATAACCTTGAGCACGCACTGCTGGTTCTGACAAAAACGGGATATACAGCGGTACCTGTGCTTGATCCTTTTTTCAGGCTTCACGGGCTGCTCGGCACAAATATGATGATGGATGCGATACTTGGCCTCCAGAGAATCGAATTTGAAAAGCTTGAAGAGATGAAAGTCGAAGAAGCGATGAATTCTGAAATTCCGCGTCTATTAATGAATGATCCTCTGTCAAAAGGATTAGATTTAGTCATCGACCATTCTTTTGTCTGCGTAGTGAACGCGGAAGGTGTGTTTGAAGGGATTTTGACAAGACGCGCCATTTTAAAAGAACTGAAAAAACAAATGAAAATGAAAGACAGATAACAGATGACGCTTTAGAGAAGGAGAGCATGCCTCCTTCTTTTGTTTTTGCTGTCCCCGAGGGAGGGAAATCATATGACACAGGCAGTACTTGAAAAAGAACAAATCAAAAAGCAATCATCCAACATGAAGCGTCCCTTCGTTCTTGCGGCTGTCATGCTTGCTATGTTTATGGCAGCAATTGAGGCGACAATTGTATCCACCGCCATGCCTGCGATTGTAGGCGAGCTTGGAGGCTTCTCTCTATACAGCTGGATTTTTTCTTCTTATTTGCTGATGAATGCCGTGACGGTTTTAATTTACGGAAAGCTTTCTGATTTATTCGGGCGAAAGCCAGTATTGATATTTGGAATTTCCGTTTTTTTAGTTGGCTCCATTTTTTGCGGATTGGTGAATTCGATGGAATGGCTGATTGCAGCGAGATTTGTCCAGGGATTTGGTGCAGGAGCTGTCATGCCGGTAGCGTCAACGATTGTAGGGGATATTTATTCAAAGGAAGAGCGGGCTAAGATACAGGGGTATTTATCCAGCGTTTGGGGAATCTCAGCAATCATGGGACCGGCAATAGGAGGATTGCTCGTTCAATTTGTCAGCTGGCGATTTGTGTTTTGGATTAACATTCCGCTTGGGCTATTGGCGATAGCTGGACTGGTGCTGTATCTCCATGAAGATGTGGAGCGGAAAAAGCATTCGATTGACTACAAAGGCGCTTTCCTCTTATTTGCGTCTATAAGTACAGCAATGGTCGTTCTTGTTGAAGGCGGTATCAGATGGCCGTGGGTGTCTACTCCAATTCTTTTTCTGACTGCTGCAGCCATTCTTTCTTTTGTCCTATTTATTCGACAAGAAAACCGTGTAAAAGAGCCTATGATGCCTTTTGAAATTTGGAGAGAGAAAAGCATCTTTATAGCGAATATGACATCGCTGACTACCGGTGTCATGCTGATTGGCATTTCTTCCTTTTTACCTGCATTTGTCCAGGCAGTAATGGGTCAAACGCCTATAGTCGCAGGTTTTACACTGACAGCAATGTCGATTGGATGGCCGATTGCAGCCACCGTATCGGGCAATCTGCTATTGAAAATTGGTTTTCGGACAACCTCTGTTATTGGGGGAATCGCACTGATTGCAGGAAGTCTTGTTTTTTTAAATTTAAGCGCTGATGACGGCCCATTGTGGGCAGCCCTAGGGTCGTTTATTGTCGGGATTGGCATGGGAATGACGACGACAGCATTTATTGTCTCCATTCAAAGCACAGTCAGCTGGGAGCAAAGAGGATCAGCGACAGCTGCAAATATGTTTATGAGAACGCTTGGCAATACAATTGGAGCTGCCCTTTTAGGAGGGATTCTAAATACAAGGTTACAATCCTATTTTAACAAACAGGGAATCAATGAATCGGTCAATTTGGATTCCGTGAATCAGCTGTTAAGCTCTAAATCTGCATCCATGCTTTCAAACGAGGCTATTCAGGCGTTAAAAGCCGGTTTGACGCAATCTCTTCACAGTGTTTACATGGTTGTTTTTGCGTTTGCAATCATCAGTTTTCTGCTGGTTTTAATGTTGCCTAAAGAAAGAAAAAAAGCGTAGGAGGGGAAACCTCTTATGCTTTTTTATATTGGGCTTCAAGTTAGGTGCCACCCTCAAGAGGTCTAATCTGTCCGCACCGCTTCTCTCTATTGTCCAGCTCCGCTTTTCTGTATTTGAAGCAGCTCTATTCTATTGCCAAAAGGATCAAAAAAAGAAAACCGCAAAATTCCGGGAATCTCTGTTTCTTCTTGAATCTTGATTTTATATTTTTCGAGCAAGCATCTTGAAGCTTCCAGATCTTCTACCTGAAAGGCAGGATGACGTTTACCCTTTGCCCCTTCCATTTCCTCAAGTCCAATATGAAGCTCTGCGTTTCCGGCTTTGCACCAGAACCCTCCATTTTTTAAAAGAGAATTGGGTTTATTTATTTCTTGGAAACCCAATTTTTCCAAGTAAAATTCACGCGCTTTTTCTTCTTTTTCAAATGGTGCACACAGCTGGATATGATGCAGCTTTACGATCGATAAACTCATTCACTTTCCCTCCTGAAAAATAAGATTATAAAATAACTGGATGATGATCAGAACGGTAATCAGCCGTATCAGCCAAGATGCGTGGGAAAAACTGAGCTTACTCGCAAATCTCACCGCAAACTGTGCTCCAATAATGCTTCCGGCCGCCAGACTTAGGGCGATCGTCCAGTTCATGATTCCGGCCATTGCAAATGTGGCAAATGCGCCAGAACAGCTTAAAAACGTTTGAAATCTCGTAAACGCAACGGATTTAATATACGAAAAACCCTGATGAAGGAATGTGTACATCAGAAGAGTGCCCTGACCTGGTCCGAACATGCCGTCATAAGCGCCAATCCCAAAGACAAGAGGATAGAGTCTTTTTTTAATTTTGCTCTCCCCGGAGTTTTGCTCCTTGGGCTTTCTCAAAAAATTTAATCCCAATGCGAAGATCAGCAGAAAAAGAGCGATGTACGTCATCGTGTTCTCACTGATTCTGCTCGTGAAATAAGCTCCGGCAATTCCTCCTGATATCGTAAAAGGGGCTGTATACAAAATTTCTTTAAACTGAATTTCCCGTTTCTTCAGCAGCACATAAAAGCTTGAAAAGGAGCTTAAAGTATTGGCAAATTTATTAGATGAGATGATTGTATGAACAGGCAAGCCGTAAAGCAGCATGAGCGGCATATTGATCATGCCTCCGCTGCCCGCAAGAGTTCCAATAAATGTCGCTGCAATTCCAATGAAAAAAATCGGCCATTCCATGTTGTCATCACATCCTGTTTAAAAATATTTCTCTATAATTAGTATATTCTTCCTTTAATGATTATGAAATGTTGAAAAAATTAGCTTATAATATAAGAAAAACTTATCAAGGAGAATATAGATGCAATTAACAGAATTAAGAATGCTCGTTGTACTGTCTGAGGAAATGAATATGCGAAAAGCATCTGAACGGCTGTTTGTATCCCAGCCTGCCTTGTCTCAAAGACTGCAGTCGATTGAGAAATCATGGGGGTTTCAGATTTTCATCCGCTCTCAAAAAGGTCTCACTCTCACTCCTTCAGGAGAAAAAATAGTGGCCTTTGCAAAAGAAGTAACAAAAAAAGAAGAGAAACTGAGAGAAGAAATATCAGAGCTTGAAGGAGAGGTTCATGGAACGCTCAAGATAGCTGTTGCGTCAATTATTGGACAGCACTGGCTTCCTAACATCTTAAAGCAATATGTCAGTAAATACCCGCATGCAAAAATATCGCTCATAACAGGCTGGAGCAGTGAAATTTTAAAAAGCATGTACGAGGACCATGTTCACATCGGAATCATCAGGGGAAATCCTGAGTGGAAAGGCGTCAAACAGCATTTACTGACAGATACTCTGTATTTAGTAGATACTGAAATTCAGAAGGTTGAGGACCTTATTGAAACAGAAAGACCTTTTATTCAATTTAAAAGCGATTCTTCTTACTATCAGGAAATTCAGGATTGGTGGCACAAACATTTTCAAAGCAGTCCAAAGCGCACCATTGTTGTGGATCAAATCGAAACGTGCAAACAAATGGCCTACAATGGCATTGGCTACGCCATTCTGCCATCCGTCACACTGCTAGATGATGAACGGGATATTTATAAAATACCGCTGCTGAATGAACAAGGCGAGCCAATTGTCAGGGATACATGGCTGCTTGGATTTGAATCCTCTTTTAAGTTAAAACAGGTTCAGGCATTTCTTGATGTTTTAAAAGAGAATAATAAAGCAATTCATTAAGCAGCTTGCATCTGAAGTTGCTTTTCTTTTTGCAAATCACCATTGACGATGAGAATCAATATCATTTATAGTGGGTTATGAAAATGAAAATCATTATCAATTAAAGAGGTGGCTCTTTTGAAAAAAACTCTTATTATATATGCGAGTATGTCAGGAAACACAGAAGATATTGCTAAACTGATCGGAAAAAGACTGCAAGAAGACGAGATGGATGTTACATACGAAGAAATGGATGTTTGTGATAGCGAAAGTATCAAGGAATACGATTATATACTTGCAGGATCTTATACATGGGGGGATGGAGATCTTCCTTATGAAGCAGAGGACTTTTACGAAGAACTCTCTGACGCTGATTTTACAGGCAAAAAAATCGGGTGCTTTGGTTCGGGGGATCACGCATATCCGAAGTTTTGCGAGGCGGTCGACCTCTTACATGGAAGATTTACAGAAACAGGGGCGGATGTTTTTACAGACTTGCTGAAGATAGAGGGTTCCCCTGAAACGGATGAGGACATTTCTGAATGCATCAGGTTTGCTGAAGCCTTTTCTAAATGGTGTGCAAAAAGCGGGAGGGTGGCATTGAATGTTACATAGAGGTGCAACTGCAGTCGAAAAAGTAGCGGGAAGCGGATATTTTGTTTCAATAAAAAATGAAGGGCTTTATTTTTTTGACGGCCATGAGCACTGGGAAAAGCTTCTGAGAATTGATAAGAAAATCCGCTGCTTAAAATTGCTTGGTTCATATTTGTTCGGAGTCGGTGAAGAAGGCTTTATTTTTCGATTAAATACATTGGATTTCACGAGCACTGAAGCATACCTGCCCACAACAGCAGCCATTTGGTCGATTGCAGGTGATGATCACGGAACTGTTATTATTCACGGAAAACATACGATTTATCAATCAAATGACAGCGGGAGGTCTTGGAAGGGCATCAAGCCGTTTAAGCACTTTACGTCAAAGCCTGTTATCAGATCTCTCTATCTTCACGAAAATCAGCTTTTTATCGGCACACAGATTCATGCAGCGCACGGGGGTTTGTGGAAATATGATTGTAATCTCGGCTCCTTTACAAGAATTAAAAAGGAGGTTTATTCCATGATTTCTTCAATAGCTGTTGATAAAAATAGAAACCTTCTTATCTGCAGAGGCTCTGCAAAAGGCCAAGCAGGAAGTATTGAAATGGCAAACTTAAATAATGGGAATAAACTTAACTGGGTCAGCTGTCAAAATATTTACAGCGAGGAAGCCTTTTTGGATGTTTTTTGTGATGAAACGATCACGTACGCCGCGTCAAGCCAGGATAAGTATGGCTTTTCCAGAATATATGCATTAAATGAAGATACCATGGCTCTTTTTCCTGCAGAAACATTAAAAGGACATGCGTTCAGGGTTGCAGGAAGCGGACGTTCTTTTTTTGCAGCAGGACTCCATGAAAGCAAAAAGGGTGACTTGTACGGTTATTCAGCAGTGGTTCATTAAGAAAGGGGATTGAATAAATGGGGAAAACAGCAATTATTTATGCAAGCATGTCAGGGAATACGGAAGCCATTGCCGATTTAATTGAAAAAGGATTAAAAGAAACGGGCGCAGAAGCAGAGAAGTTTGAAGCAATGGATATTGACGGCTCTGCTTTCTCAGAGTACGATCACTTATTAATTGGTGCTTATACATGGGGAGACGGGGATCTGCCTGATGAAATGCTGGATTTTTATGATGAGATGGACGATTATGATTTTTCGGATAAAACCATCGCTTTATTTGGTTCAGGCGATACAGCTTATGATATTTTTTGCGGTGCGGTTGATCTGCTCACTGAAAAAATTCAGCAAAATAACGGCTCTCTTGCAATCGAAAGCCTAAAAATTGAATGTTTTCCAGGTGATGAACAGGAGGAAGCCTGTATAGAGTTCGGCCGTCAGTTTGCACAATGTGTCCAACTTGCTGTGCGCTCATAATTGTGCAGACAATCGGCTTGTCAATAAACACTTCCTTTGATACAGTAATGAAGTACATAGTCTGAAGGAGGAATACATATGAAAATGATGGATGCAAATGAGATTATTTCATTTATTCAAAATAGCACGAAATCGACACCTGTAAAAGTTTACGTAAAAGGTGACATTGAAGGTATTGATTTTGGATCTTCTACAAAAACGTTTTTAAATGGAAACAGCGGGGTTGTTTTTGGTGAATGGGCTGAAATTCAAGAGGCTTTGACAAAAAATGAGGCTAAAATTGAAGACTTTGTTGTGGAAAACGACCGCCGCAACTCTGCGATTCCCCTGCTTGACTTGAAGGGCATCAAAGCCCGTATTGAGCCAGGCGCGATCATCCGTGATCAAGTGGAAATCGGCGATAATGCTGTTATTATGATGGGTGCTTCTATTAATATCGGTTCTGTCATCGGTGAAGGTACAATGATCGACATGAACGTAGTCCTTGGCGGACGCGCAACCGTCGGAAAAAACTGTCACATTGGCGCAGGTTCTGTACTAGCAGGAGTAATTGAACCGCCTTCAGCTAAACCTGTTGTCATTGAAGATGATGTTGTAATCGGAGCTAATGCAGTTGTCCTTGAAGGCGTTACGGTCGGAAAAGGAGCAGTTGTTGCTGCTGGTGCGATTGTGATCGATGATGTTGCCCCTTATACAGTGGTAGCTGGTACACCTGCACGCAAGATTAAAGAAATCGACGAAAAAACAAAATCAAAAACAGAAATCAAACAAGAATTAAGACAGCTATAATACAATTTTCTGTTTTTCGGCGTGGATGACTTTCATCCACGCCTTCTCTATAGGTATAAGGGGGAAACATTATGGATCAATTACCAACATTAATTAATATTCGAAGGGATCTCCACCGTATCCCTGAACTTGGCTTCCAGGAGTTTAAAACACAGGAATATCTTTTGACTTATTTAGGCTCCCTGTCTTCTGAAAGATTGGAAATCAAAACGTGGAAAACAGGAATATTTGTAAAAGTAAAAGGGATCGATCCAGTGAAAACAATTGCCTATCGCGCGGATATGGACGGGCTGCCAATTATTGAAGAAACGGAATATTCTTTTCAGTCAGACCACCCAGACCGCATGCATGCCTGCGGGCATGATTTTCATATGACTATTGCCCTTGGCATTCTCACTTATTTTGTTCAAAATCCGGTAAGAGATGATCTCCTTTTTATTTTTCAGCCTGCTGAGGAGGGACCAGGCGGAGCTGAGCCGATGCTACGCAGTGATATCATGAAAGAGTGGAAGCCGGATCTTATTACAGCTCTTCATATTGCGCCTGAATATCCGGTAGGAACAATTGCAACTCGTCCTGGGCTGCTTTTTGCCAATACATCTGAGCTGTTTATTGACCTAAAAGGCAAGGGCGGACATGCAGCATATCCTCATACGACTCAGGATATGATCGTTGCAGCTGCATCACTGGTCACACAGCTGCAGTCTGTAGTGGCAAGGAATGTAGATCCCCTGGACAGTGCAGTCATTACTTTCGGAAAAATTACCGGCGGGACAGTACAAAATATTATTGCAGAGAATGCAAGACTCGAAGGCACCATCCGCACGCTTTCTGTAGAATCGATGGAAAAAGTGAAGGAGCGGATTGAAGCGCTTGTCCATGGTCTTGAAATCGGCTACTCATGCAAGGCGGTTATTGATTATGGCTCGATGTACCACCAAGTATATAACCATCACGAGCTTACGGAAGAATTTATGGACTTTACGAAAGTAAATACCGATACAGAGGTTGTACTATGCCGTGAAGCCATGACAGGCGAGGATTTCGGATATATGCTTGATGAAATTCCGGGCTTTATGTTCTGGCTTGGAGTGGAATCCCCATATGGACTCCATCATTCCAAGCTGCAGCCAAAGGAAGAAGCTATTGAAGCGGCAGTTCAGCTGATGTGCAAATATTTTCTCTATAAAGCAAATTGAATCAAAGAATAAACGTCCACTCCATGTGACACATTAGTGATAGGAGGTGGATGAAATGCCAAAAATAGGTGTTGAACAATCATTATCAGATGTAACAGCAGCTCTACAGGAAAAAGGTTATGAAGTTGTTCAATTGCGAAATGAAGAAGATGCTAAAGGCTGTGACTTCTGCATCATCACAGGTCAAGACTCCAATATCATGGGGATCAGCAATGCGGTGACAAACGGTTCTGTTTTCAGTGCAAGCGGATATACGGCAGATGAAATTTGCCAGCATGTTGAGAGCAGAATGCAATAACACACAAAAAAAAGATGCCGGATGGCAGCTTTTTTTTGTTGTACTTCATTCGCCTTCTTTTCCACAAAAACCTGATGCGGAAATGGAATTTCAATTCCATGGGCATCAAGTGTTTCTTTTAATTTTTTGCGGAGATTTCGCTCAACACCCCATTGCATCATTGGCAATGATGCGGATCACAACATCTGAAGCTGCTCCTAAACCCTGAACGCCAATGACGCTTGGTCCATCAACGATCGCCGGATCTACCGCAGCAATGCGGCCGCATGCTTCCTGAAGGACGGCGATGCTTCATCTATATTATCAACATATGAAATTCCTATATCTACGAGCGCTCTCATATTTCCTCGCGAATGATTGCTTAAGCTGATAATTTCACGATTCGGCACAAAGTTCAGAGTGCCGTCAAAGCTTCTGATCTGAGTTGTCCGCAGTCCAACCTGTTCAACAATCCCTGAGTATCCTGCAGTTGTAACGTAGTCCTCCACATCAAGCTGTTTTTCAAGAAGTAAAAAGAAACCTGTTACCACGTCGCTTACAAGGCCCTGGGCCCCAAAACCGATGGCAAGACCGACAACACCGGCACCGGCAAGCAGTGCAGTCGCATCATATTCAAATACCTCGAATACCATAACGACAAAAATGAAAATCAGAATATAAGAAAAGAGATTTAATGTTAAGCTTTGAAGTGTTCTTGATCGGCCGATTGAAATGGACTGGCGCTCCTGCACACGTGCAAAGGTCTTATCTACGATCCTTGTGCCAATCGATCTCACCACGATAAATGCAATCAGGATCCCAATCAGCTTTAAAGTGATAATTCCAGCAGTTGTCATAAGGCCTGCCCATTTAATTTTGTTCAGTAAATCAATAAATTCCAATGTACAACATCCTTTCTGTGAATTTAAAAGCAAGACTAATTATTTGGTTACCCGCTGCTCTGCATGTTAAACTTAATTTGTTGAAATGAATCGCATTTTGCAGATATTTGATGATTGATTTTGCACAGAAAAGGGAATACCAATTGATGTATTCATTTTTACTCGGTCTATATTAAATTAATTATTATTTAATATTGACTAGAAATATAGTTTGCTCTATAATTGTCAATGTGAAAAGAATTATGTCGACAGTTGAGAAAATCATTTGATTATTCTCAATTAAGCTGATATCGATCCAGATATCAAAATACATTTTGGAGGGATACATAATGGCAGAACGCATGGTAGGAAAACAAGCTCCGCGATTTGAAATGGATGCTGTAATGACTAACAAAGAATTTGGTAAAGTAAGTCTTGAAGAAAACATGAAAAACGATAAATGGACAGTATTATTCTTCTATCCAATGGATTTCACGTTTGTATGTCCAACTGAAATTACATCTATGTCTGACCGTTACGATGAGTTCGATGACCTTGATGCTGAAGTAATTGGTGTTTCAACGGATACAATTCACACTCACTTAGCATGGATCAATACAGACCGCAAAGAAAACGGTCTTGGCGAATTGAAATTCCCGCTTGCAGCTGATACGAACCATGTAGTATCACGCGAGTACGGGGTGTTAATTGAAGAAGAGGGTGTTGCTCTTCGCGGACTATACATCATCAATCCAGACGGCGAACTTCAATATGCTGTTGTAAACCACAACAACATCGGCCGCGATGTAGATGAAACACTTCGTGTGCTTCAAGCATTGCAAACTGGCGGACTTTGCCCAGCTAACTGGAAGCCAGGACAAGCAACTCTATAAGTTTTTAAATGAAAAGAAAGGTCTAACTCTCGGTTAGGCCTTTTTTAAACAAGTAATGGAGGAGTTACAATGAAATTACGCGAACAAATGCCGGAATTAAACGGTGCTGTGGAGTGGCTGAACGGTCAGCAGACAAAAGAAGATTTAATCGGGGAAAAACCTACGCTTATTCACTTTTGGTCTGTAAGCTGCCATCTTTGCAAGGAGGCAATGCCCCAGGTGAATGAATTCAGAGATCAGTACAAAGATAAGCTGAACGTAGTTGCCGTTCATATGCCAAGATCAGAAGATGATCTTAACATAGAGGATATTAAAAAAGTAGCAGCTGAGCATGACATCACTCAGCCGATTTTCGTTGACAGCGAGCACAAGCTGACAGATGCTTTTGACAATCAATATGTGCCTGCATATTATGTATTTGATAAAACTGGAGCTCTTCGTCATTTCCAGGCAGGCGGCAGCGGCATGAAAATGCTTGAGAAGCGCGTAAATCGCGTATTAACTGAAACAGAAAACGCAGAATAAGAAGAGTGCCCCTTAAGTTAAGTAGTTCCGATAATTTGGAGAAAAACTAAAAGAACATATCAATAACACTTTAATTCGCAGTAAATATTGCCTATCAATTTACAAACATCAACGCTCAGAGATTATCGCTCTTAGCGTTGATTTTATTGTTTTGCTTCAATTAAGAACCCCTTAGCTTAATGATAGCTTGATGTTATCTTAATTGAAAACTCACTTTTGTGTATCCGTGGTTTCCTAACTATAAATATTCCCTGTTATACAGATTTTCAATGAATAAATGAATTTCCTCAGCTCTAATCTTTGATAGAATAGGGCTTCATTTATTAGGATTTGTTGTTATGTTCCACAGTTATGACGACATTTCCCTTCTTGTGTCCTTTCTCGACATACCTATGGGCACAAACGATCTCTTCAAACGCATAGTATCTGTCAATGACCACTATTAACTTTCCCGCCTCAACAAGTTCTTTGAGGAAGTTTAGAGCTTCGGAATTTTCAGGTGAATTTTGACTCAATATTAGTTTCTTGCTGCTTGTCAATTTAGTCCATAGCATTCGAAAACCTGGTAACGGTACAGTGACACTTAGATAGGTTCCGTCCTTCTTTAGCGATTTCATACAAGCTGAAAACGAACTCTTGCCTACCGCTTCAAAAATAACATCATAAGTCTCGCCTTTACTCGAAAAATCTTCTCTAGTGTAATCAATTACCTGATCGGCTCCCAGAGATTTTACCAATTCTAAATTCGCGGTACTGCAGACTCCTGTAACTTTTGCTCCGAGATGCTTGGCAATCTGTACTGCATAAGTTCCTACACTTCCTGAAGCTCCATAGACAAGGACCTTTTGTCCACTCTGAATGTTAGCTTTTCTAAGATAATACAATGCTGTACGTGCCCCAATGGGAATCGCTGCTGCTTCCTCATAAGTTATATTGGATGGTTTAATAGATATTGGTCCATCTTCAGGCAGACATTTATACTCGGCATATGCACCAAAACCCGCTTGGGAAGCTGCAAAAACCTGATCACCGTCCTTAAACAGCTTGACGTCTTTGCCTACTGACTCAACTTCTCCAGCTAACTCCATCCCCAATGTAGTTTTTTTGGGTTGTCTAATACCAAGTGTTATTCGGGCAGGCAGCCAAAAAGAGAGAGGAACTGTAAAACTCCGTACCCGAATATCTGCTGCTGTTACGGTTGTCGCTTTTACTTTTACCAGTATTTCATTATCCCTAGGAGTAGGTTTTTCTGCCTCATTCAGTTGTAGAACGTCGGGGGGACCGTACTTTGTGTACACGATTGCTTTCATTTATCCTCCTCCAATTCGTTATATTCATTCATGTAATTAAACTATCCTGCCCGTAAGTTTAAGTACATTTCTTCATTATCTATATACTTATTTTAATATATAAATTACAATTTACCTTCACAATATTAAATAGAAGGCAGGATTAGCACCATAATTAGTAATCAATTTAACAACCAAAATAGCAAGGATATTAGAATGGGCACTTCAATTCACACCTTCCAAAAATGCTCAATCAATCCAAAATGTTGATTTTCATCTTCTATCAATGTATAATAAAAAAGTTAGTTCATAATATAAATACCCTTCTACCAAGAAATAACAGAGATTCACATTCAATTATCCTTATTGGGTAATCTAGTTTTTCAAGTTCAAATCCTTTGATTTTTGTTAGCTCAATTCAAGCTGGCGCGGTCATCGGAGCCGCAAGGACGAGAGAGAGGTAGGGCTTTCGTTGCTTTGTGTTCACAGTTAAATAAATGAATGACCAATAGATATTGTCAGACTATCAGTCAAATCTTTTTAAGATGAATTCATATGGGGTTTAGCATTCACATGTTATAAAGGCTATCTATTCCTCTTATTGATACTCTTTATAATATGTGAATATTTTATTTACCATGTTGTAAATAGTAGGACATATTAAAAAAATTTTGGAGGTTTTCTCATGCAAGCAACTGGAAAAGTAAAATGGTTTAATTCAGAAAAAGGCTTTGGATTTATCGAAGTTGAAGGCGGAAACGATGTATTCGTTCACTTCAGCGCGATCACTGGCGAAGGGTACAAAACGTTAGAAGAAGGCCAAGAAGTTGAATTCAACATCGTTGAAGGCAACCGCGGACCTCAAGCTGAGAACGTTGTAAAATTATAATGAGCTAAAAAGCTGCCTGATGGCAGCTTTTTTTTTATTTAAAAAATGTAAAAGTTTACTATTTTAAATCCCCTAAAAACTCATTGACACCACTATCCCAATCCTGTATCTTGTTCAAGTATGTGTTTAAAATATAGGAGGTTCATCATGAACAATCAGAATGTACAACAAGTAAAAATGACAACCGCAGATCCTTCAGCGCTTGGACTTTTTGGACTTGCAATAGTTACACTCGTTGCTTCTTCGCAAAAGCTTGGGTTAACGGAGGGTCTTTCTTTTATTTTACCGTGGGCGATTTTTTTAGGGGGATTTGCTCAGCTTTTTGCCTGCATCAATGATGCTAAGCACAACAACACGTTTGGAACGACTGCTTTCGGTGCGTTTGGCCTGTTCTGGCTTGGTGTAGCAGGTTCTTGGCTCATTCAATTAGGTGTATTCGGAGAAGAGCTTGCAGCAAGCGTTGATCCAAAACAGCTTGGCTTTGCATTTGTCGGTTATTTAATCTTCAGCTTATTTATGACAATTGGTGCCATGGAAACTCATAAAGTGTTATTTTTTATCTTTGTTCTCATTGATTTCTTATTTATCGGTCTATCTTTAAGCTCTTTCGGCATAATGCACGAAGCGACTCATATGCTTGCGGCTGTTTCTGAAATGCTGATTGCCCTCTTATCATTTTACGGGTCAGCAGCGGCTGTATTGAATGCGCATTTCGGACGTGTTTTCTTGCCGATTGGGAAACCTTTTGGCATTTTTAAAAAGTAACGAAACGGCCCCTTATTTGAAAAAGGGGTCTTCGTTTTGTTTTTCTGGTAAAAGTGGTATACGATAGGTAAGAATCTAATACATAGGAGAGATATCATGAATCCATTTTCAGTAGAATTTCATAAAGAAGATCAAACAGATTCCATGACAGTCCAAAAGATGAACGAGGAAGATTTTCACCGCGTAACAGAAGGCGGAACGCGTCATTTGTTCGAGCTTGATACAAACGTTGGTTTTTTCGTTTTCTTTGACGGGGAAGACAAAGACGGAAAAGAGTGGTACCTCGTTCTTCATTATGAAGAGGAGCAGGAAGATCCAAGCGCCTGCTATTCATTTGAACTGAAGGATTTCTATCAATTCACTGCTCTTTATTTAAATGATCTGGAGTTTAATGAAGAAACGAACGAAGAGGAAGAAGCATATGGACCGATTCATCATCTAGCGCATCTTCTGTTTCATATCGTTGAAGAAGGCAAAAAAACAGAAGCATAAAAAAGGAGCAGGCGAGTTATATGCGCCTGCTCTTTCTTAATTTTCCTCTGAATAATGCCCTTGGCAAAACTCTTTTATCATGGCTTCTTCTTCTTCATCAAGCTCAAAATCAAGGAATGTATTTGTTTCCTTTTCCATGAGATGATAAACAGAGATTCTTCCGCCGCTGTCATCCACTAAATAAATAACCTTTAATAGCAGACCCTTTTCCGTATAAAGTTCGTCGTCTTCATCAACATCCAGTTCTAAAAAGAATTCATAGCGATCCCCTGATAATATTCCGAATGGATCATGCAATTTTTCAACCGTGTAGGCTGCAATATTCAATATGTATCATTCCAATCTCTCAATTTAATTCACTTGTCCCATACCTATCCTAACGAAAAACCGGCGATAACACAAACTTTACATAAAAACAAAAGAGATGGAATCTGTCTGCTCTTGAAAAAAGTTCCCCTTTTTTACATAGTGCAAGAGAAATGAAAGAAACCTTTTAACAATATGTACAATGTAAACGGACGGAAATGAAAGTAAAATAGAAACAAAGATTGAATTTTTAATATTTTGAATATTTTTTTATTATAAGAAGGATTGTTCCTAAGGAGGCTTTCCCATGTCAGACAAAGTTGTAATTGGATTAATTCAGGCAAGCAATGATGTAGATGGAAATGAGGCAGTCGAAGTTCAAAAGGAAAAAGCCATTGAAAAGCATATCAAGCTTGTGAAAGAAGCAAGCGACAAAGGTGCTCAGATTGTTTGTCTTCAGGAAATCTTTTATGGCCCATACTTCTGCACGGAGCAGAACACGAAATGGTACGACGCAGCGGAAGAAATTCCAAATGGACCGACTACAAAAAGGTTTCAGGAGCTTGCCCGTGAACTTGGCGTCGTAATTGTGCTGCCAATTTATGAACGCGAAGGAATTGCTACTTATTATAATACAGCTGCAGTTATCGATGCGGATGGATCATACTTAGGAAAATACCGCAAACATCATATTCCACATGTGGGAGTTGGCAAAGAAGGCGGCGGTTTCTGGGAGAAGTTTTACTTTAAACCTGGCAACCTCGGCTATCCCGTTTTTGATACAGCTTTTGCGAAAATTGGAGTCTATATCTGTTATGATCGGCATTTCCCGGAAGGTGCAAGGCTCCTTGGGTTAAATGGAGCTGAAATTGTCTTTAATCCATCAGCTACTGTAGCGGGTCTTTCAGAATATTTATGGAGGCTTGAACAGCCTGCTCATGCAGTTGCAAACGGGTATTACATCGGGGCCATCAACCGGGTTGGTTATGAAGGGCCATGGAACATGGGTGAGTTTTACGGACAATCCTATCTTGCCGATCCAAGAGGCCGCTTTGTGGCTGAAGGAAGCCGTGACAGGGACGAGGTCGTCATAGGTGAGATGGATAAAAAATTAATCCGTGAAGTCCGGGATACGTGGCAGTTTTATCGTGACAGACGTCCCGAAACGTATCAGGAAATGACGGCTTTGCTGCCTTAATCGCCGGAAAAGGAGGTTTTTACCTTGACTAGGGAAATTTCTTTAATCGATTTAGAGAGAAATTTTATGGAGGTTGAGCAGGCCCTGTCAAACAGGGTAGCGTTCGAGGAATCCAATCGATGTTTATATTGCTATGACGCTCCTTGTATTCAGGCCTGTCCCACTGGTATTGATATCCCTTCTTTTATAAAGAAAATCGCTTCAGGAAATCTGAAGGGATCCGCCAAAACCATTATGACGGCTAATCCTGTTGGGGCAAGCTGTTCCCGTGTTTGCCCGACGGAGGAGCTTTGTGAAGGTGCGTGTGTACTTAATTCATCTACAAAGCCCATTATGATCGGCAACCTGCAGCGCTATGCGACAGACTGGGCGATTCATAATGAACAGATCCTGTTTCGGGCTGGTGAAAAGAATGGAAAGACAGTGGCTATTGTCGGCGGAGGACCTGCAGGATTATCAGCAGCAAGGGAGCTTGCTTTACTCGGCTACAGCGTAACGATTTTTGAAGCTGAACCATATGCCGGTGGCTTAAATACGTATGGCATTGTCTCTTTCAGGCTTCCTCAATCCATTTCTTTTTGGGAAGTAGAGCAAGTAAAAAGTCTGGATGTTGAAATCAGGACAAATACACGGGTCGGAAAAGATGTCATGGCTTCTGAATTGATAGAGAACTATGATGCCGTTGTTCTCGCTGTAGGCATGTCTTCAGTTCCAAAGCTTGGAATTGAAGGCGAAGATGCAGATGGTGTCTACGATGCGATTGATTTTGTAAAAGAAACGAAAACGGCAAAAACAATGGAGCTGATTGGAAAGAAGGCCGTTGTAATAGGAGCTGGAAACACGGCAATTGATGCTGCAACTTGCTCAGTCAGACTTGGTGCAGAGGATGTCAGCATTCTCTACCGCAGAACTCAGGCAGAAATGACAGCCTACGATTTTGAATATGACTTCGCCAAACAGGACGGTGTTGCATTCAAATGGCTTACTGCTCCAAAGCGGATTGTGACGAATGAGGATAACAGAGTAATAGGAATTGAATGCTTCAAAATGGAGCTTTCTGCAGGAAATGATGGACAGCGTCCGCGTCCTGTTGCCGTTCCAGGCTCTGAGTTTATCATTGAAACAGATGCAGTCATCCGAGCAATCGGGCAATCAAGATATCTTGATTTAATCGAGCAATTCGGCGTAGAACACTCTGACGGGGTGGTGCGGATTTCAGAAGAATCTTATCAAACGTTAAACGAGAAGATTTTTGCCTGCGGAGATGTTATTTTCGGGAAAGGCCAGGGAGAAGCTATGGTTGTTTCAGCTGCTCAGCAAGGGAAGCTGACAGCTTATGAGATTCATAAAAAGATATCTTTTGAAGAACTGAAGCTTGCCTAAATAACACTTGATCTGAACGGATCCGCCTTTAGAAACGGAAGAAGGCGGTTCCGCATTTCAATTTGTTCAGCTCCACCGCCCAACTCCTCGGCCAGAACGGCTCCGTCAGTAAAGGCAAAAAGCGCCTTTTCTGCAGGACCCTTATCTGTCATGCCTGAGCTAAACGGGCGATTCCGCATTTCTTAAAAGGAGGTTCATTCATGGCTGATTTAAGAATTGATTTTGCAGGGATAAAGTCACCGAATCCTTTTTGGCTCGCATCCGCCCCTCCGACGAACTCGGGCTATCAGGTTCAGAGGGCGTTTGAGGCAGGCTGGGGAGGAGCTGTATGGAAGACGCTCGGGGATCCAATTTTAAATGTATCCTCCCGCTTTGCTGCAGTCAGTTTTAATGGGCAGCGTGTAGCCGGTTTTAATAATATTGAATTAATTACAGACCGCCCACTTGAAGTCAATTTAAAAGAAATCTATGAAACAAAAAAAAGATTCCCGAATCATGCCATTATTGTGTCGCTGATGGTTGAACCGAAGCAGGAGAAATGGCATGAAATTGTAAAGCGGGTGGAGGATGTCGGAGTAGACGGACTTGAGCTGAATTTCGGCTGTCCCCACGGCATGGCAGAGCGAGGCATGGGAGCCGCATCAGGTCAGGTGCCGGACCTGGTGGAGAGACAAACGTACTGGGCAAAAGAAGCGGCTAAAACCCCTGTGATTGTTAAACTAACGCCAAACATTACCGATATAACTGTGACAGCTGAGGCAGCCGTCGCGGGCGGAGCTGATGCCATTTCCATGATCAATACAATTAACAGCCTCGCAGGCGTCGACATTGATACGTGGAATACGATTCCGCACGTAGCCGGAAAAGGAGCCCACGGCGGGTACTGCGGCCCTGCAGTTAAGCCGATTGCTTTAAATATGGTTGCTGAATGTGCAAGAAACCCGCGGATCAACGTTCCTATTTCAGGCATTGGCGGAATCTCAAACTGGAAAGATACCGTTGAATTTATGCTGATGGGTGCAATGGGCGTCCAGGTTTGTACAGCTGCCATGCATCACGGATTCCGAATTGTTGAAGATATGATTGAAGGTTTGTCCAATTATTTAGATGACAAAGGCTTATCCTCCGTCATGGATTTGGTCGGCAAGTCTGTTCCAAGTTACTCGGACTGGGGAGAGCTTGATTTAAACTATAAAGTTGTAGCGAAAATTAATACTGATGTCTGCATCAACTGCAATAAATGCCACATTGCCTGTGAAGATACATCCCATCAGTGCATTGACATGCTTAAGGATGAGAGCGGTCAGTCCTATCTGAAAGTGCGCGAGGAAGATTGTGTAGGCTGCAACCTTTGCTCAATCGTATGTCCAGTGGACGGCGCGATCGATATGATTGAGCTTGCAAATGAACTGCCTCCAATGACATGGAATGAAAGGCAGGCAATTATTGGTGCACTTGGAACATCGAGTGCTGACTTTGTGAAGTAAAGGGAGGGCGTGGATCTGATGAAAAAATTAATAAAAAATGGCATAATCGTCACGGCTGCTGATACGTATAAAGCAGATATTTTAGTGGAAGGGGAACAAATTGCGGCGATTGGCTGCAATCTGCCTGAAGAAAACGCAGAAATCGTTGATGCAAAGGGGTGCTACGTTTTTCCTGGCGGTATAGATCCGCATACACATCTTGATATGCCTTTTGGCGGAACCGTCACAAAGGATGATTTTGAGAGCGGAACAATGGCCGCAGCCTTTGGAGGCACAACAACGGTTATTGATTTTTGTTTAACCGAAAAAGGAAAACCATTGAAGGATGCCATTCAGACATGGCATGAAAAATCCAGGGATAAAGCAGTGATCGATTACAGTTTTCACTTAATGATTTCTGAAATAAATGATGACGTACTTGGCGAGCTTCCTGCTGTGATTAATGAAGAAGGAATTTCTTCATTTAAAGTCTTTATGGCTTACAAAAACGTTTTTCAGGCTGACGACGAAACATTATTCCGAACGCTTTTAACGGCTAAAGAACTTGGCGGTCTTGTCATGGTTCATGCTGAAAATGGTGATGTCATTGATTATCTGACTAAAAAAGCCCTTGCTGAAGGAAAGACAGACCCTATTTACCATGCCTTAACACGCCCTCCAGAAGTCGAAGGCGAAGCAACTGGCAGAGCTGCTCAATTAACAGGGCTTGCTGGTTCACAGCTATATGTTGTACACGTGTCTTGTGCTGACGCTGTTGAAAAAATAGCCGAAGCAAGAAGCAAGGGCTTTGATGTATGGGGGGAAACATGTCCTCAGTACTTGGTCCTTGATCAAACGTACTTGGAAAAGCCTGATTTTGAAGGTGCAAAATATGTCTGGTCACCGCCTCTCCGAGATAAGAAACATCAGGATGTGCTGTGGAATGCGCTAAAAACGGGAGTGCTGCAAACTCTTGGGTCTGATCAATGCTCTTTTGATTTTAAAGGACAAAAGGATTTGGGAAAAGGAGATTTCACTAAAATTCCAAATGGCGGCCCTATTATAGAAGATCGTCTGAGTATTCTTTTTTCAGAAGGCGTGAAAAAAGGAAGAATATCTTTAAATCAATTTGTGGATATGACAAGCACCAAAACGGCAAAGCTATTCGGTCTCTATCCTAAAAAAGGAACGATTGCAGTCGGCTCTGATGCGGATCTTGTCCTTTTCGATCCCTCTGCAGAACGCACGATCTCCGCTGAAACTCACCATATGGCGGTTGATTATAACGCATTTGAGGGTCTGCAAGTAACAGGAGAACCAGTATCCGTTCTATCAAGAGGTGAATTCGTCGTACGGGATAGGAAATTTTCCGGAAGGGCAGGAAGAGGGCAATATCAAAAGAGAGCTAAATATGGAGAGCTGCTTGACACGAGCGAAAACGCAAAAATATCTATCTGAAAAATATCCAAAGATATAACCAATTGGAAGGGGATATGCGTAAGTGGCTAAAAATTATTTGAAGTCTCCTGATTTGCTGCCGATTCCTCATCACAAGAAAAACATTGGTTCGCTGGGCTTTGCTTTAATCTGGGTTGGGATGGCAGTTGTACTGGCTGCATTTGCTATTGGAGGAGCCGGTGTACAAAGTCTTCCACTTGGCTGGGTTGTTGCTGCAACCATCATCGGTTCGATTGCCCTTGGTCTTTTAATGACATTGACTGGCGATATCGGAGTTGAGCATGGGTTATCCTTTCCTGTTTATATGAGGGCTCCTTTTGGGACAATCGGGACACATATTCCTTCCGTTGTTCGGGGGTTTGTGGCTTCATGCTGGTTTGGCGTCAATACTTACTTTGGCGCGAGTGCAATGAATGCCATCCTTGCTACTTTATCTGGTTTTAATAATTGGATGGTTTGTTTCTTCATATTTGCAATCCTGCAAGTTGTCAATACAGCTCTTGGAATGAAGGCGATTGAACGATTTGCTGATCTGGCAGCGCCTGTTATCATCATTATTTCTGGATGGATGTATTTTACGCTTTCCGATCAGGCCCTTCAGGAAGGCAGAAACGTATGGTCCTGGGTAGAAAATCCGGTAACCGGAGGAGCAGCTGTTACCGCTTTTATGGTAGTCATTATGTCCAACATGGGATTTTGGGGTACACTCGCTGCGGATATGCCATCGCTTTCCCGTTATGTTAAAGCGCCTAAATTAGAAAAGAACTGGTTTAAGCGGAACAAAAGCCAAATTGCCGGCAATTTAATTGCCTATCCAATCGTTCAGACCTTTATGGTCGTGATTGGTGCTGTTTCTTATATCGCTGTAACGAACTATGATCCTGTTGTTGCCCTCCAGCAGTCTGCAACCGGCATTATTCTTGGGATCTTATTGGTTATGATTGTTTTTGCGCAGTGGTCGACAAATACCTCTGCCAATCTGATTCCTGCGGCTGTCATTTTCTCTAACGTCGGGGGGCCAAAGGTTCCTTTTTGGGCAGGTGTAGCGGTTGCCGGTTTTATTGGAATAGTCGTTCAGCCTTGGAGTTTATTTGGAGTTATTATTGGAATTTTATTAATAGTTGGAGGAATCTTGTCTGCTATTTGCGGTATTCTAGTAGCTGACTATTATCTGATTCGAAAGCGCAGAGTGAATGTGAAGGACCTCTATGAACCCGAGGGTCAATACAAATATATGAAAGGAATAAACGCTGCCGGCTTTATCGCGTGGATCCTTGGCGGGGCAGCTGCAGTCGCTATCCCTTCCTACTCATTTATTGTAGGTTTTGCGGTCGGCTGCATCACCTATTACATCCTGGCTAAATATTGGTGGTTTGTGATCTATACACAAGCTGAATTAAAAGATCCTGATGATCAAAAGTATCTTGGCATTTCAGTGGGAAATGACTGGACAATCGATCTTGAAGATGAATCCGTACCGAACGTCGCGGTTGGCCCTGTTCAAACAGAGCAAATTTAAATAAGGAGGCACCTTATGTCTGATTATCAGGAATACCTGTCTGAAAGAGATAAGATTGATTTTTATCTGGGTCAGGGCTACCAAATTACACGCGTAACTGAAAATTTAAGCGGTGCTTATCTTACATTCAGAAATAAGAAGGATCAGAACGATACAGCTGAAATACATGTGAAAACGGCGGATGCGAGAAAGTATTTTTCAGCAAAGCTGCTGTCTCAAAACTTCAAATGACATTGTTCGACAGAGATGGGGCAGAATTTGTCCTATCTTTTTTGTGAGAAAAACTGACAAACGTATAGTGTTCAAACATGCCCTTCATTATAATAGACAGTAGCGACACAAAAAGGGGTGTGCGGATGAAATCATACATAACGATTGATGAGATTTTAAATCGAAAGCATTTTGCCCAAACTGAAGTAATTGCTGGTGCTGAAGGATTGCACCGCCAATTGAAATGGGTCCATATTGTCGAATCGATCCAAATCAGCAATCTATTAAATGGCAATGAGCTGATTCTTACAACGGGTCTAGGCTTTAAAGATAATCCCCAAAACTTTGTCTCCTTTCTGAGACAATTGATCGAGAGGCATACTGCCGGTCTATGCATCGAAATGGGCACCCACATTCACAGTATTCCGGAAGCAGTAATTGAACTTGCAGATCACCACCATTTTCCTATCATTTTGTTTCATCAAGAGGTTCCCTTTGTTGAAATTACTCAAGATGTGCATTCCCTCATCATCAATAAACAATATCAACTTCTCTCTGATTTAGAAAATTATTCTCAGCAGCTGAACAAGATGCTGCTTGAAATTGAAGACTATGAGCAAATCCTGAAATTTCTCCAGGCCTATTTAGAGGTACAGGTTATTGCTGTATTAAGCGGAAATAAAGCTGATTTCTTCCCAGAGCCAAAGGGAGATGAAAAAGAAGCGCTGCTTTTGAAAATCAAGAATAGAGATGAAAACATAAAATCCAAGATCGCAAGTCAGAATGTACAGATTCTCGGCGAGACCTACGCCGAGCTGCTGATTATCGCTAACTGCCGCGAACTGAACGAATTTGATCTGCTCATTTTAGACAGAACCGCTAACGCATTTGCTCAGCATTTGCTGAGGGATTTATATGTAAAAGAAAAAAAGATGGCAGAAGAAAGCGAATGGCTTACAAACTGGCTTGAAGGCGAATACACAGATGAAATTATCAAAGAACAGCTTTCTTTTATTGATCCCAAACTTCATTTGAATGGCGGAGCAGTCTGTATTTGCAAGCTATCTCCTGATCTGTCGGGCCAGGCGCCAAACGTGGACAGCACCTATCTCAAGCTTTTGTTCAGAACGGTATTTGAACAATTTGGGTTTCATTTATTTACGGTTGAAGTCCGTCATCATCTCATTTTTATCGTGGGAAACAAACGGCACAAACAGGATTGGAAAGAGAGGATGGAAGGTGCCCTTTTAAGAATCCATTCAGGAAATGGATCAGAAAGGATCAGAACCTCCTCTATTTCCACTGGTGTCGGGAAGTTTGCCGACAAACTTGGAAATATTCATCTAAGCTATCAAACTGCCAAAGAAACCCTTGCCCTGCAGGACTCCCTTTCAAAAGAAGGCAAAAGCTACTTTTATCAGGACCTGCATATGTATCGAATGATGTCATTGTTAAAAAAACACGGTGATCTCGAAGAAACGATTCACGAATATTTGGCGCCTGTGATTGAATATGACCGGAAATACAACGGGGACATGCTGATTACTTTAAAAACGTATTTAGCATGCAACGGATCCAAGCAAGAAACATCAAAAAAATTATTTATTGTCAGGCAAACCCTTTACCATCGTATAGAAAAGCTAGAATTGCTGCTTGGAGAAAACTTCATGAACTCAGACAGAAGACTGGCCCTCGAATTTATGCTCATGGCTCATGATTTTATCATGAATACAGAAGGGTCCATTCCGCTTCAGCATAAAATTGAATAGGAGAACAGAGTACTCTTTGGAAGAGTGCTCTTTTTTCTGGCTGGTTTGGTGAACCCGAGTTTGTTCACATTTGTACGGAATTATTTATAAAAGTCCCGGAATTACCATGGAAAGTATTGGAATTAATTGTGAAAGTCTTGGAATTAAGTATGAAACTCCAGGAATTAATGAATAAGGGCATCGGTATTCGTTTTGATAGTCATCGTTTATTGAAAAACATCATAAGAATTCAGGAACGTATTAAAAATAGCCGTTTCCAATATGATTTCTTCATCAAAACAGTCGGTTCCGCCTTTCTATTCAAACTGTAGCGTTATTCCCCTCGTATCTTTTACATAGTGTCTAATGATTGCCGCTGCTTTGTGAGAGATAATGAACATAATTTCAGAATATCAGGAGGGATGACAATGACAGTTGCAAATGAAGCAGCCGCAATTAAGAATTTCATCAATGGAAAATGGGTGAGTGCGACGGGAAAAGAAGTGCAGGACGTAATAAATCCGGCAACAGGGAAGAAGATTGCAGCCGTTCCCATCTCAACCGCCGAAGATGTAGACCAGGCGGCAAAAGCCGCAGCACAAGCATTTAAGTCGTGGAAGCTGATGCCGGTACCTAAAAGAGCAAGAATTCTATTTAAATATCATCATCTATTGACAGAAAATCATGCGGAGCTTGCCAAATTAATTGTTTCTGAGAATGGCAAGGCCTATAAAGAGGCCTATGGGGAGGTTCAAAGAGGTATAGAGTGTGTCGAGTTTGCAGCTGGAGCACCAAGCTTAATGATGGGTGAATCCTTATCTGGAATTGCTGAAGAGATGGATTCGGAAATGTTCCGCTATCCGCTTGGTGTCGTCGGCGGAATCACTCCATTTAACTTTCCAATGATGGTTCCTTTATGGATGTTCCCGCTAGCGGTGGCATGCGGAAATACATTCGTTTTAAAACCATCTGAGCGGACACCGCTGCTTTCCAATAAGCTTGCTGAGATGTTCACAGAAGCAGGTGCTCCAGATGGTGTTTTGAACATTGTTCATGGGAGCCATGACGTTGTAAACGGGTTATTGGAGCATTCGGATATTAAAGCGATTTCATTTGTCGGCTCACAGCCTGTCGCTAAATATGTCTATGAAAAAGCTACTGCAAAAGGGAAGCGGGTTCAAGCCCTCTCGGGTGCAAAAAATCATCATGTCGTTATGCCGGATGCGGATTTAGACAAAGCGGCTCAGCATATTATCAGCTCTGCTTTCGGCAGCGCGGGCCAGCGCTGTATGGCTTGCAGCGCTGTCGTTGTCGTTGGATACGGCGATCAATTTATGCAGACCCTAAAGCAAAAAGCAGATGATTTGGTGATGGGAAATGGATTGGATGAAGAAGTGCTTCTGACTCCTGTAATCCGTGATACTCATCTGAACAAAGTCATGGGATATATTGAAAAAGGAATAGAAGAAGGGGCAACTCTTCTGCGTGATGGGCGAAGAGATATAGAGAATCAAACGGAAGGCTATTTTTTAGGCGCCACGATTTTTGACAAGGTCACACCTGAGATGACCATTGCAAAGGATGAAATTTTTGCTCCAGTGCTCAGTGTGCTTCGTGCGGAAAATTTAGAGGAAGGTCTTGAATATATTCGAAAATCCCGCTATGGAAATGGCGCGACCATTTACACAAAGGATGCTCAGGCTATTCGCACGTTCAGAGAAGAAGCAGATGCAGGGATGCTTGGAATTAATGTAGGAGTGCCTGCGACGATGGCTTTCTTCCCATTTTCGGGCTGGAAGGATTCTTTCTACGGTGATTTACATGTTAACGGCAAAGACGGCGTAAACTTCTATACACGCAAAAAAATGATTACATCCAGATTTGATTTTTAATAGATAAGGAGGATGATTATGCAAAAGAGTACAGATATAAGAGATGCCCTGCAAAAAGATGAGGCATATCTCTGGCATTCTATGAAGCCATTCAATCCTGAGGCGACTATTCTTGCAGAGGAAGCAAAGGGCGCATGGATCAGTGATGCAAATGGGAAAAAGTATTTAGACGGCATGGCTGGTTTGTGGTGCGTAAATGCAGGCTATGGAAGAACAGAGCTTGCGGAGGCCGCGTATGAGCAGCTGAAGAAACTTGCTTATTTTCCGCTAACACAAAGTCATCTGCCTGCTATTCAGCTTTCAGAAAAACTGAATGACATGCTTGGCGGAGACTATGTCATTTTTTTCTCCAACAGCGGATCTGAGGCAAATGAAACAGCGTTCAAGATTGCCCGCCAATATCATCAGCAAACAGGCAGCCATGAACGCTATAAAATTATTTCAAGGTACAGAGCCTATCACGGCAATACGATGGGTTCACTTGCTGCAACCGGTCAGGCGCAGAGGAAGTATAAATACGAGCCGCTGGCACCGGGATTTATTCATGTACCGCCGCCGGACGTCTACCGTTATCCTGAAGAAGATAATGCAGCAGCGGCTGAACTGAAATCGGTTCAGGCCATCGATCAGACCATGACCTGGGAGCTAAGCGAAACGGTTGCTGCGATGATAATGGAACCAATTATAACTGGCGGAGGCATTTTGATGCCGCCTGAGAACTATATGAAAGGTGTAAAGGAAGTGTGTGAAAAGCATGGGGCTTTGCTCATTGTTGACGAGGTCATCTGCGGCTTCGGCAGAACCGGAAAAGCATTCGGATTCATGAATTACGGAGTGAAGCCGGATATCATTACAATGGCTAAAGGGATCACAAGTGCCTACTTGCCACTCTCCGCTACTGCGGTTAAAAAAGAAATCTATGAAGCTTTTAAAGGAACAGAGGAATATGACTATTTCCGCCATGTAAACACATTTGGCGGAAATCCGGCTGCCTGTGCACTTGCCCTGAAGAACATCGAAATCTTTGAAAATGAAAAGCTGTTTGAACGATCAAGCGAGGTAGGGGGGCGCATGAAAGCTGAACTCACATCACGTCTCCAGCATAATCCCTATGTTGGAAATGTAAGAGGGAAAGGGCTCCTGATCGGGATCGAGCTAGTTGAAAATAAAGAGACGAAAAAACCGCTGGATGCGGGACTTGTAAATAAAGTGATTGCCTCTTGCAAGGAAAAAGGGCTGATCATCGGAAAAAATGGCGCCACTGCAGCAGGCTATAATAACGTACTTGCAATATCCCCTCCTCTTAATCTTGAAGAAGAGAACGCCTTGTTTATTGTTGATACGGTTGTAGGGGAGCTGAATGGAATAACCGAAACGAATTAAACGGGAAAAACAGCGCATAGTTTATTGCGCTGTTTTTTTGTGATTTCATATCACTTATAAATGCTTAACGAAACACTTACAATCAGTTAAAATGATGATGGAGGTGATAGGATGTACCAAGAAGAACGTTTACTGAAAATTCTTCATGCTCTTAATGAAAAGCAAATGCTGTCAAATGATGAAATTTGTGAAATGCTGCATATCTCAAGGGATACTGCGAGAAGAGATATAGTCAAGCTTGCAGAACAGGGGGCAGCGGTCAGAACACACGGAGGCATCGCACTGCCGATTATAAAAGAAGAAATACAGGCTTATAAAAACCGGCTAACTTCGTTTTCAAAGGAAAAGCATTTAATAGGCAAATACAGTGCAGGGTTGATTGGAAATCATGATCTCTGTTTCTTTGATGTCTCTACTACAATAAAGTTTTTGTGTGATCACCTTGAGACGCCTGCAACGATTTATACCCATTCGCTTGATAACGCGGAATCCCTTTCGGAAAATGAGAATGCAGATTTCCATCTGCTGGGCGGAAGATTAGACAGAACGCATCGTTTTTTCTATGAGCCTGAATTTCGGACGGCAATTGAAAGCATAACTTTTGATAAAGCATTTATCGGGGCCTGTGCCATTGGCGAAGACGGGATTTACTATGAGACAAAAGAAGACCGGATCATTAAAAAAACGGCTGCGGAACGCTCGAAGCAAGTCTTTTTGCTCGCGGATTACAACAAATTTAATCAAGAGAGCAAGTATCGTGCTTTTGATTTCTCAATGATTCATGTACTTGTAACGGACCGGAGACCTCCCGCAAAGTTTCAGGAAATCCTAAGGGAACACAATGTAAAAATTATGATCAGCAAATAAAGGAGCGAAATGGATGAAAACAGAAAAAGAAAAGATGTTAGACGGAGAACTGTATCTTTCAGGAGACGAAGAATTAATACGTGAACGTGTTCGTGCCAGAAGATTAACAAGGCTGTTCCACCAGACAATTGAAACGGATGACAATGCTCGAAAAAGCATTCTTAAGGAATTGTTTGGAACAACAGGAGAAAACATTTATATCGAACCTTCATTCCGCTGCGATTACGGCTCAAACATCCATGTAGGCGAAAATTTCTACGCTAACTTTGACTGCGTTATTTTGGATGTGTGCAAGGTAACAATCGGAGCCAATTGCATGCTTGCGCCAGGGGTTCACATATATACAGCCGCTCATCCATTAAATGCTGAGGAAAGAAACAGCGGAGCAGAATTCGGAAAACCTGTTACAATCGGTGACAACGTATGGATCGGCGGAAGAGCGGTCATTAATCCGGGAGTGACCATCGGAAACAATGCTGTCATTGCATCCGGCGCAGTTGTGACGAAGGACGTCCCTGAGAATGTTGTAGTTGGAGGGAATCCGGCAAGAGTTTTAAAACATATTGAGAATTGAAAAAGAGGCCAGCGGGGCCTCTTTTGTTTGGAAATCCCTTATATTTATTCGTAATTAATCTGCCAATGAATTCCGAATTTATCTGTTACTTGTCCATAAAGCTTGCTCCAGAATGTTTCCTGAAGATCCATGCCTACTGTGCCGCCATCTTTAAGCTGATTAAAAATAGAGGTCAGCTCTTCTATGTTCTTGTTAACTAATGCAAGTGTGATATTATTCCCTTCAACAAATGGCATTCCAGGAAAGACATCAGAAAACATCACATTGCTTCCATCAATGTTAAGCCTTGTATGCATAATCAAATCTTTCGCTTCCTCTGGCAGAGGGTACCCAGGGTTAGGCGGTGTTTCGCCGAACGTCATAAATTTAGGTTCTTCTGTTTTGAAAACCTTTGCATAAAACTCCACTGCCTCCCGGCAATTACCATTGAAATTAAGGTAAACGTCTACTGACATTTGAATCACTCCTACAATTAAGATTTTTTTGCTGGCAATATTTATCATCTTATCATTTTTCTGGTTTAAAACAAATTCTCCCAAAGGAAATTTAATGAAGCTGTAACTTTTAACATAATGAAAAAGGTTCCATAGCATTTCTTGCTGATTTGTAATAATAAAAGCATGTATCATCCCTTGTGAAAACTGCTAACCAAACATTCAGACTTCAAGATTCTAACAATAATATGATACGATGGATGTGAAATCTGCTCAGAAGTTTAAGAATTATAAGAGGAGTGATCTGGATGGCAGCAAATAAACGCTTTGAAGTAACTCAGTTTCAAGGGACACTCGATGTAATCAGGGTCATCAAGGACACGGAAACAGGTGTTCAGGTACCTGCAGACGATCTCTGGCGGCGGAGTAGGGATTACCTTGCTTGTTGATGCTGAAGGCAAGCCATCGCTTGATAAATAAGATGAAGATCCATCTATCTGAATATAACCCTGACTGGAAAATGCAATTCCGCCTGCACGAGAAGAGACTGAAAATTGCCTTTAAAGATCGTTCTATAAAAATTGAACATATCGGAAGCACCTCTGTTGAAGGACTTTCTGCAAAGCCGGTCATTGATATTTTAATTGGCGTGCCGTCCATTGAAAAGCTGTCTGGTGCAGTTGAGGCTTTAGCTGATTCCTCCTATATTTATAAAAAGGTTTACGACGAAGCTTTGCCTTTCAGACGATTTTTTATCGGGGTAAAAGAAGAATATCTGCATCTTTATCCAAATATTATTGAAAAAGAAGAAGTAAACATTCCGCATGGCCACCGAACTGCTCACATACATACAGTGCCCGTAACCCATCAATGGTGGGAGGATCATCTCCTTTTCCGTGATCATCTTCGCACGCATCCTGAAGATCGTGTGATGTATGAGGCTGTAAAGCAGAACCTTTCAAAGAAGGATTGGAAAACAGGAAATGAATATGCAGATGCAAAGACGGAGTGTGTCTTGCAGATTTTGAATAAAGCTAAACGAAATCACAATAATTAGAGGAAGTGTCAGAATGAACGTTTTAGCCATCTATGGCAGCAGCCGCGAGAATGGAAACTCTGAGAAATTAGCAAGTTACTTGCTAAAAGATATCAATCATACTCCAGTACATCTCAGGGAAATGACAATAAAGCCTATTACTGATCAGCGGCATGATCTAAATGGTTTTCAGCCAGTGGAAGATGATTTTAATGAACTGATTGAAGTTTTTCTAAAAGCAGATGCTGTTGTGTTTGTAACCCCGCTATATTGGTACGGCATGTCAGGAGCAATGAAGGATTTCTTTGATCGCTGGTCACAGGCTCTGAGAGATGAACGGTTTTCTTTTAAAGAAAACGCAAAAGATAAGAAAGCATATGTAATCATTGCTGGCGGAGACTCGCCTAAGATCAAGGCGTTGCCGCTCATACAGCAATTTCAGTACATTTTTGACTTTGTCGGCATGAAACTTGAAGGATATGTGATAGGCGAGGCAAATGCACCCGGGGATATTGAAAAAGATACAAAAGCGATTTCCGAAGCAGTGGTCATGAATGACTGGCTCAAACATAATAATAGATAGTGTGTTTTTAAAGCATGGATCATAGATTCCATGTTTTTTTATGTTCTCAGCCCTATGACTGAGAACCCTCATTATAAGGAAGGAGTCTGAATTCATTAATTAGCATTAATTTTATAAAAATTGCGTAAAATGACTAGAAATATATTTCGAAAGCCGATATATTAAGTAATACGTTGTAAATATTTTGAAAGTTGAAGAAAACAGCAAAGGCCAAAGGAGGGATTTTCATTGGAAACATTTAAAAAACTAAGGGCCTTTTATATGCCTTACAAAAATGATTTTTTGTGGTCAATGGGTTTTTTGCTCATCATGACAGCCATCACAGTTGTGTATCCGATGGTGCTGCAGTTTACGATTGATGATGTCGTATTAAATGAACAGTTTTCTCTTGTGCCATGGATCGCGCTCGGGTTTGTCGGCATTATGACGGTAAAGGGAGTTGCGACTTATTTTCACCAGTATTTAGGGGATATGTTTGGGATAAAATCTGTATACAGAATGAGAAATGAGCTTTACGAAAAGCTTCAGCGCCTCCCTTTTCGCTATTATGACAATGCAAAAACAGGAGACTTGATGTCAAGGCTGACAGCAGATGTGGAAGGATTTCGTTTTTTCCTGTCATTTGGGATTGCGGAGTTAATCCGCTTCATTATTCTGATAGTCATCAGTCTTTGCGTCATGTTCTATTATTCGGTTCCGCTGACATTCGTTACGATTGCAGCTCTGCCGTTTTTGGCCGTCGCCGTTTACCGGTTTGACAAGCGGGTGCACCCTTCCTTCAGAAGCATTCGTAAGTCTTTTGGGAAACTGAATACAAATGTTCAGGAAAATATCAGCGGCATTCATACCGTAAAATCATTATCCAGAGAGGATTTTGAAATTTCAAAGTTTAATTCCTCAAACAACGATTACAAACAGAAGTATTTAGATACATCCAATGTATGGGCTAAATATTTTCCGCTAATGGAGTTCATCGGAAATATTTCAGTAGTTGCTTTGCTTGCTTTCGGCGGATATATGGTGATTAACGGCAGTCTTAAACCAGGTGAGCTTGTAGCTTTTTACAGCCTTGTCTGGTATATCATGTGGCCAATTATGAACTTGGGATTTGTCATCAACCTGTTCTCTCAGTCAAAAGCTTCCGGCGAGCGGCTGCTTGAAATTTTGGAAGCGGATGAAGAAATCAGTGATGCCGATCGTGATTTGTCCGCGGACAAATTATCGGGTCATGTCACATTTAAAAATGTTTCGCTTAAATACAATGATGAAGATGTGCCGGCATTAACAAATGTGTCATTTGATGCGCCTCCTGGAAAAACGATTGGACTGATTGGAGCCACAGGTTCAGGGAAAACAACCGTCACCCAATTAATGACGCGTTTCTATGAACCGACATCAGGCCAGATCCTGCTTGATGGAAAGGATATTAAAGATCATTCTTTAAAATCCCTGAGAGGAAGTATTGGTGTTGTTCTTCAGGAATCCTTCCTTTTTTCAACAACAATTAAATCAAATATTGCCTATGGAAAGCCAAATGCAACAATAGATGAAATCATCGATGCAGCGAAACGCGCTCAGGCACATGAATTTATTATGGAACTTCCTGAAGGGTATGACACAATGCTTGGAGAACGGGGCATGGGTCTATCAGGAGGACAAAAGCAAAGAATTTCCATTGCACGCGCCATTTGTGTTGATCCAAGCATTCTGATTTTGGATGATTCAACTAGCGCCGTTGATATGGATACTGAGTTCCGTATTCAGAAAGATTTAAAAGCGGTGATGAAGGATCGTACGACTATTATTATTGCTCACCGGATTTCATCTTTAAAGCACGCAGATGAAATCATCGTGCTTCAGGATGGCGAGGTAGCCGAAAGAGGAACACACGAACAGCTGCTTCATACAGACGGTTCTTACAAACGAATTTATGACATTCAATATAAAGACCAAAAAGCTGTTGTACAGTCAAATGCAGGGTAGGTGAAAAAGATGCAAAAGAAAGAAAAACAGGATTTAATTAAGCAGAGGTTCTACTACTCTACAGATCAAATCATAGAAAAACCTTTTAACTGGAAACAGATGGGGAGGCTAATGAGGTATATTAAGCCGTATTCGAAAAACCTTTTGCCCCTCTCATTTCTTACCGTTATTTTAACGACCATTGTCCGTTTGATTGTGCCGATTTTAATCGGTGTATACACGCTTGATAAAGCAATCGTTCAAAAGGATCTAGATCTGCTTTGGGTGCTGGTAGGGTCCATTTTTGGGCTTTACCTCGTTTCTTATGTGGCCAATACTCTCAGGATCAGGTGGATGAACATGCTTGGGCAAAATGTGATTTATGATTTGCGCAAGCATTTGTTTACACATGTGCAATCTCTGTCCCACCGCTTTTTTGATTCCAGATCAGCAGGATCCATTCTCGTTCGGATCATGAATGACATTAACTCTCTTCAGGAGCTTTTTACAAGCGGGGTTATCAATCTATTAATGGATTTCCTGCTTCTGATCGGCGTTATCGTTATTCTGTTTACAATCAGTCCGCCGCTTGCTCTTGCGATCATGATTATCCTGCCGGTCATGTTTTTTATCTCAACAAGCCTGCGAAAAAAAATCCGGAGATCATGGCAAACGGTACGTCTGAAGCAGTCCATGCTGAATTCACATTTAAATGAAAGCATACAGGGCATCCGGGTTACTCAAGCATACACACAGGAAAAGGAAAACATCCAATTCTTTGATGGCATCAATACGGAAAACTTCAGCAGCTGGCAGGATGCTACTCAGAAAAATGCCGTGTTCCGTCCATTCGTTGAAATGACAAATGCCATCGGAACAGCTATCCTTATTTGGTTCGGTGCCTCATTAATTGCAAATGAATCGATTACTATTGGTGAGTTTGTTTCATTTGCTTTTTATCTGGGAATGTTTTGGGAGCCGATTTCAAGGCTTGGCCAAGTGTATAATCAGCTTCTGATGGGGATGGCATCATCTGAAAGGATATTTGAATTTTTAGATGAAAAGCCAATTGTATCAGAATCCGATGATCCGGTCGTTCTTTTAGATATGAAGGGGGATATCGAATTTGATAAAGTCGAATTCTCCTATGATGGAAACCGCAAAGCATTAAAAGGGGTATCACTTCAAATCGCGTCTGGTCAAACTGTTGCACTTGTAGGCCATACAGGTTCAGGAAAAACAACGATTGCTAATTTAATCAGCCGCTTTTACGATGCAACAGGCGGCGAGGTAAAGATAGACGGCTATAACATCCGGGATTTATCAATTGGAAGCCTGCGGTCACAAATCAGTGTAGTCTTGCAGGATACTTTTATCTTCTCGGGAACGATCATGGAAAATATCCGTTTCGGCAGACCTGATGCAACAGACGAAGAAGTCTTTGCAGCAGCTGAAGCTGTCGGGGCAGATGAATTTATTAAAGATTTAGTAAATGGCTATGAGACAGAGGTTGAAGAACGCGGCAACGTTTTATCTGTTGGGGAAAGACAGCTTCTCTCCTTTGCAAGAGCCATTCTGGCGGATCCAAAAATATTAATTTTGGATGAGGCAACAGCAAGTATCGATACAGAATCAGAAGTGAAAATCCAGCAGGCATTAAAAACGCTTTTAAAAGGAAGAACCGCGATTATGATTGCCCATCGCTTATCAACCATTCGCGAGGCAGACAATATCATTGTACTCGATCACGGGAATATCATGGAGCAGGGAAGTCACGGAGAGCTTATGAAGCAGCAGGGAATCTACTTTGAGCTTGTGAAGGCTCAATTCAGAATGCTTGATGCAGGGTAAGAACAAAGAGCCAATCAATTGCGGTTGGCTCTTTTTAATGCTTTGAATAAATATATTCAAAGAATAATAGAAATTGTGAAACCTATTTTTATAAAAATCGTATTACTTACAGAATTTATAAAATTGGAGGTAATTGGATTATGGAACAGCAAACAAATCCGGCAGTAGAAGGAAACGCGCCGCAGCCGCCAAAACCGTCCTTATTCGGAATGATTATGAACCCGGGGGAGCAGTTTGAACGTATTCGTCAAAATCCTAAAGTGCTTGTGGGATTTCTTCTTGTCACGCTGATGGTATTGGCGGGGACATTTCTATCATTTGTCTATAGTGCTGAACTTACAGGGGAGTTAACTTCAGAGCTTGGGGTAACAGAAGAAGAAGCGGCCATCTTTGGCACAATTATGGGAATTGTTTCAATCGTTGCCGGAGGGATAGGAGGCATTATCGTTCTTTTGATAATGGCAGCTATTACTTTGGCTATTACGAAAATGGTTGGTTCTGCCGTTAAATTCAACCAAATTCTTTCCATGACGATTTACATCGCATTTGTCACATCTATCGGAACGCTTTTAAACGGTCTTATTGCATTTTTAGTAAAAGAAGAAAATTATATTAATTCATACACTAGCTTAAACAGCATTGTTGGTGCTGAGGGCGGCTTAGGCGGATTGCTCATGACGTTTGAAGTTTTCACGATTTGGGAAACGATTTTGACGGCAATCGGCCTTCAGCGTGTTGCAGGGTTATCTAAAGCAGCAGCCTGGACAATAGCAATCGTTTTCTTCATCATCGGCGCGGTATTAGCCGCTGCTGGAGGGGGGCTTGAAGGGAAGTTCCCTGCAGCATGAAAAAAAAATCTGGATTTCAATCGGTGTCGTTTCAATCATAGCTTTGCTTGTTGGTGTAAACGTCTATCGTGCGATGAGTAAAGAAGAGGTAACGGTCAGTACAGTGAAGCTTTCACAGCAGGAAATTGCTTCAAATGTCATGGTGCCCGGTACACTAAAATTCCAAAATGAAGAGTATATTTATCAAGATCCTGAAAAAGGGGAAATTGCTGAAATTCTAGTAAAAGAGGGAGAGACCGTGAAAAAGGGAACTCCCCTCCTTCGCTATGAAAATGAACAATTCTCTCTTGAAAAAGAACAAAATGCTCTATCCATTGAATCAAGCTATCTTAAAATCAATCAGCTTGAAAATCAGCTGGATGATTTAAGTGAGAAAGAAAAGGATCTATTCAAGCAAGTTGGAAAAGAGGAAGCAGAAAAAACGATCGAAGCAGAGCACGATCAGCTAAAAATGGAGCAAAAGATGGCTGATATTGAACTTCGTCAGCTGCTGCTGCAAAAAGAGACCATAGAAAAACAGCTGAATACTCTCGAAGTGAAAAGCGACATGGCAGGCACTGTTATTACAATCGATGAAAATCCCGAACTGGCTTCAGAACAGGGCGGCATGAAAGCAGTTATACATATTGCAAAAACAGATCAATTTATTGTCAGCGGCGTGCTGTCAGAATATGATTCTTTAAAAGTGGCAGAAGGACAGCCTGTAACCTTAAGTTCTGATGTTGTGCCAGATGCTGAGTGGAAGGGAAAAGTGAGCAAAATCGGACTGCTTCCTGAAGCTTCATCAAGTACAATGGGAACGGAAAATGCGGCCGTACAATATCCGGTTGAGGTAGTCATTGAAGGCAGCGAAATGAAGGCAAAACCCGGCTTTAAGCTGATCATGGAAATTGAAACTGAAAAGCGCAATGTTCAGACGGTGCCTTTAGATGCTGTAAAACAGGATGGCGAGGACTATTTTGTCTATACAGTTGAAGACGGAAAAACAAAGAAAAAGACCATTGAAATTGGAACGGCTTCTTCCGAATATATGGAAGTGAAAGAGGGCTTAACAGAGGATGATGCCATCGTTTCAAAGCCGAAAGATGATCTTCTCAGCGGGACGGAAGTGACGGTAAAATGATCCAGCTTTCCGGCATTACGAAAAGCTACAAGGTCGGAAAAGAATCATTCGACGTATTAAAAGATATCCATCTAACCATTGAAGAAGGTGAATTCATTTCTATCATGGGGCCATCCGGTTCAGGTAAATCGACGCTAATGAATATTATCGGCTGTCTGGACCGGCCGACAACAGGCCACTATTTTCTGGACGGGTTAGATGTAGCCGCATATCAGGACACAGATCTTGCAAAAGTGAGGAACCTCTCCATCGGCTTTGTGTTTCAGCAGTTTCAGCTGCTGCCTAGACTTACGGCCTTGAAAAATGCAGAGCTTCCAATGGTGTATGCAGGTGTAAAGAAAAAAGAACGGGAAGAGCGGGCGATGCTGGCATTGGAGAAAGTTGGGCTTGCAGACCGCATGAATCATCTCCCTAATGAGCTTTCAGGCGGACAAAAACAGCGTGTAGCCATAGCCCGTTCCATCGTGAACAAACCCCGGCTTATACTTGCAGATGAGCCGACAGGTGCTCTAGATACAAAGACAAGCGTTTCCATTATGGAGCAATTTGCGGCTCTTAATCTTGAGGGGACAACGGTCATCATTGTTACTCATGAACAGGAAGTAGCGGACTACACGAAGCGTATAATCATGGTAAGAGACGGGGAAGTTCAGTCTCACGGGGCAGAAAGGAGAAACGCATGAGCATGATAGAAAACCTGCGAATGGCGTTCGCTTCTGTCCATGCTCATAAGCTCAGATCCATTTTAACCATGCTTGGAATTATTATTGGTGTTGCATCTGTTATACTTGTCGTTGCAATCGGACAGGGCGGAGAGCAAATGCTGAAATCACAATTTACCGGCACGAGCAACACGATTGAGGTGTTTTACCAGCCCAGTGAAGAAGAAATGCAGTCCAATCCCAATGCTTATATGGAATCAGCATTTACGCAGTCTGATATTGAAGATTTATCCGAAATCCCTGAAGTCTCTAAAGTAGTGGCCTCAAGCACTGAATTCATGCAAGCTCGGTACAGGGAAGATACGGCGGATACGTCCATTTTCGGCATTAATCAGGCTTACATTGAGGTAAACGAACTGAAAATTGAGTCTGGCAGAAACCTTGTTGAAGGTGATTTTATCAGCGGGCGCCGTGTAGGCGTTATCAGTCAGGAGACAAAGAAAGAGCTATTTAAAGAGACGAATCCTTTGGGAGAAGTGATCTGGGTAAGCGGGCAGCCGTTTGAAATTATCGGTGTGCTTGAAAAGCCGACTGGTCTTTTCTCTTTTGGTTCGATGGAAATTTACCTTCCTTCCAATACGTATCGTGCTTCATTCGGCAAATCTGATTTTAATCAGGTAACGCTTCAGGCGGAAAGCGCTGAAAAGCTTCAGGAGGCAGGAAAAAAAGCAACCGCTCTATTGAATCAAAAGCATGAGAAAGAGGATGAGTATCAAGTCTTTAATATGGAAGAAATCGCTGAAGGAATTGGTCAGGTGACAAGAATTATGACATTAATCATCGGATCAATCGCAGGGATTTCACTCTTTGTCGGCGGCATCGGTGTCATGAATATTATGCTTGTATCCGTCACAGAAAGAACCCGCGAAATCGGCATCAGAAAAGCGCTTGGTGCGACAAAAAGACAAATACTCACTCAGTTTTTAATTGAGTCCATCACCCTTACACTCATCGGTGGAATCATCGGCATCCTGCTAGGGGCTGGAGGGGCGTCACTCGTCTCCGTTTTTGCAGGATGGCCTTCACTCGTTTCGTGGCAGGTTGTACTCGGCGGACTTGCATTCTCCATGATCATCGGCGTCATCTTTGGCATGCTGCCTGCAAACAAAGCAGCACGGCTTGATCCGATTGATTCTCTAAGGTACGAATAGCGTAGCTCATCTCTTTAGATGAGCTTTTTTCTTTAGTAAGAGGGACTATTATTACTGACAAAGGTGCCCAAGTTCTGCGGTGTCTTTTCCCGTCGCATGAAACATGAGCTTGTGTAAGGTGTGCTGTAATTGGAAGTAATTGGATGTGTGGTCAAAAACCAGAGACAAGCGGTCAGAACAGGCGCTTCCGTATTTCTAATAAAAAAAACTCTTGCTCCATGCTGTTGATGATGGTAAAAAGGGAATAGGTATTTCATGTGCAGATGAGATTGGAATGATTTGAATGAAGGTAGGAAAAATTGCAGCATTTCTGGTTAAAATGATGCTGCTTGCCGTTCTTTTGCTGTTGGTTTATTCTACGGTCAGCATCTGGCATTTCGGCAATAAGCACGAATCGGTCAAAACTGATGCAGCAATTGTGCTTGGAGCTGCTGCATGGGGAGCGGATCCTTCGCCGGTATTTAAAGAACGGATCAATCACGCAATCCGGCTTTATAAAAAGGAAGATGTTGATAAGATTATCTTCACAGGCGGCAAAGCGATAAAAACAGACTTGCCTGAAGCGGTTGTCGGAAAAAACTATGCCGTGGAGCACGGTGTGAAAGAATCCGATATTTTAATTGAGACAAGCTCAAGACTGACAAAAGATAATTTGAAATACGCATACGAAGCAGGAAAAGAAGCAGGATTGCAGTCATACACAATTGTAAGCGATCCTTATCATATGAAGCGGTCTATTCTGCTTGCAAAACAGATTGGGATGAATGTTTATTCTTCTCCTACTACGACTTCAGCGTATCAAACTTGGGAAACGAAATTGCCTGTGTATACAAAAGAAGTGCTTTTTTATGCAGGATACCTGGTAACTTCGACATTTGAATAAAAGGAACAACAAGAGGATTCATCCATGGATGAATCCTCTTGTTTTACTAAGTCCTGCTGTAAAAAAAGCGCTGTTTGAGGACTCACATAACTAATTCGATCATTTGATTGAATAATTTCATACTAAAACCAAGCAAGATAATACCTGCAATAAAAGTAACCGCTTTCAGCGTTTTATCCTGAATAAAGTCACGGATAAAATGAACAGTAATTGCGATATTCAAATTCCAGAGGGTAACCCCTCCAATAATAAGCAGACTGTAAATCAGCAGATAAAAAACGGTATGATGCGGCCCAAGACTTGTCAGCGCAGTGCCATAAACACCAAGCCAGAACACAAAAATAAACGGGTCGCCCAGTGCTATCAAAAAGCCCGTCAAATAAGATCCTGCACTGCTTTTTTTTTCGTCTTCTTTCTTTATCATTTTTTCAGAAGACAGAGAGCGAATAATACTGTTTATGCCAAGCCTCGCTAATAGAAAACATCCGGCTGCGCTAATAATTGCAGAAAAAAGCGTGCTTTGAAGAAACGTCACGAGTCCAAGAAATATCCCAAACATTAATAGCATATCGACCGTGATGGCGCCGATTCCAACAAGCATCGCAGGCCAAAAACCTCCCATTATCCCCCTCTTGATCATCTCTAACTTAATCGGACCTATTGGTGCAGCTAAACTTATGCCAAGAACAATCGGCTTAACAATAAAGAGCAGGCTTTCCATCCGCATTCATCCGCCTTTCGATTCCCTGTCCATTAAGTGTATTCAGGCAGGGTGCTTTTATTGTTCATAAATTCTTCAGCTGCATAATAAATAGTAAAATTAAATGGCTTGAATGTATAAAAAAGACGTGTAATTATATCTTTTTTAAAAGGGTTTTGAATCGTCTGCGCCTAACTACTTAAGGAGAAAAATTTCAGGCAAACGGGGGATCAATATGAATAATAAACATAAGTCACACTCTTTACTGGAATGGGGAAAGGCTATCTTGCTTGCTGCTTGCCTGGCTTTTATCATCCGTCTTTTTCTCTTTGAGCCATATTTAGTAGAGGGATCTTCAATGGACCCGACCCTTCATGACGGTGAACGCCTGTTTGTAAACAAATCAAGCTTTATGATCGGGGATGTGAACCGGGGAGATATCGTCATCATTGATGGCGAGGAAAAGGATGTTCATTATGTGAAACGGGTTATTGGCCTGCCTGGAGAGAAAGTGGAGGTTAAAGATCACAAGGTTATAATAAATGGCAAGCTGCTTGAAGAACCGTATTTGCTTCCAAATGAAAAGAAGGCGAAAAAACTCGGACAGTATCTGATGTATGACTTTGATGCCATTACTGTTCCTGATCATGAAGTTTTTGTTATGGGAGATAACCGCACCAACAGTATGGATTCAAGAAACGGTCTTGGCAGCATCGCGAAAGATCGCATTGCAGGCAGGGCAGAATTTGTGTTCTTTCCATTTGAAAAGATAAGAAAAACAAAATAATCTAGAGATGTAACGAAATGGAAAACACTCTCGTCTAATCGTTTATATAAAAGGGGAGTGTGTTGATCATGAAAAAGTCTGGAACTATTATCGTTATCCTATTACTTACATTTTTTAGTGCAGCTTGCAGCAATTCAGAAAGCAAGTCAGATAAAAGTGCGGACAGCTCAGGCGGAGAATCAGCCAAAGAAATAGCAGACTCTGATATGACAATGAACTCAGAAGGTGAGCACGCTGACAAAGCAGAAATTTTTTCACCTGAAAACAAAGCTGTACCGTCTGCACCTGATAACCGCAAAGTTATTTACACAGCTGATCTGTATATTCGAGTGAAAAACTTTAATCAGGCTGTATCAGCTTTTCAAGATACGATTGCCTCACTAGGCGGGTATGTCATTGAATCAAATACATATTCAAGTGAGGATGAAATGCCAAAAGAGGGGTCATTAACAGTCAAAGTCCCTGAGGATAAATTCCAGAGCTTCTTAAAAACCGTTGAAAAAGGAAGCGTAAAAGTGAATCAGCAAACAGTCACAGGCCAGGATGTTACAGAGGAATACGTCGATCTTGAATCAAGGCTGAAAGCAAAAAAGGCCGTTGAAGAAAGACTTTTAAGCTTTATGAAAGATGCTCAAAAAACAGAGGATCTGCTGAAAATCTCCTCGGATTTAAGTGCAGTACAAGAGGAGATGGAACAGATAACAGGCAGAATCAATTACTTGAAAAACCAAACTTCTTTCGCAACGATCACGATGCAGATTTCTGAGGATAAGATTTCTGTGCCCGGACTTGAAAACGAAGAATTGAATACGTGGGAGAAAACGAAAAAACAGTTCATGGAAAGCCTGAACTCTCTGCTTGCGGCAGGTTCTGCCCTGATTGTCTTCACAGCAGGAAATATTCCTGTGCTGCTCGTCCTATTTTTAATCTGTTCTGCAGTGTGGCTTGGAATTAAGAAATACAGGAATAAAGGCAATTCAGCGCCTCCAACTGATATGGGAGAATAACCCCTGGCTTTCTTTTTTCCATGATTGGGAAAAAGAGATAAAGGCGGGATGTAGAGCTGATTGCTTACTTGTGAAGTAAGCGCCGCAATGAATCATTTAAGAAATGCGCTTCACTCAATGGAGCATGCGGAAAATTGCTCGGCAAATCGGTGAAATTTAAGGATGATGTGGAGTTTACCACAAGCCAGGTGAAAAGAAGATTCATTTCAGATCAGCATCACGGACCGGATATTATGATTTTGGCGTCAATCGTAAGCGCATGGAAGGAATAAGAGAACGATTTACTAAAGAAACGCGCAGATTAAGAAAAGCAGACATCCGATGAGGAATGTCTGCTTTTTTTAAGTAATAGGAAAGTTTGCGCACTTGGCGGCAAGCTCCATCGCCTAGCTCCTCGGTCAGACGGCTCCGCCAAAATAGTCAAACCCGGACTTTTCAGTCGGATCCTTAACTGCATTTCGGAGCTGAACAAGGCGTTTGCGCTATTCTATGTGTATATTAATGTCAGAACAAGCATCGTGACAATTACTGCACCGATAATTCCGAGTATTGATTTTAGAAAGGATACCTTAGCATCTATTTTTCCATATCGGGTTAAGATTTTTTTGCTGAAGTAGTGGACGATGAGATAAATGACGAGCAGGCCGATGAAAAAAGTGACATTGCTCGTCTGAAACCCTGTAAAAGCAAGGAACAATCCGGTAAATAGAATATAAAGAGAGTATTCTAGGAGTGTAAGTAATTTCATATGGGATAACCTCCGGGATGTAATACACATTATCCTACCATAAAAAAGTACCCTTCAAAACGTTTTGAATGTGAACATTAGATGGACTTTGCGGAAATGCCCGGAATATTTTTGCGGCAAATCTGCAATTATTATTTTTTTTCGCCAGTTCGTGTTATAATTTTGTAGATTATGTATAGATGGAGGACTAATTTTAATGATTACAGTAAGCAATGTGGGATTGCGTTATGGTGACCGCAAACTTTTTGAAGATGTTAACATAAAATTCACCCCTGGCAACTGCTATGGTTTAATTGGAGCAAATGGTGCAGGGAAATCTACTTTTATTAAGATTCTCTCAGGCGAGATTGAAGCACAGACAGGAAACGTGAGCTTAGGACCTGGCGAACGTCTGGCTGTTCTTAAACAAAATCACTTTGAATATGAAGACTATGAAGTGATGAAGGTTGTCATAATGGGCCATGCCCGTCTTTATGAAGTGATGCAGGAGAAGGATGCCATTTATATGAAAGCTGATTTCTCAGATGAAGACGGCATGCGTGCAGCCGAACTTGAAGGCGAATTTGCAGAACTTAACGGGTGGGAAGCTGAGAGTGAAGCTGCGATTCTATTAAAAGGACTTGGCATTACTGAAGAGCTTCATTCGAAAAAAATGGCTGACTTAACAGGCGGAGACAAAGTGAAAGTATTACTTGCTCAAGCATTGTTTGGCAAGCCTGACGTTCTTCTTCTTGATGAGCCTACGAACCACTTGGACATCAAAGCGATTCAATGGCTGGAAGAATTCCTGATCAACTTTGAAAATACTGTTATTGTTGTATCCCATGACCGTCACTTCCTTAATAAAGTATGTACGCATATTGCAGACCTTGATTATGGGAAAATTCAGGTTTATGTCGGAAACTATGATTTCTGGTATGAATCAAGTCAGCTTGCGAGCCGCATGGCTTCTGATGCAAACAAGAAAAAAGAAGAGAAAATCAAAGAGCTTCAAGCGTTTATCGCGCGATTCAGTGCAAATGCATCGAAATCAAAGCAGGCAACATCAAGAAAGAAATTGCTTGATAAAATTTCTCTTGATGATATCAGACCATCTTCACGCCGCTATCCTTGGGTCGGCTTTACACCTGAGCGTGAAATCGGCAATGATGTTCTGCGCGTTGACGGCATTTCAAAAACAATTGACGGAGTAAAAGTACTTGATAATGTAAGCTTTATTATGAATAAAGAAGATAAAATCTCTCTAGTCGGCCGTGATGAAATCGCGATTACAACTCTATTTAAAATTTTGATGGGTGAAATGGAAGCAGACAGCGGAACATTCAAATGGGGAGTGACAACTTCTCAAGCGTATTTTCCTAAAGACAACAGTGAATTTTTCGAAGGCGTAGAATCAAACCTTGTAGACTGGCTTCGCCAATACTCGCCGAACGACCAAAGCGAAAGCTTCCTTCGCGGTTTCCTTGGAAGAATGCTCTTCTCAGGCGAAGAAGTTCTCAAAAAAGCAAGCGTCTTATCGGGAGGAGAAAAAGTCCGCTGCATGCTGTCTAAAATGATGCTCAGCAGCTCAAATATTCTGCTTTTAGATGAGCCTACGAACCATTTAGACTTAGAATCAATTACTGCACTTAACAACGGATTAATCGCATTCAAGGGCGCAATGATTTTCACATCTCATGACCATCAGTTTGTTCAAACGATTGCAAATCGCATCATTGAATTAACACCAAAGGGCGTTATTGACAAACAAATGTCATATGATGAGTACCTTGAGAATGAAGATGTTCAAAAACAGATTCAAACAATGTATGCATAGAAAAGCGAAGCCGGCGGTTTAGCCCAGGCATGGCAGATTTGTTCTGACCGAGGGAATAAGAGGCGGAGCTATAAAGCATAAAAATAGTGACTTCACCTGTTTACTTCAGGGAGTTTGATAAGGATCCGGCAGTATAGGTGCTTAGCACCTTGGCTGCCGGATTTTTTTGATCTGGGAGTTTGGTGTTGAAGCAGGATGATTCAGGAAAGCGCATCATTCTAGTGATCACCGTTGGCCAATTTAGCGGAAATCTTATCTTTATTAGCTGAAATTCTATTCTTTATCGCCGATTAAGTAAAATAATTAGCCGTATTTTCCATTTTTATAGCGAAACGATTTTTTTATTTAGCTAGTTGCTATCTGCAGTCTTTCTTAAAAAGCCAAAATGATCTTTTTCTAGCTGAATTTAGACTGATCTAGCACAAATCAAAAACCGCCAATCGGCGGATTTTATTTTTCCTCTATCCAGCTGTCAAGATGTATAAGAAGAAATCCTGCTTTTTTGAGCAGGATTTTTTGTTTTTTCTCAATGGATTCTATAAACTTATGATGTAGGGAAGGGGATGGAAAAGTGAAAGTGTTAGTTGTTGGAGCAGGAGCGGTTGGCGGATATTTTGGTGCTCGTCTCACAGAAAAAGGGGAAGATGTCACATTTTTAGTCAGAGAAAAAAGGGCACATTTGCTGAATGAGCATGGATTGCAAGTTAAAAGCATACACGGAGACTATCACTTTCATGCTAAAACATTGCTTGCAGGAGAAAAAAGGGAAGCATTTGATCTCATTCTGTTATCTGTGAAAGCTTATCATCTGGAAAAGGTCATGGAAGAATTAATTCCATTTACGGGAAATCAAACACTCATTATGCCGCTGCTGAATGGAATCGCTCACTTAGACATGCTGCAGGAGAGGTTTTCAAAAGATCGTGTTATCGGCGGTTTATGTTTTATTGAATCGACAGTAGATCAGGAAGGTGCGATCGTGCAGACCAGTCCGATCCATGAACTTGTCTACGGCGCTCTATTTGCGCAGCAGACGGAAAAAGTTGAAAAACTTAAATCATTATTTGCTTGCGCAAATGCTGAAATTCGAAATAGTGACAGGATTCTTGCTGATATGTGGCATAAATATATGTTTATTTCAGGATTGTCTGGTGTAACCACTCTGTTCCGGTCACCAATCGGGCCTATTCGCGAAAATGCATTCGGCTTGAATGTTATTGAGAAACTCTTTTATGAAATCGGATCGATTATGCGTGCTGAAGGTGCGCCAATTTCTGACGGCATTGAAGATATTCAGCTTAAAAAAATACATAACATGACAGAGGGAATGAAGTCCTCCATGCAAAGGGATATGGAGAAGCTGACAGAAGTTGAAGCGGATCATTTGCAGGGGTACCTTTTGAAGCTTGCCATTAAACACAAAATAGATGCGCCGATTTTATCCATGGTGTATTCAAATTTAAAGATATATGAGAAAAATCGCTAAAAAGAACCGTTCTGCTGATGCAGGACGGTTTTTAAATGAGCTATTGCTGCAAGTCATTCAGCTGATTCTTCAGCCACGTATGATCTAAATGTTCTCCGATAAAAACAAGCGTCTTTTTCATGTTAACAGGCTCTTTTAAGTAGAGCGGCATGCCGTATGAATACTGAAACAGATACGTATCCTCGGAATGTGTAAAGGAAAGGTAACCTTTTATGCGGTAGATTGTATCAGGCATGTTTCTCAGAAAATCCTCAAAAGCTTCAAAATCAATTTGCTCTGTAAAAGTATGAATATATGTTTTTAAATGCAGATCAAGCTGCACATGTGTTTTCTGATGCTCTTTCTGCTGCGTGCGGGTCAATTGCTGAAAATCGCTTAATCTTATATTGGCGTACTGAGTCAGCAGCACCTTGGAATCGGGGGCATTGTTCTGAATGTCAAAGACAAGAGATGCCTGTTCTGATTCTGAGAGATTGTCCACTTTATTTAAGAGGAGAATGTCTGCATGATGAATTTGTTCCTGCAGCAGTTTTTGAAGCTGAATACTTAAGGCATGGCGATCCTGATATCGGGCGCCATCAACAAGCGTTACAATGGATCCTATCGCTAATTTTTCAGCAAAAACCGGCGATAAACAAGCATCCAGCACTTCAATTGGATGTGCTGCCCCTGTTGTTTCAATGTAGATGGCATCAAAATCGTATTGTGAGAGCATACCCTGGAGCTGTGCTTCCAGCTGGCCTTGCATTGTACAGCATACACATCCATTCAGAAGCTCTTTTAAGGGAATATCATCTGAGACGGCGTCCGAATCGATGGAAACTTTCCCGAGTTCATTCATAATAACGGCAATTTTGCGGTTCTTGTCTTGTTCTTGTTTTAAAATGTTTTTTAAAAGCGTTGTTTTACCCGCTCCTAAAAATCCGGATAATATGTATACTTCAACAGATTTCATCGTTATACGCTCCCGTTCAGGTTGATATGTCTCATCGTACATGAATGCTGCTTTTTCCGTCAATCTTATTCATGAAATAAGATAATTCAATGAACATGTAAGTCTTTCTATTGTTTATTCCTTTAGTTCACTATAGAATGAAAACTGTTGAAATTTTTCCTGGCAATCTAGCAGGAATTGGCAGTATGTGTTAATGAGACGCTGTTTATCAAAGACTGATATAGAAACATGGTCTTCGTAAAGAGCTAGTGAATAGGCCTGGGGGTAAAGATTTGTTGAAAAAAATTGCATGGGTAACAGATAGTGTTTCTTGTATTTCAGAAGAAGCTGCTGAAAAATATGGAATATATGTTGTGCCGCTTTCCATCATATTTAATGGGAAATGTTATAAAGACGGCATTGAACTTACAAATGAAGAATTTTATAAAAAGTTAAAAGCATCGAAGGTTTCACCAACAACAAGTCAGCCTGCTGTCGGTGATTTCGTCAAATTATATGAGAAACTGAAACAGGAATACGAAATGGGGATCGCCATTCATGTTACTTCAAAAGTAAGCGGCACCCTGAATGCATCCATGCTTGCCGCAGAAATTGCAGGCTTTAACATGGTGCATATTGATTCTAAAATCGGTGCAAAAGCCCTGGAATTCATGATGCTAGAGGGCATTCGCATGGACCTTGAAGGGTATTCGGGCGAAGAAATAGCCAAACATCTGCAGGAGCTTCCGGAGTGTGTAAGAGGACTTAACTTGATTGGCAGTCTCGAACAGCTTCACAAAGGAGGACGTGTATCCGGCGTGGGTATGGTGATTGGCAATCTGCTGCAAATTCGTCCGATTATTAAGTTTCAGCAAGGTGAATTAGTTCAGCTTGAAAAAGTAAGAACGACGAAAAAAGCTGAAAACCGCATTTTAGAAATTTTTAAAGAATCTTATATAACAAAGGGTGTTTATGGAGCAGCTGTTATTCACAGCAATCTCTTCGAAAAAGCGAGAGAGTGGAAGGAAAGACTTTTACAAATCGACCCTGCATTAGAAATAGAAGTTGGAGATTTAAGTCCTGTAATTTCAGCACATGTTGGTGAAGGAACGATCGGTCTGATGTGGTTTGAAAAGAAAACATCTGACAAATAAGCAGAAACCGCCAGGAAATCATCTCCAGGCGGTTTTTAAATCTTTTATGCGGTCGCTTAGATTGCCCAAGTGCCTTTTCTGAATAGAGGCTCGCTCGTGCCGTCTTCCAGAATGCCGTCAATGTCCATCTCTGCTGAACCGATCATAAAATCAACGTGAGTGATGCTTGAGTTGACGCCGTTTTTCTCCAATTCTTCGCGGGACATTTTCTTTCCGCCTTCAATACAGAAAGCATAAGCATTGCCGATTGCTAAATGATTGGATGCATTTTCATCGAAAAGTGTATTATAAAATAAAACATTAGACATAGAAATAGGAGAATCATGAGGAACAAGAGCCACTTCTCCGAGGTAATACGAGCCCTCATCTGTTGCTGTGAGTTCTTTTAAAATTTCTTCGCCTTCTTCTGCCTTGACGTCTGTAATCCGGCCGTTTTCAAATGTAAGAGAGAAATTGTCAATCAAATTACCACCGTAGCTAAGAGGCTTTGTGCTTGCTACAATGCCATTTACGCCTTCTTTATCGGGAACTGTGAACACTTCTTCTGTTGGCATATTAGCCATAAATTCGCTGCCTTGTTCATTGACACTTCCTGCGCCAATCCATAAATGCTTCTCAGGAAGTTCGATTGTTAAATCTGTTCCCTGTGCACGGTAATGGAGCTTTTTATATTTTTTGCCGTTTAGATATTCTACCTTGCTGTTCAGTGATCGATCATGTTCCTTCCATGCTGAAACAGGATCTTCAAGATCTGTGCGGGTTGCTTTGAAGATTGCATCCCACAGCTGCTCAACTGCTTTTTCGCCAGCTTCAGGGAACACTTTTGCAGCCCATTTCTCAGATGGAACTGCAATCACAGACCAGCTTACTTTGTCTGCCTGAACATAATTTCTGTATGTAGATAATGCAGTGCCTGTAGCTTTTGAACTGGCAGCAATTTTCTTCGAGTCAATGCCCTTTAATAAATCAGGGGACGATGAAACGATCGACATAAAAGCAGCGCCATTTTCGGCAAGCGTTTCTAGACCTTTTGCACGCCACTCAGGAAATTCTTCGAAAGCTTCCAGCGGTGCAAGCTCAAATCTTGTACGGGTTACTTCGTCATCATTCCAGTCTACCTGCACGTGTTTTGCGCCTGTTTCATAGGCTTTTTTTACAACTAAACGGACAAATTCTGCTGCATCAATGGAAGCGTTGATGACAAGCGTTTGCCCCTTTTGAATATTCACTCCGACTTTGACAGCAAGCTCTGCATATTTTTCGAGATTTTTTTGAAATGAAATCATTAGTTTATCTCCTTTAACCAGAATTAGTTCTATTTTATCAGAACTGCTAACATTAGGAAATAAAAAGACTGAGTATTCTATATACTAATAGATATCAGATCGGAATACTTTATCAAATGGGCGGGAAAAGGTAGAATAGAAGGGAAGGAAGGTGGAATCGTGCTTGATCAGCAATTCATCAAAACGGACAGACAACTGATATTATTGGAGAAGGCTACTGAGCTTGCACAGCAGTTCTCAGTGCGTGCCGATTATTACGATCAGCAGGCTCTTTTCCCTTTTGAAAATTTCAATGATTTAAAAAGAGCGGGCTTTTTGAAATTATCAATCCCTCAGAAATATGGCGGAGACGATCTGACTCTTTATGAATTCGTGTTAATACAGGAAATGCTTGCACAGGGTGACGGAGCAACAGCTTTATCACTTGGATGGCATCTTGGAATTCTTATGAATATTAGAGAAACTGAAAAGTGGGAAGAAAAAACGTACGCACGGATTTCCCGAGAAATCATACAGTTCGACAAATTACTGAACAGTGCAGCGTCTGAACCGAATGGAGGAAGTCCTGCGAGAGGCGGAAAACCTGAAACGACAGCAAAACGCAATGGAGAGAAGTGGATCATAAACGGCAAGAAAATATTCACATCCCTTGCTCCTGCGCTTGATTATTTCCTGATTACCGCAACAATTGAGGATACAGGCGAAGTGGGGGAATTTATTATTCCAAGAGAATCTCCCGGGCTGTCCATTGAAGAAACGTGGAATACGCTTGGAATGAGAGGAACAAGAAGCGATGATTTAATTCTTGAGAATGTGGAAACTGATGCAGAAGCGATGACAGGTTTGAAAACGAAGCCTTCTAAAGGACCGGCACAGCAAGGCTTTCTGCTCCATATACCGGCATGTTATTTGGGAATTGCCATTGCAGCAAGGAATTTTGCTGTCCAGTTTGCAAAAAAACATCAGCCAAACAGCTTAAATCATCCAATTAAAGATCTGCCTGAAGTGAGAAGAAAGATAGCAAAAATGGATCTTTCGCTTCTGACGGCGAGACATCTTTTATACGGTACAGCAGAAAAATGGGACGCTTCACCCAATGAGCGAAATAAGCTCTCAGCGGAGCTTGCAGCTGCCAAGACAGTTGCTACAAATACAGCAGTCGAAGTGGTCGATCTAGCCATGCGTGTAGTTGGGGGGCAAAGCATGTTTAATTCCCTTCCCCTCCAAAGATATTACAGAGATGTGAGAGCGGGACTCCATAATCCCCCGGCAGATGAAATTACGTATTCGATCCTTGCAGACCAGGCTTTTCAAGGAGAGGAACAAGGAAAATGAACCTTTCAAGTGAGTTTAAACAGACAATTATCGGAGTTCATGGAGATAAAGGAGAAGCATGGCTTCGTGAACTCCCTTTCCATATTGCCCGCTGTGAGCAGACTTACGGTTTTAAAATAGGTGATCCTTATAAATTGACGTATCATTATGTGGCACAGGCTAGTATGGAAAATGGAGAAAAGGCTGTTGTTAAAATCGGGCTTCAAAACCACAAAGATTTAATCGCAGAGTGCATCGCTTTAAAGATAATGGGCAGCGGCGATGGCATGGTAAAGCTGATTGATGACCATTTAAATCACGGTCTATTAATCTTGGAAAAATTAAATCCAGGCACCATGCTGAGAGAGGTGAGCAGCGATGATACGGCTGTTTCAATTGCTTCATCTGTTATGAAGAAAATTTGGCAGCCTTATGCAGGTGACCATTCTTTCCCTCACTTGTCAGATTGGATGGCCGGCTTGAGGCGGTTCGAGCAAAATATCATTGCTGAAAAATGGATTCATAAAGCGGAGGTTCTTTTTGATGATTTAATAAACTCTATTACTAAACCCATTCTTCTGCATGGAGATCTTCATCAGGACAATATCTTGAAAAAGGGCCAGGACTGGCTTGCCATAGACCCTAAGGGTGTTATAGGGGAAGCAGAATATGAAGTAACAAGCTTTTCCAAAAATTATCTATTTGATAAAAAAAATCCTAAGGATGTTCTCAGAAAGAGACTTGACCTGTTCGAAAAAGAATTAGGCCTTGACCGAAGCCGGATGATTGGCTGGGGCTTTTGTCAGGCTGTACTGAGTGCATGCTGGTGTCTGGAGGATGGGGCAGCATGTTTTGAAGAGAATCTTCACCTTGCCAAGCTGTACGATGCCATGATGTAACTGCTTTCATATGGTGTTGACATATTTAGTTTTTTTATCATATACTAATATCATTCTAATATCGGAAAGGAAAAGGTACGGGAGACATGTGGAACTAATCTTATTTTCTAAACGTTTTTTGAATAAGCAAAAAAACGAGACCTAGAGAATAGGATGAGTACGCTCATTTTTCATACCATTTCCAGATGAAGGCCAGAAACATGCATCTTTTTGCATTTTTTTCTGTACCCTTCTGTCTATTTCATATGGTTGAAATCCTCTCTAGGCGAACTTGGGAGGTTTTTTTATGGGTAAAAATGAAAGATTATTAAAACAGCGAAGTGCAAATACGATTCTTAATGTGAAGGATGTAAAAAAACAATATGGAGATCAAGTCATACTCGAAAACATACAGTTTGAATTGAAACAAGGAGATTGTGCCGGATTAGTGGGATACAACGGGGCAGGCAAGACGACCTTAGCCAATCTTATTTTTGGGAAGCTTCTGCCTGATGAAGGCAGCATCTCCAGAAAAAAAGACCTGAAAATCGGATATCTGATGCAATCAGTTGATTACACCGTACATGATTTTAAGGGCGTTTTAGAAGATCGCAGCGGCGACAGGATCTTTGAAACGACAAAAAAATTAGGACTTGAAAAAGTGCAGAATTGGAAGGATGACCGGCTTCATCATTTAAGCGGCGGTGAGAAGCTGAAGCTCGCACTCGCTCATGTATGGGCCACAAACCCCGATCTGCTGATTCTGGATGAACCGACAAATCATTTGGACTACCACGGAATAGAATGGCTTGTGGATCAGCTGAGGACGTTTAGTGGAGCTGTGCTGATTATCTCACATGACCGGTACTTTCTCGACAGAACCGTATCTCATATTTTTGAACTGGAAAATAAGAAGATAAAGGAGTTCAAAGGGAATTACACGGCATACAGGGACGAGAAGAAAAGACTTTTAGAAGAACAAAAGCATCAGTATGAAGTGCAGCAGCGGTATAAAGCAAAAATTGAAGGGCAAATGGAAAATTTAAAGAATTGGTCTGATAAAGCTCACCGTGAATCAACCAAGCAAGGAAGTCCTTCTGAACGGAAACAAATGGGCTTTAAAGAATACCACAGAGTAAAGGCGAAAAAATTGGACATTCAGGTCCGTTCTAAGATGAAGCGGTTAACGGCTGAGCTTGAAAAGAATAAAATAGAAAAGCCGCAAGAAGAAGCGAAAGTCTTGTTTCAGTTCGATTCAAGCGGCAAGAGGGGCAAACGTGTACTTGAAGCAAAGGATCTTGAAAAAACGTTTGGGCAGCTGCCCTTGATTAAGAAAAGCCATTTTTATATTAAACATGGCGAGAGAATTGGCATGATCGGAAAAAATGGAGCCGGTAAATCGACGCTCATCAGGATGATTCAGGGCATGGAAGACGTGACCGGAGGCGAGTTATGGAAAAGCGAAACGATGAAGATCGCCTATTTAAGTCAGGATGTGAATGATTTAAAAGAAGATGCAACGGTTCTTGAGGCTCTTGATCTTCATGAGAGGGAACAGATTCTAAGAGCGCGGACCATTTTCGCAAATATGGGGCTACCTGAAGATAAACTTCAGCAGACAATCGGTTCACTGAGCCTAGGTGAACGCACAAGGGTAAAGCTCGTCTCTATGATCCTCAAAGAATATGACGTTCTCATACTCGATGAGCCGACAAACCATCTGGACCTCCCGAGCCGCGAACAGCTAGAGGAGACCCTTGATGAGTTTGAAGGGACCATCATCATTGTCTCTCACGATCAGTATTTTATAAATAAATTATGTGATAAACTGCTCGTATTTGAAGATGGGACCGTAAGAAGAGTGGAAATGAAGCTTGATGACTATTTTTCAAAGAGCAGAAGTGAATCGAATGAAACAGATATTGAGAAAGAGCTGCTTAAAATAGATCATCAGCTGACAGCTGTTTTAAGCAAGCTGAGTGTAATCAGCAGAGATGATCCTTCTTTTGAATTGCTTGATATAGAGTACAGCAGACTTCTTAAAGCTAAGAAAAAGTTAACAGGCTGATCATAAAAGGCTGAGTCACGATGACTCAGCCTTTTATAATAATTAGATTTTAGAAGCTGCTATAATTTGAACCTCTAGAGTGCCGCTTTTTTGATCGGTTATGGATTTAATAATGACAGGATAGTCTTTATTATTCATGAATTTAAAATCGTAGCCTCCCCAGGAAACAGTTGCATCCTGATTAATCGGGACATAGCCGACTGTTTTGGAATGGTGATGAAGTTCGATTATTTCAAGACCTGCCTTGGCAACAGCGTTGTACAAAGTGCTTGATGTCTGGCAGATGCCTCCGCCGATTCCTTCGACAAATTCTTTATTTACAATCTCAAGCGCTTTTTGATATCCGCGTGCTGGTGTTCTCTCACCGACGATTAAATTAAAATAAAATCTGTCTCCCGGTCCAAGTACGATTTCATTAATCGCATTCGAAGAAATGGCGATGTTGGTGCTTCTGCCTGCTACAGAAGGATTGAAAGTTGTTTTGTAGCTTCCGATCACGGTTTGTTTAGCGCCATTTAAGGCTTCCTGCGTAATATTTGGAGCTGTTTCCGTGATAGGGAGCGGGATTTCCTGATTAAAAGCCGATAGATTCAGCAATTGATTTAATAGAGCCTCCTCATCCAGGACAACTCGGCTTTGACCCGGGAAAAGCTTGCCGTCTTTAACTTTTGAAGGGGTCATCGGCTGATCAAATTTATCTGCCATCTGCCGGACCAGCGCCTTCATATCCTTTTCATGCTGCTCTTTATCTTTATCTGCAGCTGGTATAAATGTGGTACCTGTGCTGCCGTCTCTGCTGTCAATCAGAGCAAACTCCCGGTTCACTTCCATCGCCTTTGAAGAAACAGCTTTTGCGCTCACAGCATTATTCGCCATGATAAGTTTTTCTCTTTCCGCCAAACCGCATCCGCTTAGAACAAAAGTAATTGATACGAACAATAATAAGCGTTTTATGTCGTTCTCCCCCAGTGAAAATGTAGATGTTTTTATGTGAATCATACAATAGGTAAGACGCATATGAAAAGAGAAAAGTTTCAAAAATTTGGAGAAAAAAAGAATTATTTCAAGTAATTGATTTTTTTAGAAAAAGAAAGTAGAATAAAAACAAGAACAAACGTTCTTGTTTTAAGCAAGAAAAGAACCGCAGTAAAATGCGGCTCTTTCATTCATACCTTATTTTGAAACTTTTTGAAGCTTGTGAATGACCTGAAGAGATCTTCCAGTTCCGATCGCAACTGATTCAAGCGGGCTCGGAGCAAGGTGTACAGGGACTACAATTTCTTCACTGAGCCATTCCTGCATGCCTTTCATTAATGCACCGCCGCCTGTCAGAATAACTCCGCGGTCTACAATATCACCGCTAAGCTCAGGAGGACAGTCTTCAAGGGTAGCACGAATCGCTTCCAGTATATGAAGCAATGATTCTCTCATTGAATTCTGCATTTCTGTTGATGAGAGAGTAATCGTCTTTGGAAGGCCTGTAACCAAGTCACGTCCTCTGACTTCCATTAACAGCTCGTCATGCTTGACAAGAGCATAGCCGATTTCCATCTTAATGTTTTCAGCAGTGCGCTCGCCGATTAACAGGTTATAGTTTTTACGGACATATCCAATAATATCCTCATCAAGCTGATCTCCGCCGATTCTGATGGAGTGGCATGATACAACTCCGCCAAAAGAGATAATGGCAACCTCTGTTGTACCGCCGCCGATATCAACAATCACATTTGCGATCGGTTCATCTACAGGAAGATCTGCGCCAATAGCAGCTGCAACCGGCTCCTCAATTAAATGAACGATTTTAGCACCTGAATTTTTTACCGCATCGTGAATCGCACGTCGTTCAACACTTGTTGCACCTGAAGGAGTACATACAACAACAGTAGGCTTTCTAATAGAAAAACCTAATTTTTTTGAAGCTTTTTTCATAATTTGCTTAAGCATTTCAGTTGTTACATCATAATCAGCAATTACGCCATCTTTTAGCGGTCGGACCGCCACAATTTTACCAGGCGTTTTGCCAATCATGCTTTTTGCTTCCGTCCCTACAGCCAAAACATTTTTTGTTACTGTATCAATCGCCACAACGGACGGTTCATTTAATGCGATACCTTTATCCTTGCTGTATACAAGAATATTTGCTGTACCTAAGTCAATACCAATTTCAGAAGTAGAAAACATATATCTTCACCCAATCCTCATATATTTCGAGTCTTTAATATTCATTCTGCGAACAGTGTCGATTTATGGGGGTAGCAGGCTGTTTTTTCAGGATGTATTTTTTGGGAACTTCAGGGAATAAGAAAAAGAGTATTAAAAAAGGAAGTGCATCTAAAGTGGAAGAAAAATTCTGTAGACATTCATTTGTAGTAAAAACTAGTATAGTGCTCCCCTCTGATACGAACAATTATGGAACATTGTTCGGAGGGAAGCTTATGGCTTATATCGATGACGTAGCAGCCATTTCTGCAATCAGACATGCCCGGGCGCATGTTGTCACCGCTTCGACTGATTCTGTTGATTTTCTTCATCCAATATATGAAGGAAACTCTGTTTGTCTTGAAGCGTTTGTGACATATACGGGAAGAACATCAATGGAGGTTTTTGTAAAGGTTATTGCAGAAGACCTCCTGAACGGAAATCGAAATGTTTGTGCTCTTTCCTTTCTTACAATGGTCGCCCTTGATGAACAAAATAAACCTGCTCCCGTACCAAAAGTTATTCCTGAGTCAGAAACAGAAAAGATGCTAAACGACTCTGCACTTAAGCGTGCAGCAATCCGGAAAAAACGAAAAGAAGACACCGAATCAATGGCAGCCGCATTCGGAACCGATTATCCCTGGCTGTAAGAGTAAAGAAAGTGATGCACAGCCTAAAGGAGCAGGATGTCCTGTTCCTTCAGGCTGAAAGCAGAATGGGGGAACCTGAAACCCTGTTCTTTTTCATTCAAAATGAATTACTATAGAAATCATATTCAATGCATGTATAGAGGAGCAGGAATCTTTCATATATAAACAGTGGAAAGAAATCAGGATCTTCTGATAAAAAGAAGTATATCTTTCTACTAACTGATCTATAAACCTATTAATGACGATTATCAGGTAACACCCTGAAACAAAAAGGAGAATCGAAATTGAAGCAGTTATGTGTTATACCATGCGGAAATAAAAAAATTTGGGATAAGGAGCCTCATCTTGGACAAGTTGAAGCCCAAAATGCCTATACGGGAACCTTTCATTTGCTCTGCCGGCAGTATGCCGAAATGTTCTTCGATGATTGGGTCATTCTTTCTGCTAAACATGGCTTCTTATTCCCTCAGGATCTTGTTCCGGGCAATTACAATGTCTCGTTCAGCATGAAAACAGAAGTAGTGATAAGGCTTGAAGAGCTGAACAAGCAGGCTGATGAAAAGAACCTGCATCAATTTAATAAGTTTGTTGTGCTTGGAGGAAAGAAATTCAGACCCATTATAGAAACGGCAGTTGAAGGGGAATACATTTATCCTCTGCAGGGCTGTAAAGGAATCGGATACATGCAGCAAATGCTAAAAAAGGCGGTTCTAACAAATCATAGTCTCCATGATTGATAGTGAGATATAATATAGTTGAATATACTGATAAATCAGAAAATGTTATACTTTAAAAAATAGAGACAAAAAGGTGCTGCGATGAACAAATATACGGGCAGAATTATGATTACATTAATAGCAGTATGTATTCTGATTTTATGGAATATCTTAGACTATTATTTGGGGAGTCAGTCCGTCCCATTGGTGCTCCGCAGTTTATTCTGCATATTAATCTTGGCTGTTGTCTGGAAATTAGGCACTTATTTTGACCGGTCCAAGCTGTTGATTCATCAGCTGAGCGAAAGTCAGCGCCGCTATAAAAATCTGCTTGTTGAGACGAAGATGGTCCTTGAAAATATTCAGGAAGTCGTGTTTCAAACAGATGGTGAAGGGAATTTTATTTACTTAAATCCTGCATGGACGGACGTAACAGGGTATGAACGAACTGAAAGTCTTTATTCAAGTTTTTATCATTACATTACTTTTGAGGATAAAAAGCGGGTGAAAAGCAAGCTTGTTGAATTTACGGCTGCGAAACGAGTCGAGGGAAGACTGGAAACATCCTATCGCAAGAAAAGCGGCGGAGAATTTTATGCTTATGTTCATTTCAAAATGTATTATGACAATGAAGGCTATTTGATCGGAACAGTCGGGACAATTCAGGATATTACTGACAGAAAACTGGAAGAGCAGGAATGGAGAGAAATGAACGAGCACCTTGCCCTGAAATCCCAAAAACTGTCCATTGCCGGGCAGCTTGCAGCCGGCATTGCACATGAGGTTAGAAATCCGCTTACATCCATCAGCGGTTTTCTTCAGCTGATCAAAAAAGAATTTCCTGACAAAGATACATATTTTGATATTATCTTTGGAGAAATAAAGAGAATTGAGCTGGTTCTTAGTGAAATGCTTGTCTTGGCCAAACCGCAGGCGATTCATTTCAGGGAAAAGAATATGATTTCAATTTTGGACCAAGTGGCTGTGCTGATTGAATCCAATGCCATTTTACATAATATCCAGCTTTTAAAAAGTTTGCCTTCAACAGAAATTATGGTTGAATGTGATGAAAATCAATTAAAACAGGTATTTATCAATCTTATTAAAAACGCGATTGAAGCACTGCCAGATGGAGGAAATATCCACATGAGCTGCAGATTAAAAGGCGAATACGTGATCATAGCAATTGAAGATGATGGTATGGGAATACCAAAAGAAAAAATCTCAAAACTTGGCGAACCCTTCTTCTCTACAAAAGAAAAAGGGACTGGTCTTGGTCTGACCGTTTGCTTAAGGATCATAAAAGATCACTATGGTCATATCAATGTAAACAGCAGCTTGAATAAGGGGACTACCTTTGAGGTTGTACTGCCGGTTGTGAAACGCCAAACGATATTAGAACCAGTTTAAGAGGAGAATGGTAAGATGAACTGTCATTTATTTGTTTATGGAACACTGCGCTATTTGGAGAAAAATCATCATTTTTTAAAGAATGGTACGTGTATTGCCGAACAGGCGTGGACAAATGGATCGCTGTTTGATTCGAATGACGGCTATCCTGCGATGACTGTGGAACAGGAAACAGTTTACGGAGAACTCTATGAAATTGGTGAGGAACTGCTTCCTGAAGTTCATGAACTAGAAGGGTACAATGGACCTGAAGCAGATGACAACCTGTTTGAATTTGTGCCAATTCGTGTCTATACAGATACAAAGGAATATGATGCCTTTTGTTATGTAATAAAGCGGGAACAGGCTGAAACAATGAAAAAAATAAAGAGCGGCGACTGGAAAGAATATCAGTTTATCTTGAATCCGCCAGCTGAAACGTTTTATTTTGCTTATGGCTCGTGCATGGATACTGAACGATTTCAAAAGGCAGCTGTTGACCATCATTTTGCCGATGTAGTCGGCGGAGGAAAAGCAGAAAAGTATTCTGTTAAATTCACAGTTACAATGCAAGATGGGGGCCGCGCTGACCTAGTTGAAGATGGCGGAGGGGCTGAGGGCATTTTATACCGTGTACCTGAGGAAGCAGTGGACTATCTTTACATGCGTGAAGGAGTTGACTCTAAACTGTATCGTCCAGCCTTCATCAGAGTGGAAATGGGAGGAGTGTTCTATGAGCAGTGCCTTACCTTTACAGTGATTCAGAAAAAAGAGGAGTTCCGCCCGCCTGGCCATTACTCAACAGAAATATTAAGAGGTGCAAAAGGCAGACTTGGAGAGGAGTATGTTGAAAAAATCCGGGCATATATGGCGGCTCTTCCTGAATATAAACCATGATAGGCAAAGGAGATATCTTCTTTGCTGACCATGATTTCAAAACATGTTCAGCACATCACAATCTTGGTATGTTTTGCTTTTGGAAATCTGTGATATAAGATCATTAGAACATTAAAAGGAGATGTGGCCCTTTGGCTGAACTTGATAGCGTCATACTTAGCCGAATGCTTACGACATTGACACTTGCCTTCCACATTATTTTTGCAACAATTGGAGTCGGAGTTCCTGTTTTAATATCTATTGCAGAATGGATGGGAATCAGGAAAAACGATCCGCACTATATTCTGCTAGCAAGACGCTGGACGAGGGGCTTTGTTGTTACAGTGGCAGTAGGCGTCGTTACTGGAACATGTATTGGATTGCAGTTATCTTTATTATGGCCGAGTTTCATGGAAATTGCCGGTCAGGTTATTGCCTTGCCGCTTTTTATGGAAACATTCGCTTTTTTCTTTGAGGCCATCTTTTTGGGAATCTATCTTTACACATGGGACAGGTTTAAAAAACCAATTTACCACTGGCTTATCTCCATTCCGATTATTATAGGCTCGTCGATGTCTGCCGTGTTTATCACCACAGTCAATGCTTTCATGAATACTCCTCAGGGCTTTACGCTGAATGGCAGAACGATTACAGGCATCGATCCGATTGCTGCAATGTTTAATCCTGCAACACCTTCAAAAGTCTTTCATGTGCTGATGTCTTCGTATATGACTTCAGCCTTTGTGCTCGCTGCTATAACTGCTTTTATGATCCTTAAAGGAAGAAGAACAGACTATCACCGTAAAGCCTTGCAGGTGTCAATGGTCTCGGCTCTTGTCTTTTCGCTTGGTACGGCCCTCGCTGGTGATCTCTCTGCAAAATTTTTGGCGGAGCATCAGCCTGAAAAACTTGCAGCAGGGGAGTGGCATTTTGAAACAGAAGCCGGAGCTGATTTAATTTTATACGGAACACTGAATGAAAAAGGTGAAATCATCAATGAAATCAGGGTTCCAAAAATGCTCAGTTTCTTATCATTCAGTGATTTTAATGCAGAAGTAACAGGATTATATGAAATAGAAGAAGACTTAAGACCCCCTCTCTGGATTCACTATATGTTTGACGTAATGGTGACTATTGGGATGTTCGGTCTGGGATTGTCTATGCTGTTTGTTCTATTTGGAAAAATAAAAAGGCTGAATGGTTTCCAATCGCTGCTTTTATGGCCGATTGTAGCTGCAGGACCTCTTTCCATGATTGCAATCGAAGCAGGCTGGATTTTTGCCGAGGTAGGACGTCAGCCATGGATTCTCAGAGGTTATATGAAGGTTGCTGAAGGAGCAACGACATCTGATCATGTAGGGTTAATGTTTGTGCTGTTTTTTGGCCTGTACACCTTGCTTGGAACACTGTGCATCATTGTGTTAAAACGCATGTTTAAAGAAAATCCGGCAGAAGCGGAGCTTGAGTACCGGTTTAAATAGGAGGGAGAAGTCTAAATGGATATTCCAATCGTTGGCATGACGGTTCTGTGGGTTTTTCTTTACGGATATTTAATTGTTGCTTCAATAGACTTCGGAGCTGGTTTCTTTGCTTTTTACGCCCAGCTGACAAAGCGGGATGATATCGTAAATAACTTAATCAGCCGCTATTTGTCGCCGGTGTGGGAAGTGACAAATGTCTTCTTCGTCTTCTTTTTTGTGGGGATCGTCGGTTTTTTTCCGCAAACAGCGTATTATTATGGCACAGCACTGCTGGTTCCAGGCAGTATAGCGCTGGTTTTAATCGCGATTCGCGGTTCCTTTTACGCATTTGGGAACTACGGGGCTAAGGACAGTCTTTTTTATACGTTTTTATATGGAGCTACAGGACTTTTAATTCCTGCATCCCTGTCTACGGCTCTTTCAATATCAGAAGGGGGCTTTTTGGAAGAACGAAATGGCACTGTCGTATTTCTTGCTAATAAGTTATTTACAAGTTTATATTCGTGGAGTGTGGTATTCCTTGCCATTGTATCCGTTTTGTTTATCAGTGCTTCTTTTTTAACCTACTATGCAGATCGTGCGTCAGACAGCAAAGCTTTATCGCTGCTTAGAAAGTTTGCGCTTTTTTGGGCGACGCCTACAATCCTTGCAAGCTTTCTTGTCTTTCTTTCCCTGCAGCAGCATAATCCCAGGCATTTTAATCAAGCGCTAGATCTTTGGTGGATGTTCGGATCCTCACTCTTGTTTTTTATGATATCCGTTTGGTTAATCTATAAAAGAAAGAATCTTGGAACGGCCTTTATTATGGTGATGCTGCAATTTTTCTTTGCCTTCTTTGGCTACGGGGCATCACATTTGCCTTACATTCTTGATCCGTTTGTTACGATTTATTCGGGATATACCAATGAAACGATGGGGATTACACTTGTCATCGTTTTTATAGCCGGGCTGCTGCTTTTGATTCCCTCACTGATTTTGCTTTTGCGCCTGTTTTTATTTGATGCAGAATATGTAAAGGGCAAAAAGTAAAGCTTCAATTTGTTTTAATAAGGAATAAAGTTATGTTAAAATTTGTTTATAGTATGATGGCTGGAGGAACGTACATATGAAAAAGGATTTTGCAGTTATTGGACTTGGGCGTTTTGGAGGCAGTATTTGCCGTGAGCTGAGCGAAGAGGGCATGGAAGTAATGGCCATCGATATGGATGAAGATAGAGTGAATGAGTATGCCAATATTGCTTCCCATGCTGTTGTCGGAGATTCAACTGACGAAGCTGTTTTAAAAAGCCTGGGCATCCGCAACTTCGATCACGTCATCGTGGCAATTGGCGATAATATTCAGTCAAGTATTTTAACAACACTGATGCTGAAAGAGCTAGGCGTTAAATTTATTACTGTAAAAGCGCAAAACGATTATCATGAGAAAATTTTAAGGAAAATTGGAGCTGATCAAATCGTTCATCCAGAGAGAGATATGGGCCGAAGAATTGCTCATAATCTGATCTCCAATAACGTTCTTGATTACCTTGAACTTTCCGACGAACACAGTATTGTAGAGATTGCCGTAAATAATAAACTGTCAGGAAATACATTAATCGACCTTGATATTCGCGCTAAATACGGAATTAACATAGTTGCCATAAAAAGAGGCAAAGAAATATTTGTTACTCCACAGGCTGATGAAGTGATTCAAAAAGACGATATTTTAATTGTTATTGGTGCAGATACAGATATCGACAGATTTGAAAAAAGGGTTTTAGAAGCTTAATCGGGAAAAGACACTTGAAGGTGTCTTTTTTGTTTTTTGCAATAGAACGTTTGTTCTTTGTAGATTGTGGTATAATGGAAGATGTATACATTCGTGAACATATGGGTGGTCGGCTAGCCCCTGTCTCTTTTCTTTGTGAAGCAAGGAAAGGGGGTGATGCCCGGGTGACAGTATATGAGAGCTTAACATTTGCTATTTCATTTGCTACGCTTATCATTTCAGTTCTGTCGTTTGACCAGAAAAAATAGACCTCCCAGCTTTGTCGATTGCGGGTGAGGTCTATTTTTTAATTGATTGATAAAAATGGCCGACCCCGAGCGTGGGACCGAATGTATGCATGGCCGTAAGTGTTGCTGCACTTGCGGTCATTTTTATGTTATTCAACTTTATGTGTATCATACCACAGAATAAATAATTATAAAACGAAAACAAAAACCGTTGACTGCCGGTCAATTTACCATTACTATATGTTACTAAATACTTATATTCATGAACTCGTATAATATTGGAGATATGGTCCAAAAGTTTCTACCGAACTGCCGTAAAAAGTTTGACTACGGGGAATGAATAAAAAAGGCATTATTCCATTGCCTTTATTTATCTCACTCCTCCATAACAGCGAGGGGTTTTTTTATGAAAAAAAATGAATTCATTCAATCAATAGAAGCAAGTACAAAAAGAAAAAAAGCCGATATCGTTTTTAAAAATGCTCAGATTGTCGATGTGTTTAATTCGGAGATTATAAGCGGCGACGTAGCCGTCACAAATGGAAGAATTGTAGGTATAGGCGATTATGAAGGCAAGGAGGAAATTGATGTAAGCGGGAAGTATCTTTGTCCCGGATTAATTGATGGTCATGTTCATATTGAATCGTCAATGGTACCGCCGCATGAATTTGCCAAAGTGGTGCTTCCTCATGGTGTAACAACGGTCATTGCAGATCCTCACGAAATTGCGAATGTTTCCGGGGTAAAAGGGATTCAATATATGCTGGACAGTTCAGAAGGCATTTTGCTTGATGTATTTGTCATGCTGCCGTCCAGTGTGCCTGCAACAAGCTTTGAACATGCAGGAGCAAGGCTGGAAGCTTGTGATTTAGAACCCCTTTTTGACCATGAACGAGTCATTGGGCTTGCAGAAGTCATGGATTATGTTGCTGTTCAAACAGCTTCTGACAGCATGCTGAATAAACTTGAAATGACTTCACGGCACTCGCGCCTGATTGATGGACATATGGCTGGCCTTTCTGCAGATATGATCAATGTCTATCGCTCTGCGGGGATAATGACAGATCATGAGGTGACGAATGCGGCAGAGGCGAAGGAGAGAGTGCAGCGGGGCATGTATGTGTTAATCAGACAGGGCTCCGTGGCAAAAGATCTTCCGAATGTAATAGGAGCTGTCAATGAACGTAATTCCGGACGGTTTTTATTCTGCACGGATGATAAGCATTTGGATGATCTAGCAGCAGAAGGCAGCATCGATCATAATATTAGACTTGCTGTGCAGCATGGGGTTGATCCTATTACAGCTATACAAATGGCTACATTAAATGCGGCAGAATGCTATGAACTTAAGAATAAAGGGGCTGTGGCGCCTGGGTATGAAGCCGACCTGCTGATTCTAAACAGTCTCAGCGATTTTCAGATTGAGCAAGTTTATAAAGCTGGGAAATTAGCAGCACATGAGGGTGTGATAAAAACGGATGATCTGAGAACAGTGAAAACACCTTCTGCATTATTAAATACAGTTCATCTGCATGATTTGCAGCTTTCAGATCTTGAACTCTCTATAACGAAAGATCAGCCGGTACCGATTATTGAAATCATTCCAAATCAGCTTGTTACAAGAAAAATATTCGAGCAAACAAGTGTCAGCGATGGTATTTTCCATCCTTCCACTGAGCTTGATCATTTAAAGCTAATCATGGCTGAGCGTCATAAGAATACGGGATTAGTCGGAAAAGGAATTGTGAAAGGCTTTCAGCTGAAAAGAGGGGCACTCGCAACTTCGATTTCGCACGATTCACATAACCTCATTGCTGCCGGTACGAATGATTCAGACTTGCAGCTTGCTGTCAAAGCACTGAAAACCAATGCAGGAGGATTAGCCGTTGTACAGGATGGAAACATTCTAGCACAGCTTCCGCTCTCAATCTCGGGTTTAATATCTGATCAGCCGTATGAAGAAGTGCTTCACGGCCTAAAATCGATACATGAAGCATTAGAAATGATAGGACTGCCTGGCACCTTTAATCCATTCTTAACGTTATCTTTTCTTGGGCTTCCTGTCATTCCGGAATTAAAAATAACGTGTCAGGGAATCTTTGATGCCAATTCTTTTACACATTTAGAGTATTAACCACGAACAACCGGTCTCGAAGTGAGGCCGGCTGTTTAAATTTATGTATGATCGCCAGGGAGCTTCGTGCGAATAAATATTATTGCTCTAATGGAAATTGCTTCATTTGCTTGCCGTCTAATTGAAGGAGAGTCACTACTTTTTTTGTGGCAGGGCTGATCAGATCTGCTTTAACTCCTTTATCCTTTAGACGCTGTACGAATTTTTCAAGAGAGGACGGCTTTTTCATAGTTAGGCACTACCTTTCTTTCGTCTTAAAATTTGACTGAACGGTCAGTTCAGTTTATTATACAGCATATTTTCTGATTCTTCAATATGATGGAGAATACTTGAAGACAGATCTTTTGATACAAAAAAACTGCCGGATTTCCGGCAGCTCTGCTGATTAAACCTCCATGATGATAGGTAAAATCATCGGGCGGCGTTTTGTTTTTTCGTATAGGAATGGTGCAAGTGTATCTGTAATTTCATTTTTAATTTCAGACCACTGGCTTGTGCGGCGTTCCATCACTTTATTTAAATGCTTAGTAATCAGCACTTGAGCATCATTAATAAGATCACCTGATTCTCTCATGTAGACGAATCCGCGTGAGATGATGTCAGGACCGGCAGAAATTTTAAATTCCTTCATATTAATGCTGACAACGACAATAACTAGTCCTTCTTCCGAAAGAATGCGGCGGTCACGAAGTACGATGTTTCCGATATCGCCAATTCCGCTCCCGTCAATATAGACAGAGCCAGAAGGAATTTTGCCTGCTACAGATACTTCGCGGTCACTGAGTGCAAGAACTTCTCCATTATCCATGATAAAGCAGTTTTCTTCAGCAACACCACAGTCCTTGGCAAGTCTTGAATGCATAATCTGCATGCGGTACTCACCATGAATTGGCATGAAGTATTCAGGCTTCATTAGTCGAAGCATCAGCTTTTGCTCTTCCTGGCCGCCATGGCCAGACGTATGAACATCGCTTAAAGAACCATGAATGACTTCTGCGCCTGCACGGTAAAGCTGGTTGATTGTTCTGCTTACGCTGATTGTGTTTCCAGGGATCGGCGAAGAAGAAAATACAACCGTATCTCCAGGAATGATCTGAATTTGACGGTGTGTTCCATTTGCAATACGGGATAGAGCTGCCATAGGCTCGCCCTGGCTTCCAGTACATAAAATAGTTACTTTATTAGCAGGCAGGCGGTTAATTTCATGTGGTTCAACAAATGTTTCTTTTGGACATTGAATGTATCCAAGATCTTGTCCGATTGCAATTGCTGATTCCATACTGCGGCCAAATACAGCAATTTTACGATTATGCTGAACAGCTGCTTCAACGACTTGCTGAAGTCTGTGAATGTTTGATGCAAAAGTTGCGAAGATGACACGTCCATCAACTTTGCGGAAGATCTCCTGAATGCTCTCGCCGACACGGCGCTCAGACATCGTAAAGTGAGGAATTTCACTGTTAGTGCTGTCTGAAAGCAGACATAAAACGCCTTCTTTGCCGATTTCAGCCATTTTTGTTAAGTTTGCAGGTTCGCCGACCGGTGTAAAATCAAACTTGAAATCTCCAGTATGTACGATATTTCCAGGCGGTGTCTTTACAACGATTCCGTACGAATCCGGGATGCTGTGTGTTGTTCTGAAGAAGGTAACAGACGTCTTTCTGAATTTAATGATGTCATCTTCTTTAATTTCATATAATTTAGCCTGACGCAATAAACCATGCTCTTCAAGTTTGTTGCGGATTAAGCCGAGTGCAAGCTTGCCTCCGTAAATTGGCACATTTACTTGCTTCAATAGATAAGGAATCCCGCCGATATGGTCTTCATGGCCATGTGTAATGAAAAGACCTTTAATCTTATCTTCATTTTTGACTAAATACGTGTAATCCGGAATCACGTAATCAATTCCAAGCAATTCCTCTTCAGGGAATTTAATGCCGGCATCTATCATAATAATTTCATCCTGGAATTGGACACCGTACGTGTTCTTGCCGATTTCTCCGAGTCCACCAAGTGCGAATACCGCAACTTGATCATTTTTAACAAATTTCATAAAAATCAAATCTCCAATACTTTAAAGTTTTCGTTTTGTTTTTCATATTCAAGAAAAGCACCTTCTACTGATTGAATAAATTCAATGTTATAAAAGCGGTCTTTTAGTTTATTTCTTGCGTCACCTTCTGTTTTAGCTTCAACAAAAAGTGTTTTTGTTTTTTCGCGGACAGGAACCTGATTTAATTTCTCCTGATAATAAACTTTATATAGCATTGCCAAATCTCTCCTTAACTGCCGTATGTTAGACTAACTTGTTCTATTATATGCGATAATCGTCCCTAAGCCAACCCTCATGAGCTCTAGGCCCATTTCAATTAGAAAAAAAACCCTCTGCATCTAGAAAGGGTTTTTGTTAAGCCATTGTTTTTCTGCCAAGAATACTATTCCATTGAGATCTTAATCTGCGCCGCAATCTTTTCATCATATCTGTCTCACTCCTTATCTTGTCCAATTCGATGTCTGCCGAGCCTTCGTGAATCTGCCAGACTTAGTATATGTGATATAGAGCAAAGTTAACATGGGTATTTGTGGAAAAGGTTTTGTGTTTTATGATTAAATAAGAAGAGATTAAAGAATTTCGGTTGAGAAGCTAAATTTTTTCCTTTATTATGGGTCTAGTTATGGTTGATTAATTCAGGACAGGTTAGGAGACGTTTTATGAATGGAAAAGTAATATTTTTTGATATTGACGGAACTTTATTAAATCACGATAAAGAAATACCGGACTCCACACGGGCAGCCATCGAAGAGTTAAAAAAAGAGGGTCATCATGTTGCCATCGCGACAGGCAGGGCTCCTTTCATGTTTGAGGATCTTAGAAAAGAACTTGGAATCGATTCCTTCGTCAGTTTTAATGGCCAGTTTGTAGTTTTTGAAGGAAATGTCATTTATAAAAATCCTCTTAATACAGAAAGACTTGAAGAATTATATGAATTTGCACGCACGTCAAATCACCCGTTAGTTTTTATGAGTGATGACACTATGATGTCAACAGAAACGGATCATCCCTATATACACGAGAGTATGGGCAGCCTGAAGTTTATGCATCCGGAGCGGGATCCTGACTTTTACCGCCATCACGAAGTTTATCAAACGCTGCTTTTTTGTAAAGAGGGCGAAGAAGAAAACTATAAAAAATATGAAGACTTCCATATCATCCGCTGGCATGGGCTTGCTACCGATATCCTTCCTTTTGGAGGTTCTAAGGCTGAAGGCATTAAAAAGCTGATGGAACGCCTGGAGATTGAGAAGAAAGATGTTTATGCATTCGGTGATGGATTGAATGATCTTGAAATGATTAAATATGCTGGTACAGGCGTAGCGATGGGGAATGCAGTGCCTGAACTGAAGGAGCTTGCAGATGAAGTGACATCAGATGTAAACCAGGACGGCATCCTTAATGGGCTGAAAAAAGTGGGACTGCTTTAGAAAAGCATAAGTTTATTGGTCTGCAATTAAAATAAGTAACAAGAATTAATCTTTCTTATGCCTATAAAAAACCTGTCTGCTTTAGCAGACAGGTTTTTTAGCGCTCAATGGCAATGGCATCTTCGGGTTCTTGCATAGGATCTTTTTCATTCATATGATCATAAAACATGACTCCATTAAGATGGTCTATTTCATGCTGAAATACAATAGAAAGCATGCCGCGGAGTCTTAAGTCGAGTTCTTCTCCCTCAAGCGAAACCGCTTTGACGCGAATTCTTGCATAGCGGGGCACATATCCCGGTACAGGGCGATCAACTGACAGACAGCCTTCACCGCTTGTTAAGTAGCTTTTTTCAACGGAATGGCTGATAATTTTTGGATTAAATAAAGCGTAGCTGTGCAGTGTTCCTTTTTCATCTGTCAGCCGAATGGCAATCATCCGTTTTGAAACGTTTATTTGCGGTGCAGCAAGTCCTATACCAGGTCTTAAGCCGTACTTTTCGATCATTTCAGGATTTTGACTGTTTGAAACATATTCAAGCAAATCCTGCAATGTTTTTTTGTCTTCATCAGAAGGCGGCATTGCAACTTTTTCTGCCACTTTGCGAAGTGCCGGATGGCCTTCCCTGATAATATCATCCATTGTAATCATGGGGACTCACACTCCATTTCTTGCTAAATCATCTATATAAGTATAATGGAATTCCTTTAAAACGAAAAGTATTGCTTGTCCATACAGGATAAGCGTCATCAATTATGCGGCTTGCCCACATAAAATGTGGGCATCTTCGGCCGCAATCATCCATTAGTAGTGTCCTACGAAAGCTGCACCAACGATAATTAATAGAATAAACAATACTACAATTAAAGCGAAAGTGCGTCCGCAACCACCCGCGTGGCCGTAACCGTATCCAGGATAACATCCGTACATGCAAAAACCTCCTTTAAATATGACCCTCACCTTCTGTGCATTAGCCTGAGTGTCTAATATAAACTATGTCACGGCATGGGAAGTGTATAGACAAAAGCCCAGATATCCAATAAAAAATTGGGAAATGAAGATGATCAGAATAAGGGGATTTAACATTTAATTGTATAAAGTTTGATTTAACCTGCTAACCGCCTGAGTTTAGGCAAGATGGCTCAGTAGAAAGGCTGGTTCCAAATTTCTCACTGTCAAGCTCCATCTCCTGGCCCCTCGGCCAGAACAAATTCCCTCAGGAAAGTCAAACCCGGACTTTTCGGGTGATATCTTATCTGTCTGCCCGAGTCTTACCAGTCGGTTCCGCTTTTCTATTTAAAGAAGATATTGTAAAAAACCGAAGAACGTCTTATAGTTAAAGTGTTGAATGGTTAGGGGGACCCACGGTGACAAAACTTTCAAAAGCAATTTCAGCAGCAGCGGCAATCTTGATTGGTTCGGTATTATTATCTGGCTGTTCAGGCTCTTCGCCAGAAGAAGAAATGTACAGTGCTCTTGAGAAGGTAGTATCTCTTGAAGATACATTTGAGCAGCAGCAAAAGCCTCTAATTGAGCTTGAAAAAGAGGAAAATGAACTTTATGAAGAAATTATTTCTTTAGGTATGAAAGAGTACGATAAGATTGTTTCTCTTTCAAAAGAAGCGTCAGCTGTTGTAGAAGAAAGAGAAAAGCGGTTAGAGGATGAAAGGCAAAGCATTCTTGATTCCGAGGAAGAATTTAAAAAAATTGCAGATCTTTCAAAGGAGCTCAAAGAAGAAGGAGCGAAAGATAAGGCTGATAAGCTGCAGGGGCTGATGCAGAATCGCTATGATTCCTACGATGCCCTTTATGCTTCATATAAAGAAGCGATTGTCCTTGATAAAGAGCTGTATCAAATGTTTCAAAAAAAGGATTTGAAGCTTGAAGAGCTTGAAGCGAAAATTACTGAAATTAACAGTACTTACGAAAAAGTATTGGCCGAAAATAAAAAATTTAATGAGTATACAGAACAGTATAATCAGGCAAAAATGGACTTTTATAAAGAAGCAGAGATTGAGGTAGAACAACCGGAAGAAAATGCATCAAAATCATAACCATAAAAGCTTGCTTTATAGAGTATGGCCTGCAGAGAGATCTTTCTCTGCAGGTTTTTTGTTTTCAGCAGTAAACCGCTGTGTATAATGGCAGCTGCATCAGCATTTTTCGACATTCACTTACAAGGATAACTGTATCGATTTTTATAATACAGATAAAGAATTAGTTATAGTACAGATTGATAAATAGGGAATAAAAGTAAAATGAAAACACTTAATATCTTTTAAGAATATCGATATAAATCAATTGACGAACTTATTTTTTATGGTGTACACTAGGAAATGTTGAAACGAATTGTATTAATTTCTTTCATCACTTAAATTAGTACAGATATTTGTACTGTCCAATACATAGAAAACGTTTCGGCATTCTCTCAGGTGGTATAAAGATATATAGAGAATAGCCTAAAAAAATGTGTCAGGCGTACTCATTTTGGGTAGGCTAATGCTGTATGTGTCAGTAATTATCTAGAACTATTTTTTTATAAGAGAAAGGATAGGTGACTAAAGATGGCTGCTAAGACTAAAAATGCTGTAGTTGACAGCAAAAAGCAATTCGAAGGAATTGCAAAGCAGTTTGAAACATTCCAAATTCTGAATGAACAGGGCGAGGTTGTAAACGAAGCTTCAATGCCTGATTTATCAGATGATCAATTAAAAGAATTAATGCGCCGTATGGTTTATACGCGTATTTTGGACCAGCGTTCTATTTCACTAAACCGTCAAGGACGTTTAGGATTTTATGCTCCAACAGCAGGACAGGAAGCATCTCAGATCGCTTCTCATTTTGCACTTGAAAAAGAAGATTTTGTTCTTCCAGGATACCGTGACGTTCCGCAAATCATCTGGCACGGACTTCCATTATACCAAGCATTCTTATTCTCACGCGGACATTTCCACGGAAACCAGTTCCCTGAAGATGTAAATGCAATTTCACCGCAGATCATCATAGGTGCACAAATCATCCAGACTGCAGGTGTAGCTCTTGGAATGAAAAAGAAAGACCTTAAATCAGTTGCAATTACTTACACTGGTGACGGCGGAGCATCTCAAGGTGACTTCTACGAAGGAATCAACTTTGCAGGCGCTTATAAAGCACCGGCGATCTTTGTTGTGCAAAACAACAGATTTGCGATCTCAACACCTGTTGAAAAGCAATCTGCTGCTCAAACAATCGCTCAAAAAGCTGCAGCTGCAGGTATCGTAGGAATTCAGGTTGACGGAATGGATGCATTAGCTGTATATGCTGCAGTACGTGATGCACGCGAACGCGCTGTTAATGGTGAAGGTCCTACATTAATTGAAACGCTTACTTATCGTTATGGCCCTCATACGATGGCTGGTGACGACCCAACCCGCTATCGTACGAAAGAACTTGATAACGAGTGGGAAGAGAAAGATCCTCTTGTACGTTTCCGTAAATTCTTAGAAAACAAAGGCTTATGGAACGAAGAAGAAGAAAATAAAGCGATTGAACAAGCAAAAGAAGATATTAAAGAAGCAATCAAAAAAGCGGATGAATATCCAAAACAAAAAGTAACAGATCTAATGGATAACATGTACGAAGAAATGCCATACAATCTGAAAGAGCAATATGAAATCTACAAAGCAAAGGAGTCGAAGTAAGCCATGGCTCAAATGACAATGATTCAAGCAATCACTGATGCGCTGCGCTCAGAATTAAAAAATGATTCTAACGTCTTAGTGTTTGGAGAAGATGTTGGTGTAAATGGCGGCGTATTCCGTGCTACTGAAGGATTACAAAAAGAATTCGGCGAAGACCGTGTATTTGATACACCTCTTGCTGAATCAGGAATCGGCGGTCTTGCGATCGGTCTTGGATTAACAGGATTCCGTCCTGTAGCTGAAATTCAATTCTTCGGTTTCGTTTATGAAGTAATGGACTCTATTTCAGGCCAAATGGCTCGTATGCGCTACCGTTCAGGCGGACGCTGGTCTTCTCCAGTTACAATCCGTTCACCATTTGGCGGAGGCGTTCATACACCTGAACTACATGCTGACAGCTTAGAAGGCCTTATGGCTCAGCAGCCTGGTGTCAAAGTTGTTATTCCTTCAACTCCATACGACGCAAAAGGACTTTTAATCTCTGCTATTCGTGATAACGATCCTGTCGTTTTCCTTGAGCATATGAAGCTTTACCGTTCTTTCCGTCAGGAAGTTCCTGAAGAAGAATACACGATTGAAATCGGCAAAGCTGAAGTGAAAAGAGAAGGTACTGACCTTTCTATTATTACTTATGGCGCAATGGTGCATGAGTCATTAAAAGCAGCAGAAGAGCTTGAAAAAGAAGGGATTTCTGCTGAAGTGATCGACCTGCGCACAATCAGCCCATTAGATATCGACACAATCATTGCATCTGTTGAAAAAACAGGACGTGCGATTGTTGTGCAAGAAGCTCAAAAGCAAGCTGGTATTGCAGCTAACGTTGTTGCTGAAATCAATGACCGTGCAATCTTAAGCTTAGAAGCTCCTGTACTTCGCGTGACAGCTCCAGACACTGTATTTGCTTTCTCTCAAGCTGAAGGTGTATGGCTGCCAAACTTCAAAGATGTGATTGAAACAGCTAAAAAAGTCATGAATTTCTAATTATACATTCTGAGAAAAGAAATCAGAGGGCCCGGAAGAATGCGTGTTTATGTTCCATGATCAGCGCGGCAAGCTGCGTGAAAGCACTTGAACAAACATCAAATGGTAATTCTTTTGAAACCTGCAAACTGGTTTCTTTTCCATATGAAAAATAGGAGGTAATATACCGTGTCATTCGAATTTAAAATGCCGGATATCGGTGAGGGTATCCACGAAGGTGAAATTGTAAAGTGGTTTATCAAGCCAGGCGATGAAGTAAACGAAGATGATGTACTGGCTGAAATCCAGAACGATAAAGCTGTCGTTGAAATTCCTTCTCCTGTAAAAGGAAAAGTTATTGAGCTTAAAGTTGAAGAGGGAACTATTGCGACAGTTGGACAAACTCTTATTACATTTGATGCTCCTGGTTATGAAAACCTTAAATTTAAAGGTGATGACCATGGAGATGAGCCTGCTAAAGAAGAGAAAACAGAAGCACAAGTTCAATCTACAGCTGAAGCTGGCCAAGATGTGAAAAAAGAAGAAGCTCCTAAACAAGAAACAACAGAAGCTACAGGCGCAGGTGCACAGGATCAGGCTGAAGTCGATCCAGACCGCCGCATCATTGCAATGCCTTCTGTACGCAAATATGCCCGTGAAAAAGGCGTTGAAATCCGCCAAGTATCAGGATCAGGCAAAAACGGACGCATCGGCAAAGAGGACATTGATGCATTCTTAGAAGGCGGCTCTAAACCTGCTGAAACGCAAACTGTAGCTCCTCAAGCAGAAGCTAAAGAAGAAAAAGCAGAGCAGAAAGCACCTGCAAAACAAGCTGTTCCAGAAGGCGACTTCCCTGAAACACGCGAGAAAATGAGCCCAATGCGCAAAGCAATTGCTAAAGCAATGGTTAACTCAAAACAAACAGCTCCACACGTAACATTGATGGATGAAGTGGATGTGACGAAACTAGTTTCTCACAGAAAACAGTTCAAAGGTGTTGCAGCCGAGCAGGGAATTAAGTTAACATATTTACCGTACGTAGTGAAAGCTCTTACATCAGCGCTTAAGAAATATCCGGTTCTAAACACTTCTATCGACGACAAAACAGAAGAAGTGATTCAAAAGCATTACTACAACATCGGTATTGCTGCTGATACAGAAAAAGGACTTATGGTTCCAGTTGTTAAAAATGCAGAACGCAAATCAATCTTTGACATTTCTGATGAAATTAACGGCTTAGCTACTAAAGCACGCGACGGTAAACTTTCTGCTGCGGAAATGAAGGGCGCTTCTTGTACAATTACAAACATCGGCTCAGCTGGCGGACAATGGTTCACTCCAGTAATCAATCACCCAGAGGTTGCAATCCTTGGAATCGGCCGCATTGCTGAAAAAGCAATCGTAGTTGACGGTGAAATTGTTGCTGCTCCAGTGCTTGCTTTATCATTAAGCTTTGACCACCGCATGATCGATGGTGCTACAGCACAAAATGCATTAAATCACATTAAGCGTTTATTGAACGACCCACAACTTATTTTAATGGAGGCGTAATCGATGGTAGTAGGAGATTTCCCTATTGAAACAGATACTCTTGTCATTGGTGCGGGACCTGGTGGCTATGTAGCTGCCATCCGCGCTGCACAGCTAGGACAGAAAGTAACAATCGTAGAAAAAGCAAACCTTGGCGGTGTTTGCTTAAACGTTGGATGTATTCCTTCTAAAGCGTTAATCGCTGCTGGTCACCGTTTTGAGAATGCTAAGCATTCTGAAGACATGGGAATCAAAGCTGAAAACGTAACAGTTGATTTTACGAAAGTTCAAGAATTCAAAGCTGGCGTAGTGAAAAAGCTTGTCGGCGGTGTTGAAGGACTTCTTAAAGGCAACAAAGTTGAAATCGTTCGCGGCGAAGCTTATTTTGTAGACAGCGAATCTATTAAAGTAATGGATGATAACTCATCTCAAACTTATAAATTCAAAAATGCAATCATTGCTACAGGTTCACGTCCGATTGAAATTCCAGGATTCAAATATTCTAAACGCGTTTTAGATTCAACAGGCGCGCTGAACTTAAATGAAATTCCTAAGAAAATTGTTGTTATTGGTGCAGGCTACATAGGCACTGAGCTTGGAACAGCTTACGCTAACTTCGGTTCTGAAGTCGTATTCATTGAAGCAATGGATGAGATCTTAATGGGCTTTGAAAAGCAAATGAGCTCACTAGTAAAACGCAACCTTAAGAAAAAGGGCAACGTTGAAATCCATACAAAAGCTAAAGCTAAATCTGTTGAAGAAACAGAAAACGGCGTAAAAGTAACATTTGAAGTAAAAGGCGAAGAGCAGACAGTTGAAGCTGACTACTTGTTAGTAACAGTTGGTCGCCGTGCTAACACAGACGAACTTGGCCTTGAGCAAGTAGGCGTTGAAATGTCAGACCGCGGCGTGATTAAAATTGATAAGCAGTGCCGCACAAGCGTTTCTAACATCTTTGCAATCGGTGATATCGTTGAAGGTCCTCCTCTTGCACACAAAGCTTCTTATGAAGGCAAAATTGCTGCAGAGGTAATCGCTGGCGAACATGCTGAAATTGATTACTTAGGAATTCCTGCTGTTGTATTCTCTGAGCCTGAACTTGCTTCAGTAGGCTACACAGAAGCACAAGCTAAAGAAGAAGGACTTGAGGTTGTTGCTGCTAAGTTCCCATTTGCTGCAAATGGACGGGCACTATCTCTTAACCAGACAGACGGATTCTTAAAACTAGTTACACGTAAAGAAGACGGTCTTGTTATTGGAGCGCAGATTGCTGGTGCTGCAGCTTCTGATATGATTTCAGAGCTAAGCCTTGCAATTGAAGCCGGCATGACTGCTGAAGATATCGCGATGACAATTCATGCGCATCCAACATTGGGAGAAATCACAATGGAAGCTGCTGAAGTTGCAATCGGAAGCCCGATTCACATCGTGAAATAATAAGAGTAAAACCCCCTTAATGCTTTTGAAGTGAACCCAAAAAGTTAGACACTTTATTATTAGGCAACGGGTAGGGCATGAGTTCGGTATTCAACCGGACTCATGCCTTTTAATTTTGCTTTAATCCGCTCATGATTGTCATAGTGGATATATGCTTTAAGCTCATGCTTAAAATGTTCAATATCCTTAAATTCTTGAAGATATACCAGTTCTGATTTAAAAGCCCGAAAAAGTTTTCAATGACCGCATTATCCAAGCAATTTCCCTTTCGGGACATACTTTGAATAACACCGTGTTGTTTCAATGTTGTGGTGATTGATGCACTAATCGCTTTTGGTATTTCACGGCATCATCTTAAGCCAACCAATGATTCTTGGCGGGTCGATGAGACATATGTGAAAGTCAAAGATCAATGGATGTACCTATATCGTGCCGTTGATTCAGAAGGAAATACGATTGATTTTTATTTAAGTAAAACAAGAGATCATAAGGCTGCAAAGCGCTTTTTCAAGAAAGCTTTGCGGTCTTTTCATGTTTCAAAGCCCCGTGTTATCACAGTAGACAAGAACCGCTTTTTTAATATTGTTCAGCAATCGGGCCATTTAATGGAGTAAGAGTTTGCATAAAATCTCACTTTTTTATTAGTTATCAGGTGTAGTTGAGCATGTGCAAACGTTGATTTATCAACAATATATAATATCATGCATAACTATAAATTGTGACAAGTTGAAATCCCTTGGCGCAAAGGGTGTTTGTGATAGGCCGATGGGAATCATTATGTAAAATTCACGTGATATTAGTGACATCACTCATTTTCATGATAAAATGGAATAAAAAGGTATATGAGGAGTGGATCTATTGATGTTTCAAAGGAAGATAGCCCAACAAGTAAAAACGAAATCAACAACTTGGAGTTATGTGGCATGCATTTCGGCACTCTTATTCGCAGCACCACATCTTTGGTGGGGGATGGGAGTATCTGTAGCTTTCCCAGGCGACTATAAATCATTCCCTGATAACGTTTGGTCAGTAGCTATTGGATTTTGGACAATGGGTTTCTTAGCGATTCTTGCAGCACTCTTTGCACTTTCTTTTATACAACCATGGGGTCGAAGAATTCCTCGTTCAATGCTACTCATACTCGGATGGATTGCATCAGTCGGGTTGACGTTTTGGGGTCTCGGTTTTTTTTACTTAAGATTTTTTATAGAAATTGGTCGCGTGATATCTTCCCAACAGTTTACTTATCAAGATTCAAATATTTACCCTATAATTTGGGGTTACATTTGGTATTCATTGTTCTTAGTTTGGGGCATCTCGCTAGGTCTTACCGTTTTGCAGTATCAAAGAAGATCTCGTGTACAGAGTGAGGAAGTTAATAAATCCATATCTATAGACAACTAAATGAGTAATGGCAGTTATAATAACGAATTTTATGTTAAAAAGACATGGGGAACAAAAAGCTTTTTTGTTCAACAATCGAGCCAAATAGTGAAGTGAGGCGTCAACACCTCCACTTTCGTAAAGAGTTATCCATCTACGAATTGTACTTGGATCCTTGATGCCTGAAAACAGCAGCTGTCACTCTTGTTGACTTCCTATGTTCGTGCATATAGTTAAGTACGTTCAGTTTATCGCTTGCAGAATAGATTGTATATGCCTTTTCAAATGCTTCTTCCCCGTAATATTCAAATCGTTTAAGCCAAGTACGTAAATCCCCTGTATCTGCACCAATAGAATTAGCGATTCCCTTAAAAGAATCTTCACCTGCTAGATATCTTTTAACGGCCATTATTTTTTCTTCTTTTGAAAATTCAGCCATAGAAAAACTGCACCTCCAATTGTTAGATTATGTCTAACAATTGGGGTGCAGTTCATTTATGATTAAGGGGGTTTTTTGACAAAATAAAAAGGCGGCTAATTAAATAGAACCACCTAAAACACTTAACGCTGTCCGCTGCTCTTAGACAGAGCTTTAATGACAGGATTAATAATCTCCTCTTTATTACCTACATGCCCTTCAATTTGGAAGATCACTTGATTATCATCCACAACAACAAGAGAAGGATATTTGTCTACATCAAACGGATAATTTTCTTCCGCACTTGACTCGATAAATTGCAAACCTTCAATTTCTTCTGGGAAATCCCGTTTTAAATCGATGAGTGCGTCATAATAAACGGATTCCCGATATTCATCCTGTTCATCTGAGAAGAATAATAGCTTTCTTTCTTCCGGTTCCGGCTGTTTAATCGCTTCAGAAGTGAAATTCAAACTGCAAGATGATAGAAGAAATACTGGCATGATGAAGGCGACAATAACCGACTTTGCCATATTGCCCACCTCTTTAAAATGAAATGGTCTAAACATACCGCTCTATTTGTGAATGAAAACCAATACTTACTACCCAGTTTTAGTGTGCCGTCATGCTAAATTAATGCTATTCTATCATGTTTTCCGAATATTCCCCTGAATGTTACCTATTTGTTACATAAATGAAAAATATACAGTAGGAATGTCGCATAACCTAAATATAGGAGATAAAGCGGCTGAGTCAAAGAAGGGGAGTAAAGATGAAATGGCCAATGATTATTATTCTGCAATGTTTCATGTGGGGCGGTTATGTATTGGTGGAATGGATATCTGAAAAAGATTCGCTGCAGGCTAAATTGATCTTGCTTGGGGTCTTTCTCTACATAGCATATATTGTGGCAGCATCTTTTTCACAATCTAAAAAAATCGCTCTATTCGTGACGGCTGCAACTGCAGCAGCGGCATTTTTATGCAAGGATGAATTCTTACTGCTTATTAGGACGTTTATTTAATAACACTGTCAGAATAATCAAAAAACACTTTTCCCCAAACTAGAAAGTGTTTTTTGATATTTTCTTTTATATAGAATTATTCACAGTAAGCAGGTGCTTTTGTTAATTAATTCCTCTTTTTATATAGTGAAGCAATCAGCCTTATATTATACTTATAAAGGAGAATGATTGGGGGATACATAATGAAGCATTTGCTTTGCGTCTTGGCTGCGATCTGTTTACTTGCAGCGTGCAGCTCAGATCAAACTGTTAATCAAGCAGCGAAACATGAAGAAGCGGACAAGGAAAAGGAAAAGGAAGGACAAAAGAGTGACAAGGCACCAGAAGAGCCTGCACCTGAGGAAGAGGAAAAAGAAAGCGCGAAGACCGCAGCTGAACCAGAAGCTCTTCCTAAATACAAGATAAATCCGGCCAATTGGACAATTGAGCCTCTGAGTGCAAATATCAATGCAAAGGCTGTCCTGATTACGATTGATGATGCTCCTGATAAACACAGTCTGGAAATGGCTCATACGCTAAAAGATCTTGGTATAAATGCGATTTTTTTCGTTAATGGCCACTTCTTAGATTCAGATGAAGAAAAAAAGACACTGAAAGATATTCATAACCTCGGGTTTCCGATCGGCAACCATACGATGACACATGCTAATTTGAAAGCTCTTTCTGCAGAAGAGCAGCGAAATGAAATCGTTCGGCTGAATGATCTAGTTGAAGCGACAATTGGAGAAAGACCTCGTTTTTTCCGTGCTCCATTCGGGAGCAACACAGACGAAAGCCGGAAGCTTGCAGAGGAAGAAAAGATGGTTTTGATGAACTGGACATACGGTTATGATTGGGAAAAGGCGTATCAATCAAAAGATGCCCTTACAGACATTATGGTCAATTCACCGTTCCTGACAGATGGAGCGAATCTGCTAATGCATGACAGGGAATGGACAAACGAAGCATTAAAGGGGATTGTAGAAGGATTAAAAGCTAAGGGATATGAAATAGCTGATCCCCATTCAATCGAAAAAATTTCATAAAAAAGCGGTCCTAATAAGGATCGCTTTCATCTTTTATAATAGTACATTTTTCTGCCGTTAAATAAGGTTAATTCGCCTTTAAGTTTTTTTGCAAGGAACTTTGAAAACTCATTTGCTTTATTCTTGTCGCCGTATTTTGAATCAGAGGGGAGGGTGATTTGCAGAAAAGAAGGCTGCTCATTACCGGCTGAACTGACTCCGACATACATTTTGGAATATCCTCGTTCATCTGACGATAAGGAAAGATATCCATCCACTTGTTTACATTCATAAGGGAAAGCAGAGCTTTCATATTCGAAGTTTAATTGCTGGCCGGTTTTACCCGTTATGTCCTTGTAATAGTGAAAAAGCTCTTCTACTTCATCAACCGTTATATGCTGTTTAATGGATCCGCCGACTAATTTAATAAATGCGTGAGAGGCCATTCTGTCAACTCCTAATATTTCTGACTGATTAAATTAAATTTTACAAATATTTAAACAGTCTGACAAGATAAAGGTGAAATAATTGTGCTGAGACACAATGTAGGGTATAATTAATCTGAATAATCAGATAACAAACAGGAGGAGGCCGTCATGAACGCTTTAGAAAAGTTTTATGATGATACCGAGCAGGCTAACGTAAGGTATGTGGGATTTGCTTCAAGTGACCGGAGGTATGATTTGGCCATTGTTTACTCAAGTATGTTTTTTGGCAAACCGCTCGTCATATGTCTCCAAACCGGTAAAGCAGCTCTCCTTGACTCGTCTGATATCGAAGACCTCGAACTCCTCAAGCACACATTTCGCACTGAAACCCTGCAGCAGGCATCAGAACTCTCTGATTTCTTCAAAGAAGTGATCCCTGCCGTCCAATTGACCACCCAATATGAATAAGAAAAAGACTGGCGTATTTCAGCCAGTTTTTTTATATGCTTATATTAAAAGAAAGATACATAAATTGATAGAAAATGCATAAATGTGTTATACAATTTAGGCTTGACGAATTAAATGTGTTATATTATTATAGAGTTACAAAGTATTAAGCGTTTTCAATAATTCTTAAAGCGCTAATCCATTCAAAAAAGGGGTATGGAAATGGGAACAATCGTATGTCAAACATGCAATGGTACTATCGATCATTTTGAGGACGAAAAGGTCAGTGTTTTGTATGGGAAGTGCACAAGCTGCGATTGCCAAGTACTCGAGAGAGAAATTACAGTTATTAAAGGGGTTTAAATAGAGGATAGATGAAAGCATGCGGGATTTCCTGCATGCTTTTATTTTTTTAGATGATGTCTGCCCTTCGTTTCTGCGCGCATTCATGCTGCAGTCAGTTTCTTATACCCGCAAAAAAGACGATTCATAAAAGAATCGCCTTTTTACTATTATCTGATTGCTTTATGCTCTTTAATCACTCTCAAATAGTTAAGCTCTGGATCTTCTGGTCCTTGTACAGGGAGACCAACTTCCAGGTTCTTGCGCACATATGCAAGATTTTCTTCAGATATGATTTCACCAGGGATGAAAATTGGAATTCCTGGGGGATAAACCATGATAAACTCAGCAATGATGCGTCCTGCTGATTCACTGAAAGGGACAACTTCCGTTTCCGCGTAAAATGCATCACGGGGTGTCAGTGCTAAAACAGGAATATCAGGCAGCATGACAGTCGGTTTTACCAAGTCTGCAGATGCATTCATAAATTCTGTAGACAGAGCCTGCAGCGCTTCAACCAAAATGCCTGTTTCTCTTTCAGAATCCCCTGGTGTAATGATGCAAAGAATGTTATATAAATCTGACATTTCAACTTCAATATTATAGTTTTCACGCAGCCATTTTTCTACATCATAGCCATTTAAGCCGAGCTCTTTAATGGAAATGATCAGCTTCGTCGGATCGTAATCAAATGCCGCTTTGGTGCCGACAATCTCCTCGCCGATGCACTCGATTTTATCAATCTCATTAATCTTTCTGCGTGTATCCTCTGCAAGCCGGATTGCCCGTTCGACGAGCTCGCGGCCTTCTGTTGCCAAACGTTTTCTTGCTACATCAAGTGAAGCTAAAAGAAGATATGACGTAGATGTTGTTGTCAGCATGCTCAGGATGGTTTGAACTCTTTGAACAGATACCAATCCTTCGCGGACGTTTAACACAGAGCTTTGTGTCATTGATCCGCCCAGCTTATGAACACTTGTTGCTGCCATGTCTGCACCTGCCTGCATGGCTGACATCGGGAGGTCCTCATGAAAATGTATATGAACTCCATGTGCCTCATCGACAAGAACAGGGACATTGTACGAATGGGCAATTTCTACGATTTTCTTTAAATCAGCCGAGACTCCAAAATAAGTAGGGTTGATGACAAGCAGTCCTTTTGCATCTGGATGCTGCTCAAGGGCATGTTCAACAGATTCAGTTGTAATACCGTGTGAAATGCCGAGCTCTTTATCAATTTCAGGGTGAATAAAGATTGGTGTAGCCCCCGAGAAAACGACAGCGGACATAACCGACTTATGAACATTGCGGGGAACAAGGATTTTATCTCCAGGTCCGCAAACAGCCATCACCATTGTCATGATCGCACCGCTTGTTCCCTGTACAGAGAAGAATGTATAATCTGCTCCAAATGCTTCAGCTGCCAAGTCTTGAGCTTTTTTGATCATTCCTTTTGGAGAATGAAGATCATCCAAAGGTCCAATGTTGATTAAATCTATGGAAAGAGCAGGGTCCCCGATAAACGAGCGGAATTCAGGATCAATTCCTGCACCTTTTTTATGTCCTGGGATATGGAATTGAACAGGATCTTTTTTTGCATGCTCTTTTAATCCTGTAAATAAGGGTGTTTCATATTGCGACAATTTGTATTCCCACCTTCTTTAATTAAAAATAGTATCTATTTTCATCATTTCAATTTAGTTATTTACACATAAAACAAGTGAATTATATCACTTAATAAATAGATTGAAAAGGTATTTTTCAAAAGGGGAAAACCGTGCAAAATAATTAATTTGGCAGAATTTTTAGAATAATGGTTGTCTTTTTTGCCAGTTACATATTATGATAGAAGCAGCTTTACATACCAACCGGTTAGTAAGTTATTAGAAAGGGTGATTTAGTTGAACTTTACTTACTCAGATAAAGTGATTGACTTACAAAAACAAGCAGCATCTTTTATGGAAGAATTCGTTTATCCAAATGAGAAAAAGTACGAAGAACAATTAAATGCGCAGGAATCCAGATGGTCTGAGATTCCGGCCATAATGGAAGAGCTGAAAACCAAGGCAAAGAAAAGAGGATTATGGAATTTATTTTTGCCTGAGAGCGAGTACGGGGCAGGACTTACAAATTTAGAATATGCTCCGCTTTGTGAAATTATGGGACGCTCATTGCTTGCACCTGAAGTGTTTAACTGTGCAGCACCTGATACAGGAAACATGGAGGTACTTGTGCGCTACGGCACAGAAGAACAAAAAGAGAAATGGCTGAAGCCTCTGCTTGCCGGAGAAATCCGTTCATGCTTTTCCATGACTGAGCCTGATGTTGCCTCAGCAGATGCGACGAATATTGGAGCAAGCATCATCCGGGACGGGGATGAGTATGTCATTAACGGAAGAAAATGGTGGTCTTCAGGAGCCGGCGATCCCCGCTGCAAGATTGCAATTGTGATGGGAAAATCCAATTTTCAAGCCCCTAAATATGAACAGCAGTCGATGATTTTAGTGCCGCTTGATGCTGAAGGCGTCAAGATTGAAAGAGTGCTGCCTGTTTTCGGCTACGATCACGCTCCTCACGGTCATGCTGAAATTACATTTGATAACGTAAGGGTGCCGGTTTCTAATATGCTGCTCGGAGAAGGAAGAGGATTTGAAATTGCCCAGGGCCGACTTGGACCAGGAAGAATGCATCACTGCATGAGATTGATCGGGGCTGCAGAACGAGCTCTTGAGGAATTGTGTAAGCGTGTACAAACCAGAGAGGCGTTTGGCAAACCGATTTCAAGCCAGGGTGTCATCAGAGAATGGATCGCAGACTCCCGCATCGAAATTGAGCAGGCGCGCTTGCTTACTTTAAAAGCCGCCTACATGATGGATACGGTCGGAAATAAAGCGGCTAAAACGGAAATCGCGATGATTAAAGTCATTGCTCCGAATATGGCACTGAAAGTAATCGACAGGGCCATTCAGGCATTTGGTGCTGCTGGAGTCAGCGAAGATACTCCGCTTGCTGCTCAATGGGCAAGTGCAAGAACCTTGAGAATCGCTGACGGACCGGATGAAGTGCATCGTGCTCAGCTGGCAAGGCTTGAGCTGAAAAAATACGATGTGAATATGCAGACAGTATAAGGAGGGGTAGTATGCATGTGAAAGAAATGTTTGATCTGACAGATAAAGTAGCTATCATCACGGGCGGAGGACGAGGACTTGGCGAGCAGATGGCTGAGGGATTTGCACAGGCAGGCGCATCTCTTGTCCTCTGTTCCAGAAAAGCCGCAGCCTGTGAAGATGCAGCTGCCCGTTTAAGCAGGGAGTATGGAGTAAAAGCCATCGCTTTATCATGTGATGTGACAAACAGTGAAGATGTAAAAAATGTTGTAAAAACTACAATCGAAAAGTATGGAAAGATTGATATTTTAGTCAATAACAGCGGAGCAACATGGGGCGCGCCTGTTCAGGAAATGCCGCTTGAAGCGTGGAATAAAGTTATGAATGTGAATGTTACCGGCACATTTCTAATGTCCCAGGAAGCCGGCAAACAAATGATCAAGCAAAAGAGCGGGAAAATCATTAATATCGCCTCTGTTGCAGGACTTGGCGGAACAGACCCTCGCTATATGGATACCATTGCCTACAACACAAGCAAGGGCGCTGTCATCACTTTTACAAAGGACCTGGCTGTGAAGTGGGGACAGTACAACATTAATGTTAATGCCATTGCACCCGGTTTTTTTCCTACTAAAATGTCTCAGGTGATCATAGAAAACGGGAGAGATCATTTCCTGAATATCACACCGCTTAAACGATTCGGAACAGATCAGGATTTAAAAGGCGCTGCCCTGTTTTTGGCGGCAAGAGCTTCTGATTTTATCACAGGTGATGTTCTTGTCGTAGACGGCGGAACACATGCCATGTAAGAAAGGGGGAAGTTAAATGAATCGTGATCCGGTCATCGCAGCTGCCGTCAGAACCCCAATTGGGAGACAGGGCGGTGCACTTTCATCAATAGAAGCCAATGAATTTGGGGCAATTGTAATAAAAGAGGCAATGAACAGAGCAAAGGTATCAGCAGACATGATCGATGATGTCATTTTTGGAAATGTCCTCTAAGGCGGAGAAAATATTGCAAGATTAACAGCCTTGTCCACCGGACTATCACTGGATATACCGGGGCTGACAGTTGACCGTCAATGCTGCTCAGGGATTAATGCTGTGAATCTAGCAGCACAGGCGATCAAAGCAGGTGATGGTGATATCTATATGCAAGGGGGCACTAGGGCTTATGGTATAATCTCTTTAATCTAGGCTAGAGAGGATTAGGCATAATGAAAGAAAAAATCATACAGCAAAGCATACAGCTATTCGGAGAAAAAGGATTTAAAGAAACATCCATACAGGATATTGTTGACAGCCTGAGTGTAACTAAAGGCACCTTTTATTATTACTACAAAAGCAAAACAGAGCTGTTAATGGCGATTCACTTAAAGTACATTGACGATCTTCTGCGAAAACAGGAAGAAATCATCCGGGATAATGATAAAATGTACAAAGATAAACTGCATGAAATTGTTTATATGCTGATTCATGACATCGAAAAAGAAGGATTAAGCGCGAAGGTCTTCTTCAGGGAAATGAGAAATTTAAGTGAAGAGGATATGGCGGAAGTAGTAGCCAAAAGAGATCTTTTCAGAGTGAAGATTCAGCAGGTTATTGAAGCGGGAATTGCTGCCGGAGAATTCCGTTCAGATCTCCCGATAGATATTGTCACATTCGGGATATTGGGCATGACGAACTGGAGTTACTTCTGGTTTGATCCGAACGGCCGTGTATCTGATCGTGAAGTATCGGGAATTTTTCTGAAAATGGTGCTTGAAGGACTAAATATGTAAAGGGATTTTCGGGAGACCGGGAATTTCTTCGCCTGAAACATACCGACTGGTTAGTAGTCATTGAGGGAGGATAATCATGAAAAAAGAGGACATTCAGCAAATTTCGGTCATTGGAGCAGGACAAATGGGACATCAAATAGCTATGCTGTGCGCGCTTGGCGGCTATGAAACCATCCTTCAGGATGTTCAGGAAACCGCCTTGGAAAAAGCCGAGTCGACCTTGCATTCCATCATGGATAAATGGGTGAAAAAAGCTGACAGAAGAAGCGAAACAGGCTGCTTTTGCAAGACTGAAATTCACATCTTCACTTGAGCGGGCAGCAAGTCATGCAGATTTTATTATTGAAGCTGTAGTAGAGAGACTGGATGTGAAGAGGGAACTCTTTGCAAGGCTTGATCAGCTTGCGAAGCCTCATGCTATTTTCGCTTCAAACAGCTCAACGATTGTCAATTCTCTGATCGCATCAGCGACAAATCGGGAAGACAAAGTCGTGAACATGCATTTCTTTTTCCCTCCGCTTGTCATGGATTGTGTAGAGGTTGTTATGAGTGAGCAGACTTCAGGTGAAACTGCCGAGTTAACAATGGAAGTCTGCAAAATAATCAACCGCACCTGTGCTTTTGAAGAAAGAAATTTCAGGATTTATCGCCAATCGCATTTTAGGAGCACTACAAAGGGAAGCGGTTTTCCTATATGAAGAGGGATATGCAAGTTATGAAGATATTGACATTATTTGCCGCAAAGCCTTAAACCATCCAATCGGTCCGTTTGAATTAATGGACTTATCCGGCATAGATGTTGGCTATTACGTTATGCAGCAGCGGTTTGCAGAGTCGGGAGATCCTGCAGATAAACCGTTTGCCTGCATTGAGCAAAAGGTAAGGCAAGGCGAGCTTGGCAGAAAAACGGGCAAAGGCTGGTACGAGTATCAAAAAGAAGAGGTGAAAATATGATGAATTCTGTGGTCACTTCAGAAAAAAATGGATCAATTGCGATTGTCACAATTAACAATCCTCCTTTGAACGTCATGAATCAGCAAGTAACTAGGGAACTGAAAGAATGCTTTCGGGCTTTGAAAGAGGACAGTGAGGTTGTCGCCGTTATTTTAACAGGTGCGGGCGAGCGGGCTTTCATGGCCGGAGCAGATATTAAGGAATTTCCGCAGCTGATCGGGAAAAAAGGCATCAAAGCAAATTTCCTTGAAGGACACGCATTTTTAAATGAAATTGATCAGTTTCCAAAGCCTACAATCGCTGTTTTAAACGGGGTAACGTTTGGAGGCGGATGTGAGCTTGCGTTAACATGTGATCTTAGAATTGCAGAAGAGCATGCTCAAATAGGGCTCCCTGAAATTAAGCTTGGTTTATTCCCGGGCGGAGGCGGAACGCAAAGACTGCCAAGAATTGTGGGCGATGCAAAAGCAAAAGAATTGATGTTCACTGGCGACCCAATTGAGGCAGAAGAAGCGAAAAGGTTAGGGCTTGTATCCTATGTTGTTTCTAAAGGGGAAGGACTTCAAAAAGCGCTGGAGCTTGCAAACCGCATCAGCCGTCATTCTCTGCCTGCTCTCTCAAAAATTAAGAAAGCAGTCGATCAAGGTTTAAACAGCACTCTGGAGGAAGGTCTTGACCTTGAAGCCGGTTTGTTTGAAGAGGTGTTTCAGACAGAAGATATTAAAGAAGGCGTACAGGCTTTTATTGAAAAAAGAAAACCAGCGTTCAGCCATAAATAAGGCGATGGGGGTGATCCATGCACGAAGCAAAAATGAGAGTGCGATTTTGTGAGACAGATGCGCAGGGTCATGTGAATAATACAAGCTACTTTATCTATTTAGAGGATACGCGCGTTCAATTTTTTGAAGCTCTTGGCTATACAATGACTTCTGGAGACTGGCCATTTATATTAGCACGCGCAACATGTGATTTCCGCGGTCAGGCTTATTTTAACAATCATTTAATTATTAAAACCGCAGTTCAGAAAATCGGCTCAAAAAAAGCTTCACTGTTTCCCATGAAATCACTGAAGAGCAATCGGGACGACTAATTGCAAAAGGAGAAGCTGTTATTGTAACATTCAATTTTAAGACACAGGAATCGGAATGGATGTCTGAAGAGCTTAAAGATCAATTGAAGAGGTTTGCTGCGGAAGTAAAAATCTGAATATTTAAATAAAGGGGTGATACGATGTCTCAAATTATACCTGTCCAAACCGGGGAAGAACTCAATGCCCAGATTCTAGAAGAGTGTTTACGAGCAGAAATCCCTTCACTTCCTGCTGGTACATTACATATTGAACAATTTGGGACCGGCGCTTCAAATTTAACCTATGCCCTGAGAATAGGAGAGTGGGAGGCTGTTTTAAGACGGCCGCCGCTCGGACCAGTGGCGCCTAAAGCTCATGATATGGAGAGAGAGTATAAAATCCTGAAAGATCTGAATCCTCTCTTTCCACTAGCTCCAAAGCCATATTTTTTCAGCGGTGATGATTCCGTGACAGGCAGTACGTTCTTTGTAATGGAAAGACGGCACGGTTTTCTCGTCGATACAGAACTGCCTGAAAATAGTGAATGTACGGTTGAAATAGGCCATTCTCTTTCCGAAGTCATGGTTGATACGCTTGTAAAGCTTCATGATGTTCCTTACAAAGGAACGGCGCTCGAAACATTAAGCAAGCCTGAGGGATTCATGGAAAGGCAGGTGCACGGATGGATTGGCAGATATCACAAGGCAAAAACAGACAAAATCTTTGAAATTGAGCTGCTGACAAAGTGGCTGCAGGCGAATTTGCCCGTTTCAGGAGAGCCAGCTGTCATTCATTATGACTTTAAATTCAATAATGCCTTGTTCTCTCAAAATCTGAAAGAAATGACGGGATTGTTTGACTGGGAGATGACAACGATCGGAGATCCGCTTGCAGACCTTGGCGCTGCCATGAGCTACTGGATGGAGAAGGATGATCCTGAGTCTCTTAAAAAAGGAATGGGCAAACCTTCAATCACAACAAGCGGGAAGTTCTATACAAGAGATCAGTTTATAGAGAGCTATGCGAGGAAAAGCGGAAGAGATGTTACAAATATTCACTATTACACAACATTCGCAACGTTTAAACTGGCGGTAATTTGTCAGCAAATCTACTATCGCTACAAAAAAGGCCAGACTAATGATCAGCGTTTTGCCCGCTTTGGGCCATTTACGCAAATCCTCATTCAGCATGCCCTTCGCATGGCACATAAGGAGTCATGATGGGGAAAATTCATGTTATTACAAGAAAAGAAGAGATTGATTCTGTAAAAATGGAAAACAAAATTGCTGTTGTCTTCGACGTTCTGCTTGCAACATCAGCTATTACAACTGTTCTGCATCACGGTGCCCTATCAGTTATTCCTGTACTGGATGGGCAGCAAGCAAATGAACGTGCCAAACGGTTAAACAAGGATGAATACATTCTCGTGGGTGAGTATGAAGGGAAGACCATCGAAGGGTTTCTTGATCCGAATCCGTCTACACTTAAGGATGCTGCAGCCGGAAAAAAGGTGATTCTATCGACAACAAACGGCACGGTTGCTGTTCATAAAAGCAGCTCAGGTCTTAGGGTATTTGCATGTTCATTATTAAATGCACGGGCTGTCTCAGAAAAATTGATAGCTGAAAATGCGAATGAAACGATTGTAATTGTCTGTTCGGGGTCGTCCGGTCATTTTAGTTTAGAAGATTTCTATGGTGCGGGATATTTGATTGAGCTGCTGACCTCTCTGGCTGACTGGGATTTAAGCGACTCCGCAAGAACAGCCAAATTATTTTACGAAGGCAATCGCGAGGATCCAGTTCAAGTGCTTTCTCAGTCAAGGGTAGGAAAAATGCTTTTGAGATACGGTTTTGGAGAGGAAATTCAGTTTATCAGCAGGCGCAGCTGTTTTGATGTTGTCCCAATCCTTAAGGGGGATGGGCTTGTGAACATCGGGAAGGCCATAACCAGCATCTGAACAATCTGGGAAAGGAAGTGAATACATGAGATTTCAGCAGCAAATCGCCGTCGTAACAGGTGCCGGAAGCGGCATCGGCAAAGAAACGGCAAGAAGACTTACCTTAGAAGGTGCCAAAGTGATTTTGGTTGGCAGAAATGAGAAGAAATTAACATCAGCAGCTGAAGAGCTGAACCGGGAAGAAAAAGCGGCATTTCCTTTCACAGCTGATGTGACGAAGGAAGAAGATGCAGCTTCTCTACTTACTTATGTAAAAGAAGAATTCGGGAATTTGCATGTGCTTGTGAATAATGCAGGAGGGTCTGTTCATTCGAGAATTATGGATACTACTTCTGATCAGTGGGATTTCGTCCAAAATGTGAATTTGAAAAGTGTCTTTCTTATTTCTAAAGCACTTGGAGGCTATATGGCAGAAAAAAGTGCGGTTCAGTCTGAGTGCAGGGCCATAGTGAATGTAGCTTCTCTCTCTGGCTATAAAGCGGGAGCAGAAATTCCGCATTACAGCTCAGCAAAAGCAGCTGTGATCAATTTTACGAGAGCGCTCGCCTATGAGTTTGCCCCTCACGGAATAAGAGTCAACTCGGTCTCACCAGGATTTATTGAAACACCTCTTACTGAAAAAGGTCTCCAAAATGAGAGATTTACACAAGCCATTAAAAGGAATACAGCGCTAAAGCGTGTAGGAAGACCCGAGGAAATTGCAAACATTATTGCGTTTGCCGCTTCACACGAGGCGTCTTATATGACTGGCTCCGATTTGCTTGCAGACGGCGGCTGGCTGATTACATAAATTTTTAAGGAGGAATTATGATGAGTGATTTATTGACAGAAAAAAATGGGCATGTCCTGTTTTTAACGTTAAACAGGCCTGAAAGATTGAATGCATTCAGTGCCGATATGATTCTTGCCCTGACAAATGAATTAAATAATGCTAAACAGGATGACAGCGTGAGGGTTGTTGTATTAAGCGGATCCGGAAGGTCATTCAGTGCCGGAGGAGATGTGAAAACAATGGGTGAAGCAGACGGCAAGCAAGTATATGATCATATTGGACGCCTGAACGGATGCATCAAAGCTTTTAAGGAATTAGACAAACCGATTATCGCAGCTGTGCATGGATTTGCAGCAGGAGCTGCCTTTAATCTGGCCCTCGCATGCGATCAGATCCTGGCTGCGGAAGACAGCAAATTTGTCATGAGCTTTTCGCAGGTAGGGCTCATTTCAGATGGAGGCGGTTTGTACTTTCTTCCACGCATCATCGGTCCCTATAAAGCAAAGCAGTTATTTTTCAACGCAGAGCCAATCACTGCAAACCAGGCGCTTGAATACGGCATCGTAAATAAAGTTGTCCCTTTAGAACAGCTGAAAGATGAAGCTGTATCTTATGCTCATAAGCTATCGCAAGGTCCGGTCAAAGCGTACGGGATGATGAAAAAAATCATTAACTCCTCAGCTGTTTCAACACTTGAAGAGATTTTGGAGCAAGAACGGATTGTCCAGACACTGATGATTTCAACGGAGGATCATCAGGAAGGCATCCATGCATTTAAAGAAAAACGCAAGCCAGTCTTTCAAGGGAAGTGATGATGATGATGAGAGCGATCCAATTAGTAGAATACGGCGGTCCAGAGGTTTTAAAAGTGGTGGAAATGGAAGTTCCGGAGCCTGCAGCAAAGGAAGTTTTAATTAAAATAGAAGCAATCGGCGTTAACTATGCAGATACAGCGAGGAGGGAAGGACAATATGTGATTGATACACCTCTCCCGTTTGTTCCGGGTGCAGAGGTGGCGGGAACGGTTGAGGAAATCGGCAGTGATGTCACCCGCTTTAAAAAAGGAGATAAAGTCGTCACACTTCTTGGATCCAGCCGAGCGACAGGCTATGCGGAGTTCACTGTAGCTGAAGAAAAGGGATTAATTCCTGTTCCAGACGGTGTGGATGTTAAACAAGCGGTGTCGCTTCCTCTTCAAGGGCTCAGTGCTTATCATATTTTAAAAACAATGGGGCGGATTGAACAGGGAGAAATCGTTCTGATTCATGCAGCTGCAGGTGGAGTTGGGACAATTGCCGTACAGCTTGCAAAGCTATTTGGAGCATCTAAAGTCATCGCAACGGCGAGCACACCTGAAAAAAGAAGCCTTGCCATTGAAATGGGTGCAGACGAAACGGTTGATTATACTCAAGAAGGCTGGGAAAAGGAAGTTCTTCATCTGACTGGAGGAAAAGGTGTAGATGTAGCCCTTGAAATGGCTGGAGGCGATGTTTTCAGAAAAACATTATCTTGCATGGCGCCGTTTGGCCGTCTTGTGATCTATGGAGTGGCGAGCGGTGAACAATCACGGCTATACCCTTCTTCACTCATGGCACAAAATCTGTCAGTCATCGGGTTTTTCCTTCCGCAGATTATGAGAAAGAAAGAGTTATATTTACGAAGTCTGTCAGATCTGCTCGGCTATCTTCAAAATGGAGAGTTAAAGCTGACAATCGGGGGCGTCTATCCTTTGGAAAGTGCGAAAGAAGTACATGAGATGCTCCAGGGAAGACAAACAAAAGGGAAACTGATTTTAGTTCCCTAAAATCATTAAAATCTGCAAATCCTTCTACTTAATCCGCCTATGTGCTGAAACCCGTCGAAGATGGAAAGCTTGTCAATATCAAAAAATAACAGCTGGAGTTTCCCGGTTATCTTTAGGGAAACTCTATTTCATTGCCTAGATCAGAAATTTTTAAAAATAGTTTAATTAGAAAAAGGTATTTATCAGAAAAGTTAGAAATTAAACTGTAAGCGTTACCAATAAAGGGGAAGAGGTGTGATAACGATGATTCAATCTCATTTTGAACATTGGCCGGTAAGAGTGCCGTATACGTTAACAGTTCCCGAAACGACGCTTTATGACAATCTGGAAATTTCGGCGAGGAGATACCCTGAAAAAACAGCGGTTTATTATTATGGTGCAGAAATTACATACAGGCATTTAATGCGTGAGGTTGATTCGCTTGCAGGGTTTCTGGAAAATAAATTATCCGTTGCCAAGGGAGAAAAAGTCCTGTTATTTGTACAAAATTCCCCTCAGTTTGTCATCGGTTATTATGCCATTCTGAGAGCGGGCGGGGTTGTTGTTCCGATAAATCCTATGAATACGGCAGAGGAACTCAGGTTTTATATTCATGACTGTCAGATGAAGACAGGTATTATTGGACAGGAGCTTTACGAACGAATACAGCCTGTTTTTGATTCGACCACACTGAAAAATGTTATTGTCGCTGCTTACTCTGATTATCTTTCTCAAGATTCTCTGAATGAGGACATCCCGGAAGAGGTAAAAAAAGGAGCGATAGAGCTTTTAAATCATGATCATATGAACTGGAAAGATGCTGTGCAGGGATTATTTGCACCTTCTGAAATGGCTTCTCTTGCAGATGATCTGGCTGTTTTGCCTTACACTTCCGGGACAACCGGACTGCCAAAAGGATGCATGCATACGCATCGGACAGTTCAGGCTAATACGTTTGGAGGCTATCATTGGCTGAACGCTGCTTCTGACGCGATCTGCTTAGCAACTTTGCCTCTTTTTCATGTGACAGGAATGGTTCACAGCATGCATATACCTATTCTATCAGGAGCAACGGTCGTGATGATGACTAGATGGGATAGGGAATATGCAAGAAAAATCATTCACGATTTAAGAGTGACACACTGGATTAACATCAGCACGATGCTGATTGACTTTTTGGCAAATCCCGCGCTTGTAAAGGAAGATATGACATCCTTGATGAACCTTGCCGGAGGAGGAGCAGCTCTCCCTGCGGCTGTAGGAGAAAAGCTGTATAAAATGACCGGTCTCAAATTTATTGAAGGATATGGGCTGTCAGAGACAATTGCCCAGACTCACTTCAATCCGCCTGATCGTTCTAAGCTCCAATGTCTTGGTATTCCATCGTTTGATGTGGATGCAAGAGTAATCGATCCAGTTCATCTAACGGAGCTTGGAACAGGTCAGGAAGGAGAGATAGTTGTTTCCGGCCCGCAGATTTTCCTCGGCTATTATAATCGCGAACTGGAAAATGAAAAGTCTTTTATTGATATTGAGGGCAAAAAGTTCTTCAGAACAGGTGATATCGGCAAACGTGATGAGGAGGGGTATTACTTCATTGTGGACCGTGTCAAACGGATGATCAACGCATCAGGATTCAAAGTGTGGCCGACGGAGATTGAAGGTGTCCTGTATCAGCATCCAGCTGTCCAGCAGGCATGCGTCGTAGGAGTACCTGATAAAAGACGGGGTGAAACTGTAAAAGCATTTATCATATTAAATAAAGAGTTTGAAGGTGAAATTGATGCAGAGGAAATCGTGAACTGGGCAAAAGAAAAAATGGCGGCTTATAAATATCCAAGACTCATTGAATTCAGAAAAAGCCTGCCAATGACATCAAGCGGAAAACTGCTGTGGAGAAAGCTCCAGGAAGAAGAAAAACAAAAGGTTTTGGGGTGAGAGAATGAAACATATGGTTGAAACAGTTACTGGGCCAATAGCAGCCGATCAGCTTGGCAAAACACTAATTCATGAACATTTTGTATTTGGCTATCCCGGATTCCACGGTGATGACTCTCTTTTGGGATTTGATGAACAGGATGCTCTTGAGACAGGGATTACCATTGCCCTTCAGCTCTTGAGCTTCGGGGTTGACACGGTGGTCGATCCAACCCCGAATGAATGCGGCAGAAACCCTGAACTATTAAAGGAAATCTCTGAACGTACAGGACTGCAAATTGTGTGCGCAACAGGTTTTTATTATGAGGGAGAAGGTGCAGCTCCTTTTTTAAAATTCAGGCAGGGACTCGGTACAGCTGAAGAAGAAATATATGAAATGTTTAAGAAGGAAATAACAGAAGGAATCAGGAATACCGGAATAAAGCCAGGTATTATTAAGCTTGCTTCAAGAAAAGGTGTCATTACCGAATATGAACGAATGTTCTTTAAAGCCGCTGCAAGGGTACACTTGGAGGAAGGCACGGTCATCCTGACGCATACACAAGAAGGAACAATGGGGCCTGATCAAGTGGAATTATTGATTGATCTTGGATGTGATCCTAAAAAAATAGTGATTGGCCACATGTGCGGCAATACGGATACAGATTATCATGAGAAGGTTTTGGAAAAAGGAGTATTCATCGCATTTGACAGGTTTGGCATACAGGGCATGGGAGGGGCTCCGAACGATAACGAAAGAATAAGAACCCTTATCAAATTAGTATCCCTTGGCTACACAAATCAAATCATGCTGTCTCATGACACGGTTAATCATTGGATGGGACGGCCGTTAATTCTGCCTGAGGTGATACAGGGAAAAATGAAAAACTGGCATCCTGTTCACCTTTTTGAAAATATTATCCCTGAGCTTCGGGAACAGGGGATGCCTGAAGAAAACATCCGAACAATGCTTGAAACCAATCCGTCAAGACTGTTTTTTCATCAGGAAGCTAAAATCAATTCTTAATTTTTTGAGGCAGCCAGAGCTGCCTTTTTTTATTGCCTTTAAAAAAGGAGTTGAAACAGAAAAAGAGAATTTGAATAACACAAGGGATTTCTGCATCAAAGAAAGGGGATTTTTAAATGGAATGGAAGACTAGAATTACAGAGCTTTTAAACATTCAATACCCAATTATTCAGGGAGGACTTGCATACCTTGCATATTCTGATTTGGCAGCTGCTGTATCAAACGCTGGCGGACTGGGCCAAATAACAGCGATGTCTCTTGGGGAACCTGAACTGCTTCGGGAAGAGATTGCAAAAGTCCGCAAAAAAACAGATAAGCCGTTTGGTTTGAATTTTGCGGTAGGCCAGCACGGAAGACCATTCTCAGATCTGCTGGATGTGGCAATTGAAGAAAAAGTACCTGTCATTTCTATGACAGGAGGCAATCCTTCCGCTATCTTTCATCAATTAAAAGGGGCAAACGTAAAAAAGCTTGTTCTGGTGGCTGCCAGAAGGCAAGCTGAAAAAGCAGAAGAACTTGGAGCAGATGCTGTTATGGTTGTAGGACAAGAAGGAGGAGGCCACCTTGGAAGAGATGACACCGGAACGTTCGTTTTAATACCTCAAGTGGTTGATTCTGTGTCCATTCCTGTTATTGCATCCGGAGGAATTGGTGACGGCAGAGGATTGATGGCTGCACTCAGTCTCGGAGCAGAAGGAATTGAAATGGGAACGAGGTTTATTGCTACACAGGAATGTGTACATGCGCATTCAGAATACAAACATGCCCTTGTAAACAGTTCAGAACGGGATACTGTTGTCATTAAACGCAGTATTGGAGCGCCGGCTAGAGCACTAGCGGGACCTTGGACAGCTAAAATATTGGAGATGGAGCAAAAACAAGCTGATTATGAGCAGCTAAAAGATTATATTAGCGGCCATGCTAACAAAAGATACATATATGATGGTATGATAGACAATGGTTTTGCGTGGGCTGGACAAGTTACAGGCTTAATCCGCGACGTACCGAGCGTTGAACAGCTTCTCTCGAGGATGATAGCTGAGGCCAGCGAGATAAGACAAAGATGGACTTAATAACTAATCAAGCAGGAAATGGCAGGTGAGGAACAATGGATTATCAATATCCGATTCAGCCTGATTGGAGCACAAATGAAATCATTGATGTGATTGCATTTTTCCAATCGATTGAAAAAGCATATGAGAGCGGGATCAGCCGGGAAGACTTGATGAAAGCATATCGGAGATTCAAGGAGATTGTCCCAAGCAAAGCAGAAGAGAAGAATCTCTGTGATGATTTTGAAGAAATGAGCGGGTATTCTTCTTACCGCGCCATTAAAAAAAGCAGAGAAAGCAGCGATGCTGATAAAATTAAAATGTAAAAGGACGGGTTCATCCCGTCCTTTTGTGTATTTCTTATGACACAGCAGCCTTTTGAGCAATAGTATATAGAGGAAGCAGCGTTTTAAATGTCTCTTCCATTTTGTCTGTAAATTCTTTTCCGCTCATTTTAACGGCATCTTCTCTGTCAATTTTTATTCCGCATAATAATTCCGCTTTTTTGACATTTTCAACGCGTTTAAACATTTCTTGGAAGTCTTCTTGGCTCATGTCTTTTTGAACAGATACTTCCGGTTTTGTATGGTCCCCAGACCAGACGAAATGGTCGGGGATTTGTGAACGCAGCCTGGTCCAGTTTTTTGCAAGCCCAGCTCCGTATTGGTCTTTTACAGGAGACTCATAAATAACCGCAAACCAGGCGAAAGCGTGAGTTTCCCATAAGCCGATTTGAAAGTGGGGAAGCATTTTATATCCGCGCTTATTGCTTGCGAATGCAACCCAAGTATCTTTAGGCGGGTTAACCGACCGGCGTGCGTGCTTTGCAACGTGTGCAAACATTTCATCCCCCGTCATTCCTGAGAGTTCTGAGGAAAATTTTTCACCTAACTGCTCAAGCTTTGGCCTTACTGTATGAATTAATGCTTCCATTCGCTCATCTAAGCCGTCAATTTTAAAAACATCGAAATCTTCATTTGTAAATCCTTTGAAGTCCATTTCTTACTACCTCCTGATCGCGTTGCATGCCAACATTTTAGCATATCAGCCAGCATATCCGAAAGAAACTTGCACGTTTCGACACTATGAAAATGTGGTATTAACTAAATAATAGGTAAATACACAATTTTCACTTCCAAGTTGCATCCTATTTTCAAGTTTCATATCATATATAAAAATATCAGAAAATTACGTTAAACGAAAAGTCGCTGGTTAACAATTATAGACAATATTTGAAAGGGGCGGTAGAAAGATGAAGCAAATTGTGAAAACTACTGGACAAAAGGAATCGGATAATCGTATTGGGGTGCTGAAACTTGAATTAGATTACGAATTGGCCACCCTTTATGACGCCATGAGCGAAAATAATGAAACAAAGAAGAATGAATGTAAACGGAAGCTTGAGAGACTAAGAAAAGAATGGCTCAGACTGCAGGCTTAAATGCAGCATACAAAGCGAACCGCGCATAAGGGTTCGTTTTTATCTGAGTAGCTGATTTTTGAACAGATGAGTGCGCCATTTGCTTGCTTTCCATATTTTCCTTGCGTTATTCTTATTTTATATAAATAGCTTACCTACATAGAAAGAAGGTTTATACATGGCAAATTGGTCTAAGATCGAAAGTGATGCAAAAACATGGATTTACGCGGCAGGAGAAACGATCAGACAGTCGTTTCAAAATGTGCTGCAGATCCAGTCAAAATCTAATCCGGATGATCTTGTTACCAATATGGATAAAGAAACCGAGCAATATTTAATTTCGAAAATTAATGAAACATACCCGGAACACAGGATCCTTGGGGAAGAAGGATTTGGTCACGACATACAATCTTTAGAAGGAATTGTCTGGATTGTGGACCCGATTGACGGAACAATGAATTTTGTTCATCAGCAAAGGAATTTCGCCATTTCAATCGGAATTTATGAAGATGGGGTGGGACAAGTCGGTTTGATCTATGATGTTGTTCATGACGAGCTGTACCATGCAGTCAAGGGCAAAGGAGCCTATATGAATGATTACAGACTCCCCGAGCTGAAGGATGTTCCTTTAAACCAGGCTGTGATTGCTTTGAATGCAACATGGGTCATGGAAAATAAACGATTTGATCATAACTTATTAGTTCCAGTTGCAAAAGCGGTCAGAGGAACACGGTCATATGGTTCTGCCACACTAGAATTTGCCTATGTTGCATCAGGAAGGCTTGACGCTTATATTACGCTGAGACTTGCTCCATGGGATTTTGCTGCCGGTCTGATTTTACTCGATGAAGTTGGGGCTAAAGCAACAACGTTAGATGGTGAAAAAATAAATCTGATTGGACAAAACAGTATTTTCGTTGCAAAAAAAGAGATTCACTCCACTATTCTAAAGGATTATCTGCATAAGTAGATGCTGAATTACCGTTTATTTGAAGAGAAAGATTATTCTTTCTTTGCAGAGCTGATTTCAGCAAGCGAAGTTTGGCAAGAAGAGGAATGCAGGCCAGATCAGGCAGAAGAATACATGACATCATATAAAATGTATAACGGCACTTGGCTCATTTGGATGAAGTCAGCAGAAAAAATTGGCATCTCCTTTCATCTTAACTGGGCTCCTTCCAATGAGAAGGCGTGGATTGGAACGGTCCTGATTCATCCTCAGCACCGTAATCAAGGTCTCGGTATGAAAATAATCGAGCAGATATCGGCACAATTAAAAGACGATGGCCATAAAGCAGTATTCGCTGGCTGTCCGGCTTCGAGGCTCGACTGGCTGAAGTTTTTAGGGACATGCGGATTTGAACAGCTTAAATCAGAAAAAGATTCTGAAGGCAAAGAATATATAATCACTGTAAAACCTGTATAGCCCCTTATTTAGGGGTTTTTTAATGTGGAAAAGCCTGGGAATCAGAGCCCAGGCTTTTGTTAAAGAATTCCTTTATCCCGCATTTTCTTTTTTGTAGCAAATCCAAATCCCATTGCCGCAATAAGGGCAATAATAGAGATCACTATGCCTAAAATACTTCTTTCACCAACCGCTATGCCTACGCTTACCATCGAGGCAGCTGCAATGAATGCTAAAAGAAAGAAGACCCATTTTCCAGATTTCATCTGATATTTCATCCCTTTCAAGAACCGTTTGGACAGCAAATTTTGTCCCTTTTATCAGTTTACATAAAATGATTCCTTTTTTCTATAAAAGTTTGTGGTATAATACATAAGGTTATTTTAATTTTTTAGGAGATGAAAATGTGAAACTTCGAAATGATATTCGAAACATTGCTATTATTGCCCACGTAGACCACGGAAAAACGACCCTAGTCGACAAAATGCTTCATCAGGCTGGTACGTTCCGTGCGAACGAACAAGTTGCTGAAAGAGCGATGGATTCCAATGATTTAGAGCGCGAGCGCGGAATTACGATCTTAGCAAAAAATACGGCAATTAATTATAAAGATACACGCATCAACATAATGGATACACCAGGACATGCCGACTTTGGCGGCGAAGTTGAGCGCATCATGAAAATGGTTGACGGCGTATTACTTGTTGTCGACGCTTATGAAGGCTGTATGCCTCAAACACGCTTTGTGCTTAAAAAAGCACTTGAGCAAAATTTAACGCCTATCGTAGTAGTTAACAAAATTGACCGTGATTTTGCCCGTCCAGAGGAAGTAGTGGATGAAGTTCTTGACTTATTTATTGAACTTGATGCATCAGAAGAGCAGCTTGAGTTCCCGGTTATTTTTGCTTCAGCTATGAACGGAACAGCAAGCACTAGCCCGGACCCTGCTGATCAGGAAGAAAACATGGTTTCATTGTTTGATTCTATTGTTGAGCACATTCCAGCTCCTGTTGATAACACAGATGAGCCTCTTCAATTCCAGGTAGCTCTTCTTGATTACAATGATTATGTTGGACGAATTGGAATCGGCCGCGTATTCCGCGGAACGATGGAAGTTGGCCAGCAGGTTTCATTAATGAAAATTGACGGTTCCTTCAAAAACTTCCGTGTAACAAAATTATTCGGTTTCCAAGGGTTAAAACGCGTTGAAATTGAAAGCGCAAAAGCAGGAGATCTAGTTGCTGTTTCCGGAATGGAAGATATAAACGTAGGAGAAACAGTCTGCCCGGTTGAACATCAGGAAGCATTGCCAATCCTTCGTATTGATGAGCCGACTCTTCAAATGACATTTGTTGTAAACAACAGTCCATTTGCAGGCCGCGAAGGAAAATATGTCACTTCACGTAAAATTGAAGAGCGTTTAATGGCTCAATTACAGACAGATGTAAGTTTGCGTGTTGAAAACACGGAATCTCCGGATGCATGGATCGTTTCAGGCCGCGGAGAACTTCATCTTTCAATCTTAATCGAAAATATGCGCCGCGAAGGCTTTGAGCTTCAAGTATCTAAACCTGAAGTTATCGTGAAAGAAATTGACGGAGTCAGATGTGAGCCAGTTGAGCGCGTTCAAATTGATGTGCCTGAGGAGCATACTGGTTCTGTTATGGAATCAATTGGTGCCCGTAAAGGTGAAATGCTCGATATGATTAACAATGGAAACGGTCAAGTTCGTTTAATTTTCAACGTGCCTGCACGCGGATTAATCGGTTACTCTACAGAATTCATGTCAATCACCCGCGGATTCGGTATCATCAACCATACATTCGACAGCTATCAGCCAATGCAGCCTGGTCAAGTTGGAGGACGTCGTCAAGGCGTGCTTATCTCCATGGAAAACGGAAAATCAACAACTTACGGTATTCAAGGTGTTGAAGACCGCGGAATTATTTTCCTTGATGCTGGTAAAGACGTATATGAAGGTATGATCGTTGGAGAGCACAATCGTGAAAATGATCTGGTTGTCAACATCTGCAGAATGAAACAGCAAACAAATATCCGCTCTGCAAATAAAGACCAAACAAGCACAATGAAAAAACCACGCATCATGTCTCTTGAGGAATCTCTTGAATACTTGAACGATGATGAGTACTGTGAGCTTACTCCAACATCTATCCGTTTAAGAAAGAAAATTCTTGATAAGAATGAGCGCGAAAAACAAGCTAAGAAGAAAAAATTAGCTGGCTTACTGTAAGAGATAACCCTAGACATGCAATGGAGGGGAACACGGGATGAACGTTTACGAAAGTATGTGGCCGGTTGCGTATTCCATCTATACAGCAACTGAACCTGATACTCAAATGGGGGCAAATATTTTATACTTGGTCATTCTCGGATTATCAATTGTCGTATTTAAGCTGGGGTTTGCTAAAAAGCTGCCCCTTCTAAAGGCAATTGTCATCTATTTGTTCTTAATGTTCGGGTGTACAGTTTTAACCTTTTTAGGTGCATTTCTTCCTGTCGCTGAAGGACTCATTGTTGCAGCACTCATCTTAATCATCTATAAGATCCGTCTGCATCAGTCCAAAAAAGCTGAGCGGGATGCCGCAACATGAGATCACTTCAGGACTCTCTTTATAATTGGCTTTCCATTAAAGTTGTAGCGGATGCCCGTCCTGAAGATACTGCTGCAGGTGATACATTCAGGCTGTTTGATGAATTGCTGAAGGAAAACCATGATTTGAACGATGTTCAAGTTCAGAAAGATGAAGTCATGTATCTTGTGTGCTACACACTGAATGGCGAGTCTAAATCATTCAGATTTCCGGTAGAATTAATTGACAGCATGATTGATCAAATCGAAGCAGAACCTGAAAAATATGTGAATTATAAATAAAAACACCTCTTAATGAGGTGTTTTTTTGTGCATAATTTGAGCTGAGGCAGCCATTACAGCTGCAAACAGGATGTGACCTAACGTTCACCAGGCAATCGCTTCAAAGTCGTTAATTGCTGGCGTCTCTCTTACGGCAAGTATAGTTAAAGGCAAATATAATAATAAGGCCGTCAGAGTAAGTGCAAATGATGTCAGCCATTTAATCAGAATAGCTGAGATATTAAAAAAGTTCAAAGTGAAAATATACAGAATTCCTATAACAACAGCAACAGCTAAATGAAGAACAAATTCATAAAGCTCAGGGAGAGGCTCTCTGTAAATAAAATCAATGTTAAGTAAAAGCACATACACTTTCACTTCACTGACTATTTCAGCGAATTTCAGAAAAAGACCAAGAACAATACCGCTGAACAGGCCAATAAGAGCTCCCCGTTTAACAACTACCAGTTTTCTTCTGTTTTTTTATCTCTGTACAATCTGAAATTACCCGTGTTTGCCCGTTCAATCGTCCGATTTTCAATCCTCAGATCGCATTCATTGCACATATACGTATGGATCGGGCGGTTTCTCAGCCTCTTCGCCTGAAGCGTTTCGTCACTAATGGTTTCGACTTTATCGCATAAAACACATTTTACTCTCATGGTACACCTCATTATTCTTTTATGATAAATACATTTAGTTAAGTTTCTTTTTTAGTTTTGGTGAATTAACCTTAGATCAATTTTTATTGTCAAAACAGGTTGAAAAGATTCTGAAGCCGGCTGATAAAAATGAATTGTGATTTATGAACCGCTACTGTATATATGTTTTTCTGCCTGAACTAAACAGGCGGTTCCGCTTTTCTGTGTGTCTAGCTCCACCGCCTAACTCCTTGGCCAGAACGGATTCACCAAAAAAGTCAAAACCGGACTTTTCCGGTGAATCTTTATCTGTCTGCCTGCGCTAAACAGGCGGTTCCGCTTTTCCATGTGATTTTACAGTTGGAAACAAAAATAAAAAAAGGTATGATAGCATTATACAACTTTAATGGAGGGAAGAAAATGGCTAATAAGGTAGAAACAAAATTGATTCAGCCTTTGTTTGACAATCTCCAAAAAGAAAGATTTGCTGTTTTTGCAACTCTTGATCATGAAACAGGATCTCCGAATGTATCAGCCGTTTCGTGGGTGTATGCACCCGATTTAGAACGGGTTTACCTGGCTGTTGACAATCGTTCCAGAATCGTTGAAAACGTCAAAAAGCATCCGGCTGCGGCCATTACGCTGCTTGCAAATGAGTCTACATATTCTATTAATGGAAATGCCCATGTAAAAATTGAAAAGCTTGAGGGAGTCCCGTTAAAGCTTGCATTAATTGAGCTTAGCATTTCTGAAGTCCGGGATGTAATGTTTTACGGCTCAAAAATTTCAGCTGAACCTGCATATGAAAAAACATATGATGAAAAAGCAGCAGCAAAGCTTGACAGCCAGGTTTTAGAAGCAATGAAAAAAGCTTAGAAAGATACGCTCTAAGCTTTTTTTAAGTGCATTTTTTTTTATCCTTGGACCTTGAGCATTTGGTCATCAGTTTTGATTTAAATGATCCTGAGATTGATCTTCCTGTTCACGATCAAGCTCTTTTTGCTCCTTTTCATTCAGCTGATCGTTATCTTGTTCCGTTGGTCTGTTTTGATTATTATTATTATTATTCAGCATATCATTTGGAATTTCAGGCATGACGCGGCCTACTATTGCGGCAAGCTCGTCAAGAATGCCTCCAACTGGCTGTCCTTGCTGAAGATCTTTACCCATTTCCCGCAGTCTGACTGTTGTATCCGCATCAGCAATGATCACCGCGTTTGCTCCATATGGATCATGCTGAATGCTTTCAGCAACAGCATATTTAATGGATTCGACTTTGTTGCGGTCAAGTTCAGAATTTACATCAATGCCTACTACTGCATACTTGCCAAGAACAACTGCGCTGACGTCATTTACACCTGGAACACGTCCTGCAAGATTGACCAGGCGCTTAGAAATCTGTTCACCTGATTTTTTTTCCACTGGTTCATTTACTGTGTTTCTGACATTAATGGGCTTTCCGTTTTGATCTTCGGGTGTGTCGCCCTGAGAGCCCTGATTCACTGAGCATGCTGTTAAAGCGAGCAGAATAAACAGTGCTGAAAAAACAAAGTTGCGCATGAAATCACTCCTTTTTAGACCATGCTTTTTAATTTTATTGTCTAATAAATCTTCTATCTTTATGCACCATTTCATATATTTTAGCAACGCTTCAATTACAGCTTGATTATCTTAGTCTGACATTTAAGTGCAGTACACTATAAAAACCTGAACTGGGTAGGAGGCGGAAGGTTGAGTAAAATCTATGTTTTGGATACGAATGTCTTACTGCAAGATCCGAATTCCATTTTTTCTTTTGAAGAAAACGAAGTAGTGATTCCGGCAGTCGTTCTTGAAGAGGTCGATTCAAAAAAGCGGTATATGGATGAAATAGGACGAAATGCAAGACATGTTTCCAAACTGATTGATAGCCTAAGGCTGATTGGAAAGCTTCATGAAAAAATCCCTTTGCCAAGCGGCGGTTTTTTAAGGATTGAGCTGAATCATCGCTCTTTTCATGAACTTCAGGAGATTTTTATAGAAAAAACAAATGATAATCGCATTCTTGCAGTGGCGAAAAATCTTTCAATTGAAGAGGAAACAACGGAAAACGGAAGACCTGTCATTTTAGTGAGCAAAGATACGCTGGTCAGGGTAAAAGCTGATGCAATCGGACTGCTTGCAGAGGATTTTCTTAGTGACAGAGTCGTTGAAATTGACAGAATCTATACGGGATATCTTGATTTGTATATAAGCGGTGATGATTTGAATCGATTTTATGAGAAAAATGAATTGATTTTGTCTGAGGTAACAAATCATCCATTTTATCCGAATCAATTTGTCATTATGAAAAATGCGCTTGGCGGCTCTGCTTCTGCGATAGGAACCGTGGATAAAACCGGAAAAAAGGTAAAAAGACTCGTTTTTGATCACGATCACATATGGGGGATTCGGCCAAGAAATGTTCAGCAGACGATGGCGATGGAGCTGCTTCTCAGAAATGACATGCCTCTGGTCACATTAATTGGAAAAGCAGGCACCGGGAAAACGCTGCTTGCTTTAGCTGCAGGTCTGATGCAGACAGAAGATTTAGGCACTTTTAAAAAACTGCTCGTTGCAAGGCCAATTGTTCCTGTTGGGAAGGATATTGGCTATCTGCCTGGTGAAAAACAGGAAAAATTAAGGCCTTGGATGCAGCCGATTTATGATAATCTAGAATATCTTTTTAATGCTAAAAAACCTGGGGAGCTGGATGCCATTTTAGCAGGCATGGGATCAATTGAAGTAGAGGCCCTCACGTATATTCGCGGAAGAAGCATCCCTGAGCAGTTCATTATTATTGATGAAGCCCAGAATTTAACAAAACACGAAGTTAAGACGATTTTGACCAGAGTAGGGGAAAAAAGCAAAATTGTATTAATGGGGGATCCTGAACAAATTGATCATCCTTACCTTGATGAATACAATAATGGTTTAACCTATGTTGTTGAGAAGTTTAAAGATCAGCATATTGCGGGTCATGTAAGATTAGTAAAAGGAGAGCGCTCAGGTCTTGCGCAGCTCGCCGCAGATTTATTGTGAAAAATGGGAAAAGCCGCTGATAATAGCGGCTTTTCTTACTCAATTATTATTTCTCTTGTGTTTGTAATAGGGTTATCCCTGTTGCTGCCATCACCATAATAAAGGGTAACAGGTCCTTCGTCAGTCAGCGGTTTCCCATTTTTACTGAATCCAAGGATGAGGGCTGATGCTTCCTCCAGTGTCATTCTAACCTCTCCTTGATTGGTTTTAAATACAGCATATTCAGCTGTTGGAGCAGGCTCGGCATTTCTTAGGAAAGGAAGCAGCGGAATTCCGAAAGTTCCGTTTAAGATTCTTTCTTTTTCGGTGCGCTTTTCGTTTTTGCTGTCTGGGAGCTTTGCTCCTTCGCGTATTTCCTGGTCCCAGTGTTTTGAGACGGCCTTCGTATACTCTTCTAGTTCGTTTCTCTCTTTGTTATTCTCATCAAAATAAACAGTCAGATCGACTTTTCTGTCGTCAAAAATCCATACACCGGGATCCAGTGTGATTGGAAAGGCGATATTTCCTTTTATCATAATGATTGAGTGCATTGCTACACGTCCTTTCATAAAAAATTATAAGCGCTTTCTGTGATTTTGTCATGGGGGTCATTGGCATGAAGTTTGGGCAAACTAACACCTCATACTGAAAGAAGAGGTGAACGGGTCATGCCATGTCAAACTAACGAAGAGCTTGAGCGGCTTGTGAGCATTGCGAGGGAGGTTACGAAGGAAGGAAAGATAGCTGACTATATTCCCGCACTTGGCGAAGCAGATCAAAATGATTTGTCTGTTGCGATTTATCATGTTGAAAACACATGTATGTCAGCAGGGGATATTGAAAAAAGCTTTACCCTGCAAAGTATATCAAAAGTGCTGACTCTTGCACTTGTGCTAATGGATCATGGTGAATCCTTTGTGTTTGATAGAGTGGGCATGGAGCCGACGGGAGATCCGTTTAACTCAATCGTCAAGCTTGAAACTCATGAAAATCAGCGGCCGCTTAATCCGATGATCAACGCAGGCGCTCTTGCGGTTACGAATATGATTAAAGGATCTGACAAGGAAGAAAAATTATCCCGTTTTTTAGCATTCACAAAAGAATTAACCTTCAATAAAGATATTAAAGTCTGTCATGAAATAGCTTCTTCTGAATTTGAAAATGCGTGGCTGAACCGGTCACTTTGCTACTTCATGAAGAAAGACGGAATCATTGACGGTGATGTTGAGGACTTAATTGATTTATATTCAAAGCAATGTGCCCTACAAATGCACAGTCTCGATCTTGCAAAAATCGGAGCAGTCTTCGCTCTTGACGGCAAGCATCCTCAAACAGAAAAACAAATTATCCCCAAAGATATTGCCCGTATTTGCAAAACGTTTATGGTGACATGCGGAATGTACAATGCATCAGGGGAATTTGCAATAAAAGTTGGAATACCTGCTAAAAGCGGAGTATCAGGAGGTATTATGGGAATCGTGCCTTATCATTTTGGAATCGGAATTTTTGGACCATCTCTTGATAAAAAAGGGAACAGTATTGCAGGCATTAAGCTACTTCATCTTTTGTCTGAAAAGTATGAATTGAGCATTTTCTGATGTATCTTTGTCCGGGAACAAGTTCACTTAAGAATAACACCTTGTTTTTTCTTGATTTTTTACTGTTTTCACTATAATATTAATAGATAGATTAGGGTATTCGCTCGGGAACGGAGGGGTTCAATTGGCGTCTGAGATTGCAATTGATCATCGAGAAAAAGCACTTGCGCTCTTAAAGGCAGATGCTGATAAAATTACGAAGCTGATTCAAGTCCAAATGGACAATTTGACGATGCCTCAATGTCCTCTTTATGAAGAGGTTTTAGATACACAAATGTTTGGATTATCAAGAGAAATTGATTTTGCCGTCAGGCTTAATCTGATTGATGAACGTGAAGGAAAAGTAATCCTTGACACACTCGAAAGAGAAATGTCGGCATTGCATGAAGCGTTCACAAAGAAATAACAATAAAACTCAAACTGTTCATTTAGACAGTTTGAGTTTTTTTATAAAGCACTTATCGTAAACTTTGCTGTTTTCACCAGTCAGTAATAAATCTGCTTTTGCATTTTCATGAAATAGGACACGAATGGATCTGCCGTAAAAAACTTCTGCGTAAAAAACAATTTATGCGAAAACAGCATATTATTAGCCGTAAAACAAACCATAACAAAAGACCTACATACTTTTTTAACTTGTTTGCGCACGTTTGCCGGGTTACCATAAGGCGTGCGTTCGGAAGAAGAAAACATAATGGAAGGAATTTTCGCTTAAATCTCGAATTTCTAACTAGGAAAATAAAATCATCCAGAATGCAGCAACAAGTCACGATAGGAAGCGATAAAATGATAAAAAAAATTCTAAAATCATATGATTATTCACTACTTCTTGCTGTTATCCTCTTATGCGGGTTTGGTCTCGTGATGGTGTACAGTTCAAGTATGATTTCTGCCGTTGCCAGGTGGGGCTATGAAAGTGATCACTTTTTCCAAAGGCAGGCAATTTTTATTGCACTGGGGTTTGTGGCCCTTCTAATTACCATGTTCTTTCCTTACAGAGCTTATTTAAATCCTTTTTTTATCAGGGGCGTAGTCATGCTTTCCATCCTGATGCTCCTTGCTATTTTCGTATTCGGCTCTGTTGCAGGCGGTGCAAGAAGCTGGTTTTCGCTGTTCGGATTTAAGCTTCAGCCGGCAGAATTTGTAAAGCTCAGCGTCATCCTTTATCTTGCAGCGGTGTACGAAAAAAAACAATCCTACATTGATCATTTCGGAAGAGGTGTGCTGCCTCCCATTATTTTTACAGGGTTTATATGTGTACTGATTATCCTCCAGCCTGACATTGGCTCGGCATCTATCATTGGCATGATTGCTCTTTCAATGGTCGTTTGTTCGGGACTTGGCATGAAAAATATTTTCAAGCTTATTATATTGGGGCTTGCCGGTCTTGTAGCGATCAGCCCTTTAGTTTTGCTGAAATGGGACAAGATTTTTACAACAGAGCGGGTCAGCCGGTTTGTAGGATTTATGGATCCTTTCGGAGATGCAGCGGACTCGGGCTTCCATTTAATAAATTCTTATTATGCCATTGGTTCTGGCGGATTGACTGGGCTTGGCCTAGGGGAAAGCGTTCAAAAATACGGCTATTTGCCTGAATCGCACACAGATTTTATTCTGGCAATCATCTCTGAAGAGCTGGGGATATTTGGAGTGGCGTTTGTCCTGATCCTACTTGCTTTTATCGTGCTGAAAGGTTTGCACATTGCCAGAAACTGTGAAGATGCATTTGGAACGCTGCTTGCAATTGGCATTTCAAGTATGATTGGTATACAGACAGCGATTAACGTTGGAGGAGTAACGGGGCTGTTGCCAATCACAGGAGTTACGCTTCCATTTATCAGCTACGGAGGCTCTTCTATGATCCTATTAATGCTTTCAATGGGGATTCTCATTAACATCTCCATGTTTATTAAATACCGGGCTACCTATCAGAAGACTGAACCTAAGCCGGTAAGTGAAATACACGGAAATACAGTCCCATTTCAATAGAATAAAAGTGTTATACTAATTATAAATGTGTTATACTTTTAGTGATGCAAGTGATGAAGCTTAAGGAGGATTCGTATGTCGCAGAAAAACATTCAGAAAATACTTGTTGCAAACCGCGGTGAAATTGCCATCCGTGTATTCCGTGCCTGCACGGAGCTTAATATCCGGACAGTAGCTATCTATTCTAAAGAAGATTCAGGATCGTTTCACCGGTACAAAGCAGACGAAGCATACATAGTTGGCGAAGGGAAAAAACCGATCGATGCTTATTTGGATATTGATGGCATTATTGAGATTGCCAAAGCCAATCATGTGGATGCCATCCATCCTGGCTATGGATTTTTATCGGAAAATATTCACTTTGCGAGAAGATGCGAGGAAGAGGGAATCATCTTCATTGGCCCAAAATCCAAGCATCTCGATATGTTTGGGGACAAAGTTAAAGCAAGAAAGCAGGCGGAGCTTGCAAATATTCCGGTCATTCCGGGCAGCAACGGACCTGTGCAAAGCTTAGAGGATGTTGTAGAGTTTGGCCGTGAAAATGGCTATCCTTTCATAATTAAAGCTTCACTTGGAGGCGGCGGACGCGGCATGAGAATTGTGCGCAGCGCTGCAGCTGTTAAAGAATCCTATGAACGTGCCAAATCTGAAGCGAAAGCTGCATTTGGCAACGATGAAGTTTACGTTGAGAAGCTAATTGAAAACCCTAAGCACATTGAAGTGCAAATTATTGGTGATGAACACGGCAATATCATTCATTTGTATGAACGTGATTGTTCCGTGCAAAGACGTCATCAAAAAGTGGTTGAAGTAGCTCCAAGCGTCTCTGTTGATGAAAAATTAAGACAAGACATTTGTGATGCTGCCGTTAAACTGATGAACAAAGTTGATTATGTAAACGCAGGAACCGTGGAATTTTTAGTTGCAAAAGGAGAGTATTACTTCATTGAAGTCAACCCGCGTGTTCAAGTAGAACATACGATTACCGAAATGGTCACAGGAATTGATATTGTACAGACTCAAATTATGGTCGCAGAAGGCTATCCCCTACACGGAGAAAAAATTGGCATTCCTGCACAAGATCAAATCAGAGTAACAGGCTATGCCATTCAATCAAGGGTTACAACAGAAGATCCGCTGAATAATTTTATGCCGGATACTGGGAAAATCATGGCTTATCGCTCAGGCGGGGGCTTTGGAGTAAGGCTTGATGCAGGGAACGGATTCCAGGGAGCTGTTATCACTCCGCATTATGATTCATTGCTCGTTAAGCTTTCGACACAGGCACTGACGTTTGAACAGGCTGCTGCAAAAATGATCAGAAACTTAAGGGAATTCAGAATCAGAGGAATTAAAACCAATATTCCATTTTTAGAAAATGTCATCAAACATGAGAAATTCATGTCAGGTGAATACGATACATCTTTTATTGATTCATCACCAGAGCTATTCGTATTTTCAAAGAAAAAAGACCGCGGAACGAAAATGCTTTCCTACATTGGAAATGTAACAGTTAATGGCTTCCCGGGCATTGAAAAGAAAAAGAAGCCGGTCTTTGATAAACTTTACATTCCTAAAGTTAAGCTTTCAGAGCCGATTCCAAGCGGAACAAAGCAGATTCTTGACGAACAGGGTCCGGAAGGTCTTGTGAAATGGCTGAAAGAGCAAAATGAAGTGCTATTAACAGATACTACGTTCCGTGACGCTCACCAATCGCTGCTTGCAACACGCTTAAGAACAAATGACATCAAACATATTGCGGAACCTACGGCAAGACTTCTGCCTAATTTATTTTCGCTTGAAATGTGGGGCGGAGCAACATTTGATGTAGCATACCGTTTTTTAAAAGAAGATCCTTGGGACAGACTTCTCACGGTCAGAAAACAAGTTCCGAATATTCTCCTGCAAATGCTGCTTCGTGCATCTAACGCAGTAGGCTATAAAAATTATCCGGATAATGTTATTGAAGAATTTGTGGAGAAGTCCTCCTATGCAGGAATAGATGTATTCCGTATTTTCGACAGCTTGAATTGGGTTGAAGGAATGCGGCCTGCGATTGAAGCGGTCAGAAAATCAAATAAAATTGCTGAGGCTGCGATCTGCTATACCGGAGATATTTTAGATCCATCCCGCAGAAAGTATGATCTTGAATACTATAAAAATCTTGCTAAAGAACTCGAAGAATCAGGTTCTCATATCTTAGGAATTAAAGATATGGCAGGATTGCTTAAGCCGCAGGCTGCTTATGACTTAATTTCTGCTTTAAAGGAAACAATTTCGATTCCTATTCACCTGCACACACATGATACGAGCGGAAATGGTATTTTCACTTATGCAAAAGCAATTGAAGCGGGAGTAGATGTGGTGGATGTAGCAGTAAGCTCAATGTCCGGCTTAACTTCACAGCCGAGCGCCAATTCTCTCTATCATGCTCTTCAAGGAATGGACCATCGGCCAAAAGCAGATATTGAAGCATTAGAAGAGCTGTCTCAATATTGGGAAGGCGTGCGCCACTACTATCAGGATTTTGAGAGCGGAATGAATTCTCCTCACTCAGAAGTTTACATGCATGAAATGCCGGGAGGACAATACAGCAATCTTCAGCAGCAGGCAAAAGCTGTCGGACTTGATGACCGCTGGAACGAAGTCAAAGAAATGTATCGCCGCGTAAATGATCTGTTCGGAGATATAGTCAAGGTAACACCTTCTTCGAAAGTAGTCGGCGACATGGCCCTCTTTATGGTCCAGAATAATTTGATAGAAGACGATATTTATGAGCGGGGAGAAACGCTTGATTTCCCTGATTCCGTTGTTGAATTATTTGAAGGATACCTTGGACAGCCTCACGGAGGTTTTCCAAAAGAGCTTCAGCGCATTATCTTAAAAGGCCGTGAGCCTATTTTGGTCAGACCTGGTGAATTATTGGAGCCGGTTAACTTCAAAGCATTGAAGGAAGAGCTTTTCCAAAGCTTAAACAGACAAGTGACAAGTTTTGATGCTATAGCGCATGCACTATATCCAAAAGTGTTCATGGACTACACAAAGACATTTGAACAATTTGGAGATATTTCAGTTCTCGATACGCCAACCTTCTTATATGGAATGAGACTTGGCGAAGAAATTGAAGTTGAAATTGAACAGGGGAAAACATTAATTGTAAAGCTTGTTTCAATTGGGGAGCCTCAGCCTGATGGAACACGTGTTGTCTACTTTGAATTAAACGGTCAGCCTCGTGAGGTCATTATTCGTGATGAAAGCATTAAAGCTACGATCACAGCGAAAATGAAAGCTGATAAAGGCAATAAAGATCATATTGGGGCGACAATGCCTGGTACAGTCATCAAGGTTTTGGTTGAAAAGGGCGAAAAGGTCAGCAAGGGCGATCATTTGCTCCTGACTGAAGCGATGAAAATGGAAACGACCGTACAGGCGCCATTCTCAGGTACAATTAAGGATATTCACGTATCGAACGGTGAAGCGATTCAAACTGGAGATTTATTAATTGAATTAACCCATTAAAAAGACAGCCTACGGGCTGTCTTTTTTTTGACTCTGCGGCTAAGTTCCATGGCCTATCCGTTTGGCGGCAGGATTGGCTAGGACTATCAAGAGCCTACAGTCGAACACAGCGAGCAAAGAAAGAGAGCCATAGAAATGTTTAAGGGTATGTAAAAAGAGGGGCGCACATGGCGTCCCTCTTTTTAGATTACTTTTTTATTATCCTTATTCAATTGAGCCTGCCGGTTTATTTTATTTCTGCTTATAAGCAGGATGAAATAGCTGAGAACCCCGAAAAGACAAGAGATAATTAAAGCGTGGGCTAGTGCGACAGCCAAATTTAAACCGGTCAGTACTACTAGAGCTCCTGACACTACTTGCATGGAAATTAGCGCAAAAGCAATCATCCAGCCATAATAAACGACTTTTTGATGTTTATAGTATTTAAAAGCTTTGTAGGCAGCTATGGCAACCCAGATAAAGATTAATGCGGCCGCAAATCTGTGGCCCATTTGAATCCACTCATGCAGGGTGGCCGGAAGACCATATGTCCTGTTACTGCACATTGGCCAATTTGGGCATGCAAGACTTGCTTCTTTATGCCTTACAAATGCGCCGGTATACACAACAATATAGCAGTAGGATATAATGCCGATCATATGAAACTTCATTCTTTTATCAATTATCAAGGATTCCGTATCAAACTTTTTATCTACTTCAAAAATAAGCAAAGTAAGAAGCAGAACGGATGCAAATGATATAAGCGATATCCCGAAATGCAGGGCAAGAACAGCATCGGACTGTCCCCACTTAACTGCGGCAGCGCCAATCAATGCCTGCAGAACCAGGAAAAAGAATGATAAAGCAGCAAGAAACTTTGTCTCGCGTTTATGTCCAATCAAAATCCATGATGAAACAGCTAATAGAAGGACGAGAATGCCTGCTAGCCCGCTTACAACCCGGTGACTGAGCTCAATGACAAGCTCAGGGGTAATCTCTGACGGAATCAGTTCGCCATGACATAGCGGCCAGGAATCGCCGCATCCTGCTCCGGATTCCGTTTTTGTAACTAAAGCTCCTCCTAAGAGTACGAGAAGCATAACGATAGATGTGAGCACGCCTAAACCTTTTAATGCTCGCTGCAAGATGTTCACCTTCTTATTCGTAATAATGAGTTTATCTAAATCGACAAAAATCGAGGGCAGGCGCTTGATTTTAAAGCGGCAGCCTCAGCCGATCAGGCAACAAAAAACATGACTGATATCATCTCTGTTTATTATAGTAGAAAAACAGGCACATTAATAAGGAATTATATGGGGGATTCTTCTGCCGATGTTTTTTTCGCAAAAGATTCCATAATCTATAAAAAATTCCTAATAATTATGATAGAATGTTATCGTGGTCAAAAAGTTATGCCATCATTTTTTAGAGTATCAGTGAATGGGCTGCTTTTCAATTAATTAACCTGTGCAGCTCATCTGCTTCACAATTTCGACATAACTTCTTCATAATTTGTTCACAAAACATTTGCTGATTATGGTTTAATATCAAGAAGGAAGCATTTTGTAAATATTGTTTTATTTAGTATGATATAGAAAGTCTCCATCCTACAGAAGATTCTTTCTATTAGAAACAGAATTGAAAAGGAGGTCTATAAAACGTGCCTGATTCAAGGACCTTATCAGAAACACATCTGAGCGGACACCGCCCGGAAGAAATCCATGAAACGACAGCTCTTAAAGACTTCTTAAGTCTCATTAAAATGGGAATTGTCAATTCTAACATGATTACTACCTTCACGGGACTGTGGCTTGCCTTGCATTTTACAGGACAAAGCTTTCTGCAGAATATAGATAGTGTTTTATTTGTTTTACTTGGTTCATCTTTAATTATTGCTGGTTCATGTGCCATTAATAACTTTTACGACCGTGATATTGATCATATCATGGAAAGAACAAAAATGAGACCGACAGTTACAGGGAAAATGAACCCAATTCAGGCTTTGTGGATTGGTATTTTATTGCTTACGTTCGGCTTTATTCTTCTGCTGATGACAACTGTAACAGCCACGTTAATCGGGTTGATCGGCGTAATTACATACGTCTTTTTATATACAATGTGGACTAAACGCCATTATACACTGAACACTGTTGTAGGAAGTGTATCCGGTGCGGTTCCGCCGCTTATCGGCTGGGCTGCAATCGATGCTGACCTGAGTGTGATTGCTTGGGTATTGTTTATGATTATGTTCATATGGCAGCCTCCGCATTTTCTTGCTCTTGCAATGAAAAGAGTGGAAGAATACCGTGCTGCAGGCATTCCTATGCTGCCGGTCGTTCATGGTTTTGCCATTACAAAAAGGCAAATGATGGTTTGGGTGATCTGTCTCCTGCCTTTGCCGTTTTACTTATTTCAGCTCGGGGTTCCTTTCATTATTCTTGCAACTGCACTGAACATCGGGTGGCTTGTGCTTGCTTTATCTGGCATGAAGATGAAGGATGATCTGAAGTGGGCAAAGTGGATGTTTATTTATTCACTGAATTACTTAACGATCCTTTTTGTGGCGATGGTACTTTTCACGATCAACTAAGTTAGAAATTCTTTCTTTTAGGAATTTACATAGAAGGAATTATCGATTCCTGTGAAACTACGGGAATTAATTTACTGAAAGAGGGGTTTGATTTAGCTATGGAAAAGAGGCTGACAAAATTGCGTCTCGTTGCCATTTTTGCAATGTTGACACTTGTCCTAGCCGGCTGTGGTGAACCATATCTTTCCGCTCTTCAACCAGCTGGTGAAGTTGCGGATATGCAGTACTCATTAATGGTGCTGAGTACACTCATCATGGTCATTGTAATCGCAGTCGTAACTGTGATCTTCATTTATGTAGTTCTGAAATTCAGACGGCGCAAAGGTGAGGAAAATAAAATTCCTGAGCAAGTAGAGGGAAGTCATAAACTTGAAATCATTTGGACTGTTATTCCTATTCTTTTACTACTTGTGTTAGCGGTTCCAGTTGTATCTGCAACATTTGAACTCGCAGATGTGAAACCAATGGAAAAGAAGGACCGCAAACCTGAAGATGCAGTTGTTATTAATGTCAGAGCGAATCTTTACTGGTGGGAATTCGAATATCCTGATGCTGGGGTAATCACAAGCCAGGATTTAGTTGTTCCATCAGATGAAAGGGTTTACTTTAATCTGATTGCTTCTGATGTGAAGCATTCTTTCTGGATTCCGCCAGCAGGCGGCAAGATGGATACAAACACTGAAAACATAAATCAGTTCTGGCTTAATTTTGACAGCAAACGTGCAGAAAAAGCCGGAGAATATTTTTACGGGAAATGTGCTGAGCTTTGCGGCCCTTCACATGCTTTAATGGATTTTAAAGTGAAAACAAAATCCCGCGAAGAGTTTGATCAATGGCTTGAAGAAATGAAAAATGCTAAAGCGGTTGCAGATTCAGATTTAGCTAAACAGGGTGAAAAATTGTTCCAGGAGAAAAGCTGCATCGGCTGTCATGCTGTGACACCTGCTGATAAGCGTCCAAAAGAAGCAAGAACAGCACCTAACTTAGCTACCTTTGGAGAGCGTGCCAGAGTAGCGGGCATTCTGCCTCATAATGAAGAAAATATCAGAAACTGGCTGAAAGATCCTGAACAGTACAAACCAGGAAACAAGATGACAAAAACGTATCCTGAACTTAACGATGAGGAACTTGATGCACTTACTGAATACTTAAGCGGCTTAAAAGTCGAAACGAAGTAAGATGTCTCAGCAGAATAAAAGGGAGGTAACACTGTGAGTACGTTAACTCAGAAAAAGGGGTTCGGCGCTGTGCTATGGGACTACTTAACAACAGTAGACCATAAAAAAATCGCCATCCTTTACCTGATTTCCGGCGGCTTCTTCTTCCTCGTAGGTGGATTAGAAGCGATGCTTATCAGAATTCAGCTCGCTGTGCCAAATAACGATTTTATCGCAGCTGGCCTTTACAACGAAATCTTAACTATGCATGGAACGACCATGATTTTCCTGGCAGCCATGCCGCTCATATTTGCTTTTATGAATGCCGTCGTACCGATTCAGATCGGAGCGCGTGACGTTGCATTTCCATTTTTGAACTCATTGGGTTTCTGGCTGTTTTTCTTTGGAGGACTATTCCTGAACCTAAGCTGGTTTTTAGATGGAGCTCCTGATGCAGGCTGGACGAATTATGCTTCACTTGCACTGAACTCGCCTGGACATGGAATAGATTTTTATTTGCTGGGACTTCAGATATCAGGAATTGGTACGTTGATTGCGGGTATTAACTTCCTTGCAACAATTATTAACATGCGTGCACCTGGTATGACTTACATGCGCATGCCGTTGTTCACTTGGACAACATTTGTAGCTTCAGCACTTATCCTATTTGCTTTTCCACCGCTTACAGTTGGGTTAGCAATTATGATGTTTGACCGATTATTCGGTACAGGATTCTTTGTTCCGGCACTTGGAGGAAATACGATCATCTGGGAGCATTTATTCTGGATTTTCGGACATCCTGAGGTTTACATCTTAATTCTTCCTGCTTTCGGGATTTTCTCAGATGTTCTTCCTCACTTCTCGAAAAAGCGCTTATTTGGATATTCATCAATGGTTTTTGCTACAGTTCTAATCGGATTTTTAGGGTTTATGGTGTGGGCGCATCACATGTTCACAACTGGTCTTGGACCAATCGCAAATGCGATTTTCGCAGTAGCAACAATGGCCATTGCCGTTCCGACAGGCATTAAAATTTTCAACTGGATGTTTACAATGTGGGGCGGAAGCATCCGCTTTACAGTACCAATGATCTGGTCAGTTGCTTTCATTCCTACGTTTGTAATGGGCGGAGTAACAGGAATCATGCTTGCAGCTGCACCGACAGATTATCAGTATCATGACACCTATTTCGTAGTTGCGCATTTCCACTATGTTATCGTAGGCGGAGTGGTTATAGGATTATTCGCTGGCCTGCACTACTGGTGGCCAAAAATGTTCGGAAGAATGCTTGGTGAAAAATTAGGTGTTGTTACGTTCGTATTATTCTTTATAGGCTTCCATTTAACGTTCTTTATCCAGCATTTCCTTGGATTGATGGGTATGCCGCGACGCATTTTCACATTCCTTCCTGGACAGGGTCTTGAAACGGGGAACCTGATCAGTACCGCTGGTGCTTTCTTGATGGCTGCCGGTACAATCGTATTGCTGTACAATATCGTTATTTCTTCTATAAAAGGAGAAAAAGCAGCAGGAGATGCATGGGGAGATGGACGCAACCTGGAATGGGCTGTATCATCACCTGCACCTGAATATAACTTTAAACAAACACCGCTAGTACGCGGTCTTGACGCTTTATGGGTTGAAAGAATGGAAGGAAACAAAGGAATGACTCCTGCTGAACCGCTTGGAGACATCCATATGCCTAACGGATCAATTCTGCCTCTGATCATGTCTTTTGGACTTTTTGTTGCAGCATTCGGATTGTTATATCGAGAGGATTTCGCTTGGGGACTTCCAGTCATCATTATCGGATTCTTAATCACATTAGGGTCTATGTTCCTTCGTTCAATAATTGATGATCACGGTTATCATATTCACAAAGAAGATTTAATGAATGATGATGAAGATAAGGGGGTAAAGGCATAATGCATGTTGAGGAAAAATTGACAGCTGAAACGTTCCCTGCCTCTCCTGAAAAGGCGACCCTTGAAGGTAAGAATAAATTTTTAGGCTTCTGGCTTTTTCTTGGAGGAGAGACTGTCCTGTTTGCTTCTCTGTTTGCAACGTTTTTAGCTTTAAAAGATTCAAACAACGGCGGTGCGACTACTCAGGAAATGTTTGAACTTCCGCTTGTTTTTGCAGCAACTATGCTCCTTTTGACGAGTTCGTTAACAAGTGTGTACGCTATGTATCACATGAAGAACTTCCAATTTAAAAAAATGCAGCTTTGGATGGGAATTACCGTTCTGCTAGGAGCGGGATTCCTGGCTCTTGAGATTTATGAATTCAATCATTATATTCATCATTTTGAATTTACTATTACAAGCAGTTCTCTTGGATCCGCTTTTTACACGCTGGTCGGAACACATGGCGCCCACGTTACATTTGGTTTACTTTGGATCACTACTTTGATGGTACGCAATGCAAAAAGAGGATTGAATTTATACAACGCGCCTAAATATTACGTTGCAAGTTTATACTGGCATTTTATCGACGTTGTATGGGTGTTCATCTTTACAGTTGTATACTTAATGGGAATGGTGGGATAAACTGATGGCAGCTAATCAAAATTCAGGTAACCCAAAAGTTGATCTTGCATATCGCCGCAAGAAAAATAAAGAAGATATGAAGTTTCAAGTTGTTACGTTTGCATTAATGATTTTCCTTACAGTCATTGCATTTGTAGCAATTGGCTATGATGGCATTGCAGAATGGTTTAAAGTTCCGTTTATTCTATTGCTTGCTGTTATCCAGGTTATTTTCCAGCTTTACTACTTTATGCATATGAGCCATAAAGGCCATGAAGTGCCAGCGCTCTTCCTTTACTCTGGGATCGGTGTAGCATTTCTGACAGTTCTTGCATTCGTAACAATTATTTGGTGGTAATCTGAAAATCGGCTGAATTCTCAGCCGGTTTTTTGTATGTTTAGAGGTAAAAAATGAATGTGGCTGTAAAAGTGCATGGATCACTCTATTCAAGGAGCTGAATCTAAGTGCTTCCGCTGTTCTAATGTCATAGAACGTTCATTGATAGCGCTTCATTGAAGGTGTATAATAGTTTGCAGGAGTTATAGCAGAAATAGGAGATGAACTCATTGTTAAATTTAGAAATGTTTGGTTTTAGAGCAATGTGGAGCCCTTATTTTTTCCTGTTTGTTGCGGTCATTCTTGGCATTTATTTTCTATTAATCGGACCTCTTCGAAATCGATTTCATGATAGCCAGCCTGTCCCGTTCAAACAGAAGGCACTTTTTTCAGGCAGCATGATCCTTTTATATGCTGTAAAAGGCAGTCCGCTGGATCTAATGGGACATATAATGTTCAGTGCACATATGACACAAATGGCCCTTTTATATTTGCTGATTCCGCCTCTGATGATCTATGGCATTCCGGTCTGGATGTGGAGAGCAATGATTTACAGACGGGGCGTAAAGCAAATCGTATCATTTTTGTCTAAGCCGCTGATCGCTTTAATTGTTTTTAACGGTGTTTTCTCACTCTATCATATTCCGCTTGTCTTTGATTTTGTGAAGACAGATCATATCATTCATGCCTCAGTAACGATTTTTATTTTTATTGCGGCGATGCTGATGTGGTGGCCATTGTTAAATGAATTGCCTGAATGGAGAGAGCTTGGCGGAATTAAAAAAATCGGATACATATTTGCCAATGGAATGCTGTTAACACCGGCTTGTGCCCTTATCATATTTGCTGAAACTTCTCTTTATTCCACGTATTCGGATCCTAGGGCATGGACGAGCGCCCTTGAACTTTGCGTTCCGGCAAGTATGCTGTCAGGTCTGAATTTGACAGGTCCGGAAATGTTCAATACATTGCCTCTTGTAGAAGATCAGCAGCTTGGGGGCATCATGATGAAAATTATCCAGGAGTTTGTTTATGGAATCCTCCTTGGAATTATTTTCTTTAAATGGGCCCGGCAGGAGAGAGAGCGCGATGATCTTGAGGAAAGAAAGAGATTTACTCCGCAGCCCATTAAGTAATTTCCGCTCTCATTTTCTGCTTATCAATTTATAATATTTATTTTTAGGAGCTGCAAAAATGAATGTACCTATTTTACCTACTATTAGTACAGCCTTTATTGTTTTAAGTGCTGTTTCTGTTGCTGTTGGCTGGTATTTGATCAAGCAGCGCAAAATTGAGGCACATCAGAAGGCGATGCTTACCGCAGCTGTTTTTGCGATTATCTTCTTTGCCGTGTACGCCTCAAGAACGATCTTTGTAGGAAACACTGCGTTTGGAGGACCCGATCATATTAAAGTCTATTATACTGTTTTCCTGATTTTTCATATTACTCTAGCAACAGTAGGTGCAGTCTTTGGAATTATCACCTTGATATCAGGTTATAAAAACAATCTCTCAAAGCACAGAAAATTAGGTCCTGTTACGAGCCTGATCTGGTTTTTCACCGCGATTACCGGGGTGGCTGTCTATTATCTGCTTTATATTCAGTATAAAGGCGGAGAGACGACTTCCGTATTCAAAGCGATTTTAGGTTTTTAATGATGGCATGAGATGTTATGGAATTTATCATTCTATAACATCTTTTTTGTTTCTTTTTTTCTTTAAGTATAGGACGTACAGAATGGCCATAAAATGAAAGTAACAGACGGTTTATGAAAGGGAGTGACTGTAAGATGATTGAAATTGTAACAGATCGGCTCCTCATTATCCCCTGTTCTTTGGATATTGCAAAATCTTTAGTCTTTCACCGAAAAGAACTGGAAAGCCGCTCCCCAATTGGAATACCTGTTACTTGGCCTTCAATTGCGGTCAAAGGAATGCTCCCGCTCTATATTGAAAGACTTGAGAGAAATGAAAAAGAATATGGCTGGGGACTTTGGCTCATTATTTTATATCATGAAAAGAGAATTGTAGGCGACTTATTCATTCAGGGCATGCCGGATGAGCATGGCTGTGTGGAACTATGCTACAACATCCACGAGGTCGATGATGAGGAAAGTTTAACATATGAAGCGATTGATGCAGTTATTGAATGGCTGACAAGTGAAAAATCAGTCAAACAAATCAGCATGGAATGCATCGATCATAATAAAAAATCTATCCGCCTATTTGAGAAGCTTGGCATGATCTGCACCAAAAAAGAGGACGTTTTTTTATCCTGGGAACTTAAAAAGAAAGCATAGCTCAGAAGGAGACGTTATGATTCGTAAAGCAGAAGAGACCGATTATGAAGAGGTTGTCCGTTTATCACAATACTCATCGAAGAACGATCAGACAGAAATAAGCCGCTTCCCGAAGGAAATGATATTGGGTGACTTTGACAGTGAGAGGCTTATTGCTAAAGTCCACATTCTGGATCTTGATATCTATTTTTCAGGGAAAAAAGTAAAGATGGGAGGGCTGTCATCTATTTCTTTTTTGCCGGAAGAGCGGCGCAAGCAAAAAATGGACAGGCTTCTTTTTGAAGCTTTACTCAGGATGAAGAATCAAGGCTGTTCCATTTCGTATCTGAATCCCTTCTCCATCCCTTTTTACAGAAAATTAGGATGGGAATTGATTTCAAATGAAAAAAAATGGACGATGAACAAGAAAGGTCACCACCTTCGTACATTTGGCGGAAGCAGCAATGTTAAAGAGCTTAGCCGGGATCTCGCTTTGCCGTTCCTGCAAACGGTTTATGACCGTTTCAGCAAAGAAAATAACGGTATGATCGGCAGATCGGAAGAATGGTGGAAAAAAGGAATATTAAAAGAAAATCATTTTATTTACCTTCATTTCCTTAAGGATGGCAGCGCTGATGGGTATATGATTTATAGGCTTGAAAATCATAATCTGTATGTAGATGAGTGTATCGCCCTTAACGATGCTGCCAAAAAATCACTTTGGACTTGTATCTGTCAGAAGGAATTTAGTTATGAGCAGCTGATTTGGCGTACATTCGAGCGGGATCATTTTTCTTTTTTCCTGAAAAATCCTTTCATTCTATCAGAGGTTAAGCCCACGATAATGGGGAGAATTGTGGATGTCGAATCTTTTTTAAAGCAATACATATTTGAGCCTCATGAGAAACCGCTTTTTTTGCACATCCATGATTCCTTTGCAGCCTGGAACAGCGGAACGTATCTTATAAAAAAAGACGAGACCACTCATTTTCGGAAGTCTTCTGCTGGAAGCGTCTGTACACACCCTCCCAAACGCGGCCTTCAGCTGGATGTAGCCACATTAACAGCCGTTCTTTTCGGATACATGAAACCTGCCTCTCTCTATGATGCAGGTCTTATTAAAGGACCAAATGAAGATCTGCATTTGCTTGTGCAAATGATTCCATCAAAAAAATCCATGTGCATGGATCGAATTTGAAAAGGGCTGTTCGATAAACATTCAGCCCTTTTTTACTGCCTATAATTTAAAATGAAAACGGATAATGCCTGCTTCTCTCGCGGAATTATACACAATCAAAATCATCGGGCCGATGAAAAAACCAAGGACACCAAACAGCTTTAATCCAAGGTACATTGAGATAAGAGTCGCAAGAGGGGATAACTCAATATGGCTTCCCATCACTTTAGGCTCAATTGTACGTCTGATAATCAAAAGAACAGCTGTCAGAATGCCAAGCTTTGCTGCAAGCACCAGATCGCCCGAGATGAGATGATAGAGGGTCCAGGGGCCCATAATAATGATCGATCCAATGATAGGTATGACATCAATAATCCAAATAATAATTGACATAACAAGCGCAATTTCAGGCGCTATCAGGAGAAGTCCAATAAAGGATGCCACAAAGATAATAATGCTGACTAAAAACTGAGCTTTTGCAAAACCAAAAATGACATAAGACATGCGAGTAACCATAAAATTTACTTTTTGAGCAGTATTTTCCTTCATATGTTTATACATTCGTATTTTAAGGTGCGGGAGCTCAATCATAAACAGGAATAATGCAATTAAGTAAACCAGCATGTTTACCATATAATTAGGAATGTTTGTAAAGATGCTTTTAACATTATCTATATTAACTGAGCTTGCAAGATCGGTTTTTGTTTTTTCAAGAAACTCTTCTATCTGATTGCTGATTTCATTTACAAACTTCGGCGGAAGATCCTTTGCAGAATTCGTAATCCGTTTTTCAATATTGTTCCACGCTATCGTAATTTCATTTATGTAGCTTGGTGCATTTTCAATTGTCCTAATGCCTTCGCCTACTACTTTAGTAGTAATAAAGTAACTGCTGATGGAAATGGTAAACAGAAAGATTAAAAATGCTGCCAATACGGCCATTTTCCGATTGAGCTTAACGTGGTTTTGGAATTGCCTTACGAGAGGTTCCAATAATAACGCTGTGATAAAAGCCATAATCAAGGGAATCGAAAGGGGCAGAAGAAAATAAACAATCAGCCCTATCACAATAATGGATGAAATGATGAGGAAATTTCGTTTTGAGAGTATTGTATACAATCCCTTGCTCCTTTCAATGGTTCTCTTTAAATTATAGTACGAAAGGACAGTGTGCAAAAAGGCTTTTTAATACAATTATGAAAATATAATTGTCAATATGAGGAGAATGATGGTTTATTAAATCAAATAAAAAAGCAAAAGCAGTGAATGCTTTTGCGTGTATGGCTTTAAACGATTCGTCCAATTTCTTCTTTCAGCTGCTTAAGCAATTTCTGGCTTGTACTTAAAACGGCATTTGGGAAGTTTTCGCCTTCGCCATATTCTACTCCGTGCGGATAATAGTGCTTGCCGAGAAGCGGTGTCATTATTTTAACTACTGCATGCTTTCCGCCAATGTCGCCTTCAACGGCATATCCCGGAATGCGAAGATAAAACGTCTCATCTTTGTTTTCGAATTTACGATCATATGTAACACGCTCATAATCCCACTGACCGGCACGAACAATGCCAAGCTCATCCATAATTTCATCCAGTCTTGCTAATTCAACTGTCAATCCATCCAGTCCTGTGTTTTCCAATTTCATTATGTATTCCCTCCTAAACCTTCTAACGGCATTTTCATTAGTAAAGCGCTTTAATGAACTCCCCTTCAATCATAGTACGAATGCATGGAACTTTCAATCTTTACCTGATAATTTACATCTTTATCTTATTTTGGGCCAAACTACATTAGCAGAATGAACATTTTTTATTTACTATCAGGGAGGTTTTTTTATGCAGAAGGTTCGAGATATTATGTCTAATGACATCCAGGCATGTACGCCGCTTGATAATGTATTCGAGGTAGCGGTCAAAATGAAAGAATGGAACGTAGGATCCATTCCAATCGTTGAAAACAATCAATTGCTCGGGATGATTACGGATCGTGACTTAGTCGTGAGAGGGATCGCAGAAAAACATCCTGGATCTTATCAAGTGACGAAGGTTATGAGTGATCATCTTTGCACCATCAGTCCGGATGCATCTGCAGATGAAGCAGCACAGCTTATGGCGGAGCATCAAATCAGAAGGCTTCCAGTTGTAGAAAATGGACATATAGTCGGAATGGTCTCACTTGGAGACTTATCCCTAAATCAGCTGACAGATCAGCAGGCTGGGGCAGCCCTGACGACAATTTCCGAAAAGAATGATCATCATCTTCATTAAGCGATGAAAGAACATGCCATTGATTGGGCATGTTCTTATTTATATGGAAGGAAAAACTGGTGAATCATGAGCTGGAAAAATTTTATTTCAAACATCTTAATTGAAAAAAGCTGCCATTTTTGATTAAATGACCTATAAAAGGATATACTATCTGCCAATCTTGTGAAATACTGTTTAGTAGTATAATGAATCTAATGGATCATATAATGGTAGAAATGAGTGACCTGGAGGGATTTAAGCTGAGCAGTATATTAAAAACCGTTTTTTTATTGCTGGTTATTTTTATTACTTATATTCTTTTTATTCAATATGGAAATAAGGAACCGATCAAACAAATAGATGAAAATGAACAAATTGCAAAAGAATCAAATGAAGAATTAAATATGCCGGATTCAGGAGTTCTTTCTTTTGTCGGAAAATCTTCCAGTGAGATCATTGAAACGCTTGGGGAACCTGCAAGGAAAGATCCTTCATCCTATGACTACGAATGGTGGATTTATAACCAGAACGATCAGCAGTACCTTCAGGTTGGGGTATTTGATAACAAAGTCGTCACGGTATATGCCATCGGGACAGAGGTAAATGTAAAGCCTTATAAATTAGGCCAGCCTGTCGGTGAAGTTTTTAAAACAAATTCGATCTCTTCAAGTATATCAATAGATTTTGACGGCAATTCTTACCGATTTGAAATGTCTGAAGAAGATATGAATACGAGACCAATCGTTAAAATGGGAGACATTTATGTTCAGCTTTATTTAGATAAGTTTGATGGCGAACTTTCAAGCGTCAGAGCTTTAGATGAAGAAACATTAGTAAAGCAGCGTCCTTATGAGGTTGTTTACCGGGGTGAACTCATTCAGCCCAAACAGCTTAACGCGGAAGAATGGAAGGCTGTTGAAAAAGGTGCGGAGAATCAAATCCTTGATCTGACAAATATCATTCGAAAACGGCACGAAATTCCTCCTGTAGAGTGGGATCAAATGACATCAGAAGTAGCTTTTTTGCACAGCAGCGATATGCTTTCAAATGAATACTTTTCACATGAGTCCCCGACGGAAGGGTCGCTTGCAGACCGTTTGAAAGAAGGGGATGTAGCTTATCAGATGGCGGGAGAAAATATTGCAGCCCAATACATTGACGGAATAGCGGCGGTTGAAGGCTGGCTCAACAGCAAAGGCCACCGCGACACACTTTTGAACCCAGATTTTACGAGACTTGGTGTCGGAGTGAATAAGCTTTACTATACACAAAATTTTATCAGGCCTTTTAATGACTGATATTCACTACAAAAAGACATCCATAGCGGGTGTCTTTTCTGCTGAGTGAAAAATGGTATTTATGCGGCGGCAGAAACTATAGCCGGAAGATTATCTATGCTTTTTTAAAAGCACGTCTCTCAGCATAGCCTATACAAAGATGACAAACTTGAATTTTTGCCTGTTTATCACCAAAATAGGTTTCGGTGTTTTTTGATTTTTTCTTACAGAGATAACATGTCTTTTTAAAAAAAGGGAACATTGCTTTCTCCTTACTTATCGTTTAGGACGATCGATAATAAAAAAGCTTGCTGTACAATGAGCCATTAATTTGCCGTCATCACGGAAGACTTTGCCCTCAGTAACAACTGTTTTGCTGCCCTTATGGATAAGAGAGGCTATACATTTTAGTTCGGTGCCGATTCCTGGTGCAACATAATTAATTTTCATTTCAGATGTAACAGCAGCAAGATGGTCCGGCAAAACATGATGTACAAGCGATCCCATTGCAGAGTCCAGCAGTGTAGCAGTAATTCCTCCATGTACAATATGCAGGGAGTTTTGAATAATTGCCGTATTGGGAATTGTTAATATGAATTGATTTTCGGTATATTCGCCTTGTGCATGCAGCAATGCACCTATGTATGATCCGTTTTCTTTGTCCGCTTTCTTTTTCAGTCCCTCAAGAAACAGCTTTAAAACCGGAACATCTTCTTCTTTTAATTCAGCCAATAAGCGCGTCAGTTCTTCCTTTTCCATCTCTCACCAAATCCTTTCTATCCTCCACTTCATCTTATCAGTACTCCCAAATATTGTGCAATCAGGATTTTTATAAAAGTTTGCTCAAAATGGGCGAACCGTTTTCATACGGTCAAATAAAATATAGTAGGCGAAGGTAAACAGAGGTGATCAGATAATGACAGAAAAAAAAGAACATCCTTCTATTGGAGAATTTAAGGAATTTGTAAAAAAACATCCTAAATTAATTACTGAGGTCAGAAAAGGCGAGAAAAAATGGCAGGAACTATTTGAAGATTGGTATTTGCTTGGAGAAAATGATGTTTCATGGAAGAAGTACAGAGAAGAGTCAGATGAGTCTGAAAGTACGGCAGAAAAGAAGTCCGATTTTATGTCCAGGATGATGACAGCTGTAAAAAGCATGGATGCCAATCAAATGAATCAGCATTTGTATAATATGAACAACACCATTTCATCTATTCAAAAATTATTTTCAACCTTCGGGCTTACAAAAGGCACATCATCTAGTAAGTCGAACACACCAAACCATCCCTTTTCTTTCAGGAAAGATTGAGCAGGAGCGACAGCATGAGAAAAGAAATTCAGGAAATGATTGCAGCAGACAATGAATTAAAAATTTTTTTGCGGGAACAGCCGCATTGGTACAGAAAGCTAGCCAGAAATCCTCAAGATACAGAATCGATGAAACTTGCCATGATGAATTATTATCAAAAAACCATCCCGCATAAAGTTGCTCAGTTTTCAAACTCAGTACAAATGGCTTCCATGATGCTTGGGATGTTTCAGTCGATGAGGCAGCAGGATTGATTGAAAGAAAGTCTTCACCATGACTTTCTTTTTTTATTTAAAAACATATTTGATATAAATCTGGTGAAACTACCTCCATAAGGAGGCGTTGTCATTAATGAAACACTTTATACTGCTGATTTTATTGCTCGTATCTTTAACAGCCTGCACGAATGAAAAGCCCCGTCCAGAAGGAGACGCTGTTCCCATGGAAATCAGCATAACACAACAGGATGCAGTTGAAGCAGGTGCTCAAACAGGGAGACAGCTTTTTGTCAATCATCATCTAAAAGGGCGCAATGTTTATATAGAGTGCTTTGTTCCCAATTTTACTTTTTCAGATGAGCGCGGGAAAAAAGTAAATGGTGAAGGATATATGAATCTGTATGTTGACGAAAAAAAAACGGATGAAATACATACAGCTGCATTTATCATTAAAGGTTTAGAAAAAGGAACACATACGATTTCCCTTGAACTTTTGCACAATGATTCTTCGAAATATCACTTAAAAAAAACGTGGAATGTCACTGTTCAGTGAGGCGCTGCATTTACCATTCCGGCAGAAACATGTTAAAATATAGCTGGAGGTGATGCCGTCTATGTTTGCTACTATAGAAAGCGTCAATTTAATCGACGAAGCTGAGCTTCTTGGATCGTTAGTTGTTGAGTCAGAAATTGCGGAAGACTATCGCCGCACTTTAAATACATTAAATAAAGATAAATCAGCACAAAAGGTGATATCCAAATTTGTTGAAATCAAGGATTTATACGAAGATGTCCAGCGTTTCGGCAAATATCATCCGGACTATAAAGAAATCACAAAGGCCATGAGGGAAGCAAAGCGCGAGCTTGATCTTCATGATGCAGTGATTGCCTTTAAAAAAGCAGAGAAAGAGCTTCAATCGCTGCTTGATGAAATAAGCGCCCAACTCGGCAGAGCCGTTTCGCAGCATATCAAAGTGCCTACAGGAAACCCGTTTTTTGATACCGGGTCAAGCTGTGGAGGGGGATGCGGCTCAGGCGGGGGATGCGGCTGCAAAGCATCTTAAAAAACGAGGCCAGTCCTCGTTTTTTAAGTTCCTTTTTTAAGACGGATACAGTCTTCGCACAAATTTCCGCAGCAGAACATTTTTTCCTGAGGCACATAAAAACGATGCCGAAATACATATAAATTCTTGTCTTCTCTGACAAAGATGCAATCAAACGTAAGCCGTTTTCCCTTCATTGCAAAACGGGACTCTTTCTCAATCTTGAGCGTAATATCCGCGATTGACCTCCCGGATTTCACCTGGACATACAGAAACGGAATACCTGCAGCTTTTTTTATCCAGCATGAACATGTTTCATCTGCATTCATCCTATCTAAAAATAATTGGACGGTATGGCTCAGATTCAAAGCATTCAGCTCCTTTTGCAGAGATGTTTTCAGGTGCTTATTGTAAAAAAATTAGAAAATTGGTACACTTCAAGTGGAGAATATAAAAAGGGAGATTATTTATGATGTTTGAAAAGCGTCAAGGCATTATCATCTGGATGCATTCTTTAAAGCAGATCAAAATGCTCCGTAAATTCGGAAACATCCATTACGTATCCAAGAAATTAAAGTATGTTGTCTTATATTGTGACATGGAACATGTTGAACATACAATAGAGAAGGTATCATCCTTTTCATTTGTAAAGCACGCTGAGCCGTCATATAAGCCCTTTCTGAAATTGGAATTCGAATCAAAAATTGATAAAGCAAAAGAATATGACTATAAACTTGGTCTATAGAAGAAAAAGCGCAATCCATCTTTGGATTGCGCTTTTGCATGTATTCAAATGGCGAAGAAGAGTTTTGAGAAGTTTAAAAGTGCAGCAGAAGAAAAGCTAAAAAGGGAGGATTCCGGCTATAAAATAGAAAATTAGTCCAGAAAGAAAATCAGCTAATAGATCAAAAGCTGATCTTAAAAAAATATTAATACGGTTAATAAATATATAAATTGGAAAATAAAAAGTGCATTTTGGCTAGAAAAGATAGTGAATTTCGTTTTTCATTTTGTCCAGCTCTGCTTCCCGGCTCCTCGGCCAGAACGGCACCGTCAGTAAAGGCAAAAAGCGCCTTTTCTGCCGGATCCTTATCTGTCTGTCTGCGTTAACCGGGCGATTCCGCATTTCGTTATTGCCAAGGCGGCAAATACCGGTTCATTCTGAGAATGCCAGTCAGGTACTGAAAATATAATTCTTTTTCGGCAAATTGACTGGAGGATTTGACATCCAGCTCTATTATCGATTTCTCAAGCTTTTTTGCGAGATTTTCAAATAGTTCACGGCGTTTGCTGCTTCCTGAGGAAATACCTTCAAGGCATAGGTAAATAGCCTGGAAATGTCCAGGGTCTGTAGGATTCATAGTGACTGCAAAAGATGACATTTTTCTTTCATTTATTGTTGTATTCAGTATTAAAAACCTTGAAACACGATGAGCATTCGCCTGTGTGGTTTCAATTAATTCATACAGATCCGAATAGCCTGCTCCAAGCTCAATAAAGCGCTGTATCAAACTGAATTCCTCCTGTTCTTTCTTTCTCATCATAATGTAACATGTTTGATTTCAGTTAGATAGATGATGCCCTGATTTTTATCCAGAAAAAAGTTTATAGAAATGTATAGTGTGAACGCTATTGGTGGATAATGTATAGTAACAACATCGAATCGAAGATGTTGTTGCCAACCGCGGAGAAGACTTACGTTTCCCCATAAGTTCTTCCTCCGGTTTCTCCTCTCCCTTTGCCTTCTGCCCAAAAAAAGTCCGCTTTTTTTGGATTAGAAGGACCCTGCAGGTTTCCTGCGGGGTTTTTTTATTTGCCGATTGGTCAAGACCAGCGGGCACAGCTTTTCCATATTGTCTCTGCCCACGCACTATGATACGATAAAACAGGCTAAATTCTAGCAGCAAAGACAAAATAACAGTGGTGAGAAAGATGAGAGTAGTATCAGGAAGCTGTAAAGGGCGGCCTTTGAAAGCAGTGCCGGGTATGTCCACACGCCCAACGACGGATAAAGTGAAAGAATCGATCTTTAATATTATCGGCCCCTATTTTGACGGCGGGCTTGCGGTCGATTTGTTTGGCGGAAGCGGCGGTCTTGGGATTGAAGCTTTAAGCAGAGGCATTGATAAATGCATTTTTGTGGACAGGGAAGCCAAAGCAGTTGCAACTATACATAAAAATTTAGAAGCCTGCCATTTTGAGGATCAGGCAGAGGTTTACCGCAATGATGCGGAGAGAGCGTTAAAAGCCATTGCGAAGAGAGAGCTTGCTTTTAAGCTTATCTTTTTGGATCCTCCGTACAAGCAACAAAAATTGAAAGCGCTTATCGAATTGATTGATTCATTTCGTTTAGTGGAAGATGGAGGCATAATTGTGGCCGAACATGATGCCGGCATAACATTGCCAGATGAGATTGGTACCTATAAGCTCACTCGTTATGAATCATACGGCATAAGTGCAGTGTCCATCTATCTATTTAAAGAACAAGGGATGGGGGAGTAAAATGGCAAGCATTGCTGTTTGTCCGGGAAGCTTTGATCCTGTGACGTACGGACATTTGGATATTATTAAACGCGGAGCAAAAGTATTTGATAAGGTGTATGTTTGTGTGCTGAATAATTCGTCGAAAAACCCATTGTTTAATGTGGATGAACGCTGTGAACTCTTAATGGAAGTGACAAAGGATATGCCGAATGTTGTGGTAGAATCGTTTAAGGGTCTATTGATTGAGTATGCAAACAGCAAGAATGCCAGCACAATTTTGAGAGGTCTGCGGGCGGTATCAGATTTTGAATATGAAATGCAGATCACTTCCATGAACAGGGTGCTCGATGCCAATGTAGAAACGTTATTCATGATGACGAACAACCAATATTCATTTTTAAGCTCAAGTATCGTTAAAGAAGTGGCTAAATACCGCGGCGATATTTCGGAGCTTGTTCCTAAAGCAGTTGAAAAAGCGTTGAAGCAGAAATTTAACCGATAAAAAAAGAGTGACCTCTTGATTAGATTGCGTCTAATGGGGTCACTTTTTTTGATAAGTGGAAAAATAAATAACTGGGAGATAAATCTTGAAAATGGGTTGATATACCATTTAGTGCTTCGTCCATCCATCGCTCATATGCTAATTCCTTGAAATAACCCTCCCTGCATATATGAAAACATAAATGAACAACGAGGCAATCGTGATTATCGGTCCAATTTCTGTGAGAAGACTCCAGATGGACGCAAGAAGAACGGGGGTATCCTCTGTGAGAAAAACGGGCAGAACAGAAATGTTTGAGGCTGCCAGTTCCAAATAAACAGGCTTCCAGAAAATCCATGCAAAGCATGCAGCATAGCCTCCCTGCAAAATTCTTGCGATGAAAAACGGCTGAAAGCGGATGTCCGTCTCTGCAAGAATACTTGCAACCTGAGCTTGTATCGACAAACCGCTGAAGCCGAGCAAAAAGCTTGTCACGATTGCTTTTTGGAGCAAGTCGGCATCAGCCGCACTTGCCAGCTGACTTCCAAGTGTCATCTCAAACATACCTGATACAAGCGGAATACTGAGTTCAGCAGACAATTGAAAAAACGCGAGCAGCAAGGAGAAGGCTAAAGCGATGAAATCTGTTATCGATATTAGGGATAATAGTTTATTTAAAACAGAAAATAAAATAATGAATCCTCCTACCATCAGCAGCGTTTGGATAGAGGAAAGAACAGCATCGCCAAGCATTTTTCCAAATGGCCTTGTGTCATCGATCCGCGTCTGATGCATTTGTCTGAACGCTTCTCTTATGGAAGGTCGCTTGTAGCCGGTCTTTGACGGATCAGCCTGTTCCCGTCCATGAAATCTCATGGTTAAACCCACAGCCAAGTTGCCGGAATAATGGGCGGCAGCCAGAAGCAGACCAAGAGCCTGATTGTTGAAAAATCCAATTGCGACGGCTCCGAAAATAAATAATGGATTAGAAGAATTCGTAAACGATACAAGTCTCTCAGCTTCAAGTGCCGTCAGCTGATTTTTTTTCCGCATCTCTGCCGTCAGCTTTGCGCCTGCAGGTGAACCTGATGCCCATCCCATTGCCCAGACAAAGCCTCCAATTCCAGGAACTTTAAAAAGAGGTCTCATGACCGGCTCTAAAAGCACACCAATGAACCTGACAATACCAAAACCGATCAGCAGATGGGAAAGAATGAAAAAGGGCAGCAAAGACGGGAATACGATACCCCACCAAAGCTCAAGCCCTGCTTTAGAAGCAGTAAAAGAAACTTTGGGGCTGATGATCATAGCAAATGCCAGGATGATCATTGAAAATCCCAGCATGAGTGTTTTTAGTTTAGCTGCGTTCAAAATATGTCCCCCTCATGCTTCTTTCTATACTTTTCAAAGCGGATAATGATAAAATATAGTCAATCTTCCCTGTAGGGTTGTACACTCTTTGATAGTTCAATATACGAGAATAGGGGACCATTTTAGACCATAGAATTGACTAACGAATGAATTGACATTAGAGGAGGATATCTCTTTGAAGAGAGAACCTAAAATTGGTCTTGCCTTAGGATCTGGCGGAGCACGCGGTTTTGCTCATCTGGGAGTATTGAAGGTACTTAGTGAAGAGGGGATACCGATAAGCATGATTGCCGGCAGCAGCATGGGAGCTTTAGTCGGCAGTTTTTATGCGACAGGGCTCGGATTTGATCATTTATATAAGCTTGCAACATTATTTAAACGCAAATATTATTTGGATTTTACGGTGCCTAAAATGGGCTTTATCGCAGGAAACCGGGTAAAGGATTTTATTAAAGTCTTTACAAGAGGCAAGCATATTGAAGACTTGGATATACCGCTGTCGATTGTTGCAACAGACTTATACGAAGGAAAAAAGGTGGTTTTTACGAAAGGACCGGTTGCAGATGCCGTGCGGGCAAGCATCGCCATTCCTGGTATTTTTGTTCCTGAAAAAATAGATGGAAAGCTCCTCATTGACGGCGGAGTCATTGACAGGATTCCCGTTTCGGTTGTAAAAGAGATGGGTGCAGATCTTGTCATTGCTGTTGATGTTTCTCATGTGAAAAAGACAGAAGAAATCACGTCTATTTTCGATGTGATTCTGCAGAGCCTTGATATTATGCAGGATGAGCTTGTTCATCACCGCAAAATTGCCTCGGATATTATGATACATCCTCATGTAGAGCAATATAGTTCAAGGGCATTTAAAAACATAAAAGAAATCATTGAGATTGGTGAAAACGAAGCAAGAAAGCATGTAAACGAAATAAAAGAGCTGATAAAGAGTTGGAAGGGGTCACAGCAAGATGAAGAATAACAAAACAGTCAGGGCCATTATAATAGGAGTGATCCTCGCTGCGGTCCTGAATTTTATTAAACTCCCTTATTATGTAACAAAGCCCGGCATGGCAACAGAGCTCGAGCCGATCATTGAAGTTGATGGCGGCTATGAGGAAGAAGGCAGCTTTTCGCTTACAACCGTTGGATTCGGAAGGGCGAATATTTTTTCCTACATCCTTGCAAATGTCCTTCCTTATCATGAACTTTTGCCACTTGAAGATGTCATTCAAGAAGGTGAATCAGATGATGATTATCTAAATAGACAAATGCATATGATGGAATCTTCTCAGGAATCTGCTGTGTCTTTAGCATATGAAAAGGCAGGCAAAAAAGTGGATTACAAGTTTCACGGAATCTACGTTATGCAGGTTGTTGAAGGGATGCCATCAGAGGGAAAGCTTAAAACAGGAGACCGCATTTTTAAAGTCGACGGGAAGGAATTTAAAACAGCGGAAGAGTTTATAGCGTACGTCAGCCAAAAGAAAAAAGGCGATAAGATAAATGTTACATATGACCGCAATGGCAAAGAAGGCAAAACCGAAATAACAGCAGCTGAATTTCCGGATAACAAAAAGAAAGTCGGGATCGGTATATCTCTTGTGACAGACAGAGAATTGATTACAGACCCTGATATTTCGCTTGATACAAACAATATAGGAGGTCCTTCTGCAGGCCTGATGATGACACTTGAAATTTATAATCAGCTGACGAAAGAAGATTATACAAAAGGCTATAATGTTGCAGGCACCGGTACGATTGATGAAAATGGAACAGTCGGGCCAATAGGCGGGATCTCGCAGAAAATTGTTGCTGCCGACAAATCAGGTGCAGAAATCTTCTTCGCCCCGAATCAGAACGGAATTGCTGCATCAAATTATAAAGAAGCAGCCGCAACTGCCAAAGATATCAAAACGGATATGAAAATTGTGCCGGTTGATACATTTGATGACGCGGTAGATTATCTTAAAACATTAAAAGAGAAATAAAAAAAGTGACTTCATCGCGAAGTCACTTTTTTGCCTATAAAAACAGTTTTTCTTTTTCGTCATATTGAACAGGTCTTGTTGAATATTCGCTGTGCATAAACTGAGACCGAAGCGGTTCAGGGAAAATCATGGCGTATACTGATGCTGCTTTTATGTCCAGATCAAGCAGCGGGTGGCTGAATGCGGACAAAGTTGAAACGATTGGTTTATCAACCGATTTTTTTATTCTGTTTAAATATGTCCGTCCCTGCGAAGACATGCCGAGAAGTCTCAAATAAGGGGCTGCTGCTTCCTCGAGCTTCATTTGCTCCTTGGTTGTTCTAGTTAAAATATGAAGACAAAGACGCTGAAGCCTTGTCCACGTGTACCGTTTTGTTTTCAGCTGTTCCATAAAATCCTTAAATGAAGCAGCCTGCTGAATGAGAGATTTAACCCGATTTTCAAGGCCTTCTTCCACTTCATAGATTTGTCTCAGTTCATCGTGCGTCATCGTGCAGATTGTATACTTCAGGAATCCGAAGTAATCCTCCCATTGATGAAAGGTGTCAAAATTATATTTATACTGCTTAAGATGATCCCAGGTGGTTTCAGGTACAAAGGATTGGATATCTTTGTTTTCTTCTGAGAAAATGGCCTTGCGTATGCTTGTCGCACTCGCGATGGGGGTTTCATTAAATTCTTCATCATGATAGCCGGCAGCTGTACGTTTAATCGTGAGGGGGGATATAGCAGCTCCCTGTTTTTGAATGGCTTTTACATAGTGATACCCGAGTATATTATTCGGCAAAGATAAATCAAGCGTATGCCCGCCTGTATTCAGTGATTGATACGCTTTTGTCTGAGCGCTTGGATAACTTATCCCTTGTTTCATATAATATTTAATGGCATCCTGATAGTCTGAATCAAGTTCTTCAAGTGTTTCAGCCGTCTCCAGAAAAGGGGAGATGTCTCCATTCTCACTGCCAAAGCAAACAGAATCGCATTTTAATGCTTCCAATATGGAGATGGCGCCATCTGCAAAGATTTCTGCTTTTTGGGTCGCAAATGCATATGGAAGTTCAATGACAAGATCAGCTCCTTGCTGAAGGGCCATTTTAGCACGGCTCCATTTTGAGATAAGCGCAGGCTCGCCCCGCTGCAGAAAATGACCGCTCATTACGGCGATGACGGCATCAGCCTCTGCATTTACCTTCGAAGCATGAAGGTGATAGAGATGGCCATTATGGAACGGATTGTATTCAACTACTAACCCAACTGCTTTCAAAAACATCCCTCCCTGGTTCTTTCTTTTCATTTTTTCTAATTAAATCATGAAACGTGAAGAGCATGAAGTCAAGTTTCTGAAAAAAAATAGGGATGAAAGATCTTAAAAAACAGCTTGAACATTTTGCATTAAAACAATATTCATGTATACTAAACACTGTAAAGAAAAAATATTGACAAATATTATTGCGAAAGCTATAATTACCTTTGTTGCCTTGAGGTGATACCATTTGAAATGGTCTATTAATCAACTGAACCAACTGCAAAACAAGGGACTTCAAATTGATGAAACCGTCCAATTGACAGACATGAAAGGCGCGCTTTCCGAAATACGTGAAATTTCACCTGTTTCAGTAAAAGGCAGAGCAGATCTGGGCTCTTCTAAAGCAACTTTTCATTTGACGCTGACTGGCACGATGATTCTCCCTTGTGCAAGAACGCTAGTGGATGTTCCATTTCCGTTCGAAATTCATACAACTGAAACGTTTTTATTAAAACCGAATGCAGACTTCGAGATGGAGGAAGATGTCCATCACGTTCAAGAAGATATCGTTGACTTAATACCTGTTATTAAAGAAAACATACTTTTGGAAGTACCGATGCAGGTTTTTAGCGATTCTGTTGAAGGAAATGATCAGGCTGCCCCGCAAGAGGGAAAAGATTGGAAAGTTATCTCTGAAGAAGATAACAAAAACAAGATTGACCCGAGACTTGCCGGCTTATCGAAATTCTTCGATGATCAAGACAGCTAATGCTATTGTTTAGCACTTATATATAGGCTGTTTTAAACACAAAGTTTTAATGAAACTCTGTAAGGAGGTGGGAATAATGGCTGTACCTTTTAGAAGAACTTCTAAAACAAGAAAAAGACTACGTCGTACACACTTCAAATTGCAAGTGCCTGGTATGGTAGCATGCCCAAACTGTGGTGAAGTTAAATTAGCTCACCGTGTATGTAAAGAATGTGGAACATACAAAGGAAAAGAAGTTGTTAGCAAATAATAACTTCATTAAAAACGCAAGGATCTCTGATCCTTGCGTTTTTTTTATGAAATATAAATATGTTCTAGTGCTTGGCCGGTCCTTTCTATAAAATAAAAGATATTCATCTTGTTCTATTAGGGGGATAAAAGTGGGGAAAGTATTAGCAAGCGAGAGAAACGGGATATTAGAGATCAAAATTAACCGGCCAGAACGAAGAAATGCAATTGATTATGATGTGATGAACGAATTAGAAATGATTTTGGACGAGGCAGAAGGCAATGAAAGACTGCTTGCGGCAACCATTACCGGAAGCGGCAGCAAGGCGTTTTGTTCAGGCGGTGATCTTTCTGTTTTCGGGAATATCACGACTGCTGAAGAAGCCCAGCATATGCTCTCTAAAATGGGGGATCTATTATACAGAATCATGACTCTTCCTGTACCGACATTTGCTATGATTAATGGAACGGCTGTAGGAGGAGGGATGGAAATAGCAGCTTCTGCTGATTTCAGACTAGTGAATGAAGAAGCGTCGCTTGGGTTTATTCAGGGAAATCAAGCGATTACAACTGGGTGGGGCGGAAGCACAATGTTATTTGAAAAAATGCAGCCTGATGCAGCCCTGTACATGCTCACGAGCGGACTAAGAATAAATGCAGAAAAGGCAAAAGAGCTTGGATTTGCTTCGAACATTTTTCATTCTGAAACATTTGAAGCAGATGCTTTGGATTTTATAAGAAAGTCTCTTATTCCTTATCCTGATGTGATACGAGGGTATAAAAGAGTTCAGATTAATAAATGGGTCCGCACCGGCCTGAAAGAACGAATGCAGGAAGAAATCGCAAAGTGTGCAGAGCTATGGCCACGTGAAGACCATCTTCGTGCAGTAAGGCATTTCTTCCAAAAATAGACAGTAAAAAACAGCTTGTAACCCTGGGATTTCTGTCACGTTCGATAGTCTATCTATTCTAGCAGGCGCATATGTATGTAAAAAATGCGTATTAGGGGGAATAGAAAATGACTACTACACGTCAGGATGCTTGGACTCAGGATGAGGATTTGATGCTCGCTGAAATTGTTCTCAGGCAGATTAGGGAAGGCGGAACACAGCTTGCAGCATTCGAAGAAGTAGGGAAAAAGTTATCAAGAACGGCAGCTGCATGCGGTTTTCGCTGGAATTCCTATGTAAGAAAGCAATTCAAATCAGGAATTGAAATGGCAAAAGCACAGCGCAAAAAAATCCGCAAACAAGAGACTGAAGAATCAGCTGAACCTTCTATGCCCTCTTTTGAAAGCGAATCACAGTCTGAAGCAGGCGTACCGCTGACTTTTCATGAAGTGATTTCATTTTTGAAAAACTATGAAAACTCTGGAAGTGCTGCAGACTTAAAAAGTGAAAATGAAAACCTCACTAAAAAAATAACCCATCTGGAGCAGCAAATCGAAAAGCTCCAAGCTGAAAAAGAAACCATCCACAGCAATCTGAAGATTGTAGAGGAAGATTATATGATGCTGATTGAAATGATGGAGCGCGCAAGAAATATGGTTGTTCTAAGAGACGATGAGCGCAGCCGCAAGGTGAATTTTCAAGTAGACCGCAATGGGAATCTGGAAAGAGCTGAAAAATAAAAGAATGACCGCAGATGCGGTCATTCTTTTATTTTATTGAAAGGATATTCTTACGCAGATTCGCCTCTTTGTTCTGAAACGCCTTCAGGATACCAGACAAGAGGATTTTCTCCCTTATCCCGCTCCATGTCATAAGTGACGGACTCAAATCCCATTCTGGACCAGAATTCATCTGACTTTATTCTTGAGTTGGTTTTGATTGGAACGCCGTAAGACTTCGCGTATTCAACAAGTGCCGTGCCATAGCCTTTTCGTTTATAATCAGGAAGCACTTCAAGCTTCCATAATTCCAGGTAATCCTGTTTTGGGTCAAAATATTCGTCGAACTTTTTATCGACCCGGTACAGACTCATACGGGCAACTAGTTTTTCGCCGAAGTAAATGCCGTAGAATGGCGAATTACTATCATTTTCTATGATGTTATCCTGAAGATCATCAAGCATGGACAGCTCCTGCAGTCCATATTCTTTAAATTTTTTGAATTCCTCTAATGTCTTATAATTAATAAGCAATTTTTCTACCTTAAACATTGTTTCTCCCCCTTGCAGCCTCTGATCGTTGTATATCATACAGGTTTAAGATAAGAATACAAAATCTTAATAAAATTTTAAAACTTACATTTATTATACCACGAAGAAAAGATTAGAAAAGAGTTTAGTGAGCGTTTTCAATTTATAGCAGGAAATTTAAAGTTTATGAAGAAATGTACTCTGTGGGGATATTCTTTTACACCTTGGGAGGGGAGAAATTGAAGAAGATTTTAATTGCAAACCGGGGAGAAATTGCGCTTCGGATTATCAAAACATGCCAAAAAATGGGGATTGAAACAGTCGTCATTTTTTCTGATGCCGATGCTGAACTGCCTTTTGTTAAAGAAGCAGACTATGCCTTTAGAATAGGTGAAGCTCCTGTGTCGAAGTCCTATTTATTAAAGGATGAAATTTTAAATATTGCTGTCCGGGAACAAGTGGATGGGATCCATCCAGGATATGGATTCTTATCTGAAAATACGGAGTTTGCTCAGGCAGCAGAAGAAAAGGGAATCAAGTTTATTGGTCCGAGTTCTGAAACAATGGCTCTAATGGGAGACAAAGTAGCAGCAAGAAAAACGATGAAGGAAGCTCTTGTACCTGTTGTGCCCGGAAGTGTCACCGGCATTTCAACGATCGAGGAAGCCTGTTCGTTTGCAGCAGAAATCGGCTACCCGGTTATGCTAAAAGCAAGCGGAGGCGGAGGCGGGATCGGCATGCACCGGTGTGACAATGAAGCGGCCCTTATGAAATGTTTTGCCTCAACAAAAACAAGAGCAAAAGCATACTTCGGAAACGATGAAGTTTTTATAGAAAAATTTATTGCAGATGCAAGGCACATTGAAATTCAATTATTTGGAGATCATCATGGAAATGTTGTTCACATGTTCGAGCGTGACTGCTCTGTTCAGCGCAGAAACCAAAAAGTGGTTGAAGAATCTCCTTCTCCGCATTTATCCGGGGAGACAAGGGCTAAGATGTGTGAAGCAGCTGTTGCGGCAGCAAAGCATGTAGGATACATAAACGCAGGAACGATTGAGTTTATTGTTGATGATAAAGAGAACTTTTATTTTCTTGAAATGAATACTAGACTGCAAGTAGAACACAGAGTAACAGAAGGTGTGACCGGGCTTGATCTTGTTGAACTTCAAATTCGGACTGCATCAGGAGCTGAGCTTCCTTTTACACAAGAGGAAATTACGAAAAACGGACATTCTATTCAATTTAGACTTTATGCCGAGGATCCTGTGAAGTTCATTCCGTCACCTGGATTAATTAAAGCGTTTACATTTAATGAAACAGATGGGGTCATTGTGGATTGTGCGTACACAGAAGGGAATACGGTTACACCTTTTTATGACCCGCTCGTGGCAAAAATCATTGTAAACGGCGAAAGCCGTGAAGAAACCATTGAAAAAGCACGGACCTTTTTAAATGAAATGAAAATAGAAGGAATTAAAACAAACCTTCCTTTATTCATTCATATTTTGTCGAATGAACAATTTAACCAGGGAAGATACAGCACATCTTTTCTGCAAACAGCGGTTTTCGCTTAATTTAGAGCTTGTAAAATAAAGAATTTGTTTCACCACATCAAGAATGGAGGATTTATAACATGATCGAAATAAAAGCAAGTATGGCAGGAACAGTATTAAATGTATTAGTGGCAGCAGGGGACGAAGTAACGGCTGGACAAGATGTGATCATGCTTGAATCAATGAAAATGGAAATACCTTTAGACAGCCCTGAAAACGGCGTTGTGGAGGAAGTAAAAACTGAAGCCGGCGATTTCGTTAATGAGGGCGATGTATTAATCATTTTAAAAGCTTAATAAAGGAGGTATTTCCAATGTTGAAAACGGATGAACTGGTCAAAATCCTGAAGGAAAAGACAGCTGAAATTGAAGCTGGCGGACAGCCTAAATATCACGAAAAGCTTCAGCAACAGGGTAAATTGTTTGTAAGAGAAAGACTTAACCGTCTATTTGATAATGGACAATATACAGAGGATGGGAAGTTTGCCAATAACCAGGCAGGCGACCTTCCATCTGACGGCGTCGTTACAGCGATCGGGAAAATAAATAACCAAACCGTTTGCGTAATGGCAAATGATTCTACTATAAAAGCAGGCTCATGGGGAGCAAGAACGGTTGAAAAAATCATCCGCATCCAGGAAACTGCTGAAAAATTGAAAGTTCCATTGCTTTATCTGGTGGACTCAGCCGGAGCGAGAATAACGGACCAGATTGATATGTTTCCAAATCGCCGCGGTGCAGGGAAAATCTTTTATAACCAGGTCAAATTATCAGGCATGATTCCTCAAATCTGTCTTCTGTTTGGTCCTTCAGCAGCAGGCGGAGCATATATCCCGGCATTTTGCGACATTGTCATTATGGTTGAAGGGAATGCCTCCATGTATTTAGGATCACCACGCATGGCAGAGAAAGTCATTGGCGAAAAAGTTTCTCTTGAAGAAATGGGCGGAGCGAGAATGCACTGCTCTGTAAGCGGCTGCGGCGATGTCCTTGTAAAGACAGAAGATGAAGCCATATTAGAGGCGAGAAGATACTTAACTTATTTTCCGCAAAATTATCAGCATGCCTCCATGCCTGCAGAACCAGTTGCTCCGAAGCAGGGCAGAAGGCTGTCTGAAATTGTTCCGGAAAATCAGAATGCGCCATTTGATATGTATGAGTGCATCGACTCTCTCATAGATGCGGGAAGCTTCTTTGAAATCAAACGTTTATTCGCCCCTGAAATTATCACAGGCTTTGCCCGGATGAACGGGAAGGCAGTTGCGGTCATTGCAAATCAGCCGCGAGTGAAAGGCGGCGTTTTATTCGTAGATTCAGCAGATAAAGCAGCGAAGTTTATGCAGCTTGCGGATGCGTTTCATATCCCATTATTATTCCTTGCGGATGTGCCGGGCTTCATGATTGGCACTAAGGTAGAAAGAGCGGGAATTATCCGTCACGGCGCTAAGATGATCGCTGCCATGAGCTCTGCTACGGTTCCAAAAATCTCCGTTATCGTGAGAAAAGCATATGGCGCAGGACTATATGCCATGGCAGGACCGGCTTTTGAAACGGATTGCGTCATTGCTCTTCCTACAGCTCAAATAGCTGTTATGGGTCCCGAAGCTGCAGTTAATGCTATTTATTCAAATAAAATTAATGAAATCGAAGATCCGAAGGAGAGAATGAAATTCGTCCTTCAAAAACAGCAGGAGTATAAAGAAAACATTGATATTTATAAGCTTGCATCTGAAATGATTGTAGATGACATTGTTTCTGCAGATGAGCTTAGAGAAGAACTGATTTCCCGCTTCTCTTTATATGAAACAAAACAGCTTTCATTCAGCGAACGGAAGCATCCGGTTTATCCGGTTTAAAGCCAGCTTTCTTAGCTGGCTTTTCTTATTGAGAAAATGAAAACCCAAGGCTAGTCAAAAAGTTCCAAAAAGCTTTCAGCGAGGTACTAAAAAGTCTTCAGAGGTGCTAAAACATATTTGGTTCGCCAACCAATATCTTAGCAATCCCAGCTGGATCGTACCTGTAACTCGGATATGGCGAAATCCACGTCCCAAATATCGGAAAATGGTGCCCTAGAATCGGAAAAAGTGAAATCCACGTCCCCGATATCGCAGAATGGTGCCCTAGAAATCGGAAAAAGCGAAATTCATGACCCCAATATCGGAAAATGGTGCCCTAGAATCGGAAAAAGCGAAATCCATGACCCCAATATCGTAGAATGGTGCCTTAGAAATCGGAAAAAGCGAAATCCACGTCCCCTATATCGGAAAATGGTGCCTTAGAAATCGGAAAAAGCGAAATCCATGACCCCAATATCGCAAATGGTGCCTTAGAAATCGGAAAAAGCGAAATTCATGACCCCAATATCGCAGAATGGTGCCTTAGAATCGGAAAAAGTGAAATCCACGTCCCCAATATCGGAAAATGGTGCCTAGAAATCGGAAAAAGTGAAATCCACGTCCCCAATATCGGAAAATGGTGCCCTAGAATCGGAAAAAGCGAAATCCACGACCCCAATTTCGCAGAATGGCGCCTTAAAAATCCGAATAAGTGAAATCCATGACCCAAATTTCGCAGAATGGCGCCTTAGAAATCGGAAAAAGTGAAATCCATGTAGCCATTCAATCCGAATGTAAGCATATATCACTGGCGGCTTTTTTATTCCAGCTTTATTAAATATGGGAAATCCTTCATATATTTGATATGATAAAAGAATTAAGGGAAAACGGTGGGATTAGCTGATGGAGATAGGAATTATCGGTTCAGGAGCGGTAGGGTTACTAAGTGCCGCATATTTAAGCAAGAACCATGATGTAACGCTTTATACAAGGCGAAAAGAGCAGGCAGAGCTTATCAATGCTGCAGGAATAAGTTTAGTCAAGGGAAATCAAGAGACCATATCTTTAAATCTTAGAGCTGAAGAAAAACCGGCTTATAAAGAACCGCTTTTAATTGTAACAGTCAAACAATATCAGCTGGATGACATTTTGAATGCCTTGAAAAAAAGTCCGCCTAAAACGGTTCTTTTTCTGCAAAATGGCATGTCTCATATCCCTTTGCTTCAAACCCTGACAGCACATCGGGTATTTGTGGGCACTGTGGAGCATGGTGCATTAAAACTGAGTGACAACACCGTTAAGCATACAGGTTTCGGATGCATTAAGGTCAGCCCATTGTTTCCAGTTGAAAGGTTAAAAGAGCTGTCTATCCTGCAGCTGCAAATGGATCATTTTCCATTTGAATATATAGGAGACTGGAAGTATATGATGTCGCGGAAACTGCTTGTGAATGCTTGTATTAATCCGCTGACTGCTTTATTGCGGGTTCCTAATGGCGAGCTTGCCTCAAATCCCATGTTTAACAAAATGACAGAGAGTGTATTTCATGAAGCAATGAAAGTATTGTCTCTTGAGAAAGGACAAGAAGAATGGGAGCATGTGATGGCCATATGCAGGAATACGGCTCAAAATCGATCATCTATGCTAAAAGACATAGAAGAAGGCAGAATGACGGAAATTGATGGAATCATTGGCTTCTTAATCAATCAGGCAAAAACAAAGAAACTTGAAGTTCCTGTACTTCATTTCTTATATCAAGCCATTAGAGGATTGGAGGGATGATTGTGATCGATTCTATTGTCAGCATTTTTGCATTTGCTGTTTCACTTCCGCTGTTCAGTTTTTTTCTTCTTTTTCTTCTTTTTCTTCTTTTGACAGCCAGAAAAAAAAGAGCCTTGCTGCTTGCTGCAGACATTGCTGTGGTTTTATTTATATTCTCAATTTATTTCAAACTGCTGACATTATCGCAAACTGCATTTTACGGCGGATTATTTTTCGTCTGCCTCCTCATCGTGTTTACAGGTCTACTTTTCCTGATCCGATCGCAATCGTCCATTTCATTTTCAATTGCATTTAAAAAATGCTGGAGGTTCTCTTTTTTGCTTTTGCTGCCGATCTCTACGTTTCTTACTATATATGGAATCATTTCCGGAATCCTTGAATATCTGTAAGATTGCAGGCAAACTTTTTTTATTTTCGAAGCAATAAATGCTATACTCTTCTCGGAAGCTTACATAACCCGGAAAGGAAGTACACAAATGGAGATTACTGACCTCTCCCTTCGCCACACGAACCGCCTTGTGGAAGATATGGTTCATGCAAGGCTAAATACGGTGGATTACTTTGATTATCAGATTACAAATGATGATGTCTATGAGAAGAGAATGAACGATTTAAAAAATAGAACATTCGCTCGGGAAGAATTATCTGATTACCTTTTATCCTATCATCAGAAACACTTCCCTGAAAATCACGCAGTGACCGATAACATTAAACGGCTGAAACAGCCTGACAGTCTTGTTGTAGTGGGCGGACAGCAGGCAGGTTTATTGACAGGTCCTCTCTATACAATACATAAGATTATTTCCATTCTCGTGCTTTCAAAGCAGCAGGAAGATAAGCTGTCGGTTCCTGTTATCCCGATTTTCTGGGTTGCAGGCGAGGACCATGATTTTGCGGAAATCAATCATTTGAATGTATCGCAAAATCAAGTCATAAAAAAGAAAGCCATCAAACACACACAATCCGAAAAAATCCCTGTTTATTATAAAGAACTGGATCAGACGGAATGCTGGAATTGGATTTGCTCTATTTTTGAAACGTATGGTGAAACAGATTATACAAACACGCTGATGGAAAGTCTCAAACAAACATTAAGTACATCAAAAACCTATACTCAATTTTTTGAAAAGCTTACATTTGAAATGTTTTCTGGGTACGGACTTGTCATCATGAACTCCTCTGACCCTGACTTAAGGAAGATGGAATCGGTATTTTTCCAGCAGTTTATCAGAAAAAATGAAGAATTTTCAGAGGCGCTTGCTGCACAGCAGGAGTTTATGAGATCAGTTGGCTATCAGCCGATCATTGAAACAGAAGTGACAAGTGCAAATCTGTTTTATCATCATGAAAATAACGAACGTTCTTTGCTTCATCGTTCAAAAGATAAAACATATTCAGTAGAAGAAAAAGTATCTTTTACTGAAGAAGAGCTGAGGCACCTTGCCGAACAATATCCTGAAAAGCTGAGCAACAATGTTGTCACAAGACCGTTAATGCAGGAGTGTATCCTGCCGACCCTGGCGTTTATTGCCGGTCCTGGGGAGCTAACGTATTGGGCGGAATTAAAAAGAGTCTTTCAGGTTTTAGGTTTTGAAATGCCGCCTGTCGTACCGAGACTGAATATTACATTATTGGAAAGATCCATTGAAACAGATATGCAGGATGTGGAGATCGGGATTGAAGATGTCTTTACACGAGGTGTGGAAAATGCACGGAAAGAGTGGGTCTCAAAAAAAGAACCTTCTCAAATGCCGCCTAAAATTGAGGAGACAAAAAAGCAGTTCGAACAGATTCACCGTGAACTGCGGGAGTCAGCTCTCTCAATTGACGCAAGCTTAGAGCCCTTTTTAATGAAAAATGCGTATTTTATTCAAGCTCAGCTGGATTTATTGGAATCTCACATCGACAAGAAGATTCAACAAAAACATCGGGTGGAAATGGATAAATTCACAAGAATCGGGAAATCTCTCAAACCAAATGGCGGTTTTCAGGAGAGAACCTGGAATATTTACTACTATCTGAATAAATATGGTCCAAATTTTTTAGACGAAATCGTGCAGCTTCGCTATTCTTTTAACAATCATCATAAAATTGTCAAAATTTAAATAACGATTTTCTGAAATCCTGTGGAATACAGGGTTTTTTTTTATGAAAAGAACGTGTAGAATAGGAGGTGGGGAGAAGTGGGGGGAAGTGGTGACTGAGAGGAAGAAAGTGGGGAGACGGACATGTTCATGGGTGAATATCATCATACGATTGATGCAAAAGGCCGCATGATCGTTCCTGCCAAGTTCCGGGAAGAGCTCGGAGAAACTTTCGTCATCACAAGAGGACTTGATCAATGTTTGTTCGGTTATCCAATGAGCGAGTGGAAATTGATCGAAGATAAGCTAAAAGCTCTCCCATTAACAAAAAAAGATGCACGTGCATTCACTCGGTTTTTCTTTTCAGGGGCTGTTGAATGCGAGCTCGACAAGCAAGGCCGCATTAATTTAGCTGCACCGCTTTTGCAATATGCAAAGCTTGAAAAAGAATGTGTTGTTATCGGAGTATCAAATCGGATCGAGTTATGGGATAAAGCAATTTGGGATACATATGTGAATGAACAAGAAGATTCATTTGCCGAAATTGCTGAAAATATGATTGGTTTTGATATATAATGGTCTCTTGTGCAAACAATGAGTAATAAGACATTCCAACATCATATTTAAACATCCAAAACAATCGACTCTGATAAAGGTGGTAACAGCAATGTTTCAACATAAAACAGTATTATTGCGTGAAACGGTAGACGGATTAAACATTAAAGAAGATGGTGTATATGTAGACTGCACTTTAGGGGGAGCAGGGCACAGTTCTTATCTGCTGTCTAAGCTTTCAAAGGATGGTCACCTCTTCGCTTTTGACCAGGATGATGCAGCCCTCTCGCATGCAAAAGAACTGCTGGCAGAATATGCGGGACAGGTTACATTTATAAAAAGCAATTTCAGGTATTTAAAAGAAGAACTTGAACAGTTAGGCGTTACTGAGGTTGACGGCATTCTGTTTGACCTTGGCGTATCATCGCCGCAATTAGATACACCTGAGAGAGGCTTCAGCTATCATCACGATGCACCTCTTGATATGAGAATGGACCAGCATGCCAGCATTTCCGCCTTTGATGTGGTGAATCACTGGACATATGAAGAACTGGTCAAAATTTTCTTCCGTTATGGAGAAGAAAAATTCTCAAAGCAGGTAGCGAGAAAAATAGAAGCAGCCAGAGAAAAACAGCCGATCCAAACGACAGGAGAGCTCGTTGAACTAATTAAAGATGCGATCCCAGCTCCAGCAAGAAGAAAAGGCGGTCACCCTGCCAAACGGATTTTTCAGGCGATCCGAATTGCGGTAAATGATGAACTGAAAGTATTTGAAGAAGCGATTGGACAAGCTGTCGACCTAATTAAACCCGGCGGCAGAGTCAGCGTCATAACGTTCCATTCATTAGAAGACAGAATCTGCAAGACGGCCTTTAAACAAGCTGCTGCATTACCGGAACTGCCTCCTAACTTGCCGGTTATACCGGATGAATTTAAACCGAAAGTGAAACTGATCACAAGAAAACCGATCGTGCCATCAGATGAAGAGCTAGAAGAAAACAATCGAGCAAGATCAGCTAAACTTAGAATCCTAGAAAAACTATAAAGATAGCCAAAAAAATCAGAGGGGGTTGTGTTCATGAGTAATTTAGCAGTGAAATTACAGCAGCAGAGGCAAGAGCAGCATAAACAAATGCCCGAGCAGCAGCAAACGGTCGTCACTACAAGAAGACCAGCCATAACACTAGGGGAAAAAGTGCTTATCGTCGCTTTCTTATCAGTCCTCTTATTTGCAGCCGTCCAAATCGTAACGAACAGTGTAACAGTCTACGAGTCAAATATTGAAATTCAGAAGATTGAGGCCAAAATACAGGATCAGCAAAGAATCAATTCTGATTTAACTGTCCAAGTTAAAGAATTAAGCACATACGAACGCATTTGGGCAAAAGCTAAAGAGCTTGGATTAACACTTAATCAAAATAATGTGAAAGTTGTTAATGAATAATCATGACACAGCCGAAAAATATCAATATGAACAGAGGAGCAGCAATATTAACTTTAATATTTGCATTGCTCTTTTTTGTCTTAATCATCAGATTCCTGTATCTACAGACAACAGGTGAAGTAAACGGAGAAATTCTTGCAGCCCGTGCTCAAGAGCAGTATGAGCGTAAGCGCGGCATTGAGGCGAACCGGGGCTCCATTTTGGACAGAAAAGGAGAAGTGATTGCTCAGGATACGTCAACGTATACTCTCGTCGCGGTGCTTGATGACAGCATGACGACAAACCCCAAACAACCAAAGCATGTCGTTGAACCGGAAGAAACAGCTGAAAAACTAGCTCCACTGCTTGATATGGAAGAGAGTGAAGTCACTGACATATTATCGAAGGATGCTTTTCAGGTAGAGTTTGGTTCTGCCGGAAGAAACATCAGCCATTCATTAAAAGTGAAGATTGAGAAAATGAATCTTCCTGGTATCGGATTTATCAAAGACACCCACCGCTACTACCCGAATGGCACATTCGCCTCACATATAATCGGGTATGCCGAAAAAGACGAAGAATCAAATAAAACGGTAGGGATGTTTGGAATTGAGAAGAGTCTTGATAAATATCTTCAGGAAAAAGATGGCTACAAAGTATATGAGGGAGATAAACAAGGGTTTAAGCTCCCGAATGGAGAAGAAAAAATAGTAGCACCTGATAACGGAGATAATGTATATCTGACGCTTGACCAAAAGATTCAAACATTCCTTGAAGATGCAATGAATGAAGCGGCAAAAGAATATGAACCTGAGAAGATTATCGGAATTGTGGCTGATCCTAAGACAGGGGAGATTCTTGCAATGGGACAGCGCCCAAGCTTTGATCCGAATGTCCGCGATATTGACAATTATTTCAATGATGCCATATCTTATCCATTTGAGCCAGGCTCGACGATGAAAATTTTCACGCTGGCAGCCGCAATTGAAGAAGGCGTATTTGACCGCAATGAATTGTATCAGTCAGGTTCATATAAAGTGGAAGGCGGAAGAATTCGCGATCATAATAAAACAGGCTGGGGAACGATTTCCTTCTTAGAAGGTGTGCAGCGTTCATCAAATGTAGCGATGGCCATCCTTGCGAAGGAAAAGCTTGGCCCAGATCGATTCATGCAGTATATGAACAAGTTCGGATTAAATGAAAAGACCGGAATTGATCTGCCAAACGAAGCGAATGGAAAGTTTAATTATAAGTATGATATTGAAAAAGTAACGACTGCATTTGGCCAAGGTTCAACTGTGACGCCGATTCAGCAGGTGAAGGCAGCAACTGCAATCGCAAACGGCGGGAAAATGATGAAGCCTTATATCATTGATAAAATTGTTGACGTTGATCATGACAAAGTGGTGAAGCAAAATAAGCCTGAAGTTGCAGGCACACCTATTTCTGAAAAAACGTCAAAAGAAGTGCTGGACATTTTGGAAACAGTTGTCAGTTCAGAAAAAGGCACCGGCAGACCATACCAGATTGAAGGGTATGAAGTTGCCGGAAAGACAGGAACGGCACAAATAGCAGGAAGTGATGGGAAATATTTAACCGGCCGGGATAACTACATTTTTTCATTCCTAGGAATGGCGCCAAAAGAAGATCCAGAACTGCTTGTTTATATAGCTGTCCAGCAGCCTGAGCTGAAAGACACAGAAACAGGCTCCATGCCTGTATCATCCATTTTTAATACCGTAATGAAAAACAGCCTGCAGTATTTGAAAATCCAGCCTTCTGAGGAAGCTGAAGAACAGCCTAAGAAAACGGAAACTGAAATTGGTGCAGAAGTGCCGTCCTTTGTAGGTGAAGATTCAGCATCAGCAGAAAAACTCCTGAAATCGAACAATGTTCAGCCGCTTATTCTTGGATCGGGAAATGAAATTGTTGCTCAATATCCGGAAGCAGGCACAAACATGATTGTCAATGAACGTGTGTTTTTACAGACAGATGGCAAAGTCGCGATGCCAGACCTAACTGGCTGGTCATCCCGGGATGTCATGAAGCTAGCTAATTTCCTTGACCTTGAGCTTAAGATAAAGGGAAAAGGATATGTTGTTTCTCAAAATATATCGAAAAATGAGACTGTAAATGAGGACGATCAGTTAATTGTAAAGCTTGAAAGTCCCAAACAGCCAAGCAACGGAGAAAATGAAGAGGCTGAAGAGGCAGCAGCAGAAGATGAAGCTGGGTAGACTATCAGGCTTGGTCAACATCGTTGATCAAGCTTCTTTTTTTGGCAAGTATAAAAAATTTCACAGTTTTGACCAGCTGCTCCTTATCCATGAATGTTCTAGATAATGCTGTACAAGCATATATTTGAACGAGCCTGGATAAGGAGGAGTATAATTCTATGCGCGTTTCAAATGTGACTGTCAGAAAGCGTCTGGCAATGGTGCTGCTGTTTGGATTTTTGACTTTTCTTATTATCGATATCCGTCTTGGATATGTTCAATTTTTTATAGGGGATAAATTGACTGCTCTTGCTAAGGATTCATGGAGCAGAAACATTCCTTTTGAGCCTGAACGGGGCGAGATTCTTGACCGCAACGGCGTCAAGCTTGCAACGAATATGAGTGCCCCGTCGGTTCTTGTTGTGCCGAGGCAGGTGGAAAACCCGGCAGATACGGCTGAAAAGCTTGCTTCTGTTTTAAATATGTCCAAAGAACGCGCTTATGAACTTATTACAAAAAAGCAGTCAATACAGCGCATCAATCCTGAAGGAAGAAAGATCTCTCATGAAAAAGCAAAAGAGCTCCGCGCCCTTGGTCTAAAAGGAGTATACATAGCGGAAGATTCTAAGCGGCATTATCCGTTTGGAAGCTATCTTTCACATGTACTTGGTTTTGCGGGAATCGATAATCAGGGCTTGCTGGGGCTGGAATCCTATTATGATGAACAGTTGAAAGGCACAAAAGGATATGTGAAATTCTACTCAGATGCAAAAGGGAAAAGAATGCCAGAGGAAGCAGATGAATATACAGCTCCAATAGACGGTTTAAATCTTAAATTAACCATTGATTCAAAAGTTCAAACCATTGTAGAGCGGGAGCTGGATAACGCTCAGGCAGCCTACAACCCGGACGGAATGATTGCCATTGCCATGAATCCCAAAAACGGAGAAATTCTTGCCATGTCAAGCAGGCCTGATTTTGATCCTGCAGATTTCAGAAATGTTGATCCGCTGATCTACAATCGGAATCTTCCTGTATGGAGCTCTTATGAACCAGGATCAACCTTTAAGATTATTACATTAGCTGCAGCCCTCGAAGAGAACAAAGTAGATCTGCAGAAAGAACACTTTCATGACGGCGGATCTGTGAAGGTTGGAGGAGCAAGGCTTAAATGCTGGAAAAGAGGCGGCCACGGCAGTCAGTCTTTTCTTGAAGTTGTTCAAAACTCCTGTAACCCGGGCTTTGTAGAATTAGGACAAAGACTCGGCACAAATACTTTATTTAAATATATTCAGAACTTTGGTTTCGGCCAAAAAACAGGGATCGATCTGCAGGGAGAAGGAAGGGGAATTCTCTTTAATGTTAAAAATGTCGGACCTGTTGAGCAGGCGACAACAGCATTTGGTCAAGGTGTTTCTGTAACACCCATTCAGCAGGTTGCAGCTGTTTCAGCTGCGGTTAACGGCGGAACGCTCTTTACACCATTTATTGCAAAGGAATGGATTGACCCCATCACTGGTGACATTGTCAGTCAGACAGCTCCTGAAGCTAAGCGCCGTGTGATTTCAGAAGAAACATCAAAACAGATAAGATATGCCTTAGAAAGTGTAGTGGCACAAGGAACAGGGAGAAATGCATTTGTAGACGGATACCGTGTGGGCGGGAAAACAGGAACTGCCCAAAAAGTAAAAGACGGAGTTTACTTAAAGAATAACTATATTGTGTCGTTTATAGGCTTTGCTCCAGCTGATGATCCAGAAATTGTTGTTTATGCAGCAGTTGATAATCCAAAAGGCACGGTTCAGTTCGGGGGAACGGTAGTTGCGCCAATTGTAGGAAACATCATGGAAGACAGTTTAAGAGAGCTTGGTGTGAAACCGAGAAAAGATCAAATCGAAAAAGAATATAAATGGCTAGACACAAAACTTGTAAATGTCCCGAATGTTGTAGGGCTGACTACAAAGGAACTGAGAGAGCAGATGGTAAACCTGAAGCTTGATATTGCCGGTTCCGGCGACTTAGTTATCCAGCAGTCTCCAGCAGAAGGAGTGAAAGTGAAAGAAGGTTCAACTCTCCGTCTGTATTTAGGAAAAAGCGACAAAAAAACAGATGACGAGTAACTGACTCTTTTTTATATCCAAAAAAGCCGGCATTCACAACACGTGTTTGCCTCACTTTTATTTATGGCGGAAAAGAGAAGCTCATGCTCTCGCACCCTCTGTAATTTTGAATATGGGATAGGAATAGAACTGCTGCCTTATCAATGACATTTTTAAAAGCTGATATGGCTCTTTTAGCGAAGATGAGATAAAATAAGAACTGTGCGTTTTTTAATAAATGGATGATTTTGTATAAAAAATAAAGAAAGAAACTATTGTTGGTTTTTGAGAGGATTTGGTAATGATGAAATTACAGACACTGCTATCGCAGCTGCAAAATATGAAATTAAACGTGAACGAAAATCCAGAAATTCTCTCGATTGAAATGGACTCAAGAGAAGTGAAGGAAGGAAGTTTATTTATTTGTATCAGCGGGTACACAGTAGATGGCCACGACTATGCTGAACAGGCTGTCAGCAGGGGGGCTTCTGCTGTATTATCTGAAAAGCCACTGTCACTTCCAGTACCTGTTATTATTGTTAATAACACAAAAAAAGCTATGGCGCTCCTTGCAGACACATTTTACGGGCAGCCTACACATAAACTTCATTTAATTGGTGTTACAGGTACAAACGGTAAAACTTCAACAACACATTTAATTGAGAAGATTCTTCAAAATTCCAGCCAAACGACTGGATTAATTGGAACGATGTACATAAAAATCGGAGATGAACAATTAAGCGTTAAAAACACTACACCAGAGAGTCTGACTCTTCAAAAAACCTTTGGAACGATGGTTGATAAAGGAGTCAGTCATGCAATTATGGAGGTTTCCTCCCATGCCTTGCATATGGGGCGAGTTCATGGGTGTGACTATGACGTAGCTGTCTTTACAAATTTGTCACAGGATCATCTGGATTACCACCAGACAATGGATTCATATCGGGCCGCTAAAGGCCTTCTATTTTCACAGCTTGGCAATAAATTCGATCAAAAGAAGCCAAAAACAGCTGTCTTGAACGGTGATGATCCTGCTTCTGCCGAGTTTATGAATATGACGGCTGCACATATATTGACGTATGGGATTGATACAGAGTGTGATGTGATGGCGAAAAATATTGCGATGTCTCCAAGCGGAACATCATTTGATCTTCTCACCCCCCATGGCAGTGAGAAGGTAAATATGAAGCTGATCGGAAAATTCAGCATCTACAATGCGCTTGCTGCAGCTGCTGCAAGCCTGGCTTCTAATGTGCCTCTATCTGTAATAGTTGCGACTCTTGGGGACATTGAAGGTGTCCGCGGCCGCTTTGAAGTTGTCGACGGAGGACAGGATTTTTCCGTAATCGTTGATTATGCCCATACTCCGGACAGTCTGGAAAATGTCCTTTCAACGGTCAAGCAATTTGTTCTTGGAAAGACATTTGTCGTTGTCGGCTGCGGCGGGGACCGTGACCGGACAAAACGGAAAATCATGGCGCAGATTGCAGTGAAGTATGCGGATGAACCGATCTTTACATCCGACAATCCGAGAAGTGAAGATCCGATCGCTATATTGAATGAAATGGAAGATGGGGTTAGAGGCGAATATTATCATTCCATTGAAAATAGAGAGAAGGCCATCTATTTTGCCGTTTCTCATGCATCGCCAGGCGACGTCATCTTAATCGCAGGAAAAGGCCATGAAACCTATCAGCAGATCGGTACACAGATTTTCGATTTTGATGATCGCGAGGTAGCTTTGAAAGCTATTAAAGAACGGATTAGAATATGATCCGCTATAAAAGATGTATTTAAGAAATTCACGAGTTTTTATTATATGATGAATCCGTAATCAGAAGCGGTCATCATGCAGCTATTCAGGGAGGATCTAAACATGCTTGAACAAATTATTTTATTTACTATTATTATGGGTTTTTTAATCAGTGTTCTGATATCTCCCATCTTTATTCCATTTTTAAGAAGACTTAAATTCGGACAAAGCATTCGGGATGAAGGACCGAAATCCCATCAGAAAAAATCAGGCACCCCGACGATGGGCGGAATCATGATAATTCTGTCTGTGATTGTAACAACGCTTGTCATGAGCTATAAATTTGCAGAACCAAGTGTGGAAATGTATTTGCTTCTATTCGTTATGTTCGGTTACGGCCTGCTCGGTTTTCTGGATGATTTCATCAAGGTTGTGATGAAGCGCAACCTCGGTCTTACATCAAAACAGAAACTGATTGGACAGATTATTATTGCGGTCATTTTCTATATCGTTTTTAAACAATATGGGTTTTCTTCAGAAATCCGCATTCCAGGCACTGAATTTTCATTTGATTTAGGATGGGCTTATGTCATTCTGATCATTTTCATGCTTGTCGGCGGATCGAATGCTGTTAACTTGACAGATGGCCTTGACGGCTTGCTCTCAGGTACTTCAGCCGTTGCATTTGGAGCATTTGCTGTTCTTGCCTGGAATCAATCTCAATATGATGTGGCTATTTTTTCAGTGGCAGTTGTAGGAGCGGTTCTTGGGTTTCTTGTTTTCAATGCACATCCCGCAAAAGTATTCATGGGTGACACAGGATCACTTGCACTCGGGGGAGCTATTGTCACAGTTGCGATTTTAACAAAGCTTGAAATTCTTCTTGTTTTAATCGGAGGAGTTTTCGTTATCGAAACCTTATCCGTTATTATTCAGGTCATCTCTTTTAAAACGACCGGAAAACGGATATTTAAGATGAGCCCTCTTCATCACCACTATGAGTTAACTGGCTGGTCAGAATGGAGAGTTGTCGTGACTTTCTGGACTGTCGGTCTTGTTTTCGCCGTTTTGGGAATCTATATTGAGGTGTGGTTATAAGATGAAAAGTATTCAAGATTTTACTCATAAACATGTACTGGTATTGGGGCTTGCAAAAAGCGGTTTAGCTGCTGCAAAGCTCTTACATAAACTCGGAGCAAACGTTACAGTCAATGATATGAAGCCTCTTGAAGAAAATGAGTCCGCTAAGGAACTTCAGGCTGCCGGTCTTAAGGTCATTTGCGGCAGTCATCCGAAAGAGCTCCTTGATCATGCAGAATATATTGTAAAAAACCCAGGTATCCCTTATACCAATCCATTGCTTGCTGAAGCTTTGGAGCGGAATATCCCGATTGTGACAGAAGTGGAGCTTGCTTATTTAATCTCGGAAGCTGATATGATTGGGATAACGGGCTCAAATGGAAAAACAACTACGACAACTCTCATTCACGAAATGCTCCTTGCTGATCAGAAGAAGTCTTTGATCGCTGGGAACATTGGCACCGTAGCATGTGAAGTCGCCGAACATGCTTCTAAAGAGAATGTCATTGTGACTGAGCTGTCTTCTTTTCAGCTCATGGGAACAATCAAATTCAGACCTAAAATTGCGCTGCTGCTGAATCTATTTGATGCCCACCTTGATTATCATGGCACTAGAGAAGAATACGCTCTTGCAAAAGCGAAAATCTATGAAAATCAGCAGGCAGATGATTATTCTGTTGTGAACTATGATGACATGGGTGTGCGCCGGGCAGCAGAAAAATCCAAAGGTCAAATTGTTTATTTTTCAGTTTCAGAGAAGCTTGAAAAAGGCGCTTATATAAGCAACGGTTCTCTCTGGTATAACGATGAGCAGATTATTAAAATAAAAGATGTTGTCTTGCCGGGCAAGCATAATCTTGAGAATATCCTTGCTGCGATCTGTGCTGTAAAACTATACGGGGCATCAACAGGCGCCATTCAAAAAGTTCTGACTGCATTTAAAGGGGTTAAACATCGGCTGCAGTTTATCAGCACGATTGATGGAGTAAAATATTACAACGATTCTAAAGCCACTAATATATTAGCAACATCCAAAGCGCTGCAGGCCTTTGATGCACCAACACTATTGCTTGCAGGAGGTTTGGATCGCGGAAACGAATTTGACGAGCTGATCCCATTCCTGGGCAATGTGAAGGCATTCATTACATTTGGACAAACTGCACCAAAGCTTGAGAGAATAGCAGGTGATGCTGGAATAGAAGTGATAAAACGTGTCGATAATGTTGAACAAGCGGCTATGGCGGCGTTTGACTTATCTCAAGATGGTGACATTGTTCTCTTATCCCCTGCGTGCGCTAGCTGGGATCAATATAAAACATTTGAGCAAAGAGGAGACATGTTTGAGAACGCCGTGCATAAGCTAAAGTAAAGGGCTCGTACACGCATCGTCACAAAGCTTGAGCCCTAATTCCATAACATTGGGGTGTTCGGCGTTGACGGCAAAAAGATCTGCACCAGACTTCATTCTAGTCATCATTACCTTGCTGCTGCTGACGATTGGACTGATCATGGTATACAGTGCAAGCGCAGTTTGGGCAACTTATAAATTTGAAGATTCATTTTTCTTTGCAAAGAGGCAGCTGCTTTTTGCAGGTGTAGGTGTAATCGCCATGTTTTTTTTAATGAATGTTGATTATTGGACATGGAGAACCTGGGCGAAAATGCTGATAATAATTTGCTTTGTTCTGCTTCTGGCCGTTTTAGTTCCCGGCATAGGGATGGAGCGAAATGGTTCCCGCAGCTGGATAGGAGTCGGTGCATTTTCCATTCAGCCCTCCGAATTCATGAAGCTTGCCATGATTGCGTTTTTGGCTAAATTTCTGTCAGAAAATCAAAAGAAAATAACATCATTTAAAAAAGGTCTTTTTCCATCGCTTGGCTTTGTTTTTACCGCGTTTGCGTTAATTATGCTTCAGCCTGATCTTGGAACAGGAACCGTTATGGTCGGGACTTGTATTGTGATGATTTTTGTTGCAGGGGCGAGAATCAGCCATTTTGGTTTCCTTGGTTTGCTGGGAGCTGCAGGATTTGCAGGGCTCGTTTTATCAGCACCGTATCGGATTAAACGTATCACATCGTTTTTAAATCCTTGGGAAGATCCGCTCGGAAGCGGATTTCAGATCATTCAATCTCTCTATGCAATTGGACCTGGTGGACTATTTGGTCTTGGACTGGGGCAGAGCAGACAAAAATTCTTTTACTTGCCTGAGCCGCAAACAGACTTTATCTTTGCTATCCTGGCAGAAGAACTTGGCTTCATCGGCGGTTCGCTGATCATTTTGCTGTTTGGTCTGTTATTATGGCGGGGTGTAAGAATAGCCCTCGGTGCCCCGGATTTATACGGTTCATTTCTGGCCATCGGCATTATCACAATGGTTGCGATTCAAGTCATGATCAATATTGGAGTAGTAACGGGACTGATGCCGGTTACGGGTATTACGCTGCCATTTCTCAGCTACGGCGGATCTTCATTGACGCTGATGCTGATGGCGGTTGGTGTTCTATTGAATATTAGCAGATATGCAAGGTACTGAACCTGCATTTCATAGATGAAATAGACCCTGTTGAAAAACAGGGTTTATCATTTTTTAATGCTGAATTTGAATATTTTTGAAAATGTTTCTATTAAATGGGGGATACCTATGAAAATTATGGTAAGCGGCGGAGGGACAGGCGGACACATTTATCCTGCCCTCGCCTTAATAAATGAAATTAAAAAAAATGACCCAAATGCGGAATTTTTATATGTCGGCACAGATAATGGCCTTGAGTCCAAAATTGTTCCAAAAGCAGGAATTCCATTTCGTTCAATTAAGATTTCCGGCTTTAAAAGGAAGATCTCTCTGGACAATGCAAAGACAATCATGCGCTTTTTCAAAGGGGTCAGCGACAGCAGGAAATTCATAAAAGAATTTAAACCGGACGTCGTAATTGGTACTGGCGGCTATGTATGCGGACCCGTTGTCTATGCAGCTTCTAAGCTGAAGGTGCCGGCGATTATCCATGAACAGAACAGTCTTCCTGGAGTGACCAACAAATTTTTAGCGCGCTATGTAGATAAGGTAGCCATTTGTTTTAAAGAGGCAAGAAGCTATTTCCCTGCTGAAAAAACAGTGCTGACAGGTAACCCCAGAGCGTCTGAAGTGGTAACGGATGACGTCAGTCAATATAAGGACCCTGAACTTATGGCTGACAAAAAAACAGTGCTGATTATGGGAGGAAGCAGAGGGGCAAAACCAATCAATGATGCTGTGATCGGCATGCTTGATGAAATGAAAAATAAAGATTATCAAGTTATTTATGTGACTGGTGAAGTTCATTATGAAAACGTAATGGATCAAGTTCTGAATCTGCCGAAAAATGTTGTGATCAAACCTTTCATTCATAACATGCCTGAAGTCTTAAAAGGCATTGATTTAATTGTTGCACGATCAGGTGCAACTACTCTGGCGGAGATAACTGCACTTGGTCTTCCAAGTATTCTGATTCCCAGTCCATACGTAACAGCGAATCATCAGGAAAAAAATGCAAGGGCCTTAAGTGATCATGATGCAGCGGCATTAATCCTTGAAAAAGACCTCTCAAGTGCTGTATTAATAAAAGAGATGGATGATATTTTGCTTGATGCCGTGAATTTAGAAAAAATGTCAGCCGCTTCAAAGCAGTTAGGCATACCTGACGCTGCAATGAAGTTATATAAGGAAATACAGGTTCTGGCTAAGCAATAAATTAGCTTGTTATCATACTTACAGACATAGAATGAAAAAAAGACAGAAGTCATAGGAGTTTACATGATCATAAAAGAGGGTATCAAGTAATTTGTGCCTATCGAACTATGATTCCTATGAGCCTTCTTCAATTGTCATACAGGAAAAGAACAATCTACTTTAGGAGGCTGTCATGGAAAAGATACTTATAAAATTACAGGAAGCAGAAGTTGGAAAAGTTGTTCAAAATGAACCGCTGGCAAAGCATACAACCATTAAAATCGGGGGACCTGCTGAAATTTTTGTGGAACCGAATTCGATTGAAGATCTGAAAAAAACAATGGAAATTGTGACAGAATGCGATGTCCAATGGAGAGCGATCGGCCGGGGATCAAACCTGCTTGTCGGGGATTCTGGCATTAAGGGTGTCGTGATTAAACTAGGAAAAGGACTGGATCATCTTGAAGTGAATGGAGATACCATTACCGCAGGCGGAGGATATTCTCTAATTAAATTAACGACAGTCATCAGCAAACAGGGACTCTCAGGACTTCAGTTCGCAGGCGGCATTCCTGGATCTGTAGGAGGAGCTGTGTATATGAATGCGGGTGCTCACGGTTCGGATATGTCTAAAATCCTTGTTAAGGCTCATATTCTGTTTGAGGATGGAACGATGGAATGGCTGACTGCGGAAGAATTGGATTTTTCATACCGGACTTCCCTGCTTCAGAAGAAACGCCCGGGCATTTGCCTAGAAGCGGTTTTAAAGCTTGAGAAGGGCAATCGCGAAGAAATTGTGGCAGAACTTCAGAAAAATAAAGATTACCGCAGAGAAACTCAGCCTTGGGATCATCCAAACTGCGGAAGCGTTTTTAGAAATCCCCTTCCGAATTATGCCGGCCAGCTGATTCAGGAATCAGGCCTAAAGGGCTATCAGATCGGCGGAGCGAAAATTTCCGAACTTCATGGAAATTTCATTGTGAATACTGGGAATGCCACGGCTAAAGATGTCCTTGATTTAATTGATTTTGTTAAAAAAACAATTTATGAAAAACATGGTGTCAGAATGGAAACAGAAGTTGAAATTGTCGGTGTAAATGAGTAGAGAATGCTCATCTCTTTTTCCTTTTATTGTGGTATACTATCTTTATTGAAGGTACAGTTGCTAAACGGCATACATCATGCCGTTTGTTTCTCTTTTTGAGATGATTTTACGCCCCCGAAAGTGTTTCGGGATGAGGGGTGATTACAGTTGGAAAAAGGCAAAGTCGTTTCGCTTGAAGATCGTGTTCCAAAGCTCATGGAGCATCGGAAACAAAAATCAAACCGCAGATTAATTTTATTTTTATCCGTCTTTTTCATCCTCATATTATTGGTGATCTACTTTCAATCTCCGCTTAGCAAAGTATCTTCCATAGATGTTGCCGGAAATAAGACAATATCTGATGAAGAAATAATAAATATGAGTGGAATCACAGCAAAATCCGGCTTTTGGAGCATTGATGAAAAAGAAGTGAATGATGCCCTGTCAGATTTTGAACAGATTCAAAATGTTAAATTGGACAAGCAATTGCCTAATAAAGTAACGATTGTGGTAGAAGAATATCATAAAGTGGCCTATATCGTGAAAGGAGATCAATACTCCCCCATACTTGAAAACGGCAAAACACTCGATCCTTTGGAAGGGACTTTTCCAGACGATGCGCCGCTTCTGATTAATTGGAGCAAGGCTGAAGAGATTGAAGAAATGACCATGGAACTAATGAGTCTTCCTGACAGTGTAACGAATGCGATTTCTGAAATTTACCATACACCTGAAAAAACGGACCCATGGCATATTACGCTATACATGAATGACGGATATGAAGTGCAGGCCTCAGTCCGCAGCTTTTCAAAAAAAATGATTGATTATCCGGCCATTGTCAGCCAGCTTGCGCCAAATTCCAAAGGCATTATACATATGGAAGTCGGAACCTATTTCGAATCATTCGATAAGAAGGATGAAGCTGCACAAGAAGCAGCGGAAGACGGAGCCGCATTAGAAGCAGAGCCGGAGGGGACAGAGCAAAATGAAAATGAAGATGAGAGGTAGATATGTTGTTCTCTCTTTAATCATGCTTGTTCTCGGTTTTTTAGTTTCGTTTTCTTATCAGCTCACAAAAGAACAGCGTCCTAATAATGGAATTTCTTCTGAACAGTGGAGCAAAGAGTATGAAACAAGACAGCTGCTGATCAAGCAGGAGGAAAGAAATACAGAGCTTCAAAAGGAACTATTTAAAAGCCAGGAAAAAGTAAGAGAAATTGAAGAAAATCTGAAGAATGAAAAGCAGATTTACTTTAATCTTGTGGAAGATGTTGAAAAGTACAGAATGTATGTAGGCGAGCTGGGTGTAGCAGGTGAGGGCATCGAAGTTACTTTGGAGGATTCCTCCTACATTCCAGAAGGGGAAAATGTAAATAATTATATTGTACATGAAGGCCATATTTTTAAAGTGATCAATGAATTGCTTATTTCGGGCGCAAGTGCCATCGCCATCAATGGACAAAGATTATCGCATGATTCGTATATATATTGTAATGGTCCTGTCGTTACTGTGGATGGAAATCAATTTCCAGCTCCCTTTGTCATTTCTGCCATCGGCGAGCCTGCTGTTCTAGAGCAGGCATTAAATATCGCCGGCGGTATTGTCGAGCAGATTGCTTACGATAATATCGTGATAACCCTTGAGAAAAAAAACGAAATAAAGATGAATCCATTATTGCAAGAAAAGAAATCTTGATAGGTGGTTGCCTTGAAGAAAAATCTTAAGGGTGTCAGCTTTGCATTACTGACTATGATATTTGGTTTAATGCTTGCCGTTCAATTTCAGTCGATTATGGAACCGGCAGTAAGAGACACACGTGACATGTGGCAATTGAGGGAGGCCCTCAAGCAGGAACAAGAGACTCAATCAAACCTTCTGCTTGAGATCCGCAAATACGAAGAGCTGATTGATACATACGAAAATGATGAAAATCAAAGTGCAGAAAAAACGCTGAAAGAGACTCTTGAAGAACTTAAAAATGAAGCGGGTTTAACGGAAGTAACAGGAGCGGGTGTGGTCATTACAATTGAACCCCTGTTTGATGAAGCAGTATCGCAGACAGAAGTTGAAAACATTGCACCGGATTTACTGAAACGATTGTTGAATGAGCTGAATTCTTATGGTGCAGAGCATGTCTCTATCGCAGACAGAAGAGTTGTGAATACAACGGTCATCCGTGATATTAATGGTCAAACAAAAATGGACGGGTACAGTTTGAATTCATATCCAATTGAAATTAAAGTCATTTCAGACGACGCTGAAAAGCTCTTCAGCAGACTAAACGGGTCTACGACAATGGACACCTTTGCAATTGACAATTTGCGGCTCACAATTTCTGCGCCCAAGGATCGGATTGTCATACCTCCATATGATGACGCGATTCGGATTAAAAACATGAAGCCGGTTGAGGAAGGAGAGAAATCATAATGTGGCTTCCCATTTTAGGATTAATATTAGGAATAACATTGGGACTGCTCACTGATTTCCGAATTCCCAGTGAATATTCGAATTATCTGTCCATTGCTATACTTGCTGCACTGGATACTCTGCTTGGAGGTATTCGCGCTCATCTGCAAAATATGTACGATGAGATGGTTTTTGTATCCGGATTTTTCTTCAACATCATATTGGCTGCAAGTTTAGCTTTTCTAGGTGTACATCTTGGTGTAGACTTGTATTTGGTAGCAATATTTGCTTTTGGAGTCAGACTGTTCCAAAATATTGCTGTAATCAGACGAATTTTAATTTCCAATTGGACTCAATCGCGCCAAAAACTAAAAAAAAGTTGATTTTTTAAGAGGGAAAATCAAGGATTTGACGAATACTCACTTTAGTATGTATTTATTAAGAAATTAAGGACATGGAAAATAAATGTGACAATGAGAAGTCAATTATCACAAAATTTTTCACCATTGTTACAAATATGTAAAACTAGAGTCATTGTATTGTTGTTCCTCTAATAATAGAATGTAAATGATAAGTTAAGGAGGTGCCATAGAATGAACAACAATGAAATCTTTGTAAGTCTAGACATCGGTACATCCAGTGTTAAGGTTATCATCGGTGAAATGGCAGATGATAATTTAAACATTATAGGTGTAGGCAATGTGAAATCTGAAGGATTAAGAAAAGGGTCGATCGTTGATATTGACGAGACCGTTCATTCTATTAAAAAAGCGGTAGAGCAGGCAGAAAGAATGGTTGGCATACCGCTTAAAAGAGTCGTAGTAGGGGTGACTGGCAATCACGTTCAGTTGCAGGATTGTCACGGGGTTGTTGCAGTTTCAAGTGACAATCGTGAAATTGCTAATGAAGACATAAGAAGAGTGATTGAGGCAGCTCAAGTTATGTCTATACCTCCTGAACGAGAAATAATAGATGTTATTCCTCAGCAATTCATAGTCGATGGTCTGGATGAAATCAGCGATCCGCGCGGAATGATTGGTGTCCGTCTTGAAATGGAAGGCACCATTATTACAGGATCTAGAACGATTTTACATAATCTGCTTCGCTGTGTTGAAAAAGCAGGTCTTGAAATAACGGATATTTGCCTGCAGCCGCTTGCATCAGGAGCCGTTGCATTATCAAAAGATGAAAAAAATCTCGGTGTAGCATTGGTTGATATTGGAGGGGGATCCACGACGATTGCTGTCTTTGATCAAGGTCATCTGCAAACGACAAGCGTCCTTCCAATTGGCGGCGAGAACATAACGAAAGATCTTTCAATCGGACTGCGCACAACAACTGACGAGGCTGAGCGCATTAAAGTGAAACATGGACATGCTTTCTATGATTATGCTTCTGAAGAAGAAGTGTTTGAGGCTGCGATTATTGGCACTGACCAAAAACAGCAATTCAATCAGCTTGAAATATCTGATATTATAGAAGCTAGACTTGAAGAAATGATTGAACTCGTTTTACACGAGATTAAGAGACTGGGTGTTAGAGACTTGCCTGGCGGATTTGTTCTGACTGGTGGAACGGTGAGCATGCCAGGAGTTCTTGAGATTTCCCAGGCTGTTCTGCAAAATAACGTTCGCATTGCTAGCCCAGATTATATTGGTGTTAGAGAACCTCAATATATGACAGGTGTAGGCTTGATCCAATTTGCTTATAAAAATGCGAAGATTCAAGGCAGAAGCATCAGTTCGAATGTTGTTCCTGATAAGCTTGAGAAAACGTCTCAAAGAGAACCTCAGCAGCAGCATCATCAGCAGCAGCGTTCAAAACCAAAAGAAAAAGAAGAGAAAAAAGAAAGCAAAGTAAAAAAATTCTTTGGTTACTTCTTTGAATAACCTGCATCAAGAGGAAGTCATTCGATGGATTAGGAGGATTTTGTATGTTGGAGTTTGAAAGCAATATTGATGGAATGGCAACAATTAAAGTTATTGGGGTTGGCGGCGGAGGAAACAATGCTGTTAACCGTATGATAGAACACGGTGTTCAAGGAGTAGATTTTATTGCTGTGAACACGGATGCACAAGCACTGAACCTATCTAAAGCAGAAACAAGAATGCAGATTGGTTCTAAGCTGACAAGAGGCCTTGGTGCAGGTGCTAATCCTGAAGTAGGAAAAAAGGCGGCTGAAGAAAGCAAGGAGCAGATTGAAGAAGCTTTAAGAGGCGCAGATATGGTTTTCGTTACAGCTGGAATGGGCGGAGGAACAGGAACTGGAGCAGCTCCAGTTATTGCCCAGATCGCTAAAGACTTAGGGGCTTTAACTGTAGGTGTTGTCACTCGTCCGTTTACGTTTGAAGGACGCAAGCGTGCAATGCAGGCAGCAGGCGGAATTTCTTCAATGAAGGAATCAGTTGACACATTAATCGTGATTCCTAATGACCGTCTTCTTGAAATCGTAGATAAAAATACTCCTATGCTAGAAGCTTTCCGTGAAGCGGACAACGTTTTACGCCAGGGTGTACAAGGTATTTCTGACTTGATCGCTGTACCTGGACTCATCAACCTTGACTTTGCGGATGTTAAAACAATCATGTCCAATAAAGGTTCTTCATTAATGGGTATTGGTGTTGCAACTGGTGAAAGCAGAGCTGCAGAAGCTGCTAAGAAAGCAATCTCAAGTCCGCTGCTTGAAACATCAATTGATGGTGCTCAAGGTGTCCTAATGAACATTACAGGCGGATCTAACTTAAGCTTGTACGAAGTTCAGGAAGCTGCTGATATTGTTGCAACTGCATCTGATCAAGATGTTAACATGATTTTCGGATCTGTTATCAATGAAAACTTAAAAGATGAAATTGTCGTGACGGTTATTGCGACAGGTTTCAATGAAGTTGAAATCAACCACAGCAAACCCACATCAAGACCTTTTGGGAATAATACATCTTCAAAACCTATGCCAAAGCCTCGCGACGTAAGAGAAATGAAGCGTGAGCGCGAAGAGCCTGCACAAGAAATGACAAACCGTTCTATGCAGCAAGGTGAAGATACACTCGATATTCCAACATTCTTAAGAAACCGTAATAAACGCCGATAAAACAAAAAGACATGGCCCAAGTGCCATGTCTTTTTGTTTTTCTCCAAATTATTATATGAAACATTTGCCCCATTCCTTTTTGCAGATTGCTCTAAAAGTCCTCTCATATCCTTCACTATTCTCTTAACTAAACCTTTTTCTATTACTAAAGCCGCAGCTTGTTCAAAAGAGCACTAACCAATAAAAGTTAAATAAGGTAATAAATGTTTATTTTTTCATTGCTGTTTTTGCTTTAGATAGTTTGACCTCCATTAACATCATCTAGAAAACCTGTGATAGCCTGCTTCATCAAGTGCCTCTATTTTCAGCTGACATGCTTTAGCCTTAGATGAATTTCCAGAAATATCCTACTAAACTCTTGTTTTATAAAAAGGAAGAATTTGGATACATTAAATGACAAAATTTTCTGAAAAATCCCTTTACATTTAAGATAACAGCCCAGAACTGACAGATATTCAAGCAGAAAGGAGGATCGTTTACGGCGAACTACAAATTAAGGGGGAATTTAAGGAATGCGGAAGAAACGTGCGAAATGGCTAAGTATTGTGTCAGTTTTTATCCTGCTTCTGACTTTGCTGGCTCCTAGTGTATCAACAGCAAGCACAAGCGTCAGCACATCAGTAAAGGATCAAAAAAACATAGCTGCTGAAAAAGTTTCCAAAAAACTTGCTAAATCATTTGAGAAACAAAATAAGGTTACCTTTCTAATCAAATTAAAGGAGCAGGTTGATTCAGCAAAAGTGGCAAAGGATGCTGCAAAAGCATCAAAAGAATCGAAGAGCCAAGCTAAGTATGAGAAGCGTTCGGCTGTTGTATCCTCTCTTCGTGCAAAAGCCATTGAAACTCAGCAGAACCTGAAAACGTACTTAACAAAGCAAGAAAAGGCAGGCAATGCAAAAGACATTCAATCCTATTATATTGTTAACGGGATGGCTGTTACGGCTACTAAGGAAGTCATGGAGAAAGTCGCTTCTTTCCCAGAAGTAGACAAAGTGCTTCCAAACGAAGTCCGGCAGCTGCATGCAGGAACTGCAGTGAAAGAAAAAACGTCCGAGAAACAGACAGATGCAAAAGCGGTTCCTGCAGCAACGGAGTGGAACATCAATCAGATCGGTGCTCCTGCAGCATGGGAGATGGGTATTAACGGAAGCGGAACTGTCGTTGCTTCCATTGATACTGGAGTGCAGTGGGACCATCCGGCTTTAAAGGGAAAATACCGGGGTTACAACCCTGCAGCTCCGAACACGCCTGATCATGAATTCAGCTGGTTCGATGCAACGGCAAACCAGGCTGTACCTTATGACGATCACGGACACGGAACTCACGTAACAGGTACGATGGTGGGTGCAGAACCAAACGGGAACAACCAAATTGGAGTCGCACCTGGTGCGAAATGGATCGCTGTCAAAGCATTTACACCAGATGGCGGTACGGATGCAGATCTTCTTGCAGCAGGCGAGTGGATTCTGGCTCCAAAAGATGAAGACGGAAATCCGCATCCTGAAATGGCTCCTGACGTAGTCAATAATTCATGGGGCGGCGGCGCAGGGCTTGATGAATGGTACAGACCTATGGTTAATGCATGGCGTGCAGCAGATATTTTCCCGGAATTCTCTGCCGGCAACACAACGTTATTTAACCCGGGCGGCCCAGGTTCTATCGCCAATCCGGCAAACTATCCGGAATCGTTTGCAACAGGTGCAACAGATATCAATAACCAATTAGGAAGCTTCTCACTGCAAGGTCCTTCACCATATGATGAAACAAAGCCGGATATTGCAGCACCGGGAGTAAACATCCGGTCATCTGTTCCTGGCGGTGTTTATGAAGGCGGCTGGAATGGAACATCAATGGCAGGTCCTCACGTTTCGGCTGTTGCAGCCATGCTGCGGCAGGTTGACTCGTCGATTACGGTGGATGAAATCGAAAACGTGCTTACATCAACAGCGACGCCTTTGACTGATTCAACGTTTACCAGCTCTCCTAATAATGGCTACGGCCACGGTTTGGTGAACGCGTATGACGCTGTCTCCTCACTGATAACAGGGCTAGGCAAAGTAAAAGGACAAGTGGCCAAAGAAGGGGAAGACACAGAAGCACCTGTCATGGAGCATGAGGCTCCTGCAGAAACATTCGAAGGCATGAACCTTCCTCTTACAGTGTCAGTCAGCGATAACATCAGCGTCACGAATGTGTCTCTTCACTATCAAAGCAACGGTGGAGAATGGCAGACAGCAGAAGCAGCAAGAGTATCAGGGGATTTCCTTAACGGAATTTACGAAGCCGTTATTCCAGGTGAAGCAATCGCGGAAGGTACACTTGTGTATAAGTGGAAAGCTGTTGATTTTGGCGCAAATGAAGTTTTTTCTGATGAGTTTGAAGCAGCTGTTCAGCCTGGCATTACGACTGGCTATGAGCAGGATTTTGAATCAGGTGCAGCCGGCTGGACTTCTTATGGAGTGAAAAACAGCTGGGAGCATGGGGTACCGGTAAACGGACCAGGCAATGCTGCTTCTGGTGAAAACGTCTTTGCTACGAATCTTGATGGAGATTATGAAAATGGAGCAAATATGAATCTGCTCATGCCTCCGATTGATTTGCCTGCTGAAGGCTCTGCATTCCTTCAGTTTAAGCAGTGGCATGAACTTGAAGCACGATATGACTACGGCCATGTTTTCGTTTCAACTGATCAGGAAACATGGACACAGGCTCTGCGGGTTAATGGAAATACAACCGGCTGGATTGACGGCCAGGTTGACCTGAGCCAATATGCGGGCCAGCGAATTTACGTTGCATTTAATGTAACTTCTGACGTAAGTGTCGTCAAAGACGGTTGGTACATTGATGATGTTAAATTGTCCTATACGGCCATTGAAATTCAAAGCAAAGCAAGTCTAGGTTTGGAAAGCAAATCTGCAAGTGCTGATAAAGCAGCTCAAGAGAAAAAAGAAAAAGTGTATCCGAATAAAATAACTCCTGCTCCATTCAGTGTAAATGCGAAGGGATCACAGGAAAATGCGCTTCCTGCTGCTCTTCCAGTAAGAGCGGAAGTAAGCTTTGTTGAAACTGGAAGATCCACATACTCGAGCCTTCAGGATGGAAGGTATGAAATCGTTCATGGGGCGGGATCTTTTACTCTTCAAGCAGAAGCTTACGGGTACGAAACACAAACACAGCCGGTCACGATTGAAAACGATGGCGTGACAGAAGCGAATTTTGTTCTTGATGAGCTTCCTCAGGGAACAGTCAGCGGCGTAGTGACAAATGAAGTAACAGGAGAGCCTGTACCAAATGCCACTTTGCTTCTTGTAGAAGATGCAGCGGTTACACCTGTTCAAACGAATGAGCAAGGGGAGTATTCGATTGCTGCATATGAAGGCGACTATACATTAAAAGCTATGGCACCTTCTTATTACGGCAAAGACACTGGCATCGTCATTGAGGCAGAACAAACAGCCGTTCAAAATATTACCCTAAAACCATTCATTGGATATCCTGGAGAGATCGGATATGATGACGGCACTGCTGAAAATGCAAGGGCCTTCAACGCAGCAGGCAACGGATGGGCAGTTAAAATGTCGCTTGCTGAAGGCAACGACCGCGCAATGGTAACTGGCGGACTGTTCCGATTCTGGGATACAGAATGGCCTCTTCCTGGGGGTACTGAATTCCAGGTTGCCATCTATGATGCATCAGGCGCTGATGGAGCACCGGGCAAAAAGCTTGCGGGACCAATCAATGCAACGGCACTCCGCAATGGGGAGTGGACAATGGTTAATTTGCTTGACCAGGGTGTAGTGGTTGATGGAGATTTCTATATGGTGTACATTCAGACAAAAGCTAATCCAAACTCACCTGGACTTGCATCTGATGAAGATGGTGAAAATGCAGGACGAAGCTGGCAGATGGTCAGCGGGGCATGGTCGCCATCTCCTGAAGAGGAAGGGAACTATATGATCCGGGCGATTGTGAATTATGAGGTGACAGCACCTGAAATCACGTCTCCTAAAGACGGGTCATTCACAAAACAGGAAACAGCTGTCGTAGAAGGTAATGCGGCACCGACAACAACTGTTCATATCTATAATGGTGTAACAGAAGCCGCTTCTGTTCAAGCTTCTGAAAACGGTACGTTCCGTGCTGAAGTAACCCTGAGCGATGGTGAAAATGTACTGACAGCCAAATCCAGCACAGATGCGGGAATGACCGATGCATCCAATGCAGTAAAAGTAACACTGGATCAAACAAAACCGAAGTTTACAATTGAAAACCCGAAAGACGGGCAAAAGCTGAACACTGAAGCAATAACCGTCAGCGGAACTGTTGCAGATGACCATTTGGACTGGATCAAAGTAAATGGTCAAAAGGCAGCTGTCAAAGACGGCAAATTCTCAAAACGGATCCTGCTTGAAAACGGAGAGAACGTGATTACCGTTCTCGCTGCTGACAAAGCAGGAAATCGTTTAAAGAAAACCGTTAAAGTATATGCGAAATACGATGCACCAGTCATTGATAATCTAAAACCTTCCGAGGACAAATATATCAAGTCAGGGGAAAGTGTGAAAATCGAATTTGACAGCGAAGAAGATTTAGATGCAACCTTTGTTATCCATATGCCGCTAACTAATGCGAGCATTCAAAATGCAACAGAACTTCCAATGAGAGAAACTGCACCTGGCCATTACGAAGGTTATTACACAGCAACCTCAAACATGAAGGCTGACGGTGCAAGAGTCGAAGTCATTGCAAAAGATGATTTTGGCAACGAAACAAGTGCCGTAGCTGAAGGAAAGCTGTTTATAAACGGCAAGATACCGGCGAAGTAATAAGTAAAAGAAAACCTCTCATTCCAGCACACGGGAATTAGAGGTTTTTCGGTTTGCCTCTGTTTACCATAGTTAATCAGTAAACAGAATTCCTTAAGTTTTTCCACCCTTTTCCATCGACAAATAGCAGCGATATCTATCAAAAATACTCTATTTTATCGGCAGTAACTGACAGACTTCACCTCCGACGCTCAGCTATACTATTACTATCCAATCGGACAGTGCCTTCATCCTTTTTTATATGTAATGTGAAAACCTTCGGAAAGGAGTTTCACGTGGCCATTTATTTGGATGTGATCTGGTTTTTGAATTTTTCGTTTGATTTGCTATTGCTGCTTCTCACAGCGATTTTGCTGAAAAGGAAGATCATGAAGCTTCGGATTGCCAGTGGATCCTTAATTGGATCCAGTATTGTAGTTCTGCTTTTTACTCCGTTTGCTCCTTTAGCTATGCATCCATTTGGAAAGCTGTTTGTATCCATTCTTATGGTGCTCACTGCCTTTGGTTTTAAAAGGTTTAAGTTTTTTGCACAGTCGCTGTTCACTTTTTACTTTGTCACCTTCATGGTAGGCGGGGGGATGATGGGTGCACACTATTTTATTCAGACAGAAATTGGATTTGCTGACGGCATTCTCATGACAAACTCAGGAGGCTTTGGAGATCCTGTCAGCTGGTTGTTCGTGCTGGCCGGTTTTCCGGCTGCCTGGATGTTTTCAAGAAAGCGGCTTGATGATCTGGAAATGAAAAAAATCCAGTATGATCAGATCGTCAGTTTATTCATTAAAGTAGGGGACTCGACAATTACTTTGAAGGGTCTTATCGACAGCGGAAATCAGCTTTATGATCCGATTTCAAAGTCTCCCGTGATGATTGCAGATGCAGGGAAGCTAAGAGGATTCCTGCCGGATGCTCTCCTGAACATAGCTCTTCAGGAAGATGTCATGACGGCATTGTCATCATCGGAGGAATCACATCCGCTAGAGAACAGGGTGCGGATTATTCCGTTCCGTGTAGTTGGAAAATCAAATCAGTTTTTAATTGGCCTTAAACCTGATGAAGTGATGATCACAACAAAAGATGAAACCATACTGGTCCCAAAAGCCATCATTGGATTGAACCGAACAAGCCTGTCGCCTGAAGGAGAATACGACTGCATTGTTCATCCGAAGATGCTTCAGAGCGGAGCCGTTCAGGACGTTTCGTGATCATCATCCTGTAGTAGTGTACTCAGATCAATCGGAAAATAGAAGGGGGAGAACCATGAAAAAACTAAAATTGCACATTACGTATTTATGGTATAAATTACTGATGAAGCTTGGCCTGAAAACCGATGAAATTCACTACATAGGGGGAAGTGAAGCTCTCCCGCCCCCCCTCTCAAAGGATGAGGAAGAAGTTCTCCTTAAAAAACTGCCTGGCGGCGATCAGGCAGCGCGATCTATTCTTATTGAAAGAAATCTCCGTTTAGTCGTATATATTGCCAGGAAATTTGAAAACACAGGCATCAATATAGAAGACTTGATCAGCATTGGAACAATCGGATTAATCAAAGCAGTAAATACCTTTAATCCGGAAAAGAAAATTAAGCTTGCCACATATGCATCACGATGCATCGAAAATGAAATCTTAATGTATTTGCGCCGCAATAATAAAATTCGTTCAGAAGTTTCCTTTGATGAACCTTTAAACATTGACTGGGATGGAAATGAGCTTCTTCTGTCGGATGTGCTTGGAACTGAGGAAGATATTATTACAAAAGATCTGGAAGCAAATGTTGACCGTAAATTGCTATTGAAGGCCCTTCAGCAGCTGAATGACAGGGAAAAGCAAATTATGGAGCTCCGTTTTGGGCTTCAAGGAGGAGAGGAAAAAACCCAAAAAGATGTCGCAGATATGCTTGGGATATCTCAGTCCTACATTTCAAGGCTTGAAAAAAGAATTATTAAAAGATTGCGTAAAGAATTCAATAAAATGGTCTAAAAAAATTTTTAACCAGAAAATTCCCAATCCTGGCATGGTTTTGTCCGTTTGTGAATGATTTCACGGCCTGGACATGTGCATATTTTTCCCACCTAAGGAGATACTTAACTCTGTACAGCAGCTCCTGTTAGGAGGGAAAGATGTGGCAAGAAATAAAGTTGAAATTTGCGGAGTAGATACTTCCAAACTTCCAGTCCTAAAAAATGAGGAAATGAGAATTTTGTTCAGGGAAATGCAAAGCGGTGAACTATCAGCAAGAGAAAAGCTGGTAAACGGCAATTTACGCCTGGTTTTAAGCGTCATTCAGCGTTTTAACAACCGGGGAGAGTTTGTTGATGACCTGTTTCAAGTTGGCTGCATTGGACTTATGAAATCGATTGATAATTTCGATCTTGGCCAAAATGTAAAATTTTCAACTTATGCTGTACCCATGATAATTGGGGAAATCAGAAGATATTTGCGGGACAATAATCCAATCCGCGTATCAAGATCTCTTCGTGATATTGCCTATAAAGCATTGCAGGTCAGAGAACAATTAATGAGCAAAACCTCAAGGGAACCTACCGCTGAAGAGATTTCCCGGGTTCTAGAAGTTCCTCATGAAGAAATTGTTTTTGCTTTAGATGCTATTCAAGATCCCGTTTCTCTGTTTGAACCGATATACAATGATGGGGGCGACCCGATTTATGTAATGGATCAGCTGAGCGATGAGAAAAACCGAGATTCTCATTGGATAGAAGAAATCGCTTTAAAAGAAGGAATGAGACGGCTGAATGACCGTGAAAAGTTGATTCTCAGAAAGCGTTTCTTTCAAGGGAAAACTCAAATGGAAGTAGCAGAGGAAATAGGTATTTCTCAAGCACAAGTTTCAAGACTTGAGAAAGCTGCAATCAAACAAATGAATAAGAACATACAAAATTAGGACTGTTCATCTGAACAGTCCTTTTCATATTAGTATCCTCTGTAGACATACGGATCTTTCGGCTCTTTGATTTTTTTCCATGATTCAGCCTTTAAATAAGGTATTTCAGATTTGAAAGGCTGATAATAAATAGAAGATAACGTACCTTTTACTTGAACCCATTCATCGTCTTTTAATTTGACCTCTTCAGGCAGTTCTACAAGCAGTCCGTAAACCCCAGAATCTGCGATACAGTGTATTATACCGAATCGCAAAACAAAAATCTGATTTTTATTAATGGATTCTCCCTTAAAAGCAAATCCATCAAACTGTATGGTTTTATCTGTAAACTCGCCCGGAAACTGATAAATCGTCTCAAGGACCTTTAAATAATTTACATCATTTAATTGAATCGAAGACTGTTCAGAATACTTTTTCAGTTCCTCATGCATTAAGTCATAATGTCCTTCTTTCCCATAATAAACACTTGTATCCGGCATTAAATATTGATTACGTGAAAATTCACCGGAATTTTCGATGTTTTGAAAGGTAAAGCCTTTTGCTTTAACAATCGTTGAATCCAATTTGGCAATCGGAAAAAAGAAACCTGCAATTAATGGATATATAAAAACGCAGCTGAGTAAAAATCTAGCTATACTGGACGATTTACCATGATGGTGATCATGATTGCAGCAGTTTGTTTCACAATTGCCATCTTCTGGTGTTTTAAAATACGTATAGGCCTGAATGGCAGTAAAGAGAGCAAAAATAAAAATCGCACTATATGATAAGTAAGCATACTTCATATTGATATATTTTGTTATATTTCCAGAAGCATGAAGGTGAAAAAAGAAATAAGTAAATGCCATTAACAGCAAGATTCGGAACAATGTGATAGATCCTCCTTTAGATAAACAGTGAGCCAATCAGCACTAAAAATGTGATATAGGCTATCAATGTAAAAACAAATTTTTTCTTGAAAGCATCAAGCATCATAAGCGTATTTTTTATATCGATCATGGGGCCGAATACTAAGAAGGCAACAATTGAACCTGTTGAAAATGTGCTTGTAAATGAAGATGCAATAAAAGCATCCGCTTCTGAACACAAAGATAAGATAAATGCAAGGCCCATCATGACTGCTGACGAAGATACTTCATTTTGTCCTATCGCAAGCAGGGTAGATGTCTTAATAAATGTCTGCATCGCAGCCGCAATGAAAGCTCCAATAATTAAGTATTTCCCCACTGAGAAGAATTCATCGACAGCATGCTGCAGAGCTCCCAAAAGTTTATGAAAGAAATGGGGTTCACCTTTTAAATCATGATTATGTATGTTCAGTGTTTTTTTCTCTAAAAGCTGTTGACTTTTATACTGAAATGAGATGATCAGGCCGACTATAATGGAGACAATGATTGCAAGACCTCCGCGATAAAGCATGATGTCCCAATTATTGCCGAATGCAACATAGGTTGAAAATAAGACAATTGGATTAATAACAGGCCCTGTCAGCATAAACGCGATTCCCATATGCAAGGGAACTCCTTTTAAAATAAGCCTTCTGACAATTGGGATAATCCCGCATTCACATGCAGGGAATAATGCGCCTATAAATGTCCCGTAAAGAACAGAAAGAAAACGGTTTTTAGGGATGAATTTAGAAACCATCTGCTCTGTAATGAAAATTTGGATGATGCCGGAAATAACTACTCCCAAAAGTACAAAAGGCATTGCTTCTATTAAAATACTTATAAAAATGGAATTCATTTGAAAAAAAGCTTGTTTTGTCACTTAAAATCCTCCGCTTTGAACGATAATTTTCATTTTCATGCACTGAAGTATATCATAATATTCTTTATGAAAAACTTGTATCGAAGGAATAGGATAAAAAGCTTGAATAGATTTATGAAGTAACATCATATAGTTAAAGTAAGAACAGGGGGCGGTTGCGGTGATGAATATCTCTGAATTTCAGACGAAAGATGTTGTAAATGTTTCAGATGGCAAGAAGCTTGGGATTGTATCAGATTTCGATATAAATGTGACAACAGGCAAAATTCAGGCAGTGATTATTAGCGGAACTGGTAAAGTGTTAGGTTTTTTTGGAAAAGATGAAGAACTGGTTGTTCCCTGGAGAAATATCGTGAAAATTGGAGAAGATGTTATTTTAGTGCGTGTAAATAGGGAGATAGACCAAAATAATGAATTAATTTAACAAACTTTCTGTCGGAATGGGAAAGATGTGGTAAAATATAGTCGTGTATAACGAAACATGCAGCAATCTGTAAACAAAAGGAATGAACATTTATGACTCAGCAGCCGTTTCAACTGCAGCATGACACCTATTTGAACAGCCCGGTCTGGGAAAAATTAAATGAAGAGCTTGTTGTCGGTTTTACAACAAAAAACGGCGGGATAAGCTGTGGAGATTTCCACTCGCTGAATCTTGGCCTGCATGTAAAGGACAAACCAGAAAATGTTGTTTTAAATCGAAGACGATTAGCAGATGAGCTGAAATCACCTCTAGAAAACTGGGTTTGCGCAGATCAGGTCCATGACAGCAGCATTTATAAAGTAAGTCAGTCAGATAAAGGCAAAGGAATACTTGATTATGAATCAGCAATCCGTGCAACGGATGGCCTTTATACACAAGAAGAGAATTTGATGCTTGCTCTTTGCTATGCAGACTGTGTTCCATTGTATTTTTATGAACATGAAAAAAAGCTGATTGGAACAGCACATGCCGGGTGGAAAGGCACTGTCAAAGACATAGGCGGGAAAATGATCCAAACATGGATAAAGGACGAAGAAGCTGACGTTACCTCCATTTATGCAATAATTGGTCCATCAATCGGACCCTGCTGCTATGTAGTTGACGATTACGTTATTGAAAAAGTCAATCAAGTTATTCGGAATACTGCTGCGCTGCCATATCACAAAGTATCTGAAGGTCAGTATTCCCTAGATCTAAAACAGCTGAACAAACAATTGCTGATTCATGCAGGTGTGAAAGAGGACCGGATTTTGACGAGTTCTTTATGTACAAGCTGTGAATCATCCATGTTTTTTTCCCATCGCAGAGACTCAGGATCGACTGGGAGAATGTTCAGTTTTATCGGTTTAACGAGGAGGGACAAGCAGCTATGAGTGTAGCAGACAACTTAAATGAAATTAATGTCCGAATTGAAAATACATGTTCTAAAATAGGACGAAATCCTAATGAAATTCAAATCATTGCAGTTACAAAATATGTAGATATAGATCGTGCAAAAGAAGCGGTAAGTGCTGGCATAAGTCATCTTGGAGAAAACAGGAATGAAGGGCTCATCGAAAAATATACAGCAATTGGATCAGAGGCGAAATGGCACTTTATCGGAACACTGCAGACCAGAAAAGTGAAAGATATCATCGGGAAAGCAGATTATATTCATTCACTTGACAGAATTTCACTGGCAAAAGAAATCAGCAAACGCGCCGATAATAAAATAGACTGCTTTATCCAGGTAAATACATCAGGCGAAGAATCTAAACATGGTATGGCTCCAAATGAGGTTTTGCCATTTGTTAATGAACTCGGCAGCTTTCCATACATAAACGTAGCAGGATTAATGACAATGGCCCCTCATACAGACGATACAACTGTTTTAAGGCAATCATTCGCCAGATTAAGGGAATTAAGCGAAGAAGTAAGAGCGCTTAACTTGCCTTATGCCCCGTGCAAAGAGCTGTCAATGGGCATGTCGAATGATTTCGAGATTGCGATTGAAGAAGGCGCAACCTTCATACGTATTGGCTCTGCCCTTGTAGGATAAGAAATCGGAGGTGTCAGAAGTTGAGTATTAAAAATAAGTTTAAAAGCTTTTTTGCCTTGGATGATGAAGAGTATGAGTACGTTGAACAAGACACTTATCAGGAAGATGACTATGAAGATGAGCAGCCGTTTGCCGCAAAACCGCAGACTAAACAGAATGTTGTAAGTTTGCAAAGTGTTCAAAAATCATCTAAAGTGGTTTTATGTGAGCCTCGAGTTTATGCTGAAGCTCAGGATGTAGCCGATCATCTAAAAAACCGGAGAGCGGTTGTAGTGAATCTCCAGCGTATTCAGCATGATCAGGCAAAACGGATTGTAGACTTTTTAAGCGGAACTGTGTACGCTATAGGAGGAGACATTCAAAAAATAGGAGCAAATATTTTTCTTTGCACTCCTGATAATGTGGATGTCGCAGGATCTATATCTGAAATTGTAACTGAAGAAGATCAGAGGTGGTAATTCTAGATGGGCATAGTAGCTGATGTATTATTTACATTATTGCAGATTTATTCGTACGCGATTATTATTTACATTCTGCTTTCCTGGTTTCCAAATGCAAGAGAAAGCGGTTTTGGCCAATTTTTAGCTAAGATTGTTGAACCTTACCTGGAACCATTCCGCAGATTCATTCCGCCGCTTGGAATGATTGATATTTCCCCGATTGTGGCGCTTCTTGCCCTAAGATTTGCGGGATATGGGCTGAATTCAATTTTCAGCATGATTGGATAAGATTGTCTTACAAGTGCCGTTTATCGGCACTGTTTTCATTTTAGAATGGTTTGGAGCTGTATGAAATGAACCGTGTTTATCAGCATTTTAGACAGGAAGAGCGTCATTTCATTGATCAGGTGATGGAGTGGAAAGAAAATGTTCTGAATCATTACAGTCCTAAACTGACTGACTTTCTTGATCCGAGAGAGCAGGAAATGGTTCAGGCTGTTGTCGGTTCAAACGGGGAAGTAAATGTCATGTTTTCAGGTGATGACATGGAGAGAAAGCGTGCTCTTCTTTACCCTGATTACTTTACACCTTCCTTTGATGATTTTCAGTTATCACTGATTGAAATTCAATATCCAGTTAAATTTATCTCACTTGAGCATCGCCATATTTTAGGATCACTTATGTCTCTTGGATTGAAACGGTCTAAATTTGGAGATCTTTTGTTCTTCGGGGAGCGGATTCAGCTTGTGGCAGCAATAGAGGTTGAGGATTTTATTTTAATGAATGTAACCGAAATCGGCAGAGCAAAGGTTTCCCTTCGGAAGCTTGACTGGAGCCTGCGAATTCTGCATCATGAAGAAATTCAGGAGCTGTCTGCAACTGTCAGCTCATTAAGGTTAGATGCTGTTGCAGCTTCTATTTATAATGTTTCCAGACAAAAAATCGGCATGCTCATTCAGAATGGACATGTAAAAGTAAACTGGAAAGTCACTGAGCAGACTTCCTTTGAATGCCGAGAGGGAGACACCCTTTCTGTCAGAGGTTTTGGGAGATCCAGGGTTTTGTCGATTGACGGCAGAACAAAGAAGGATAAATGGAAGCTGACTATTGGAAAACAAAAATAATTTAGGGATATAGCAGGAATTTTGAACTTTCTGTCTAATAATGAATTATACTATTTTAAAAGAAACGTTTCATTCAATACATAATGGAGGTGGCAGAAGTGCCCTTAACACCGTTAGATATTCATAACAAAGAATTCAACAAAGGCTTCCGCGGCTATGATGAAGATGAAGTGAACGAATTCCTTGATCAAGTGATAAAAGATTATGAAATGGCGATTCGCGAACGTAAAGAACTTGAATCAAAAGTCGGCGAATTGACTGAGAAGCTTGGTCATTTTGCAAACATTGAAGAAACTCTTAACAAATCGATTCTAGTTGCTCAGGAAGCAGCTGAAGAAGTTCGCCGCCACGCTCAAAAAGAAGCGAAATTAATTGTAAAAGAAGCAGAAAAGAACGCAGACCGCATCATTAATGAATCACTGTCTAAATCAAGAAAAATTGCAGTTGAGATTGAAGAACTCAAAAAGCAGTCTAAGGTTTTCCGCACTAGGTTCCAAATGCTGATTGAAGCACAGCTTGATCTTCTTAAAAATGACGACTGGGATCATTTATTAGAGTATGAAGTGGAAGCTCTATACGAAGAACGCGAAGAATCTAAAGTATAATCTTGACTTGCGTACATAGTTTCACATATAATACGATCACTACTACAATTATTAAAATATAAAAAATTGAAACGATGAGAGGGAAAGTAGCTCATTTTAACCTTTTTAAGCGAGCCGGAACTGGTGGAAGCCCGGCAAAGGAGAATGAGTGAAAATCACCCTTGAGTTTTTTGCTGAAACAAATAGAAAGTAAGCAAAGACGCGTTATTCACGTTACGAATGTCGAGAGGATAAACAGGCTGTCGTTTATCTAAAAGGGTGGTACCGCGAGAAAACCTTCTCGTCCCTTATGGGATGAGAAGGTTTTTTGTGTTTTCTTATTTAATGGCTGTTTTCTAAAAGCCTACTTTAAAATTGTTTGGAGGAATACCCATGGAGTACAAAGATACACTATTAATGCCAAAAACTGAATTTCCAATGCGCGGGAACTTGCCGAACCGCGAACCTCAATTGCAGGAAAAATGGGAAGAAATGAACATTTATCAAAAAGTGCAGGAGCGTACGAAAGATCGTCCGATGTTTGTTCTGCATGATGGACCTCCATATGCAAATGGCGATATTCATATGGGGCATGCTTTAAACAAAGTGCTGAAAGATTTTATTGTCCGCTATAAATCAATGACGGGCTATAACGCACCATATGTGCCGGGCTGGGATACACACGGCCTTCCGATTGAAACAGCTTTAACTAAAAACAAAAAAGTAAACCGGAAAGAATTAAGTGTTGCTGAATTCCGCAAGCTTTGTGCTGAGTATGCATGGGAGCAAATCAATAACCAGCGTGAACAGTTCAAGCGACTGGGAGTTCGGGGAGACTGGGAAAATCCATATGTGACATTAAACCCTGAATATGAAGCACAGCAAATCAAAGTATTCGGTGAAATGGCGAAAAAAGGCTATATCTATAAAGGTCTTAAACCAGTTTATTGGTCTCCTTCAAGTGAATCTGCATTAGCAGAAGCAGAAATCGAATATTACGATAAGCGATCTGCTTCCATTTATGTTGCATTTACTGTTACTGAAGGAAATGACGTATTAAACGGCGGAGAAAAAATCGTTATTTGGACGACAACTCCTTGGACGATTCCTGCAAACCTTGGTATTGCCGTACATCCTGAGCTTGAATACAGTGTTGTATCTGTAAAAGACGATTTTCTCATCGTTACATCTGCTCTTTTGGAGACTGTTGCGAAAGAACTTGAGTGGGAAACTTACACTGTTTCAAAAACACTTAAAGGCGCTCAGCTTGAAAAAGTGGTTGCGAAACATCCTCTTTATGACCGTGAATCGCTTGTTGTTCTTGGCGAGCATGTCACAACAGAGGCTGGTACGGGCTGTGTACACACTGCTCCTGGACATGGGGAAGATGACTTTATTGTCGGTCAAAAATACGGACTTGGCGTTCTTTGCCCAGTTGATGAAAAAGGCCATATGACGAATGAAGCACCAGGCTTTGAAGGCATGTTTTATGATGCAGCAAATAAACCAATTACAGAACAGCTTGATGAAGCAGGCGCTTTACTGAAATTATCGTTTATTACGCATTCTTATCCTCATGACTGGAGAACAAAAAAACCAACAATCTTTAGAGCAACGGCTCAGTGGTTTGCATCTATTAAAGACTTCCGCGAAGAGCTATTAACGGCAGTTAAAGAAACAAAATGGGTTCCTGCGTGGGGAGAAACAAGATTATTCAACATGGTCCGTGACCGCGGCGACTGGTGTATTTCCAGACAGCGTGCGTGGGGAGTTCCAATTCCGGTTTTCTATGCTGAGAATGGAGAACCAATCATTACAGATGAAACGATCAATCATGTTTCAGGCTTGTTCCGTGAACATGGTTCCAATGTGTGGTTTGAACGTGAAACAAAAGATCTGCTTCCTGAAGGATTTAAACATGAAGGAAGCCCAAATGGATTGTTCACAAAAGAACAGGACATTATGGATGTATGGTTTGATTCAGGTTCATCCCATCAGGCTGTCTTATTAGAAAGAGATGACCTGCAGCGTCCGGCAGATCTTTATTTAGAAGGATCTGATCAATACCGCGGGTGGTTTAACTCTTCCTTATCAACAGCAGTTGCTGTAACTGGTAAAGCTCCATACAAAGGAGTGCTGAGCCATGGATTTGCTCTTGACGGAGAAGGACGCAAAATGAGTAAATCTTTAGGAAACGTCGTTCTGCCTTCAAAAGTCATGAACCAGCTTGGGGGAGACATCCTTCGTCTATGGGTAGCATCTGTTGATTTCCAGGCAGACGTAAGAGTTTCTGATAATATCTTAAAGCAAGTTGCTGAAGTATACAGAAAAATCCGCAACACATTCCGTTTCCTGCTTGGAAACCTTGCAGATTTTAATCCGGCAAAAGACGCCCTGTCATATGAGGAGCTGCGTGATGTAGATCGTTATATGCTTGTAAAGCTGAATAAATTAACAGATAAAGTGAAAAAATCCTATGAAGAATATGAGTTTGCAGCGATTTTCCATGCGGTTCATAACTTCTGTACGATTGAACTTAGCTCATTTTATCTTGATTTCGCAAAAGATGTTCTGTACATTGAAGCACCAGATAATAAAGAGCGCCGTGCTATTCAAACTGTTTTGCACGAAACGCTTCTTTCTTTAGTGAAGTTAGTAACACCAATCCTTCCTCACACTGCCGATGAAGTTTGGACACATATTGATTCTGTAACAGAAGAAAGTGTTCAGCTTGTTGATATGCCGGAAGTGAAGACCCTTGAAAATGCGGATGCCTTAGAAGAAAAATGGGATGCTTTCATGGAACTTCGTGATGATGTACTAAAGGCGCTTGAAGTGGCAAGAAACGAAAAAGTAATCGGCAAGTCATTAACAGCAAGCATTGAACTTTATGTTGATGCTGAAACGAAGCAATTGCTTGATTCAGTTGAAGAAAACCTCAAGCAGCTGTTTATCGTATCAGGCTTTAAGCTTGCAGGTGACTATGACGCAGCACCGGAAGAGGCTCATGTATTCGATCATGTGAAAATTGCTGTGAAACCTGCTGAAGGCGAAACATGTGAAAGATGCTGGGTTGTCACAACGGATGTTGGCAGCAATGAAAATCATAAAACTCTTTGCGGCCGCTGTGCAGCAATTGTGGATGAAAACTATACAACTGCTTAAATTATTGGGAACCGCTGACTTCATTGATCAGCGGTTTTTTTATATTTAGTGCGGTTTGGCAGGCTGCTTTAAATAAAGCATAAGGACACTGGCTTAGAAAAGACTATTTAGTATGGTGACCAAACGGTTGAATGAATATCGGCTAATAAAGCTATTATTTGGATGGAAAATTCTATATCTGGCTTTGTATACAGAAAAGCAGCTAACATTGCAGAGACTCAGCTAGATGAAAAAATCATTTGGCTAGAAAAATTCAATATTCAGCAAAATAAATCGTGAAAACGGATAGAAAAAATGAAAAAATGGATAATAAAATCCTTGTTTACGCAAATAACAAAACGAGCGGATCCGCTTTTGTAGCTGTCTGTCGGAGCTGAACAGTCGGATCCGCTTTTCATTGTGTCCAGCTTCACCTCCTAGCTCCTCGGTCAGAACGGATCCGCCAGTAAAGGCAAAAAGCGCCTTTTCTGTCGGATCCTTATCTGCCTTTCGGAGCTGAACAGTCGGATCCGCTTTTCATTGTGTTCAGCTCCACCTCCTAGCCCCTCGGCCAGAACAAATTCCCCCAAAAAGTCAAACCCGGACTTTTCGGGTGAATTCTTATCTGTCTGTCGGGTCTGAACAGTCGGTTCCGCATTTCATTGTCATTACAGGAAAATTCTTAAAAGCGTGAGCGACAGGGAGAACGGATAGACTATGAGTACAAAGCAAGTACACAAGGAGTTGTCCGCTATGAGTATAGACGCCATTTGGTATGAGCTTCAAATCATGCAGCAGGAATTGAAATCAAGGCTGTTTGATCATTGCTTGTTTGAGGTGGATATGAATGAACAAAATCTATTTTATCCATTTAAAGAAAAAACAATTATGATAAATGTAAAAGAAGAATTAAATGATGTTGAAAGAGCTCTTCAGAAAATTAAAAACGGCACGTACGGTATTTGTGAAGAGACAGGAACTCCAATTGCACTTGATAAGTTAGCCATTATTCCCACTGCGAGAACCATTCATGATTTTGCTTTTCAGGAACTTTATGAAAGAAAATCTCTGCCTCATCTTTATCTCAATCACCAATCCCACTATGAAGTGGGAGAATATCATTAAAACACTGCTTTCTTAAGATACAAGCTTTACTCTTCTTTTTTGCCTGTGATACAATTCAAAGGTACATTATAGGAAAGTTGGGGAAAGCTTGTGCTTTACTATATCATCGCCTTTGTTATTATTGCGCTTGATCAGCTGACAAAACGGCTGATTGTCAATGAATTGGAAATCGGAGAAAGCATACCTGTTATTGAAAACGTACTGTATATTACATCACATCGGAACCAGGGTGCTGCCTGGGGAATTCTGCAGGGTCAGATGTGGTTTTTTTATGTCATTACCGTTATCGTCGTAATTGGACTCGTGATTTATATTCAGAAATATGCAAAAGACCAGCTTTTAATGGGAATGGCGCTCGGTCTTATGCTTGGCGGAGCCATTGGCAATTTCATAGATCGTGTTATTCATCAGGAAGTGGTGGATTTTGTACAAGTCTACATAGGAACATACCCATTTCCTATCTTTAACGTAGCAGATTCGGCCCTTTGTGTAGGAGTTGCTTTGTTATTTATTGTCATGCTTTTGGAAGGGAAACAAGAGAAGGAGAAAGTGAATGAACAGCATAGAAATTAAGATTGATGACAGCAATAAATTTGAACGTTTAGATAAACTGCTTGTGGCAGAGAATTCTGATTGGTCAAGAAGCCAGGTTCAAATATGGATTAAAGAAGGCCATGTAAAAGTAAACGATGCTGAATCGAGAAGCAATTATAAGGTACAGCCCGGAGATACGGTTACCCTTCTCATTCCAGACCCTGAACCTCTTGATGTGATGCCAGAGGAGATGAACCTTGATATCTATTACGAGGATGGGGATGTCCTCGTTGTTAACAAGCCAAAAGGAATGGTCGTGCATCCTGCACCTGGCCATTTGTCAGGAACTCTTGTTAATGGTCTGATGGCACACTGTAAAGACCTGTCAGGTATTAATGGAGTCATGAGGCCGGGAATCGTTCATAGAATTGATAAGGATACCTCTGGACTTTTAATGGTTGCCAAGAATGATAAAGCTCATGAGTCATTAGTCAATCAGCTGGTTGAAAAATCAGTTACTAGACGGTATCAGGCAATTGTTCACGGTGTCATCCAGCATGACAAAGGAACAGTTGATGCACCGATCGGCCGTGACAAACAGGACCGTCAAAGCATGACAGTAACAAATGAGCACAGTAAAGATGCTGTTACTCATTTTCATGTTCTTGACCGCTTTGAAGGATATACTTTAATTGAATGTCAGCTTGAAACGGGCAGAACGCATCAAATTCGTGTTCACATGAAATATATTGGTTTCCCGATTGCAGGAGATCCAAAGTACGGACCTAAGAAAACAATGAAAATAAACGGTCAGGCGCTTCATGCAGGCGTTCTTGGATTTAAGCACCCGAGCACAGGAGAATACCTTGAGTTTAAAGCACCTCTGCCCGCAGAATTTGAAGATGTTCTCTCGGAACTGAAAAATAACCGTTGACACATTCATGTTATTCTGACATAATGACTATAGTTCAAAAATGAACCTTTAATACAGTCCCGTGAGGCTGAGAAGGAAACGGATCTTATACGCTATTTCTGCGTATTTTAAGCTATGCATCCAAATCCCTCTTGCCAAATCGGCGAGAGGGATTTTTCTTTTTAAGGTTCTTAAGGAGAGGTGAGAAACATGCCGCAAAAAGCGATCGTTTTAGATCAGCAGTCCATAAGAAGAGCTTTAACTCGAATTGCACATGAAATTATCGAGCGGAATAAAGGAATTGATTCAGTGATTCTTGTCGGCATTAAGACAAGGGGCATTCACCTTGCCAAAAGGCTAGCTGAACGCATCGAACAGATTGAAGGAAAGCCGGTTGAAGTAGGAGAACTTGATATAACGCTTTACCGTGACGATCTTTCAAAAAAAACGGACGATCAGGACCCTCTTGTAAAAGGATCTGACATTCCGGCAGATATTACAAACAAAACCGTCATCCTCGTAGACGACGTTTTATACACGGGAAGAACAGTAAGAGCGGGACTTGATGCCTTAATCGATATTGGCAGACCATCGCAAATTCAGCTTGGAGTACTTGTAGACCGCGGTCACCGTGAACTGCCGATCAGGGCAGATTATGTAGGGAAAAACATTCCGACTTCAAGCTCAGAAAAGATTGTTGTTGAACTGCTTGAAGTGGACGAAACAGATCAAGTAACCATTTACGAAAAAGAATAAAAACCTTTTAATGAAGTCCAGAGAGGCTGCAAAAGGGAAAGAAAATCACACGCCTGTGATTGATTCAGGCGGGATTATTCTGCCTCTTTGCTCCTTATGCAAAGAGGTTTTTTATTTCTCAAAACGGAAAGAAGCGGAGGAATGAAAATGAAAAAGATTCAAGAGAATGACATACATCTGGATGTAAATGAGATTCCAAAGCCGCTTACATGGATTACACTCAGCTTTCAGCATTTGTTCGCAATGTTCGGCGCGACCATCCTGGTGCCTTTCCTTGTGGGTCTTGACCCGTCAGTAGCGCTGATTTCAAGCGGACTTGGAACAATTGCCTTCCTTTTAATTACGAAAGGTCAGGTGCCAGCTTACCTGGGATCATCCTTCGCGTTTATTGCTCCGATCATCGCAGCAAAGGCTGCGGCAGGTCCTGAGGGAGCAATGGTCGGCAGCTTTCTTGCAGGTGTTGTTTACGGAATTGTCGCTTTACTGATAAAAATGGTCGGATATAAGTGGATTATGAAGCTCTTGCCGCCGATTGTTGTCGGACCAGTCATCATCGTAATTGGTCTGAGCCTTGCAAACGTCGCAGTCGGGATGGCGATGAATAATCCGGAAGGAGAATATAATCTGACTTACTTCTCGGTAGCGCTTGTAACACTTGCCATTACGATCATCTGCTCCGTTGTATTTAAAGGATTTATCAGTCTTATCCCGGTGCTTGTCGGAATCATTGGAGGCTATGTTTATGCCCTTGCAATCGGACTTGTAGATTTCAGCAAAGTCGCAGAGGCCAGTGTATTTGAAAAACCGGACTTTATCATTCCTTTTATCACCTATACACCTAGCTTCTCATATGAAATCATCCTGCTGATGGTGCCGGTCGCAATCGTCACACTGTCAGAACATATCGGACATCAGCTTGTACTTGGAAAAGTTGTCGGCCGTGACTATATTGAAAAGCCCGGCCTTCACCGCTCAATCTTAGGAGATGGAACTGCGACGATGATTGCATCATTAATAGGCGGTCCTCCAAACACGACATACGGTGAGAATATCGGCGTATTGGCCATAACGAGAGTATACAGCGTATATATCATTGCCGGAGCTGCTGTGATGGCGATCGTGTTCGGATTTATCGGTAAAATTTCAGCTCTGATCAGCTCCATTCCGACGCCGGTCATGGGCGGTGTATCCATTCTGCTTTTTGGAATCATCGCTTCGTCAGGCCTCAGAATGCTTTCAGACAGCAAAATTGATTTTGGAAATAAGCGAAATCTCGTGATATCATCCGTCATTCTGGTTATCGGCATCGGCGGTGCTTTAATAAAAGTAAGTGAACAATTTGAGCTGCATGGCATGGCGCTTTCAGCCATCATCGGCATCCTTTTGAACCTTGTCCTCCCTGGACGAAAAGAGGCTGAAAAGGATCAGAACATGAAAGAAAACACAGCTGCATAATCACCTTTTAACGAAAGTCCAGAGAGGCTTTTAAGGGTGGATGGGGCATTGGCAGATCTGCTTGATGATTTGTCATGCTTCCACACACCCTGAATCTCTGATCAGGGTGTTTTTTTGCAAAAAAAAGATGGGGAGAGATGACTTTGAGGCACTTATTGAGAATGAATGATTTACCTGCAGATGAAATTATGAGGATATTAAAAGATGCAGAACGATTTAAAACAGGAAAGTCCTTGCTGCAGGAGACACCGAAATTTGTTGCTAATCTGTTTTTTGAACCAAGCACACGAACAAGATTCAGTTTTGAAGTAGCGGAAAAAAGACTGGGTCTGAACGTACTCAATTTTGACGCGTCGCACTCAAGCGTTCAAAAAGGAGAAACGTTGTATGATACTGTCCGGACGCTTGAGGCAATTGGTGCGGACGCAGTAGTCATCAGACATCCAGATGATGAGTACTTTACAGAATTGCAAGATAATATCAGCATTCCGATTTTGAATGCCGGAGACGGATGCGGCCATCACCCGACACAGTCTCTGCTAGATCTTCTGACAATTCAGCAGGAATTTAAACAATTTGAAGGCCTGACGATCTCCATCCATGGAGATATCAAACATAGCCGTGTAGCACGGTCAAATGCAGAAGTGCTGAAACGGCTCGGAGCAAACGTTTTACTATCAGGACCTGAGGAATGGAGAGATCCTTTCAATAAATTTGGTCAGTATGTAACGACAGATGAAGCCATAAAGACATCAGATGTAGTGATGCTGCTTAGAATTCAGCATGAGAGGCACCAAGGTGAAAATGAGGGGCTTACGGACTATCATCGCAGGTTTGGTTTAACTTTAGAAAGAGAAAATGCCATGAAGCCGAATGCCATCATCATGCACCCTGCACCGGTTAATCGCGGAGTTGAAATTGCAACTGAGCTTGTTGAAAGCAAAAAATCAAGGATCTTTAAGCAAATGGAAAATGGCGTTTTTGTCAGAATGGCCGTGCTGAAACGGGCATTAGCGAGTGCCAAATTAACCGAGGAGGAAAATACTTATGCATTTTATCATTAAAAATGGACGTATTTTAGATAACAGCGGTGCAGAAAAAAGAGCAGATATTCTGATTCAGGATGGAATCATTACTAAAATAGAAGAGAATATCAATCATGAAACGGCACAGATCATTGATGCAAGAGGAAATCTTGTTTCTCCTGGCTTCGTCGATTTACATATTCATCTAAGAGAACCAGGAGGAGAGCATAAGGAAACAATCGAAACAGGCACAAAAGCAGCTGCTGCAGGAGGTTTCACAACTGTTGCTGCGATGCCTAATACAAAACCGGTCCCGGACCAGCCCGAGCAAATGGAATGGCTTCAGAATCGCATAAAAGAAACCGCTTCGGTCCGTGTTTTGCCATATGCCTCTATTACTGCTCGCCAGGCTGGAAAAGAGCTGACAGACTTTGATGGCTTAAAACAGGCAGGCGCCTTTGCTTTTACAGATGACGGCGTAGGGGTCCAGTCAGCCGGAATGATGTTTGAAGCAATGAAAAAAGCAGCGGGGCTTGGAGCGAGCATTGTTGCTCACTGTGAAGATAACTCGCTGATTTATAAGGGAGCTTTGCATGACGGGGAATTCGCAAAAAAACATGGCATTAACGGCATTCCTTCTGTATGCGAGGCTGTACAGATTGCAAGGGATGTTTTGCTTGCAGAAGCAGCAGACTGCCATTACCACGTCTGTCACATCAGTACAAAGGAATCTGTAAGAGTTGTAAGAGATGCAAAGAAGGCAGGCATAAAGGTTACGGCTGAAGTTACTCCTCACCATCTTCTCTTAAGCGACAGTGATATTCCTGAACTTGATACGAACTACAAAATGAATCCGCCGCTTCGCGGAAGGGATGACCGCCAGGCTTTAATTGAAGCATTGCTGGACGGAACCATCGATTTTATCGCAACAGATCACGCTCCACATACAAAAGAGGAAAAAGAAGAAACGATTCAGCTTGCACCATTTGGAATTGTCGGTTTGGAAACGGCATTCCCGCTGCTTTATACACGCTTTGTAGAGACAAACGAATGGTCACTGAAGCAGCTTATCGATTATTTGACAAGTAAGCCTTGTGAAGCTTTTAACCTTCCATATGGAAAATTGGAAGTTGGAAGTCCTGCAGATCTTACAATTATTGATTTGGAAGAAGAGAAGGAAATTGATCCCGAAACATTCCTTTCAAAAGGCAAAAACACTCCGTTTGGAGGATGGAAATGCAAGGGATGGCCAATTGCAACAATCGCACAAGGACAGCTAGTTTGGGAAAGGGAGAGAGTAAACGCATGATCAGACATCTAATTCTCGAAGACGGAACGATATTCACAGGACAAGGATTTGGAAGCGAAGAAGATACGATTGGAGAAATCGTTTTTCACACAGGAATGACAGGCTATCAGGAAATTTTATCTGATCCATCCTATTGCGGACAAATTGTCACACTTACTTATCCGCTTATTGGAAATTATGGAATTAACCGAGATGATTTTGAAACCATCTCGCCTTTCATAAATGGGTTTATCGTAAAAGAATTATGTGAAGTGCCATCAAACTTCAGAAGCGAGTATTCGCTTGATGAGTATTTTAAGCTCAAAAAGATACCTGGATTAGCAGGAATTGATACTCGCAAACTGACAAGGATTATCCGGACATATGGCACATTGAAAGGGGCATTTTGCTCAGAGAAAGCAGATACGGAGGCGGTGTTTGCAAAATTAAGAGCGGCAAACCTTCCAACAAACCAAGTTGAAACTGTTTCAACAAAAACATCTTATCCGAGTCCTGGACGCGGCTGCAGAGTTGCATTAGTGGATTTTGGAATGAAGCATGGCATTTTGCGCGAGCTCAACAAGCGCGATTGTGACGTCGTCGTTGTTCCTCACACAACTACAGCAGAAGAAATTCTTCAGTTAAATCCAGACGGCATCATGCTTTCAAACGGACCTGGGGATCCAAAAGATGTGCCGCATGCACTTGAAATGATCAACGGAGTGCTCGGAAAAATTCCGATTTTCGGAATATGCCTTGGCCACCAGCTTTTCGCGCTGGCAGGAGGAGCAAACACTGAAAAAATGAAATTTGGACATCGCGGCTCAAATCATCCTGTTAAAGATTTATCAACAGGAAAAATTGCGATAACCTCTCAAAATCACGGCTACACCGTCACACTTGACTCGGTTGCCTCAACTGATCTTGAAGTAACACACATTGCGCTGAATGACGGGTCAGTAGAAGGCCTTAAACATAAAGAACTTCCTGCATTTACAGTTCAGTATCACCCGGAAGCATCACCAGGACCGGAAGATGCAAACGGACTTTTTGATCAATTTATCGACATGATTGAAACTCACAAGAAAGAAGGGATCAAAGTATGCCAAAACGCGTAGATATAAAAAAAATCCTAGTAATAGGTTCAGGTCCGATTATCATTGGCCAGGCAGCAGAGTTTGATTATGCCGGAACACAGGCCTGCCTTGCTTTAAAAGAAGAAGGTTATGAGGTCATTCTTGTAAATTCCAATCCGGCAACGATCATGACGGACACCGAGATGGCGGATAAAGTCTACATTGAACCATTAACAGTGGAATTTTTAACAAAAATCATCAGAAAAGAACGTCCTGATGCCCTTCTCCCGACACTTGGCGGACAAACAGGATTAAATATGGCAGTGGAGCTTGCAAATGCTGGAGTGCTTGAAGAGTGTAACGTTGAAATCTTAGGGACAAAGCTCAGCGCGATTCAAAAAGCGGAAGACCGCGATCTGTTCCGCCAATTAATGAACGAGCTTGGCGAACCAGTGCCTGAAAGTGACATTGTTCATAATCTTCAAGAAGCGATCGCTTTTGTAGGTAAAGTAGGCTATCCCGTTATCGTAAGGCCAGCCTACACGCTTGGCGGAACAGGAGGAGGCATCTGTTCGAACGAAGAAGAGCTGATTGAGATCGTAACGAGCGGATTAAAGTACAGTCCAGTGACTCAATGCCTTCTAGAAAAAAGCATTGCGGGCTACAAAGAGATTGAATATGAAGTGATGCGCGATAAAAATGACAGTGCGATTGTGGTCTGCAACATGGAAAATATCGATCCTGTAGGCATTCACACAGGTGACTCAATCGTAGTTGCACCAAGTCAGACTTTAAGCGACCGCGAATATCAAATGCTTCGTAACGTTTCGCTTAAAATCATCCGTGCCCTGCAAATCGAAGGCGGCTGCAACGTTCAGCTTGCTCTCGATCCAAACAGCTTTCAATACTACATCATTGAAGTGAATCCGCGAGTCAGCAGGTCATCAGCTCTAGCTTCAAAAGCAACTGGCTATCCAATTGCAAAGCTTGCAGCAAAGATTGCTGTCGGTCTGACGCTTGACGAAATGATGAACCCGGTTACCGGCAAAACATATGCCTGCTTTGAACCTGCACTTGACTATATCGTAACGAAAATTCCGAGATGGCCTTTTGACAAGTTTGAATCAGCAAACCGGAGACTCGGCACTCAAATGAAGGCGACCGGAGAAGTAATGGCGATCGGCAGAACGTTTGAAGAATCATTGCTGAAAGCGGTACGCTCACTTGAATCAGATGAATATCATCTTGATCTTAAAAATGCAGATGAATTCAGCAGCGAACTAATCGAAAAGAGAATCCGCAAAGCAGGAGACGAACGTTTGTTCTATCTTTCTGAAGCGATCAGAAGAGGGGTATCCATTGAAACGATTCATGAGTGGAGTGCCATCGATCTGTTCTTCTTAGTAAAAATAGAAAAAATCATCAAATTTGAAAATGTGCTGAAAGAAGCAAAGCTTGATGCAGATGTCCTTAAACAGGCTAAGAAAATGGGATTCTCTGATATTGCAGTCGCAAGGCTCTGGAACATGACAGAGCGTGAAGTCTATGATTACAGAAAACAGCTTAATCTCTTGCCGGTTTTCAAAACAGTTGATACATGTGCAGCGGAGTTTGAATCAGAAACTCCTTATTTCTACGGCACGTACGAAGACGAAAATGAATCAGCTGTGACAGAAAAAGAAAGTGTGATCGTCCTTGGTTCAGGACCAATCCGCATCGGTCAGGGCGTAGAATTTGATTATGCAACCGTTCATTCTGTGTGGGCCATCAAAGAGGCCGGGTATGAGGCGATCATTATCAACAATAACCCTGAGACGGTCTCTACAGACTTCAGCATCTCAGATAAGCTTTACTTTGAACCGCTTACTGTAGAAGATGTCATGCATATTGTAGAACTTGAAAAACCGCGCGGCGTAGTCGTTCAATTTGGAGGTCAGACAGCTATTAATCTTGCAGAAGAGCTTGAAGCGAGAGGCGTGCAAATCCTGGGTACATCCCTTGAAGACTTGGACCGTGCTGAAAACAGAGATAAGTTTGAGTACACTTTAGGCAAGCTTAACATCCCGCAGCCGCTTGGTAAAACAGCCACTTCTGTTGAAGAAGCAGTTAAAATTGCATCAGACATCCGCTACCCTGTACTTGTCAGACCATCATATGTTCTCGGCGGCCGGGCAATGGAAATTGTTTATGAAGAAAAGGATCTGCTGCATTATATGAAAAATGCGGTAAAAGTAAATCCGCAGCATCCGGTTCTCATTGACAAATATTTAACAGGAAAAGAAATCGAAGTAGACGCGATTTCAGACGGCGAAACGGTCTTTATACCAGGAATTATGGAACACATCGAGCGTGCTGGCGTTCACTCAGGCGACTCAATTGCCGTCTATCCGCCGCAAACTCTGTCTGCAGAAATAAAGGAAACGATTATAGAAAGAACAATCGCTCTCGCTAAAGGATTAAATATAAAAGGCTTGCTGAATATCCAGTTTGTTATATACAAAAATGAAGTTTATGTGCTTGAGGTAAACCCAAGATCAAGCCGGACAGTGCCATTCTTAAGCAAGATTACGGGTGTTCCAATGGCGAACATCGCAACAAAGGTGATTTTAGGAAAAACACTTAACGAGCTCGGCTATGAAACAGGCATTCAGACTGAGAGCGAAGGCGTCTATGTGAAAGTTCCGGTATTCTCCTTCGAAAAGCTGCGCAGAGTGGATATTACACTCGGCCCTGAAATGAAATCTACTGGAGAAGTCATGGGCAAGGATACAACGCTTGAAAAAGCTCTGTATAAAGGACTGATCGCATCTGGCATGAAGGTTCAGAATTACGGACAGGTACTCCTGACGATTGCAGATAAAGATAAAGAAGAAGGCCTAGAAGTTGCAAGACGCTTCAGCGCCATCGGCTATCAGATCATGGCGACAAGCGGAACGGCTGAATACCTTCATGCCAATGGAGTAACAGCAAAGATTGTTAATAAAATCGGCAGCGAGGCTCCAAACATGCTTGATATCATCCGCACGAGCGAAGCACAGTTTGTCATTAATACACTGACAAAAGGAAAACAGCCGCAGCGGGATGGATTCCGTATCCGCCGCGAATCTGTAGAAAACGGCATTCCATGCTTAACATCACTTGATACGGCAAAAGCGATATTGAGAGTGCTCGAGTCTATGACCTTCTCAACAGACGAAATGCCAAAGCGCGCAAACAGCAAAGAGGTGACATACGCTTGATACAAAAAGAATGGATGACGATTGCAGATCACAAGGAATTGGCAGCAGGCATATATGAAATCACCTTAAAAGGCAGTTTAACCGATCACATGAATCAGCCAGGGCAGTTTGTACATGTGAAAGTTTCAGAGACAGCCTCACCGCTATTAAGAAGACCGATCAGCATAGCGAAAATAGATAAAGAGAATCAGGAATTCACCATGATATACAGAGCAGAGGGAGCAGGCACGAAGCTCCTTTCTGCAAGAAAAAATGGCGAGCTTGTTGATGTGCTCGGACCGCTCGGCAATGGATTCGATCCGGATCAGCTGGATAAAGGCGATACGGCGCTGCTTGTCGGCGGCGGGATCGGAGTGCCTCCTTTATATGAACTATCAAGACGCCTGGTTAAAAAAGGGGTTACCGTTAAACATGTTCTGGGCTTTCAATCAAAAGAGCATGTATTCTATGAAAAAGAGTTTCAAAAACTTGGAGATACCTATGTCACAACTGTAGACGGGTCTCATGGGAACAAAGGGTTCGTCACCGATTTGATTAAAGAGTATGAGCTCACCTTTGATGCGCTTTTTTCCTGCGGACCTACTCCTATGCTCGCAAACATTGAAAAACTCTTCCCCGAAAAGCCGGTCTTTCTGTCACTCGAAGAACGGATGGGCTGCGGAATTGGTGCTTGCTTCGCATGTGTTTGTCATACAGCTGATGATCCTGCTGGCACTTCTTATAAAAAAGTGTGCAGCGACGGACCAGTTTTTAAAGCCGGGGAGGTGCTTTTATCATGCTGAACATTGAATTGCCAGGACTATCTCTGAAAAATCCGGTAATGCCGGCCTCAGGCTGCTTTGGCTTCGGAAAAGAGTTTGCAAACCTGTACGATTTAAGCAGTCTTGGTGCGATTATGATTAAAGCTGCTACGGCAGAAGCGCGATTTGGCAACCCGACGCCAAGAGTGGCGGAGACAGAAGCAGGCATGCTTAATGCCATAGGTCTTCAAAATCCAGGCTTAAAAGGAGTGCTCGAAAATGAGCTTCCCTGGCTCGAGTCATATGACGTGCCGATCATTGCAAATGTAGCTGGCTCCGCACAGGAGGATTATGTTGAAGTAGCAAGAGAAATCAGCAGGGCAAAAAATGTCCGTGCGATTGAACTGAATATCTCCTGCCCGAATGTAAAAACGGGGGGGATTGCATTTGGAACGGACCCTGAGATCGCCGCCTCTTTGACAAGGGCAGTAAAAGAAGTATCAGAAGTGCCTGTTTATGTGAAGCTTTCGCCAAATGTAAGCAACATTGTTGATATCGCCAAAGCCATTGAAAACGCCGGTGCTGATGGTTTAACCATGATCAATACGCTGCTTGGCATGAGGCTGAACATGAGAACGGCCAAACCAATTCTCGCCAACCGCTCTGGCGGATTATCAGGTCCTGCAATTAAGCCTGTTGCAATCAGAATGGTGTATGAAGTAAGCCAGGCTGTTTCCATTCCGATTATCGGCATGGGAGGCGTGCAGACAGCAGAAGACGTGATTGAATTTATGTATGCAGGTGCAAGTGCAGTCGCTGTCGGAACGGCAAATTTTGTGAATCCATTTGTATGTCCGGAGATCATTGAACAATTGCCGCAAACATTAAAAGAATATGGCTTTGATCATATTTCAGAATGCATCGGAAGGAGCTGGAAGAATGAACGGGAGACCGCTTATCATCGCACTTGATTTTCCGAATGGGAAAGAAGTGGACGGATTTTTAAAAAAGCTTCCTGAACAAAAGCTTTATGTGAAAGTGGGAATGGAGCTGTTTTATCAGGAAGGTCCTTCGATTATTCATCAGCTTAAATCAGCGGGGCATGACATTTTTCTTGATTTGAAGCTCCATGATATTCCCCAGACAGTCAAGCAGGCCATGAAAGGACTGGCAAAGCTTGAGGTGGACCTCGTTAATGTTCATGCTGCGGGCGGAAGTGCGATGATGCAGGCTGCGATTGAAGGACTGGAAGCAGGAACGCGGACAGGGTCAAAAAGGCCTTACTGCATTGCTGTCACTCAATTGACAAGTACATCTGAGGGCATGCTTAATCATGAACTTCTCATCGAAAAAGGCCTGAACGAAACAGTCCTTCACTATGCCAAACTGGCAAATGAAAGCGGACTTGATGGAATTGTCTGCTCTTCGCTTGAAGTACCTGAAATATATAAGCATTTGCACCGTTCTTTCCATACCATTACGCCTGGAATCCGACTCGCTGAAGACTCACTGAATGATCAAGTGAGAGTGGCGACGCCTGAGAAGGCAAGAGAACTGGGATCAACAGCCATTGTTGTCGGAAGAAGCATAACTAAAGCAAATGATCCGCTGACTGCATACTTACAAATGAAAAACGCATGGGAGGGTCTGCCTGTATGAAACATCAAATTGCTGAGCAGCTGCTAAAAATTGAAGCCGTTTTTTTAAGTCCAAATGAGCCATTTACATGGTCAAGCGGCCTAAAGTCGCCAATCTATTGCGACAATCGCCTCACATTATCCTATCCTGAAGTCAGAAAAGACATTGCAGAGGGATTAACTAAGCTAATCAGGGAAGAGTATCCCCAGGCTGAAATGATTGCAGGAACCGCAACAGCGGGTATCCCGCATGCTGCATGGGTGAGCGATCTGCTTAATTTGCCAATGTGCTACGTCAGAAGCAAGCCGAAAGGCCATGGAAAAGGCAATCAAATAGAAGGTAAAGTGCATGAAGGTCAAAAAGTAGTAGTTGTTGAAGATTTAATCTCAACAGGAGGAAGCGTTATTACGGCTGTACAGGCGCTTAGAGAGGCAGGCTGTGAAGTGATTGGAGTTGTCTCCATCTTCACATATGAACTGCAAAAAGGCGCAGAGATGCTCGAAGATGCCGGAATAAATGCTGTTTCCCTAACCGATTATTCTTCATTGATTGATGTAGCTCTGAAAAAGGGAGCAATTGAAAAAAAAGATCTTGAAAAGCTGATAAAATGGCGCGAAAATCCTGCAAACGAGGCATGGTTGACTGTTTAATAAGCAAAAAAGCAAAGTCGTTTTTGACTTTGCTTTTTTATTGCCAAATCAAACATGAATATAGATAAGAAACAAGGCCTATTAGAAGATAACCTGTTCGAAACAATTTAATCTGCCATGCTTCTGGAAGGAACCTTTTGCAAATACCAAGGCTTGCATGACCGATCCAGCCAAATGCCCAAAAAAGGCCTGCTTGTTCTTTTTTTATTTTTCGGAAAATTTGATGATCATCAAGCGTTACGGCGGCATAAGCTAATGAAAATCCGCCTATAAGGAAAGTGAAAATGGTCATTATGGCTGGAATTAGGATAGGTTTCACCTCTCGGACAGTAATTTTTTCTCCATAAAACCTTATTCCCGATTTGAAAGTTTAGCACTAAATTTAGCCTTTTAAATAATTTTTTAATTCCGATCGAAAAACTAGGGTTGACAGAATAACTAATTGTGATAAAATTTAGAAAAATATAATAAACTTATCCAGAGAGGCGAAGGGATCTGGCCCTGCGAAGCCCGGCAACCTGCGTTCTGCAAGGTGCTACATCCAGCAAAATGTAAACCCATTTTGAAAGATAAGGTACATCTACCTGAACAGTCTTTCAAGTTGGAAGGCTTTTTTTCTTTCTCAAATTGCGGTAAATTTCTCAGAAAGAAAGAGCGGATAAGAAATGAAATGGGGGACTGCAATGGGAAAGGAAGAACATTTTGAAATCGTCATCGAAAGATTACGGGAAATGCTGAAAACGATGAATTATGGTTCTGTCACATTGGTTGTTCAGGACGGCAAAGTGATTCAGCTTGAGAAGAATGAAAAAGTAAGAATTAAATAATATGCTGACTAGAAAAACTAGAGGCATTTTAACACTGAACGGGTTCCGTCATTCTGTTAAAATGTCTTTTTTTAATGGGACCTGGCTGATAGAGGGGAAGAATAAATATGCTTACGTATGAAACATGGCAGGAGCCAGCCGCCGATTTTGAAGTTGATGACACTTATAAAGGCGCATTAAACGTTTTAAAGTGGAGTTATGGTCATTATGGCAAAGAGATTGTATATGCATGCAGCTTTGGAATAGAAGGCATTGTACTTGTTGATTTAATTTCAAAAGTAGAGCCGGATGCAACGATCGTTTTTCTTGATACGGACGTACATTTTAAAGAAACCTATGAAACGATTGACCGGGTGCGGGAAAAATATCCGCAGCTGAATATCGTGATGAAAAAACCGGATCTCACACTGGATGAGCAGGCAGCAGAATACGGCGATAAACTTTGGGAAACAAATCCAAATAAATGCTGCCAAATCAGAAAGCTTCAGCCTCTTAACGAGACGCTATCGGAATCTGAAGCATGGATCTCAGGGCTGCGGAGAGAGCAGTCAGAAACAAGGAAGCAAGTTCAATTCATTAACCATGATGATAAATTTCAGTCGGTAAAAATATGTCCGTTGATTCACTGGACATGGAAAGATGTGTGGCGGTACGTACACAAAAACGATTTGCCATATAACCCCCTGCATGACAGGGGCTACCCGAGCATTGGCTGCTCTCACTGCACCGCACCTGCATTTAATGCCGATGATTTGCGTTCCGGAAGATGGAGCGGGCAGGGTAAAACAGAATGCGGATTACATGGATAACGAGAAGTCGCCATGCTTGAATTAGCGGCTCTCGCCATCAGTCTCTTTTTTGCAATGAATATAGGGGCAAGCGGTGCTGCTGCCTCAATGGGTGTGGCTTATGGGTCAGGTGCAGTCCCAAAGGCGCGGGATGCACTCTTAATATGTGCCGCAGGGGTGTTTGCAGGAGCGGTGCTCGGAGGCGGAGAAGTTGTAAAGACGATCAGCGGCGGCATTATCCCGCAGGAAATTATTAACGTGAAAATTGTGCTGATCATCATTATTTCCGCTACAAGCTCCCTGTTTGTTGCTAACTTGCTTGGCATTCCGCTTTCTACGAGCGAGGTTACAGTTGGTTCTGTAGTTGGAGTAGGTATAGCGTATCAAGTGCTGTTTATCAATTCATTGCTTGTTATCATGCTGTTTTGGGTAATCGTTCCTGTTGCAGCTTTTGGTTTGGCCTGGATATTCGGCAAAGGGCTGAATACGCTGCAGAATAAAGGGATTTTGCAAGATTGTCCCTGGCTTACCGTCATTCTGATTTTCGCAGGATTTATGGAAGCCTTCTCTGCAGGTATGAACAATGTGGCCAATGCAGTCGGACCTCTGGTGGGAGCAGGCTTGATTTCCGTTTCAAAGGGAATATGGATTGGAGGCGCTTTTGTAGCGCTCGGAGCCATTTTCCTCGGAAAAAAAGTACTTGAAACAAACGGTAAGAAGATTATCAGCTATTCAAAGCCTGAAGGGATTTTAATCTCAGGGACCGGTGCCGGTCTCGTCATTGTCAGTTCTATCTTCGGATTGCCGGTTCCGCTTACTCAGATTACTTCATCAGCGATTATCGGTCTTGGAATGGCGAAAAACGGAAGTGAAATTCTACATAAGCATATCGTGAAGAAGATTATCCGGATATGGATTGTTTCACCTATGTTTTCACTTGCCATTTCTTATTTCTTAGTCAAATTATTTTTAGAAAGTGATATTTATTCAATCGTCGTTCTAGTCAGTGTCATGCTTGCAACCTTAGGAGCCCTCAGCTTAATGAAGGCCATAAAAGAGGAAAAGCGGGCCGTGCATGAAGAAGGCGGAGGCATTTAGCTTTATAACCACTTAAAAAGGGTATGTTTAGGAGGAAAATAGAAAAATGAGTTTACAGCCGCACGGAGGATTACTAATTCAATCGTATAACCCAGAGGAAAAATATCAGGAGATTTCTGCAGAAATTGAAATCGATGCAATGGCATTAAGTGATTTGGAATTAATCGGAATTGGAGCATATAGCCCGCTCGAAGGATTTCTTTCACAGAAAGATTATGAGCAGGTCGTAAATGATATGAGGCTTGCTTCAGGGACTGTCTGGAGCATACCGATCACACTGCCTGTTTCAAAGGGAACGGCTGATAGATTACTAGTCGGCGAAAAAGCGAGACTGATTTACAAAGGCGAGGTATATGGCCTGATACAGGTTGAAGATGTTTATGAGCCTGACAAAGCACTTGAAGCCTTTAATGTATATGGAACGGCAGACATCGCTCACCCGGGCGTGAAAAAAATGCACGAACGGGCAGACGTCTATGTAGGCGGTAAAATTACTCTTTTAAAGAGACCTGAAAAGCCATTTAAACAATACACGTTTGATCCAATTGAAACGCGTGAAATTTTCAAAAGCAAAGGCTGGAAAACTGTCGTTGGATTCCAGACAAGAAACCCCGTGCATAGAGCACATGAATATATTCAAAAATCTGCCCTTGAAACAGTGGATGGATTATTCTTAAATCCGCTTGTAGGTGAAACAAAATCTGATGACATTTCAGCATCCATCAGAATGGAGAGCTATGAGGTACTTCTAAGAAACTACTATCCGGAAGAACGGGTTGAGCTCGGCGTCTTTCCGGCAGCAATGAGATATGCAGGCCCAAGAGAAGCGATCTTTCATGCCATTGTCCGGAAAAATTACGGATGCACCCATTTTATTGTTGGCAGAGATCATGCAGGTGTAGGTGATTACTACGGAACCTATGATGCGCAGAAAATCTTTGATCAATTTGAGGAGCAGGAGCTTGGAATCAAGCCGCTGAAATTCGATCACAGCTTCTACTGCAGCAAATGCGAAGGAATGGCGACAACGAAAACATGTCCTCATGACAGCTCGGCACATATTATTCTATCAGGAACAAAGGTAAGGCAAATGCTCAGGAACGGCGAGGTTCCTCCTAGCACTTTCAGCCGCCCGGAAGTCATTGAAGTTCTAATAAACGGACTTAAAAAAGAAGACGTTTCATAAGAAGGGAGAAACATCGATGAGCAGCAATATTGTATGGCACGAATCCTCTATTTCAAAACAAGAAAGACGAGATAAAAATAAGCACCAGAGCTTTATTCTCTGGTTTACAGGTTTATCAGCATCCGGAAAATCTTCTGTTGCGAACGCTTTTGCACGGACTTTATTTGACCGCGGCGCTCAGGCGTTTGTCCTGGATGGTGATAATGTGAGGCATGGCCTCAATCAGGATCTTGGCTTTAATGAGACCGACCGCAAGGAAAATATCAGACGGATTGGAGAGGTTTCGAAACTGTTTGTTGAAAGCGGACAAATCGTCTTAACAGCTTTTATATCCCCTTACCGTGCTGATCGTGACCTTGTCAGAGAATTGGTTGAAAAGGATGAATTCCTCGAAGTCTTTATTAAATGTTCGATTGAAGAATGCGAAAAACGCGATCCCAAAGGGCTTTATAAAAAAGCGAGAAACGAAGAAATCAAACATTTTACAGGCATCAGCGCACCATACGAAGAGCCTGTGAATCCGGAAATTGTCCTGGATACAGAAAAATATTCAATAGAAGAATGTGTTAAACAATTGACGAAAGCCTTAATTGAAAAGGGTTTAATCTAAAGGTTTACTTTTATGGGCTATAGATTAAAGAAAAAAATTCTCAAAAAGTTTTTGAATTTATTGATATATTATTCTATAAGAACAGCATTACATCATTTAAGGTAATTGTCCTCAAATGAACACGCGGTCAATTACATGTTAGTTAGGAGAGTCAGAACATGGGAAAGGTCTATTTAGTAGGAGCAGGACCAGGTGATCCTGAACTGATCACGTTAAAAGCCATCAAATGCATCCAGCATGCAGATGTTATTTTGTATGATCGCCTGGTCAATAAAGAATTGCTTTCCTATGCCAAAAAGGAAGCAGATCTCATATATTGCGGCAAGCTTCCCGACTATCATTTAATGAAGCAGGAAACGATTCATCACTTCTTAATCCGTTATGCGAAAAGCGGCAAGATCGTAACCCGTTTAAAAGGGGGAGACCCGTTTGTATTCGGACGCGGTGCTGAGGAAGCAGAAGCACTTGCAAAGCAGAAGATTCCGTTTGAAATCGTACCTGGCATCACCTCGGGCATAGCAGCTGCCGCATATGCAGGAATTCCTGTCACGCACAGGGATGTAAGTGCAAGCGTCGCTTTTGTCACAGGACATCACAAAAATGATGCAAAAGAAGACGAGAAGTGGGCAAGCCTCTCAAAAGGCATAGATACATTAGCGATTTATATGGGCGTCAGCAACCTTCCGTATATTCAGGAACAGCTTCTGAAAAATGGGAAAAGCAAAGACACACCCGTTGCTCTGGTCCATTGGGGAACGACTGAAGTTCAAAAAACAGTTACAGGCACACTTGAAGATATCCTTGAAGTTGTCCGTGAACAGAATATAAAAAATCCAAGCATGATCATAATCGGAGAAGTTGTACGCTACCGCGAGAAAATTAAGTGGTTTGAAGAGAAATTACCAATCTGTGAGGCGTTATAAAATGAAACAAGCGGTTTTATATGTGTGCCATGGCAGCCGTGTGAAAGAAGCGTGTGATGAGGCCATTGCTTTTATCGAGAAAACTCAAATGCATATTCATGCCGATATTCAGGAAATCTGCTTTCTTGAAATGGCTGAACCTTCTATTGAAGAAGGGTTCGCTTCATGCATCAAGCAAGGCGCCACACACGTTGCTGTTGTTCCTCTGTTATTGCTTACTGCTGTACATGCAAAAGAGGACATTCCTCTGGAAGTGAAAAAGGCTCAAGAAAACTATCCGGAAGTTGCCGTTACATATGGTATGCCTATAGGTGTGCACCAGAAGATGGCGATAAGCATCGTGAACAGAGTGCATGAACATGGCAGGCCTGATTCTGACTCAATCATTGTCCTGATTGGCCGCGGCAGCTCAGACCCCGGCGCAGTACGAGATTTGACTGCCATAAGCGGGCTAGTCAAAAGTGAATCCGGTGTCAGTAATGTGGAAATTTGCTTTCTGACTGCTGCTAAACCGAGTCTTGATGAGATGCTTTCAAATCTGTCGCTTCTCAAAGAAAAAACGATTTTCCTAGTGCCCTATTTATTATTTACAGGGCTGCTTATGAGGGAAATTCAGACAAAAGTTAATAAGCTTGACCATAAAAAAATCAAGCTTTGCCGGTATTTAGGCTACGACTCTGAAGTTGAAGAAGTTTTTACCGAGAGAGTGCAGTCTGCACTTGATAATCATGATTCCATGTATACCTTCAGATATGGAGACAAATGCGATGCTGCCATTAATGATTAATGTCAGAAATCGCCTGGTTGTCATCATTGGAGGCGGAAAAATTGCTTATAGAAGACTGTCTGTATTTTTAAAGCAGGGTGCAAAAATAAAGGTGATCAGTCCGCATGTGATTGATGAAATCAGCTTTCTCCACGCTCAATCACAAGTTGAATGGATACAAAAAGAAGCAGATAAAGAAGATTTCAAGGATGCGTTTTTAATTGTTGCAGCAACTGACAGCAAGGAAGTAAATGCCTGGGTAGCAAGGGAGGCGGGTGAACATCAGCTTGTCAATCTTGCTGGTGAGTCGGAGCTTGGAAATGTCCAGGTTCCTTCGTTTCATCAGCGTGGAAGATTAACGCTTGCTGTGTCAACGGATGGGGCAAGTCCATCACTTGCAAAAGATCTTTCTGGGCAATTTTTTGATCAGTTTGATGACGCGTTCTTTGACCGCTTGGAAGATCTTTTTAATGAACGGAAAAAAATTAAAGCAACAGACCTTCATCAGGATGAAAAGCGCAGACTTCTGAATCAGCTTGTTAGAAATGCGCAAGCGCCTTGGCAAGCACCGACAGACAGTTAAGAATCCGCTGAAAAAGTCCGGTTTTGACTTTTTTGGCGGATTCGTTCTGGCCGGGGAGTTAGACGCTTGCGCTGGACATAAATGCGCAAATTTTTATTCTTTCTATTAACTTCAAAAAAAGCATGGACTCATAATTGAGTCTATGCTTTTCTTAATTTTATCACCAAATCCGGATCAGGCGTCACATAGACGGTTTGCTGATAGTCATAAATCACAAAACCTGGTTTTGATCCGTTTGGTTTTTTGACATGCCGGATTTTTGTGAAATCAACCGGGACTGAGCTTGAGCCTTTTGCTTTGCTGAAATAGGCTGCAAGATTGGCCGCCTCTAAAATCGTTTCCTCACTTGGTTCCTGGCTGCGGATGACAACGTGAGAGCCAGGTATGTCTTTTGTATGCAGCCAAATATCATCCCGTGCGGCTGTTTTGTTTGTTAAGTAATCGTTTTGCTTGTTGTTTTTTCCGACAAGTATTTCCGTTCCGTCGCTTGCCGAATATTTTTCAAGGACAATTTTTGCAGGCTTGTTCTTTTTATTTCCCTTTACTTGCTTCTTCTTTAAATAGCCGCCGTCCATCAGTTCTTCTCTAATCTCTTCAATGTCCTTTGGAGAAGCGGATTCAATTTGCTGATACACGTTTTCAAAATAGAGGATTTCATTTTCAGCCAGGCTGATTTGTTCTTCCACAAACGCAACAGATTTTTTCGCTTTGTTGTACTTTTGAAAATAAGCCTGTGCATTTTCAGACGGTGTCTTTTGGGGGTTCAAGGTAATGCTGACCAATTCTCCGTCATAATAGTTTATGACCTCTGCCGTTTTATCCCCGCGTTTTATTGCATACATATTTGCTGTAATCAGCTCGCCGCGAAGCTTGTATTTTTCTGCTTTTTCAGCATCCTTTAACGTGGCTTGCAGTTTTTTTATTTTTGTTTTATTTTTCTTCAGTTCATTTTGAACAAAACGTTCAAGATCATTTCCCTGCTGCTTTACCCTGTCACGGGCTGCTTTTCCATAATAATAGCGGTCCAGCATCTCTGAAATCGTTGGGAAAACCTTGCTGGTCCCATTTAAGTGAGTAAGCGGCAGGATATAAAAGTATTCTTTTTCACCGGTTTCAATCATTGTTGCCGAAATTTCACTTTTCTTGATGTTTGAAACGAGGTTCAAAAATGATTCCGGCAGGCTGGTCCGGCTGGCTAGCCCTGCTCTAAATAGAATCTCTTTTGCAAACAGGGGAGATATTCCGGCGAACTGCTGCATAAGCTGCTGATCTAATTTCCCTGAATTGAAATCAACTTTGCGCAGAATGGTTTCTTCTGTCGCTTCAAAGGGGTTCAGTTTATTCTGCTCAGGAGGCAGAACATATTCCTGACCAGGCATAATGGTCCGGTGCCGATTTACAGCAGGTGATATGTGCTTAATGCTGTCGAGAATCATATTGCGGTCACGGTCTATTAGAATAATGTTGCTGTGTCTTCCCATTATTTCAATGATCAGGCGTTTATAAGTGACGTCGCCAATTTCATTTCTGCCTTTTACATCAAAGTAAAGAATCCGTTCTAATTCAATTTGCCCGATTCTTTCAATGACCCCGCCTTCGAGATGCTTTCTGAGCAGCATGCAGAACATTGGAGGTTCACTAGGATTTTCATAGCTTTCAGTTGTTAAATGAATTCTTGCATAGCTTGGATGGGCTGAGAGCAGGAGACGGTGATTTCCCCCATTCGCCCGGATGACAAATATCAGTTCATTTTTATATGGCTGATGGATCTTTGAGATTCTTCCATTTGCCAGTTCATTTTTCAATTCTTCTGTTATTGCATATGTAAACATGCCATCAAATGACATCGCAAGCACCCTTTTCTATAGGTAAGTTGGATCAAATCTCCACATTCAAATTATTATAGCATTTTTTTGGACAGGGCTGAATAAATTGACATTATAAGAGATTGTCCTACTATTCCACGTATTGAGAGGTGTAAAAAAAATTCATGAAATGGCATGAAATTGGACCGGAAGAAGTACTTCAGTCAATTAATACAAGCAGAGAAAACGGATTAACTGAAAAAGATGTTCAAAACAGAGTGAAGCATCACGGTTTCAATGAACTTAAGGAAGCTGAAAAACCTTCAGCATTTTTATTATTTCTGGAGCAGTTTAAAGATTTTATGGTACTGGTTTTGTTAGCGGCAACACTGATCTCGGGTCTGCTGGGCGAATATATTGATGCCATTGCAATCATTGCCATCGTTTTAATTAATGGCATACTTGGTTTTTTTCAGGAACGGCGGGCGGAAAAATCACTTGAAGCATTAAAAGAGATGTCAGCGCCTCAAGTACAGGCTCTCAGAGAAGGCGAATGGACAAGAATTCAATCAAAGGATCTAGTACCTGGAGATATCGTGAAATTTACGAGCGGGGACAGAATCGGCGCGGATCTTCGCTTAATCGAAGCAAAAAGCCTTGAGATAGAAGAATCGGCTTTAACAGGAGAGTCGCTTCCTGTTTCTAAATTTACGAATGCTTTGTCAGATGGTCATACGGGTATTGGGGATTTAACCAATATGGCCTTTATGGGAACTTTAGTAACGCGCGGCAATGGCGTTGGCGTTGTTGTTGCAACGGGCATGAATACGGCGATGGGTCAGATTGCCGACTTGCTTCAATCTGCTGAGACTCTGGAAACACCGCTTCAGAGAAGACTTGAGCAGCTCGGGAAAATCTTAATTGTTGTGGCTCTTGCGTTAACTTTTTTAGTAGTCGCCGTCGGGGTTATTCAAGGTCATGAGCTTTATGATATGTTTCTTGCAGGTGTGTCTCTTGCAGTGGCTGCAATTCCGGAAGGACTCCCTGCCATCGTAACCGTTGCTTTGTCTCTTGGTGTTCAGAGGATGATCAAACAAAGGTCGATTGTCAGAAAGCTGCCCGCTGTTGAAACGCTTGGCTGTGCATCCGTTATATGTTCAGATAAGACCGGGACAATGACACAAAATAAGATGACCGTTACTCATATTTGGTCAGGCGGACGCGAATGGCAGCTGAGCGGAGCAGGATATCAGCCTAAAGGTGAATTCTTCGTGAATGAACAAAAGGTTTTGGTGAAGGATAATAAATCCCTTCAGCAAATTCTCACATTCGGCATGCTTTGCAATACAGCAAACATTTATGAAAAAGATGATGACTACATTCTGGACGGAGATCCGACAGAAGGAGCACTTGTTGTTGCGGCGATGAAAGCAGGACTCTCAAAAGAAGCGCTGTCAAAGCAATTTAAAATTATAGAAGAATTTCCGTTTGACTCAATTCGGAAGATGATGAGCGTCATTATCGAGGATAAAAACGGGAAGCGCTTTGTTATCACAAAAGGTGCACCGGATATTTTGCTTCAGAAATTAGATTTTGTGCTATGGGACGAAAAACAGCACTATATGTCTGCAAAATACGAAACAAAAATAAATGAAGCAATCGACAATCTGGCATCTCAAGCATTAAGGACAATTGCTGTTGCCTTTAAGCCTGTCTCTGCCCAGGCCATTTATCATCAGCATGAAGCTGAAAAGAATTTGGTTTTTTTAGGACTGCAGGGAATGATCGATCCGCCGCGTCCTGAAGTGAAACAAGCAGTGAAAGAATGCAGACAGGCTGGAATAAAAACAGTGATGATCACAGGTGACCATGTCAATACTGCCAGAGCCATAGCTAAACAGCTGGATCTCTTGCCGGCGAATGGAAAAGTAATAGATGGAGCGGCTCTGTCAGCTATGCCAAATGAACAGCTTGTACAGATTGTAGATGGTATTTATGTGTTTGCAAGGGTATCGCCTGAGCATAAGCTGAAAATAGTAAAAGCGCTTCAAAACAGAGGGCACATAGTTGCCATGACAGGGGACGGAGTAAACGATGCCCCTGCCATAAAAGCTGCTGATATTGGCATTTCAATGGGGATAACAGGAACAGATGTAGCAAAAGAAGCATCTGCACTTATTTTAGTAGATGATAATTTTGCAACGATCAAGCTTGCTATTAAAGAAGGCCGGAATATTTATGAAAACATAAGAAAGTTTATTAGATATCTGCTTGCTTCAAACGTTGGAGAAATTCTGGTTATGCTTTTTGCCATGCTGCTCGCTCTTCCCCTGCCTCTTGTTCCGATCCAGATCCTGTGGGTCAATCTTGTGACAGATGGTCTGCCTGCGATGGCTCTCGGTTTAGATCAGCCAGAGGGAGATTTAATGCAGAGGAAGCCGAGGCATCATAAAGAAGGGGTATTTGCACGGGGCCTTGGATGGAAAGTCATTTCGAGGGGATTCCTGATCGGAATTGTGACCCTTGCGGCATTTATGATTGTCTATCACAGAGATCCTGACAATTTAATTTATGCCCAGACGATTGCGTTTGCAACATTGGTCATGGCTCAATTGATTCATGTGTTTGACTGCAGAAGCGAACGTTCAGTATTTTTAAGAAATCCGTTTGAGAACCTTTATCTAGTCGGCGCGGTTATTTCATCCGTGCTGCTGATGCTTTCAGTAATCTACTACGCACCGATGCAGCCGATATTCCATACAGTGCCAATCATGGCTCGAGACTGGCTCTTGGTGCTTGGATTATCAGCCATTCCAACTTTTTTGCTGGCAGGGTCACTTTTAACAAGAAAAAAAAGTTAAAATATGCTATAATTCGAAAGGTAATAGCTGAGTCTATTACCTTTTCTTTTGTTAGAAGCTCTTTTTGGCACAGAACCAGGGAGCATTTCTTATGATTTGATCAAAGAATTGGATGTGGAATAAATGGTGTGCAGCATGACAGGATATGGGCGTTCATCAATCGGGAATGATAAACTGACCATTACAGCCGAAATGAAATCGGTTAATCACCGTTTTTTTGAAATTAACGTAAGAATGCCTAGACAATTGATGTCCATTGAGGATAAAATCAAAAAAGTGATCTCTTCTATCATTTATAGAGGACGCGTTGAATTATACATAACAATTGAAGGCGAATCATTGGCAGACCGGTTTATCGAAGTTGATTGGAACCTGCTTGATCAATACGTTCAGGCAGCTGCTTCGATGCGAAACCGGTATGATTTACATAATGAATTGCAGCTTTCTGATCTCCTTGAGCTGGACAATATTTTTACAATTGGAGAACAGGAAAAAGGTAATGAAGAAATACAATCTATGATCTTTGAAGCCGTGCAGGATGCGGCAAAAAAGCTGAAAGAAATGAGATCGGCAGAAGGCGCACATTTGAAAAGCGATTTGCTGAAGCAGCTGTCAATTTTGGAATCATATGTGTCTGATATTGAGAAATATGCACCTCAAGTCGTTATCCGCTATAAACAAAGGCTGGAAAAAAAGATGGCCGAACTCTCAGAAGGCGCAATTGATGAAAGCAGAATTATAACAGAGGCTGCCCTTTTTGCAGACAGAGCGGACATTGCAGAAGAGATTACGAGAATTAGAAGCCACCTCTCACAATTCCGTGAAACGATGCAAAAAGAAGAATCAATTGGAAGAAAATTAGATTTCCTTGTTCAGGAGCTGAATAGAGAAGCGAACACAATCGGTTCTAAAGCAAATGACAAAGATATTGCCAAATGTTCAGTTGAACTGAAAAGTGTCATAGAAAGATTAAAAGAGCAAGTTCAAAATATTGAATAAACAGCAGTTAAATCGTTTATAATGGGCCAATTAGGGCAAAAATAGTTTTGTCGTTTACTAGGGGGAGCGAATAGATGAGTATTAAGTTAATTAATATTGGCTTCGGCAATATCGTCTCAGCCAACCGCATTATTTCCATTGTAAGTCCTGAATCGGCTCCGATTAAAAGGATCATTCAAGACGCTCGTGACCGCGCCATGCTTATTGATGCGACATATGGACGCAGAACGAGAGCGGTCGTGATTATGGACAGTGATCACATTATACTATCTGCGGTACAGCCCGAAACGGTTGCCCACAGGCTTTCAAATAAAGACGAGTTAACAGATGAAGGGTAGGGAAAGTTCTGGATATGAAAGAAAGAGGATTACTCATCGTGCTTTCGGGTCCTTCTGGTGTTGGTAAAGGTACTGTGCGAAAGGCTATCTTTTCACAGAATGATACAGATTTTCAATATTCCATCAGCATGACGACGCGCAAGCCGCGCGAAGGAGAAGTTGACGGAGTTGATTATTTCTTTAAATCAAAAGAAGAATTCGAACAATTAATTAAAGAAGAACGTTTATTGGAATGGGCAGAGTTCGTCGGCAATTACTATGGAACGCCGATTGACTATGTGGAGAAAACGTTAAGCGAGGGAAGAGATGTTTTCCTTGAAATTGAAGTTCAGGGAGCATTGCAGGTGCGAAAGGCATTTCCGGAAGGGTTATTCATCTTCCTTATGCCGCCAAGCTTAAGCGAGCTTAAAAACCGCATTGTCACCCGCGGAACGGAATCACAGGATATCATCAATAATCGCATGAAGGTTGCTAAAGAAGAAATTGAGATGATGGATGCTTACGATTACGTCGTTGAAAATGATCAGGTCGATCTTGCCTGCGGACGCATTCGGGCGATTGTCACAGCTGAACATTGCAGACGTGATCGCATTGCACTTCGTTATAAGAAAATGCTGGAGGTTGAATAATTAATATGTTATATCCATCTATTGATAAACTCATGAACAAACTTGATTCTAAATATACACTTGTAACAGTGGCGGCAAGACGCGCACGTGAAATGCAGGAAAATCATGATCAGCAAATCGTGAAGCCTGTCTCTTATAAATATGTCGGCAAAGCACTGGAAGAAATTAATTCAGGATTGCTGGATTATGAAAAACAAGACTAATTAAATGGCACTTTAAAATAACAACCTGAAACAAATTGGGTTGTTATTTTTCATAGTTGAAGAATTTTATAAAGCTAATAGGCTGTGGATGATGAAATTGAGTTATCTCATCCAGATGAGGCGCCTAAAACCCCGTCAGAACGAATCTGCCTGTCGGATCTGTCCAAGGCGCCTCCGCTTTTGTTCTTCTGCATGATTCGCAGCTATAATAGGTACAATGACTTTGGTGGGGGAATGTGAAATGAAGGGAAAGAAAATTCTCCTTTGCGTAAGCGGAGGAATTGCCGTCTATAAAGCAGCAGCCTTAACAAGCAAAATCATTCAGGCTGGAGCTGAAATTAAAGTAATCATGACACGCTCAGCACGTGAATTTGTCAACCCGTTGACCTTTCAGGCTCTGTCAAGAAATGACGTTTATTTTGATACATTTGACGAGAAAAATCCTGCAGTTATTTCACACATCGATCTTGCGGATTGGGCAGATCTGGTTGTGGTTGCTCCGGCCACTGCTAATACAATCGGTAAATTAGCAAATGGAATCGCGGACGATATGCTGACAACTACTTTGCTTGCGACAACTGCACCGGTCTGGATTGCTCCTGCTATGAATGTTCATATGTATGACAATCCGGCTGTTCAGAAAAACATACTCGCGTTATCCCAATATGGGTATCAATTTATTGAGCCAAGCGAAGGCTATTTAGCCTGCGGATATGTCGGGAAAGGAAGACTTGAAGAACCTGAGAAAATTGTCTCTTTAATAGAAGGATTTTTTGCTGGTAAAGAAATTCAGCCTTTAAAAGGCAGGAAAGTTATGATTACTGCGGGTCCAACCCGTGAAAAGGTAGATCCCGTCCGTTATTTTACCAATCATTCTTCAGGGAAAATGGGCTATGCCATTGCAGAAGCGGCAAATCAAATGGGTGCTGAGGTTATATTAATCTCTGGTCCTGTCACGATTGCTCCTCCTTCAGGAGTGGGGGTCATTAAAGTTGAATCAGCGGAAGACATGCATCAGGAAGTATTGAAACGCTACAGTGAAATGGATATTGTCATTAAATCTGCGGCAGTTGCAGATTATCGTCCTCGCAACGTTTCTGATCAAAAAATGAAAAAACAGGACGGACCTTTAACCATAGAAATGGAACGTACAAAAGATATTTTAAAGGACCTTGGAGAGCGAAAAGAAAATCAGGTTCTAGTCGGATTCGCTGCTGAAACGGAAAATGTGGAGGACTATGCATTAAGAAAACTCCGGAAAAAAAATCTGGATATGATTGTGGCTAACAACGTAACGCTCGCTGGAGCTGGTTTTGGGACAGATACAAATATTGTGACAATGTACAAAAAGAGCGGAGAAAAAATTGAGCTTCCTGTGCTATCTAAGCAAGAAGTAGCAAAGAAAATTTTAGAAGAAGTCAGCCGTTTTAATAAAGGAGTATAAATCATGAGGTTTGCCAGCGTAATCGTTGATGTGAAAGCGATGCAGACAGACAGAGCATTTGATTATCGGATTCCTGATAAATGGACAGGTTTTATTAAACCCGGAATGCGTGTAATCGTGCCATTTGGCCCCCGCAAAGTTCAGGGGTTTGTGATTGGCCTTAAAAATGAAAGTGAATTTGAACGGGTAAAGCCAATCGCTGAAGTGATGGATATCACGCCTGCATTAACAAAGGAACTGCTGGGTATCGGCCATTGGCTTACTCAAACAACGTTATGCTTCAAGATTTCAGCTTTCCAGGCCATGCTGCCGGCTGCGATGAAAGCGAAATATGAGAAGGAAATTGTCCTTGTTTCTGAGGAATACAGACCAAACCTTCATCCAAAAGTCCTTCCATGGTTTCAAAGCAGAAAAAGCATTTATTGGAAAGACATCGAAAAAAGCGACTCTGTAAAAGAATTTCAAATGGAAATCGAACGGGGAGTCCTTGAAGTTATTTATCAAGTAAAACAAAAGAATAAAAAAAAGACTCAAAAGTACATCACTTCAAATACTGATCTAGACGAACTAAAAAAAGAATCAGATTTATGTTCTGCGCAAGCAGCAAAACAAAAGCTCATTCTTGATTACTTTATTCAAAACAGCGGTATATCTGTGCCGCTTCAGGAACTCCTTTTGCAATTGAACATAACAGACTCTCCTGTGAAAACGCTCATTAAGAAGAAATTGCTAAGGGAAGAGAATATAGAGGTTTATCGTGACCCTTATGAGGACCGCACCTTCAAAAAGACAGAATCGCTTGCACTGACAGCTGAGCAGCAGACTGCGATTACTCCAATCCTGACCTCGGTTGAACAAAACCGGCATGATGTGTTTTTAATGTATGGCGTAACAGGAAGCGGGAAAACAGAGGTTTATCTGCAGTCTATCGAGGCGGTCCTGAGGCAGGGGAAAGAAGCGATCGTTCTCGTTCCTGAGATTTCGCTTACTCCGCAAATGGTCAATCGATTTAAAGGAAGATTCGGTTCGCTTGTGGCCGTGCTGCACAGCGGTCTTTCAGTCGGAGAAAAGTACGATGAATGGAGAAAGATTCATCGCGGTGAGGTAAAACTTGTCGTTGGAGCAAGATCTGCGGTGTTCGCTCCTTTTACTAATCTTGGTATGATTATTATTGATGAGGAACACGAAGGAAGTTATAAGCAAGAAGAGAATCCACGCTACCATGCGCGGGATGTCGCCATTTACCGTGCAAAATTTCATGAATGTCCTGTTGTTTTGGGGAGTGCAACTCCCTCACTAGAATCCTTTGCAAGAGCAGGAAAAGAAGTTTATCAGCTGCTTGCCTTAAAAGAACGTGTCAACAATCGTCCGCTGCCCCAAGTTGAAGTGATTGATATGAGGGATGAATTAAGAAGCGGGAACAGAACCATGTTTTCATCTTCTTTGCTTGAGAAGCTTCAGGACCGTATGGCAAAAGGGGAGCAATCCGTCTTATTTTTAAATAAACGGGGCTATTCTTCTTTTGTCATGTGCAGAGACTGCGGTTGTGTGACCGGCTGTCCGCATTGTGATATTTCATTAACCTATCATAAACATGGATCTCAATTAAAATGCCATTATTGCGGGCATGAGGAGCCGATGCCAAAGGTATGCCCTGAATGCAGCAGCGAACATATCCGTTTCTTTGGAACGGGAACCCAGCGGGTTGAAGAAGAGCTTGCAAAAGTACTGCCGGAAGCAAGAATCATCCGTATGGATGTAGATACGACCGGACGGAAGGGCTCTCATGAAAAGTTACTGACACAGTTTGGCAATAAAGAGGCAGATATCCTTTTAGGAACGCAAATGATTGCTAAGGGGCTGGATTTTCCCGATGTAACCCTTGTAGGAGTTTTAACTGCAGATACGATGCTGCATTTGCCTGATTTCCGCTCAGCTGAAAAAACCTTTCAGCTTCTGACACAAGTAAGCGGCAGAGCAGGCAGGCACAAATTACCGGGTGAAGTTGTCATTCAGTCCTATTCACCTGAGCATTACAGCATTCAGCTTGCAAGCCATCATGATTATGATTCTTTTTATAATCAGGAAATGCTTACAAGAAAGCAGCATGCCTATCCTCCTTTTTACTATCTTGCATTAGTAACTGTTTCTCATCCCGATCTCCTGAAGGCTGTTTCCGTAACTGAGAAAATTGCGAAGCATCTGAATCAAAGACTTTCAGATACCGTCCAGATTCTTGGACCTGTAGCTTCACCTATTCCAAGGATAAACGATAGATATCGGTATCAATGCATGATAAAATACAAGCGGGAAGAAAATCTGCACGCATCGCTTAAAATGATTATCGAACGTTATCAGCAGGATATGAATAAAAATCAATTATCCATCAGTATTGATTTAAATCCAAATACACTCATGTAGGGTTTAGATGCTTCATATGCGTCTAAACTAATGAATAGAAAAGGGAAGCGCCTGCATAGCTCAAGCATGACGAGTTTCTTGCCTAGTAGCTGGCCGATTTCGCTTGCCGTCAATGCAAAAAAATTATATTTAAATAAAGACAAACCTGGAGGATGTTTCATTGGCTATTAAACCAATTGTATTGCACCCGGCAGAAGTGCTCGAGCAAGTTTGCGAACCTGTCACCGTCTTTGACAGAAAGCTGTCAAAGTTATTAAAAGACATGTATGATACAATGATTGAACTTGACGGAGTGGGCCTTGCAGCTCCTCAAGTGGGAATTCCCATTCAAGCTGCTGTTGTTGATATAGATGACCAACATGGAACAATCGAACTGATTAATCCCGTTATTATAGAAAAGCGCGGTTCTCAGACAGGACCAGAAGGCTGCTTAAGCTTCCCGGGATTATATGGAGAAGTAGAGCGCAGCGATTTTGTTAAAGTCAGAGCTCAAAACCGAAAAGGCAAACCATTTGTCATAGAAGCAAATGGTTTTTTAGCTAGAGCGATCCAGCATGAAATCGATCACCTGCATGGAATCCTGTTTACTGCCAAGGTGAAAAAATATCTTAAAGAAGAAGAGTTAGAAGAATTGGAAGGATGATTGGCATGACAAGAATTGTTTTTATGGGAACGCCTGATTTTTCTGTTCCTGTTTTAAAAAGACTGGTGGCAGAAGACTATGAAGTTGTTGGGGTTGTAACTCAGCCTGACCGTCCTAAAGGCCGCAAAAAAACGTTAACACCTCCTCCTGTAAAAGTAGAAGCGGAAAAGCAGAATATTCCTGTGCTTCAGCCGGAAAAAATAAGAGATAAAAAAGAGCTTGAGCAGGTGCTTGCTCTTAAACCGGACCTGGTCGTAACCGCTGCATTCGGTCAAATTCTGCCGAATGAATTATTAGAAGCGCCGCAGTTCGGCTGCATAAATGTTCATGCATCATTGCTTCCTGAGCTAAGAGGCGGAGCGCCTATTCATTATTCCATCCTTCAGGGCAAAAAGAAAACGGGCATCACGATCATGTACATGGTTGAAAAACTTGATGCCGGTGATATCCTGACTCAGGCAGAGGTGACAATTGAAGAGCGTGATCATGTAGGCACTCTTCATGATAAATTGAGTGCTGCCGGAGCTGATCTTTTGGCAGAAACGATGCCTGCACTGCTTGAAGGAAAACTGACTCCCCGCAAGCAGGATAATGAAAAAGCAACATTCGCATCAAATATTAAGCGAGAACAAGAGAAAATTGACTGGACGAAAAGCGGCCAGGAAATCTATGATCACATCCGCGGTCTCCATCCATGGCCGGTTGCCTATACCCACCTGAATGGCCAGGCAGTAAAGATCTGGTGGGGTGAAAAAATCCCAAATAAAAATACAGCAGCACCCGGTACAGTAATTGGAATCGATTCTGATGGTATTGTTGTGGCAACTGGAGACAGCACGGCAATCAAAATTACAGAGCTGCAGCCATCAGGGAAGAAAAAGATGAGCGGAGAAGATTTTTTGAGAGGCACGCAAATGCAAGCAGGAATAAAGTTGGGAGAGCAAAATGAAGAAAACAAATAATGTCCGTGAGGTTGCTTTAGAAACACTGCTGACAATTGAAAAAAATCAGGCGTACAGTCATCTTCTTTTAAATTCCATGATAAAGAAGAACCATGTGAAGGAAATCGACATTCCGCTGCTGACTGAAATGGTGTATGGAACCCTGCAGCGCAAGGATACGATTGATTTTTACCTGGCGCCGTTTATGAAAAATGCCAAAAAAACTGAACAGTGGGTAATGAACCTGCTTCGCCTTTCTGTCTATCAAATGGTTTATTTGGACCGTGTGCCGGAGAGGGCCGTATTATTTGAAGCGGTGGAGATTGCCAAATCCCGGGGACATAAAGGAATTGCCTCTTTTGTAAATGGCATTTTAAGGTCGCTTCAGCGTGAAGGTGTTCCAGCCTTTGATTCTATAAAAGATGAAGCGGAACGGATTGCTGTGGAAACAAGCCATCCTGTCTGGCTTGTTCGGCGCTGGATCGCCCAGCTTGGAGCCGGCGAGACAAGAAAAATGTGCGAGGCAAACTTAACACCGCCAAGCGTGACCGCACGTGTGAATCAAATGAAGCAATCACCTGAGGAACTGATGGAAAGGCTTGCTGAAAAAGGGATTCAAACCGAAAAAGGCGACCTTACAGATGAAGCAATTAAAAGCCTGAAGGGAAATCTTGCTAAAACAGAAGAATTTAAAAAGGGCTTCTTCACAATCCAGGATGAAAGCTCTATGCTCGTGGCAAGAACGCTTGGGTTGCAAAAAGGCGACAATGTGCTGGACGCTTGCGCTGCACCTGGAGGCAAATCAACTCATATTGCTGAGATTTTGGAGAACACTGGCTACGTCCATTCGCTTGATCTGCATGAGCACAAAGTGAAATTGATTAAAGAACAGGCAGACCGTCTTCAGCTCACCAATATCGAGACAGAAGCGCTGGACAGCAGAAATGCCCATACCCGCTTTGAAAACGGCCAGTTTGATAAAATCTTAGTGGACGCACCTTGTTCTGGGTTTGGTGTTATCCGCCGAAAACCGGACATTAAATATTCAAAAACGGAAGAGGATGTTAAGCGTCTGTCAGAAATTCAGCTGGCAATTCTTTCATCAGTCGCACCTTTATTGAAAAAAGATGGTACACTAATCTATAGCACATGTACAATTGATCATGAAGAAAATGGACAAGTCGTACAAGCATTTTTAGAAAAACACATGGATTACGAACTCGATCATTCATTAACAGACCGTTTGCCGAAGCCTGCAAAACAATTTGCTGCTGATGGACAGCTTCAAATATTGCCGCACTATTTTGGCACGGACGGATTTTATATAGCAAGCTTAAGAAAGAAGGTGTAAAAATGGAAGAAGTAAAACGAACTAAAAAAACAGTCATCAAAGATCAAGTAAAACCTTCCATTTATTCTCTTGAACTCGGAGAATTGCAAAACTGGTTAACAGAGAAAGGCGAAAAGCCGTTCAGAGCTGCACAAATTTTTGACTGGCTTTATATAAAAAGGGCAGCCTCTTTTGAAGAAATGTCAAATCTATCCAAAGCGCTAAGAAGCAAGCTTGATGAACATTTCGTATTAACCACACTTAAGACTATTATTCAGCAAACTTCAAATGACGGCACAATGAAGTTTTTATTTGAACTGCATGATGGTTATTCAATAGAAACAGTTCTGATGCGCCATGAATATGGAAATTCCGTTTGTGTCACAACACAAGTCGGCTGCCGGATTGGCTGTACGTTCTGTGCATCTACACTTGGCGGATTAAAACGCAACTTAGAAGCAGGAGAAATCGTTGCTCAGGTCGTAAAAGTACAGAAGGCACTTGATGAGCTGGGAGAACGTGTGAGTCATGTGGTCATTATGGGAATAGGCGAACCATTTGACAATTATGATGAAATGATGGGATTCCTTAAAATCATTAATCATGATGATGGATTAAATATTGGAGCCCGCCATATTACTGTTTCAACGAGCGGGATCATTCCAAAAATCTATAAATTTGCAGATGAACACCTGCAAATTAACTTTGCCGTTTCTCTGCATGCACCAAACACAGAGCTGAGAAGCCGTTTAATGCCAATCAACAAGGCGTATAAGCTTCCTGAGCTTATGGAAGCCATTGAGTATTATGTGAATAAAACAGGCCGCCGTGTGAGCTTTGAATATGGTTTATTTGGCGGAGTAAATGATCAGGTAGAGCACGCTGAAGAGCTCGCGAAGCTTATTAAGCATCTCAAATGTCATGTGAACTTAATTCCGGTCAACTATGTGCCTGAACGAGACTATGTCAGAACTCCAAGAGAACAGATTGATCTGTTTGAAAAGACATTGAAAAAACGCGGCATAAATGTAACGACCAGACGAGAGCAGGGACACGACATTGATGCAGCATGCGGTCAGCTTAGAGCGAAGGAGCGCAAAGAAGAGACGAGGTGACTTCATGGAAACCGTTATTGTAACAGACAGGGGAAAAGTAAGGCAGCATAATGAAGACAGTGTTGGCGTCTTTAAAAATGAAGACGGAGATGTGCTGGCAGTTGTTGCAGATGGTATGGGAGGTCACTTAGCAGGGGATGTTGCAAGTCAAATGACGATTGCAATACTGAAAGAAATGTGGGAATCAGCTTCCCGCATTTCTTCTCCTGACCTTGCTGTTAATTGGCTTAAAGAGCATATCGAAAAAGTTAACTCTATTTTACTGGAACATGCATTGACGCATCCCGATTGCAAAGGCATGGGTACAACGGTTGTTGCAGCTGTATGTACCGGAAGCTTTGCTACAATCGGCCATATCGGCGACAGCCGGGGATATTTATGCAATACTGACGGTTTTAAACAAATTACAGAGGATCATTCCCTTGTAAATGAACTCGTGCGTTCAGGACAGATTTCAAAGGAAGATGCAGAACATCATCCGCGAAAAAATGTTCTTGTCAGGGCTTTAGGTACTGAAGAACACGTTGAACTTGATCTAACATCCATTTGTCTGGAGGAATCAGATATCCTGCTTTTATGTTCAGATGGACTATCCAACAAAGTTGGCGAGAGTGAAATGAAGCAGACATTAACTTCGCTCGGGTCACTTAACGAGATTGCATTGTCTTTGGTCAATCAGGCAAATGATAATGGGGGAGAGGATAATATTTCACTCGTCATCGTCAAACAGCCGTCTGAAATCAAAGAGGGTGATCAGACGTGTTAATTGGCAAGCGATTAAGCGGCAGGTATAAAATTCTTCGGGTTATTGGCGGCGGAGGAATGGCGAACGTATATTTGGCGCGGGATATGATTTTAGATCGCGATGTTGCAATGAAAGTCCTAAGATTTGATTTTTCAAATGACGATGAGTTTATTAAGCGATTCAGACGTGAGGCACAATCAGCAACAAGCCTTGCACATCCGAATATTGTCAGTATATTTGATGTTGGGGAAGAAGACGGCATCTACTATATCGTCATGGAATACGTTGAAGGAAATACGTTAAAACAATACATACAGCAATATGCACCGCTGCATCCCAGAGAAGCCTTAAATATAATGGAGCAGATAGTATCTGCAATCGCACACGCCCATGAAAATCATATCGTTCATCGTGATATAAAGCCGCATAACATTTTGATCGATCCGCATGGAAATGTGAAGGTAACCGATTTTGGCATCGCAATGGCATTAAGCTCCACAACGATTACCCAGACAAACTCTGTGCTCGGTTCTGTACATTATTTATCGCCTGAGCAGGCCCGCGGAGGAATGGCGAATAAAAAATCAGATATTTATTCCCTGGGGATTGTTCTTTTTGAACTGCTGACCGGCAGACTGCCTTTTGACGGAGAATCTGCTATTTCAATTGCGCTGAAACATCTGCAGTCTGAAACACCTTCAGCTAAACGGTGGAATGCTACGATTCCGCAGAGTGTTGAGAACATTATTTTAAAAGCAATGGCAAAGGATACCTTTCACAGATATGAATCTGCTGAAGAAATGGAAGAAGATATTTCAACTGCGCTTAAACCAGAGCGTCTGAATGAAGAGAAATTCGTTATTCCGGAAGATAATGAAGCAACAAAAGCGATTCCGATCATCACGGATTCAAATATGTATGAAAAAACCGATGACACCCTTGTCCGCCCTCATGAGAATAGTGGTACAGAAGCATCAAAGAAGCCCTTAAAAGAAGAAAATAAAAAAGGCAAAAAAGAGAAAAAGAAAAAAGGCAAGGCTGGCAGGATCATACTGACAATCTTTCTTCTGCTTTTGGTCTCAAGTGTTGCCGCGGTAACGCTTCTTCCTACACTTCTTATGCCAAAGGATGTTGAGGTACCGGATTTAACGGGAATGAAGTATGAAAAAGCGGTTGAACAGCTGTTTGCTGATGGGTTTGTTGTGGATGATCCAATTCATATAGAAGATGAAGAAATTCAGGAAGGCTTTGTTGTTAAAACAAAACCGGAAGCCGGCAAAACTGTAAAAGAAGGAGACACAATCATCATATATGAAAGCTCAGGGAAAGAGAAGGTGGAGCTAGATGATTATGTTAACCGTGATATTAACCGTGTCCGGGATCTTCTTGTAAGAAAAGGGTTTACAAACATTAAAGTGGAAGAAGAATTTAATGAAACAGCTGCTGGAACGATTTTAGAACAGGATCCTGAACCTGGAGTGGAGGTTATCCCAGGAGAAGATGAACTGGTCTTAACGGTTAGCAAGGGACCTGAGGAGTTTGAGCTTCAGGATTTAACAGGTTATTCAGAAGAAGCTTTAAATGCTTATATTGAAGAAAATGATCTTGAATTGGTCAGGAAAGATGTTTATTCAGACACGGTCAGCAAAGGAGAAGTCATCTCTCAATCTCCTGCACCATCTGAAAAAGTACTCCCAGGAGATACGCTTGAAGCGAAAATATCGCTTGGTCCGGAACCAATGCCAATTCAAAAAGTAAAGAAAACGATTGAAATTCCTTATCCGCCAGAGCTTGCAGGACAGCCAGCCGAGGTCAGTATTAACATAGATGATGCAGAGCATTCTATTTCAGATGTATACGATAAGTTTACTACCACTGAAACGACTTCGCGTGAAATAGAATTTTCGATTGCTCCTGATGAGAAGGCTTTTTATCAGGTTATCATCGAAAATAGGGTAGTGAAATCCGAAATTATTCCATACCCTGAGTAATTGTCTGCAGCAATCAAGGAGGAAATGTATGCCTAAAGGCAAAATTATTAAAGCGTTAAGCGGATTCTACTATTGTCTTGACGGAGAGCGGACGATTCAGTGCCGCGGCCGCGGTGTTTTCCGTAAAAACAAAGTAACACCGCTGGTTGGAGACGAAGTCATTTACGATTATGAAAATGAACGTGAAGGCACTATACAGGAGGTACTGGACCGGAAAAACGAGCTTGTCCGTCCTCCGATTGCAAATGTCGATCAGGCCATCCTTGTTTTTTCTGCTGTTGAGCCTGATTTCAGCACAGTGCTTCTTGACCGCTTTTTAGTCCTTATTGAATCGAATGATATTGAGCCGATTATTTGCATCAGCAAAACAGATCTAATTGAAGACGAAAAACAGAAGAATGAGATTTTAGCCTATGCGGATGATTACCGCAAAATGGGATATGAAGTGAGACTGACTTCTACACTTGAGGCTGATGGCATCGCCGAACTGCTGCCATTGTTAAATGACCGCATCTCAGTATTTGCCGGCCAGTCCGGTGTTGGAAAATCATCTCTTTTAAACGTGCTGCGCCCTGAACTTGCCCTTAAAACCAGTGACATCTCCTCTCACTTGGGACGAGGAAAGCATACGACAAGGCATGTAGAGCTTATTCCAGTCGGATCCGGATTAGTCGCAGATACGCCTGGCTTTAGTTCACTTGAATTCATGAATATTGAAGCAGAAGATCTGTCTTATTGTTTTCCGGAAATGAGAGAAAGAAGCGATCAATGCAAATTCAGAGCCTGCACACATGTGTCAGAACCAAAATGCGCGGTTAAGACAGCAGTGGAAAATAATGAAATCCCGAAATACCGGTATGACCATTATTTGAGCTTTATTGAAGAAATTAAGGATAGAAAGCCGAGGTACTAACCATGATTAAAATTGCACCATCGATTCTTTCAGCTGATTTTTCCCGCCTTGGAGCAGAAATTGAAGATGTTGAAAGAGGGGGAGCGGATTATATTCACGTCGATGTGATGGATGGGCATTTTGTACCTAATATCACAATCGGTCCGCTGATTGTCGACGCAATCAGACCGGTGACAAAGCTCCCTTTAGATGTTCATTTAATGATTGAGAATCCTGACGCTTTCATCGGTCCGTTTGCTAAAATGGGTGCGGATATCATTTCTGTTCACGCAGAAGCATGTCCGCATTTACACCGGACCATTCAGCTTATTAAGTCTGAAGGTGTAAAAGCAGGGGTTGTTCTTAATCCCCATACACCCGCAGATGTCATTAAACATGTTCTCGATGACCTTGATCTGGTTCTTCTTATGACAGTGAACCCTGGATTCGGCGGCCAATCTTTTATTCATTCTGTCCTGCCGAAAATTACGGAAGTAGCAGAAATGGTGAAGGAACGCGGGCTGCAGACGGAGATCGAAGTAGATGGCGGAGTAAATGCAGAAACAGCTAAGCTTTGCATAGAAGCAGGAGCAAATGTGCTGGTAGCAGGTTCAGCCATATACAATCAGCCGGACCGCATGAAAGCGATACGTGAAATAAGGAACGCTTAAGAACCGCTTTTGCGGTTCTTTTTTTAAGAATTCAATCGATAAAAAGAAATCATAATAATATTATGTAAACTATAAATAAGCAAGGATGAATAAAATGAAGTCAATTTACATTGTTGCAGGCGGACCGAAAAAGTATATACCATCCTTATCCAGATATGATGCGGATCCTGTTATCTGGATTGGTGTCGACAGGGGAGTTATCTACCTTCAGGAAGCAGGTATTACACCTGCTAGAGCATTTGGCGACTTTGATTCTATTACAGACCAAGAACGTGAGGATTTAACAAAATCGTCTCTGAATATAGACTTATTTCCGCCTGAGAAGGATCAAACAGATACGGAGATTGCTTTAGAATGGGCAATTTTGCAGGAGCCTGGTGAAATACTTCTCTTTGGTTCAACCGGGGGAAGACTCGATCATTTTCTTGCCAATACGCAGCTGCTTGCAAAGTATCCGAATGCACCGATTAAGATCATTGATCATACGAATGAAGTTACAGTGCATCTGCCAGGCACTTATAAGGTTGGGAGAGAAAGCAGTTATCCGTATATTTCGTTTCTTCCTGTAAGCGGGGAAGTAAAAGGCATAACCCTTGAGGGCTTCAAATATCCGCTGTTAAATTGTCATATTAAGCTTGGCTCTACATTATGTATTAGTAATGAACTTATTCTTTCGTTCGGTACTTTTTCATTTGAGCAAGGCATATTAATGATGGTAAGAAGTACTGATGAATAACTTCTGGAGCGTTTTTTAAACTATGATGTTTAAAAAAATAATCGGGGCTGCAATGCTTCGCATACGATGAAGAATGGAAAAAACAGATCCGCTGAATCTTTCATCATCATTTTGAACGAATGGCTGAGGAGGGAAAGTATGAAATTTTATACGATCAAATTACCGAAGTTTTTAGGTGGCATCGTTCGGGCGATGCTGGGCTCGTTTAAAAAAGATTAAGAGCAGAAGCAAAGCGCCCTGGTCATTCAGGTAAAATAGAAAATGGCCAAAGAAGGCGCTTTTTGCCTTTTTGGGCCATTTTGGGATCTTTAAGAATATAAAAAAAGCACCGCCCTTTAGCGGTACTTTTTTCATATGTTTTAAATCCCGTCCTGAATTCGTTCGAAAATCTATAGAAATGAACGGGTCAAAAGCTTAAAGCTTTTGATTAAACACGCTCAACTTTACCAGATTTTAAAGCTCGAGCAGATACATATACGCGTTTTGGTTTGCCGTCAACTAAGATACGTACTTTTTGAAGGTTAGCACCCCAAGTACGTTTTGAAGCGTTCATTGCGTGAGAACGTGCGTTTCCAGAACGTGTTTTTTTACCAGTGATTACGCATTTACGTGCCATCGTATTCCCTCCTAACTGCAAAAAACCTTTCCAATTCAAACATACTAATCTTGTTTGTCATGAGATACTTTAATAATTTATCACAACTCCTTTCGGAATGCAATAGTTCTTGCTTTTGCTTTCAAGAATTTTTCCTTGACATACATGAATATTTCATGCTGAATAATACTATAGGGAAAGATGTCCCGTGGCAGTGCTATAGAATAACTTTTAAAAATCTCTTGTATATAGTAAAATAGCTTTAGCCTATGCGAACAATACCAAAGGGGGAACAATCATGTCCATTGAGATGAAAACAAAGTACGGACAAATTGACATATCCAACGAAGTCATTGCAACTGTTGCAGGCGGTGCAGCAATTGACTGTTATGGCATTGTCGGAATGGCATCAAAAAATCAGATTAAAGACGGCATCACTGAGATCTTAAGAAAAGAAAATTTCAGCCGCGGAGTTATTGTCCGCCAAGAAGAAGATCATATCAATATTGATATGTACATTATCGTCAGCTACGGAACAAAAATCTCTGAAGTGGCTCATAATGTTCAAACGAAAGTGAAGTACACACTGGATAAAACAGTTGGACTAGCTGTTGATTCAGTCAATATTTTTGTTCAGAGTGTTCGTGTAACGAACCCGTAGTAAGGAGGAAAAAGTCCGTGTCAATTACAACCTTAGATGGAAAACGTTTTGCGGAAATGATTTTGCAGGGAGCAGGTCACCTGTCAAACAATGCAAAATACGTTGATGCATTAAACGTTTTTCCTGTTCCGGACGGAGATACTGGAACAAATATGAACCTTTCGATGACCTCAGGTGCGAAAGAGGTTAAAAATAATGTTTCTGAACACATTGGCAAGGTCGGTGCAGCACTCTCAAAAGGCCTATTAATGGGAGCACGCGGGAATTCAGGTGTTATTCTGTCCCAGCTGTTCAGAGGCTTTTCAAAAGCGATTGAATCAAAAAGCGTGATTACAAGCGCTGATTTTGCAAACGCGCTTCAGGCTGGTGTCAACACTGCTTATAAAGCGGTTATGAAACCTGTTGAAGGTACGATTTTAACCGTTGCCAAAGACTCTGCCCAAAAAGCGGTTGATACAATTGAAGCTGATTCATCTATTTCAATTGATCAATTAATGGAAGCGATTTTAACAGAAGCTAAAGCATCTTTAGAGAGAACACCGGATTTATTGCCTGTACTTAAAGAGGTCGGAGTAGTCGACAGCGGAGGACAGGGTCTTGTATTTGTATATGAAGGTTTCCTTGCTGAGCTGAGAGGCGAAAAAGTGTCAAATATTAAGGTTACTGCTTCGATGACTGATCTTGTAAGTGCTGAACATCATAAAAGTGTAGCTTCCCACATCAATACAGAAGACATTGAATTTGGCTACTGTACAGAATTCATGGTGCGGTTTGAAGATGACAAAGACGCTTTTACTGAGGAAACGTTCAGACAGGATCTCAGTGAGCACGGTGATTCTTTATTAGTTATTGCTGATGAAGAAATCGTTAAAGTACATATTCACGCAGAATATCCTGGACAGGTATTAACATATGCCCAGCGTTATGGAAGCCTGATCAACATGAAAATTGAAAACATGCGCCAGCAGCATACAAGTTTGCTTGATAACGTCCCGTCTATGCCTGCAGCTGAACCTGTTTCCAAAAAGAAAGAAAAACAAAAATTCGGCATCGTTGCCGTGACAATGGGGAAAGGCATTGCTGATCTTTTCAGAAGCATCGGCTCTCATTCTGTCATTGAAGGCGGACAAACGATGAACCCAAGCACAGAGGATATTGTTCAGGCCATTAAAGATGTTCATGCAGAGAATGTCATTATCCTGCCTAACAATTCAAACATTGTCATGGCTGCTCAGCAGGCGGCTTCTGTTGTTGATGATCACGTAATTGTTATTCCTTCAAAAACAGTGCCTCAAGGAATGGCAGCAATGCTTGCCTTCAATTCTTCAGCATCTGCAGAAGACAATGAAGAAAACATGAAGGACGCTCTGGGCTCTGTCAAGACAGGTCAAATTACGTACGCTGTCCGCGATACGAATATTGACGGCCTTGATATTGAAAAGGGCGATTTTATGGGAATCGCAAATGGCAAAATTGTAACAAAGGATACAAACCAATTAGCCTCTGCGAAAAAACTTCTCGAAGCCATGATTTCAGAAGATGATGAAATTCTTACAATTCTTCAAGGTGAAGATGCTGCTGATGATGAATTGCAGGAATTGGTGCAATTCATTGAAGAAAAATATACAGAAATAGAAGTAGAAGTTCATAAGGGTGAACAGCCTTTATATTCTTACATCTTTTCAATTGAATAATACAATAAAAGTAGAAGGGGGTTCCCCCTTCTATTTCTTATGTAAGCTGAAATTTCATAAGCTTTCCTTATCTTTCTTTTTTCCAGTATGATTACGTTTTCGCAATGGATCATTTTCTGGTAAACTGAGATTTGCAGGGGAGAATTAGATTTTGTCAGTAACTTTTTTCTAATCTTAGGGGGATTTTATGAAATATAGAAGTGTATTTGATATCATTGGACCCATTATGATCGGCCCGTCAAGCTCGCATACAGCAGGGGCTGCAAGAATCGGGAGAGTAGCACGGAGCCTGTTTGGAAGAGAGCCGAAGTGGGCGGCTATTTCGTTTTACGGCTCGTTTGCCAAAACCTTTAAAGGACATGGCACAGATGTAGCCATTATCGGCGGATTGCTTGATTTTGACACATTTGATGAAAGAATAAAAACATCTTTAGAGATTGCAGATCAAAAAGGAATGAAAGTAACCTTCACTGAAGAGGAAGCCATAACCGATCATCCGAATACAGCACGTGTCATCATTGGCGACGATCAAGGCCAGCTTGAGCTGGTGGGAATCTCAATCGGCGGCGGGAAAATTGAGATTACTGAACTGAACGGGTTTGAATTGGAATTATCAGGAAATCATCCTGCCATATTAGTTGTTCACAATGACCGTTTTGGCGCCATTGCAGCTGTAGCGAATGTTCTGGCGAAATATGCGATTAATATTGGCCATATGAATGTAGCACGCAAGGAAAAAGGCAAGCTAGCTTTAATGACAATTGAAGTAGATCAAAACATTGATACCGCTGTACTGGATGAACTTAAAACACTGCCGAATATTCTTCAAGTAACGAAAATAGCAGATTAAGCTAAAAAGAAGCAGTGATGTGACTGGGGGAAAAAACATGTTTCGAAATGTAGCAGAACTAGTCGAACTTGCAGAAAGCAAGGGCGTTAAAATAGCAGAAATTATGATTCAGCAGGAAATGGAAATGACCGGAAGAACACGCGAGCAAATTTTGTCCATGATGGATCAGAATTTAACGGTAATGGAACAAGCCGTTGAAAAGGGACTTGCCGGGGTGAAATCTCATTCAGGGCTGACTGGAGGAGACGCTGTTCTCATGCAGGCCTATATTCAAAAGGGGAATTTCCTTTCTGGAGAAATTATTCTGGATGCCGTCAGTAAAGCGGTTGCCACAAACGAAGTTAATGCTGCAATGGGAACAATCTGCGCAACACCTACTGCAGGATCAGCGGGCGTTGTTCCAGGTACTCTTTTTGCTGTGAAAGCTAAATTAAATCCAAGCAGAGAACAAATGATTGATTTTTTATTTACGTCTGGTGCTTTTGGATTTGTTGTTGCAAATAACGCATCTATTTCTGGAGCTGCCGGAGGCTGTCAGGCTGAAGTCGGATCTGCTTCAGGCATGGCTGCAGCTGCCATAACGGAGATGGCAGGCGGCACACCTAGCCAGGCTGCAGAGGCTATGGCTATTACTCTGAAAAATATGCTCGGACTAGTTTGCGATCCGGTAGCCGGTTTAGTAGAAGTTCCGTGCGTAAAAAGAAATGCTATGGGTGCTGCAAATGCAATGATCGCTGCTGACATGGCTTTGGCAGGCATTACGAGCCGCATACCATGTGATGAAGTGATTGATGCGATGTTCCGCATTGGGCAATCCATGCCGACTGCTCTTAAAGAAACAGCACAGGGAGGACTGGCGGCAACTCCAACCGGCCGTGAACTCGAGGCGAAAATTTTTGGGATATCGCTTGATGAACGCGGACAATAATCTCATGCAGCCTGTCAGTGCCGTAAAGGGAATAGGGGCGGAGTCTGAAGAGATCTTAAATGGAATGGGCATTTATACAGTAAAAGACTTAATTGAATATTTGCCATATCGTTATGAAGATTATCGCCTGAAGGACTTAGCGGAAGTACAGCATGATGAACGGGTGACAGTCGAGGGGAAGGTTCATAGTGAACCTTCTCTTGCCTTTTTCGGCAAAAAGAAATCAAGGCTGACTGTTCGGGTTCTCGTTGGAAGATATTTAATCAGCGCCGTGTTTTTTAACCGCCCATATTACAAAAAGAAGCTTGTGCTGCAGTCCACCATTACCATCTCCGGAAAATGGGACAAACATCGGCAGACGATTTCCGTCAGTGAAATCGTATTTGGTCCTCAGGCAAAGCAGCATGAAATTGAACCGGTGTACTCTGTTAAAGAAAAGATAACAGTCAAAACGATGAGGAAATTCATCAATCAGGCATTGAGTCAATACGCTTCTGACATAACGGATATGATCCCTCTGCAGCTGATGGCAGCCTATCGTCTGCCGCCTAAAAGAGAGGCGATTTTTACGATGCATCATCCATTGAAGCATGAGGATTTAAAGCATGCAAGAAGATATTTTGTCTATGAGGAATTCCTCCTGTTTCAACTGAAAATGCAGGCTTTGCGAAAATTTCAGCGGGAGCAGTCGCATGGAATTATCCATCAGATCGATCCATTGCAATTAGACGGATTTACGGAATCACTCCCGTTTCCGCTAACAAATGCTCAGCAAAGGGTTGTCAGTGAAATTTTAACCGACATGAAGTCAAATTACCGCATGAATCGCCTCCTTCAGGGAGATGTAGGTTCAGGTAAAACCGTAGTTGCGGCCATTGCCATGTATGCCGCTCATTTATCCGGCTATCAAGCTGCTCTGATGGTGCCGACGGAAATTTTAGCAGAACAGCATGCAGAATCACTTGCGCAAACCTTCAGCAGCTTCCCTGTAACTGTCTCCTTGCTGACTAGCTCAGTGAAAGGGAAAAAAAGAAGAGAACTGCTGCAGAGAGCTGCAGATGGTGAAATCCAATTTATAGTCGGAACACACGCCTTGATTCAGCAGGATGTCCATTTTGCAAAGCTTGGACTTGTTATAACAGATGAACAGCATCGCTTTGGTGTTGAGCAGAGAAAAGTGCTGCGCGCTAAAGGAGAAAATCCGGATGTCCTGTTTATGACAGCTACTCCAATTCCGAGAACGCTTGCCATCACGGCATTTGGAGAAATGGATGTCTCTGTGATCGACGAACTTCCGGCTGGCCGAAAACAAATTGAAACGTATTGGGTTAAGCACGAAATGCTAGACCGCATTCTTCGTTTTATTCATAAAGAGCTTCAGGCGGGAAGACAGGCTTATGTTATCTGTCCCCTTATCGAAGAGTCGGATAAGCTTGATGTTCAGAATGCAATCGATGTTCACGGCACCCTCGTTCATTTTTATAAAGACAAATGGAATGTAGGGCTGATGCATGGCAGACTGACAAGTGCAGAAAAAGATGAAGTGATGAGAGAGTTCAGTGAAAACCGGGTTCAAATTTTGGTTTCGACAACCGTTGTTGAAGTAGGAGTCAATGTACCTAACGCGACTGTTATGATGATTTATGATGCAGAGCGCTTCGGACTTTCACAGCTCCATCAATTAAGAGGACGAGTAGGAAGAGGAAGCTCACAGTCTTACTGTATTCTGCTTGCAGATCCAAAATCAGAAACCGGCAAAGAACGCATGCGGGTTATGACAGAAACAGCGGATGGTTTTGAGCTGTCAGAGAAAGATCTGGAACTCAGAGGCCCTGGAGACTTTTTTGGCAGAAAGCAAAGCGGTATGCCTGAGTTTAAAGTGGCTGATATGGTTCATGATTACCGTGCGCTTGAAACCGCCCGGAGTGATGCGGCAAAGCTCGTTCAATCCGAAGCTTTCTGGCAGTCGGATGATTACTGGGAGCTCAGAGAGTATCTGGAAAAAACAGGTGTTGTTGATGGTGATAAATTAGATTAATAGAATACGAAAACATAGAAAGCAGATTGCATTTGGACCTTGCAATCTGCTTTATTTGATTATATACTACTATTAGTACCTAGTCTTAAGAGTGCGGACGGTGTCAGACTAAATGAGAAAATCAAAAAAAGAGCGGCAGTCGATGCTGCAGCAGACTATAAATGAAACACCTTTTATTACCGATGAAGAGCTCGCGGATAAATTCAGTGTCAGCATACAGACAATCAGGCTAGACCGGCTTGAGCTTTCCATTCCTGAGCTTCGCGAACGAATTAAGCATGTTGCTGTCAAGCAGCTTGACGATGAAGTGAAATCACTTCCTTTAGAAGAAGTAATCGGCGAAATTATCGATCTTGATCTTGATTCCTCTGCCATTTCTATGTTTGAAGTGAAAAAGGAGCATGTGTTTGTCCGGAATCAAATCGCACGCGGCCATCATTTATTTGCTCAGGCGAATTCACTGGCAGTTGCGGTAATAGATGATGAACTGGCTTTAACGGCTAAGGCGAATATTCGTTTTACAAGACCGGTTAAAGAGAAAGAAAGAGTGATCGCAAAAGCTAAAGTGATAAAAGTAGATGAAGATAAAGGAAGAACGACTGTTGATGTGAACAGTTATGTAGGAACTGAGCTGGTTTTCTCAGGCACATTTGACATGTATCGATCAAAAACGATGAAAAAGGCAGGTTTCAGCAATGAAGATCGCAATTGATGCAATGGGAGGAGACAATGCTCCTAAAGCAATCGTAGAAGGTGCAATGAAAGCTGTCACTCTATTTAACGATATTGAGATTATCTTATACGGTAAAGAAGCTCTTATAAAAGAACATCTTTCAAATCCGGAAAGAATTACAATTGTACATACTGATACCGTTATTGAAGGAACAGATGAACCTGTCAGAGCGGTGAGAAGAAAAAAAGATGCATCAATGGTGCTGATGGCGAACGCTGTAAAAGAAGGACAGGCTGATGCCTGTATATCTGCCGGGAACACCGGTGCATTAATGACAGCAGGTTTGTTTATAGTTGGAAGAATTGATGGAATTGAAAGGCCAGCATTGTCGCCCACACTTCCAACCATTGAAGGACAAGGGTTCTTAATGCTTGATGTTGGGGCAAATGTTGACGCAAAGCCTGAGCATTTGCAGCAATACGCAATCATGGGCTCTATTTATGTCAAAAAGGTCCGCGGCCTTTCAAACCCAAGAATCGGTTTGCTGAATGTCGGCACAGAGGACAAAAAAGGAAATGAGCTGACAAAAGCAGCATTTCAATTACTGAAAGAATCCGATTTAAACTTTATTGGAAACGTTGAAGCAAGAGATCTTCTTGACGGAGTAGCTGATGTCGTTGTTACGGACGGATTTACCGGCAATGTTGCTCTAAAAACAATAGAGGGAACAGCGCTGTCCGTATTTAAAATGCTGAAGTCAGCACTGACCAGCAATATGAAATCTAAACTTGCAGCAGCAGTATTAAAGCCGCAATTAAAAGAGATTAAAGTGAAAATGGATTACTCTGAGTACGGCGGTGCCGGATTGTTCGGCCTGAAAGCGCCGGTTATTAAAGCGCACGGTTCTTCAGATCCGAACGCTGTCTACAATGCAATCCGCCAGGCGCGTGAGATGGTAAATAACGACGTCTGCAAAACCATTCAGAAAACAATTGAAAAAACGAACTCTGTTCAAGCCTGAGAGGAGATAGAATATGAGTAAACTAGCCTTTATTTTTCCTGGTCAAGGGTCGCAGACCGTCGGCATGGGGAAAGATCTGTATGATGAAGTTGAAGCAGCGCGCAGTGTATTTGCAGCTGCAGATGACAAGCTTGGTTTTCAGCTTTCTGAGTTAATCTTTGAAGGTCCGCAAGAAAAGCTGACATTAACATACAACGCACAGCCGGCTCTGCTGACAGCAAGCATCGCTTTATTGGAAAAATTGAAAGAAAGCGGGATTCAGCCGGATTTTGTTGCTGGACACAGTCTTGGAGAATACACAGCACTTGTTGCAGGAGGAGTTCTTTCCTTTGAAGATGCTGTATATGCTGTCAGAAAACGCGGAGAATATATGAACGAAGCAGTTCCTGCAGGTGTCGGAGCTATGGCAGCCATTCTGGGAATGAATTCAGATGAGCTTCGCGAAGTAACAGATCAAATCACAAACGATGGTTTCTCTGTACAGCTTGCGAACTTAAATTGCCCTGGTCAGATTGTCATTTCAGGAACAGCTGAAGGCGTGGAAAAGGCATCTGCATTAGCAAAAGAAAATGGCGCGAAAAGAGCGATCCCGCTTGATGTGAGCGGTCCGTTTCATTCAGAGCTGATGAAGCCTGCTGCAGAAAAGTTTAAAAGCATACTTGATGAGGTTAGCCTTAGCGATGCTTCTATACCTGTGGTGGCAAATGTAACGGCAGCGCCTGTAACAAGCAGCGCAGACATAAAAACCCTGCTTGTCGAACAATTGTTTTCACCAGTAAGGTGGGAACAATCGATCGGCGAAATGATTGAACAGGGTGTTACGACATTTGTTGAAATCGGTCCTGGAAAAGTTCTTTCAGGATTAGTGAAAAAAATCGATCGCAAGGTGAACACGATTGCTGTATCTGACTTAGCGTCAATCGAAGCTGCAATCGAAAAGCTCAGGGAGGTCAAATAATGGTTGAAGGTAAAGTGGCATTAGTTACTGGAGCATCAAGAGGAATCGGCCGCGCGATTGCACTTGAACTGGCTCAGAATGGTGCAAATGTAGCTGTAAATTACGCTGGGAGCGAAGCGAAAGCGAATGAAGTTGTTGATGAAATAAAGGCACTCGGCAGAGAAGCATTTGCCGTTCAGGCAGATGTCAGCGACAGTGATGCTGTAGCTGCTATGGTAAAAGCTACAGTGGAGCAATTCGGCAGACTGGACATACTAGTTAACAATGCCGGCATTACAAAGGATAATCTGCTGATGAGAATGAAAGACTCTGAATGGGATGATGTCATTAACATCAATTTAAAAGGTGTTTTTCTCACAACAAAAGCAGTTACCCGCCAAATGATGAAGCAGCGTCAAGGACGAATCATCAATATTGCATCCATTGTAGGAGTTAGCGGAAATCCTGGTCAGGCGAATTATGTAGCGGCAAAAGCTGGTGTTATCGGCTTAACGAAAACAGCAGCTAAGGAGCTTTCATCGAGAAATATTACCGTCAATGCCATCGCACCCGGGTTTATTACAACCGATATGACGGATAAATTGACAGAAGAAGTGAAAAATGAAATGCTGAAGCAAATTCCGCTTGCCCGGTTTGGCGAGCCATCCGACATTTCAAATGCAGTAACGTTTTTAGCTTCTGATAAAAGCAGCTATATCACAGGGCAAACGATCCATATTGACGGCGGAATGGTCATGTAAAAAAGATTTAGAGGTCTTCTTTTGGATTCTCTGATTTCGGCTAGTTTTTTAATAGGATATACACTATAATACTTTGAGGGGAGGTGAAATGTTATGGCAGATGTAATGGCTCGCGTAACGAAAATTATCGTTGACCGTCTTGGTGTTGATGAGGCTGAAGTAAAAATGGAAGCTTCTTTTAAAGACGATTTAGGTGCGGATTCCCTTGATGTAGTAGAACTTGTTATGGAACTTGAAGATGAGTTCGATATGGAGATTTCTGATGAAGATGCAGAAACAATTGCAACAGTGGGAGACGCTGTGAACTACATACAAAGTCAACAGTAATGTTGCATTTAAAGTCCCGTTTTAAAGCGGGACTTTATCCCTTTTAAAACATGGAACAAAAATGAAAAGATGCGTTTGTTTAAGTGATGGAGGTACCTATGCCGAAGATGAATTACAGAGAGAGAAGATCGTTTGTCAAAAAAGCAGAATTCAAACAATTTCAAGAACAAATTGGCCATACATTCCAAAATGAAAGACTTTTGTATCAAGCCTTCACACATTCATCCTATGTGAATGAGCATCGCAAAAAGCCTTACGAGGACAATGAACGACTGGAATTTTTAGGAGATGCGGTTTTAGAATTAACGATTTCTCAGTTTTTATTTAAGAAATATCCAACAATGAGCGAAGGTGATTTAACAAAGGTCCGTGCAGCTATTGTATGTGAGCCGTCGCTTGTAGCATTCGCAAATGAATTATCATTTGGAAAGCTTGTACTGCTTGGTAAAGGTGAAGAAATGACTGGCGGAAGAGCTAGACCTGCTCTGCTGGCAGATGTTTTTGAAGCATTTATCGGAGCTTTATATTTGGATTCAGGGCTTGACCCTGTCGTTGCCTTTTTAGATAAATGTGTATTTCCTAAAATTAATGATGGTGCTTTTTCTCATGTGATGGATTTCAAAAGTCAGCTGCAGGAGTTTGTTCAAAGAGACAGCAAAGGTTCTTTGGAATATAAAATTCTTCAGGAGAAAGGCCCTGCCCACAATCGTGAGTTTGTAGCCACTGTCTCTTTAAATGGAGAAATTCTCGGAACCGGAAACGGCAAATCAAAAAAAGCGGCTGAACAGCATGCCGCCCAGGAAGCATTAACAAAATTGAAACCTCATTAAGATGAATTAACCCCCGGAAATCAGGGGGTTCTCTTTATGTTCGGCAGTTTTCACTATATGAGAAAATAAAGGTTTCCTTCAAGATTTCTATTAAATTATCCGAGCATCTGAATGATAAGCGGGAAGGAGCTTTATCTTTTCAAACAAACTGGCCTGAATTATGATAGAATATGGTTGATTTTAAAGAATAGCAGGGAGGATCCTAAATGTTCCTCAAACGTTTGGATATAGTAGGATTTAAATCATTCGCAGAGCGGGTGAATGTAGATTTTGTAAAAGGCGTGACCGCAGTAGTCGGACCCAACGGCAGCGGAAAAAGCAATATAACAGACGCCATCAGATGGGTGCTCGGCGAGCAGTCGGCACGATCTCTCCGGGGAACGAAAATGGAGGATATTATCTTTGCCGGCAGTGACTCGAGAAAAGGCGTAAATATGGCGGAGGTTACTCTGACCCTCGATAACGAAGATCAGTTTCTGCCAATCGATTATCATGAAGTATCGGTTACGAGAAGAGTGTACAGATCCGGTGAAAGCGACTTTTATATAAACAATCAGTCCTGCCGGCTGAAAGATATTGTGGATCTTTTTATGGATTCCGGACTTGGCAAAGAAGCTTTTTCAATCATCAGCCAAGGAAAAGTGGAAGAAATCCTCAGCAGCAAAGCGGAGGAAAGACGCAGCATCTTTGAAGAAGCGGCAGGTGTTTTAAAATATAAAACACGAAAGAAAAAAGCAGAGTTCAAGCTTGCGGAAACGCAGGAAAATCTCAATCGTGTTCAAGATATTCTTCATGAGCTTGAAGGCCAGGTTGAGCCTCTTAAAATTCAGGCATCGATTGCAAAGGATTTTCTTGAGAAAAAAGAAGAGCTGGAGCAATTTGAAGTAGCACTCACTGTCTATGAAATTGAAGAGCTGCATAAAAAATGGGAGTCTTTATCAGAGACTGTTGAGAATGGAAGACTGCAAGAAAGCAGCCTGTTCGCTTCTGTTCAAAAGAAAGAGGCTGAAATTGAACAAATCAGAGATCAGTCCCAGGCTTTAGACGAATCAATTAACGATCTTCAGCAAGTGCTGCTCCTGGCAAGTGAGGACCTTGAAAAGCTTGAGGGCCGCAAAGAGGTACTTAAAGAGCGTAAAAAAAATGCCCATCAGAATAAATCGCAGCTTCAAAAAATAATCGAAGAAGCATCTGAACGCACGTCAGCTCTTGAACATGAAAAGAAAACTCAGTCAGCATTATTGGAAAAGCTTCAAAAAGAAGTCAGCGATCTTAAAATGCAGCTGCAGGAAAAACAAACACAGCTGTCCACGTACGATCAAAACATTGAAGAGAAAATCGAATCTCTCAAAAGTGAATATTTTGATTTGCTGAATGCGCAGGCCCAGTCAAGAAATGAAATGACGTACATAGATGATCAAATGGATCAGCAAACAAAGAAAACCGGCCGGTTAAAAGATGCGAATCAAAAATACATTAACGAGCGGAATGAGATTGAAGAGAAAAAGAGAAGACTTGAAGCAAAGCTCTCTTTACTTGAGGCTCAGCTGGATGAACAAATTAAAACCTTCCGTGCAGCACAGGCAAAATTAGAGAAGGATAAAGCAGCCTATCAAAAAAGAGAAACGTCTCTCTACCAAGCTTATCAATATTTGCAGCAGACGAAATCGCGCAAAGAAATGCTTGAGACCATGCAGGAGGATTACGCAGGCTTTTTCCAGGGTGTAAAGGAAGTGCTGAAGCAGCGTAATCAGCTCCAAGGCATTCATGGCGCTATTGCAGAGCTTATAACAACGGACAAGCAATTTGAAACTGCTGTAGAAATTGCCCTTGGAGGTGCTGCGCAGCATGTGGTTGTTGAAAACGAACAAGCTGCAAGAACAGCCATTTCATATCTGAAGAAAAATGCGTTTGGCCGAGCTACTTTTCTGCCATTAACCGTAATGAAGGAACGCACCGTATCAGCGCATGATCTTCAAACGCTTAGAAGCCACAGTGCTTTTAAAGGAATTGCCTCAGACCTGGTTTCTTTTGACCAGCGCTATCAGAGGGCTGTATCTAATTTGCTCGGCACAGTCGTTGTCACAGAAGATTTGAAGGGTGCAAATGAACTTGCTAAACTGCTAAACTACCGTTTTCGCTTCGTTACAGTGGGCGGAGATGTTGTAAATCCTGGGGGATCGATGACAGGCGGAGCGGTCAAGCAAAAAAACAATTCACTCTTAAGCCGCAGCCGCGAATTAGAAACGATTGAAAAGCAATATAAAGAAATGAGCGATAAAACAAGTCAGCTGGAAGAAGATGTGAAGTCACTGAAGGACTCGATTTCAGCTCAGGATCAGCAATTAGAGGTTCAAAGAGAAAAAGGAGAACAGCTGAGAATTGAAACACAGTCAGTAAGGTCCGAACTGAGAGAGACGGAAATGAACGAGAAGAATGTTAACGATCATCTTTCTCTTTATGATGCTGAAAAAGAATCATATCAGGATGAACAGGCCAGAATGATAAAGCGGAAAGAAGAGCTTGCTTTACAGCTGGATGCTTCTATGGAAAAAATGGAGCATCTGGATGAGCTTATTGCAGAATTATCGGCTCAAAAAACAACCCAGCAATCTTCAAAAGAAGAAGTTCAAAACGCAATAACAGATCTAAAAGTTGTTTTAGCAAGCAAAAAGCAATCACTAGAAAACCAGCTTGAAAAAGCAGAGCGGACGAAGCTTGAGCTTGATGATCAGCATAAGAAGCTGACTGAAGCACGGGAAGATTTGAATTTCCTGCACGATGAAATGAATTCCAATTTCTCGGGCGAGGAAAAATTGGAGGAAACGGCCCGTCAAAAACGCGAAGACAAAAACAAGACCATTGAACTGATTTCCGTCAGACGAAATCAGCGCCTGAAACTCCAGGATCAGCTTGAAGTTTCTGAACGGGAAGTAAAAGAATTAAATAGGCAGCACAAGCAGCTTTCAGATCTTTTAAAAGATGAAGAGGTCAGATTAAACCGATTTGATGTAGAGCTTGATAATCGATTAAATCATTTGCGCGAGGAATACTTGCTTACATTTGAAGCGGCGAAGGAAAAATATGTATTGGATCTTGATGTGGGTGAGGCACGCAAGCGCGTAAGGCTTATTAAGCTTGCGATTGAAGAGCTTGGAACTGTCAACCTTGGAGCGATCGATGAATATGAGAGGGTTTCAGAACGGTTCCATTTCCTGACTGATCAGCGCAATGACCTTCAAGAAGCCAAAGACACTCTCTATCAGGTCATCGGTGAAATGGATGAAGAAATGAAAAAGAGATTTCATCATACCTTCACCCAAATCAGATCTCATTTCGAGTCTGTCTTTCAAGCGCTATTTGGCGGCGGCCGTGCAGAGCTCAGGCTTACAAAGCCGGATGATTTGCTGAACACAGGGGTAGATATTGTCGCTCAGCCTCCAGGAAAAAAACTTCAAAACCTGGGTCTTTTATCTGGCGGAGAGCGTGCATTAACAGCAATCGCATTGCTTTTCTCAATTTTAAAAGTCCGTCCTGTGCCATTTTGCGTACTTGATGAGGTTGAAGCAGCGCTTGATGAGGCGAATGTCCACAGATTTTCTCAATACTTGAAGAAATTCAGCAAAGACACACAATTTATCGTCATTACCCACCGCAAAGGCACGATGGAAGATGCCGATGTTCTGTATGGTGTCACCATGCAGGAGTCAGGCGTGTCTAAAATGGTATCGGTCCGCTTGGAAGAAACAAAAGAATTTGTGCAATCAGGATGAAAGGAAGTAGCTGAATGAGTTTTTTTAAAAAATTAAAAGAGAAATTTACACAACAGCAGCCGGATTCTTCACCGGAAAAATTTAAAGACGGTCTGACAAAAACACGGGTCTCATTTTCAGAACGGGTAAATAACCTTGTAGCCCGCTACCGTAAAGTAGATGAAGAGTTTTTTGAAGAGCTTGAGGAGGTATTGATCGGTGCTGATGTTGGCGTATCAACGGTGATGGAACTGATTGACGAGCTGAAAACAGAAGTTAAACGCCGCAACATTCAAGATTCAAAAGATGTGCGCTCTGTCATTTCAGAAAAACTCGTTGACATCTATCAAGGAGAAGATGCTGAATCGCCAAAACTTGATATTCAAGAAGGCCGATTAAACGTCGTATTGTTTGTTGGAGTTAACGGTGTCGGAAAAACAACGACGATCGGCAAACTCGCACACAAACTTAAGAGTGAGGGCAAGTCCGTCCTGCTCGCTGCCGGTGACACATTCCGTGCCGGTGCGATTGAACAGCTCGAAGTATGGGGAGAGCGCGTAGGAGTGGATGTGATCAAGCAGTCAGCCGGTTCAGATCCAGCTGCTGTCATGTTCGATGCAGTTCAGGCCGCTAAAGCCAGGAAAGTAGATGTCCTATTATGTGATACAGCAGGACGCCTGCAAAATAAGGTAAACCTTATGAAAGAACTCGAAAAAGTGAAGCGCGTCATTGAACGTGAAATCCCTGGTGCTCCGCATGAAGTCATGCTCGTCCTTGACGCAACAACAGGCCAAAATGCCATGGTCCAGGCGAAACAATTTTCTCAGGCGACAGATGTATCAGGTATTGTCCTGACGAAACTTGATGGAACTGCAAAAGGCGGCATCGTTCTTGCTATCCGCAATGAACTGAGCATACCCGTGAAATTTGTCGGCCTCGGCGAAAAAATGGATGACCTTCAGGAATTTGATGCAGAACAATATGTATATGGACTATTTGCTGATTTAGTAGAAGAAGCATAAACAGATGAACTGTCTCATGAAGTCGTGTTTACGGCTTAAGCTGAGACAGTTTTTTTCTTTTTCAGTTCCTTTAAATAAATAGCGGGAAATCCAATATATGGATGAAAAAGCGGGTCTAACTTTCTGAACCTCAATTACAATCTGAATAGCAAAAAAAGGTCCCACTAATTCATTAAAATAATCCTAAAATGTCCATTACCGTCTGCTACTAGTGTAAAAGAACACATTTTGAAGGGTGCGGTACCGCCGATATTATGCTTATTATCCGGAACCGGTGATACACTATCCCCTGGAGCCTCCTATCGGCAAATGCGGTTTCACTATAACCGGGCACTAACTATCCAGCGTTCAGGAGTCTGCTCCGCTTTTCTAAGTGTTAAGAAAAAAACTTGACATGGAATTCAATAGCTTGTAAACTAATGACTTGTAAAGGCAATTCCCTTAACAAAGGAGAGACTCTGAGTGATGCTTGAAAAAACAACGAGAGTAAATTATCTCTTTGACTTTTATCAATCGTTGTTAACACCAAAGCAAAAAAGCTATATGTCGCTTTATTATCTTGATGATTACTCCTTGGGTGAAATTGCTGAAGAGTACGACATTAGCCGGCAGGCCGTGTATGATAACATAAAACGAACTGAGGCAATGTTAGAGCAATATGAAACCAAACTATTGCTTTTTCAAAAATTTCAAGAGCGTCAACATTTGATTGAACAATTAAAAGCTGCAGCGTTCAAGATTGATCAGGAACGTTCACTTTTGACGCTGATTGAGGCGCTGGAGAAATTAGATTAGGAGGCGGCATGTATGGCATTTGAAGGATTAGCCGACCGACTGCAGAATACAATCGCAAAAATCCGCGGCAAAGGCAAAGTGTCGGAGTCTGATGTAAAAGAAATGATGCGTGAAGTGCGTTTAGCGCTTCTAGAAGCAGACGTTAACTTTAAAGTCGTAAAAGATTTTGTAAAAAAAGTAAGCGAACGGTCAGTTGGGCAGGAAGTTATGACAAGCTTAACTCCTGGCCAGCAGGTCATTAAAGTTGTTAAAGAAGAGCTGACTGCTTTAATGGGCGGCGAACAGAGCAAAATTGCCGTCGCCAACAGACCGCCAACCGTTATTATGATGGTTGGACTGCAAGGTGCCGGTAAAACAACGACAACAGGAAAGCTTGCGAACCTGCTTCGAAAGAAACATAACCGCAATCCACTTCTCGTCGCTGCAGATATTTACCGTCCAGCTGCCATCAAACAGCTTGAAACGCTTGGAAAACAGCTGAATATGCCTGTCTTTTCCCTGGGTGATCAAGTGAGTCCTGTTGAAATTGCCAAGCAGGCGATTGAACATGCAAAAAAAGAGCATCTTGATTACGTTCTGATTGATACAGCGGGCCGTCTTCATATTGATGAAACACTGATGGATGAGCTTCAGCAGGTAAAAGAATTATCAAAACCTGATGAAATTTTCCTCGTTGTTGATGCGATGACCGGACAGGATGCCGTAAATGTAGCGCAAAGCTTCAATGATCAGCTCGGCTTAACAGGCGTTGTCCTGACAAAGCTTGATGGTGACACTCGAGGCGGGGCTGCACTATCTATCAGATCTGTTACCCAAACACCGATTAAATTCGTTGGTCTTGGAGAAAAATTGGATGCGATTGAAGCATTTCATCCAGAACGCATGGCATCCCGTATTTTAGGCATGGGCGATGTTCTCACATTGATTGAGAAGGCACAGGCCAATGTGGATGAAGATAAAGCAAAAGAACTCGAACAAAAAATGAGGACTGCTTCGTTTACATTTGACGACTTCCTCGAACAGCTCGGACAAGTCCGCAGCATGGGACCGCTTGATGAGCTTCTTGGAATGCTCCCTGGCGCTAACAAAATTAAAGGCTTAAAAAATGCTCAAGTCGATGAGAAACAGATTGGTTCTGTTGAAGCCATCATCCGTTCGATGACAAAGGAAGAAAAACAGCATCCTGAAATCATCAACTCTGGCCGCAGAAAACGGATTGCAAAAGGAAGCGGAACGACCGTACCGGAAGTTAACCGTCTTTTAAAGCAATTTGAGGACATGAAAAAGATGATGAAGCAAATGACGAGCATGTCAAAAGGGAAGAAAAAAGGCGGAATGAAATTTCCGTTTATGTAACAATTTTTAGGTGTTAAGAAAAAACACTTTACAAAGTGCTTTTTCATTGATATCATACTATCTTGTTGAAATATTTTCGGAGGTGCTTTATAAAATGGCAGTAAAAATTCGTTTAAAACGCATGGGAGCTAACAAATCTCCTTTCTATCGTATCGTAGTTGCAGATTCTCGTTCACCACGTGATGGACGTTTCATCGAAACAGTTGGAACTTACAATCCAGTTGCTAACCCGGCAATCGTAGACATTAACGAAGAGCTTGCTCTTAAATGGATGCAAAATGGTGCAAAACCATCTGACACAGTTCGCAACTTGTTCTCAAATCAAGGCATTATGGAAAAATTCCATAACGCTAAACACAGCAAGTAAGGCTAAAACGATGAAAGAGTTAATCGAGTCGATCGTGAAGCCGCTTGTTGACCATCCTGAAGATGTGTCTGTTGTAGAAAATGAACGTGAACATCAAATTGTCTACGAATTAACCTTACATCAAGATGATATCGGCAAGGTGATTGGAAAACACGGCCGGATAGCGAAGGCGATTCGGACTGTTGTATACGCAGCAGGATCTAACTCTAAAAAAAGAGTCCAGTTGGAAATTAATGATTAAGCAAAAAAGGGGAGGTATAACCTCCCCTTTTTTTGTACAATGAAAGTGATGAATATCTCTGTTATTAGAATAGCTTACCGGAGGAATGGCGATGGAAATCTTCCAGACAGTTACCGTCAAACAAATATTGACAGAAACGAGCAGGGAACAGCTTTTAAATCATTTTATGCAAACCAAACAGCAGCTGGAACGGGAAATTGATCAGCTTGCCTTTCAGCTCAAGAAAAAAGAAAAAACGAATCAGACAGAAGAAATGCGCAAACAATATCAGCGGGAAATATCAAAGCGGATGGACAAAATAAAAATAGCTGACTTTCAAATACAGCAAATACATACCCTGCCGCTTGGAAGCGAAATAAAAGAAAAAGAGATGAACGCCATTCTGGAGGTTCATGTCGGGGACCGCTGGGATGATCTTATAAAGGAAAAGACGATTGTGATTAAAGATGGTATTGTAGTCGAAATACGCTAGAGGTGAATGGTAATGACAGAAAAATGGTTTAATGTAGGTAAGATTGTAAATACTCACGGTGTAAAAGGAGAAGTCAGAGTTTTATCAACGACCGATTTTCCTGAAGAACGTTATCAGACAGGCAACGTTCTTTATCTCTTTCAATCTGAACAACAAGAGCCTGTGGAAGTAAAAATAAAGACACATCGTTTTCATAAAACATTTGATCTTCTTACCTTTGATGGGCATGGTTCAATTAATGATGTCGAGAAATATAAAAATTATCTTATTAAAGTCCCTGAAAGCCAGTTAACAGATCTTGATGAGGGTGAGTACTATTTTCACGAAATTATTGGATGTACTGTTTTAACAGACGCTGGAGAAGAAATTGGAACGATTAAAGAAATTCTCGAAACAGGGGCCAATGACGTCTGGATTGTCAAAAGAAAAAACAAAAAGGATGCGTTAATTCCTTTCATAGACGACGTTGTTAAAGAAATTGATGTTGAAGAAAAGCGCATTATTATTTCATTAATGGAAGGACTAATTGACGAATGAGAATTGATTTCTTAACCCTCTTTCCCGAAATGTTTCATGGAGTAATCGGCAATTCCATTTTGAAAAAAGCGGAAGAAAAGGGTGCCGTCAGCTTTAAAGTAACCAATTTCAGAGATTACTCTGACCATAAGCACTCCATTGTTGATGACTATCCATATGGCGGAGGAGCGGGCATGGTTCTTAAGCCGCAGCCTATATTCGATGCTGTACAAGATATTCAAAAGGAAAGTGCATCTGCCCCTAAAATTATTCTCGTATGCCCCCAGGGTGAAACCTATACCCAGAGAAAAGCAGAGGAACTGGCAAAGGAAGAGCATCTTGTTTTTATCTGCGGACATTATGAAGGATATGACGAGAGAATCAGAGAGCATTTAGTAACGGATGAAATTTCGATTGGAGATTTTATTCTTACCGGCGGAGAACTGGCTTCAATGGTTATCGCTGACAGCGTCGTCAGGCTGCTTCCGGACGTTTTGGGCAATGAGGACTCTCCTGTGCTCGATTCCTTCAGCACAGGGCTTCTGGAGCATCCTCACTACACTCGTCCATCTGAATTCCGCGGAATGAAGGTTCCAGATGTCTTAATCTCCGGCAATCATGCTAAAATTGAAGAATGGCGGGAAAAAGAATCGCTTCGCCGGACTTTTAACAGGAGACCGGATTTGCTGAGCTCCTTCGATCTATCAGACAAGCAGAAAAAGTGGATAGAAGAATTTAAAAAAGGTTAAATGCAGTATTGCATGAGAAGATTCGATATGATATGATGTTTCTTGTGATTTGGTTGCCTATAAAGTGTTTTTCCTTGAAAGGCATTTGGCGCTCATCACACTAAAACGGTGTTCCGCTGCATGATTTATTTTGTAATGAGCATCTGTTGGAAGGAGTTGAAAACGATGCAAAAACTAATTGAAGATATCACTAAAGAACAATTAAGATCTGATCTTCCTGCTTTCCGTCCTGGAGACACTGTACGTGTACACGTTAAAGTTGTTGAGGGAACTCGTGAGCGTATTCAGATTTTTGAAGGTGTTGTCATTAAGCGTCGTGGTGGTGGAATCAGCGAAACTTTCACAGTTCGCAAAATTTCTTATGGGGTAGGCGTAGAACGTACATTCCCAGTTCACACACCTAAAATCGCACAGTTAGAAGTTATCCGTCGCGGTAAAGTACGCCGTGCGAAACTTTACTACTTGCGCGAATTACGCGGTAAAGCGGCTCGTATTAAAGAAATTCGATAATCGATCGTACCAAAAAGGGCTTGTTTACTTTGAACAAGTCCTTTTTTCTTAATGTAAACAATGAAAAGCTGACGATAAAAAGATTCATGACAAAAACGTGTATGAGAAGGTGAGCTCAAAGATGACTCGAAAAAAGAGCGAGTTGTTTGAATGGATCAAAGCACTTGCTATTGCAGTAATACTCGCAGCCGTTATCCGATATTTCTTATTTGCACCAATTGTTGTGGATGGATTGTCCATGATGCCTACCCTGCACGATCAGGACCGCATGATAGTTAATAAAATTGGGTATAAAATAGGTGAACCGGAGCGGTTTGATATTGTCGTTTTTCATGCAACTGAAGAAAAGGACTACATCAAAAGAGTCATTGGACTTCCGGGAGACCGTGTAGAATACCGTGATGATACGCTCTACATTAATGGAAAAGCCTATGAAGAGCCTTATTTAGATGAGTATAAAAACACGTTAATTGACGGACCTTTGACAGAACCGTTTACAGTTGAAGAAGTCCCTGAAGGCCAGTTGTTTGTAATGGGTGATAACCGGAGATACAGCAAAGACAGCCGCCATATCGGCCCGGTATCCAAAGATGAGGTTATGGGACAAACAAGCCTGATCTACTGGCCATTAAATGATATTCGATTTGTTGAGTAAAGAAATAAAGCAGGTGTAAAGCATGACTATACAATGGTTTCCCGGCCACATGGCCAAAGCAAGACGTCAAGTAACCGAAAAATTAAAGTTAATAGATATCGTTTTTGAACTTGTAGATGCGAGAATTCCGGTATCATCAAGAAATCCGATGATCGATGAAATTATATCGAGCAAACCGAGAATTGTGCTGCTGAATAAAGCTGACATGGCTGATCCGAAGGCGACACAGCAATGGCTTGCCTATTTTAGAGAGCAGGGGATTCACGCATTGCCGATAGACGCTAAAACGGGTACCGGCATGAAACAGATTGTTTCGATGTCAAAAGAAGTCCTGAAAGAAAAGTTTGACAGACTAGCTGCAAAAGGGGTTAAACCAAGAGCGATTCGCGCATTGATTATCGGCATTCCAAATGTCGGAAAGTCGACGCTTATCAACCGTCTGGCAAAGAAAAATATGGCAAAAACCGGAGATCGACCGGGAGTCACTACTGCCCAGCAGTGGGTAAAAGTAGGCAAGGAGCTTGAGCTGCTTGATACTCCAGGAATTCTATGGCCTAAATTTGAAGATGAGCTTGTCGGACTAAAGCTAGCAACTACAGGTGCTATTAAAGATGCGATCTTAAACCTTCAGGAAGTTGCGTTATATGCATTGGAATTTTTAAGCGAAAAGTATCCAAACCGGCTTAAAGAAAGATATGCACTTGAAGAAATCCCTGAGGATCGTGTAGAGCTTTTTGATGCTGTAGCGAAAAAAAGAGGATGCATCATGTCTGGCGGCTGGGTGGACTATGATAAAACATCCGAGCTTCTCCTAAGAGAAATCCGCTCTGAAAAACTGGGACGCCTGAGCTTTGAAACGACAGAAAGCATTCAGCAATAAGAAAAGAAGACTCGCTATATGGCGCGTCTTTATTTTTTTTGTAAATGAAGAATGATGAAAGTCCAGGGTAATTAACTCATTTTTTCGCTTTTATACTTTACATACCGATAAATAAAGGCTGTGATATCCATGAAAAAACAAACAACTGAGCAAATCAGGCAAAAATTGATTCAAATCGAACATACAGGCGACCCTTTTTTACTTGAATGCGGAAAAGATGAACGAAAAAGTGTACAAAAACTGGTCGAAAAATGGATGCGCGAATTTGAACAGAAGAAAAAAGATAAGCAGATGTTTGAAGACATGATGACATTTGAGCGTCAGGCAAGAGACAAGGGATATAAATACATATGCGGAATTGATGAAGTCGGACGCGGTCCGCTGGCAGGGCCTGTTGTGGCTGCTGCTGTTATCCTTCCTGAAGAATTTTTCCTGCCAGGGTTAACTGATTCCAAAAAACTGTCAGCAGAAAAAAGAGAGTTATTTTTTGAGAAGATCGTCAGTGAGTCTGTCGCTTATGGAATCGGGACTATTTCACCTGCGCAAATTGATGAGGTGAACATCTATCAGGCTACTAAAGCTGCTATGCTGAAGGCTGTAGATGAGCTCGCTGTGCGGCCTGAGTATATGCTCATTGATGCAATGGAGATTGCCCTGCCAATCCCTCAAGAATCATTGATAAAAGGGGATGCAAGAAGCGTGAGCATCGCTGCGGCCTCCGTCGTGGCAAAAGTCACCAGAGATCGAATCATGAAAAAGCTTGCACAGAAATTTCCCCAGTACGGGTTCGATCAAAATATGGGATATGGAACAAAGCTGCATCTTGAAGCTTTAAATAAGAATGGAGTAACAGACTATCACCGCAAGAGCTTTTCTCCTGTGAAAGAAATGGCATTAAGTAAATAAGGGAGCAGTAGTAATGAATAAAATCATTGCAGGTAAAAGGCAGATACTCATTCAGGAAGAACAGCATCATTTATGGAAAGATCCTTGAAAAAAGCGGCGATCTTGCTGTCATACAAATTGGAGATTCTAAACTAAAGGCGATGATCGACAGCAGCGTTCCTTCTTCAGGGACCTATTGGTTTAGTTTAAATCCGGTAAATAGGGCAATTCCTTCAGCCCTTGATTGATTTACATATTCAAAACTGCATCATGACTGTCACAATTTATAATCAATTCAAACCGTTTCACTCACTCTTTCACAAGGAAGCTGCAAAATTCAATCATGTTCCTGTACAGCAGGATCCTTCGTTTAATGAAATCCTCCATAAGGTGGAAGTGAACGAGCAAATTCCGAAAGAACTTTATCACGCAGTCGCTGAAATCTTTTTATTTATTTATCATGTGGATAAAGAAGTCAAGACCATGTCAGACAAAAATAACTGGGAAAATTGAAAATATTTTATATTACTAGAAAAATAAATTTTGTGAAAAAGTTAGAAAAAAATAAAGGATTCGACGAATTTCTGCAGAATAGTAGACAAGGTATCAACTATTTTATAAAATGAAAGCGCAGTCTATTTTTTCGTACATAAGTTAGGAGGATGAGAAATGAATATCCATGAGTATCAAGGAAAAGAAATCCTTAGAAAATATGGAGTAGCAGTACCAAACGGCAAAGTTGCCTTCACAGTTGAAGAAGCTGTGTCAGCAGCAAAAGAATTAGGTACTGAAGTAGTTGTTGTAAAAGCTCAGATCCATGCGGGCGGCCGCGGAAAAGCTGGCGGGGTAAAAGTTGCAAAGAATATTGAAGAAGTGGAAACTTATGCGAATGAAATTTTAGGGAAAACGCTAGTTACCCACCAGACAGGTCCGGAAGGCAAAGAAGTAAAACGCTTACTTATCGAAGAAGGCTGCGATATTAAGAAAGAATACTATATCGGACTTGTATTGGACCGCGCAACTTCACGTGTTGTTTTAATGGCATCTGAAGAAGGCGGAACGGAAATTGAAGAAGTTGCAGAAGCAACTCCTGAAAAGATTTTCAAAGAAGTAATCGATCCTGCTGTAGGTTTACAAGCTTACCAGGCTCGCAGAATTGCTTTTAATATTAATATTCAGAAAGAATTAGTCGGGCAGGCTGTTAAATTCATGATGAGCCTGTACAAAGCATTCACTGAAAAAGACTGTTCAATTGCTGAAATCAATCCTCTTGTTGTAACAGGAGACGGGAAAGTAATGGCGCTGGATGCAAAATTAAACTTTGACTCAAATGCCCTTTACCGCAGAAAAGATATTCTTGAATACCGTGATCTTGATGAAGAGGATGCTAAAGAGATCGAAGCTTCTAAATATGACTTAAGCTATATTTCTTTAGATGGAAATATCGGCTGTATGGTAAATGGAGCAGGACTTGCAATGGCAACGATGGATATCATCAAGTACTACGGCGGGGACCCGGCAAACTTCCTGGACGTTGGGGGCGGTGCAACGGCTGAGAAGGTAACAGAAGCATTTAAGATTATCCTTTCAGATCAAAACGTAAAAGGGATTTTCGTCAACATTTTCGGCGGAATTATGAAATGTGACATTATCGCTCAGGGTGTTGTTGAGGCTACGAAACAAGTCGGCCTTGAAATTCCTTTAGTTGTCCGTTTAGAAGGCACTAACGTTGAGCTTGGCAAACAAATCTTAAATGAATCCGGTTTAAATATCACATCTGCAGAATCAATGGCTGATGGCGCACAAAAAATCGTATCTTTAGTAGGGTAAGAAAGGCAGGGGACTTAAGATGAGCGTATTTATTAACAAAGATACTAAAGTAATTGTACAGGGGATTACAGGATCTACTGCGCTATTTCATACAAAGCAAATGCTTGAGTATGGCACAAAAATAGTAGGCGGAGTTACACCGGGAAAAGGAAACACGGAAGTAGAAGGAGTTCCTGTCTTTAATACAGTTGAAGATGCTGTTAAAGAAACAGGTGCAAATGCATCAGTCATTTATGTTCCGGCACCATTTGCAGCAGATGCAATCATGGAAGCTGTTGATGCTGAACTTGATCTCGTTATCTGTATCACTGAACACATTCCGGTTCTTGATATGGTTAATGTGAAGCGTTACATGGAAGGCAAGAAAACCCGCCTTGTCGGACCAAACTGCCCGGGTGTCATCACACCTGATGAATGTAAAATCGGCATCATGCCTGGATATATTCATACAAAAGGACATGTTGGCGTCGTATCACGTTCAGGAACATTAACATACGAGGCTGTTCATCAGCTCACTCAAGCAGGCATCGGTCAATCTACAGCTGTAGGTATTGGCGGAGATCCTGTAAACGGCACAAACTTTATCGATGTTCTTAAGGCATTCAATGAAGATGAGGACACATATGCAGTCATCATGATCGGCGAAATCGGCGGAACTGCTGAAGAAGAAGCAGCATTATGGATTAAAGAAAACATGACAAAGCCAGTTGTTGGCTTTATCGGCGGTCAAACAGCACCTCCTGGAAAGCGCATGGGCCATGCTGGTGCGATTATTTCAGGCGGCAAGGGTACTGCGGCCGAAAAGATTAAAACAATGAATGAGTGCGGCATAAAAGTTGCTGACACTCCATCTGTTATGGGTGAAACATTAATTGAAGCTTTAAAAGAAAATAATTTGCTGGAAAAATGTAAAACACATTAAAAAGATCTGGGAATAGCATAATATGCTATTCCTTTCTTTCTATATCGCTCTTTTCCAATCCAAAATGAATACTCCGAAAATCAATCAAGATATGCCTTTTATAAAAACAATATATAATAGTAGAAAGGGACTTAAAATGCTCGAAATAGAAAAAACGCTTATCCATTTATCGCACTGCAGGGGCTTTCGCCACCTTAATTTTTTCAAACTGTTTAAAGCCGACTCAACTTTAAAATCCCTATACAGGTTCACAGATCAAGAGATTCAGCTGCTTTTCAAGCTTACAGATCAAACACTTCCACAATTTCTTCAAGATTTCCACTCATTTAACCTCCAAGACATAAAGGCATATTATGATGAACAGAACTTTCATATGCTCACTCTTTTTAATGAAACTTACCCAGAACTGCTGCGTGAGATTCCAGATCCCCCTCCAATTCTCTTTTATAAAGGTGACATAACTCGTCTAAAATCAAAAAAAATGATCAGCATAGTAGGAACACGGAATCCAACAACATACGGCATAAATGCGCTGCAAAAAATTGTGCCGCCCTTAGTCAGCGATGGATGGACCATTGTAAGCGGGCTGGCTAAAGGTATTGACGCTCTTGCCCATCGTGCCGCCTTAAATGAAAAGGGAGCAACAATCGGAGTTATTGCAGGGGGATTACAACACTTTTATCCTAAGGAAAATAAAGCTCTGTTTGAAAAAATGTCCTCTGAACAGCTTGTCCTCTCGGAACATCCTCCAAATGTAAAACCTCAAAAATGGCACTTTCCCCAAAGAAACCGGATCATTAGCGGCTTGAGCCTTGGAACAGTTGTGATGCAGGCTAAAGAGAAAAGCGGATCGCTGATTACGGCTAACATTGCAATAGATCAGGGGAGACAGGTTTTTGCTGTTCCGGGGTCCATATTTGATGATTTCTCTGCTGGAGCAAATCAGCTGATCAAGCAGGGGGCATATCTCGCAGAAGACGGAAGCGATATCATAAATGATCTCATTTTGCAGGTATAATAAGCGTATTTTTCCTTCTTATGTTCATTTACTGTTTGACAAACTGCATCACAATATTTAATAATAGTGGAGATTTAACCTGTTTAAGCAAATCATGGAATGTATGCGTTATTCTTTGTATGCGGCAGGAATATCATTTCATTTAAAAGATAAACTCATAAATTTAAAAAAGTGAAAGTATGAAAATAAAGAGAGAGAACACCTCTTTAAGGAGGATCATGTATGTCGGATTTTTTAGTGATTGTTGAATCGCCGGCAAAAGCGAAAACAATTGAACGATATCTAGGAAAAAAATATAAGGTTAAAGCTTCTATGGGGCATGTCCGCGATCTTCCAAGAAGTCAGATCGGCGTAGACACTGAGGGGAATTACGAACCGAAATATATTACTATTCGGGGGAAAGGGCCAGTCCTTAAAGAATTAAAAACAGCAGCAAAAAAAGCCAAAAAAGTCTATCTCGCAGCTGACCCGGATCGCGAAGGGGAAGCTATTGCCTGGCACCTCGCTCATAGTCTTGACGTTGACGTACTGTCAGACTGCCGTGTCGTTTTCAATGAGATAACAAAGGATGCCATCAAAGAATCATTTAAACATCCTCGTCCCATCAACATGGATTTAGTTGATGCTCAGCAGGCGAGACGTATTCTGGACAGATTAGTCGGGTATAAAATCAGCCCGATTCTCTGGAAAAAAGTAAAAAAAGGATTAAGCGCGGGACGCGTTCAGTCTGTTGCTGTCCGTTTAATCATTGACCGCGAAAAAGAAATAAAGGCATTTGTTCCGGAAGAATACTGGACAATAGAAAGTCAATTCTTAAAAGACCAAGATCTTTTCGATGGTGCATTCTTTGGGATCAGCGGGAAAAAAGCGGAATTAAAAACCGAAGCTGATGTTAACGAAGTATTAAATAAAATCAAAGGCAACAATTTTACAGTCACAAACGTTTCGAAAAAAGAAAGAAAACGTAATCCAGCAGTTCCATTTACAACATCTACACTCCAGCAGGAAGCGGCCCGTAAATTGAATTTCAGAGCGAAAAAGACAATGATGATTGCACAGCAGTTATACGAAGGAATGGACCTTGGTAAAGAGGGGACTGTCGGTCTGATTACGTACATGCGTACAGATTCTACAAGAATTTCTGAAACAGCTCAGCAAGAAGCATTTACTTTCATTGAACAGAAGTATGGCAAAGAATTTACGAATACAGAGAAGAAGGCTGCGAAAAAAAATTCAAATACCCAAGATGCCCATGAGGCGATCCGCCCTACTTCAACTCTGAAGGATCCTGCATCTTTAAAAGAATTCTTAAGCCGCGATCAGCTGCGTTTATACAAATTAATCTGGGAACGTTTTGTAGCAAGTCAAATGGCATCTGCCGTACTTGATACAATGAGTGTCGATTTAAACAATAACGATGTAATGTTCAGAGCAAATGGCTCCAAAATTAAATTTCCCGGATTTATGAAAGTATATGTCGAAGGAAATGATGATGGAGTGGAAGAGAAGGACCGCATGCTTCCTGATTTACAAAATGGAGATGTGGTTTATTCAAAGGATATAGAACCTGCTCAGCATTTCACTCAGCCTCCCCCTCGCTATACAGAGGCAAGACTTGTAAAAACGCTTGAGGAGCTTGGAATAGGCAGACCGTCAACTTATGCACCTACTCTTGATACAATTCAGAAAAGAGGCTATGTTGCCCTTGATAATAAACGATTTATTCCGACTGAGCTTGGTGAGATCGTTCTTGAATTGATCATGGAATTTTTCCCTGAAATCATTAATGTTGAATTTACGGCTAAAATGGAAAACAGTCTTGATGAAATTGAAGACGGAAATGTACAATGGGCCAATATCATTGACGATTTTTATAAAGATTTTGCAAAGCGCCTGGAAGTCGCTGAAAATGAAATGGAAGAAATCGAAATTAAAGATGAACCGGCAGGTGTGGACTGTGAAGAATGCGGCAACCCAATGGTGTTTAAGATGGGGCGTTACGGAAAATTCATGGCTTGCTCGAATTTCCCCGATTGCCGCAATACAAAACCGATTGTGAAAGAAATCGGGGTTCCTTGTCCGAAATGTGAAAAAGGAAATATCGTTGAAAGAAAATCAAAGAAACGCCGCATTTTCTATGGCTGTGATCAATTTCCAGAATGTGACTTCCTATCATGGGATAAACCGATTGCAAGATCATGCCCAAAATGTGATAATATGCTAGTTGAGAAAAAACTTAAAAAGGGCATGCAGGTACAGTGCGTGAACTGTGATTATAAAGAAGAACAGCAAAAGTAAAGGTGAGCGAAGTCTTGCTCACCTTCTTTATGTGTTTTATGGAGGTTAAAAAAATGAACAATAAAACAGTAAATGTAATTGGAGCCGGTCTTGCCGGAAGTGAAGCAGCATGGCAGCTTGCAAATCGCGGAGTCCAGGTAAACTTGTATGAAATGAGACCGGTTAAACAAACACCTGCTCATCATACAGATAAATTTGCAGAATTGGTGTGCAGTAATTCCCTGCGAGCAAATGGTTTAACAAATGCAGTAGGCGTTCTGAAAGAAGAAATGAGAATGTTTGATTCAGTCATTATTAAATCTGCTGACGATTGTGCAGTACCAGCAGGAGGCGCACTGGCAGTTGACCGTCACGAATTTGCAGCCCTTGTTACGGATCGGGTGAAAGGGCATCCTAATGTTGCGGTCATCACTGACGAAGTAACTGAAATCCCCGCTGGTCCTACAATTATTGCAACTGGACCGCTTACTTCTAAAGCGTTATCCGAGCAATTAAAGGCGCTTACTGGTGAAGAATATTTGTACTTTTATGATGCAGCTGCACCAATTCTTGAAAAAGACAGCATTGACATGGATAAGGTATATTTGAAATCCCGTTATGATAAAGGCGAAGCAGCATATTTAAACTGCCCGATGACAGAAGAAGAGTTTGATCGTTTCTATGATGCGCTCATTGAAGCCGAAACTGTTCCTCTAAAAGAATTTGAAAAGGAAATTTTCTTTGAAGGCTGCATGCCGATTGAAGTAATGGCAAAACGCGGTAAAAAGACAATGCTTTTTGGCCCGCTTAAACCAGTTGGACTTGAAGATCCGAAGACTGGAAAAAGACCACATGCGGTTGTTCAGCTCAGACAGGATGATGCTGCCGGCACTCTTTATAACATTGTCGGTTTTCAGACACATTTAAAATGGGGGCCGCAAAAGGAAGTATTGAAGCTGATCCCGGGTTTAGAAAATGCAGAGATTGTCAGATACGGTGTCATGCACCGGAATACATTCATTAATTCTCCTAAAATGCTTAAGCCGACTTATCAGTATAAAGAGAGAGAGGATCTGTTCTTTGCAGGTCAAATGACAGGTGTTGAAGGCTATGTAGAATCTGCAGCTTCAGGCTTATTGGCAGGCATCAATGCTGCAAATTATGTTCTTGGGGAAGAATTGCTTGTGCTTCCGCATGAGACTGCAATGGGAAGCATGGCAAGATACATTACAACAGCAAATCCTGACAATTTCCAGCCTATGAATGCGAATTTTGGCATTTTTGCAGAGCTTCCTGAGCGCATCAAAAATAAAAAAGAACGCTATGAAAGATACGCTAACAGAGCGATAGAAACAATTCAAAAAATTTCGAAAAAATAATAGAAATCATTTGCAAGGGCTGCTGAATGTATGATAACATTTAGTAGCCCTTGTGAGGTGTTATGATGGAAAATGTTAAGAATTCTTTAAGTCTGTTCGTAGAATATTTACAAATTGAGAAAAACTATTCACAATATACAATAGTGAATTATGTTGCTGATATAGAAGATTTTTTTATATTTATGAAGGAGCAATCCTTGATTGATCTTCAGCTCATTACATATTCTGATACAAGATTATACTTAACTCAGCTGCATCAAAAAAACTTTGCCAGAAAAACAATTTCAAGAAAAATTTCTTCGTTAAGAAGCTTTTACAGATTCCTTAATCGGGAAAAGCTAGCAGCAGAAAATCCATTTGCGAGTGTCTCTCTTCCCAAAAAAGAGCAGAGGCTGCCTCAATACTTATATGAAAAAGAGCTCGAGCAGCTGTTTACTCTATCAGATCCTGCTGCTGCAGCCGGCCAGAGAAATCAGGCATTGCTTGAAGTTTTATATGGTACAGGTATAAGGGTAAGCGAATTGTGTCAAATCAGGCTTTCCGATCTTGACTTGCATATAGGCACTGTCCTTGTGAACGGCAAAGGCGGAAAACAGCGCTATGTTCCCTTTGGAAGCTTTGCACAGGACACTTTGGAACTTTATCTATCTTCAGGAAGAAAGCAGCTGCTTCTTAAAGATAAACAAAATGGAGATCATGATCATCTTTTTGTCAATCAGCGGGGCGGACCTTTGTCTGTAAGGGGGGTCCGGCACATTTTAAATGAAATGATTAAGAAGACTTCTTCAACAATGAATATCAGCCCGCATATGTTCAGGCATACGTTTGCGACACACCTTTTGAATGAAGGTGCTGATATGAGAAGCGTTCAGGAGCTTTTAGGCCATTCCCATTTATCTTCTACACAAATCTATACTCATGTGACAAAAGATCATTTACGAAACATTTATCTGTCTCATCATCCGCGTGCTTAAAGAAAAAGATTACGGAGGAATTTGTATGTCTCAATTTCATGCGACGACCATTTTTGCGATCCAGCACAACGGCAAATGTGCAATGGCAGGCGACGGTCAAGTAACATTCGGCAATTCAGTTGTAATGAAACACACTGCAAAAAAAGTGCGAAAGCTATTTAACGGCAAGGTCATTGCTGGATTTGCCGGTTCAGTAGCAGATGCGTTCACTTTATTTGAAATGTTTGAAGGAAAGCTTGAAGAATACAATGGAAACCTCCAGCGTGCAGCGGTCGAGCTGGCAAAAGAATGGCGCAGCGATAAAGTGCTGCGAAAGCTTGAGGCCATGCTCATCGTCATGAACGAAGAAGATATCCTTCTCATTTCTGGTACAGGCGAAGTGATCGAACCTGATGACGGGATTTTAGCGATTGGATCTGGCGGAAATTATGCTCTCTCAGCAGGAAGAGCGCTTAAAAGATATTCTGGAGATGCGCTCTCAGCAAAAGAAATAGCAGAAGCAGCACTTCAGATGGCCGGAGAAATTTGCGTTTATACAAATCTGAATATAACAGTAGAAGAGTTATAAAGAGAGGAGTAATGATCAAATGAAAGAAATGACGCCAAGACAAATTGTTGAACGTTTGGATCAGTATATTGTTGGTCAGAAAGACGCAAAAAAAGCGGTTGCTGTTGCTTTAAGAAACCGTTACCGCAGAAGTCTGCTGTCAGAAAACCTTCGCGATGAAGTTGTGCCGAAGAACATTTTAATGATTGGACCTACCGGAGTAGGCAAGACGGAAATTGCAAGAAGAATTGCAAAGCTTGTAGGAGCTCCTTTCATAAAAGTTGAAGCAACCAAATTCACTGAAGTCGGCTATGTAGGACGTGATGTTGAATCAATGGTCCGTGATCTAGTTGAAACATCAGTCCGATTAGTAAAAGAAGAAAAAATGATAGAAGTAAAATCCTCAGCTGAAGAAAATGCCAATAGAAGACTTGTAGAATTATTAGTTCCAGGCAAGAAAAAGCAAACATCATATAAAAACCCATTAGAAATGCTTTTCGGCGGTGCTCAGGGTACCTCACAAGAACAAGATGATTATTCAGCTGAAGAGCAGTCTACAGAAGAAAAAAGACGCAAAATTGCTCATCAGCTTGCTTTAGGCGAACTTGAAGAACACCATGTCACGGTGGAAGTAGAAGAACAGCATGCTTCAATGTTTGATATGCTTCAAGGATCGGGTATGGAACAAATGGGCATGAACATGCAGGACGCATTAAGCAGTTTTATGCCTAAAAAGAAGAAAAAGCGCAAGCTCACAGTGCGCGAGGCGCGAAAAGTTCTGACAAGTGAAGAAGCGCAAAAACTGATTGATATGGATGATGTTACACAAGACGCCGTTTTGCGCGCAGAGCAGATGGGCATCATTTTCATAGATGAAATCGACAAAATCGCCAAGAAGAATCAAGCTGGTTCTTCAGCTGATGTATCCAGAGAAGGAGTTCAGCGCGATATCCTCCCAATCGTTGAAGGATCAACAGTGGTAACAAAATATGGATCTGTCAAAACAGATCACGTGCTGTTCATTGCTGCAGGTGCATTCCATATTGCCAAACCGTCTGATTTAATTCCGGAGCTTCAGGGAAGATTCCCTATCCGTGTTGAACTGACTAAATTAAATGTAGAAGATTTCGTCCGGATTTTAACGGAGCCAGATAATGCTCTGCTGAAGCAATATTCGGCTTTATTGGAAACAGAAGGTATACAACTTGAATTTTCTGACGATGCTATTCGTAAGATTGCAGAGGTTGCATTCCAGGTCAATCAGGACACGGATAATATCGGGGCAAGAAGACTTCATACAATACTTGAAAGACTTCTCGAAGACCTTTCATTTGAAGCACCCGAGATCACATTAGATAAAATAGCGATCACACCTCAGTATGTCGAGGATAAATTAAGCAAAATTGCTAAAAACAAAGACTTAAGTCAATTTATTTTATAATTCCATATTTCCAGGAGGAACTTACTAATGGCTTTATTGCAAAAAACAAGAAAAATTAATGCTATGCTTCAAAAGGCAGCAGGAAAACCAGTTAATTTCAAAGAAATGTCGGAAACATTAAGTGATGTCATCGAAGCAAATATATTCGTCGTCAGCCGCCGCGGCAAACTTTTAGGATTTGCCATCAATCAGCAGATTGAGAATGAGCGTATGATTCAAATGCTTGAAGATCGTCAATTTCCTGAAGAATACACAAAGAATTTATTTAACGTCAATGAAACATCATCAAACCTTGATGTTTTCAGTGAGTATACAGCTTTCCCTGTTGAAAACCGAGAGCTGTTCAAAAGCGGCTTAACTACAATTGTACCTATCATTGGAGGCGGAGAGCGTCTGGGAACACTTATCTTAGCTCGTCTGCAGGCTCAATTCGAGGATGATGATTTAATTCTTGCTGAGTATGGAGCTACAGTTGTCGGAATGGAGATTCTTCGTGAAAAAGCAGAAGAAATTGAAGACGAAGCAAGAAGCAAAGCAGTCGTTCAAATGGCAATCAGCTCTTTATCTTACAGTGAGTTAGAAGCAATTGAGCACATTTTTGAAGAATTAAATGGAAATGAAGGCTTGCTGGTTGCGAGTAAAATTGCTGACCGAGTAGGAATTACCCGTTCGGTTATCGTTAATGCATTGCGCAAACTTGAGAGTGCTGGTGTTATTGAATCACGTTCTCTTGGAATGAAAGGCACGTACATTAAAGTATTAAATGATAAATTCCTATTTGAACTTGAAAAATTAAAAACAAATTAACAATATCATTACAAAAAAGCACTTCTTTTGAAGTGCTTTTTTGTTTTGCCTAGACAAAATGTTAATTCGGGTGTAAAAATACCTATGACTATTAAATCACCCTGGGGAATAGTGTGAAAACACTAGGTAAAAAGAACTAGAATAAAAATAGATACAAATTCCGACCTTTTTTTACAAAACCTTTATAGACTTTAAGACTATTATTTCTTACAATTACAGTATAGATTTAACATAATTAGACAATATATCATTCGAAAGGTATAGGGATTTTGTGAGGGGACTAAATGAAAATTTTTTCTGAAACCATTCAATCGCTTGAAAATGCTGTGAATCGATCTGCAATTAAGCAAAAAGTAATTAGTCAAAATATTGCCAATGTAGATACTCCCAATTATAAATCGAAAGAAATTGACTTCAAACAGTCCTTAGATTCTGAAGTGAGCAGGCTTCTAGCTAAAAAGACTGATCAGCGTCATCTTTCTTTCGGATCAGGACAAGAATCCTACTCGATTAAATCCAAAGCAAACACATCCTACCAGGCAAACGGCAATAATGTAGACGCAGATCGTGAAATGTCAGACTTGGCTGAAAATCAAATTTATTACAATGCACTTATCGACCGTTTAAGCAGTAAATTTAACTCGCTTAAAACGGTGATTAGAGGAGGAAGCTGATTATGAATATTTTCAGTCAGTTAAATACAACCGCTTCTGCCCTAACAGCGCAGAGATTAAGAATGGATGTCATCTCATCCAATATGGCAAATGCCGATACAACAAGAGCTGTCTTTGAAAATGGAGAATGGCAGCCCTACCGGCGAAAAATGGTCGTAACTGAGCCAAATGGAAATACGTTTTTATCTCACTTACATAGAGCACAGGGTAAAGTGGCAAATGACTTGTCTGGTGTAAAGGTCACAGAAATCAAGGAGGATCAAACTCCATTTAAACTGGTATTTGATCCTGAACACCCGGATGCAAATGATCAAGGATATGTAGAGCTCCCTAACGTTGATCCTCTAAAAGAAATGGTTGATTTAATGAGCAGCACACGGTCATACGAGGCAAATGCAACAGTTTTTAACGCTTCTAAAGACATGCTGATGAAAACATTAGAATTAGGAAAGTAGGATTGAGGATCCATGATTCAAGCTATATCACCCTTTCAGATGCAGAGAGTTAAGGAAAGTCAAGTTCAGGACGTTCAAAAAAATAAACAAACTCAACAGACCTCATTTTCCGATTTCTTAACACAATCAATCAATGAAGTGAATTCCATGCAGGTGAAATCAGATCAAATGACCGCTGCATTAGCAGAAGGGAAAAATGTTCAATTGCAGGATGTTATGATTGCCGCTGAAAAGGCGAGTGTAACCATGCTTGCAACAATTGAAATCAGAAATAAAGCAGTAGAAGCATATCAGGAAATGATGAGAATGCAAATATAATCTTAATATGTATAAAACTAGCGATGGATGCCGACTTCTCTATGCAGCATTCATGTCGTCATTATCGGGGGATTTCCAGGAATGAATCAGAAGTTAATGGAATTTAGAAATAAAATAGTACAGGTTTGGACTGAACGCACGAAAGCACAAAAGGCTTTTATCATTGGCGGAATTGCTGCTTTGCTTCTTTTTATTGGAATTGGATCTTATATGGCATCAAATCCCGATCTTGTAGCGCTTTATAAAGATCTATCCCCCCAGGAGACAGGTCAAATAAAGGAAACGCTGGATGCTCAAGGGATTCAATCAAAAATCACAGATAATGGTGCAACAATATTGGTGCCCTCTGAGATGGTTGACAATCTAAAAGTTGAGCTTGCAGCTGAAGGAATCCCGAACAGCGGTGTGATCGACTATTCGTTTTTTGGTCAAAATGTTGGATTTGGGATGACGGATAACGAATTTGATGTTTTGAAGCTGAAAGCCACACAAACAGAACTTTCAAATTTAATAAAAGGTATTGAGGGAGTACATGACGCAAAGGTCATGATAAATCTTCCGAAAGAATCTGTTTTTGTTAATGAAGACAATGGCTCATCTACCGCCTCTATTGTCTTAAGCATGAAGCCCGGAATACAGCTTGATCAGACAAAGGTAAATGCCCTTTATCATCTCGTTTCAAAAAGTGTTCCTGATCTATCTACAGATAATATCGTCATTATGGATCAAAATTTTGAGTATTTTGATTTAAAAAATAATAAAAATATTCCTGTTGTTGAAAATATTTCCACTCAGTATGATCTGAAAACGAAAATTGAGCAGGATATTCAGCGTCAAGTCCAAAAAATGCTCGGAACGATGATGGGGCAGGATAAAGTAGTTGTATCTGTAACTGCTGATTTAGACTTTACCCAGGAAAACAGAGAAGAAACCATCGTAGAGCCTGTTGATAAGGAAAATATGGAAGGTCTTGCGGTAAGTGTAGAAAGAATTACTGAGACATATACAGGCGAAGGTGCACCTGAAGGCGGCGTTACTGGAGCTGGAGAAGATGATATACCTGGCTATGAAGCTGTCCAGGGTGAAGGTACAGGGGATTATGAAAAAATAGAAGAACGAATAAATAATGAAGTAAACCGTGTTAAGAAAGAAATCGTTGAAAGTCCATATAAAGTTCGTGATTTAGGAATTCAAGTCATGGTTGAACCCCCTTCTTCAGATGACCCAAGTTCATTATCTGCTGAAAGTGTAAATGACATTGAAAAGCTCCTTGGGACGATCATCCGTACTTCGATAAATAAGGATGAAACGGCAGAGCCGCTTACAGATGAACAGATAGAGGAGAAAATATCCGTTTCTGTACAAGCGTTTGCAGGGAAAATGGACCTGGTGGATGAGACGAAATCATTTCTTCCAGTCTGGCTTTATGCGGCGGGTGGAATTCTCTTCCTGATTATTGTTATCCTTCTGGTTTTATTATTTAGAAAAAAACGCAAAGCAGAAGACGAATATGAAGAAGACATTTTTGTACAAGAGAAATTGATCCTGCCCGATGTAAATAATGAGCATGAAAGCGAGACATCTGTAAGGAGAAAACAATTAGAAAAAATGGCCAGAGAAAAACCGGAAGATTTTGCGAAGCTGCTCAGATCTTGGCTGACGGAAGAATAGGAGGTTTTAAGTGATGGTAAGAAGAGCAAACAATGGAAGACTTACTGGGAAGCAAAAAGCCGCCATCCTTCTGATTTCCCTTGGTCCAGATGTAGCTGCATCTGTTTATAAGCATCTATCAGAAGAGGAAATTGAACGACTGACTCTTGAAATCTCAGGAGTCAGAAATGTAGATTCTCAAAATAAAGAAGAAATCATTGAAGAGTTTCATCAAATTGCGATGGCTCAGGAATTTATCTCTCAAGGAGGCATCTCTTACGCGAAACAGATTCTCGAAAAAGCTTTGGGAGAAGATCGGGCATCAGGCATCATTCACAGGCTGACATCTTCACTGCAGGTTAAACCTTTTGATTTTGCAAGAAAAGCTGATCCTGCACATATCTTTAATTTTATACAGGGGGAGCATCCCCAAACAATTGCCCTTATTTTATCTTATTTGGACCCCGTACAATCAGGCAAGATCTTATCTGGCTTGCCGCATGAGCAGCAGGCTGATATTGCAAGGCGCATCGCTAAAATGGACCGTACTTCACCGGAAATTATCAATGAAGTGGAACAGATCCTTGAGCGGAAATTATCATCATCTGTCACGCAGGATTATACACAGACAGGCGGCGTCGAAGCTGTAGTAGAAGTTCTTAACGGTGTAGACCGCAGTACAGAAAAGACCATTCTTGATTCTCTCGAAATACAAGATCCGGAACTTGCAGAGGAAATAAAAAAGAGAATGTTTGTATTTGAAGATATTGTGACACTTGACAGCAGAGCGATTCAGCGCGTCATCCGCGACGTGGAGAACGAGGACTTAATGCTTTCTCTGAAAGTTGCAAGCGAGGAAGTAAAAGAAGTTGTCTTTAAAAATATGTCAAAGAGAATGGCAGAGACATTTAGAGAAGAAATGGAGTTTATGGGTCCAGTCAGACTTCGTGATGTTGAGGAAGCTCAGTCACGCATCGTTGCAGTTATACGCAGACTTGAAGACGCCGGCGAGATCGTAATCGCCCGCGGCGGAGGAGATGATATCATTGTCTAAATTGATTAAATCGGCACATGCACTTCAGCAGGAAGACGCTAAAAAATCAATTTTATTAAAGACAATCGACTTCAGTCCTCCTTCAAATGTAAGGGGAAATCCAGAACTGTCAATGAAAGCAAAAGTGTTTTTGCAGCAGGCAAGCGAGGAAGCTGAAACACTTGTTCAAAAAGCTAAAGCTGAAGCGAAAAGCATCCGAATTAATATAGAGGCTGAGCGGCAGCAATGGAATTCTGAGCGGGAGATGCAAAAAGAAGTAGCGAGAGAAGAAGGATACCTTGCCGGTCTGAATGCCGGAAAAGAAGAAGGCTACATGCAATACATATCCCATCTTGAAGACGCACGGGAAATTGTTCAGCAATCAAAGGAAGATTATATCGGCAAAATTGTTTCAGCTGAAGAAACGATCGTCAAGCTTGCTGTTAAATTGGCTGAGAAGCTGATTTTTATTGAAATGGAAGAAAATCCGAAGTGGTTTTTGGAGCTTGTTAAAAAAGCATTAAATGAAGTTCGCGAGTATCCTGAAATTAAAATTTTTGTTCATCCGATACATTATGGTCATGTTTTAAAACAAAAAAATGAATTAGAGAATACGCTTATGTCTAAATCAGACTTGTTTATATTTCCTGATGATTCATTGCCAGAAGGAAGCTGTCAAATTGAATCACCTTTTGGAAAGGTGGATGCAGGAATAGATGTACAGCTTCAGCAGCTGAAGCAGCAAATGCTTGAATTGGTTGGAGAGGAATGAGCACTTTTTGAAAGCAGAGGAGTTAATCTCGAGAATAGATACCCTGGATTCTTATAAAAGATATGGAAAAGTTATCAAAGTGATTGGACTGATGATTGAGTCAAGAGGCCCGAAAAGTTCAATAGGAGATTTATGCTATATTCATACAGGTTCCAGTAAGGAATCAGCAATTCCGGCTGAAGTGGTTGGATTCAAAGGGGAAAACGTCCTATTGATGCCATTTGAGCATCTTTCACAGATTTCACCAGGCAGTATCGTGAAAGCAACAAATGACTCTTTGAAAATAAAAGTAGGTTCTGGTTTGATCGGTCAAGTTGTAGATGCGTATGGCCATCCTCTAAATCTATCCCCTTTGCCAAAAGGTTTAACGCCAATATCTGCTGAACAAAGTCCTCCAAACCCTATGAGAAGACCCCCAATAAATGAACCGATGGAAGTAGGCATTCGCGTGATCGACAGCCTGCTGACTGTAGGAAAAGGTCAGCGTGTAGGGATTTTTGCGGGAAGCGGCGTAGGGAAAAGTACACTCATGGGAATGATTGCAAGAAATACAAAAGCGGATCTGAATGTGATCGCTCTAATAGGAGAGCGCGGCCGTGAAGTCAGGGAATTCATTGAAAAGGATCTGGGAGAAGAAGGGCTTAAACGTTCTATTGTAGTAGTGGCAACCTCAGATCAGCCGGCTTTAATGAGAATGAAAGCTTCATATACTGCTACAGCCATCGCTGAATATTTCCGGGATAAAGACATGAATGTCATGTTCATGATGGATTCTGTTACAAGGGTTGCCATGGCACAAAGAGAGATAGGACTCGCAGTCGGCGAACCTCCAACAGCCAAAGGCTATACACCAAGTGTTTTTGCCGTCCTGCCTAAGCTATTAGAGCGGACAGGCACAAACGAGAAAGGAACCATTACTGCTTTTTATACCGTGCTTGTAGATGGTGACGATATGAATGAGCCGATTGCGGATACAGTGCGGGGAATACTCGATGGACACATCGTGCTTGACCGCAGCTTGGCTAACAAAGGCCAGTTTCCGGCAGTCAACGTATTAAAAAGCATAAGCAGGGTAATGAATCAAATTGTTTCTGATCATCAGAAAAAGAATGCGGCAAAACTGAGAGAATTACTGGCAGCTTATATGAATTCTGAAGACTTGATTAATATTGGAGCTTACAAAAGAGGTTCGAACAGGGAGATTGATGATGCCATCCGATTTTATCCGAAGATTATTTCATTTTTAAAACAGGATGTGCATGATAAAATCACTTTTGCAGAGAGCACAGCCTCATTAGAACGATTGATTGAAAAAGGTGAGAATGGGTGAAATATACATACCGGTTTCAAAAAGTGCTTGAATTAAAAGAAAATGAAAAAGAAAAGTCTCTTGAAGACTATAACCGTTCTGTTTTTGAATTTGAAAAAGCCGCAGAAAAGCTGTATGACTGCCTGAAGAAAAAAGAGGTGCTCGAAGAGAGAACCATAAGGCAGCTGAGCACAGGCATGCCTGTACAGGAAATCCGCCACTTTCAGCAGTTTGTCACTAATTTAGAAAAAACGATTGCCCATTATCAGCGGCTGGTCGTTATGACAAGAGAAAACATGAATGAAAAACAGCTTGAGCTTACTGAAAAAAATATTGAAGTAAAGAAATATGAAAAAATGAAAGAAAAGCATGATGAAGTTCATCTCGAACATGTGAAAACATCAGAATCAAAGTTCATGGATGATCTCTCGATTCAGGCCTTTGCACTTCGGGGAAATTAGGTGAAAATACTGTGAAAAACAATGAGAATGATTCAAGCAAGCTTCAATGGACATTTTTTGTAATTGTCATTCCATTTATATTTACTGTCACGTTCATTACGGTCATCTTAACAGTAGCGCGCGTAGATGTGGCAGGGAAAATGAAAGGAGTGATCTTGCATCTGCAGGGAACTGCAGAACATACGAGCGTTCATGAGGAAAAAAACAGCAAAAATGCAGATGCCTCCCATACAGCAGAGCTTGAGAAAGCTAATAAGTTTCAAAAAAACACCATTGAAAAACAGCAGCAGGAAATATCTGCCGCAGAAAACGACGCTGACCTTAAAGTGAGAGAAATTCAGCAGCTCAGCCAAGAAGTAAAGTCCCTCAAAGAACAGCTGCTTGGAACAGAAAATAAAGAAAAAGATATCGCCAAACTCTATGAAAAGATGTCCAGCAAAAAAGCCGCTGAAATCATCCCGTTTTTATCAGATGAAGAGGCTTTGCTGATTTTAACTTCTATTAAAGATGATCAGCTCATTGCAGTGATGGAAAAAATGTCAGTTGAGGATGCTGCGAAATATACAAAAATGCTTGCAAAATCCTGACACCATGGATGACTTGTAAGGGAGGTGAAAAGGTGAAAATTTCTGCTGACTTACTAAATACCGGGACTGTATGGAAGAACGCGCATCAAAAAAGTGAACAATCTTCTTCTTTTCAAACCCTTTTTGATAGCTTGCAGCTTACTGAACAAGAAGATCATTCATCAGTTGCTGAATCCGAAAAGATTTATGAAGAGAATCATCCAGAATTTGATTTTAACGAATTTGAAGAGGAAATAAAGGGCTTTTTAACGACTATACCTTTGGAAGAAGGGTACTTCATTCAATCTCCAATATTAAATCAGAAAATCACTCAATTAGCAGAGCTTGCAGATGAGAATGAAGGCTATATTATCCTTACAATCTTAACCCATTCTGAATCTATGGAGAATATTTTCGCTCAGCTGAACGAACAGCCGGCTGCAGAATCAGTGATACTGCTTACAGTGATGGCTGGAATTATGCAGTTGCCTGGATCAAAAGAAATAACGGAGCTTAAGAATGAACTGATTTCCAATTTTAATAAAGATCGGCCGGATCTAATAATGAAGGACTCTTCTCTTGCAGAAGCAATAAAGATTTTTGATGAATATGATCAGAGCGGAAATCAAATGAGCAGAACTGCAGAAAATAATCGTTCCGGCCTTGTGCATACTCCTGTAAATGAGAATTTAATACAAGCGGAATTAACCTCTAAAGTAAGGGATCCTGTTAAAAACATGATGGAAGAAACGCCTCTCTCAGCACAAAAATATGAACTTCCTAAAATGACTGGCCTATATAATAGCCAGAATCTGAATGGTGACAGCAATGAAGCAATATTATTAGTAAGTACAGAAGAACGTTATCGTATTTATTCATTAGGACAAAACATTGGTGCTCCTCCAATTAAAATGTTTAATAAATTTAAAACAGCAGGCACTGAGGGCAATAAGAATTTACCTGTTTCAGGCATGACAGGTCAAGATGTGCAAAGAAATCTCGCTTTTTCAGAAAGTGGTTTACAAATAAATACAGGAAAAGCGAAAGTTTTCTCAACATCAGATAAAGCGATTCCAGCCCCACAAAATCAGCAGTTATTTAATAATCAAGTTACAGAAGCTTTTAAACGGTCCAAAGCGCTATTCAAAGCCATTGGTTCATCTCAATTGACCATCCGTTTAGCTCCAGAACATTTAGGGATGCTGACAATAAAACTTCAGCAGCAGGATGGAAAAACGATTGCGAAGATCATTACTTCCACACAATCCGCAAAGGAGCTGGTTGAACAAGGCATTCATCAACTGAAACAAGTACTTCCAGCTATCAGTATTCAGGTTGACAGGTTTGAAATGTATAGCGAACAGCTGGAGCCTTCATTTAATCGCAGCCATGAAGAAGCTGATCAACATCGGCGTGAACAAGACAGATCAAGAAAAGAATCAAAAGAAGATGAAAGAGATACATTTAAAGCACATTTAAATATGCTGACGTAAGCGGAGGATGAAAATGACTCAAAACACAATTGATGCAGGACTGCTCTTATCTTCTACAAATACAGCAGAAAGATCCGGAGGAAAATCCAGCTTAGGTAAAGACGACTTCTTGAAAATCTTGATTGCCCAGCTTCAAAATCAGGATCCACTTAATCCAATGGAAGATAAAGAGTTCATTTCTCAGATGGCCAGTTTTTCTTCACTTGAACAAATGACAAATATGAGTACCCAGCTCAGTGATTTTATTCACCTTCATGTGAATGATGGTATTTTAAAGTACTCTGAAATGATAGGAAAACAAGTTGAGTGGGAGTCAAGTGAAGGCAAGTCTTCCGGAATCGTTAAATCCATTAAACAGTCAGGTGCAGATATTATTCTGGAAATGCAGGATGGAAAAGAAGTGACAAGCGCTTTGATTACAAAAGTGACAGTTCAGAATTCATAATTTTTAAAAATTGAAATTTAAATTGATTCAGCACTTAAATGCTGACCATTAAGGGAGAGAGAAAATCTATGTTGCGTTCAATGTACTCTGGTGTAAGCGGTATGAAAAATTTTCAGACAAAACTTGATGTGATTGGAAATAACATCGCAAACGTTAATACTTATGGTTTCAAAAAAGGCCGAGTTACCTATAAGGATTTAATAAACCAGCAAATTGCAGGCGCCAGTGCAGCAACAAATAATTCAAGCGGAATGAACGCGAAACAGGTAGGTCTTGGTTCAGCCCTGAGCTCTATTGATACCATTCACACTGCTGGTTCTAATCAAACGACCGGCCGTACGCTGGATCTTGCGTTGGCTGGTGATGGATTTTTTGTAGTTGGAACGATTAAAGATTTAACAAAGGTAGGTTTAGATACAGACACAGGAAAGAAAGACAATATTATAGCAGAACCAATAGATGATGCAGTTGATTTAAGTTATACACGTGCTGGAAACTTCTATCTGGACGATAAAGGATATTTAGTGACATCAGACGGGTTTTATTTAATAGGTCAGACAGGAGATAAAACACCCGGGAATGCTGCGGATGAATCTGAATGGACGGATCAGCTCAGCGCTGAAGCAGGGCTTATCCAAATTCCACTGACAGCTAAAAGTTTCAATATCGGTCCAGATGGAACAGTAAGCTTTGTAGATGATGGCGGAGAATTGAGAGTGGCGGGACAAATTCGTGTCGCTAATTTCGCCAATGAGGGAGGACTTGAAAAAGTCGGAGGCAACATGTATAAACAGTCCAGTAACTCAGGGACGATCGACACAAATGGGGATGGAATCCAGCTGAATGAACTTTCAGTCCCGGGCCAAGATGGTTCAGCTGCAATAATGGCAGGAATGCTTGAGATGTCAAACGTAGACCTTGCAGATGAATTCACGGAAATGATCATGGCTCAGCGCGGATTCCAGTCAAATACAAAAATTATTACGACTGCTGATGAAATTCTTCAGGAATTAATGAATTTAAAACGTTAAGTTAGGGGGCAGGGGTTCATATCTATATATGACCCCCGCAGCATTTGATTTTATTAACTCGTTTGAACGGAAAGTCTTTTACACTAAACGCGATTTACATAGAGCAGGTAGAGTCTTTTCCGGACACAACCATAACACTTGCCAACGGGAAAAAATTTGTTGTAAAAGAATCAGAAGCTGCCGTTTCAATGTTAACTCGCAATTTTTATAGAGAAATTCATCTTTTACATGCATCAGGTTCTGCGGAGGTGACCGGGCATGAATAAAAAATTATTAACCATCATGCTTGTCATCATTACATCCATTACGTTAATAGGCGTATCAGCATTAGTCATCGCAACAAATTTTATGGATACGGCAGAAGCAAAAGAAAAAGAGCCGTCCATCGATGAGGTCATCGAGTATTCCTTTGATCTTCCGGAAATTACGACTAATCTGGCAAGTGAAAACATTGTCCGTTTGTCTTTTAAACTAGAAACGGACAGCAAGAAAGCGAAAGAAGAGCTTGAAAAAAGAGAATTTCAAGTCAGAGATATCATCATTTCAGAGCTTTCAAATATTTCTGCTGAAGAATTGGATGGAAAAGACGGGATGGATGCTTTTAAAGAGACTGTTAAGAAGCGGGCAAACGAATTGATGCAAAAAGGGAAAATTCAGAAGGTCTACACAACCTCCTATATCATTCAATAGTTTGGCATAAAACCTGCACAGGAGGTGTGAATGCATGACAAGTGAAATATTGTCTCAAAATGAAATTGATGCTTTGCTGTCAGCTATTTCGTCAGGTGAAATGGATGCAGATGAATTAAAAAAAGAAGAAACAGAGCGAAAGGTAAAAGTTTACGATTTTAAGAGAGCTCTAAGGTTTTCTAAAGATCAAATTAGAAGCTTAACGAGAATTCATGAAAACTTTGCAAGGCTTTTAACAACCTATTTTTCAGCTCAGCTGAGAACATATGTCCAGATCAGTGTAGGGTCTGTAGATCAGCTGCCATATGAAGAATTTATCCGGTCGATTCCAAAGATGACCATTCTTAATGTATTTGAAGTTATCCCTTTAAATGGGCGCATATTAATGGAAGTCAACCCGATTATCGCTTATGCCATGATGGACAGGCTTATGGGGGGCCATGGCACAGGCATAAATAAATCTGATCAATTGACGGAAATTGAAAGCAGAATTATGTCAAACCTGTTTGAAAAATCACTTGATAATTACAAAGAGGCATGGAGTTCAATCTATAACATAGAACCGGTCATGAATGATCTTGAAGTCAACCCGCAGTTCCTTCAGATGGTTTCACCGAATGAAACGGTGGTTGTGATTTCGCTGAACACTCAGATTGGTGAAACGAGCGGCATGATAAATCTCTGTATTCCGCATGTCATCTTAGAACCGATTATTCCCCGTTTAAGTGTTCACTTTTGGATGCAGTCTGAAAGAAAAGAACCAAAGCAAAACGAAGTTGAAGCTCTGGAAAGAAAAATTCATTCAGCAGAACTTCAGATTATCGCAGAACTGGGAATATCAGAGATTACCATACAAGAATTTTTGGACATTCAAGCGGGAGATATTATACAGCTGGAAAAAGCCATTAATCAGCCTTTAGTGGTCAAAATTGGAGATAAACCAAAATTTTATGGTCAGCCCGGTAAAGTGAAAAGAAAAGCAGCAGTGCAAGTAATCGGCCATTATCAGAGGGGGCACGAAGAAGGTGAGTAATGGGATGTTATCTCAGGATGAGATTGATGCTCTTTTAAAAGGATCAGATTCAATTGATGAAAAGAGTTTTTCGATAGAAACTGAAGATTATTTAAATGATAAGGAAAAAGATGCAATTGGGGAGATTGGCAATATTTCATTTGGCAGTTCAGCTACAGCACTATCTACATTGCTGCATCAAATAGTGGAAATTACCACTCCAACTGTTTCTGTTGTGCAAAAACAAAGATTATCTGATGAGTTTCCACATCCTTATGTAGCCATTAAGGTGAACTATACAGAAGGATTTATCGGCAGTAATCTGCTTGTGATTAAACAAAGTGATGCAGCGATAATCGCTGATTTGATGATAGGAGGAAATGGTGGAACTTCTAATTCAATACTGGATGAAATTATGATCAGCGCGGTTCAAGAAGCGATGAATCAAATGATGGGGTCAGCTGCAACCTCAATGTCTACGATCTTTAACAAAAAAGTAGATATCTCTCCTCCGTCTATTGAGCTCCTGGATGTAAAAGAAGGAGAGGGAACAGAAGCCTTTCCAAAGGAAGATTTATTTATAAAAGTGGCATTCAGGCTGAAGATCGGTGTTTTAATAGATTCAGAGATTATGCAGCTGCTGCCTCTGCAATTTGTAAAAGGTCTTGTTGATGAGCTAATGAATCCAAAGGAGCAGGCTGCGGCGATTGAAGCTGTAAAAGAAGAAAGACGGATTGAACCAGCACTTCAGAACCGGCCTAGTTATGCTTCACAGCCTGTTCAGCAAAGCGCAGAGAAACGGCAAGTCGATGTTATGCCGGCTGAATTTTCATCTTTTGAACCTGTTCCAGCCTATCAAAATGAAATGAAAAATCTTGATATGCTGCTTGATATCCCTCTTCAGGTAACTGTTGAACTTGGCCGCACAAAGCGTTCAGTTAAAGAAATTCTGGAACTTTCCTCCGGCTCAATAATTGAATTGGATAAACTTGCAGGCGAACCTGTTGATATTCTAATTAACAATAAAATCGTCGCACAAGGGGAAGTAGTTGTTATTGAAGAAAATTTCGGAGTGCGGGTGACTGATATTTTAAGTCAGTTTGAGCGATTAAATAAACTAAAGTAATCAATCATGGGAGCGACTGAAATGGCACATAAAATTATGATCGTGGACGATGCAGCATTTATGAGAATGATGATCAAAGATATCTTGACAAAAAATGGATTTGAGGTTGTAGCTGAAGCTGCTGACGGTGCACAGGCTGTTGAGAAGTATAAAGAGCATTACCCGGACCTTGTAACAATGGATATTACTATGCCTGAAATGGATGGCATTACCGCCCTCAAAGAAATTAAAAAAATGAACGCTCATGCAAAAGTCATCATGTGTTCTGCCATGGGACAGCAGGCAATGGTCATCGATGCGATTCAAGCAGGCGCAAAAGACTTTATCGTGAAGCCTTTTCAGGCAGACAGAGTGCTTGAAGCCATTCATAAAATATTAAGTTAAAAGGAGTCTTTCCACTTGCAAGTGAAAATCAATTGGACCGGAATAGCTATCATAGTTTTCCTCTTCCTTATACCGTACGGTGAGACAGTTGTTCATGCGGAGCAGGGGACTGAATCCGTAGCAGATTGGGTCGGGTCAGATGAAAAAAAGGCTGACAGCAAGAGTGAAAAAACCGGCGGGGATGAAATAAATCAGGCTGCTGATACGTCGGTTACAGCTTGGGATTTCGTTAAGATGATCCTCTCAACTGCATTTATCCTATTTTTAATCTACATACTGCTTAAATTTGTGAGCAAAAGGAAAAATTTCACTTCTTCATCAAGTTATATTGAAAATCTTGGCGGAACAAATGTCGGTCAAAATCGTTCCATTCAGTTAATCAAAGTAGGGAAAAAAATCCTTGTAGTAGGTGTTTCAGATTCGGTTCAGCTGTTAAAAGAAATTGAGGATGAGGATGAATGCAGAGAGATAGCAGAGGGACATCAGCAAAGATTCGCTCCTGCGATTGACCCGAAAGATTGGCTTAACAAAGTATCTGGGCCGTTATTTAACACTAAAAATAACAGAAGCGTTAACGGGCATTCATTTTCCTTTAAAGAACAGCTGGAGCAATTAAAAAAGGAAAGACGAAGCAGCTTAGAGGATTTAACTAGAAAGGATTACACAAAATGAATGAATTTGTGGAAATATTCAGCAATAGCGATGCGGAAAATGTAAGCACCTCTGTAAGATTGCTGCTGTTGCTGACTGTCCTTTCTCTCGCACCAAGCATTTTAATTTTAATGACATGTTTTACCCGTATCATCATCGTCCTGTCTTTTGTAAGGACGTCACTCGCAACGCAGCAGATGCCCCCGAACCAGGTGCTGATCGGCATTGCCCTGTTTTTATCATTTTTCATTATGGCCCCGACTTTTTCAGAAATCTATAAACAGGCATTAACGCCATTATTTAATGAAGAAATTGGACTCGAAGAGGCTTATGAAAAAGCAGCTCTCCCTTTAAAAGAATTTATGAGCAAGTATACGAGGCAAAAGGATTTAGCTCTGTTTCTTGAATATGCAAAGATGGAAAAGCCGGACTCGGTAGAAGACATTCCGCTTACAGCGCTTGTTCCTGCGTTTGCAATCAGTGAAATAAAAACCGCTTTTCAAATTGGATTTATGATTTTCATACCATTTTTAGTCATCGACATGGTGGTAGCAAGTATTTTGATGTCAATGGGAATGATGATGCTTCCGCCTGTGATGATTTCACTTCCATTTAAAATTCTGCTGTTTGTTCTTGTAGATGGGTGGTATTTGGTCGTGAAATCACTTCTTCAAAGTTTTTAAGTAGGAGATTAAACATATGAGTTCAGAATTTGTCATTTCGATTGCTGAAAAAGCCATTTATACAACCTTAATCATATGCGGTCCTCTTTTGGCGATCGCATTGGTTATTGGTTTAGTTGTCAGTGTTTTTCAGGCTGCAACACAAATTCAGGAGCAGACGCTTGCTTTTGTTCCTAAAATTGTGGGAGTGCTGATCGGGCTCGTCTTTTTCGGCCCGTGGATGCTGTCAACCATCATATCCTATGCACAGGATATTTTCGGCAATCTTAATAGATTTGTAGGTTAAGACATGAATGTAATTGAAAGTTTTCCGTCTTTTTTGCTTATCTTTGCAAGAATGAGCGCATTTTTCGTAACACTGCCGCTGTTTTCGTACCGCACCATTCCATCATCACATAAAATCGGTTTTTCTTTTTTTCTTTCTCTTATCGTATTTACTGCAGTAAATCCAGAACCGATGGAACTGAACGGAGCATTTATACTCCTTGCAGTAAAAGAAGTCATGATCGGTCTATTCATCGGTTTTTCTGCCTATCTTATGATGGCTGCTGTGCAAATAGCCGGCAGTTTGATCGATTTTCAAATGGGATTTGCCATTGCCAATATTATCGATCCGCAAACCGGGGCGCAAAGTCCGTTAATTGGTCAATTCCTTAATATCCTGGTCTTGCTTTTTATTCTGAGTGTAAACGCCCATCATCTCTTGCTGGACGGCGTTTTTTACAGTTTTCAATACATTCCGCTTGAGAATGCTGCGTTTCCTTTTGGAGGTGGGAATATCGCTAATCTGATCACAAAATCGTTCAGTGCGATGTTTTTGATCGCCTTTCAAATGTCATTTCCTGTTGTGGCATCGTTGTTCCTGGTGGATCTGGCCCTTGGAATTGTAGCCCGCACAGTGCCTCAGCTGAATATTTTTGTAGTTGGACTTCCGCTGAAAATCGGTGTCAGCTTTATTATGCTCATATTGGTCATGGGAACGATGTTCATTCTCATCCAGCATGTGTTTGAAACCATGCTTTATACGATGAGGGGGTTAATGGAAATAATCGGAGGAGCAGGAAATGGAATTTCTTAAACTTGATCTGCAATTCTTTTCAGGTGAAAAAACAGAAAAAGCTACACCGCGCAAGCGTGATGATGTCAGAAAAAAAGGACAGGTTGCCAAAAGTGCAGATGTAAATACGGCAATCAGCCTGCTGGCCATTTTTTTATCCTTTCTGTTTATCGGGCCATTCATGCTGCAGCGAATACTCGCAATGATGAATGCCTCGTTGCAAGAGACAATTTTAATGAATTTGACAGAAAAAAATGTCCATGAACTGATGGTTGAGATGGTGATCGAGTCAGCCTATATAAGTGCTCCTGTCATGGTGGTGGCATTAGTTGCAGGAGTCGCAGGAAACTATATGCAGGCAGGCTTTTTATTCTCAACAGAAGCCATTCAGATGAAACTTGAGAAAATTAATCCGATTCAAGGCTTCAAGCGCATTTATTCCATGAGAGCGATTGTTGAACTGCTTAAATCGATATTGAAAATATCATTTGTGGGAGCTGTAACTTTTTCTGTCATCTGGTTTCAGACGGGGGAAATTTTGTCTCTTTCAAAATTAACAGTAGAAAAAGCGTTCATATTCATTGCAAAGCTCACCTTTCAAATGGGATTGTTTGCATCCATAGCCCTGTTATTTCTCTCGCTGCTTGATTATTTTTATCAAAAATTCGATTTTGAAAAGAACATCCGCATGTCAAAGCAGGATTTAAAAGATGAGTACAAAAAGTCAGAGGGAGATCCGTTAATTAAGTCGCGAATTAAACAAAGACAAAGAGAAATGGCAGCCAGACGCATGATGCAGGATGTCCCCAATGCAGATGTCGTCATTACAAACCCAACCCATTTTGCTATCGCCTTAAAATATGACGAAGACAAAATGGATGCACCGTTCGTTGTCGCTAAAGGAGTCGATTTTGTTGCTCAAAAAATCAAAGAGACGGCAAAAGCAAATGATGTGACAATGGTAGAAAATCGTCCTTTAGCTAGAGCGCTTTACGATCAAATTGAAATCGGAAAAGCGGTGCCTGAAGAATTTTTTAAAGCTATTGCAGAAATATTGGCTTATGTCTATCAGCTGAAAAATAAGATTTAAAGTTTTATAGGATACAGGTTCTGTTTGAAAGAGAGGTAAACCATGCAAGCTCGAGATTTATCTGTTCTATTAAGTGTTATTTTGATTGTTGCAATGCTGATTATCCCATTTCCAACATGGCTCTTAAGCCTGCTGATTATGATAAATATCACCCTTGCCCTGCTCGTTCTTTTAACGTCAATGAATATGAGGGAGCCGCTTGATTTTGCTATTTTTCCCTCTTTATTGCTGCTGCTTACTCTCTTTCGTTTGGGGTTGAATGTTTCTACTACTCGTGCGATTCTCTCACATGGAGAAGCAGGCGGTGTTATTGAAACTTTTGGAACGTTTGTAGTTGGCGGAAATGTATTAGTAGGATTTGTTGTATTCCTTATCCTGATTATCATTCAGTTTGTTGTGATCACGAAGGGATCGGAAAGGGTATCTGAAGTTGCTGCAAGATTTACCCTTGATGCGATGCCGGGAAAACAGATGAGCATTGATGCAGATTTAAATGCAGGCGTAATCTCTGAGCAGCAGGCCCGCACCCGCCGTGAAAAAGTATCCAGGGAAGCAGATTTCTACGGAGCTATGGACGGAGCGAGCAAGTTTGTAAAAGGAGATGCAATTGCAGGAATTATCATCGTCATTATCAACATGATTTTCGGAATTATTATTGGAATGATGCAGCTTGGCATGGGCTTTGAAGATGCAGCAGCTCATTTTACAATGCTTACAGTTGGTGACGGTATTGTCAGTCAAATACCTGCCCTGCTTATTTCAACTGCAACCGGCATAGTTGTGACCAGGGCTGCTTCAGACGGCAATTTAGGAACAGACATTACTAGTCAATTGTTTGCCTATCCGAAAATGATGTATGTCGCAGCATCAACCATTCTCCTGCTCGGTATTTTTACTCCAATTGGTTTATTTGTTACCGTTCCAATAGCTTCAGCATTTGGTTTTGGAGGATATTTTATTTCTAAATCAAAACAAGATCAGCTGAAATTGGAAGAAGAGGTTGAAGAGGAAGTTGAGATTGATGAAATGAAAACACCTGAGAGTGTTGTTCAGCTGCTGAATGTCGATCCAATTGAATTTGAATTTGGATACGGTCTGATTCCGCTTGCTGACACGAACCAGGGCGGTGATCTGCTTGACCGGATCGTGATGATAAGGAGACAGCTGGCCATTGAACTCGGACTTGTGATTCCTGTTGTAAGAATACGCGACAATATCCAGCTTCAGCCCAACGAATACAGGCTAAAGCTGAAAGGAAATGAAGTAGCGGGAGGCGAGGTTCTTCTAGATCACTATTTGGCAATGGCCCCTGGAATTGAAGATGATTCCATTGAAGGGATTGATACGATCGAGCCTTCATTTGGGCTTCCTGCAAAATGGATCAATGAAGAAAACAAGGATGCAGCTGAAATGTTCGGCTATACGGTCGTTGATCCACCGTCGGTTGTATCTACCCATATTACAGAAACGATCAAACAATATGCTCACGAGCTGCTTGGCCGGCAGGAGACAAAACAGCTTATTGACCATTTGAAAGAATCATATCCGATTTTGGCAGAAGAGGTCACGCCATCTCCGCTCTCAATCGGCGATATTCAAAAAGTACTTGGAAAGCTATTAAAAGAAAAGGTGTCAATCCGAAATTTGCCGGTGATTTTTGAATCTTTAGCAGATTACGGAAAAATGACATCCGATACAGAATTATTAGGAGAATACGTTAGACAGGCACTTGCAAAACAAATAACGAGCCAGTATTCATCAGGCGAAACATTAAAAGTAGTGACCCTTTCTGGAAGAGTTGAAAAAGCTGTTGCAGAAGGAGTGCAGCAAACAGAGCATGGAAATTACCTGTCTATTGAACCGGATATCTCTCAAGCTATTATTGAATCAATTGCTAAAGAAATCGAACAATTAGCCCTGCAGGAGCAGTCACCGATTCTTCTTTGCTCGCCCGCAGTAAGAATGTATGTCAGACAGTTAATAGACCGTTATTTCCCTCAGCTGCCGGTGCTCTCCTATAACGAGCTCGAGGCCGATGTGGAAGTTCAAAGCGTCGGGGTGGTGAATATCGCATGAAAGTAAAGAAATATATAGCTCCAAATATGCAGGAAGCAATGAAAAAAATAAAAAACGACCTTGGTCATGATGCCGTGATATTAAACTCAAAGGTTGTTCATACCGGCGGTGTCTTCGGTCTTTTTATGAAAAAAAAGATAGAAGTGATTGCCGGACGCGATCAGGACCCGAGGATCAGAAGAAATCATTTGAAACCTGAATTGGTAAAAGCTAAGCCACAGGCAGCAAATAAGATTAATCATGAGCAATCACTGATATCAGAGGTGCTTGAGCTGAAAAACCTCGTGAAATCTTTAGGTATAAATGAAAAGCAAAAGGGACTTCCTCCACATTTGATAAAACTGAATCAATTTCTTCAAGATAAAGAAATAGGTTTAGCCAGCAGATCTGAGATACTTTCAGAATTGCCAAATGACGTGTCTTGGCAATCTCCTCCTGAATTTGATTCAGAAGTGATCAAGGTGATGGAGAAGAAGATGGATCATTTGGCGTTCGGCGGGATTTCCTGCCAAAAGAAATATATTAATGTTGTCGGGCCAACCGGAGTCGGCAAAACAACTACTCTTGCTAAGCTTGCAGCAGAAAGCATGCTTAAAAATCATAAAAAAATTGCATTCATCACAACGGATACTTACCGGATCGCGGCAATCGAACAAATTAAAACATACGCCAATATATTAAATGCACCGCTTGCAGTCTGTTATTCTATTGAAGATTTTCAAAGAGCAAAAGAAAAATTCGAGGATATGGATATGGTTTTTATTGATACGGCCGGCAGGAATTTCAGGAACAGGCAGCTTGTCAATGATTTAGAAAAGCTGATTGATTTCACGGAAGAAATGGAAACATTCTTGGTCCTGTCTGTTACATCCAAACTAAATGACATGCTTGAAATACATAATAATTTCTCATCCATTCATATCGATAAAATCATTTTTACAAAGCTTGATGAAACAAATACAAAAGGATCCATGTATGATTTTATCCTTTCTGCTAAAAAAGGTGTTGCCTACATGACGAACGGACAGAACGTTCGGGATGATATCCTGATTGCTACCGAAAAACTGACAGCTGAAGAGATTATGAGGTAAACATATGCGTCGTTTCGGATAAGAGGCGCCATTTTGGACGGACTCAGAAAAGAGGATTGGCTGCCGCGAAGCTCAAGAGAAAAAGCTAAAAAAGTTGATACAAGTATAGAGCGTCTTGAGCAAAAATATTTGCGGAACGTGCTGCCCGGCGAAGTGGCAAAGGACCTGGAAATGTCTGAGGATGAAGTGACGCACATTATGAAGGAAGGATTCTTTGCAAATGTTCTTTCTATAGACGGCCAAAACCACGATCATGATGAACAGGATCACCATTCGAAAATGGTCCTGAAAGATGAGAAATCTATATCACCCGAGGAAAAAATGGTAAAAGATGAGCTGATTCAGCAATTAAGTGAAGTCATCGTCGGCCTCTCTGAAAAAGAACAGCTTGTGGTCAGTTTATTTTATAAAGAAGAACTGACCCTTACAGAAATCGGACAAGTGATGGGGCTTTCGACCTCGCGTATTTCTCAAATTCATTCTAAAGCTTTATTTAAATTAAGAAATTTACTGAAAAAAATCATTCATTAATGAAAGCACCATACGTCTTGAAAAAAGTGAGTGAACAAATTTTATGACAGCCGTTTTAATGGTTTTCAGCATGATTCTTCATGCAGCAGGTTTTTATTTAATTGCCCTTATATATATAAGATATCAATCAGTTAAAAAGTCAGAGGGAAAACAAGCGGCTATGCTTGAAGAAGCAGAGAGGTCGCTTGCAGCTTATTTGATTGACTTAAAAGAAGAGAACGAAAAACTGATAAACGAAATAAAGATGGAAAGACTGAAAGTTATTAATATAGGTAGAAACACCTCTCACCCTAAAAAAGCAGAGTCAGAACCGGAAGATTCCGAATTTCCTGTTCATGCGATAGGTTATGAGGATTACCTGGAGCTTTCGAGCAGCAATGAAACGGTTCATCCTCAATCTGATGAGGAAAAGGTTATTTCCCTATATCAAAAAGGGTATTCTTCTGAGGAAATAGCGAAAGAATTAAAAAAAGGAATAACAGAAGTTGAGCTTTTGCTTAAATTCCGTCAAAACTAGTCGATTTTTGCTTGCTTATGATCAGTCCTTATGATATATTAATTTTTGGTGTTAATACACACGCCATAGATTTGGGCATTGGTGCTGTTTTAAACAGTTTTGCCTAAAGATGATATGTGCGGAGGAGCAAAAACCATTTAGGAGGAAATATCATGTCAGTCATTTCAATGAAGCAATTACTTGAAGCAGGTGTTCACTTCGGTCATCAAACACGCCGCTGGAACCCTAAAATGAAACGTTACATCTTCACAGAGCGTAACGGCATTTACATCATCGACCTTCAAAAAACAGTTAAAAAGGTTGAAGAAGCTTACCAATTCACGAAAGAACTTGCTGCAAACGGCGGTACAATTCTTTTCGTTGGTACAAAAAAACAAGCTCAAGATTCTGTTAAAGAAGAAGCTGAGCGTTCAGGCATGTACTTTGTTAACCAACGCTGGTTAGGCGGAACGTTAACAAACTTTGAAACAATTCAAAAGCGCATCAAACGTCTGAAAGACATTGAAAGAATGCAAGAAGACGGCACTTTCGAAGTACTTCCTAAGAAAGAGGTTGTTCAGCTTAACAAAGAGCTTGAGCGTCTTGAAAAATTCTTAGGCGGTATCAAAGACATGAAAGGTCTTCCTGATGCATTGTTCATCATTGACCCTCGCAAAGAGCGTATTGCAGTTGCTGAAGCACGTAAATTAAACATCCCGATCGTTGGTATCGTTGATACAAACTGTGATCCTGATGAAATTGATTACGTTATCCCTGCAAATGATGATGCAATCCGTGCAGTTAAGCTTTTAACTTCTAAAATTGCTGATGCAATTCTTGAAACAAAACAAGGTGAAGAAACAACTGCTTAATTAGGTAAAGCAAAGGTGATAAGAGGGGAATACCTTTTATCACCTTTTTTAAAGAGGCTTTTTCCAAACGGGAAAAGCCGCCCTTTAAATATGCTAAAGTAAACTGCATTCATTCATGAATGAAAATAATACATAACGCCGAAAACGGCCACATAATAAGGAGGAAAACTCTCATGGCAATTACTGCTCAAATGGTAAAAGAACTACGCGAAAAAACAGGTGCAGGCATGATGGACTGCAAAAAAGCATTAACAGAAACAAATGGTGACATGGAAAAAGCAATCGACTTCCTTCGTGAAAAAGGAATCGCTTCTGCATCTAAGAAAGCAGACCGCGTTGCTGCAGAAGGCTTAGCACTTGTTAAGTCTGAAGGCAACGAAGCTGTTATCCTTGAAGTAAACTCAGAAACTGACTTCGTAGCTAAAAACGAAGGCTTCAAAGAACTTCTTGATGCACTTGCTTCACACTTGCTTGCTAAAAAACCTGCAAACCTTGACGAAGCTATGACTCAAACAATGGACAACGGATCAACAGTTGCTGATTTCATTAATTCTGCAATCGCTAAAATTGGTGAAAAAATCACACTTCGCCGCTTTGAAATTGTTACAAAAACAGACAGCGACGCATTTGGTGCTTACCTGCACATGGGCGGACGCATTGCTGTATTAACTGTTCTTGAGGGTACAACTGAAGAAGAAACTGCGAAAGATGTTGCTATGCATGTTGCTGCAGTTAACCCAAAATACATCGGACGCGACGCTGTAAGCGAAGAAGAAGTTACTCGCGAGCGCGAAGTATTATCACAACAAGCTCTAAATGAAGGCAAGCCTGCTAACATCGTAGAGAAAATGGTTGAAGGCCGTCTTGGCAAATTCTTCGAAGATATTTGCCTTCTTGAACAAAGCTTCGTTAAAAACCCTGATTTAAAAGTAAAACAATTTGTGGAATCTAAAGGTGCTTCAGTGAAGAGCTTTACTCGCTACGAAGTTGGCGAAGGCATTGAAAAACGCCAGGATAATTTCGCTGAAGAAGTTATGAACCAAGTCAAAAAATAATCAAGTCTGTTCCTCTGGCTAAAGCATGACTTTAACCTGCGGCAGAAAATGAGTAAATGAAAGACAGGGAACACACATCTGTGTTCCCTCTTTTTAAAAAATCATTTACACGGTACTTAGATCTATTGGAAACGACTTGGAGGTCATTATGAGCACACCTAAATATAATCGTATTGTACTTAAATTAAGCGGTGAAGCTTTAGCTGGAAATGACAGCTTTGGCATAAAGCCTGCCGTTATTCAATCAATTGCTAAACAAGTAAAGGAAATTGCTGAACTGGATGTTGAAGTAGCTGTTGTAGTCGGCGGGGGAAACATTTGGCGCGGCAAGATCGGCAGTGAAATGGGCATGGACCGTGCAACAGCAGACTATATGGGAATGCTTGCAACTGTCATGAATTCACTTGCGCTTCAGGACAGCCTTGAAACATTCGGCATTCAGACCCGTGTTCAAACTTCAATTGAAATGCGTCAAGTAGCTGAACCCTACATAAGAAGAAAAGCAATCAGACATCTTGAGAAAAAACGGGTTGTCATCTTTGCTGCCGGTACAGGAAATCCGTATTTCTCAACTGATACAACAGCTGCATTGCGTGCTGCGGAAATTGAAGCAGATGTCATTCTAATGGCAAAAAACAATGTAGACGGAGTTTATACGGCTGATCCTAAAAAAGATTCAACGGCTGTTAAATATGAAACACTTTCCTATTTAGATGTTTTAAAAGAAGGTTTGGAAGTAATGGATTCAACTGCATCATCACTTTGTATGGATAATGATATTCCGCTTATTGTCTTCTCAGTTATGGAAGAAGGAAACATTAAACGTGCGGTATTAGGCGAAAATATCGGAACTATTGTAAGGGGGAAATAATCATGGCAAAACAAGTGCTATCACAAGCGAAAGACAAAATGGAAAAAGCAGTATCTGCATTTAATAGAGAGCTTTCTACTGTTCGTGCAGGCCGTGCGAATGCATCATTGCTTGATAAAATCGTTGTAGATTATTACGGTGCTCCAACACCAGTAAACCAATTAGCTTCTATTAATATTCCTGAAGCAAGACTGCTTGTTATACAGCCTTATGACAAAACGGTTCTGGGCGAAATCGAAAAAGCGATTTTAAAATCAGATCTTGGTTTAAACCCGACAAATGACGGATCTTTAATTCGTCTTGCTATCCCTGCACTTACTGAGGAACGCCGCAAGGAGCTTGCAAAGCTTGTGAAAAAATATGCTGAAGAAGCTAAAGTTGCTGTCCGCAATGTTCGCCGGGATGCAAATGACGACTTGAAAAAGCTCGAAAAAAATGGCGAAATCACAGAAGATGAACTGCGCAGCAACAACGACAATGTTCAAAAAGCAACAGATGATTTCATCAGTAAAATTGATGCAATTGCTAAAGACAAAGAAAAAGAAATCATGGAAGTTTAAGAAAAAACTCTGTACAATGGAATTGTGCTTAAAAGACCCTCTAATGTTTACAGGGGGTTTTTTTGTTAATACTGTTAACATCGTTGCAGTATATGAGAGCGCAGAATGGTGATGGAGGAATCACATGCTCAACATACTGAAAAAATGGAGAAATCCTGCCCGCGAGCAAATGGAATTCTCAAAAGAAGAAATTCTGAAAAGGGAAATCCCGGAACATATTGCAATCATTATGGATGGTAATGGACGCTGGGCTAAAAAAAGAGCTCTTCCCAGAATTGCCGGACATCATGAAGGCATGAAAGTTGTAAGAAAAGTAACAAAACTTTCGAATGAACTCGGAGTTAAAGCCTTAACTTTATATGCTTTTTCTACTGAGAACTGGAAAAGGCCTAAAACAGAAGTAGATTATCTGATGAAACTGCCGGAAGAATTTTTGGGCACCTTTCTTCCTGAACTTGTAGAAGAAAATGTTCAGGTGAGAATTATTGGAGAAGAGTCAAAAATTCCTGAACATACTCTTCGCGCTGTGCAAAAGGCAAAGGAAAATACTAAAAATAATAATGGTCTTATCTTAAATTTCGCCCTGAACTATGGCAGCAGAGCGGAGATGATTCATGCTGTTAAAGGAATTGTGCAAGATGCAAAAAAGGGCGACATCAGCTCTGAAGACATTAATGAGGCATTATTTTCTCAATATTTAATGACGAAAGACATGAGAGATCCTGATTTGCTCATTCGAACAAGCGGAGAAATCAGATTGAGCAATTTCATGCTTTGGCAGCTTGCTTATTCCGAATTTGTCTTTACAGACGTGCTTTGGCCGGACTTCAGCGAGGAGCATTTACTTGCGGCAATTAATGAATACCAGCATAGGGGTCGAAGATTTGGCGGTTTATAAGATGAAGGTGATTGCGTGAAACAAAGAATTATAACCGCAATAATTGCTTTGGCCGTTTTTTTGCCGGCCGTTATTTATGGTCGTGCCCCTTTTACTATTTTTATATACTTATTAGCTTCCATCGGCCTGTATGAACTGCTGAAGATGAAGCGGATTTCCATATACAGTATACCGGGGCTGCTCAGTTTATTATTGCTATGGGTTCTATTAATCCCGAGTAACTACATAAACTTATTAGATGAATACAGCATAACCAAAATCGAGTTTGCGTTGCTTTGTGTTCTGTTTTTTTTATGCTATACCGTTGTGACAAAAAACAGATTTTCCTTCGATGATGTAGGATTCACCATAATAACAACAATGTATATCGGGATCGGATTTTTTTATTTTATTGAAATGAGAAACGTTGGCCTTTATCCTATCATTTATGCTCTATTGATTATATGGGCTACAGATTCAGGAGCTTATTTCATTGGTAAATCAGCGGGCAAAAGGAAGCTGTGGCCTGAAATAAGTCCTAACAAAACGATAGAGGGGTCAATTGGAGGAATCTTCTGCGCCGTAATAATCGCGTGGATTTTTCAATATTTTACTGCCTTTGCAGACTCCTATTTAAGCATCACCCTAATCACAGTTTTGCTGTCTATTTTTGGACAAATAGGGGATTTGGCTGAATCAGCGTTAAAGCGCCATTATCAGGTAAAAGATTCAGGGCATATCCTGCCTGGGCACGGGGGAATATTGGATCGCTTTGACAGCATGATTTTTGTATTGCCGATTATGCATTTCTTGTTTTTGTTTTTTAACTAAGGCTCTTTTCGTAAACTTAGCTGCTTTCACAAGTCGGTAAAAAATCGCCTTTGGATTTTTTGCAGTTATTCATCGTATCTTAATGAACGCCGTATCTGCCTACTTGGGAAAAGAGCATGATATGGACTTGTATATGTGAACCAATAAGAATACGTAAAACAATCTATTCTAAAACAGCCTATACTGAAGAGAATGTCTGTGACAAACGAATGGGAGTGACATGGTGAAGAAGATTAGCTTATTGGGTGCAACAGGCTCAATTGGTCAGCAAACCCTGGATGTAATTAGATCACATCCCGATCAATTTCAGCTTGTTGCCATGTCTTTTGGAAGTAATCTGGAGCTTGGAAGAAAGGCTATTTCCGATTTTTCTCCCAGCCTGGCAGCTGTAAATGATATCCATGTATATTCGCAGCTGAAAGAAGAATTTCCCAACATAAATTTTACATATGGTGCTGAAGGTCTAATAGAAGCAGCTGTTATCTCAGAAGCTGAAATTGTAGTGAATGCAGTTGTCGGAAGCGTTGGCCTTTTGCCGACTTTAAAAGCAATTGAAAGCAGAAAGACAATTGCCCTTGCAAATAAAGAGACACTGGTAACTGCAGGTCATCTTGTAACAGAACACGCCAAAAAATATGGTGTAGCCCTTCTGCCTGTTGACAGTGAGCATTCTGCTATTTTTCAGTGTTTGCAGGGAGAAAATCCTAAATCACTGGAAAGACTGATTGTGACAGCATCCGGCGGAAGCTTCCGCGACAGAAAGCGCGAAGAATTAGCAGATGTTACAGTTGACGAGGCACTCAATCATCCGAATTGGTCCATGGGTGCTAAAATTACAATCGATTCTGCTACTATGATGAACAAAGGTCTTGAAGTCATTGAGGCACACTGGCTCTTTGATCTTCCGTATGAAAAGATCGAGGTGCTGCTTCATAAAGAAAGCATTATTCACTCTATGGCAGAGTTTCATGATCGAAGTGTTATTGCACAGCTCGGATCACCGGATATGAGAGTTCCTATTCAATATGCATTATCCTATCCCGAAAGACTGCCGCTTTCTTCAACTAAGCAATTAAATCTATGGGAAGTCGGCAAGCTGCATTTTGAAAAAGCGGACTTTGAGAGATACCGCTGCTTACAATTCGCCTATGATTCAGGTAAAATAGGTGGTACAATGCCAACTGTGCTGAATGCTGCAAACGAAGAAGCAGTCGGAGCATTTTTAAAAGGACAAATTGCCTTTCTTCAAATTGAAGATCTCATCGAAAAAGCTTTGGCAAAACATAGTGTGATATCAAACCCGGATTTGCATATCATTCAGGAAGTGGACAAAGAGACTAGACAATTTGTTCAAACATTATATTCATAAAGGTGGTCATGAAACGTGAATACCGTTTTAGCGTTTGTAATTATTTTTGGAGCACTCGTATTCTTTCACGAGCTGGGACATTTAGTTTTAGCAAAACGGGCAGGTATTTTATGCCGAGAATTTGCAATCGGGTTTGGACCGAAAATCTTTTCATTTATGAAAGATGAAACCGTCTATACCATCAGACTTCTTCCCCTTGGCGGATTTGTCCGCATGGCTGGTGAAGATCCAGAAATGATCGAAGTGAAGCCTGGATATAATGTAGGTTTGCTGTTTAATAAAGAAAATAAAGTTGAAAAAATCATCCTTAATAATAAGGAAAAATATCCTCGTGCAAGAGTCATTGAAGTAGAACAGGCTGACCTTGAACACAAAATGTTCATTTCAGGCTATGAACAGGGCGAAGAGGATGAAATTCTGAAAAACTTTGAAGTAAGTGAAAAATCTTTCTTCATTGTAGATGGTTCAGAGGTTCAAATTGCCCCCTATAACCGCCAGTTTGGTTCAAAAACGCTTGGACAGCGGACAGCGGCGATTATTGCAGGCCCGCTTATGAATTTTATTTTAGCGTTTGTTTTATTATTTTCTCTTGGGTTTATTCAAGGAGCTCCGATTGATGAACCGATTTTAGGGAAGCTGACGCCGGATGGCTCTGCTGTAGAGTCGGGACTTAAAGAAGGCGATGAAATTACATCCATTGAAGGAAAAGTGATGTCTTCTTGGAAACAAGTCGTTTCAGTTATTCAGGCAAATCCAGAGCAAGAATTGACTTTTGCCATTAACCGAGGCGGTCAAAACCTTGAAGTGGAAGTGGTTCCGGAAGCAAGTAAAGTTGGGGAAGAAACAATCGGCAGAATAGGTGCTTACAATCCTGTTGAAAAATCTTTCGTCGGTTCATTGGAATATGGAGTAACGGAAACGTTCAATTGGACAAAGGAAATAGTGCTCGGTCTTGGCAAATTGGTCACTGGGCAGTTTTCGATCGACATGCTTTCAGGTCCGGTAGGAATTTATGACATGACAGATCAAGTCGCACAAACAGGCATCCTCAACTTAATGAGCTGGGCTGCCATTTTGAGCATCAACTTAGGAATTGTCAATCTGCTTCCGATTCCGGCACTGGATGGAGGAAGGCTATTATTCTTCCTGGTCGAAGCGCTGAGAGGCAAACCGATAGACCGCCAAAAAGAAGGGGTCGTTCATTTTATCGGATTTGCTTTATTGATGCTGTTAATGCTTGTTGTCACATGGAATGATATTCAAAGATTCTTTTTATAAGGCTTTGCTATGAATGAGAGGGCGCTGTCATTCTTTTAGGACCGTCGTCTCGTTTGGTTAAACCCGACTTTTAGAATGTAAAAATAGATAGAGGTGCTTGAAGATGAAACAGAGTATGACATTTATTCCTACTTTAAGAGAAGTGCCTGCAGATGCTGACATAAAAAGCCATCAGCTTTTATTGCGTGCAGGCTATATGCGGCAAAATGCAAGCGGGATATACAGTTATTTGCCGCTTGCTTCCATTGTGCTTAAAAAAATTGAGCAAATTGTGCGAGAAGAAATGAATCGTGCGGGATCATCCGAGCTATTAATGCCAGCTTTGCAGCAGGCAGAGCTTTGGCAGGAGTCTGGCAGATGGTATACGTACGGTCCTGAGCTTATGCGAATGAAAGACCGTCACAGCCGTGAATTCGCCCTTGGCGCAACGCATGAAGAAGTCATTACTTCTCTTGTGAGAGACGAAGTAAAATCGTATAAAAGACTGCCTTTGAATCTATTTCAAATTCAATCTAAATTCAGAGATGAGAAACGTCCGCGTTTTGGTCTGCTTCGCGGCCGTGAATTTATTATGAAAGACGCTTACTCTTTTCACGCTTCTTTTGAAAGTCTTGATGAAGTGTACGAAAAAATGTTCCAGGCATACAGCAATATTTTCACACGCTGCGGATTAAATTACCGTGCAGTAATTGCGGATTCCGGTGCAATGGGCGGGAAAGATACACATGAATTCATGGTTCTTTCTGAAGTAGGAGAAGATACGATTGCTTACTCAGATACTTCTCAATATGCGGCAAATATTGAAATGGCACCTGTCATTAATCATTATGAAAAAAGCGGTGAAGAAGCTAAGAGTCTTGAAAAGGTAGAAACGCCTGATCAAAAAACAATTGAAGAAGTTGCATCTTTCTTGAATACAGCTAAAGAGCAATTAATTAAGTCTCTTCTTTTCAAAGTGGATGAGAAATTCGTATTAGTTTTAGTGCGCGGTGATCATGAGGTTAATGACATTAAAATTAAAAACTTATACGGAGCTTCAATTGTAGAGCTTGCCACGGCTGAAGAGACAAATCAGGCATTCGGCGTAATGCCGGGCTATGTAGGTCCAGTTGCCGTCAGCTCAGAAGTAGAAATTATTGCAGATATGGCAGTTCAGGCGATTGTAAATGGCGTGTGCGGCGCTAACGAAGAGAACTTTCATTACACAGGCGTGAATATTGAACGTGATGCTAAAGTCTCTCAATTTACGGATTTAAGATTTATTGAAGAAGGAGACTTATCTCCAGATGGACAAGGTGTCATTCAATTTGCAAAAGGTATTGAAGTCGGCCACGTATTTAAACTTGGCACACGCTACAGTGAAGCTATGAATGCAACATTCCTTGATGAAAATGGAAGAGCTCAGCCGATGATTATGGGCTGCTACGGTATTGGGGTATCAAGAACACTTGCAGCAATCGTTGAACAATTCAACGATGAAAAAGGAATTATATGGCCAGCAGCTGTTGCTCCGTTCCAGGTTCACCTAATTAGCGCAAATGCCAAAAATGATGTACAGGCTGAATTAAGTGATAAATTATATGCAGATCTTATAGAAGCTGGATTTGAAGTCCTTTACGATGACCGCAATGAACGTGCAGGAGTGAAATTTGCAGATTCAGATCTTATCGGCATTCCGGTAAGAGTCGTTGTCGGGAAACAGGCGGCGGACGGAATTGTTGAGATTAAGGTCCGTAAAACAGGTGAAGGAATGGATGTTTCTTTGTCAGATCTAACTGGGACCATTTCCAATTTATTATCCAATTAAAAAAGCATGAAGCACTGTTTTATTCATGTTATGATAAGTAAGTGAATAACACATTTAAAGGTACCTCGCAAAGAGCGAGGTACCTTCAATTATGAGGATCGATATTGTAAGAGGGGACGGTTAGAATGGACGAACTTTCGAAGGCTCAAAAAGAGCGATTTCAGCTTCTGCTGCAGCAAATCGATTTAACAGACGACGCTATTTTTAATCATTTCATAAATGGCGCGATCACAAAATTAACGGTCCACAAGCAGTCAAAGAAGTGGGACTTTCAATTTTCATTTGACCGGATCCTTCCTTTTGAAGTGTACCGGATTTTTTATGCGAAATTAACAAAAGCGTTTTCCCATATAGCTGATGTATCATTTAAAATCTCCGTTAATGATCAAACATTTGATGAGAAATTAATTGCAGACTATTGGTCGGTTTGTGTGCAGGAAATGCAGGGGATCTCTCCTCCAATGCTCTCATTGTTAAACGAACAAATTCCTGAAGTGCAGGGACTAAAGCTGATTGTAAAAACGAGAAATGAAACAGAAGCGATGGCCATCAAGAAAAAATACACATCGGTTCTTCAGGATAGCTTTGCACAATATGGCTTTCCGCTCATTCAGCTGGATACAACTGTGAATATTTCAAAAGAAGAAATTCAAAAGTTCCAGGAACAAAAAAAGCTAGAAGATCAAGAGAAAATGATGCTTGCCATTACAGAAATGGATAAGAAAGATCAAGATCAGCAGGAGGCGCCTCAAGGTCCGCTGATGATCGGCTATGCCATTAAGAATGACGAGGAAATCAAACAGATCAATACAATTGAAGATGAGGAACGCCGTATAACCATTCAAGGTTATGTATTCGATGCTGAAACAAGAGAGCTTCGCAGCGGAAGAACGCTAAGCACATTTAAAGTTACGGACTACACAAATTCCATATTAGTAAAAATGTTTGCACGTGATAAAGAAGATGCAGTTCTCTTGCAAACACTGAAAAAAGGAATGTGGGTCAAAGTCCGGGGCAGCATTCAAAATGATACATTTGTAAGAGACTTAGTCATGATTGCAAATGACATTAATGAAATCAAGCCTGAAATTCGCCAGGATACGTCTGATGAAAAAAGAATAGAGCTTCATTTGCATACTCCGATGAGCCAGATGGATGCTGTTTCATCTGTCAGTTCTTTAGTCGGACAAGCGAGTAAATGGGGACATCCGGCTGTTGCAATAACAGATCACGCTGTTGCCCAGTCGTTTCCTGAAGCGTATTCTGCTGGCAAGAAAAATGGCATCAAAGTATTATACGGGGTTGAAATTAACTTGGTTGATGACGGAGTCCCGATTGCTTATAACGAACAGGACCGCTTCTTGCCTGAAGCAACATATGTCGTATTTGATGTTGAGACAACCGGCTTATCAGCTGTATACGATACGATTATCGAGCTTGCGGCCGTGAAAATCAGAAACGGCGAAATCATTGACCGGTTTGAATCGTTTGCAAATCCTCATCATCGTTTATCAGCGACAACAATAGAATTAACCGGCATTACAGATGATATGGTAGCAACAGCCCCAAATGTAGACGAAGTGCTGCGCAGATTTAAAGAGTGGGCAGGCGACGACATTTTAGTAGCGCATAATGCAAGCTTTGATATGGGCTTCTTAAACGTTGGATATAAACAGCTGCTTGGTGCGGGTAAAGCAGCCAACCCTGTCATCGATACTCTTGAACTCGGAAGATTTTTATATCCTGAGCTGAAAAGCCACAGGTTAAATACACTTGCTAAAAAGTTTGATATTGAGCTGACTCAGCATCACCGCGCTATTTTTGACGCAGAAGCAACAGGATATCTCCTGCTCAGAATGCTGAAGGATGCTGCACAAAAAGGAATTGAGAACCATAACCAGCTTAACGATAATATGGGGCAGGGCAACGCCTATCAGAGGGCGCGTCCTTATCATGCCATCCTGCTTGCTCAAAATGAAATTGGCTTAAAAAACTTATTTAAACTTGTTTCACTTTCTCATATTGACTATTTCTATCGTGTTGCACGCGTCCCAAGGTCTCAGCTTATCAAGCATCGAGAAGGCATTCTCGTGGGGTCAGCATGTGACCGCGGGGAAGTGTTTGAAGGGATGATGCAAAAGTCTCCTGAGGAAGTTGAAGATCTTGCAGCTTTCTATGATTACATTGAAGTGCAGCCACCTGAAGTATACCGCCATTTAATTCAAATGGAGTATATCAAGGACGAAATGGCACTGAAAGAAATCATCACGAACCTTGTGAATCTAGGAGAGAAGCTTGAAAAACCGGTAGTTGCAACTGGAAATGTTCACTATCTTCAGCCTGAGGATAAAATTTACCGCAAGATTCTAGTAAACTCTCAGGGCGGTGCGAATCCGCTGAACCGCCACGAGCTGCCAAACGTTCACTTCAGGCCCACGAATGAAATGCTCGATTGCTTTAGTTTCCTCGGGAAAGAGAAAGCCCGTAAAATTGTCATTGACAATACGCATCGTGTATCAGAATTAATAGATGAAATTAAGCCAATCAAAGACGACCTTTATACACCTAAGATCGACGGGGCAGACGATGAAATCCGTGAAATGAGCTACAGTATGGCGAGAAGCATTTATGGCGATCATCTTCCGGAAATTGTCGAAGCAAGACTTGAGAAGGAACTGAAAAGTATTATCGGCCACGGCTTTGCCGTTATCTATCTGATTTCGCACAAGCTTGTTAAAAAATCCCTGGACGATGGATATCTTGTTGGTTCAAGGGGTTCTGTCGGTTCATCCTTGGTTGCAACGATGACCGAGATAACAGAGGTTAATCCGCTGCCGCCGCATTATGTTTGCCCTGACTGCAAGCATTCTGAATTCTTTAATGATGGATCAGTAGGTTCCGGGTTTGATTTGCCGAATAAAGAATGTCCGGAATGCGGGGCAAAATATCATAAAGATGGACATGATATCCCATTTGAAACGTTCCTTGGATTTAAAGGAGACAAAGTACCTGATATCGATTTGAACTTTTCGGGAGAATATCAGCCGAGAGCACATAATTACACAAAAGATCTTTTTGGTGAAGATAATGTGTTCCGTGCCGGAACCATCGGTACAGTCGCAGAGAAAACGGCATACGGATATGTGAAAGGCTACGCAGGCGACAATAACTTAATGCTCAGAAATGCAGAAGTCGACCGTCTTGTTCAAGGCTGTACAGGCGTAAAAAGAAATACCGGACAGCATCCGGGAGGAATCATCGTTGTACCCGATTATATGGATATTTATGATTTTTCGCCGATTCAATTTCCGGCCGATGCTACAGGTTCTGAATGGAAAACAACTCACTTTGATTTCCACTCTATTCATGATAATTTGCTGAAGCTTGATATTCTTGGCCACGACGATCCAACAGTAATCAGGATGCTTCAGGATTTAAGCGGAATTGATCCGAAAACGATCCCGACTGATGATAAAGAAGTCATGAAAATCTTCAGCGGAACAGAATCACTTGGCGTATCAGAAGAGCAGATTATGTGTAAAACCGGAACACTTGGAATTCCCGAGTTCGGTACCCGCTTTGTCCGTCAAATGCTTGAAGACACAAAGCCGACTACTTTCTCTGAGCTCGTGCAAATCTCGGGACTTTCCCACGGTACGGACGTATGGCTTGGGAATGCCCAGGAATTAATTCATGATAATACTTGTACGCTGAGCGAGGTGATCGGTTGCCGTGATGATATTATGGTTTATTTAATCTATCAGGGACTTGAACCTTCATTTGCTTTTAAAATTATGGAGTCTGTTCGTAAGGGTAAGGGGCTTACACCTGAGATGGTGGAAGAAATGAAAAAGAACGAGGTTCCTGACTGGTACATCAGCTCGTGCCTCAAAATAAAGTACATGTTCCCGAAAGCACATGCTGCAGCATACGTATTGATGGCTGTCCGTATTGCTTATTTTAAAGTGCATCATGCCCTGCTTTATTATTCTGCCTATTTCACTGTACGCGCAGATGATTTTGACATCGAAACGATGGTAAAAGGGTCTGAACCAATTAAAGCCAAGATTGTAGAGATCAATCAAAAAGGACTTGAGGCATCTCCAAAAGAAAAGAGCTTGCTGACTGTTCTTGAACTTGCCCTTGAAATGTGCGAGCGCGGGTATTCTTTTCAAAAAGTAGATTTATACAGATCAAGCGCGACAGACTTCCTGATTGACGGGAACTCTTTAATTCCGCCTTTCAATTCCATTCCAGGGCTTGGAACCAATGCTGCAATCAATATCGTGAAGGCAAGACAGGACGGAGAATTCCTGTCTAAAGAAGACCTTCAGCAGCGCGGGAAGGTGTCAAAGACAATTATTGAATATCTGGATAAGCAAGGCTGTCTCGAGTCACTTCCTGATCAAAATCAGTTATCACTGTTTTAATTTTTTTGACGGAACTGTGACTTGGGAAATATTCACTGAATCATTTCAAAAGAAAAATCTTGCATTATCGTCTGAATACCTTATGCGGTTTGATTTTAATTTGCAATAAATGGCCGGTTATGTTATATTTTTTATGGAAATGCTAACGATAGTTAGAGGCAGAGAGTGGGGCAACCCACTCTTTCGTATTGAGTAGAGATTTTATTGTCTCTTCATTTGGTTCGCGTGTTGTGTACATACATTCCCTGCTCAATATGAAGCAGGGTTTTTCAGCAACTAATAGTGTCATATTTGCTTCTATTTCACAAGGAGGAACGGGATGAGCAAAAAAGTTACTGAAATCGTAGCAGAATTAGCTATGCCGATTTTAGATGAGTTAACATTGGAATTAGTGGATATTGAATTCGTAAAAGAAGGAAAAGAATGGTTTTTGCGCGTATTCATAGATTCAAGTGATGGAATCGACATAGAGCATTGCGCGATTGTAAGCGAAAAACTGAGTGAAAAATTAGATGAAACAGATCCTATCGAACAAAATTATTTTCTTGAAGTTTCATCGCCTGGTGCGGAGCGTCCGCTGAAGAAGGATACTGACTTCACAAAATCAATCGGCAAAAATGTTTACATTAAAACATATGAGCCTTTTGAAGGATCGAAAGTATTTGAAGGAGAGCTTACTGCTTTTGATGGTGAGCATGTAATTGTAACGATTTTAATTAAAACACGCAAAAAACAAATTCAAATACCTTACGAAAAAATCGCCAGTGCAAGGCTCGCTGTCACGTTCAATTAAATAAACTGTTAGATGGATAAGGGGGAAACCGTAAAGATGAGTAATGAACTTTTTGATGCCTTAACGATTCTTGAAAAAGAAAAGGGCATCAGTAAAGAAGTGATCATTGAAGCAATTGAAGCTGCATTGATCTCTGCTTATAAGCGTAATTTTAACCAGGCTCAGAATGTTCGCGTTGATTTAAACCGCGAAACAGGAACAATGAGAGTCTTTGCAAGAAAAGATGTAGTTGATGAAGTATATGATCCAAGGCTTGAAGTTTCAGTAGAAGAAGCTCAAAGCGTGAATCCAAGCTATCAGGTAAATGATGTTCTTGAGATGGAAGTAACGCCTAAAGACTTCGGCCGCATTGCAGCACAGACTGCCAAACAAGTCGTAACACAGCGTGTGCGCGAGGCAGAACGCGGTGTGATTTACTCTGAATTTGTAGATCGCGAAGAAGATATCATGACTGGTATTGTCCAAAGAATTGACTCTAAATTTATTTATGTCAGCCTTGGGAAAATTGAGGCGCTGCTTCCTGTAAGCGAACAAATGCCAAACGAAAAATACAAGCCGCATGACCGCATTAAAGTATTTATTACAAAGGTCGAAAAAACAACAAAAGGACCTCAAATTTTCGTTTCACGCACTCATCCTGGTTTATTAAAACGATTATTTGAAATTGAGGTTCCTGAAATTTATGACGGCACGGTAGAAATTAAATCGGTAGCGCGCGAAGCTGGCGACCGTTCAAAAATTTCTGTGCACTCAGACAATTCTGAAGTCGATCCGGTCGGTTCATGTGTAGGTCCTAAAGGCCAGCGTGTGCAGGCTATCGTAAATGAGTTGAAAGGCGAAAAGATTGATATCGTAAAATGGTCAAACGATCCTGTTGAGTTTGTTGCCAATGCTCTAAGTCCTTCAAAAGTTCTTGATGTCAATGTGAACGAGGATGACAAAGCGACAACAGTGGTTGTGCCTGATTATCAATTATCGCTTGCTATCGGCAAAAGAGGTCAAAATGCACGGTTAGCGGCAAAATTGACAAACTGGAAGATTGATATTAAAAGTGAGACAGACGCTCTGCAAATGGGCATTTACCCTCGTGCAGGAGCAAATGTGCCGCTTGATGAAAGCGAAGACGATGAGCCGCTTTTTTCTTTCAATCAAGATGAATTAGACAAGTAAGAGGTGAGGCAATGTGAACAATCAAAGAAAAGTTCCGCTGCGCAAATGTGTTGCGACTGGAGAAATGAAACCGAAAAAAGAACTTGTTCGTATTGTCCGTTCAAAAGAAGGAGAAGTTTCCGTTGATCCAACCGGCAAGAAAAACGGACGCGGAGCTTACCTCTCACTTGATAAAGACTGTATTTTACAAGCTAAGAAGAAGAATGTACTGGCTAATCACCTGCAAGTAAAGATTGAAGATGCCATCTACGAAGAATTGCTTCAGCTAGCTGAGAAGGAGAAACATTAATGGTATGGTAAAGCATCAATGGATGTCCTTATTGGGCTTAGCAAATCGGGCAAGAAAGATTGTTTCAGGAGAAGAACTTGTCATCAAAGAAGTAAGACAATGCCGTGCAAAACTTGTTCTGCTCTCTAAAGATGCATCAGAAAATACTGCTAAAAAGGTTCATGATAAATGCAGTTTTTACAACATTCCTGTTGTCTCGGTCCCAGATCGGTACCTGTTAGGTCAGGCGATTGGAAAGGATGCTCGAGTCGTTGTGGCATTAGTTGATGCAGGCTTTGCTGCAAAAATGAAAACCTTGCTCGATTAAATTTCTTGGGGGTGACCATATGACGAAAATGAGAGTTTACGAATATGCAAAAAAACAAAACATATCAAGCAAGGATGTTATAACAGCCTTGCAGAGTATGAATGTTGAAGTCAGCAACCATATGTCAACAATTGATGATCATGTAATCGTCAAACTGGACGGAAAATACAAGGCAGATAAGAAAGAAACAACTAAATCCATTTCTGTCAAACAAAGGGAAGATCACAAAACGCCTATGCAAAAACAAGAGAATACTAACAACACAAAACCGGCTAATCCAACTAAACCAGCAGCAAAAGGCGGCAGCAAGCCGTTTAATCAGCAGGGAAAATCAAACAATAACCGAAATAACAATAACAAGAAAAATTTCGGGAATAAGAAAAACAACAGCAGCAACAATCAGCGCAGACCGCAAGGCGGAGCGCCTGTACAGCCTAAAAAAGAAATGCCAAGCAAAATTACATTTACAGGCAGCCTTACAGTAGGAGAATTAGCAGGCAAGCTTCATAAAGAGCCTTCTGAAATCATTAAAAAGTTATTCATGCTTGGCGTAATGGCAACAATCAATCAGGATCTTGATAAAGATTCAATCGAATTAATTGCCGGCGAGTATGGTGTAGAAGTTGAAGAAGTGATTGTTTTTGATGTAACAGAATTTGAAGGCTATGCAACAGAGGATCAAGAAGATCAGCTTCAAATCCGTCCGCCGGTTGTTACGATCATGGGGCACGTTGACCATGGTAAAACAACTCTGCTCGACTCGATTCGAAATACAAAAGTTACAGCAGGCGAAGCTGGCGGTATCACTCAGCATATCGGTGCGTATCAGGTTGTTGTAAACAACAAAAAAATTACCTTCCTTGATACTCCGGGACATGCTGCATTTACAACAATGCGTGCCCGCGGTGCTCAAGTAACAGATATTACAATCCTGGTTGTAGCAGCAGATGATGGCGTTATGCCTCAAACAGTGGAAGCTATCAGCCATGCAAAAGCGGCTGAAGTTCCAATCATTGTTGCTGTAAACAAAATGGATAAAGAATCAGCAAACCCTGACCGAGTGATGCAGGAGCTGACTGAATACGGTTTAGTATCTGAAGCATGGGGCGGGGACACGATTTTTGTTCCGCTTTCAGCTTTATCGGGTGATGGAATTGAAGAATTGCTTGAAATGATCCTGCTTGTAAGTGAAGTAGAAGAATGGAAAGCAAATCCTAACCGGGCAGCGACAGGAACTGTTATTGAAGCGCAGCTTGATAAAGGCCGCGGTTCAGTAGCTACACTTCTTGTACAAAATGGAACACTTCGTGTTGGCGACTCAATCGTAGTAGGAAATACATTCGGACGTGTACGTGCAATGGTGAATGATCTTGGCCGCCGTGTGAAAGAAGTAGGTCCTTCTACTCCTGTTGAGATCACTGGCCTGAATGATGTGCCGCTTGCAGGAGATCAATTCATGGTCTTCACTGATGAGAAAAAAGCACGTCAGGTTGGAGAAGCGCGTGCAAGCAAGCAGATTGATGAACAGCGTAAAGAAGGCGCGAAACTAAGCCTTGATGACCTGTTTGAACAAATTAAACAGGGCGATATCAAAGATATCAACCTTATCGTAAAAGCGGATGTTCAAGGATCTGCTGAAGCTTTGGCTGCATCTCTTCAAAAAATTGATGTAGAAGGCGTTAAAGTTAAAATCATCCTGACAGGTGTTGGGGCAATTACAGAATCTGACATTATTTTAGCGTCTGCTTCAAATGCAATTGTTATCGGATTTAACGTTCGCCCTGATGGGAATGCTAAGAGAACAGCTGATGCAGAAAAAGTAGACATTCGTCTGCACCGTATCATCTACAAAGTAATTGAAGAAATTGAAGCGGCAATGAAGGGAATGCTTGACCCTGAATTTGAAGAAAAAGTCATTGGTCAAGTTGAAGTCCGTCAAACAATTAAAGTATCTAAGATCGGTACAATTGCCGGTTCATATGTGACTGACGGCAAAATCACCCGCGACAGCAGTATCCGCGTAATTCGTGACGGAGTAGTTGTATTTGAAGGTGAAGTAGACGTTCTGAAACGTTTTAAAGATGATGTAAAAGAAGTTGCGCAAAACTATGAGTGCGGGATTACAATTAAAAACTTCAATGATATTAAAGAAGGAGATATCATCGAAGCATACGTTATGCAGGAAATTGAGCGCAAGTGATTGGATATGCAGAGTGTGAGTGCATCATTTATGATGCACAATCATTGAAGGACAAACGGGCTGTTTTACAGCGCATTTTGATGAGACTGAAGCAGAGGCACAATGTCTCTGTTTCAGAAATTGATTTTCAGGATACCTGGCAGAGAACCAAGATTGGCATCGTCGCCATCACATCAAATAAAGTTCAAACGGAAAAGGAATTGAACAAAGCGCTTGCTATGATTGATTCTTTTCCTGAAATTGAACGCACTGTAACCTCGTTTGATTGGCTTTAACAGTGAGGTGATAGCATGAGTTTACGAGCGAACAGAGTCGGCGAACAAATGAAAAAGGAATTAGGCGAAATTATCAGCCGGAAAATTAAAGATCCCCGCATCGGATTTGTTACGGTGACAGATGTAAGAGTTTCCGGAGATCTGCAAATAGCAAAAGTCTACATTTCAGTTCTTGGAGATGAAGAAAAGAGAGAAAACACTTTAAAAGGCCTTGCAAAAGCAAAAGGCTTTATCCGTTCTGAAATCGGACAGCGCATAAGGCTGAGAAAAACACCTGAAATCCTTTTTGAATTTGATGAATCCGTTGATTATGGAAATCGGATCGAAACACTGATCCACGAAATTAATCAAGAAAACAAGCAGGAAGATTAAAGGAGAGGATAGACATCAGTCTATCCTTTTCGTTTATGTATTCTTTCATATGCAGAAGGGCGGAAAGCGAGCATGGAAGGTGTTTTGTTAATTAATAAGCCTGCCGGAATGACCTCACATGATTGTGTGGCAAAAATGAGAAGAATCGCTAAGACAAAAAAAGTCGGACATACCGGAACCCTCGATCCAGATGTCACAGGAGTACTTCCTGTCTGCCTGGGACGTGCAACTAAGATTGTTGAATATTTAACTGCAGCATCGAAAACATATGAAGCAGAAGTTACTTTAGGCTTCTCAACAACCACAGAGGATGCCTCGGGCGCTGTTGTTGAAAAGAAGAAAGTGGATACTATTATCACTAAGAAAGATGCAGAAGAAGCACTGCAAGCTCTGACAGGTGAAATCGATCAGGTTCCTCCAATGTATTCGGCAGTGAAAATAGGCGGTAAAAAACTGTATGAATACGCCAGAGCAGGACAGACAATTGAGAGGCCAAAAAGAAAAATCACGATTCATGAGATGACAATCTTATCTGACATAGAAACTAAAGGGGACACGGTTTCTTTTCGTTTTAAAGTTCAATGTTCCAAAGGTACATATGTAAGAACCCTTGCTGTGATGATCGGCGAACAATTGGGATATCCTGCCCATATGTCACATTTGATCAGAACAGCATCAGGTCCGTTTTTAATTGATCAATGCCACACCTTTGAAGAAATCGAAAAAATGGCAGATGAAAGCAGACTGCAGGATATTCTCATCCCGATCAGCACAGCTTTAAATCATTTGCCCAAATTGTCCATAAATGATACATTAGCAAAGAAAGTGAAAAATGGTGCTGTGCTTGAGGTTCCAGCTGGTTTTGAACATGATGCGGCTGAAGATTCGATTGCCGTATATGACGAACAGGGAACTTGCCTCGCGATTTATAAGCAGCATCCTGAAAAACCTCACTTCCTTAAACCTTCCAAAGTCCTTGTCATCTGACCTGAAGGAAGAAAGCTGATACAGAAAAGGTGAAACACGAGTGAAAACGATCAAACTAACGCATCCGCACTCTTTAAAAGACATAGAAATGCCCCGGCTGGCAATGGCGCTTGGCTATTTTGACGGCGTTCATCGTGGGCATCAGGAAGTGATATTGACAGCTAAAAAAACAGCAGAAGAAAAAGGATTAAAAAGTGCAGTTATGACGTTTGATCCTCATCCTTCGGTGGTTTTAAGAAAAAATATTCAGCATGTTGAGGCAATTACAACACTGCAGGATAAAATTGATTTAATTGAAAAGCTTGAAATCGACTATCTTTTTATCATTCAATTTTCCGAAGAGTTTGCAGCACTGCTGCCCCAGGAATTCGTTGACCAATACATTATCAGGCTGAATGTAAAGCACGTAATAGCAGGCTTTGATTATTCCTATGGCAGGCTTGGAAAAGGTACGATGGAAACCTTGCCTTTTCATTCAAGAAGCGCTTTTGATCAAACGACAATCAGCAAGCAGACAGATCATGACCGGAAAATCAGTTCAACTCTGATCAGGGAGGTGCTGAGAAGCGGGGATGTTGAGTATGCTTCCCGCCTTCTTAACAGGCCGCACAGAGTAAACGGAACAGTGATACATGGAGATAAGCGCGGCAGAACGATTGGCTTTCCAACGGCAAATATAGAGCTTGACGGGGCATACATAACCCCTCCGACAGGGGTGTACGCGGTCAGATTTCAAATAGACGATGCGGTTTATAACGGGGTATGCAACATTGGCTACAAACCAACCTTTTACGATGAAAAAAAAGTAAAACCAAGCATAGAAGTCCATATTTTTGAGTTTAATAAATCTATATATGGAAAGAATGTTTCTATATTCTGGTATAAACGGATAAGAAGCGAGCAAAAATTCAGTTCGATTGACAAACTGATCGAGCAAATTGGAAAAGATAAAGCTTCCGCTGAACAATTTTTTCAGGATCTGCAAGATTAACACTTGCCTTATGTCCGGAAAAATAGTATTCTAATAAATGTAACTTTTATAACCATTGCTTGGCAGAACGATTCACCAACGTTTGCTCGGTAATTGGGGTTTTTAAATGAAGGAGGTGAATAGGATGGCAATCACTCAAGAACGTAAGAATGAAATTATCACTGAGTACAGAACGCATGATACGGACACTGGTTCTCCAGAAGTTCAAATCGCTATCCTAACTGAGGATATTAACAATCTTAATGGACATTTACGTGTTCACAAGAAAGACCACCATTCACGTCGCGGTCTTTTGAAAATGGTAGGTAAACGCCGTAATCTTTTGACGTACCTGCGCAATAATGACGTAACTCGTTATCGTGACCTAATCAACAAGCTTGGTTTACGCCGATAATCTTTGAAAAGCGGGAGAATTCCCGCTTTTTTAGTGTATTAAAATAAGAAAAGCAAAAGCGCCTTGGACAGATCCGTTCTTACCTGAGAATCTAGGGCTGCAGCCAGACACGAAAGCGGATGAAATTTAAATATTCTTATCCTTTAAAAAATAAGATTTACACGCGATCTATTTACATACCGGAATAACATTGATATGTTGAATTTAAATGGTTCATAATAATACATAAATGTATGTTGTGACTTATATGACGAGAGGAGTTCATTCTTATATGGGACAAGAAAAACAAGTGTTCTCCATTGATTGGGCTGGAAGAGAATTGACCGTTGAAGTTGGCCAGCTGGCAAAACAGGCAAACGGCGCGGCACTGATCCGCTATGGAGACACAGCTGTATTAAGTACAGCAACAGCATCAAAAGAACCGAAAACAGTTGATTTTTTCCCGTTAACTGTCAATTATGAAGAACGCCTTTATGCAGTTGGTAAAATTCCTGGAGGCTTTATTAAACGCGAAGGCCGCCCAAGTGAAAAAGCAATCCTTGCAAGCCGTCTGATTGACCGTCCATTGCGTCCATTGTTTGCTGATGGTTTCCGAAATGAAGTACAGGTTGTCAGCATTGTAATGAGTGTCGATCAGGACTGTTCATCTGAAATGGCGGCAATGTTCGGTTCATCCCTTGCTTTAACTGTATCTGACATTCCATTTGAAGGTCCGATTGCAGGTGTAGTTGTCGGCCGTGCTGATGATAAATTTGTCATCAATCCGACAGTTGAACAAATGGATAAAAGTGATATCAATTTAATTGTTGCAGGCACAAAAGATGCTATTAACATGGTAGAAGCAGGAGCAAATGAAGTTCCTGAAGAAACAATGCTTGAAGCGATCATGTTCGGTCATAATGAAATCAAACGTCTGATTGCATTCCAAGAAGAGATTGCAGCTCAAGTCGGGAAAGCAAAATCAGAAGTGAAACTATATGTTCTTGATGCGGATCTTGAGACAAGCATTCGTGAAATGGCTGAAAAAGACTTGCTGTCAGCGATTCAAGTGCAGGAAAAACATGCACGCGAAGAAGCAATAAATGAAGTAAAGAAAACAGTAGTTGCCCATTTTGAAGAGCAGGAAGCAGAAGCTGACACTCTTAAACAAGTGAAAGAAATCCTCTCTAAATTAGTCAAACAAGAAGTCCGCCGTCTGATCACTGAAGATAAGATCCGCCCGGATGGCCGTAAAATTGATGAGATCCGTCCTCTTTCTTCAGAAGTCGGCTTGTTATCCCGCACACATGGTTCAGGTCTGTTCACACGCGGGCAAACTCAGGCTCTCAGCATTTGTACGCTTGGAGCACTGGGAGATGTCCAGATTCTTGATGGTCTCGGCATTGAAGAAACAAAACGCTTTATGCATCATTACAATTTCCCGCTGTTCAGCGTAGGGGAAACTGGATTTATGCGTGGACCTGGACGCCGTGAAATCGGCCATGGAGCGCTCGGCGAAAGAGCTCTTGAGCCTGTTATTCCTTCAGAAAAGGATTTTCCGTACACAGTCCGTCTTGTATCAGAAGTTCTTGAATCAAACGGTTCAACATCACAAGCAAGTATTTGCGCAAGCACACTTGCCATGATGGATGCTGGTGTTCCGCTTAAAGCTCCTGTAGCAGGAATTGCAATGGGACTTGTGAAGTCAGGAGAGCATTACTCAGTGCTGACTGATATTCAGGGAATGGAAGATCACCTGGGAGATATGGACTTTAAAGTTGCAGGTACAGCTAAAGGCGTAACTGCCCTTCAAATGGATATTAAAATTGAAGGATTATCCCGTGAAATTTTAGAAGAAGCTCTTCTGCAGGCTAAAAAAGGACGCATGGAAATCCTTGATTCAATGCTTGCAACAATTAAAGAGCCTCGTACAGAGCTTTCTCAGTATGCTCCTAAAATCTTAATGATGGCGATTAATCCTGATAAAATCCGTGATGTTATTGGACCAAGCGGTAAACAAATCAATAAAATCATCGAAGAAACTGGCGTTAAAATTGACATTGAACAAGACGGAACGGTCTTTATTGCATCAACGAATGAGGAAATGAATCAAAAAGCGAAGCAAATTATTGAAGACATTGTCCGCGAAGTTGTTGTTGGACAAATGTATTTAGGAAAAGTGAAGCGCGTTGAAAAGTTCGGTGCTTTCGTTGAAATATTCAATGGCAAAGACGGTTTAGTACACATTTCTGAACTCGCAGAAGAGCGCGTTGGAAAAGTTGAGGATGTTGTTAAAATCGGTGATGAGTTGCTTGTGAAGGTAACTGAAATTGATAAACAAGGTCGCGTCAATCTTTCTAGAAAAGCAGTTCTTCGTGACGAGAAAGAAAAAGAAAAGCAAAATTCTTAAAGTGTAGAAGCCAGAGAAGCTAGGTCTGGCTTCTTTTTGCTTTTTTCTCCTCTCTTTGCACCTATTGCACATGTTCTACCTTGTCCCCTTCGTACATATTTTCTAGTAAAAAGGGGGAAGACAAACATGAAGAGGTTTCACTATTTAAGCATCGCGCTCATATTGATCATATCTGCTGCTGTCATTCAGAATCCATTTACATCAGCCTATGTGTCTACAGTGAAAGTTGCAGAAGTTTCAGCTGTAAAGCAGCCCGATGAACTCTACCAGACAATCGCTGCAAAGGTGAAGGATTATGAAAAACCGGCACAGGATGCTCAAATACATACGGTCTGGAAAGCGACTCCTGGCTACAACGGCATAACCATTGATATTGATGAGTCGTATAAAAAGATGAAGAAAATTGGGGATTTTGATGAAAAGCAGCTTGTCTTTAAGCAGATAAAACCAAAAGTGCACTTATCCGACCTGCCTTCAGCCCCGATTTACAGGGGGCACCCTGATAAAACGATGGTTTCCTTTCTCATTAATGTTGCCTGGGGCAATGAATATCTTCCATCTATGCTTGACGTGCTTGATAAGCATGGAGTAAAAGCTACCTTTTTCTTAGAAGGAAGATGGGCAAAAGAAAATCCTGTACTTGTTAAAACAATAAAAGAGGCCGGTCATGAAATTGGGAATCATTCCTATTCCCATCCTGATATGGCAAGGATCACAACAGATCAAATCCGTAAACAGATTGGTTCAACAAATGACGTCATCAAAGAGATTACAGGTGCCGCTCCAGTCTGGTTCGCACCTCCAAGCGGAAGCTACAGGCAGGACGTGATTACCGTAGCAGATGAATTTAAGATGGAAACAGTGCTCTGGTCTGTTGATACAATTGACTGGCAAAAGCCTGAGCCCGGCGTTTTAGTTGAACGTGTTCTTAAAAAGGTTCATAATGGTGCTATGATTCTCATGCATCCCACTGATTCCACGTCGAGAAGTTTAGAAACATTGATTCAGTCAATTAAACAGAAGGGATATTCTTTCGGTTCTGTATCAATGCTCTTGGATGAAGAACGGCTGCCGGCATCAAACTAACATATTTCACATATACATCAGATCCTTGGAGCTTACAGATAGGAGGAACAAGATTGATTAAAAAGTATACATGCCAAAATGGTGTAAGAATAGTGCTCGAAAATATCCCTCATGTTAGATCGGTTGCAATTGGGGTATGGATTGGAACGGGCTCAAGAAATGAAAATGAAAAAAACAATGGGATTTCGCACTTTTTAGAGCATATGTTTTTCAAAGGAACTAAAACAAGATCAGCACGTGAAATAGCTGAATCTTTTGACAGCATCGGCGGGCAAGTAAACGCTTTTACTTCAAAAGAATATACGTGCTATTATGCGAAAGTGCTTGATGAACATTCAGATTATGCGCTCGAAGTCCTTGCAGATATGTTCTTCAACTCAACGTTTGATGATATTGAACTGAAAAAAGAAAAAAACGTTGTATATGAAGAAATTAAAATGTATGAAGATACTCCTGACGATATCGTACATGATTTGCTCAGCAAAGCTACATACGGTGAGCATCCGCTTGGGTATCCGATTTTAGGAACGGAAGAAACGCTTGCAAAATTCGAAAGCGACACATTGCGAGAGTATATGGATCAATATTATACTCCAGAGAATGTCGTGATTTCTGTAGCAGGCAATATTTCAGAGAGCTTTATTTCAGAAGTTGAAAAACAATTCGGTTCGTTTGAGACGAGTCAAAAGGGAACTGAAATTGGTGCACCGGCATTCATGAATCAGAAGCTTGCGCGCAAAAAAGATACAGAGCAGGCTCACCTTTGCATCGGTTTTGACGGACTTCAAGTTGGACATGAAAAAATCTATGATTTAATCGTACTAAACAACGTTCTTGGCGGCAGCATGAGCTCAAGACTGTTCCAGGATGTCCGCGAGCAAAAAGGACTTGCCTATTCAGTCTTTTCTTATCACTCCTCATATCAGGATAATGGCATGCTGACGATTTACGGAGGCACAGGGCGAGCACAGCTTGATGTTCTGTTTGAAACAATCCAGGAAACGCTTGCTACATTGAAAAAAGAAGGCATAACTTCCAAAGAACTCACAAACAGCATAGAACAAATGAAAGGCAATTTGATGCTCAGCTTAGAAAGCACGAACAGCCGCATGAGCCGAAACGGTAAGAATGAACTCCTTCTTGGGCGCCATCGCAGCCTGGACGAAATGATCGAAATGATAAATGAAGTAACGGCAGATAATGTCAATGCCCTTGCAAAACAATTATTTACTGATGATTACTCCATTGCTCTGATCAGCCCGGACGGTAATCTTCCTTCTGCCTTAAAACAATAATCAGTTAAGACCTGCAGGCATCTTCCTGCAGGTCTTTTTTGTGTCCAAATGGATATATATGATAAAAAGGATGGTGATTTCATGAGGCTGAGCGAGCTGAGCGGGAAAGAAATTGTGGATGTGAAAAGAGCAGAGAGATTAGGAATTTTAGGACAGACGGACCTGGAAATTAATGAGCAGACTGGTCAAATAACTGCACTTGTCATTCCATCAGTAAAATGGTTCGGATTCAGAAAGCAGGGAAATGAAATCAGAGTGCCCTGGCTTCACATTAAAAAGATCGGCACCGATATGATTATTTTAGACATAGAAGATGATCAAATAAAACTTTTAGAGTAAAAGCGATTGGACGCCAATCGCTTTTTTTGATGGATTCAGCTTCAAAGTGCCAGCGAAAAAATTTATTTTCCCTGGGCTGAAGTATAAGCCGCTGATTTCAATTCAATTTCAGGTCTCACAATTATATGCGTTATAGACTATCACCACGCCTGCTGATTTTACATAAGATGTTTAAGTAAGTTCACTCAGGATTCAATCAATATGAATATATACATCGCGAAAAAGTAGGTGAAAGGGCCGTATGCTAACAGGACTTAATATAGCAGTCATTGGAGGAGATGCCCGGCAGCTGGAGGTCATCCGGAAATTGACAGAACTAGATGCAAAGCTTTTTTTAGTAGGCTTTGACCAGCTTGATCATGGATTTACCGGAGCCGAGAAATTGAAGCTTGCCGAAGTGCATTTTGAAGAAATAGATGTCATTATTTTGCCTGTTCCCGGAACGAATTTAGAGGGGCACGTCGATACAATCTTCTCCAATGAAGAAGTAGTGTTAACGGAGGAGATCATCCAAAGAACACCTCCTCATTGCATCATTTATTCTGGAATCAGCAATCCATACTTAGACGGAATAATTGATGGAGAGAACCGAGAACTTGTTCAGCTTTTTGAAAGAGATGATGTAGCGATCTACAATTCCATTCCGACCGTAGAAGGAACAATTATGATGGCTATTCAGCACACTGATTTTACGATTCACGGTTCAAGAATTGCTGTACTGGGACTTGGACGTGTAGGTATGAGCGTTGCCCGTACATTCTCGGCACTTGGAGCAAAAGTGAAGGTCGGAGCAAGAAAGTCTTCGCATATTGCAAGAATTATTGAAATGGGGCTTGAGTCCTTTCAGCTTGAGGATCTAGAAAAACAAGTTTCACAAATAGATATCTGCATTAATACGATTCCTTATCACATCGTGACGGCAAAAGTGATTTCCAAAATGCCTGCCCACACACTGATTATTGACCTTGCATCAAAGCCGGGGGGAACGGATTTTAAATATGCTGAAAAAAGGGGCATAAAAGCATTGCTCGCACCGGGTCTTCCGGGAATAGTCGCACCGAAAACGGCCGGTCAGATTGTGGCAAACGTATTGGCGGCGCTGCTTACAGAGGAATTCTCCAAAAGGAAGGGGTCATCATCATGAAGGTTAAAGGCAAAAGAATCGGATTTGGATTAACAGGGTCTCACTGCACATATGATGCAGTTTATCCGCAGATTAAACGATTGATTGACGAAGGAGCAGATGTGATGCCTGTCGTCACAAATACGGTTAAAGCTACAAATACAAGATTTGGCAAAGGTGAAGAGTGGATAAAAAAGATTGAGGAGCTGACAGGTCATAAAGTCATTGATTCCATTGTAGGAGCAGAACCGCTTGGGCCAAAAATTCCGCTTGACTGCATGGTTGTTGCTCCGATGACAGGAAATTCAATGAGCAAACTTGCAAATGCAATGACAGAATCACCGGTGCTGATGGCTGCGAAGGCTACTTTAAGAAACCATAAGCCGGTGGTAGTTGGCATTTCTACGAATGACGGGCTTGGTTTAAATGGGGCGAATCTGATGAAGCTCATGGCTGCAAAGAATATGTATTTTATTCCATTTGGCCAGGATGCTCCATTTAAAAAACCAAATTCATTAGTGGCCAAAATGGACTTATTATTGGAAACAGTGGAAGCAGCATTAGAGCATTCGCAGTTTCAGCCGGTAATCATTGAAAAATTTCGTGATGACGAATAGCCTCCTTATTGGTAGAATAGAAGGCAAGAAAAATCATGGTTGAATAATGAATACACCTAGTCTATGATAAACTAATACGCAATATGATATGAAGTTAATCCGTTAGTATACGGATAATCGCGGAAGGAGTTTTGATATATGAATACAAATGGTTATCATGTTGCTGTCCTTGGCGCAACAGGCGCAGTCGGACAGCAAATGCTGCAGACTTTGGAAGAGCGGGACTTTCCTATTTCTAAATTGACTTTATTGTCTTCTGCAAGATCAGCCGGCAAAAAAGTGATGTTTAAAGGAGAGGAATATGAAGTTCAGGCTGCAAGCCCTGACAGCTTTAAAGGCGTACAGATTGCCCTTTTCAGCGCAGGCGGCAGTGTTTCTAAAGAATTTGCTCCTGAAGCAGTCAAGCACGGGGCAATTGTTGTTGATAATACAAGTGCCTTCCGCATGGATGAGCATGTTCCGCTTGTTGTTCCGGAAGTAAACGAGGAAGATTTAACCAAACATAACGGCATTATTGCCAATCCAAACTGCTCTACCATACAAATGGTTGTCGCTCTTGAACCTTTGCGTCAGGCTCATGGCTTAAACAAAGTAATCGTATCGACATACCAGGCAGTATCAGGATCTGGCGCCGCTGCAATTGAAGAACTGAAAACTCAGTCGGAAGCAATCTTGAAAGGCGAAGAGTTTACTCCTGAAATTCTGCCTGTAAAAGGGGACAAAAAGCATTTTCAGATCGCTTTTAATGCGATTCCTCAAATTGACAAATTTGAAGAAAATGGCTTCACTTTCGAAGAAATGAAAATGATGAATGAAACGAAAAAAATCATGCACATGTCAAACCTTGAAATAGCAGCTACATGCGTGCGAATTCCGATTGAGACTGGTCATTCTGAATCTGTTTACATTGAACTTGATTCGGATTCTGTCAGCGTGAGAGATATTCATGAATTATTAAAAGGTGCATCGGGAGTTACTCTTCAGGATGATCCGCTTACCCAAACATATCCAATGCCTGCAGATTGTGTAGGGAAAAATGATGTATTTGTCGGACGCATCCGCAAAGATCCTGATCGTGCAAATGGCTTCCATTTATGGATCGTGTCTGATAATCTTTTAAAAGGCGCAGCATGGAATTCCGTTCAAATTGCAGAAAGCCTTGTTAAATTGAAATTAGTATAAGCAGGATCGAAGAGAGCGAGGGTATATTTTACCTGCTCTCTTCTCTTACGTATAGAGTCGGGGTGTAAGGATGAAAATAATCGTTCAAAAGTTCGGCGGAACATCTGTTAAAGATGATCACGGCCGGAAGATGGCATTAAAACATATTAGAGATGCATTAAAAGAGCAGTATAAAGTGGTAGTAGTCGTCTCAGCAATGGGCAGAAACGGAGACCCGTACGCGACAGATTCCTTTTTAAATCTTCTATACGGCGGAACAGCTTCGATTTCAAAGCGGGAACAGGATTTGCTGTTATCCTGCGGAGAAACCATCTCTTCCGTAGTTTTCACAAGCATGCTGAAGTCAGAAGGAATTGAAGCATCTTCACTGAGCGGAGCGCAGGCAGGATTTTTAACAAATAACGATTATACAAATGCAAAAATCCTTGATATGAGGTGCGAACGTCTCAGAAGAGAGCTTGAACACAATGACGTAGTTGTAGTAGCAGGCTTCCAGGGAGCAACAAAGAGCGGAGATATAACAACCATCGGCAGGGGCGGAAGCGATACGTCGGCAGCAGCGCTTGGAGCGGCCCTTGAAGCACAGTTTATTGATATTTTCACAGATGTAGAAGGTGTCATGACCGCAGATCCAAGAATTGTTGAAAAAGCAAAGCCTCTTACAACTGTAACGTATACTGAGATTTGCAACTTGGCTTATCAGGGTGCAAAAGTTATTCACCCGAGAGCTGTTGAAATTGCCATGCAGGCAAAAGTTCCAATCAGAATCCGCTCAACCTATTCCGAAGGTCTTGGTACACTTGTTACATCCCATCATTCGGAAAATTTGGGCAGTGATATAAATGATAGGCTGATCACCGGCATCGCCAATGTGTCGAATGTCACACAGATCCATGTATCTGCCAAAGAAGGTCAATACGAGGTGCAGACTGAGGTATTTAAATCAATGGCTCGTGCAGGAATCAGCGTGGATTTCTTCAATATTACGCCAAGGTCAGTTATTTATACAGTTGCTGAAGAAGTAACGGACTATGCCATTGAAATTTTAAGAGGCATGGATTATGAACCATCCGTCAAAAGACATTGTGCAAAAGTTTCTACAGTTGGAGCGGGAATAGCCGGAGTGCCCGGTGTAACTGCAAAAATTGTAACGGCATTGTCTGAACAGGGAATTCAAATTCTTCAATCCGCAGATAGTCATACGACAATTTGGGTATTGGTAAAAGAAGAGGATATGATCAATGCAGTAAACGCTCTGCATGATGCGTTTGAACTCTCGAATTAGCAGAAAGTCTCAAGAGGATAAAAAAGGAGTGTCACAATGATTGACTTTGGTAAGATATCTACAGCCATGGTAACACCATTTGATAAAAATGGAAACATCGATTTTGCTAAAACATCACAGCTTGTAAATTTTTTAATTAAGAATGGGTCGGATTCATTAGTTGTGGCAGGAACAACTGGAGAATCTCCTACACTTACATCAGAAGAAAAGATTGCATTATTCAAGCATGTTGTCTCTGAAGTGAACGGCAGAGTACCTGTTATTGCCGGTACGGGAAGCAATAACACAAAAGCATCAATCGGCCTGACAAAAAAAGCAGAAGCTGCAGGAGTTGACGCAGTTATGCTTGTAGCACCTTACTACAATAAACCAAATCAAGAAGGGCTTTACCTGCATTTTAAAACCATTGCAGAGGCAACTGAGCTTCCGGTAATGATTTACAATGTCCCGGGACGCACTGCAATAAGCATTTCTCCTGATACCATCGCCCGCCTTGCTGAGCTTCCAAATGTGGTCGCTGTAAAAGAAGCGAGCGGTGATTTGGATGCAATGTCTGAAATTATCTCAAAAACTCCCGAGGATTTTGCTTTATATTCTGGAGATGACGGCTTAACACTTCCTGTTCTTTCAATCGGGGGTGCGGGGATTGTTTCTGTAGCATCACATGTAATCGGCAATGAAATGCAGGAAATGATCACAGCTTTTAACGCGGGTGAAAATATAAGAGCAGGCGCCATTCACCGTCAGCTGCTTCCCATTATGAAACAGCTTTTCAAAGCTCCTAATCCGGTACCGGTTAAAACGGCCCTTCAGTTTAAAGGGCTAGACGTCGGACCTGTAAGATTGCCGCTCGTCTCATTAACTGAAACGGAAAGAAATGAATTGACGAAAGTCATCACTTCCATCTAAAACCAGAGGACCAATCACAGGATTGGTCCTTTTTCACCTCAATATATGAAAATGTCCTCACTTTCTTTTCATTTCCTGCTTAGATTTCAGCCCCAAGAGATTATTTCCTTGTATTCCATTTCTTTCATCAGTTATAATAAGCATTAGTTGTATTGGACGGGTTCAGGGAGGATTACCAATTGAATAAACAGACAGAAAACATCAAGATTATTGCCCTAGGCGGAGTTGGAGAAATTGGCAAGAATTTGTATGTCATTGAAATCGATCATAACATCTTTATCGTTGATGCTGGATTAATGTATCCAGAAGCCGGGATGTTAGGGATTGATATGGTCATTCCTGACATTACATACTTGCGGGAGAATGCAGATCGGGTGAAGGGCATCTTTTTAACACATGGTCACGAAGAGAACATTGGCGGCGTTTTCTATGTGCTGAGACATCTGTCCATTCCGGTTTTTGGAACAAAACTGACTCTTGCTTTAGTGTCCCAAAAAGTAAAAGAACTAAATCCGAAACAAAAAGCAGATTATCAGGAAGTTGATTCTGCCACTGTTTTAGATTTTGATGGCGTGAATGTATCTTTCTTCAGAACGATTCACAGCATCCCTGATTCAGTCGGAGTATGCTTCCATACATCACTAGGAGCGATTGTGCACACAGGGGATTTTAAATTTGATACAACTCCTGTGCTCAATACGAGCTCTGATTTAGGCAAAATGGCCATGATCGGAGAGCGAGGTGTCCTTTGCCTTCTGTCTGACAGTACAAATGCCGAACGGCCAGGCTTTACAGCTTCTGAAACCGTTGTGGGGCATGAGATTTCAGATGCTATGTACAATGCAAATGGAAGAACGATTGTAGCGATTTATGCATCAAACATCAACCGCATCGTCCAGGTGATTGAAGCTGCATCTGATAATAAGAGAAAACTAGTCCTGCTTGGAAATTCAATAAAAAATGTTTATGAAATTGCAAAAAATTTAGGATACATCACTGAAAGTGAAAATTTAATCATACCCGTCCAAGATATCGATAAATATCCTAAAAATGAAGTAGCGATTCTGACAACAGGTCATCAGGGAGAACCACTCACTGTATTAACCCGTATGGCAAAAGGCGCACATAAACAAATCCGAATTGAAAAAGATGATACAGTTATTATCTCTGCGACACCTGTTCCAGGAAATGAGCTTCATTTTTCTAAGACAGTTGATTTACTCTACCGCGCTGGTGCCAATGTCATTTTCGGACAAAAGCAAATCCATGTATCAGGGCACGGCAGCCAGGAAGAATTAAAATTGATGCTGAATATGATGAAGCCAAAATACTTTATTCCGATTAACGGCGAGTACAAAATGCAAAAAGCTCATGCTAAACTTGCTAAATCCGCCGGAATAGAGACCGAGAATATTTTCGTTGTTGAAAAAGGCGACGTGATTGAGTTCTCTCAGAATAAAGTTAAATCGATATCTAAAGTGCCTTCAGGGAATGTTCTGATAGACGGTTTGGGCGTTGGCGATATTGGAAACATTGTGCTGAGAGACCGGAGACTTCTTTCTCAAGACGGCATTCTCATTGTCGTAGTTACACTGGATCGCTCTAAAAAAGTAATGATTTCCGGACCTGAGATCATATCTAGAGGATTTGTCTATGTCAGGGAATCGGAAGAACTTATTTTAAAAGCTTCTGAAATGGTAACTGATATTGTTGAAAAAAGCATGCAGGGTCATGGAATTGAATGGTCTGCATTAAAATTAAATATCCGCGAGGCGCTGAATCGTTTCTTATTTGAACAAACGAAACGCAGACCGATGATTTTACCGATCATCATGGAAATCTAAACAAAAGGAGCCTTTTTAATGGCTCCTTTTTTAACTTGAAAAGGACCTAATTTTTACCCCTTTCGAATGTTTTCAGGCAGACCTGCGAATAATAAAAACATTGATGAAAGGAAGGGTGAAGCAACATGAGCAAAGATTCCCGCTACCTGCAGGAAAATTCAGAACAGAATGGGGATAAACAAGAGGGGAAGGAACCTTCTCTAGTTGAAAAAATTCAGCAGCTTGGACAGACAAATGTTCCGCAATTATCCCAGGATGCAAGAATACATTGCCTGACAATCATCGGGCAAATAGAAGGACATATTCAGCTTCCTCCTCAAAATAAAACGACTAAATATGAGCATGTCATCCCGCAAATCGTTGCCATTGAGCAAAATCCAAAAATAGAAGGACTCCTTATTGTGCTGAATACTGTTGGCGGAGACGTTGAAGCAGGTCTTGCAATAGCTGAAATGCTTGCATCCTTATCAAAGCCTACTGTTTCAATTGTTTTAGGCGGAGGCCATTCAATTGGCGTGCCAATTGCGGTTTCTTGCGACTACTCTTTTATAGCAGAAACAGCAACTATGACGATACATCCAGTCAGATTAACTGGTTTAGTCATCGGAGTGCCGCAGACGTTTGAGTATTTGGACAAAATGCAGGATCGAGTTGTTAATTTTGTAACAAAACACTCAAATATTACGGAAGAAAAGTTTAAAGAACTCATGTTTTCAAAAGGCAATTTAACCCGGGATATTGGGACGAATGTTGTCGGCAATGACGCAGTAGATTACGGGCTGATTGACGGAGTCGGCGGTGTAGGGCAGGCGATCATGAAGTTAAATGAAATGATTGGCAAGAAAGACGAATCCGGTGAGGAGCAAATGCTGCAATGATTTTATACACATCCATGCCTGAAGAGCTCATATTCCCTGTACAAACAGCTGATTTTGAGAGTGTTTCAACCATCGAAATGAATGGACTGCAAATGGTTGTCCGACAGACCGAACAGAATCAATATGAAATTGTCCGGCTTTTAAGTACAGATCCGCAGGATTTTCTAAACGGGCAGTACTCTCCGGGACAAAAAATTTCTATGACATTCTCGTTTTCCTCATAATATGCTATACTAATTTTACACAAACATGTCCGCAGCCTGCATTTGGCTGCTTTCTTTGTTTATAAAGGCTTTTTTCGTGAAATTTTGCTGTTTTTAGTCTTATGTTAAAAACCGGCTTCTGGATTTTTTATAGTCATAATTATTTCTCTGCTATTTATGCAAAGAGCTCGACATTAACCGAAATGCTGGGACTGATTCACAGCAATTTATGCGAAATCAGCCATTAGCAAATTTAATACATAGGTGATAACTAATGGCAAAACAAAAACGGAGACAAAAGAAAAAAACGGATGATTGGCGGCATACTTTGAAGTTTGAATTAATAGGATTAGTTCTTCTGGCTATTTCCCTGATTGCGATTTCAAATTTAGGCTTTGTCGGAAAAACGTTCGTTTACTTGTTCAGATTTTTTATTGGTGAATGGTATATGGCAGCCTTAATTGGCATGCTTGTTCTTTCTGGTTATGTAATGTGGAACAGAAGATGGCCGTCTTTATTTTCAAGACAGATAGTCGGTTTGTATTGCATCCTTTCTGCAATCTTGCTTCTCAGTCATGTCACTCTGTTTCAGATGCTTACAAAAAAAGGGGCGCTGTCTTCACCGAGCGTCATAACCAACACGTGGGAACTATTTTTTATGGAGGTTAACGGGCAGATAAGAACGCCTGATCTTGGGGGCGGGATGATTGGAGCCATTCTTTTTGCAGCATCTTATTACTTATTTGCTGCAGCGGGATCACGAATCATTTCATTTATTCTGATCTTAATAGGAATTGTCCTTATTACTGGGAGATCTCTCGGTTCAACACTCGGCAAAATCATTGCGCCATTTCTGCGTTTTATGAAAACGCAGGCCATTGCCTTTTACGAAGATATGAAAAACCTCCCTCAATCGATAAAGAATGCAAAAAAAGCAGAAACCTCCAAACCTAAAAAAGCTAAAAAAGAGCGAAAGTATAAAGAGGAACCTGATGAAGAAGAAGCAGAAATCGTTCATATTGAGCCGATTATTTCAAGTTTTGCAGACCGGGATGACCTTGAAATTAAGGCATTTGATCAGGAACAGGATAAGCCTGAGCCCCCTGTCAGAACTCCAAAAAAGAAGGCTGAAACTGAAACTGCCGATGAGCCGGCAGTCCCGCCGATTACTTTCACTGAAGTAGAGAATAAATCGTATCTGCTGCCATCCCTTGATCTTTTATCACAGCCAAAGGTCAACAGTCAGCAAACGGATAAAAAGAACATTTATGAAAATGCACGCAAGCTTGAAAAAACGTTTCAGAGCTTTGGGGTAAAAGCGAAAGTGACACAGGTTCATCTAGGTCCCGCTGTAACGAAATATGAAGTTTATCCTGATGTGGGCGTAAAGGTAAGTAAAATTGTGAATCTTAGTGATGATTTAGCACTTGCACTTGCTGCCAAAGACATTCGGATAGAAGCGCCTATACCAGGAAAGTCAGCAATTGGAATTGAAGTTCCTAATTCTGAGATTGCTATGGTATCACTGCGCGAAGTGCTTGAATCGAAAGCAAATGACCGTCCGGAGGCTAAGCTTCTCATGGGACTCGGCAGAGATATATCGGGGGATGCAGTTCTTGCCGAAATGAACAAAATGCCTCATCTTCTTGTTGCCGGATCTACAGGAAGCGGGAAAAGTGTATGCATCAACGGCATCATTACGAGCATACTGATGAGAGCAAAGCCTCATGAAGTGAAAATGATGATGATTGATCCCAAGATGGTAGAACTGAATGTGTATAACGGAATCCCGCATTTATTAGCGCCAGTCGTTACAGATCCGAAAAAAGCATCTCAGGCATTAAAAAAGGTAGTAAATGAAATGGAGAGAAGATATGAACTTTTCTCTCATACAGGGACAAGAAATATTGAAGGCTACAATGAGTATATTAGAAGATCAAATTTAGAAGAAGGAACGAAAAATCCGGAGTTTCCCTATATCGTTGTGATTGTGGATGAGCTCGCAGACTTGATGATGGTAGCCTCTTCAGATGTGGAAGATTCCATCACGCGCCTGTCACAAATGGCGCGGGCAGCGGGCATTCATTTAATTATTGCCACGCAGCGTCCTTCTGTTGATGTTATCACGGGTGTGATTAAAGCAAATATTCCATCAAGAATTGCCTTCAGCGTTTCGTCCCAGACAGATTCCAGAACGATTCTTGACATGGGCGGGGCAGAGAAGCTGCTTGGACGCGGGGATATGCTGTTTCTTCCGGTAGGGGCATCAAAACCAGTAAGGGTACAGGGAGCATTTTTATCAGATGAAGAGGTCGAGCACGTTGTATCATATGTGATTTCTCAGCAAAGAGCTCAATATCAGGAGGAAATGATACCGAGCGAGACAGCTGAAGTAAAGGAAGAGGTCAATGATGATCTTTATGATGATGCTGTTCAGTTAGTTCTGGAGATGCAGACAGCTTCTGTATCGATGCTGCAAAGACGCTTCAGAGTAGGTTATACGAGAGCTGCAAGATTGATTGATGCAATGGAAGACCGGGGCGTAGTTGGTCCATACGAAGGAAGCAAGCCTAGAGAAGTTCTGCTTTCAAAAGATCATTATGATGAAGTAAGTTCGTAAAGAAAGGTGCTGCGTGCCTTTCTTTTTTTGTCCAATGAAGAATAAAAACTGAAAATAGTAAATATTGAATAGAATAAACCTGTTTTTTTTGTGAAGAATTCTCTATAAATAAATAAGCTCTAGTGAGAAAGGGCTATCAATTTTCGACAAATTTAATAAATTCCTATTTATTTATTTCAGAATACATGGTATATTATTTTCGATTAGAGAAAGGGTATAACATCAGATGTCTGATCTCTGGATTGAATCGATTAGACGGAGGAATAATATGACTATTAAAACAGATAACCGTCATTTATATTTGCAAGTCATTGATAGAATTAAAGAAGATATTGAAAACGGCACGTATGTTGAAAAAGAAAAACTTCCCTCAGAGTTTGAGCTTTCAAAGAAACTCGGAGTCAGCCGCGCGACGCTGAGAGAAGCACTTCGCATTCTTGAAGAAGAAAACGTTATCATTCGACGCCATGGCGTTGGCACGTTCATAAACTCAAAACCGCTGTTCACCTCTGGTATCGAACAATTAAATAGTGTGACAAAGATGATTGAACAGGCAAACATGGTTCCCGGAACGATCTTCCTATCTTCTCAAGTAAACAGTCCTACAGAAGAAGATGTTAAGCGCTTTAAATGCAGAACAAGTGATGATATCTTTCTCCTGGAACGCGTCAGAACGGCAAATGGAAAGCCTGTTGTGTATTGCCTTGACAAAATTCCAAGAAACATCCTTCCCCAGTCGTTCATTCACGAGCAGGAATCACTTTTTGAATTGCTTCATGAAGAGGCTGGGCGCTATATTTCTTATGCAATAACTCACATAGAACCAATTGGATACCACGAAAAGATTTCCCCAATTCTTGAATGTGATCCTGAAACCGCACTTTTATGTTTAAAACAAATGCATTTTGATGAAAACGATCAACCCGTTTTATTTTCACTGAATTACTTCCGCGCTGATCAATTTAGCTTCCATGTGGTAAGAAAGCGCTTATAATAATGCTTGCAGCTATAAGGAGGTGGTTCCAAGGACGAAGGTGTTTTGGACTTAGGCTCTTATTAAACAATTGTTTCAAACTAATATTTAGGGGGAAAATGAACGTGAAAAAACGATTAGGATTAACATTGTCACTTGTTCTTGCTGCGGGTACTTTGCTTAGCGCGTGCGGATCATCTGAAGATAAAGATAAAGCAGGTGGAGACAAAAAAGAAGGCTTCTCTGTTGCAATGGTTACAGATACAGGCGGAGTTGACGACAAATCATTTAACCAATCTGCATGGGAAGGCATTCAGTCTTTCGGTGAGGACAATGGCCTTGAAAAAGGGACAGGCGGATTTGATTACCTTCAATCTCAAAGTGACGCAGATTATGAAACAAACTTAAACAAATTAGTTCGTCAACAATTCGATTTAGTTTATGGAATCGGCTACTTAATGACAGATGCCGTTACAAAAATCGCTGATCAGCAAAAGGATGCTAACTTTGCAATCGTTGACAGCGTAGTAGACAAGCCTAACGTAGCAAGCATCACTTTTAAAGAGCATGAGGGCTCTTACCTTGTGGGTGTTGCTGCCGGACTTTCAACAAAATCAAACAAAGTAGGATTTGTTGGCGGAATGGAAGGCTCATTAATCAAAAAGTTTGAAGTTGGATTTGTAGAAGGCGTTAAAGCAGCTAATCCTGACGCAGAAGTAATCGTTCAGTATGCTGGTACGTTCAGTGATGCAGCTAAAGGGCAGCAAGTTGCTGAAATCATGTACGGACAAGGCGCAGACGTTATTTATCACGCAGCAGGCGGAGCTGGAAACGGCGTATTCACGGCAGCAGTTGATTTGAAAACGAAAAACCCTGACAAAGACGCGTGGGTTATTGGAGTTGACCGCGATCAGCATGAGCTTGGCCAAGGCGACGGCTTCAACGTAACTCTTACTTCCATGGTTAAAGGCGTTGACGTTGCTGTTAAAGACTTAGCTGAAAAATCTAAGAACGGCGACTTCCCTGGAGGAGAGATCATTGAATACGGTCTTAAAGAAAACGGTGTAGGAATTGCTCCGACACAGGATAACCTATCTGAAGAAGTTATTGCTAAAGTTGATGAATACAAGCAAAAAATCATTGACGGTGAAATTAAAGTTCCTTTTGAATAAGCATTAAACAATATTACTGATAAAAAGGCTAGGAACAAACTAGCCTTTTTATTAGCCTGAAAAGTCGCCTGACTAAAAGTCTATAATAAAAAAACAGTTCGATCTGCACAGCATTTATTGAGGGGATTATAGATTTTTAGTTGGTGATTTTAAAAGGGAGTCAATAAAACTATTAATACAAGGGTAAACATAAATTTCCTAACATCTATCATCTTAATCATCAATGAGCTTCAGGAAAAAGGAGTGATCATGTTGGAATATGTAATTGAAATGCTTGGAATTCGCAAAGAATTTCCGGGGATCGTCGCAAACGATAATATCAATTTACAGGTAAAAAAGGGCGAAATTCACGCGCTTTTGGGAGAAAACGGCGCAGGGAAATCTACTTTAATGAACGTTCTATTCGGTCTATATCAGCCTGAAAAAGGCGAGATAAGAGTAAAAGGCAAGACTGTCAATATTACCAACCCTAACATTGCAAATGATCTGGGAATAGGTATGGTACACCAACATTTCATGCTTGTCAATAATTTTTCAGTTACTGAAAATATTATTCTCGGAAATGAGCCTACTAAAACAGGAAAAATCAATTTGAAGGATGCAGAAAAGCAGGTAAAAGATATCTCAGAGAAATATGGACTTGCTGTTAATCCTTCTGCAAAAATAAGTGATATTTCTGTTGGAATGCAGCAGCGTGTGGAGATTTTAAAAACACTTTACCGCGGAGCTGAGATTTTAATTTTTGATGAGCCGACAGCAGTGCTTACTCCACAGGAAATCAAAGAATTGATCGGCATCATGAAAACACTCATCAAAGAAGGCAAATCAATCATATTGATTACTCATAAATTGAAAGAAATAATGGAAGTGTGTGACCGTGTTACCGTTATTCGAAAAGGTGAAGGAATCGGTACAGTGAATGTAGCCGAGACAAATCCGAACGAACTCGCAGCTCTGATGGTAGGAAGAGAGGTTCTCTTTACTACACAAAAAAAAGAAGCTGTTCCAGCAGAAGAAGTGCTGAAAATTGAAGACCTTGTCGTCAAAGACAGCCGGAATGTAACCGTTATCGATTCTTTGAATTTATCTGTAAAAGCCGGGGAAATTGTCGGAATCGCAGGAGTGGACGGCAACGGTCAATCAGAATTGATAGAAGCCATCACCGGATTAATGACGTCAGATTCTGGCTCCATCCTATTAAATGGAAAAGATATCCGAAATCAGCGTCCGCGTCAGGTAACTGAAGCAGGTGTTGGACATATCCCGCAGGATCGCCACAAGCATGGATTGGTGCTGGATTTTCCGGTCGGTGAAAATATGGTCCTGCAAACCTATTATCAGAAGCCTTATTCAAAAAAAGGCGTGCTGAATTTTAAAGCGATTTATGACAAAGCCGAAAAGCTGATCAAAGAGTTTGATGTCAGAACTCCAAGCAGTTCAACACTTGCACGTGCACTATCAGGAGGAAATCAGCAAAAAGCCATCATTGGCCGTGAAGTAGACAGAGATCCTGATTTGCTGATTGCAGCACAGCCAACAAGGGGACTTGATGTCGGTGCAATTGAATTCATTCATAGACGATTAATTGAGCAAAGAGATAAAGGAAAAGCTGTCCTTCTCATCTCCTTTGAACTTGAGGAAATCATGAATGTAAGCGACAGGATCGCTGTTATATATGAAGGGAAAATCGTTGCGATTGTAAATCCAAAGGAGACAACTGAGCAGGAGCTAGGTTTGCTCATGGCAGGAAGCAGCCGCAGGGAAGCAGGTGCATCATCATGAATATAGCACGCTATTTTAATATTCTTGTACCCGTTATTGCTGTTTTGCTTGGATTGATCTGCGGAGCGATTATCATGCTCGTTACCGGATATGACCCAGTAGCCGGCTACACAGCATTATGGAACGGAATCTTCGGAGATACCTACTATATCGGGGAAACCATTCGCCAGTTAACTCCATATATTTTTGCCGGACTTGCTGTAGCTTTTGCATTCCGCACAGGTTTATTCAATATCGGAGTTGAAGGACAGCTAATTGTAGGCTGGTTTGCAGCTGTATGGGTTGGGGTAGCATTTGAACTTCCAAAAATCATTCATTTGCCGCTTGCAATTATTGTTGCTGCCTTGGCTGGAGCGTTATGGGGATTCATACCCGGCCTATTGAAAGCGAAATTCAAAGTTCATGAAGTAATCGTGACGATCATGATGAACTATATTGCCTTATATTTAACAAACCATTTAATTCAGTATGTTTTATCTGATAAAGGGGATAAATCAGAAAATATTTTCCCTTCTGCTTCATTAAGCTCTGAATTCTTCCAGACAATGACAGACTATTCAAGAATGCACTATGGAATATTCCTTGCGTTAATTGGAGCTCTAGTCATGTGGTTCCTGCTTGAGAAGACAACTAAAGGATATGAACTCAGATCAGTAGGATTTAATCAGGATGCTGCACAATATGCAGGTATGAATGTAAGCCGCAACATTATCCTTTCAATGGTCATTTCAGGGGCATTTGCAGGAATTGCCGGTGCCATGGAAGGGCTTGGAACATTCCAGTATGTTTCAGTTAAAGGAGGATTTACAGGTGTCGGATTTGATGGAATCGCTGTAGCCCTTTTGGGAGGAAACACAGCCCTTGGCATCATCTTCGCAGCTGCTTTATTTGGCGGTTTAAAAGTAGGGGCACTTAACATGCCGTCTGAAGCCGGAGTACCTTATGAGCTTGTTGAAATTGTTATAGCCCTAATTATTCTTTTCGTTGCTTCAAGCTATTTCATACGTTGGATTTTACTGCGTTTCAAGAAGGAGGGGAAATAAGTGAGCATTCTGCAAATGCTAGAACTCATCATCCCTACAGCGTTATTCGTTGCCGCTCCGCTTATTTTCACTGCACTTGGAGGCATGTTCAGTGAGCGATCCGGAGTAGTTAATATAGGGCTTGAAGGATTAATGGTTATTGGAGCCTTCGTTGCCATCGTTTTTAACCTGACATACGCCGACGTATTCGGAGATGCAACCCCGTGGCTTTCCATATTAGTTGCGATGTGTGCAGGAGCGCTGCTCTCCATTCTTCATGCGGTAGCGTCGATTACATTCCGTGCCGACCAGGTTGTAAGCGGAGTAGCCATTAATTTTCTTGCCATTGGTTTATCGCTTTTCCTTGTAAAATTGTTTTACGGAAAAGGACAAACAGATCGCATTACAGAAAGTTTCAGCAAAATTGATATACCGCTGCTGAGCGATATACCTGTAATCGGACCGCTATTTTTCTCAAATGGATATATAACAACTTACATTGCGATTATTACAGCGTTTGCTGTTTGGTTTGTCATGTATAAAACACCATTTGGTCTTCGCTTGCGTTCAGTCGGAGAACATCCGATGGCAGCAGATACAATGGGTATTAATGTTGTAAAAATGCGTTATATCGGCGTTATTTTAAGCGGAGCTTTCGCTGGTGTCGGCGGTGCTGTTTATGCGACAATCATTGCTCGTGATTTCAGCCATGCAACAATCAGCGGACAGGGATTCATGGCTCTTGCTGCTCTTATCTTCGGTAAATGGCATCCTCTTGGTGCTATGGGAGCTGCCATTTTCTTTGGACTGGCCCAGGGTCTGAGCGTAATCGGCGGTCAGCTGCCATTGCTTGAAGGCATACCGACAATGTACTTGTTAATTACTCCTTACGTTTTAACAATCCTCGCATTAACTGGATTCATTGGACGTGCAGATGCACCAAAAGCGCTTGGAACTCCTTACGAAAAAGGAAAACGCTAAAAAGACAAAAGCGGCCTGGCCTCATTTATTGAGGCCAGGCCGCTTTATATTTTCTGAAATCCCTGAGGGCAGTTATTTCGGTGCCTTGAGTATAGTTTTTTCAATTAGAGGCAAAATCTAAACAATGCAATAAACTACGAAACAAAGGTGAAAAGAATGGGAGCGAAAAAGAAGCTTGATCTTATTGTCATCTGTTCCGCTTGTGATGACACTTGGCAATTCAATGTTAATTCCGGTTTTGCCCTTAATCGAGAAACAATTAGGCATCTCATCCTTCCAAGTGTCTCTCATAATAAAGGTCGATTTACAGTTCAATGAGGTTTACAGGAGTAGCAGCAGGACCTCCTATATATGCCTATATTATGTCTGTTGGAGATTTTGGGTTTATTACGTTTCTGCAAGTGTAAGCTTGTTTGCTGTTTTAATTGTCCTATTCTTTATCAAACCTTCAAAATAATCAAAACCTGCTTTAAAGCAGGTTTAGGACGCAAATTGGCTGCCTTGCGTCTTCTTTATTTATTGATTCATGGTTAACATTTCCTTAATTATCCTAAAGTTGATATAATTACTAGAATGAATCCATACGCTAATTTATAAAACAGGAAAAAATAAAATGGAATCTGTCACGCAAGGAGGGTTACAATGGATTTTTTAAAAGAACAAATTGAAACAATTAATGGGTTAACACTTCACACCGTTCAAACGAATAAATTTAAAACAAATTCACTTGTATTTAAAATGCTGGCACCGCTGAACGAAGAGGATGTCACATTCAGAGCGCTGCTGCCTTATGTGCTGCAGCGGGGCACGAAATCTTTTCCGACCAGCACGGAGCTCAGAAAGCATCTTGATGAGCTTTACGGGGCGACTTTATTTGTGGATTTATCAAAAAAAGGCGATCATCATATCATATCGATCCGGATTGAAGTTGCAAATGAACGCTTTTTATCAGATCAGACACCCCTGCTGGAAAAGGCGCTTCAGCTGCTGTCTGAAATCATCCTGTCTCCAGTTGTAAAGGAAGAGTCATTCCCAGATGAAATCATAAATCAGGAAAAACGGACCATGAAACAGCGCATTCAGGCTGTATATGATGACAAAATGAGATATTCCAATTTAAGACTTGTTCAAGAGATGTGCAAGGATGAACCTTATCGCCTGCATGTAAATGGGGAAATTGATCATCTTGAACAAATTACATCTGCAAGTCTGTATGAGTATTATAAAAAAGCCTTAAAAGAAGATAAAATGGATTTGTATGTTGTTGGCGATGTTTCAGCAGAAGAGGTCAGCGAATATACAAAAAGATTCTTTACATTCAGCGAAAATGCTCACCAATCTGTAGAAAAATCCATCACTGAAAAAGAGATTTCAGAGCCAAATGAAGTGATTGAAAATCAGGATGTTAAACAAGGAAAATTGAACATCGGCTATCGCACAAACTGCACATATGGAGATCAATCCTACTATGCTCTGCAAGTGTTCAATGGCATTTTTGGCGGATTTTCGCATTCAAAGCTTTTCATAAATGTCCGTGAAAAAGAAAGCCTTGCTTACTATGCCGCTTCAAGAGTTGAGAGTCACAAAGGACTCTTAATGGTTATGTCAGGAATAGAATTTGCCAATTATGAGCGTGCGGTAACAATTATTAAAGAACAGCTCGAAGCGATGAAAAATGGAGATTTTGAAGAAAAAGATATTGAACAGACTAAAGCAGTCATTAAAAATCAGCTCCTTGAAACGATTGATACTTCATACGGGTCTATTGAAGTTCTCTATCATAACGTGATTTCCAATATAAATGAACCTTTTGATAAATATCTGCAGGGAATTGAAAAGGCAACAAAAGAGGAAATCATCGCAGCAGCTAAAAAGATCCAGCTTGATACGATCTATTTCTTAAAAGGAATGGAGGGTGCACAATGACAAAATCCATAAAGTTTGATCAGCTTCAAGAAGAGCTCTTTTATGAAAAAATGAAAAATGGACTTGATGTATATGTCCTTCCTAAAAAAGGTTTTAATAAGACCTATGCAACATTTACAACAAAATACGGTTCAATCGATAATCAATTTGTGCCTCTTGACCAAAATGAAATGAAATTAGTTCCAGATGGGATCGCTCATTTTTTAGAGCATAAGCTGTTTGAAAAAGAAGACGGTGACGTTTTTCAAGATTTCAGCAAGCAGGGTGCGTCTTCTAATGCCTTTACATCGTTTACACGAACGGCTTACCTTTTTTCAAGCACGTCAAATGTCGAGAAGAATTTAGAAACACTCATCGATTTCGTTCAGGAGCCTTATTTTACTGAAAAATCGGTTGAGAAAGAAAAAGGCATCATCGGACAGGAGATTAATATGTACGATGACAATCCTGACTGGAGACTCTATTTTGGATTAATTCAGAATATGTTTCATAAACATCCAGTAGGAATTGATATTGCTGGAACCGTTGAATCTATTTCAAAAATTACGAAAGACCTGCTCTACGAATGCTACAATACGTTTTACCATCCAAGCAATATGCTGCTTTTTGTCGTTGGTCCGATCGATCCAGAGCAAATTCTTTCCCAAATCCGTGAAAATCAGGATAAGAAAGAATTTAAACCACAATCCGAAATCAAACGTGCTGAAGTTGATGAACCGGATACTGTAGCAAAACCATTAGAAAAACTAAAAATGAACGTTCAATCTTCTAAGTGTTTAGTTGGGTTGAAGGCAAAACAGGCTGATCGGTCCGGTGAGGAGCTTTTAAAACACGAACTGTCTATGAACCTGATTCTTGATATGGTTTTTGGAAAAAGCACTGACACCTATACCCAGCTCTATGAGAATGGTCTTATTGATGACACATTCAGTTTTGATTACACGGAAGAGAACGGTTTTGGCTTTGCGATGATAGGCGGAGATACAGATCAGCCCGATCAGCTTGCTGAAGAAATTAAGAATACGCTGCTTAAGGCAAAACAGGAAGGCATTCCTGCAGAACGTCTCGAGAATGCCAAGAAAAAGAAAATCGGTTCTTTTCTAAGAGCGATTAATTCACCGGAATATATTGCGAACCAATTTACCCGCTATTCCTTTAATGAAATGAATTTGTTTGATGTTGTCCCGACGCTTGAACAATTGACAAATGATGATATTCATCATACGCTGAATGAAGTGATTGATGAAAAATTGTTTTCAGTTTGTCAAGTAGTACCGAAGTAAAGCATCCTTTCAAAGGATGCTTTTTTATCTTGAACAGGTATAGCCTTAAGTCTAAAAGGAGAAATAAAATGAAAAAAACAGCTTTAATTACAGGTGCAAGCGGCGGAATCGGAAAAGCAATTGCCAAAAAGCTTGCAGGGGAAGGATATAAATTATATCTCCATTATCACAAAAATGAAGAAAGCATACTAACTCTTATAAAAGAACTGCAGGCTGACTGCACGATGGTAAAAACAGATCTTTCAATGGCGGATGGGCCAGGTCAGCTTGTGAAGCAGCTTGCGGAACCTATTGATTTGCTCGTATTAAATAGCGGCAAAAGTTTCTTTGGATTAATGACAGATATGAAGTATGAAGAAATTCAGCAAATGGTGCAGCTGCAAATAACAAGTCCCTATATGATTTCAAAGGAATTGATTCCTTCCATGGTAAGTAGAAAAAGCGGGAACATTGTTGTGATATCCTCCATTTGGGGAGAAATCGGCGCTTCTTGTGAAGTCCTTTACAGCATGGTTAAAGGCGGACAGAATACATTTGTAAAGGCACTGGCAAAAGAATTGGCCCCATCAGGCATCAGAGTCAATGCGATAGCGCCGGGAGCGGTTGCTACTGACATGCTTCGATCTTTTTCTGAGGATGATCTGGCTGGTCTTGAGGATGAAATTCCATTAGGGAGGATTGGCAAGCCTGAAGAGATTGCGGACGCTGTTTTGTTTTTATCCTCAAATCATGCAAGCTATATAACAGGTCAAGTGATTTCAGTAAACGGCGGCTGGCATACTTAAATTTTTCTGCAGCTATCCGTATAAATCAGGTCAGGCAAGACAAACTAACATTGTATTCCACTTAATTAGGAGGGGTTATAATGTCTGTTTTAGAAAACTGGGATTCATGGAAAAATTTCCTCGGCGACCGTCTGCATCATGCTGAAGGAGATGGAATGAAAACAGAAGCTGTAAATGACTTAGCTTACGAAATCGGTGATTACTTAGCAAAACAAGTTGATCCAAAAAATGATCAGGAAAGAGTTCTGGCTGATCTTTGGAGCGTGGCTTCTAAAGAAGAACAGCACGCCATTGCAAACATGATGGTTAAACTAGTGCAAAATAACGCTACAAGATAAAGAGGGGACGCAGGTCCTCTCTTTTTTATGAAAAAAAAACGGAAATCAGTGATTAAGGATCCCTCTGAAAGTTCAATTTTCTCAAGACTTGTTTTAATATAATGAATGAGTCTCGCAAAAGAATGAAAAAGGAACCGTGCATTCTAGGTCCACATACCCCCTTTTATATTGTCAAGGAATTATTCTTTCCTCTTTCATCAAAATGCTATATGATAAGGATATAGGTGTTATAGACCTGGTTTTGAAGGGGGTCCTTTTTTGGAGATGCAGGAATGGTATTTAGAGTATGAAATTCAAAAAAACCGTCCCGGACTTCTTGGCGATATTTCTTCGCTGCTCGGGATGCTTTCTATAAATATTGTCACTATTAACGGTGTGGATGACAGCCGCAGGGGGCTGCTGCTTAAGTGCTCAAATAATGAGCAAATCCAGCGTCTTGAATCGATTTTAAATACAATGGATCATATAAAAGTAACGAAATTGCGCAAGCCTAAATTAAGAGATACACTTGCTGTCCGGCACGGAAGATACATACAGCGTGATGCAGATGATAAAAAGACATTCCGGTTTGTAAGAGATGAGCTTGGACTGCTTGTGGACTTTTTGGCTGAATTATATAAGCAGGAAGGCCACAAGCTGATCGGCATAAGAGGCATGCCCCGCGTCGGCAAAACAGAATCAATTGTCGCTTCGAGTGTTTGTGCAAACAAAAGATGGCTTTTTGTGTCTTCAACTTTATTAAAACAGACAATCAGAAGCCAGCTGATTGCAGATGAGTACAGTATTGATAATGTATTTATTATTGATGGGATTGTTTCCACAAGAAGAGGTTCTGAAAAGCATTTGCAGCTTGTGAGAGAAATAATGAGGCTGCCTGCTACAAAAGTTGTCGAGCATCCGGACATGTTTGTGCAAAATACAGAGTATACACTCGATGATTTTGACTATATAATTGAACTTCGAAACGATCCGGATGAAAAGATTACATATGAGGAAGCATCTGGACCTCAAATGTTTGATGAATCGAGTTTTTCCGGATTTGATTTTTAGATATGGAAGGTGTTACGGTTGAGTGAACTAGGAAATCGACTAAAACAGGCGAGAGAAGAGCGGAAATTAAGTCTTGACGATCTCCAGGCAATGACAAAAATTCAAAAGCGGTATCTTATCGGAATTGAAGAAGGCAATTACGGCATTATGCCGGGGAATTTTTATGTGCGGGCTTTTATTAAACAGTATGCAGAAACAGTAGGGCTGGATCCAGATCGGATTTTCGAGGAGTATAAAAACGAAATACCGGTTGTTTATTCAGATGATACTCCTGAGCTTTCGAGGGTGAAAACACATAAAGAGCTTCCGAAGTCAGCATCAAAGGCCTTGGAAATATTGCCTAGGATCTTAATAATCGTATTGGTTTTACTAGTAGCGGTCGTTATCTGGATTTTTGTACAGAAGGACAAGCCGGACGGTGCAAAAAACACAGAAGACCAGACTAAGCAAATTTCAAGCGGCGAAAATGAATATGATTCCATTGAAAATGACGAAAATGCATCAGATTCTAAAGAGCCTGAAGAGAAAGATGCAGCTGATGAAAAAGTCAAAGAAGAAAAGCCGGAAGATGAAAAACCTGAAGAGCAGGCTTCAGAACTCACATTCAAAGAAAAAACAGACAGAAAAGCGGTATATGAGCTGAAAAAAGCAAAAGAATTTAAGCTTGAGGTCAGCTCTAAGGGACAGACTTGGATTGAGATCCGAAATGCATCAGGAAAAAAATTCTTCAGCGGCATGCTGAAAAAGGGTCAAACCGAGGCGCATGACTTTACAAATGAAACAGAAGCCTTTATTGTCATTGGAAATGCTTCAGCTGCTGAAGTGAAGGTAAATGGGCAGCCTGTAGAATATCAGATTGATCCTAAAAAAACAGTAAGACAAGATATGCAGATTGTATATACTAAGGAGTAAAGTCATCTTCAAGATGGCTTTTCTTTCTTTTATATTTTCTGATACATACTTTTTACACTCTGGAGGAAAAAACATGAATTTACCGAATCGCATTACCATCTCAAGAATTCTATTAATCCCAGTATTTATGGTGATTATGCTTGCTCCCTTTGACTGGGGCAACCTGTATATAGGGGACGCTCCCATTCCCGTCACGCATCTCGCCGGGGCAATATTATTCATTATAGCGTCTACTACTGACTGGATTGACGGCTATTATGCGCGAAAGCTGAATATGGTTACGAATTTAGGGAAATTTTTAGATCCGCTTGCAGATAAATTGCTTGTTTCTGCAGCCTTAATTATTTTAGTTGAGCTTGGACTTGCCCCATCTTGGATCGTGATTATCATTATCAGCCGTGAATTCGCTGTAACAGGTTTGCGTCTTGTGCTTGCCGGCGAAGGGGAAGTGGTTGCAGCAAACATGCTTGGAAAAATTAAAACATGGGCACAAATTATCGCCATTTCAGCCTTGCTTTTACATAACATTCCATTTGTTTTCATTTCATTCCCGTTTGCTGATATCGCATTATGGGTAGCATTATTCTTTACGGTTTATTCAGGATGGGACTATTTTGCGAAAAATAAAGCCGCATTACTGAATTCCAAGTAATTCTTTATTCAGAGGGGGAGTTCATATGACGTCAAAAACAGAAATTATTGCAGTAGGTTCCGAATTGCTACTTGGGCAAATAGTTAACTCTAATGCCCAGTTTTTATCTCAGCAGCTGGCTGAAAATGGTCTTAATGTCTATTATCACACGGTTGTAGGTGATAATCCTGCAAGACTTGAGCAGGCAGTAAAGATTGCCAAAGAGCGTTCGAACATTATCATTTTCACAGGCGGCCTTGGACCTACTAAAGATGATTTAACTAAAGAAACAATCGCAAATATTCTGGGCAAGAAGCTTGTGACTGATGAAGAAGCCCTTCGCAGCATTGAAGAATATTTTGTCAAAGTTAAAAGAAGCATGTCTGAAAACAATAAAAAACAAGCTCTTGTCATTGAGGATTCTCACGTCTTAAAAAATGAGCACGGAATGGCGCCTGGAATGGCAATAGATGCGGATGAGCGGATTTATATGCTGCTGCCCGGCCCTCCCAGCGAAATGAAACCGATGTTTTTGAAGTTCGGACTCCCATACTTTAGAGAGAAGCTTGGCCAGAATGACAAAATTATTTCGAGGGTTCTTCGATACTTTGGCATAGGCGAATCGCAGCTTGAGACGGATATTCAGGATTTGATTGATGCCCAAACCAATCCTACGATTGCACCGCTTGCGGGTGACGGGGAAGTTACGCTCAGATTGACGGCGCGCCATCAAAATGAATCTGAAGCTGTCCGCCTGATTAATGAAATGGAGAAAACAATAAACAGCAGAGTTGGAGCTTTTTTCTACGGTTACGACCAGACAACCCTCGCTGATGAATTGCTCAGACATCTCAGACAAAGAGACATGACGATTTCAGCTGCAGAGAGTTTAACCGGTGGCCTTTTTTCAGATCAGCTGACAGCAGTTAAAGGAACTTCTGATGTCTTTAAAGGTACAATTGTCTGCTACACAAATGAAGTAAAGCAATCCATCTTAAACGTATCTGAAGAAACACTTGATCAGCATGGGGCTGTCAGTGAACAATGTGCTAAAGAAATGGCTGAACAAATCAGAAAGCTTGCAAATAGTGATATCGGAATCAGCTTTACCGGCATCGCAGGGGAAGATCCTGTTGAAGGGAAAAAACCTGGAACCGTCTATATCGGGCTGGCATTTAAAGATCAGCCGGTAAGAACCGTTCTCCTTCATCTTGCAGGCAGCCGCAACAGTATTCGCAGGCGTACAGTGAAATACGGCTGTTACTTGATTATTAAAGCATTGATGGAAAATACAGCAGAATAAGCTGTATTTTTCTTTTTTAATAGATAATCCGCGTTTGAAACTCAGGCAAAAAATGCAATTTAGTATTTTAGCTGATTAAGAGGCATAAATTTCTTATTTTCATAAAGAGAAAAGAGAATTTTCAGTCTGTTATCACACTTAAAAAAACCGAATAAATGTTCGTTTTTTGCTTGTCAAACGTTCGAATAAAAGGTATATTATTAATAGGTTGATAACTAAAGGAGGAAACTCAGTGAGCGATCGTCAAGCTGCCTTAGATATGGCACTGAAACAAATAGAAAAGCAATTTGGTAAAGGTTCAATTATGAAACTCGGTGAACAGACTGACCGGAAGATCTCTACATCTCCAAGCGGTTCACTTGCACTTGATACAGCACTTGGGGTTGGCGGATATCCGCGTGGAAGAATTATAGAAATATATGGACCTGAGAGCTCAGGTAAAACGACAGTTGCCCTTCATGCGATAGCAGAAGTACAGCAAAAGGGAGGACAGGCTGCATTTATAGATGCAGAACATGCCCTTGACCCTGTATATGCTCAAAAGCTTGGTGTAAATATAGATGAACTTCTTCTCTCACAGCCGGATACAGGAGAGCAGGCGCTTGAAATTGCTGAAGCGCTGGTTCGAAGCGGAGCAGTGGATATTCTAGTCATTGACTCTGTAGCAGCTTTAGTTCCAAAAGCTGAAATCGAAGGGGAAATGGGAGATGCTCACGTAGGCTTGCAGGCTCGTCTTATGTCTCAGGCATTGCGTAAATTATCCGGAGCAATCAGCAAATCAAAAACAATTGCAATTTTCATTAACCAGATCCGTGAAAAAGTAGGAGTTATGTTCGGTAATCCTGAAACAACTCCAGGCGGACGCGCACTGAAGTTTTATTCTTCGGTACGTTTAGAGGTTCGCCGTGCTGAAACGCTGAAACAGGGCAATGAGATGGTCGGCAATAAAACCAAAATCAAAGTTGTCAAAAACAAAGTTGCACCTCCTTTCCGCGTTGCAGAGGTTGACATTATGTACGGGGAAGGCATCTCTAAAGAAGGCGAAATCATTGATCTTGGAACAGAAATTGATATTGTTCAAAAGAGCGGTTCATGGTATTCGTACAATGAGGAGCGTTTAGGACAGGGAAGAGAAAACGCAAAAATCTTCCTGAAGGAGAATCCTAGCATCCGCTTAGAGATTCAGGAAAAAATCCGCAGCCACTACGGCTTGGATGAAGCGGCGGTTGCTCCAGATGGACAAGAAGAATTAGATTTACTGGAAGATTAAAGAGGCGATTATCGCCTCTTTTTTGTATGTGAAAAGTGAAAATATACCAAATAAAGAAGAGACAACCCTGACTTTTCCTGTTCAAGAAATGAAAGGCAATGCCTGAAAATTCTTAATTGCTTTAGAAACGCCAGAATGACAGGCTTGACAAGAAAATTTCACACATTTACAATTAGGGTGTATTATTATTTTGTTAGAACTTTTAGCGAGGCACTATGAAAGCAAATGTTGATCTGTGCAGCAGGATTGCTGCAAGGTCTCCATGAAACCCTTAAGCTTTGTGCTGTATGTTGAAGAACGTTATGCAATATACATGCCGACACTTAAATCTAGCAAGAAACAAGTTCATAGCAAGAGGAGGTGAAATGATGGATCCCATTACAATGATCATCTCCATTTTGCTTGGCCTAATCGTCGGTGCAGTTGTTGGCTATTTTGTTCGTAAATCCATTGCAGAAGCGAAAATTGCCGGTGCGAAAGGAACTGCTGAGCAAATTCTTGAAGATGCGAAGCGTGATGCTGAAGCGACGAAGAAAGAAGCGTTGCTTGAGGCAAAGGATGACATTCACAAGCTTCGGACAGAAGCAGAGCAAGAAATTCGTGAACGACGAAATGAGCTGCAAAAACAAGAAAATCGCTTATTACAAAAAGAAGAGAATCTTGATCGTAAGGATGAATCTTTAGACAAGCGCGAGAACATGCTTGAGAAAAAAGAAGATTCTCTAAATGAGAGACAACAGCATATTGAAGAGATGGAAAGCAAAGTGGACGAGATGGTGCGTAAACAGCAATCAGAGCTTGAGCGTATTTCTAGCTTGACTCGTGAAGAGGCAAAGCAGATCATTCTCGAAAAGGTTGAAAATGAGCTTTCGCATGATATCGCTGTAACTGTTAAAGAAAGCGAAAACCGTGCGAAAGAAGAAGCGGATAAACGAGCGAAAGAAATACTTTCCCTTGCAATCCAGCGTTGTGCAGCAGATCATGTAGCTGAAACAACGGTATCTGTCGTTAACCTTCCAAATGATGAAATGAAAGGCCGCATCATTGGACGTGAAGGGCGCAACATTAGAACGCTTGAAACATTAACTGGTATTGACCTCATTATTGATGATACTCCAGAAGCAGTTATTTTATCTGGATTTGACCCAATTCGCAGGGAAACAGCCAGAATTGCCCTAGACAAGCTTGTTCAAGATGGACGCATCCATCCAGCACGTATTGAAGAAATGGTTGAAAAATCACGCCGTGAAGTTGATGAGTACATCCGCGAGGTTGGTGAGCAAACAACATTTGAAGTTGGTGTTCACGGACTGCATCCAGATTTAATCAAGATTATGGGCCGTTTAAAGTTCAGAACGAGCTATGGTCAAAATGTATTAAAGCATTCCATGGAGGTCGCTTATTTATCAGGACTCATGGCTGCAGAACTGGGTGAAGATGTTACTCTTGCCAAACGCGCAGGATTACTGCACGATATCGGTAAGGCGATTGATCATGAAGTAGAAGGAAGCCATGTTGAAATTGGAGTCGAACTTGCTACGAAGTACAAGGAACACCCGGTTGTTATCAACAGTATTGCTTCCCATCATGGCGATCAGGAGCCAACTTCGGTTATTGCCGTTCTGGTCGCGGCAGCAGATGCTTTATCTGCAGCACGTCCCGGCGCAAGAAGCGAAACACTCGAAAACTATATTCGCCGCTTAGAAAAGCTTGAAGAGATTTCCGAATCTTATGAAGGAGTTGAAAAATCCTTCGCTATTCAGGCAGGCCGTGAAGTGCGCATCATGGTAAAACCGGATACGATCGACGATCTTCAGGCACACCGTTTAGCACGGGATATCCGCAAGCGGATTGAAGAAGAATTAGACTACCCAGGTCATATTAAAGTAACAGTTATCCGTGAAACGAGAGCTGTGGAATATGCGAAATAAAGCGATGCCTTTTGCATCGCTTTATTTTTTTTGCAATCTGTGCAAAACTTAAGGGTAAACATACACCATTTGAGAGAAGGTATAAGCGAAGCATGAAACTATTATTTGTAGGAGATGTAGTCGGATCTCCAGGTAGAGATATGATAAAAGAATATTTGCCAAAGCTAAAACGTAAATACAGACCGTCCCTGACGATTGTAAACGGAGAGAATGCAGCACACGGAAAAGGGATTACTGAAAAGATTTATCATGAGCTGAATCAGGCTGGCGCACAGGTGGTGACGATGGGAAACCATACATGGGATAAGCGGGAAATCTTTGAATTCATTGATAATTATCCAAATCTAATCCGTCCTGCGAATTTTCCTGAAGGCACTCCGGGTAATGGCATTACATATATAACTTGCGACGGCAAAGAAATTGCTGTGATTAACTTACAGGGACGCACGTTCTTGGCGCCAATCGATTGTCCATTTAAAAAAGCGGATGAGCTGATTGAAGAAGCTAAAAAAAGAACGTCCATTATTTTTGTGGATTTTCATGCTGAAGCAACGAGTGAGAAGCAGGCAATGGGCTGGTATTTGGATGGAAAAGTGACGGCCGTTGTCGGAACACATACTCACGTTCAAACGGCAGATGAGAGGATTCTTGATCAGGGGACTGCTTTCATCACAGATGTGGGCATGACAGGTCCTTATGATGGCATCCTGGGAGTCGAGAGAGAGGCGGTCATAAAACGCTTCCTGACTAGCCTCCCTGTACGATTTGAGGTAACTGAAGGCAAGGCGCAGCTGAGCGCGGTGGTAATCGATGTTCAAGAAAAAACAGGAAAAGCCTTGAAAATTGACCGCATTTTAATTAATGACGATCATATGTTTTTTGAATAGAATATATATTTAGAAATTTTAGAAAAAATAGTAAAACAAGCAGGAATACTAGTTCTCTCTAGTGAATATAGTAACAATGGAATGGCTGTGAAAGAGGTTCAGAAGGCTTCATAAAGGGGATGGGCCCTCCGAACAGATCTAATAAGGCATGATCCAATGTACATTCACGATCTTTTGAAAAATAAGGGGGATACTAGAAATGGAAATATTAAAAGTTTCAGCAAAGTCCAATCCTAACTCTGTAGCGGGAGCACTAGCAGGTGTCCTGCGTGAAAGAGGCGCTGCCGAAATCCAGGCAATTGGAGCCGGAGCACTTAATCAGGCTGTAAAAGCAGTAGCTATTGCCAGAGGGTTTGTTGCCCCGAGCGGTGTTGATTTAATCTGTATTCCTGCCTTTACGGATATTCTCATTGATGGAGAAGAGCGTACGGCCATTAAATTAATTATTGAGCCTCGTTAAATAGACAAAATGATCAACCTGTTTGCGGGTCACGCAAACAGGTTTGTTTTTATTTCACTCTTTTCATATCCTTTTTTTCCATCATAGATCGCTAAAAAATTGGCTTTTGGATTTTTTTTAGCATAAAAGGGGATATTCCGTATCAGTTTTTCCGGGAAAGAGCACCATATAAAGATTAATACGTGAACGAATTTCATACAGAAAACATTCCTTTTTACGAACTTATTTATCTTTAGGAGAGATGATGACGTGCGTATTTTTGATGCTCATTGTGATTTGCTCTATCAATTATGGCGCAGGCCTGAAATTAGTGAATGGAATGACCTGAATCTGCATGTCACCATTGAAAAGCTATTTCAGTTTGGAGCAAAAGTCCAGTGCTTTGCCATCTTTATACCAGTGGATGCCACGAATAAATTAGAAGCCGCCTTTGCACAGGCTTCCATCTTTTATGATCGGATTATTAATGGATTTGAAAAGATCATACATATAAGGACAAAACAGGATCTTCTTGCGTTAAAGGATGATGAAATTGGAGCCATCTTGACACTGGAAGGCTGTGACCCGATTGGCCATGATTTAAGCCTTCTTTCCATTTTTCAGCAGCTTGGAGTTAGATCCGCGGGACTGACCTGGAACTTTGCTAATTTACTTGCTGATGGGGCGCTCGAAACAAGAAATGCAGGTCTATCTTTTTATGGTAGACATGTAGTCGGGAAATTAAATCATTATCACATGTGGACAGACGTATCTCACCTTTCCGAACGAAGCTTTTGGGATGTCATTCAGCTTGCAGACCATCCGATTGCCAGTCATTCAAATTCGTATGCACTGTGTCCACATCCAAGAAATTTAAAAGACGATCAAATTAAAGCCATCGTTGCAAAAAATGGTTTGATTGGCATAACGTTCGTGCCTCAATTTACTTCATCCCGCTCGAGGGCTTCAATGAAGCATCTTCTTAATCACTTAGATTACGTATGTGGTCTTGCAGGAGAAAATGCTGTAGGATTTGGATCTGATTTTGACGGGATAGATGAAACAATTGAAGGGCTTGAAGGCTATGAACAGTACCCTTACTTACTGAATACACTCTCGAAGCATTATTCAGAAAGCCAGGTTGAAAAATTTATGTATAATAATTTTGCTGATTCCATTCCTTTTTAGACAAAGGTTTCGGGTTGCATAATAACGTAACCGGAATGAATGAATATAAGATTTGAAAAAATCAAAAAAATAAACAGTAAAAGCATGTTTATTTCCCTGAAACGCTTGTTTTTTTCTTATGTTCGTTCTACAATTGTAAACGTTTAGTACATATTCTAACAATATTTAATTACGTGTGTAAGAGCTCTTAAATAGGGCGAAAAATATATGAGTGTTTCTTAAGAAGGGGTGTAGGGCACATGATCAGTCAACTTTCATGGAAAGTTGGAGGACAGCAAGGTGAAGGTATCGAAAGTACCGGAGAAGTGTTTTCAATCGCATTAAACAGACTGGGCTATTATTTATATGGCTACCGTCATTTCTCATCTCGAATTAAAGGCGGTCATACAAATAATAAAATCCGCGTCAGCACAACTCAAGTTCGTGCTATTTCGGATGATCTTGATATATTAGTAGCTTTTGATCAGGAAACAATCGATGTGAACGTATATGAGCTTCGCAAGGGCGGCCTTGTTCTTGCAGATTCAAAGTTTAATCCAGTGATTCCTGATGACTGCAACGCTGTTTTGTATTCTGTGCCATTTACAGAGATTGCCACAGAGTTAGGCACTTCATTAATGAAAAATATGGTTGCAATTGGTGCGACAAGTGCTGTGCTTGATCTTGGAACATCACAATTCCAAAATGTCGTGCAGGAAATTTACGGAAAAAAAGGGCAGCAGATTGTTGAAAAGAATCTTGAAGCCATTGAAAAAGGCTCAACTTATATGAAACAAGAACTGAACTTTGACCGTGTTGATATGTATCTTGAAAAAGCGGACGGGCAAAAACGCATGTTCATGATCGGCAACGATGCGATAGCATTAGGCGCAGTTTCCGGCGGAGCACGTTTCATGGCTGCCTACCCAATTACACCAGCTTCTGAAATCATGGAATATCTCATTAAGAAGCTGCCTGATTTCGGCGGAACAGTTATTCAAACAGAAGATGAAATTGCCGCTTGTACGATGGCCATCGGTGCAAACTATGCCGGAACCCGCACATTGACGGCTTCTGCAGGACCGGGATTGTCATTGATGATGGAAGCAATCGGGCTCTCAGGCATTACAGAGCAGCCGCTGGTGATCATTGATACTCAGCGCGGCGGACCAAGTACAGGACTTCCGACGAAACAGGAGCAATCCGATTTAATGGCGATGATTTACGGAACGCATGGAGAAATTCCGAAAATCGTCATGGCGCCAAGCACAGTACAAGAAGCATTTTATGATACAATTGAAGCTTTCAATTTAGCGGAGGAATATCAATGTCCTGTTATTTTGCTGACAGATCTTCAGCTGTCACTTGGTAAACAGTCTGTAGAACCGCTTCAATATGATAAAATCCAAATTCGAAGAGGCAAGCTAGTACAGGGCGAGGAGCTGCCTGAGATAGAAAATAAAGGATACTTTAAACGATTTGAAGTAACAGAAGATGGCGTATCGCCGCGTGTAGTGCCAGGAATGAAGAATGGCATTCACCATGTTACAGGTGTTGAACATGATGAGACCGGCAAACCTTCCGAGGTTGCAACAAACCGTAAAGCCCAAATGGACAAACGTATGCGTAAGCTGTCAGACATCAAGTTTGACACGCCTGTCCATCAAAATCTGACTCATCCTGAGCCGGATGTATTATTCGTTGGATTTAACTCTACAAGAGGCACAATTGAAGAAGCGATGATCCGCCTTGAAAATGACGGTGTAAAAGTGAATCATGCACACGTCCGTCTGCTTCATCCATTCCCGGCTGATGAGTTGCTTCCGCTTGTTAAAGCAGCTAAAAAGGTTGTAGTTGTAGAAAATAATGCAACTGGACAGCTTGCTAGTCTTATAAAAATGAATGTTGGTCATGCAGAGAAAATTTCCAGTATTCTTAAATATGATGGAAATCCGTTCTTGCCGCATGAAGTTCATTCAAAATGCAAGGAGTTGTTCTAAATGGCGACGTTTAAAGAATTTAGAAACAATGTAAAGCCTAACTGGTGCCCCGGCTGCGGAGACTTCTCTGTACAAGCGGCCATTCAGCGTGCTGCTGCAAATGCAGGCCTCGAACCTGATCAGCTTGCTGTAGTTTCTGGAATCGGATGTTCAGGACGTATTTCGGGCTATATCAACGCTTACGGTTTCCATGGCATTCACGGCCGTTCCCTTCCAATCGCGCAAGGTGTAAAAATGGCAAATAAAGATTTAACCGTAATTGCATCAGGCGGCGACGGTGACGGATTTGCCATCGGAATGGGCCATACGATTCATGCCATCAGAAGAAATATTGATGTCACCTATATTGTAATGGACAATCAAATTTATGGTTTGACAAAAGGCCAGACATCTCCGCGAAGTGATGTTGGCTTCAAAACAAAGAGCACGCCGAAAGGTTCAATTGAATCTTCCTTATCAGTCATGGAAATGGCACTTACGGCAGGAGCAACATTTGTAGCACAAAGCTTCTCAACTGATTTAAAAGATTTGACTTCAATCATTGAAGCAGGGATCAATCATAAAGGATTTTCTTTAATCAACGTCTTCAGTCCATGTGTCACTTACAATAAAATTAACACATATGACTGGTTTAAAGAAAATCTTACAAAGCTAAGTGATATTGAAGGATATGACCCATCAAACCGCATGACTGCCATGCAGACTCTGATGGAGAAAAACGGACTTGTAACGGGTTTGATTTATCAAAACAAGAAGCAGCCATCATATCAGGAGCTTGTCTACAACTACAGCGAAACTCCTTTGTCACAGGCTGATCTGCAAATCAGCGAAGAGAAATTCAACGAATTGCTCTCAGAATTTATGTAATGAGAAAAATGTCTATCCTGGGGATAGGCGTTTTTTTTTATTGATTTTAAGTTTTATAAAAAAAAAAGCGAGTTTTTTTCTCATGTGTTCAAATGTCTGCACAGGGTGGACAGCCTCCTTTACACCACTATTTATGGATGATAGAATTTCATATATACTCATAAAAATAGATGGTTTCTGGAGCGAGGAGTGTTCATAGTGAATGGAAAAATGAAAGCGATCGTTAAGCACCACAAAGGATTTGGTGCTGAACTGCAGATGGTAGACATCCCTCAGATTAAAGAAAATGAAGTGCTGATCAAAGTAAAAGCTACTTCGATCTGCGGAACAGATGTTCATATATATACATGGGATGCATGGTCGGAAAGCAGAGTGAATCCGCCGTATGTATTTGGCCATGAATTTTCTGGTGAAGTTGTTGAAATAGGAAGTAAAGTAACAAGTGTTGAAATCGGAGATTTTGTTTCCGCTGAAACACATTTAGTATGCTATGAATGTCCGCAATGTTTAACAGGTCAGTATCATATTTGTAAAAACACAAAAATTATTGGTGTCGATACAGACGGATGCTTTGCAGAGTATGTGGCTTTGCCGGCAGTGAACCTTTGGAAAAATCCAAAAGAAATGCCTTTTGATGTAGCATCTATTCAAGAACCGATGGGAAATGCGGTGCACACAGTTTTAGCAGGAGATGTTGCAGGAAAAAGTGTTGCTGTCATTGGATGCGGCCCTATTGGGATTATGGCTGTTGGAGTTGCAAAAGCAGCAGGAGCATCTCAGGTCATTGCCCTTGATTTGAACGACTACCGTTTAAATTTAGCAAAAGAAATGGGCGCAACAACGGTCGTCAATTCAAAAAATGAAGATCCTTTGGCGAAGATTAATGAATTAACAGGCGGCAACGGTGTAGATGTTGTCTGTGAAATGTCAGGGCATCCAATTGCGATGGATCAAGGTTTTAAAATGGTAACAAATGGCGGACGCGTTTCGATCCTGAGTCTTCCTGTCCGTCCAGTTGAAATAGATATCACCAATGATGTCGTTTTTAAAGGAATCACGGTACAGGGAATTACAGGCAGAAAAATGTATGAAACGTGGCAGCAGGTTTCAAGACTTCTAAAATCAGGGCAAGTAGATGTAACCCCGCTGATTACTCATCACTTTTCTTTAGAAGAATTTAAAAAAGGCTTCGATTTAATGATCGAAGGTAAATGTGGTAAAGTCGTATTACACCCATAAAGTGAAACTTCATTCAACGGGGGCTTCTCCCCCCTTGAATGTTAGTTAAGGCCCGCAGATTTGCAGGTACACAGACGTTGCCGCAGGGAGTGGAGCTATTAGAATGTGTTCAAAGCTCGGGCTATTACTGGCAGTAAATCCAGCCTTAATTTTCTAGAATACAACATACAATACATACCTTAAGGCGGAGGAATTACTGTCCATTAATGCGTGATAAAAGAATGAAAATGGAGGGGCTATGATGAAAGGTTTTGAATATTTGCAGGCAGAACTTGATGAAATGAAACAGCAAGGAACATTCCGGACGCTGATTCCGCTCGAATCAGACCAGGCATCAAAAGTTGTCATCGATGGAAAAGAATTAATTCAATTATCATCTAATAACTATTTAGGATTAACAACTCATCCAAGACTGGTAGAAGCAGCAATCAAGGCTGCAGAGAAATTTGGAGCAGGAACCGGATCTGTAAGGACGATTGCCGGTACTTTTACAATGCATGAAGAACTTGAAACAAAGCTTGCTGAATTTAAGCATACAGAAGCAGCACTAGTGTTTCAGTCAGGTTTTACAACAAACCAGGGCGTTCTTTCTTCTATTCTGACAAAAGAAGACGTTGTGATCTCAGATTCTCTGAATCATGCTTCAATCATCGACGGAATCCGGTTAACAAAGGCTGCGCGCAAAGTGTATAACCATGTTGATATGGCAGATTTAGAAAGAGCACTAAAAGAATCAGCAGACTATAGAGTCCGTCTAATTGTTACGGATGGAGTCTTCTCTATGGATGGAAATATTGCTCCGCTTCCGGAAATTGTTGAGCTTGCTGAAAAATACAATGCACTTGTCATGGTTGATGATGCACATGCTTCAGGTGTACTTGGACAAAATGGCCGCGGAACCGTTAATCACTTTGGACTTGATGGACGTGTACATATCCAAGTTGGAACATTAAGCAAAGCGGTTGGTGTATTAGGAGGATATGTAGCAAGCACACGTACTCTAATTGATTATCTTATTCAAAAAGGACGTCCATTTTTATTCAGTACGTCCCACCCTCCAGCTGTAACAGCAGCCTGTATAGAAGCGATCAACGTACTTATAGAAGAGCCTGAACTGATTGAAAAGCTTTGGGATAACGCAAAGTTCTTCAAAAAAGGCCTTGAAGATCTCGGTTTTGATACAGGTAAAAGCGAAACACCTGTAACACCTGTCATAGTTGGCGATGAAGCCTTGTCTCATCAATTCTCTGATAAACTTAGAGAATATGGCGTCTTTGCACAGGGAATTGCATTCCCGACAGTAGCAAAAGGACAGGCTCGCGTCCGTACAATCGTAACGGCAGAGCATTCAAAAGAAGAGCTTCAGAAAGCTTTGGATATCTTTGAAAAAGCTGCAAAAGAGTTAAATATTCTGAAGTAATGGAAAGGGGAGGCTGATGCCTCTCTTTTTTTGCAGCTTTGATAATAACCAATAAGGATTGAATAGCCGTTTCCTGCGATTAAAGCAGAACCGCGCTAGTGAATCTAAAAGTGAAGAATCGGTCCGCTATAAACTTTGAAAGATTGGCTATAAAAAATATAAAATTTGCTGAATGAAGGAAGGAAACAGCTAGTAAAATTACTGCATTTGCTAAAATCATTTTACAGAATGAACAGTAATGTTTTGGGGAGATCTACATCTGTCTGACGGAGCTAAACGGGAGGCATCGCTTTTCTTTTTTCACCGTTTCATTTACTATAGATATATGTCCTTTCTTGATTTCTATATTGTTTTGTCCATTAAGAACATATATACTATAAAATTGGTATACCCTCACTCGGGAGTAGGGTTAGAAGGGATTGAAAGGAGACTGTTTTACATGAATGAAAAGCAGCGTTTGGAAAATACACAGGTAAATCCTGCGGACAAAAAATCCGAAAAGGATTACAGTAAGTATTTCCAAGCCGTTTATATGCCTCCTTCCTTAAAGGATGCAAAAAAGCGCGGCAAAGAGGAAGTGAAATACCAAAATGATTTCAGCATTTCAGAAGAGTTCAGAGGTCTTGGGAATGGGAAGAAATTTCTGATTCGCACATACGGATGCCAAATGAACGAACATGATACTGAAGTCATGGCTGGAATTTTCATGGCACTCGGCTATGAAGCTACGAACACAACAGAAGATGCAGATGTAATTCTCCTGAATACATGTGCCATCCGTGAAAATGCAGAAAACAAAGTATTCGGTGAAATCGGCCATCTGAAGTCCCTTAAAAGAGAAAAACCTGGTTTATTGATCGGTGTTTGCGGATGTATGTCGCAGGAAGAATCCGTTGTCACAAGAATCATGAAAAAACATCAGCATGTTGACATGATCTTTGGAACGCATAACATTCACCGCTTGCCTAATATTCTTAAAGACGCCTACATGTCGAAAGAAATGGTCATCGAAGTTTGGTCTAAAGAAGGCGATGTCATAGAAAACCTTCCAAGAGAGCGTAAAGGAAATGTCAAAGCATGGGTTAATATCATGTTTGGCTGCGATAAATTCTGTACGTACTGCATCGTTCCTTATACCCGCGGAAAAGAAAGAAGCAGACGCCCTGAGGAAATCATTCAGGAAGTGCGTCAGCTTGCTGCAAGCGGATATAAGGAAATTACTTTGCTTGGCCAGAATGTAAACGCATATGGGAAAGATTTTGAAGACATTTCATACGGCCTCGGCGATTTAATGGATGAAATCCGTAAAATTGATGTTGCCCGTGTCCGCTTTACAACGAGTCACCCTCGTGATTTTGATGATCATCTGATTGAGGTGCTTGCTAAAGGCGGGAACCTGCTTGATCATATTCATCTGCCTGTTCAATCAGGAAGCTCTGAGATCTTAAAGCTGATGGCACGCAAATACGACCGGGAAAAATATATGACATTAGTGAAAAAAATTAAGGAAGCGATTCCAACGGCTTCTTTGACGACTGATATTATTGTAGGTTTCCCAAATGAAACAGATGAGCAATTTGAAGAAACGCTGTCTATGTACCGTGAAGTTGAATTCGACAGTGCTTATACGTTCATTTACTCTCCTCGTGAAGGGACGCCTGCAGCAAAAATGCAGGATAACGTTCCAATGGAAGTAAAGAAAGCTCGTCTGCAAAAACTGAATGATCTTGTTAAAGAAATTTCAGCTAAAAAAATGATGGAATACGAAGGTCAGGTTGTAGAAGTGCTTGTTGAAGGGGAAAGCAAAAATAACCCTGAAGTACTTGCAGGTTATACAACGAAAAGCAAGCTTGTAAACTTTAAAGGTCCAAAGTCTGCTGTCGGCCAAATTGTAAAAGTGAAAATAAACAAAGCAAAAACTTGGTCTTTAGATGGGGAAATGGTAGAAGAAGCGATAGAGGTGAAATAGGGGATGTCATTATATACTAAAGAAGAAATTGTAGCAAAAGCACGTGAATTAGCACAAATGGTTGCTGATACCAAAGAAGTTGAGTTTTTCAAAAAAGCGGAAGCTCAAATCAATGAGAATCAAAAAATCCGTGAAAAAGTAGCAAGTATTAAAAGTCTTCAAAAACAGGCTGTTAACTTCCAGCATTACAGCAAGCAGGAAGCATTAAAGCAGGTAGAAGATAAAATTGATAAAATTCAGGAAGAATTGGATGAACTTCCAATCATTCAGGAATTTAAAGAATCTCAAATTGAAGTGAACGATTTGCTTCAATTGATTGCAGTCACGATCTCAAACCATGTGACAGACGAAATTATCCGCACAACCGGCGGAGATCTGTTAAGCGGTGAAACGGGTTCAAAACTAAATAATTCTCCAGGGTCAGCATGTCACTAATAGAGAAGCGCACTGTTCAGAGCAGTGCGCTTTTTTATTTTCTTAATACAGCAGAGCCTTTCAACAAAAGATGTTCCTGATAAACTTCGCATAGAGCCCGATAAAAAAGTAATAGTGTCTGATAAAAGTGCATGTTGCGGATAACTATTGGAAAAAGCCCGGTAAATTTCTAAGAGAGCATGATAAAAAAGTAATAGTCCCTGATAATAGAGCCCGATAAAATTTACTGCTACTCCACCCTAGATCCAACAACATTAAAAATTACTGCAGAAAACCCCGCCGCTTCATCAAATAAATATCTAATTAAACTATGTTCTAAATAATCATAGTTACTTATACTGCCGGCAGGAAAGGCAAAAAGCGCCTTTCCTGCCAAAACCTTTGTGTTCAACTGACCCCACTTTGCAATTCCGCTTTTCTTTTCAAAATTTTAGGCACATATCTGGGCGTCCACGCATACAATGAACTATACCGATTCATGTATTGGTGGAACATATTATTTATTCCTTTATTTTAGTAGCACAAACTATACTAGCCCAGCATAGGATTAAATGATGATTGATTGAGGAGGGTATGTACGAATGGCTGAATACAGAGAAATAATCACCAAAGCGGTAGTTGCGAAAGGCAAGAAGTTTACTCAATCCACGCACAGCATTGCTCCTTCGCAAAAACCAACAAGCATTCTAGGCGGCTGGTTGATCAACCATAAATATGATGCAAAAAAGGTTGGGAAAACAGTCGAGGTTGAAGGTACTTACGACATCAACGTATGGTATTCGTATGCTGATAATACGAAAACAGAAGTTGTCACTGAAAAAGTTTCATATGTGGACGTCATTAAGTTGAAATATAAAGATAACAACTTTTTGGACGATGAGCATGAAGTCATTGCAAAGGTGATGCAGCAGCCAAACTGCATGGAGGTCAATATTTCTCCAAATGGAAGCAAGGTTGTTGTTTCAGCTGAGCGTGAGTTTTTGGCGGAAGTTGTCGGGGAGACAAAGGTGGTTGTCTCAATTAACACAGAAGCCTTTGCTGAAGCGGATGAAGACTGGGAAGAAGATCTTGATGATGAGTTTGAAGATCTGAATCCGGAATTTTTAGTCGGCGGAGATGAAGAATAAGAGGAAACTAGGGAGAATTATCTTCCTGGTTTTTCTTTTTTTATGGAACTCAAAAATTTTGCACCTTTCGTATCTTTAATAGACTATTCCTGGGACAACCTTCCGGGATTCGCTGAAGCAAAAAATCCCCCATGTATGTTATAATAAAGTTTGTTTTGAAACGTACGCAAAAGCAATGGGGGATTACAATGGCTACATATACGCCGATGATACAGCAATATTTAAAAATAAAGGCAGAGTATCAGGATGCCTTTTTATTTTTTCGTTTAGGCGACTTTTATGAAATGTTTTTTGAAGATGCAAAAAGAGCATCTGCTGAACTTGAAATTACATTAACAAGCAGAGATGGAGGAGGCGCCGAACGAATTCCAATGTGCGGTGTACCGTATCATTCTGCTCCTGGATATATAGAATCTTTAATAGAAAAAGGCTACAAGGTAGCCATATGTGAACAAACTGAAGATCCAAAACAGGCAAAAGGTGTTGTCCGCCGCGAAGTTGTGCAGCTGATCACACCAGGTACGGTTATGAATGGAAAAGGTCTGCAGGAGCGGGAAAATAACTATTTAGCGTCTGTAACTGCCTTTCCTTCTAAGTTTGGTTTTGCAGTTACAGATCTATCGACTGGTGAAAATCAAGTGACCTTATTAAATCATATTGATGAAATCATAAATGAAATGTATTCTCTTGGTGCAAAGGAATTAGTTGTACATCCTGACTTTCCTGGATCATATATTAAAAAAATTGCTGAAAAATCAAGAGTGACTGTTTCGTTTGAAATGGATGCGGGCACAGAGAAATTTGAAGCGATTATCGACCATCTTGAAGATGTGAGATTAAAAGAAACCTTCGGCAGACTGCATAACTATTTGCAGAAAACGCAAAAGAGAAGCCTTGATCATCTTCAAAAAGTAAAAGTCTATCAGCTGCAGGATTTTATGAAAATTGATTTATACTCCAAGCGGAATTTGGAGCTGACGGAAACGATCCGTTCTAAAGGCAAAAAAGGCTCGCTCCTTTGGCTGCTTGACGAGACAAAGACAGCAATGGGCGCGAGAATGCTCAAGCAGTGGATCGATCGGCCATTGCTGTCTAAAAATGAAATCAGAAGCCGCCTTCAAATGGTCCAATCCTTGCTTGATCACTATTTTGAACGTGAAGATCTCAGAGAACGGTTAAAGGAAGTCTATGATCTTGAAAGACTTGCGGGGAGAGTGGCATTCGGAAATGTCAATGCAAGAGACTTAATCCAGCTGAAGAAATCATTGCAGCAGGTGCCTGCGATCAAAGAAGTATTAACATCTGTAAAGGATAATCAAATAAATGAAATGGCAGAACAAATTGACCCTTGTACAGAACTGACAGACTTACTTGATTCTGCTTTAGTAGCGAATCCGCCGCTGTCTATTAAAGACGGCAATATCATGAAAGACGGCTATCATGAACAGCTCGATCAATTCAGAGATGCAAGCAGAAACGGCAAATCATGGATAGCAGAGCTTGAACAGCAGGAGAGGGTGCGTACAGGCATCAGATCACTGAAAATAGGGTTTAACAGGGTATTCGGCTACTATATTGAAGTGACAAGAGCAAATGTACACTTGCTTGAAGAAGGCAGGTACACACGGAAGCAAACACTGACAAACGCTGAAAGATATATAACACCGGAGCTTAAAGAAAAAGAAACACTCATTCTTGAAGCAGAAGAAAAAATGGTAGACATCGAATATGAATTGTTTGTCGAGCTACGTGAACAAGTGAAGAAGTTTATTCCAAGACTTCAATCCTTATCTAAATGCATCAGTGAATTAGATGTGCTTCAGTGTTTTGCTGTCATCAGTGAAAAAAGACATTATTCTAAACCCTCTTTTTCAGATCAGGAGCTGTTCATTAAGGACGGCAGACATCCAGTTGTTGAAAAAGTAATGAATTCTCAAGAATATGTTCCAAACGATTGTTATTTCTCAAATGAACGCGGAATGCTGCTGATTACAGGACCTAACATGTCCGGAAAAAGCACGTATATGAGACAAGTTGCTTTAACAGCCATCCTCGCTCAAATCGGCTGTTTTGTTCCTGCTTCAGAAGCTGTTCTTCCGATCTTTGATCAAATTTTCACCCGAATAGGAGCAGCGGATGACCTAATATCAGGGCAAAGTACCTTTATGGTTGAAATGCTGGAAGCGAGGAATGCAATTGTCAATGCTACGGAAAGAAGTTTAATTCTATTTGATGAAATCGGGCGGGGGACTTCAACGTATGATGGAATGGCACTCGCTCAGGCCATTATTGAACATATTCACCATCATATCGGAGCTAAAACTTTGTTCTCCACTCATTATCATGAGCTGACTAGTCTTGCTGACGGATTGCCGCAGCTTCAGAATGTCCATGTATCAGCTGTAGAAGAAAACGGCAAGGTTGTGTTCCTTCACAAAATCGAGGAAGGTCCGGCAGATAAAAGTTATGGAATCCATGTCGCCGAGCTTGCCGAGCTGCCAAATGAGCTGATCTGCAGAGCAAAAGAAATTTTAGAAAGTCTTGAAGCCGAACAGACGGTAAAAGTCCCTGCATCTATCATGGAAAAGACGGAAACATTTAAAAGCGATGAGGCTCAGCTCTCCTTTTTTAATGAACAGCCTGCAAAGAAGGAAAGCAGACAGGTTCCGAAAAAAGACATACTGGTCCTAGAACAGATACGGGCAATTAATCTGCTTGAAATGACGCCGCTTGATGCAATGAATGAACTCTATCAAATTCAGAAAAAATTAAAATAATGAAGAGGTGAACAGCATGGGGAAAATTATTCGCCTTGACGATTCACTATCAAATAAGATAGCTGCAGGAGAAGTTGTCGAACGTCCGGCTTCTGTTGTAAAAGAGTTAACGGAAAATAGTATAGACGCCGGCAGCACTGTCATAGAAATTCATATAGAAGAAGCGGGTTTAAGCAAAATCCGCATCATTGACAATGGAGACGGCATTCTGCCTGAAGATTGTCTGAACGCTTTTCACAGGCATGCGACAAGCAAAATCAAAGATGAAAACGATCTTTTCCGGATCCGGACTCTTGGCTTCAGGGGAGAGGCCCTGCCGAGTATCGCATCAGTTTCACATGTTGAATTAAAAACAAGCACAGGGTCTGGTGCAGGCACGAGAATGGTACTTTCAGGTGGAAAGGTAGATATCCATGAAGCTGCTTCAAGCAGAAAAGGCAGCGACCTTACTGTTACGAATTTATTTTTCAACACACCAGCCCGTTTAAAATACGTCAAAACAGTTCATACCGAGCTTGGCAACATTACAGATGTTGTCAATCGCCTGGCATTGTCCAATCCATCTATTTCTTTCAAGCTGACTCATAACGGAAAGCAAATGCTGCATACGAGCGGGAACGGCGATGTGCGTCAAGTCATAGCGGGCATTTATGGACTTGGCATTGCAAAGAAAATGATCCCTATTAACTTACAGTCTCTTGATTTTGAAGTGAAAGGCTATATGTCTCTTCCTGAAATCACTAGAGCGTCCAGAAACTATATTTCAACAATTGTAAATGGCAGATTTATTAAAAACTATCCGCTTGTAAAAGCCATTCAGCAAGGCTATCATACCCTGCTTCCAATCGGCCGGTTTCCAATTGTCTTCCTGGAAATTAATATGGATTCTATTTTAGTCGACGTAAACGTTCACCCAGCCAAAATGGAAGTCCGGCTAAGCAAAGAGGCTGAATTGAATGAACTGATTACTTCAGGCATTAAAGACGCATTTTCGCATCAAAAGCTGATTCCCGAAGCCATTTTGCCGAAGCGGAAAGAAAAAAGCTATGATGAACAGCAGACATTTACGTTCAGTCATGCTGAGAAAAAACCACTATCAGCAACATCTCTTCCGCAAGTAATGGAAAAGCCAGAGATTGAAGCGGCTGAAGCTCCAGAACCAGAAGAAAAAATCATCGAACAAAGTTCTCCAGTTATTGAGGAGGAACTTGAAATTTATGATGAACAGCCAGCTGATGATCATGAAGTACTGTTAGCGACAGAATCTGAACCGAGAGTGCCTGTTCTTTATCCAATAGGCCAAATGCACGGAACGTATATTCTCGCTCAAAATGAGACTGGATTATACATTATCGATCAGCACGCTGCTCAGGAGAGAATCAATTATGAATACTTTAAAGAAAAAGTAGGACAAGTTGCTACGGAAGTTCAAGAGCTCCTAGTCCCGATTACCATCCACTATTCAGCAGATGAAGCCCTGATCATCAATGAGAAAATGCATGCATTGACTGAAGTCGGAATTTTCCTTGAGCCATTTGGCGGAAATAGTTTTATCGTGCGGTCTCACCCTCAATGGTTTCCGCGCGGGGACGAACGGGAGTTAATTGAAGAAATTATCCAGGAAGTGCTCGATCATAAACAGGCAGATATTAAAAAGCTCCGTGAAGAAGCTGCGATTATGATGAGCTGCAAGGCTGCTATAAAAGCAAATCATCATCTGCGCAATGATGAAATGTTTGCTTTGCTTGAAACGCTGAGGAAAACAACAGATCCTTTTACATGTCCTCACGGAAGACCGATAATTATTCATTATTCGACGTATGAAATGGAAAAGATGTTTAAGCGCGTTATGTAGGGGGTTTTAACGAGGGAAGTAAGGATTTGCCCACTTTTTGCCTACCTAGTTTGTTAAATACTTTTCAAACTTTTTAACGTTTTCTTCTATTTCTTTGTGATTTGAGCATAAACATCGGCTGTCATATTTACTGTGCTATGACCTAATCTGTCACTGACAAATTTTATATCTGCACCACTTTCCAAAAGCATTATGGCATGTGTCTTAATCCATGAGGGATATGTGGTGCAGATTTGTTTTTTCTAAAATGTTATCGATAACTTTATTAATGCCAAATGGACCTAGCTCTTTTCCATTAGGTGAAGTAATTAAAAACTCAGAATTTAGAGTTTGATCCGTATCTAATCTTATTTTTCTTTTGCCATACATTTAATGTTACAAATGCGGATTTAATAATCCACGTGCTTCTTTGTCTATCGTTAGTTAGAGAAAATTAATTTTTTTACTTAGAAACTATGCAAAATTTCAAATATGAAGAAACAAAAAAAACAAAGGACTGATTTTAGTCCTTTTTTTTATGGAGTTCTTCCGGATATTATTAAATGACTTTGGGACCGAAGGGGGAAGATTGAAAGAACACACGGGTCGCGCATGTGCCCCCTTGTTTGAGGAGGGCTTTTTATGTTTTACAAAACAAATCTTCGTTATTGATTTCGAATAATACGCCTCTATAAATTGTCAAAAAAATCAAGTAAAATATTACAATTTCGAGAAAATCTGAGCGTTTGTCCAAACAATCTTAACTTTTCCACATAATGTATTAATAGCTTATTTAGGGAGGAGGAATTTTAAATGAGTGATTATCAAGGTGGTTCTTTTAGAGACAACAATTTTGCGTTAGTCGTTGTGTTGTTTGTATTATTGATTATTGTAGGCGCTTCTTTCATGAGAGGCTTCTACTAAAAACTATTTAGCCGACATAATACAGTTTTTGTTTAAAGACAAATACACTTCTTTCTATCCATCAGTGTTGTGGCGTTTGTACTGGGGATATACCACCAGATATCTCATTTTTTTAGGCTGCTGATAAAGTATCGGCAGCTTTTTTCTAAATCTTATGCCTTATAGGACTTTCATCTATTTATGTCCTTTATAATCACTTTTAAGGTGACAATTACTAATATCCGCCATATCCATACTCTTGATAATAAGGATAGTAATATGGGAAAGGTATGAAAAATGGCAGTGAAAATAAAAATATGGGTACCGTCGCCATGGTATCGACGACTTCTTCGACGTCCATCCTTCATTTACATCGTTAAGATATTCATCGGGTTTGGAATTGATTAAGGATTTTTGAATATATCACTGTAACATAATGACTTTTTGCAGCATAAAAGCCCTTCTAACAAAGAATATCGTAATGTTAGAAAATCTCAGACATTCTCCATGTTACAGAATGGTACTACTATAAGGCTATTCAAACATTAGAAGAAGTCATGGAAGACAAGGAGCCTCTTAAAGCAGTAGAGTATCGGCATCTAAAACTGTTTTGGAAATGGCATTTAAAGCTTATGAACTTGAAGAATTAGCTTCATAAATGGATGAATTTGACCTTGTAATTCGAAATTATATGACCTACTATAACAATTTCAGATATCAATGGAATTTAAAGAAGATGACCCCTGTTGAATACAGAAATCATCATCTCCATGTGGCATAACCTTTTTTGAAATGTCCTTTACAACGGGTACACTTTAAATTTTGGTACCCCCCTTTTAATACAAAGGCTGGTTAATTTTGCTTTTTTACTTGTTGTCTGTTTGATAGGGGACTTCACAAATGAGACGTTGTTTTTTGTTGTTATTATAAGATCTTTAAGTTAAATAGTATAAAACGTTAGTAAAGTTAAAAGAAAAGATGTAATGATAATGGCAATAAGCGGACGCATTGCTTTAGTTCGTAATTCTTTTAAGCTAATATTTAATCCTAAGCCGGTCATAGACATCGTTAAAATAAATGATGTGAAACCTTCGATATCAGACATAATTGTTTTTGAAACTAAAACATCATGACTCATGATATAGGTCCCCACAAAACTCATAACAATAAAACCGATTAAAAACCATGGAAACTCGAATTTTGCTTCTCCCTCTATTTTTCCTTTCTTTTTCATCCAAAGCATAAGGATAAAGCAAAGCGGAATTAATAGAAATACTCGTGCAAGTTTGGCGAGTAATGCGTGAGCAAGAACATCCTGGCCTGCAGGAGCCGCCGCTAAAGCAACATGACCTATTTCATGAAGGCTAATTCCAACCCAAGTTCCGTAGTCAATAGAACTAATAGGCAATAAAGGAAATATTAACGTATAGATAATTGAAAAAACCGTGCCTACTAATGCTATGATGCCGACCCCCATAGCTGTATCTTCATCCTTTGCTTTAATAATTGGCGATACGGCTGCGATGGCAGCAGCACCACAAACTCCGGTGCCAACACTTAGTAATAAAGAAAGATTAAAATCTGCTTTAAGCAATTTTGCAATGAACATAAGAACAACAATCGAAAAAATAATTGTTACGGCTCCTCTTAGCAAAAGTGGAAAGCCCTGATGGAATATTACGATCATGTTAAGCTTTAATCCATAAAGTATGATGGCAAATCTTAAAAGATTTTTTGATGAAAATTGAATACCGGTTCGTATTCTTTCTGGATATCCAAAAACCTGTCTATAAATCACAGCAAGTAAAATGGCACAAGCAAGTGGTCCTATTTGCTTTAGTCCTGGCAATGCTGCCAATAAAAAACCAAACGTGGCTATGATCAATGTGAATCCTATTCCAAATATTAAAGAAACATTTAGGTTTTTTTTAGCTTTTTTTTGACTATTCGGACTGGACAATATTAACGCTTTTTGTTCCAATTTTTTTCATCCCTTCAATTGCATTATTTATAATTTATCGTAACGAATGATTTACAATAAGGAAAATAAATGATTATTATAGTTATAATAAGTAAATACGATATAAAGAAGGTGAACATATGGATCAACTATTATCTGTATTTATATCTGTAGCTGATAGAAGAAACTTTTCCAGAGCGGCGGAAGATCTTCATATGACTCAGCCAGCAGTTAGCCAGCAAATACAACAATTAGAAAAATATATAGGTGCAAAACTGCTTCTACGGACAAACAAAAGTGTGAAGCTCACTAAAGCAGGTGAGATTGTCTATTTACATGCTAAAGAAATAACAGGTTTATATAAACGAATGTCTATGTTAGTGAACGAATTAAATAACGAGCCAACCGGACTATTAAAAATTGGTGCCAGCTATACTTTTGGTGAATATGTATTACCGCATATACTTGCAAAAATGAAGAATCTTTTTCCTAAAATCATTCCTTCAGTTCAGATTGGAAACACAAGAGATATTGCCAATGCAATCATAAGTCATGAGATTGATGTAGGGATTGTTGAAGGGGAAATAGCTCATTGCAATATATACATTAAAACAGTTTCCACAGACCCAATGTATATCGTGGCAGGTGGTAAATATCCAATTTATTATAACAAGGAAGTTACACGAAAACAGGTGGAACAAGAGAATTGGATTGTCCGTGAAGAAGGCTCTGGAACAAGAGATGCAACAGAAAAATTATTTCAATCTTTGCAAATACGTCCTACTAGGTTAATGGAGTTCGGCAGCACGCAACTAATTAAAGAAGCAGTTGAAGCGGGGCTTGGTATTAGTTACTTATCTGAACTTACTGTTAAAAAAGAAAGGCTGCTTGGCACAATTCAAGTATTAAATGTAAAAGGGACTCCGATAAAGAGAAACTTTTCAGTTATAACAGAATCTCGTGAGTTACATACGAAATCTATTAACTTATTTATTGAGTTAATCGAAAATTATCTGAAGAATCGATATTAAATAATTAATCAATAAAGTAAAAAGACAAAGCTTTCTTTAACTGGGCTTTGTCTTTTTTATTTAGAAGTGGTTCTCGGGGATTAAGGAAGTAGACACTCTTTTATGCTGAACTGCTTTTTATTAAAAATACTTATATATAAATTAAAATATTTAATTTTATATAAGTATTTTTTATGATTATACTTAATTTATAAATATTTTAAAAATTCACAATATTAAGCATCCAAAATGCTTCTAGGTGAGTAGAAGGGTGGTGAACATGATTTGAGTAATAATTTAGACGAAAATCTGAAAAGAAGTGCAAGTAATTTCCCAGAAAGTATCGCTTATATCTATAGAGATAAAAGTGTTACTTACAAAGAACTAAATATGCAGGTAGATAGCTTGGCTGCTGGTTTGTCTGCACAAAGCATTGGGAAAGGTGATGGAGTGGCTTTAATATTAGGAAACAGCCCTGAATTTCTCATTGCGTACTACGGCATTTTACGACTAGGTGCATTTGTAGTTCCGATCAATCCTTTGTTTACCAAAGATGAAATCAACTACATATTAGGCAATAGTCAAGCCAAAGCTGTCATTGCTCACGTTTCTGCAGAACCGAAGTTATCAGAAGTGAAGAAACAATTGGAAAATCTAAAGCTGGTCGTTTATACCGAAGCAGAGAATCAAGAATGGACATGGGAGCATCTCTTGGGAACAAGCATAAATGTTTGTGAAAACCCTTACATCGATAAGGAAGACCTAGCAGTCATTCTATACACATCAGGAACAACAGGTAAACCAAAGGGTGCGATGTTATCACATCGGAACTTAGTTTCAAATTCAGATTCCATTTCAAAATTACTTGAACTCCATGATAATGATCGTGTAGTTGCTGTCCTGCCAATGTTTCATGTTTTCTGTATGACAGTTTGTATGAATGCACCAATTGCATGCGGGGCAACTGTCCTAATCCAGCGTAAATTCAGTCCTTCTGACGTGGTCAGTACCATTCGAGAAAAAAAGGCAACCGTGTTTGCTGGCGTTCCTACGATGTACAGTTTTATCTATCAATTGCCTGAAGCGACTGCGGAAGATTTCCAATCTATTCGCATGTGTATCTCTGGAGGTGCCTCGATTCCTGTCGAGATGCTGCATAAATTTGAAAACAAGTATAACGTTAGTATCTTAGAAGGCTATGGACTTTCTGAAACTGCTCCTCTCGTCGCTATTAATCCTTTAAAAGGAACTCGCAAGCCAGGCTCTATCGGTCTGAACATCCCTGCTGTCAAAAGCAAAGTGGTAGATGAGAACAGAAAAGAATTGCCGAGAGGAGAAGTGGGAGAATTAGTAGTTCAAGGGCCAAATGTAATGAAGGGATACCTCGGTATGCCTGAAGCTACAACAGCTGCATTAATCGATGGATGGATTTACACTGGTGATCTGGCAACAATGGATGAAGAAGGGTACATCTACATTGTTGACCGAAAGAAAGACATGATTATTGTTGGCGGATACAATGTTTATCCACGTGAAGTGGAAGAAGTCCTGTATCAACATCCAGCCGTGGTAGAGGCCGCAGTGATCGGAATTCCTGATGGAGAATACGGAGAAAGCGTAAAAGCTTTTGTAGTCGTCAGGGATGAGCAAATCACTATGAATGATATTATCCGATTCTGTCAGGAAAAGCTGGTGAAGTACAAGCTTCCTAAACAAGTAGAATTTTTTAAAGAGCTGCCAAAGAACTCAACAGGGAAGATTTTGCGCAGAGAGTTAAGAGAATTGACTGAAGTAAAGTAAGAAAATAACCAAATTATTAAAGGGGGATTACTTATGTCAACCATTTTAAAGGAAAAAGTTAAAGGGCCAGTAGCTTGGAAAGGCACTGACCTGGCTAATGATGAATCATGGGTTTATTATTTGTCCGAGAAAACGATTGCGTCTCTTGAGAACGCTTTATTACATGTCAAACAAAAGGGTTTAAAAGCACCGGATTTTAACAAGGAGGACTTCCCGATTTCTGATCTCTCTGACGAAATAGCTTACTTTGTTGAAGAATTGGAGAATGGAAGAGGGTTCCTATTAATTCGCGGATTACCAATGGAAAGATATAGCGACGAGGAAGTGAGCATCATTTACTGGGGTCTCGGACTTCACATGGGCATTCCGGTATCGCAAAACGCAAATGGTGACCTTTTAGGGCACGTAAAGGATCAAGGTCTTAGCTTAGAAAATTCAAATGTACGTGGTTACCAAACAAAACTGCATCTTCCTTTTCACGCTGATGGATCTGATGTAGTCGGATTGTTAAGCCTTCGAAAAGGGAAATCCGGCGGGCACAGCAGTATCATAAGTTCGATGACTGTTTATAATGAAATTCTGGAGAAATACCCAGAATATATAGGAATTCTCTGCCGCCCATTCAACTTTGATCGTCGTGGAGAAGAAGCTCCTGGAGAATCTCCAGTATTTACATCACCAATCTTTAATTTTTATGATGGCAAATTGAGCTGCAGATATGTCCGTTTATTTATCGAATCAGCACAAGCAAAAACAGGTACCCAGCTGTCGACAGTTGAAATTGAAGCATTAGACGTACTGGATTCCCTCCTTCATGATGAAAAGTTACATTATAATATGATGCTGGAGCCAGGTGATATTCAATTTGTCAATAATTATACGATTCTTCACTCACGTACTCAATATGAAGACTATGAAGAACAGGAACGAAAACGTCATTTATTAAGATTGTGGCTCACAATGCCAAATAGCCGGGAAATTTCACCAGAATTCGCGATGTTTATTGATGAGAATACGGGTAAACCGGGTCGCGGCGGTGTACCCGTGCGTAGTAAAACATCTGGCGGTGTTGTAGAAACCTTGAAATAGTTTTGTTTGAACCGTTTCATAAGTACTAAGGGAACACCTTTTCAGATTTCAAGAGAGGGTGTTCCTTATATAGTAAATAGTGGGGAGATTTATATGTCAAGGACACCAAAATATTCTTGGATTATCTTATTATTTCTAATTCTGACCGGTATGATCAACCAAGTAGATAAAATTATCATTGGGTTGGCTTCCGTTCCTTTAATGAAAGAGTTAAGTTTAAGTCCTTCCCAATGGGGAGTTGTAGGAAGTTCGTTCTTTTGGTTCTTTACCTTCTCCTCTATCTTTCTTGGCGGCATGGCCGATTCCAAAAACACGAAAAAAATGTTAACGTGGATGTCGCTTGTATGGTTGATGGTACAATTTGCCACGCCATTCGTTTCCAGTTTGTCTCTGCTAGTGTTAACAAGAATGATTTTGGGAGCAGGTGAAGGTCCAGCCCCAGCTTTATCTACGGCAATCATAGGAAAGTGGTTTCCGAAACATAGACACGGAATAGGCTTTGGTGCTGTTCTGTTAGGAACCACAGGGGGATCAGCGATTGCGTCGCCATTACTAATCTCTTTAATCGATCATTATGGATGGAGATCTGCATTTATAGCCATGGGCATTCTTGGACTGATTGTGCTGGTTTTATGGATGATTTTAGGTAAAGAAAATCCACAAGAAATCGGGTTGCCTTCCATCCATCGAGAGGTGCATCCGTCTTCAACGCTCTCTAAGGTTTCTTGGCGTCAGTTTCTTCCGCACCTTTTATCTAAAAATTTTATTTTGACCGTTTTATGCGGAGGGTGTGCCTATTGGTTATTGTCCGTTCAAGCCGTATGGTTTCCAGCCTACTTCACCAAAATTCAACAGTTTAATGGTCAAACATTAAAACTGGCTGTTTCTTTACCTTTTCTTTTCGCAGCCATATGTCAAGTTGGATTTGCCTTGCTATCAGATCGGATTTATCGTAAATCAGGAGATATTCGTAAAGCGCGAATCAATCTTGCCGGTTTCATGATGATGCTATCAGCTCTATGCATCTATCTGGCAAATGCAGCGAGTTCAACGGCGATTTCCATATTGTTCTTCACTCTTGCTCCCGGTTTTGCGTATGTCATTCTATCACTCGCACCGGCTATATTGATGGAGTTTTATTCTCCCCAAAATATTGGAAAGGCACAAGGGACGTTCATTGCTCTTGCAAGTATTGCAAGTATTATTGCTCCACTCGCATTTGGGAATCTTATTCAAAATGCAGCGACTGAAGCTATTGGTTATGGATTTGCTTTTCAAGCCTCTTCTTTTGGGATGCTCATAATCGGATTATTGTTTTGGATTGGTGTTCGCCCCGTAAAGCAAAGTAATTCAATGATAGAAGCAGAAGAGCCAATGAGTGTTTAAAGAGTATACAATTATAGTCCATCAGAATACCAGTGTACGAAAATAATAAGGGAGGGTTAATTATGTCAATTATTTTAAAGGAAAAAATTCAAGGACGATCAGCGTGGAAAGGGATTGAACTAGCTAAGAATAATTCCTGGATTTACTATTTGTCCGAGAACACGATTGCTGCTCTTGAGAAGGCTGTATTACATGTTCAGCAAAAGGGATTAACTGCACCTGATTTTAAAAAGGAGGATTTCCCGATTCCTGAACTCGCTGACGAAATCACTTACTTTGTTGACGAGCTGGAGAATGGAAGAGGGTTTCTATTAATTCGTGGATTGCCATTGGATCAGTTTACTGATGAAGAAGCGAGCATCATTTACTGGGGTCTCGGACTTCACTTGGGGCTGCCGATAATCCAAAGCAAAAACGGGGAGCTCCTAGGGCATATAAAAAACGTAGGTAAAGACTTTAATGATAATACAAAAGTACGTGGTTACCAAACGAATGTACATCTTGACTATCACACTGATCTCGCTGATGTAGTCGGATTACTATGTCTTCGCAAAGCGAAATCTGGCGGTTTAAGTAGTATCGCAAGTGCGATGACTATCTATAATGAAATTTTGGATAAGCATCCAGAGTACCTTGAAATTCTCTATCGTCCCTTCGCCCATGACCTTCGAGGGGAAGAATCAGAAGGTCAATCTCCAGTAGTTCAATCACCGGTCTTTAGCTATTACGATGGTAAATTAAGCTGCAGATATATTCGTCAATATGTCCAATCAGCGCAAACGAAAACAGGTATCTTTTTGTCGAAAGAGGAAATCGAAGCATTTGATTATATAGATTCCCTTACACATGATAAAAACATGCATATTGATATGATGATGGAACCGGGTGATATGCAATTCGTTAATAATTATGCGGTTTTTCATTCACGGACTCATTTTGAAGATTACGAAGAAGATGACAAGAAACGCCATTTATTAAGATTATGGCTCATGATCCCAAATGGCAGGAAAATTGCCCCAGATTTTGAGTTTTATATCGGAGGAGCACCAGTAATTAGATAAAAAACTGATGGTAATTAAACTTACCATTTTTCTTATATCAAGTGATATGGTGATTTTATTCATCAAATAACGTGAATAAGATCACCATTTTATTTTTAAATGTCGGATGAAGCTGAATTAATTTTGAAATAAAATGAAGAGAGGATGATGCATCTTGGTAAATTTAGATCCGCAAGCAGAAAAATATTTACAAGCATTTAATCAAATGCCGCCTATTCATAAAATGGATCCTAAGACAGTAAGAGAGAGGCTTTCGAAGGCACCACGCCCTGCTGTTAATTTGGATCCGCTTTCAAAGGTAGAGGATTTTATGATTCCGTTAGGCCAAGATGAAGAAATTAAATGCAGGGTTTACATACCGGAAGGACAAGGTCCTTTCCCTCTATTTATTTACTACCATGGTGGAGGCTGGGTACTGGGAGACATCGAATCAACGGATGCAAGCTGCCGAATGATAGCTAATAGAACGGATAGTATTGTTGTATCCGTAAACTATCGTCTAGCACCAGAGTATAAGTTCCCGACTGCAGTCGAAGACGCATATGCAGCATTGGAATGGGTTTATGAAAAAGGGAATTCCTTTAACGGAAATGTTTCTCGAATGGTAATCGGAGGGGATAGCGTTGGTGGAAATCTAGCGACAGTAGTTACTATGATGGCGAGAGACAGAAAAGGTCCTGCCATCACTGCACAGGTCTTGATCTACCCTGCGACAAATCTTGAGTTCAATTCGGAATCCCATCAAACCTTTGCAAAAGGATTTGGTCTGGATCGCGAACAGTTGATTTGGTTCCGTGATCATTATTTAAGGAATGAAGAGGACAGGTTTAATGAGTACGCTTCCCCCTTGGTTGCTGAAGAATTAAGTGGACTCCCTCCAGCAATCGTGATTACAGCGGAAAATGACGTACTCCGTGATGAAGGAAGGGCTTATGCTGAACGTCTGAAAAAATTTGGTGTGCAGGTTGAATATGCATGTGAACCCGGAATGGTCCACGGTTATTTTGGACACATGGCTATTTTTTCTAAGAACATTGAATCGACTGTTTCCAGAATCGATAAGTTCTTGAGACCCGCTAATTATACAATAGGGATAGATTAGAATTAATACATTCTAAATTAAACGAGCCTCACTATAGTGAGGCTCGTTTTTAAATTAATCTTATTTTTACTCTATTATTGGTAATCTGCGATACAGTTATAATATCAACCTAGCCTTTTAGTAATAAACGGTATTACCAATGCCTCCAGTTACTGAAATAACATCGCCAGTAATCGATGCCGCCAAAGGCGAAGCCAGGAAGGTAACGACATAAGCAATTTCCTCTGCAGTTATCAAGCGGCCGAGGGAATTCAGTGATTCTGCCTGGCGTATAGCTTCCTCATTGGTGACCCGGCCTCTAAACATTTCCGTATCGACAATCCCTGGATAAACAGCATTAACGTTAATTCCGTGCTTTCCTAATTCCAATGAGGCGGATTTTGTCATATGGACAACAGATGCATTACGCGGACCGGAACTAAAATAATTGCCGCCAATTCTGGCAGCCAGACCACTTATATTTATTATACGGCCCCATTTATTTTCTATCATATAAGGTGCAACAGCTCGGATACAGCGAAAATAGCCCATGTACTTTTCTTCAAAATCTTTCAAAATAAGTTCATCTTTAATACTATTAAAATCCTCTGGCTCATGGCCGCCAACACGCGCTCCGCTGTTGATTAAAATATCAATGCTCCCCATCGCTGCTGCTGATTTTTCAACTAAATTTAGGATGGAGTCAGGATCATTTGTATCTGCCACGATCGGATAGATATTTCTATTTGTTTCATCGGCTAGTTCCTCTGCTGCAATCTTTAGAGAGGATTCGTTTCTTGAACAAATCGTACAATCTGCACCTTCAAGAGCCAACTGGCGGGCAATAGCTTTACCAATCCCCCGGCTTCCTCCAACTATAAGTGCTTTTTTTCCGGATAACTTTAAGTCCATAATACATCCTCCTAATTCTATTTAACCACTCGAAAGAAGATTTTTTTGAATTTTAACTCATTTCTATATTTGATTCTACCTATAAATTAGATTTATATAAAGTTAAAAATTTTAATTTGTAATTAAGTTGTACTAATATCATTTTGAGTTGGAAATTTTCCAAAATACAAGGGTGTATTGCTTCATGTATATTAATATTACCTATGTGTAAATTAAAATCTTTAATTTTATTTAACTGAAAATTATGAATATAATTAATATTAACAATTTAAACAGTCAGAAATTTATTTAAAGCGCTTCCCAAAGGGGGGGGGATATCATCCAATGGTATTAATTGTATAAAGAAGACCAGCAGCGTGGAAAGGTATTGATCTAGCTAAAGATGATACATGGATTTATTATTTGTCAGAGAAAACGATCGCAACTCTTGAAACCGCTTTATTTCATGTGAAACAAAAAGGTTTGCAAGCACCGAATTTTAACAAGGAAGACTTCCTAATTCCTGAACTCTCTGATGAAACCGCTTACTTTATTGACGAACTGGAATATGGGAGAGGATTTCTGTTAATTCGTGGATTACCAATGGAAAGGTATACGGATGAAGAAGCAAGCATTATTTACTGGGGTCTTGGAGCTGATTTCGCTATGTTTATTGATGAGAAAACAGCTAAAGCGGATCGCGGCGGTATTACCGTGAAAAAACAGCTGGCGATATTGAAGAACACATGTGGTTAACCTTTTTATAAAAATTCCAACTGCTTCATGTTCTGGAAATACCTTGCAGATTTTACGGAAAAATTTCATTAAATGGTAGATAAGAAGGAGAGATTATAACATTGAACACACCAAAACATTCTTGGATTATATTATTAATTCTAGTTGCGGCTGGTATGGTCAACCAAGTTGATAAAGTTATCATAGGTTTGGTTTCCGTTCCCTTAATGAAAGAGTTACAGTTAAGTCCTTCACAATGGGGAGTTGTTGGAAGCTCATTCTTTTGGTTCTTTACCTTATCCTCTTTCATTCTTGGCGGTATGGCCGATTCCAAAAACACGAAAAAAATGTTTACTTGGGTCATGTTTGTATGGTTGGCTGTTCAATTTACCACACCTTTTGTTTCCAGTCTGACTCTATTAATGTTTTCAAGAATGATCTTGGGAGCAGGAGAAGGTCCAGCCGTTGCTATATCAACTTCCATAATAGGAAAATGGTTGCCTAAACACAGACATGGTATAGGCGCTGGCGCTATTTTCTTTGGAGCAACAATCGGTCCTGCGATTGCTTCTCCATTATTAATCTCCTTGATCAATCAATATGGATGGAGATCAGCTTTTATAGCAATGGGGATTGTTGGACTTATTGTTTTAGTATTATGGATGATTTTCGGAAAAGAAAGCCCTAAAGAAATCGGGTTGCCCACATTTGAACAAGAGGATAAGAACGGATTAATCTCTTCTAAGGTTTCTTGGCGTCAATTTCTTCCATACCTTTTTTCTAAAAATTTTATTTTTACCGTTTTGTGTGCAGGTTGTGCCTATTGGTTATTGTCTGTTCAAGCGGTTTGGTTTCCAGCATACTTTACCAAAATTCAACATTTTGATGGAAAAACATTAAAAATGGCAGTGTCTTTGCCTTTTCTCTTCGCTGCCATTTGCCAAATTGGATTTGCATTGATATCAGATCGGCTTTATCGCAAAACAGGAGATATTCGTAAAGCACGAGTAAATCTTGCAGGTATTTCAATGGTACTATCCGCTATTTGTATATATCTTGGAAGTGTCGTGAATTCAAGTGTTATCTCCATCCTGTTCTTCATCCTTGCTCCAGGTTTTGGGATTGTTATTCTTACACTCGCACCCGCTATGTTGATGGAATTCTTTTCTCCCAAAAACATTGGAAAAGCACAAGGGACATATGTTGCTCTTTCAAGTTCAACAAGTATTATTGCTCCAGTTGTATTCGGGAACTTTATCGAAAATTCAGGAACTGAGGCTATTGGATATGGTTATGGGTTCCTAGTAACTTCATTGGTTATGCTTGTTTTAGGATTATTGTTTTGGACCAATGTACGTCCTGCGAAGCAACCTAACACAACGATAAAAGCAGAGGAACAAGTGATTATTTAAAAATTATGATTGAATCAAGGAGGGAAAGAAATATGTGTAACAATAATAAGGCCGTTGATGGAATTGATTGTTGTGTAGATGGTCATGAAGAATTAGCCATTATAAAGCAAAATCGCAGTAAATGCTATAATTGTCAGTATAAGACATCTGAGACTTATGCTGATGATCATATGGATGTGGAAGTTGAGGTAAAAGGTTGTAAAACAGAACAGAAAATGAATTTATGATATTTAGCAGCAAATTCTATATTATGTACCGACTAATTACATATTGTTGGTGTGTGTAGAAAAGGAATAATAAAAAGGATTATGCCTTGGCGAATGGCTGCACGATTAAAAGGGCCCCCAATAATGATATTATCCCCTCATTGTAGACAATAAAAAGAAAGGTTGTACTGTCTACTTTGGAAGGGATTTTTTTATGGGGAAAATTAGAAGAACTTATTCAAAAGAGTTCAAACTTAAAGCGATAGATATGTATGTGAAAAATCATATGGGTTCTACTCAATTGCCAAAGAATTAGGAATCTCAAAGTCAATTGTGCAACGTTGGATATTTCACTATAATCGAGAAGGGTTTCAAGGGTTAGATGAAAAGAGAGGAAAATCAGATAATCCACTGCAGGGAAGACCAAAAAATTAAATGAAAGCGAGGCAGAAAAAATCAGCCGATTAGAAGCTGAGAACGCATATTTAAAAAAGCTCTTAGCTGCGAAAAGAAGGATGATCCAGGAAAAGAAAAATCAGTAGAATACAGTATAATTCATGAACTTAAGAATCAATTTACGATTGTTATTTTATATAAGATAGCAGGTGTTTCAAAAAAATGAAGTAATTGAGAAGACGGAGGCTTCCTTTACAATAAGTCCCAATCTTGCTTGTGATAAGAGTGATTTCCAAAAAATCCAATAATAACCTGACACGAGATAATAAAAAGAGAAACTTCTGCGTCACTTGGACGAAGTGGCTTCTCTTTTTTCTACTTAACTTTTAATCATTTCGGATTTTAGATATTGAATATATTTGTTGGCAAAAGCCGATAAATGCTTATTCTCTGATCGAACTAACCCTAAAGAAATATTTACAGTTGGATGATTTACGAGATCAATTGGAATTATATCACCATTAATCACAGGGGGATAATTTTTCATTACGAAATCAGGAGCAAACGTAATGGCCAAATTTTCTTTGACGGCCTGGAGAACACCATCCATATTATTTGATATAAATAGTATTTTCAAGGGCTTATATTTGTTAAAGAAATCTTGTACAAAATACTGCATAAATTCCCCTTTATAAGTGACGAGAGTTTGATCCAGTATATCATGCGGAGATATGGTACCTAAGAATGCTAAAGGTGAATGCTTTGAAACATATACTTTCTGCTTCCCTTCAATCAGTGCTTCAAAAGCTATTCCTTCCATGTTTACGTTCAAATAAGTTGAATATGTAATCATACCGAAATCAGTTTTATGTTGTCGGACATCTTCAATTACAGTAGAGCCACTTTTTTCTGCAACCTCCAAATTCACGTGTGGATAATCATGTTTAAACGCAGCGATAGCTTTTACCAGGAACGTCATCAATCCAGGTAAGGAAGATATTTTTAGTTCCCCAAGTTCAGTCGAATTAAATAAATTGGCTGTCTCTTTTATTTCATCAAGTTTTTTCTGTACTTCATAGGCAAGTTTTAGGATAATTCTACCTTCTTCGGTTGGTACAGCACCGTGTCCCCGCGAACGTTTAAGAACTTTAATCCCTAACTCGTTTTCAAAGTTGGTAATAGACTGGCTGATAGTGGATTGAGTTACATGTAGATTCTGTGCCGCAATAGACAGAGAACTGTATTTAGCGACTTCAACGATATATAGTAATTGTTCAATGTTCATAGCTGTACCCCTTTTCAATATTAGTAATACTTACTTACATATTAAAATCTTTAATTTTATTTCATTTTAATTTATTAGTATAATCAAAATCAATAAGATTTTGAAATCTTAGAATATTCTTAATTTATGGGGGATTAAAATGTCATTAAAACAATTGTTTGATTTAACCGGACAGACAGCAATCGTTACCGGAGGCGGCAGCGGTCTAGGGCGTGTAATGGCACTTGCTTTGGCAGAGGCAGGTGCAAACGTTGTAGTATGTTCTCGTCGTTTAGTGGTTTGTGAAGAAGTTGTGAAAGAAATAGAGGCATTAGGAAGTCAAGCACTTGCTCTAGCTGTTGATGTAACAAATCCTGAATCTGTCGTACAAGGTTTGGAGAAAGCTGTTTCTCATTTTGGAAAAATCGAAATTTTAGTCAACAGCAGCGGAACGGTTTTTGAATCGCCTGCTGCGGAAATGCCTTTAAAACAATGGCAAGCTATGCTTGATACAAATGTGACAGGAACATTCTTGATGTGTCAGGCAGTTGGAAAACATATGATCAATAACGAATACGGTAAAATCATTAACATTTCTTCTAGTATAGGCTTTAAAGGTGTTGACCCTGAAGCTGTAGATTCTGTGGGGTATACAACAAGTAAGGGTGCAGTTATGACTTTAACGAAGGATCTTGCAGTTAAGTGGGGGCGTCATGGAGTGTATGTGAATTCCATCGCTCCTGGAGTTTTCACTACTGGTATGAATAACCCAGAAATACCTGGAACACTTGTACACAAAGCAGGCTCTTTCATTGCTTCCCAAGTACCAGTTAGAAGGTTAGGCAGTGATAATGATTTAGTAGGTGCACTCCTTTACTTTGCTTCAGCAGCTTCTGATTATTGTACTGGACAAATATTGGTTCTTGATGGGGGACTTGGGGCTAAGTAATTTCATCAAATAACTTGATTTCGTAAATTAATAATACTTATTTGTAACTTAAAAATGTTAATTTTACTTAACTGATGATTATAAATATACTGAAATTATCAAATTCAAAAAAGTTAATTAGCTGACTCATGTAAGCGTTACAGCCTGCGAATGTACAAAACACACATTGGAAGAGGGGATTTAAATGAGTAATGTAAAAGATGTAAAAGATATAACAGCATTACATGCCGGTAATGTTAGTGTAGATGAATTGCCTTGGATTCCTTATTTTGGAGATGCGAAATTTAAATTGCTTAAAGTCAACCCAGTGACAGGGCAGACGATTACTTTATTATATGTTCCTGCGAAAATGCAGCTTCCGGCGCATTTCCATCCTGGAACAGTCATTGTATATACTGTCCAAGGGACTTGGAGATATCTCGAGGAGTCTTGGATCTCCAAACCGGGTGACATGGTTTACGAGCCTGCCGGTTCCAAACATACACCTTCAGCTGTAGGGGATGAAGATGTTATTACTTTCAATATTGTGGAAGCAACATTAGATTATATAGGTGAGAATGGCGAAATTCTTGCCAGAGATAATTGGGAATCATTCCTGAAAAAATACTATGACTATTGCGCGGCTGAAGGAATTGAACCTGTTGATGTGACTAAATTTTAAAAAATAGATTCGTAAAAAAGAGAAGCCCGGGCGTCATGAGACGAAGAGGCTTTTCTTTTTATATAATCAACACTTAATAATTTTGAATTTTTTGACAATGAATATTTTTCACTTTTGTATATTAGTAACACTTACTTAAACAATAAAAGTTTTAATTTTATTTAATTATTACTTATGAGTATAATCAGTAACATAATAATATTTATAAATTTTAGAATATTCAAAATGGGAGGGGCTAAAAAAACATATGCCAACAGAAACAGTTTTGATTACAGGCGCTACTAAAGGGATCGGTTTGAAATTCGCAAATGTTTTCGCAGACCATAGCTATAACTTGGTATTAGTTGCCAGAGACGCAAGGTTGTTGGAACAACAAGCCGAGAATTTAAAAAAGGATTATGGAGTGCAAGTAAATACTTTTGCCGGTGACTTAAGCAGCCATGCAACAGTAGAGAGCTTGCACCGGCACTTGAAAAGCGAAGGAATCAACATCGATATTTTGATTAATAATGCCGGGGCTGGCGGATTAGGGCCAATGACGGAATTGGATATTAAGAAAGAATTGGAATGTCTGCAGCTCAATATGATCTCGCTCACGTATTTAACCAGACTTATAGTGGATGAAATGGTAAAACGAAAGCAAGGTAAAATTTTAAACGTGGCTTCAACAGCGGCCTTTCAGCCAACTCCATGGATGTCGATGTATGGGGCGAGCAAATCGTACGTTTTATCCTTTACGGAAGCGATTGCGGAAGAACTAAAAGGAACCGGAGTTCAAGTTAGTGTATTATGTCCCCCTTCAACCAAAACGCAGCTCACGGAAGGATTGGCCACAACAGGAACAAAAATTTTCATTAAGAACTTGATGGACCCAGAAGCAGTTGCCAAGTGCGGTTTTGAAGGGTTAATGAAGAATAAAACAGTGATCATCCCAGGCTTTAAAAATAAATTTATGGCTAAATCTGTGGGACTGCTGCCGAGGAAGTGGGTAACCATCTATATCCGAAAGCTTATCGAGCAAAAAGTGTAAATAGCCATTAAATTTCAATCCTTGAAAGGGTAGGAGTTTTTACAGCTATCTTCGATTGGATTATAGGACGAATTTTTGGAGAGGAATTAAATTCCTTACCTGCTCTCAAACCTTTAATAAAATTGTTAAAAGTTTCAGAGGGGCAAAAATTCTTATGTTAGCAGTTCATTAACAATCCATAGATGGTTATGAGCATGATTATTGAATGAGCAATCGCTCGCCTCAATTACTCATGGGCGAAATAGGATTCAAAAAAATATATTTAAGAGGGGACTTACAATGAACTTTTTATTATCAGATGAACATCAGATGATGCAAAAAATGGTGCGCGAGTTTGCACTGAACGAATGTGAGCCTACTGCAGCACAGCGCGATGAAGAAGAATACTTTGACATCAAGATTTGGCGAAAGATGGCAGAACTTGGCTTATGCGGAGTCCCTTGGCCGGAGGAATACGGTGGTGCAGGTGCCGATTATTTAAGTTATGTGATAGCGGTGGAAGAACTTTCACGGGTAGACGCTTCCATAGGGACAACTCTTTCCGCCCATACATCGTTAGCCGGATGGCCGGTTTTCAAGTTCGGAGCGGAGGAACAAAAACAAAGATATTTGCAGGCCATGGCAAAGGGAAAAAGCATGGGTGCGTATTGCTTGACAGAACCTGGATCGGGATCTGATTCCAGTGGAATGAAAACATCAGCGGTACTAAAGGGCGATGAGTGGATCTTGAACGGTTCGAAGATTTTTATTACCAACGGTGGCTATGCGGATATCTATATTGTCTTCGCTCAGACCAATCCGGAATTAAAGCATAAGGGGATTACCGCATTTATTGTGGAAAAGGACTTCCCAGGTTTCTCTGTAGGAAAGAAGGAGAAAAAAATGGGCATTCGCTCCTCCGCCACGACGGAAGTTATCTTTGAGGATTGCCGCGTGCCAAACGACAATCTTTTGGGGCAAGTGGGTGAAGGATTCAAGATTGCCATGATGACCCTCGACGGCGGTCGGAATGGAATCGCTGCCCAAGCGTTGGGAATTGCTCAGGGAGCGTTTGATAAAGCAGTCGAATATGCAAAGGATCGCGTCCAATTTGGCAAACCAATTAGCTCGCTTCAAGCAATACAATTCAAACTAGCCGATATGGCCACAAAAATCGAAGCTTCCCGTTTATTGACCTACCAGGCTGCCTGGCGTGAAGATCAAGGAATTCCTTACGGACATCAATCGGCGATGTCCAAACTGTTTGCCGGAGACGCTGCAATGGAAGTATCGGTTGAGGCCGTTCAAGTATTTGGCGGATATGGCTACACAAGGGAATACCCGGTTGAACGGTATATGAGAGATGCCAAAATCACTCAAATTTATGAAGGCACGCAAGAGATTCAGCGTCTAGTTATAGCAGGAAATCTGTTGAAATAATAGAGAAAATTCAAAATTTAATCAACCTAAGTAATAAGCTGCTAATTTAAAGAGGTGGAAGAACAATTCACCGTCATTAAATAGTTGCTGATGATAGGGGAGAAGTAAATCATGTATTTTGAAGATTTTCAGGTGGGAGATTCATTCCCAGTTCTGAAAAAAGATCCGATAACACGAGTTCAGCTCGTAAGATTTGCCGGAGCATCCGGAGATTTTAATCCACTGCATACCGTTGAAGAGGTTGGGGAGCAAGCTGGCACAGGGTATTATCGCTCACGGAATGTTAATCATGAGGATGTTATCCCAAGGAGTTACATCATGGAAATCACGAAAAAACATTAAGAGAATACAAGTACGTTTTAGTAAAATGACGTATCCCGGAGAATCTATCGAAATTGTTGGCAGAGTGATAGAGAAAAAAGCTGACAACCTCGTGTTGGCTGAAGTACTGGCGAAAAACTGTGAAGGCGATGTAAAAGTTTCAGGGATTTTTGAAGCTCAATTACAATCAAGGGATTTGTAGAGCAATCTTATTCTCCAAACTTACATAAGGGGATACAAAAAAATGAACATATTAGTTTTGATGAAACAAACGATCGATCAGGAAGAGAAAATTGTCCTCAAAATCGGCACCGTAAGTGAAGAAGGGGTAAGCTTCATTATCAATCCTTACGATGAATATGCGATTGAAGCAGCGATTCAATTGCGTGAAGAACATGGTGGTGAAATAACGGTTATCACTGTAGGACCGACACGTGCAGAAAATGCGTTGCGTACGGCACTTGCGATGGGTGCGGATAAAGCGATTATTGTTAATAGCGAAGATTTAAATCTTGATGAATACTGTACAGTCAAAATTCTTGAGGCCGTTATTAAAAATCGGGAATTTGACATCATATTAGCCGGTAATGTGGCAGTTGATCATGGCAGTGGCCAAATTGGACCACGCCTTGCAGATGAACTCAATATTCCACAAGTGACGTCGATTACAAGGCTGGAGATTGATGGAAACGAAGCGGTGATAGAGCGTAACGTTGAAGGAGATATAGAGGTTGTCTTGGTATCTCTCCCAGTATTGGTTACAGCCCAACAGGGACTAAATGAACCGCGTTATCCTTCCTTGCCCGGCATCATGAAAGCGAAGAAAAAGGCAATTGAGAAGCTAGAGATTGATGATTTAAATATCCATGACATTCTTGAAGTAAAGACAATAACTACCAAGACATTTTTTCCGCCGGAAAAAGGTGCAGTCCGAATGCTGGAAGGAGAAATCAAAGCTCAAGTTTCTGAACTTGCTGTACTTCTTCGCGGTATTGCGAAGGTAATTTAACACAAAGGGGGACGAACTAACATGAGAAAAGTACTTGTAGTGACAGAAGCTAAAGCCGGGAACCTAAGAGGTGTTTCGCTGGAGTCCCTGACAGCAGCGCAGCGCATTTCGGAAGGTGGAGAAATAATAGCTGTGGCTTTCGGCAGTAATGCGGTTCATTATGCAAATGTTTTAGGGAAATATGGAGCAAATAAAGTATATACGGTGGAAAACCAAGAACTCGATGTGTATACAACGGACGCATATTCTAAAAGCTTGAGACAGGTAATTGATGAAGTGGAACCAGATGCTATTTTAATGCCACATACGGCAATTGGGAAAGATCTTGCACCACGCATTGCAGCGCGTTTGGGGCTGGGACTTGTATCTGACGTCATTGATGTTCAGGTAGAAGATTGTGACGTTATCTTTACACGTCCTATTTTTTCTGGAAAAGCGTTTGAGAAAAAGAAAGTAATATCTGGCATCCCATTCGCAACTGTTCGTCCGAATAACATCCCGGCTGCAGAAATCAGCGGAACAATTGAGATTATCCATTTTTATGCTGAAATCAAAGAATTACGGACGGTTGTAAAAGAAGTAGTACGAAAAACAACTAGCGGTGTAGATTTATCAGAAGCTAAAGTTGTCATCTCTGGAGGACGAGGGGTTAAATCCCCTGAAGGTTTCAAGCCGCTTCAGCAATTGGCGGATGTCCTGGGGGGAGCGGTCGGTGCTTCCCGTGGTGCATGTGATGCTGATTACTGTGATTATTCACTGCAAATCGGACAGACGGGAAAGGTCGTAACTCCTGATTTGTATATTGCCTGTGGAATTTCAGGTGCCATTCAACATTTAGCCGGGATGTCTAACTCAAAAGTTATCGTGGCGATTAACAAAGATCCGGAAGCCCCAATCTTTCAAATAGCCGACTACGGTATTGTGGGTGATTTGTTTGAGGTGGTTCCTCTACTAGCGGAAGAATTCAATAAAGTACTAGTAAACTCTTAAAATCATTTTGATAAGTAAACAGGGCATTACTCTTGTAAAGGAAATTTTTTCTGATTAACAATCTGTATGAATGTATCAATTGATGAAATTCTTGAGGGAGCAGACTCATTATCGAATATGGGCAATCCTTCTATAAAAAAATTACTATTTGAAAGGAACTTGTACATGTTTAAAAAGGTTCTTATTGCTAATCGAGGAGAAATTGCTGTTCGTGTAATTAGGGCGTGCAAGGAAATGGGGATATCCACGGTTGCCGTTTATTCTGAAGCAGACCGAGAAGCCCTGCATGTGCAAATGGCGGACGAAGCATATTGTATTGGACCCCCGGCATCGCCACAAAGCTATTTAAATATTGAGAATATAATTAGCGTTGCTCAAATTACGAATGCGGAATCGATCCACCCTGGTTATGGTTTTCTGGCAGAAAACGGTACTTTTGCTGAAATTTGCTCGGATTATGACATTTCATTTATTGGGCCAGAAGCAGAAGCCATTAATAAAATGGGGGATAAAGCGGTCGCGAGAGATACCATGAAAAGTGTAGGAGTACCTACCGTTCCTGGAACAGATGGTCTAATTGAAGATCTTGAAGAAGCTGTTACGATAGCGAAGGAAATTGGATTCCCCGTCATTGTTAAGGCAACAGCTGGAGGCGGCGGTAAGGGAATGAGAGTAGCAGAGGATGAAGAGGAATTACGCAAAGCCATCCGTCAAGCCCAAAAAGAAGCAGAAACCGCATTTGGAAACGCCGGTGTTTATCTCGAGAAATACATTGAGGAACCACGCCATGTGGAAATTCAAATTATTGGGGATATGCTCGGTAATGTCATTTATTTAGGGGAAAGAGACTGTTCCATTCAAAGACGCCATCAAAAGCTGGTAGAAGAAGCACCGTCACCAGCCCTTGAGGAAGATATTCGTAAACAGATGGGTGCAGCAGCAATCGCCGCTGCAAAGGCTGTTAACTATCATGGAGCGGGGACTGTTGAGTTTTTATTAGATAAAAACGGTCATTTCTATTTCATGGAAATGAATACCCGAATTCAGGTAGAACACCCTGTTACAGAAATGATTACTGGCATTGACTTAATCAAGGAGCAAATTTCGGTGGCAGCAGGCTACCCTCTCTCTTATAGACAGGAAGATATTAAAATAAATGGCTGGGCAATTGAATGCCGTATCAATGCAGAAAACGCGGCAAAGAATTTTATGCCTTCTCCAGGGAGAGTTGAAATGTATCTTCCTCCTGGGGGCTACGGTGTACGAGTAGATAGCGCTCTCTATCCTGGATGCGAGATTTCTCCTTATTATGATTCGATGGCAGCAAAAGTGATCGTTTGGGGAAAAAATCGTGAAGAGGCGATCGTGCGCATGAAGAGGGCACTTGATGAATTTGTTATTAGTGGAATCAAAACAACTATTCCATTCCATCAAAAACTTTTCGAACAAGAGAGTTTTTTAAAAGGACAGTTTAACACAAAATTTATTGAAACGAATCCATTACTGTTAGAAGTGTAATTCATCAAGTTAACAATGATTAAGGAGAGATAGAGATGTTTAAAATTCAGGAAATAAGAGAAATCATTAAACTAATTGATGGATCGACTTTAGACTGCTTTGAACTTGAAATGGGAGATACTCGAATTTCCGTTAGAAGAAGTTCAATGATAAATCCTTCTGTTATACAAGAAAATAAATCTATTAATCCAGCTATTCCTGCTGTTTTGGATGCACCTGTTCTTGTAGCAGCAACCAAGTCGAATGAAATTTCAGAAGCGTCTATTCAAACGGCAGCGACGAAGGAAAATACTGAGAAACAAGAAATAACACCAAAATATCTGAGAACTGAAAACCTATTAAAAATTGTTTCCCCTATGGTTGGGACGTTTTACAAGGCACCGGCAGTCGATGAGGCTCCATATGTAAAAATTGGTGATAAGGTTGAAAAGTCAACAGTTGTCTGTATCGTTGAAGCCATGAAATTATTTAATGAAATTGAAGCGGAAATGGATGGAGAAATTGTAGAAGTTTTGGTTGAAAATGGTCAACTGGTTGAATACGGACAACCTCTCTTTTTAGTAAAACCGACTGCCTAACACTTCGTAGGAGCGAAACACCATCAAAAATATCAGATATGTTAGCCAGCTTCAAATACAAACAAAAAGGAAGTTGAGATAACCAATGAACACAGTTTATGAGAAGATTTATGATTTATGGGATCGGAAAGTAAAGATCGAGCTTGGGGGTGGTAATGACCGAATTGATAAACAGCATAAACGCGGGAAACTGACTGCAAGGGAACGGCTTGAATTATTGCTGGATGAAGATTCCTTTGTGGAATTAAACCCATTCATAAAGCATCGTGCAACCAATTTTGGTATGGAAAAATTAGAAAGCCCGGGAGAAGGTGTAGTAACCGGATATGGAAAAATCAAGGGGCGCCTGATCTACGTATTTGCTCAGGACTTTACCGTTTTTGGAGGCGCTTTAGGAGAAATGCATGCATTAAAAATTTGCAAAATTATGGACTTGGCAGCCAAAAATGGGGCGCCGATTATTGGGTTAAATGATTCTGGCGGTGCTAGGATTCAAGAAGGAGTCGTTTCCTTAGACGGATACGGTCAGATCTTTTACCGGAATGCCATTTATTCAGGGGTAATCCCACAAATTTCTGTCATTATGGGTCCTTGTGCAGGTGGGGCAGTGTATTCTCCAGCCATCACTGATTTTGTATTTATGGTAGAAAAATCCAGTCAAATGTTTATAACAGGACCAAAGGTCATTGAAACGGTAACTGGCGAGAAAATATCTGCAGAGAATCTTGGAGGTGCAAAGGTTCATTCCTCTATCAGTGGTTGTGCGCATTTTATTGGTAATTCCGAAGCAGAGGTCTTAGAGGAAGTAAGAAATTTAATTTCCTTTCTGCCTCAAAACAATACGGAAAATCCTCAGTCTTTGGAATGCATGAAAGAGGATGATTGGCGGGAAGATTTGCTGGACCTAGTACCTCTCAATGCAACGAAGGTATATGATATTCGCAAGGTATTAGAACAAGTATTAGATCAAGGGGATTTTATGGAAGTTCAAAAGGACTATGCGAAAAATATCGTGGTTGGTTTTGGAAGAATTGATGGGAATAGTGTAGGAGTTATTGCCAATCAGCCAAAAGTAATGGCAGGAGGACTTGATATTAATGCTTCGGATAAAACTTCAAGATTCATTCGATTCTGTGATTCGTTCAATATACCCATCATTACGTTTGAAGATGTTACTGGGTTTTTCCCTGGCGTCAATCAGGAGCACGGAGGAATCATTCGACACGGAGCAAAAATTCTGTATGCCTATTCAGAAGCTACTGTTCCAAAAATAACGGTTATTCTGCGAAAAGCATTTGGCGGAGCCTATGTGGCAATGAATTCAAAAGCCATCGGTGCAGACATAGTTTATTCATGGCCAAATGCAGAAATTGCCGTAATGGGTCCGGAAGGAGCAGCCAATATTATTTTCGCGAACGAAATTATGAAAAGCAGTGATCCAGCAGCCACTCGCTCTGAAAAAATTGAAGAATATCGAAATATGTTTGCGAATCCATATGTTGCGGCTTCTCATGGAATGGTAGATGACGTGATCGACCCAAGAGATACAAGAAAAGTTCTGAAACAGTCTTTAGAGATGCTTAGAACAAAAAAAGAAGTAAGACCGAAAAAAAAACATGGGAATATTCCATTGTAGGATGTGTTCCAAAAAATAGGAAGAAAAAAGATGGTAAAAAACTTTTATGATATGTGGAAAAATTATTATTCTTAGTATAGTAATCTGTTGAATGATCAAGTAACGAAGGAATTTCCAACTCAAGCGATCAGCCAAGGGGATCTCGTTATTCGCGGACGTCAGGTCAAACTTGAGGCAATCACTGTTAATGTACTCAACTTATCGGGTGTAATGGACAACATTGCTCCACCCCATCAAGTAGAAGCATTAATGAATCGCATATCCAGTAAAGACAAACAGTATTTAAAATTACCAGATAGTCACACGTCCATTGCTTTTGGAAGTAAAGCTTCAAAAATAACGTATCCAACGATTGGTAATTGGTTGGAAGAACGATCAAGTTAATAGTTTAAAAAGATGGGATGAAGGGGTGAAATTATGTGGGTATGTAACACACATATGAAACAAGCACTGTCATTTTTAGATGCTCCCCATGTTAGCAAAGCATGGTATCAAATTAAGTGTTCTTATTGTGAAAATTTTGCGATTGCAAAAGTTTATTATCCGTACCCAACTTACCATTTTTCAAAACAATTCATGTATTCTTTGTCAAAAACCTCCCAGGAAAAATCAGGTTAAAAATACAAATTAGAATTATTACTTAATTATAGACTTGAAGGGAGTGACTTGAAACGGTGACCAATAATAGTAAAATTACAGAATCTAAAATATTGGAGACAGGTAGTTTAATTTTGCCTGAAGTCGTATTTTATTGTAATGATAGATGAAATTATTTACTTCTTCTACTACAAAAGGATTTGTAAGATGCTCTTTTTGTTGAAAGTAAAATGCTTCCGACTTTATGGTGGAGTGGAAGGATTCAATTATGGCGTTATCAAAGCAGTTACCTTTCCGAGACATGCTTGTGATAATGCCGTTTTCTTTTACCAAGGCCTAAAAATGCATAGGAAGTATACTGAGAACCTTGATCGCTGTCAATACTTGTAAGGAAAGAAAAATAAAGAAATGGAACAGTGGGCATACGCCTCCCGTAATCAGGGGACTTTAATTTGTGTAAATAATAACCAAATCCCCATCTGGTTTACAGGTGGGGATTACGACGCCTACGTATATTTGGTTCAATTCTTAAGTTATACCGCAATCGCGCCGGATTGCTGAAGATCGTTATTATAGGAAAGCACCCGTTAGCCATCCATGCAGCAGAAATATCGTCGCTGCACCACAGAGAATGAAAATATGTAACTGTCCATACTGGTTCTTGATCCAGTCAACCAATCCATAGATCAATGAATTGCGGCTCTCTTCATTTTATTAACGCATGAGATGGGTCTTCTTTGGTATTGTCGTTTTTCGGAGTTACAGAAGTTTAATTTCACGGTAGTTGAATAAATTTGTTGTATATTATCCTTGAGTGTCTTCGTCACTTTGATATTCTAAAATATCTCCAGGCTGACATTCTAAAGCCTTACAAATCGCCTCTAATGTTGATAATCGAATCGCTTTTGCCTTTCCATTTTTCAATATAGAAAGGTTAGCCATTGTTATTCCAACCCTCTCCGAAAGTTCTGTTACGCTCATTTTCCTTTTAGCCAACATCACATCAATATTGATTATAATTGCCATGTTATTCACCTCAGACTATTAAGTCATTTTCTGATTTAATATCGATGGCTTCTTGTAAAAGCCTTTGAAGAACAGCAGCAAAGACTGCAATCACCATCGAAGCAAAAATAACGACCAATCCGATTAATATGATACCTGGGGCGTCATCTATCTCCGCCATAAGATAAAAGAGTGGCATGCCTATTACAAACAAGATACTGATTGTGATTGCACAGTATTTTATATTTTTTAATGCTCTTACAGATAATTCCGAGAAAGCGTTGTTCTTGTCAATATAGCTTAAAAGTTTAAAAGCTTGATATAGAGCAAAGTAAAAAGGTATCGCCGTTACATACAAATAGATTAAAACGAGATATTTCATATAAGCAATATTTGGAAACAATTCTGCTGCATACTTCGCTATCTCAGGCACCAAAAAGATGCACAAAGCAAGAATCGGCATTCCAATAAGAATAACAGCTATCTTTAAAAAGAGCGTTGACACTTGTTTCATAAAAAGCACCTCACTTAATTTAATATGATTTTGATTTTAATACATAATTTATTGTTTTACAATAAATTATTATCGGTTTTAAATATTTTCTTATTGATATATATTAGGAAATGATAAAAAGAATTCCTTTGTAATCAGGAATTCTTTTTAACTTTAAACTATTCAATTTATAACTTCTTCAACTCCCTCGGTAAGCTGAGGATTTCTAACGAATGCTAAAGCCCCCTTTAAATAATGAAATATAACGTTTGTGTATGCTTATCTGTATTTTTCATGAAGCCGTTACTTAATTTTGGTTTACAATATTTATTTATTGACATTTTTTTAAAAGAACATTAATATGAAGTTAACTTCATGTGAAGTAAACTTCACTTTAGAAAAGGAAGTTGGTTAGGAGAGGTATATTTGAAAAATAGATTCACACAGCGCTTTTTATTCTCAAGTTTGTTAATTATATTGGGGATCATCAAGATAATTCTCGATAAATCAGCAGGATTTAATTTTGGCTATACCCTGTTATTTTTAGGTGGAATAATTTTGTTATATTCAATAATCTCTTACATAAAATCTCGAAATAACACATTATTAGAAAAGGAATTATCAAAGGAATATGACGAAAGAGACATTATAATTGATGGAAAAGTTGCCCATTTTTCCTTGAATATTCTGGTATTTGAAATCTTAATTATAATGTTTCTATCCAATTTTGTGGTCATTTCAACAAATGCTGCATTATTTGTTGTTTTAGTATCATTAATAATTAGTGAAATGGTATCTAGAAAATATTATAATCATGTCCTTTAATTAGGAGGATATATGAAAAATAGAGTGAAAGAATTGCGAATGAAACATGATATAACACAACAAGAATTAGCTGATAAAGTAAGTGTATCTTCAAGAACAATCATCTCATTAGAAAAACAAAAATATAATCCATCTGTTCTACTTGCATATAAAATAGCTTCAGTTTTCAAGTTATCAATTGAAGAAACTTTTATTTTTGATGAGGATGACAAATAATACATTACATTAAGATGCACATATTAAATAAACAACGGAGGATAGAAAATGATTTTTATATTATTTATTTTTGGTGGAATTCTAACTTGCTGGGGCATTTATCGTATGCGAACAGACTTTAGTGAAAATAAGAAGAAAAATAACATCGTTAGTTTGCTATTACAGGGTGAAGCTTCAGGAATAGGGCAGCTTTTAGGAGGGATTATCTGCATTATCTTGGGCATTATCGCATTTATTATTAAATAGTAACAAATAAGAATTTTCGGTTCTATAAATATCAATTACTTTTTCACTGAATACTTGTCAATGAAATTACTTTTTATGAAGAAGCTAGTCGATTACATTAAATAAGAGCATGTTTTGATCAATCTTTTTTCAAAACATGCTTTTCATATTTGTAGGATAAAAACGTTAATTTAATCAAATTTTATTTCAAAGCTGCATTCAAGAAGCAATTTTATGAAAAGCTCTAATCCTTTTCTGATTTCCCATCAGTTATATTATCAAAGGAGTAAAGTTATTACTTGGTAGTTTTTTCTTTCTTTCTTAACGCTTTAAATAACGAATACCCAACTGCAACCAATACAATTGCAGATATCTGCACCAAAGCGATCCTTCCATACAAATAGAGGTTGGTTGCTAGAACTAACCTGATAATATATTAATAATTGTAATCTCCACTCTGCTGTTCACTTTCAGCAGGAACCGAAACTCCCATAGTTTGCAAAGATTCTTTTGCTTGATTTAAATAGGATTCTGCTTGTTCTTGCCACTTGATAATCACTTTAATAAAGGTTTTAAACTCAGGACTTGCATTTTCCTCCATCGTTATTAATCCTTCACGTACATTTTTATCTTGATTTTCAGCATTTTTTATACAAGCCACCAGTGTTTCTACAATGGATTGCTGTTGCTCACCATTTACTAGTCTCTGTGATGAACCTACTGCTGTAACGCGATGATAGGAAGCAGGCACTAGATGATTATGCATCTCGCGATTCCCTTTTAAATTTTTGGTTTTTGGTATATGGAAAAGTTCAGAGCTCATAGCACATACCATTTCTTCGGCATATAAACTTTGGTGTAACAAATTTAAAATATGTCCCCAGTTGTTAACTCGATAAAAATAGTAAGGCTGCAAAAAAACATCTCCTTTTTATAGAAAATTGGAACCTCCATCTCCATATTATGATTAAGTATCGAAATTAATGTAAATGTATTACCTGGCAAGACTTTCTTCTTAAGCAAACGGGTGAGTGAGCCGAAAATCATTCGAGTTGCTATGGCAGCTCTTTATTATTTAACTTACGAAGCAGTTTACTTGAATAAACAATATAATTTACTGTGATAAAATGCTTAAAATGGTATAAAAAATTTTTTTCGGTTGTAACACCCTTTGTATTATTTAGGAAAGGAATGATGAAGAATGATGACTTATATTTTAGTAGTTCTAATGTTATTTTTAATCCCAGGTCCTGCTGTTATTGTAACAATCTCTCATACTATTAAAGGTGGGAAGAAAAATGGAATTGTAACAGGTTTAGGTATTGCTTTTGGTGATTTAATCCATACTTTTGCGGCGGTTCTTGGGCTTTCTGCTATTTTAATGACTTCTGCCTTTGCTTTTGAAGTAGTTAAATATATAGGTGCAGCATACTTAGTTTATTTAGGAATTAGTGCTTTGATTAATAAAACCAAAAAGGCTGCGAAACCTACTGTAGATAAAGTGAATCCTAACTTTCCTTTTCGTCAGGCTCTGTTGATTGAATTACTAAACCCAAAGACTGCACTTTTTTTCTTAGCTTTCTTACCACAGTTTGTCCGTAGCGATGGCTATCCAGTAACAATTCAGCTTTTAATGCTTGGGTTAACATTTGTACTGATGAGCATAATTTATACCACTTTCATAGCATTCCTAACGAGTATAATAGGTGGAAAGTTTTTAGCTAAAACGAACCAGAGTTCAAATTGGATGGGGAAAGTCGTAGGTTTAGTCTATATTGGTTTAGGTTTAAAGTTAGCTTTTCAAACTCAAGAATAAATAACTCAATGGTTATCATAAATAGTTATTCCAAAGGGTGCAAGAGTTGAAGATCCAGGCTGTCGTGAAGGCAGCTTTTTTTTATTGAGCTAACGAGAAAGTTAGTTGAAGAAGGCAATGAAAGTATCATTTTACTTGTGGTAAAATATGTATAATGGTACAAGCTTGTTTAGTTAAAAATTATTAGGAGGTTTATTTGTGAAAAGAAAATTAGTTTTAACTCTTGGTTTTACAGGAGTTTTAGCATTATCGATTGGTGTTGCGAAAGGCTTGCAAAGTACAGAGGTATTTGCACGAAATGAACAACCAAATATAGAAGAGGAACAAACAGACACTAATAGCGGAGATCAAGACAGAGTTGTAAAAAGAGAGGAACAAGAAATTAGAGAAAATATGTTAACTAAAGAAGGGGACCTTAGCACAGTTATTACAAGAGAGGAACAAGAAATGGTAGAAAATATGTCAGCTGAAGAAGGGTTTGTACCACAAGAAGATGGGACAGGGTTCTTTTTTGAAAAAGAGAATAAAAAGTAAGTTTAGTTGTTAAGCTAACGGGTAAGTTAAAATAATTCGACGTATGAAATGGAAAAGGGTTTAAGCGTATCATGTAATAAAGGAAAGCCGGCTGCTTTCCTTTTTATCTATTTCTAATCAAGCTGACTGCAGCTTTTGCCATATCTAATCACATCATATATAGATCGCCCGTCAGATGAGTGAGTTTCTGAATATTTAAAAGGAAGCAAAGAAAAGAAAACAAAGTAAACGGAAAAATAAACAAACTGATAGAAAAAAATATGAGGTTCAAGAATACCGATGTGGATCATTGTATTAACGATCAAAATCGCTGAAAGATTAAACAGAGAGCCGCCGGCATATACAAATGCGTGTGTGTAGCGATTATCCCACTTCAAATTTTCATATTGGCAAAATGAATCTAAGAAGTAGTATTGCTTTACTTCAAGTTTTCCTATTCTGAACAACAGTTTTCCTCTGCCCAAAATAAATACAGCTTTGCCTCCAAACATCCACACGAAAACAAAGTGCCCCAGCTGATGAATAAATGCTACGATCGGCAGCACGAAAAAGAAAGCCAAAAAAAATGTAATCATATCTTCTAACTGAAACATGAAAAAGGCCCTCCTAAAAATCATTTACTTATTGAATTCCCCCACACAGCTGAATAAAACTGAAAAAAAAAGAACCTTTCTGTCCTAGACAGATGAAATCTTTTCCTGATTCATGCGCCTAATTCCTTATCTTTTCATAGGCTGAAGGAGAATGAGAAAAGGAGTGTTTTCTAAATGGACTGTTACCGGGAGCAGCTTCAAGTTCCGCATGCTCATTTTTTTCAGGGAGTCACTGAAGAGAAGGAAAATCACTATCATTATTTACTCGGGTTTTCTAAACCTCTGAACGGGAATTCATATGATGGTCATTTTCATTATGTTGAAGGGTTAACAACGTTTAAAAATCAGCATTATCACAGGTTTTACGTTCAAACAGGACCTGCTATACCAATGCTTGATGGGTCTCACTATCACTTATTCTTCGGGAAATCTTACCGTAACTATACAGAAGCAGAGCCTCCGGAGTTTGGAGGAGTGGTTTATTCTCCACAGCAAAAGCATGTTCATCACCATTTATTTAGCGGCCGAACGGGCGGACCTATCGGTTATTGATACACAGCCGTTTGTCTGAACCGAAAACTGGAAATAATAAACTGGTATTCACTGATTTAAAGTGATAAGATGTTGAATAGCGGACTATTAGGAATGAAAGAGTGGTTGCAAGTTGAAGAAAGAGAAGCTGGTCGTAATTATAGGACCGACAGCTGTTGGCAAAACGAATTTGAGCATTCAGCTCGCAAAGAAGCTAAACGGAGAAATTATCAGCGGAGACAGTATGCAGGTTTACCGCGGGATGGATATAGGCACTGCAAAAGTAAAGCCTGATGAAATGGATGGAATTGTCCACCATCTCATTGATATAAAAAATCCTGAAGAAGAATTTTCTTCAGCTGAATTTCAGGAGATTGCACGACCATTAATTACGGAAATTCATGCAAAGAAAAAACTCCCTATCATCGTTGGCGGCACGGGATTATATATACAATCTGTTATTTATGATTATCAATTCACCGATGCTGCTTCTGATCCGGATTTTAGGAAACAGCTTGAATCTGAGGCCTGTTCAGCGGGAAATGAAACGATTCATAGAAAGCTTGCTTTGATCGATCCTGTTTCTGCTGAGAGAATTCACCCTAATAATGTCAGGCGTGTCATCAGAGCACTTGAAATTTTTCATTGTACGGGAAAAACAATGACCGATTTTCTCGCAGAGCAAGAAAAGGTTCTGCTGTATGATGTTGTCATTATAGGACTTACAATGGAGAGAGAACAGCTCTATGAGAGAATTAATTTAAGAGTAGACCTGATGATGGATCAGGGCCTGATTCAAGAAGTGAAAGGGCTTTATCACATGGGGCTGAGAGATTGTCAATCCATACAGGCAATAGGCTATAAAGAATTATACGCATATTTTGACGGCGCTGTTTCCCTTGAAGACGCAAAAGAGCAGCTTAAACAAAATTCCCGGAGATATGCTAAGCGTCAGCTTACTTGGTTCCGCAACAAAATGGATGTGCAATGGTATGATATGAGCAAGCCATTTGATATGGATTTGAGATTCAATGAAATTTTTACATATATAGCAGGAAAGCTTAACTTAAGCGCGAATACATAACACATAGAGAAAAGAGGAGGACGAAACATGAGAACAACAGTAAATATTCAAGACCAAGTTTTAAATTCCATCCGTAGAGACAGTACCTTTGTAACAGTATTCTTACTAAATGGCTTTCAATTAAGAGGGCTTGTCAAAGGATTTGATAACTTTACGGTTCTTTTAGAAACAGAAGGAAAGCAGCAGCTTATCTATAAGCATGCGATCTCAACTTTTGCACCGCAGAAAAATGTAACACTTGAATTAGAATAGAAATATGAAAGCAGCCTTCAGCAAAATGGAGGCTGCTTTTATTTTGATTTTGATAGTTATTCCCCCTTGTTTCATAAGGAAATAAGAGAAAATATTTCTCGGGAAAGCGCATAGTACTACAAAACATCGCATTTATCAACAGTTTTTTTAACAGTTAAAATAATTTTCATATTTTTATATAGGCATTTGTCACGATTTTGCCCGCTGCAACGTATAGTAGTAAAAGAATGTGAGGTGAACATCTTTGGATCAAGCAGTCACATTTAAAAACAATGGTCAAATTAATGTGATTTTAAATGGACAAAAAAAGACGTATCATGAGAAAATCAGCGAATCAACATCCTATGAAATAAAAATTCCGAAAACACAGCCTCAGCATGTCATTCTTAATGAAATGGAAGCTGAATTAAACACTCTTGTAGGCATGGAAGAAATGAAACGGATGCTAAAAGAAATTTATGCATGGATTTATATCAATAAAAAGCGTGAGGAACAAGGTCTTAAAGCTGGAAAGCAATCTCTTCATATGATGTTCAAAGGAAATCCAGGAACAGGAAAAACGACAGTTGCCAGACTGATCGGCAAATTGTTTTTTCAAATGAATGTGCTCTCAAAAGGACACTTGATTGAAGCTGAAAGGGCAGATTTAGTCGGAGAATACATTGGACATACAGCACAAAAAACAAGAGATCTGATTAAAAAATCACTTGGCGGGATTCTTTTTATAGATGAAGCATATTCACTTGCACGCGGTGGAGAAAAGGATTTCGGCAAGGAAGCGATTGATACGCTTGTTAAGCATATGGAGGATAAGCAGCATGAATTTGTTTTAATCTTAGCGGGCTATTCAAAAGAAATGGATCATTTCCTCACCCTAAACCCTGGTCTTCATTCAAGATTTCCGCTGGTCGTGGATTTTCCTGACTATTCCGTAGAACAGCTGATGGAGATATCGAAAAGAATGATGATTGAACGGGAATACACATTCAGCAAAGAAGCCGAGTGGAAGCTTCGTGATCATTTAAATATGATTAAAACAAATATGGCTCCTGCAAAATTTTCAAATGGAAGATATGTTCGAAATGTCATTGAAAAATCGATCAGATCTCAAGCTATGAGACTTCTTACATCAGATCAATATCAGCGTGATGACCTGATGACAATTAAAAGCCAGGATCTCATCATAAAAGAATAAAGCCGCTGTGTGCGGCTTTATTAATGATGAATAGATTTGTTCGGCAGTCGCCATTTATTCGTATATGAGAGCACCCTGCATGCTACCAGCAATACAAAGAGTGTATATAGTTGAATGGCAGACTCGGCAAGGTTAAAACCTATGACGAGACCCGCAAGGACAGCCCATACTGCATAAATTTCAGATTTTAAGACAAGCGGTTTGCGTCCTGCTAAAAGATCACGGATGATTCCCCCGCCGCTTCCAGTTAAGACTGCTGCTACGACAACTGCACTTATAGGATGATTCATTTCTGTGGCATATAAGGCCCCTTGTATGGCAAATGCGGATAACCCGATTGCATCCGTCAGGTTTCCCCATTTTTGCCAGTGTTTAAGCAAGTTATTCGGAAATAAGAAAACGGTCGTCATTGCAATCAAAGCTATTTGAAAGAGCATACCCTGTTCCCAGAGGGCGGATACTGGCACGCCGATCAGCAGATTTCTGATCGCACCGCCCCCAAAAGCGGTAACGATCCCTAATATATATACGCCTAAAATATCATATTCTTCTTCCATCGCAACAATTGCACCGCTGACAGCAAACGCAATTGTTCCAATGATGCTTAAAACTTCCCAAGTCATACTTGTATCCCCTTTGCTTATGCGCTTTCTAGTTGTAACCGTTTTTGATTTTATATGGCGTCATGGAGAAATGCAACCATTTTCTTTCATATAACGCTGTATATAGGAAACAATTAGTGAATTCCTGTTTTTTTTGTTATGATGATAGTGCAAAATTATTGCTGAAAAGGATGATACACGTTTGAAAGAGAACATATATTCTGGAATCGAAAAAGTCATTCTGGTTGGCTGTCAGCTGCCTAAATTAGATGACGAGGCCTTTCAATATACAATGAGTGAGCTCGCTTCATTAACGAAAACGGCAAACGGTGAAGTTCTGATCCAGCTGTCTCAAAAAAGAGAAAGAATTCATCCAGCTACATACATAGGAAAAGGCAAAGTGGAGGAGCTGATTGCTCTTTCAGAAGAACTTGAACCGGACTTAATAATATTTAACGATGAGCTTTCCCCAAGCCAGCAGCGTAATCTGACGGCTGCACTTGATATAAAGATAATAGACCGGACGCAATTAATACTTGATATTTTTGCGACTCGTGCAAAGTCAAGAGAAGGTAAACTTCAAGTTGAGCTTGCGCAGCTTCAATACTTATTGCCGAGACTTAGCGGACAAGGCATAAACCTTTCCCGTCAAGGAGGCGGTATTGGAACAAGAGGGCCGGGTGAAACTCAGCTAGAAACCGACAGAAGGCACATTCGAAGCAGAATACATGAAATTAAACTTCAGCTTTCTGCCATTGTCAGCCACCGTAATCGGTACCGCGAGAGACGGAAGAAAAATCAGGCATTCCAAATTGCCCTCGTTGGCTATACCAATGCAGGCAAATCCACTCTTTTTAACAGAATTACAGATGCAGGCACATTTGAAGAGGATTTGCTTTTTGCTACATTAGATCCTATGACCAGAAAAATGACACTGACTTCGGGGTATCAAGCCCTGCTTACAGATACGGTTGGATTTATTCAGGATTTGCCGACTACATTAGTTGCAGCATTCCGATCTACATTAGAAGAAGTAAAAGAAGCAGACCTCATTCTTCATGTTGTTGACAGTTCAAATGATGACTATCAAAATCATGAAAAAACAGTATACAAGCTTCTTGATGAATTGAAGGTTACTGCCATCCCGGTCCTGACTGTATACAACAAAAAAGATAAGCAGTCAATTGAGTTCGTTCCATCGCCAAAAGCTGAGCATGTTTTGATCAGTGCATTCAGCGAGAGTGACATCGGTCTACTTAAACAGAAGATCCAATCTGTTTCAGTCGAGCAAATGGAGCCATTCAGCATTGAAGTCCCTTCGAGTGAAGGCAGACTCCTATCCCTTATTAAGACTGAAACGATGGTCGGACATTTTGGATTTAATGAAGAAACAAATGAATACGAAATACAAGGACACTATTTGCCCGCACACTCAATTGCCGGGCATATACAGATGTACAACAGAAAGGGCAGCAGCAATGTTTAAACAACTAAAATTTGGTGAGAAAATATCACAGCTATCTAATCAGGTAGAAGAAAAAATAGGACAGATTCATAAAAAGATCGACGAAAGAATGGAACTAAATCAGTACCGTGTGCTGAAAAGCTACAGAGATCACAAAGTAAGCGATTCGCATTTTATTCCTTCAACAGGTTACGGGTATGATGACCATGGGCGGGATACGCTGGAGAAAATTTACGCAGATGTCTTTGGAGGCGAGGCGGGGCTTGTGCGTCCTCAGATCATTTCAGGCACGCATGCAATCTCCATTGCTTTGTTTGGAGTCCTCCGCCCTTTTGACGAGCTCCTTTACATAACCGGAAAGCCATACGATACGCTTGAAGAGATTGTCGGAATTCGGGGGAGCGGAGTCGGTTCGCTCAGTGAATTTAAAATCGGTTATAAGGCAGTGGATTTAAAAGAAGATGGAAGCGTTGATTTTGAAGCTGTCAGAGCGGCAATCACGGATAAGACAAAAATGATCGGCATTCAGCGTTCTAAAGGTTATGCAACAAGGCCATCCTACACAATTGCTGAAATAAAAGAAATGATCGATTTTGTAAAATCAATTAAGAATGATCTGATCGTTTTTGTTGATAATTGCTACGGGGAATTTGTTGAGGAGCTGGAACCCTGCCATGCAGGTGCGGACTTAATGGCGGGTTCTCTCATTAAAAATCCCGGAGGAGGACTTGCCAAGACAGGCGGTTATTTAGTGGGAAGAACGGATTTAATTGAGGCATGCTCATACAGAATGACATCACCGGGCATCGGAGCAGAAGCAGGTGCTTCCTTATATAGTCTTCAGGAAATGTACCAGGGCTTTTTCCTTGCTCCGCATGTAGTCGCACAAGCTCTTAAAGGAGCAGTATTTACTGCTGCGATACTTGAAATGGCAGGACTCAATACAAATCCTTCGTGGGATGCTGTCCGGACTGATCTTATACAATCAGTTCAATTTAATCAGGCGGATTTAATGATTGCTTTTTGTCAGGCTATTCAATACGCATCCCCAATTAACTCTCACGTGACACCATATCCAAGTTATATGCCGGGGTATGAAAATGATGTCATAATGGCTGCAGGTACTTTCATACAGGGTGCAAGTATTGAACTGTCAGCTGACGGACCGCTGCGTGCGCCATTTACAGCCTATGTGCAAGGCGGATTAACCTATTCTCACGTGAAAATTGCCATATGCTCAGCTATAGATCATCTTCTTCAAAAAGGACTCATTCATTTATAATGTTAATGTCATTTTTCCTAACATGTTGTTGACACATTATATGACATGGGATATAATAAGACTAAGTTAAGAAAAGGAGGGAATACAATGGGTGATACAATTCGACGCACGATGCCCTTATTCCCGATCGGAATTGTCATGCAGTTGACAGAACTTTCTGCCAGACAAATTCGATATTATGAAGAAAATGGCCTGATTTTCCCTGCTAGAACAGAAGGAAACAGACGATTATTTTCATTTAATGATGTAGACACACTGCTTGAAATCAGAAGCCTTATTGAACAAGGCGTCAATATGGCAGGCATTAAGCAAATCTTTTCAAAGAAAGAAGAACGAATTGATTTGCCTAATGATGAACAGCCTAAAAAAGTGGAAAAACCGGATCTATCTGATGCTGAATTGCGAAAATTGCTGAAAGCTGAACTTATGCAGGCAGGGCGTTTTCAAAGGTCATCACTCAGACAGGGGGATATGTCTAGATTTTTTCACTAATGAACTAAGCTTCACTTAAATTAATCATAAATATATCTTTGTATTGTTAGGAGAGGATTTTTCAAAATGGCTAAGTATACGAAAGAAGATATTGTACGATTGGTACAAGAAGAAAACGTAAAATATATCCGTCTGCAGTTTACGGATATCCTGGGAACAATTAAAAACGTTGAGATTCCAGTAAGTCAGCTTGAAAAAGCTTTAGACAACAAATGTATGTTTGATGGATCTTCAATTGAAGGCTTCGTCCGCATTGAGGAGTCTGACATGTATCTTTTCCCTGATATCGATACATTCGTTATCTTCCCATGGACTTCTGAAAAAGGAAAAGTAGCACGTTTTATCTGTGATATTTACAGCCCGGATGGAACTCCATTTGACGGTGACCCTCGTAACAATTTAAGACGTATGCTGAAAGAAATGGAAGACTTAGGATTCACAGATTTCAATCTTGGACCTGAGCCGGAATTTTTCTTATTCAAACTTGATGAAAAAGGCGAACCTACTCTTGAACTAAACGACCATGGCGGCTACTTTGATTTAGCACCAACGGATCTTGGCGAAAACTGCCGCCGCGACATCGTGCTTGAGCTTGAAGAAATGGGCTTTGAAATTGAAGCTTCCCACCATGAGGTAGCACCTGGACAGCATGAAATTGACTTCAAATATGCTGGTGCAGTAAAAGCTTGTGACGATATCCAAACGTTTAAACTTGTTGTTAAAACAATTGCCCGCAAACATGGTCTGCATGCTACATTCATGCCAAAACCATTATTTGGTGTAAACGGATCTGGAATGCACATGAACTTATCACTATTCACAAACGGCGAAAATGCGTTTTATGACAAAAACAGCGACCTTGAATTAAGCGAAACAGCTAAACATTTCATCGCTGGCATCATTAAGCATGCACCAAACTTTACGGCTGTTACAAACCCGACAGTTAACTCATACAAACGTTTAGTTCCTGGCTACGAAGCACCTTGCTATGTTGCTTGGTCAGCACAAAACAGAAGCCCGTTAATTCGTATTCCAGCTTCACGCGGTCTAAGCACTCGCGTAGAGGTACGCAGCGTTGACCCTTCAGCTAACCCATACTTAGCAATGTCTGTATTGCTTGCAGCAGGACTTGACGGAATCAAAAACAAACTTGCAGCTCCAAAACCGATTGACCGCAACATCTATGTAATGACAAAAGAAGAGCGTGTAGAGAACGGAATCGTTGATCTTCCTGCTACACTTGCTCAAGCATTAGATCTATTAAAAACGGATGAAGTTATCATCAATGCCCTTGGCGAGCATTTGTTCGAGCACTTCATGGAAGCGAAAGAAATTGAATGGGATATGTTCAGAACTCAAGTTCACCCTTGGGAAAGAGAACAGTATATGTCTCAATATTAATACCTTCAAACCCCTGATGCCATTGGCGTCAGGGGTTTTTTGTTTTTTGGTCAAATTGGTTAATTTCATTTCCAATTGATGTGCGACCAAAATTTGACCAAAAAATAATTACTTTAAGACATTTTTCAACAAGCAAATGGAAAAGGCGCAAAAAACTCAGCTGTAGCATTGGCCACAGGAACAGACATCACTCGATCAGCTTCACGAGATGCAGGAGCAGCTATTGTGAACCTAGAAGATTACAAAAGTGGAAATGGTGAAGGGACTGACAATGGTAAAGTAACTAGTCAGGCTGCTCGAAATACTCATTCGAACGGTACTGTTTCGGAAGCGCGGAACTGGTTCAACTAAACAATCAGAAGGTAGAAAAAACGAAGAGGTCAAACCTTCTACTCAACGAACATCAGGATCAAGTACTCATCAACCTTCCCAGCATCGCAAGCCGTCAGGAAGAATGGAAAGTCACCAAGAGGTAGCAGCTTCAAGAGAATCAGATAAACACATTACTCGATGGGAAGCTGAGCAGCAGATCAAAAAAAGAAATGCAAACCCTTCTACTGAAACGGTCAAGAGATCAGAAAGCAGGCAACCAAGAGCAAAGGAATCCAAACGACGAAAATGATGTTGGAGAAAAGCATTCTGACGCAATTACATTTGATTGGATGAGCAATCCCTAGTTGTTGCGTCAGAATGGCTTTCAGAAATGAGATCATATGCAAGGCGTGTTGAAGAAAGGTGCAAAAGTTGCTGGAACCGTTGCCGTTCTTAAAAACCCTCTTACGTGGATCATTGCAGGTATCCTTCTTCTTCTTACATCTATTTTCGGAATCGCTTTATTCGTTTCTATCAGTTTGGGTGGTGAGAATCAATTTGAATCTGGAATGTCAGGCGAAGGTGCAGGAGGAACAGTGCAAGTGTCGGCTGAAGTCCTTCGATATGAACCCCTCATACGGAAATATGCAGAGGAATACGGGATTGGCGAGTATGTGGGGCTAATTATGGCTCTTATTCAACAAGAATCAGGTGGAAGGCATTTAGACGTTATGCAATCGTCTGAATCGATCGGACTTCCACCCGGGGCTATCACGGACCCTGAATACTCGATTCAAATTGGTGTGAAATACTTTGCAGACGTGATGAAACAAGCTAAAGGTGATGTTCATTTAGCTTTTCAGTCATACAACTTCGGTAACGGGTTTATTGGATTTGCATTAGAACGTGGGGGCTATTCGAAAGAAGTAGCAACCCAATTTAGTTCTATGATGGCTGCTAAAATGGGCTGGTACAGATATGGTGACGTGGATTATGTTGAACATGTTCTTCGCTATTATGATACTGGAAATGGCAGTGTAATGGTTGTAGGCGACGGTACCCAATCGTTTGATGTAGAGGAAGTTCATACGATTATGAAAGAGTTTCTTGGCCGGCCTTATGTATGGGGTGGCAGAACACCAGCCGCAGGAGGTTTTGATTGTTCGGGATTGCTCGAGTACGCCTTTGCACAAGTTGGGGTCGACATGTACGGAACAGCTCAATCCCAATATGACAAAACCGTCCCGGTTCCTGAAGATCAAATTAAACCAGGGGATCTAGTCTTTTTTTCTACCTATAAGCCAGGTGCCTCTCACGTTGGTATGTATGTGGGAGATGATCAATTTATTAATGCAAATGGCAGCAATGGTACGTCTTATTCATCCGTTCAAGAATGGAAAGGCCTATATCCATTCTTAGGTTTTAGAAGGATTCAGTAATGGGGGTGAAATCATGGAACCAAACCAAAAGAAAAATTACATCTTGTTGATGTGCGGATTTGTAGCAGCTGCCATCATCGTCGTGTATGTCTTCAGCTTGCGCTCTCAGCTGCAGGAAATCAGAGCCAATCAGAGAAATTATGAAGAACAGATTAATTCGTTATCATCTGTTCAACAAAGCGAGGCTGTAAATACAAACCGTGAGTTCCTTGAATCGTTTTTCACCTATGAAACCACAGCTGAACGATATAAAAAAATAGAACCTTTCATGACCGATCAAGGATTTAAAGCAACCCATCCTTCAGGGACAGAACTTCCGGATTCAGAAGAATCGGTAAAATCGTCCATGGTAGGGCTGAAACCCTTTGAGTATCAGTCATCGAAAACGGAAGCAGAGTTTTTTAATGAGTTTAAACTCTCGACAGAGTTTAATAATGTGGCCAGCACAGAAACGGTGATTGTCAAAACGTCCTTGATCTATGTGAAAGAGAAAGGTTGGAGAATTGATGATGTCGAGTATGTTGGCGAGTTAACAGGACGATCTATGTAACGCTATTGAGTGCAGATGAAATATTCTTTTAAAAATTATTAAAATGAGGTGTAACTGTGGAACGTCCTTTTATTCCTTCAAGTAATCCCCGAATATTTAATCTGACTGAAGAAGATATCGAGTGGTTTGATGACTTTTTTCAATCAAAAGAGTTTGCAGAAGCTTTAGCAATCGTTTGGGGATTTGGCTCTCATTTTGTTGATTCATTTGCAGTTCGTAATGCGAATCATACGGTGGTAGAACGGTTTTCTCAGCTAGTGAGAAAAACACGACCTTTACATTCTTATGAATGTAAGGATAAAGCAAAACCATATATACAGTGGGTATGCGCTATGCATTATTTACATCCTTTTGTTTTGAGAATTAAAAATATGGGGTGGGTAGGAAGTAACCATGAAAATAAACCATATCCTAAAGGGAATTTTGATGAAGAAGTGTTCGTTAAAATGTACATTAAATTGCATCATTCATTAGATACTTCCTACAGTAAGTCTATTAAATATACCCGTCCTCGTCTTAGGATCCACGGAACAGCAGATGTACTAAGTCATATAAGTCATTTTCATTTTAATCAATTGAACGTAGGAGAAAAGAAAATTCAAAATCATAAACAAACTACCCGAACGAAAACGCTTCAATATACGTAAAAACTAGAAATTCCCCAGATCTTAAATTATGTAAAAGCTGAAGAATCAATTAAGAAATTTGATTCCTTGAAACTAGGATATTAATTTTCAGCTGATAGTGAACACGTAAATACGTTTTATAACCTCTGCATGTGGCGGTACCCCTTGAAGACGAAATCAGCCATCGCGGGCAAATACGCATAATCAAAAATTGCTACAAAAGCAGACCGAATAAAGAGAAAATTGACAGCATATGAGCTGTCAATTTTTCAATCTATACCGATTTATACTGGCTACAATGTAAGCTTGCAGTGGATTTAAAATTAAGTTCGAAAATTCATAAAAAAATTTGATGAAAAATTCTGTTTTGATAATGCTAGATTCTCTTTCGAATTGTCGAAGTAAAATCCAAGGAATGACTATTAAAATCACGAACGAAATTTCTTGGAAATGATTCCTGAATTGCCGAAAAGACGAACGATTTTTAACCAGTTACAGCTGCAAATCGATGTTGTACCCGAACAATCCCCCTAAACCTTGGGCTTTCCCCAAACCCACTGGGAAACATTTCTCCAGACCCCCTTTATCGAACTCCCCAACCCCTCAGTCCTTGAGGGGCTCCCTCGCCGGGAGGCAGGAACAAACGTGGTTTGTTCAATGCCAAGAGGGTTTGGGTGTAGTAAACCTGTCAACTCCTTAAATTCCTTCCACTCCGTTTCAGTCAGACACTTACCGTTGACAAGGGCGTTTAATAAGTGTTTTGATTACCAGTCTATAAGGAAAAATACCAAAATTAGTAAGAAAGGTCTATTGTCGTTGGAAATTATATCCTTTATACTCACCTTGTCAAGGAGGAGAGTTTGATGAAAAAAAAATGGTTAGTAGCAATATCCGCGATTGCACTTGTGGCCTCGCCACTTCCCTTTCAAACCGCAGACGCATCCTCAGAAAATGAATCGGTTCAAATGTCAGAGTTACCACCTGAGCTTGAACCCATTTTGAATGTAGCACCTGAACACCAGCCTACCTTGCAGCAAGGAAGTGCAGGTATAGAGGTTGAATTCGTTCAAGTAACGTTAAACCATTCTGGTTTTGAAACCGAAGTGGATGGACTGTTCGGAGCGCAAACAGATGAACAAGTGCGCCAGTTCCAGTCCGAGCATGGATTAGCTGTTGATGGAATTGTTGGTGTGGAGACATGGACTGCTATGTTCAATGAACACCAAGAAGTCATATTTCCAGTAGAAAAAGCGATTACTTATGCAGAGGAAGCCCTAGATAATGATGATCTAGTGTTTAGTAGCGATGGTGTGCTTCATAAGGACTCAGATGGAAAAGTATTTTATTCTTTGAAAGCACAAAGTCAAGATTTAATTGATGGCGGAGGTACTGGAACGGTCGGATTCTATGATGTGTATCAAAATGGAGATGTTGTGGAATCAAAACCAAGATAGAAACTTGATTTATATGAATCACTGAAAGGCTTTCTCCCGTTTTATCAACCCTTGAACAAGATCCCAAAATATCAGATGAATACTCTATACAAAACTAGTTAACATAATCAGATATTATAGGCATATAAAAAGGATCTTCGAGTTGTTGTGGAAGATCCTTTTCTTGTTTAATTAAGCAACTGTTAGTTGAATAAGTCCCGATAAAGCTGCAATTAAACCTATCAAAATACCTGATATTAATATCGTCCATAGAATAATATTCAATGGATTATTCAATCCCATTACTTCTTGCCATTTTGCCTTATAAGTATTGTCATTTACATGATATCTCTTTAATTGAAAATAAAGATACATATTGAGCATGATAGAAATTATTAAACTAATAATTAAAGCTACAATCATTGTATTAATTCCCCATTTTTATTAGTGATTACGATTTAATACGTTTCTTGTGTAGGAAAAGTTCCAACTATTGTAAATTTCTATTGAGTATCGGACCTGTTGATTTAGTCAACATAAGCGATTTTATCGGTAATTAAAAAACTACCCTTTAAGGGGTCCAGCCAACTTTTTAACCCTTTTATACGTTAAGACATTTTCTACCATATAATGATACATAATCACCTAAATATATTCATTATGTATCATTTAATAATTAATAAATTCCACTAAAATTAATAGGAAGCAAGAAAACCCTTATGTATCAAGGGATAGCGATTTTTAACCAATGATACATAAATACAATGAGTATCATTGACACGAAAGGAAGCTTAGCGTAATAAAAACTGACTTCCAACTTCCATAAATTGTCTTAGCGTATATTTCCGTTAAAATGTTGGCGGTACCCCCCCTATAGGTATTCCTTTGAGATTGGCTCATATTACTGACAAAATTTCATATCAACAAGGGATTCCCTTTCAGTTCTTGAATAATCATTGAAGAAAAACATAAGTTTTTTAAAAGGAGGATAAGGTAAATGATTGACTACGTAGTGAGTAATAAGGAATGGATATTCTCAGGTGTAGGTGTTGTGTTTCTAGGTTTTCTATTTAAAAACATTCTTAAAAAACTTTTTATCAAAAAGGATAAACTGCAGCAGGCTAATAATCATAAGATTATAAAGAACAATTTTACTCAAAAAGCAGGAGATAATTCTCAAAATATTATGGGGAATAATGTGAAAATTACTAATAAGAAAGAAAATGAGGATATATAAATGTTTTCTGATAATTATAAACAAACCGGAGGTAATCATTCGAATAATTATCAGGCGGAAAACATGCAGATACATCAATATAATGGAATATCTTACTCTGATGTAAAACAACTTACACTTGATATTTTTGAGGCTAATTTCTATAGATTGTCTAAAGAGGCAAGCGAAACTGCTCTTCAACGTGTAGAAGAGTTGATGGACAAATTTTTAGGAAAGTTGAGGAATCAAAGTCCACAATTATTAGATAACATGAATGATCCTGATGTGCAATATAACTTATATAATGTGCAAATGGCATATGCTAGATCAGGAGACGAAAAGCTAGGAGAACGACTATTATTAATGCTTTTAGAGCGTATAAAAGAAAAAAACAGAAATTTGAAGCAATTAATTTTAAACGAAGCTATAGCAGTCCTACCAAGACTTACCGAGACACAATTAGACATACTAACACTTATATTTGTATATACAAAGGTAAAATTCAAAAATATAGTTTCCTATGAAACTTTAGCAAGAAAGTTAGAGGAAAATATAAATCCTTTTTTGACAAATGATTCTAGTGCTAATGACTATGACTTTAGTGACTATTTATATTTAGAGTCTCTAGGTTGTATTAGGAGTAAATATGTTCCAAAATCTTTCACTAGAAATACATCTTATAAAATAACAAAGGATCTTACAGGTTTGTATATGGATCGTTATCCGCTGTTATTTTCTAGTGGAGTGGATGTACTGACATTAGAAGGCATGCTTAATGGGTTTCGTTTAAATAAAAAAGAAAAAGCAAAGGTTGAAACATTACTAATGTTTTGTATAACAACAAGCCTAAATCAGTATAATGGAAGGGTAAAGACACCAATATTGGACAATAAAGCAGTAGTAAATGAACTAATGGAATTAGGAGAAACAAAAGAACTATTTTATAATTATTCTTTACAATTAGATACTTCAATATTTGATGAAAAAATGGCAAAGCAGAAAGCAAAGGAATTAGAATTACCAGAGGAGATAATAAATAAACTTTACAAGCTTTCTTGTGATTCTATAAAGGTTAATAATGCAAAAGAAATCTTAATGTCAATATACTCTAATTATGGTTTGTTCTATGAAAGATGGGAAAAATCTAATGTATGGGGTCTAACACAATTAGGAGAAGTACTTTCACACGCACACTACATTAGTAAAATCAAATCTGAGCCTAATTTAAGTAACTGGATGGATGGCAGGTATGGCTGATAAATGTAAATAAAATTGTTTACTCTCAAAAGCGTAAAACCGCATTCTGTAGATTTGAAACAAAGTTGAACTGTTTATAAAAAGTCGCACCGTTTTACCCCTTTAGATAACCATTGTAAATGTCAAAATAAGATTGTACAAATTAGATTGAATAGTGATGTACATATTTGATTTTATGGATGAATATTCCATTTTAATCATAGACCGTGATAACTTGACACGGAGCCTCTACGGGCATGAATTTCGAGACAAGAAGCCAGCAATATCAATAGCTGGCTCCACCTGACAAGGCTATCATGCCCGTCTCTCCATGTAAAGTTTCACTCAGGCAATCAGCCAAATTGTACATTCTTAAACAATCATTATTGCACATAGTTAAATTAGCATTTGTAAACCATTTTCAAAGGGGTAAAACGGTACATCTTTTTTATAACATCGTGACTTTTTTTCAAATCTACATTAAGTTGTGTTTTCACTTTCGCCGTGGTTTACGCTCATCTTGAAAGCTATGTTTTTTCCTATGTTTTCAATCAATAAAAGAGCGCTGAAGATGCCCTTCAGCGCTTTTATTGTGCCGTCCATTTCTCGAATGATGGGATACGTAGATAGCCCTTTTTGGCTAGGTTGCGATATTTCACAACCCCTTTTAATTTTGGGTCCAAATAAATAAAATCATCCGTTTCTGTCTGGATATGTTTTTTATATTCCGCATATAATTTTTTTCGGTCTGCTGGTTTCATAAATTCCATTAAGCCAGCAGGTGATCCATCTTCAAAAGAGAGCAGCACACCAAATTCTTTTTTGCGCAAGCCAGTGATCAATATGTTTTCATACTGATAGTTGATTACTTTCAGCCATTGATCAGAGCGAGTACCAGGACGATACTTTGAATCAGCTTTCTTTAAAACGATCCCTTCAAGACCTTGTTCCTTGATCAAATCAAAGTATTGACTGCCGTGGCCTTCTATATGCTGCACATAAGCAATTCTATTGTCTGTAGGAAGAATGCTTTCCAGTAGCATTTTTCGTTCAATTAAAGGCTTATTCATCATGTTTTCGTTCTTATAATATAAAATATCAAACACGCAATATTGAATGGCATGCAATGATTTTGAAGACTGAAATCGTTCCATCATTAGTTCCCAATTGGGTTTGCCTTTGTGATCCGTTACAATAATTTCACCATCGAGAATAGTTCCGGAAGGAATATCGATCGTATGCAGCTCTTTGAATTTCGAGCTTACATCGTTTTTGAGCCGTGTATATAATTTCACCTTTCCATCGAATTTAGAAAGGGTTATTCTGATGCCATCAAGCTTCAATTCCGTTAAAAACTTTAAATCAGAAAAAGCTTCATTCGATTTATGAAGCAACATAGGAGAAATATACAAATAAACCACCCCATCTAATTATAATGGTTTAATAGAACATATTAATTAGTGGAGTATTGGAATTGCAGGGGAAAGTTGATAAAAATATAGCTCTATCTAACCAACAATTATGACCTTCAGGTCAAAAAGGAAAGTCTTTAGGCTTCGATCTTCGATCGAATTAAAAGCTGTCGGTGGTCCTGTTTGTTTGTCTGCCTTTCGTCGTCTAATCGTAGCATGGCAACGGGGCGAGTCAAGGCACGTAAAAAATTTTTATCACAATTTTCCGCAAGCTCCAAATTGTGATAAAAATTTTTTCCTTTTCGCCTTGACTAGCCCCTTTCTGCCATGCCGTTATTCGTCTCTGACGAAAGGAGGTGACATGGAGATCATCTTCCAAGCAATCGCAACGATTGCTAGCTGCATCAGCGCGGTTTACGCGGTTCGGAACTTCCACTGGACGCACAAGAAGCCGAAGGGCAAGCACCGGAAGTAATCCGGAGAGCCGGGGTGAGGGAAACCTTGCCTCGGCTTTCTTGCGTGTCTTGAAGGCAGTTTGTTCAAACTTTATTTCAAGGCTACATGTGTAGCAATGAAGAAAAATATTCAGAATAATATTTATTTTCATAATTTACCATGTTAGGATATTTATGTATTTCAAACCATTTTAGGGGGATGAGGAAATGAAAACTCTTAAGAAATGGGCAACGATGATTGGTGCTGTAACAATGTTAGTTTCTATATTTTCTTTTGCAGCACCAATGCCCAAAGTGGAAGCCGCAGTTGCTAATGGATCAGACCCGATTGCTACAGGATGTGCTAGAGATGCAATAACAGTACCTGATTGGAATAACACCAGTTGGTTTAGTAGTGCCGAAGTTGAACTTCGCTATAGCCCTAGTTGTAGAAGTGCTTGGGCTAAATTAACTCTTGGTGGTGACCCGGCAATAACATCTGGAAATGCACGAATTACACGAAATGATGGCGTATCTTATTCATGTTCTGCCCAAAAATCACTAGGAAAAAATTCTTGTTATACGAGACAGGTTAATGATGCAGGGTATACCCTATCGGCCAGTTGAGAACGAATAAATTCTAAGATATTTTTTGCTTTTGGATCTTCATCTCGTTCATTTAATTCTTTAAGTTTATAAAACAAATTTGCTATTAATACTGAATACAACATAACTATAGCCGATCTATAATTCCCAATAGAATAAGAACTTAATACCTCTTCAAAATATTCTCTTGTTTTAGGATTGTATATTTTTTCTGTAGCTCGATCTATTGAATATTCAATCATATTCATCCCCCATAAGATAATTACTTTAAACCCGAAGACCCACTTCCAATTATGATAACTAACTACTTCTAAGAAGACAATCTATAGTTTTTCAACACCGTTTCTACTAAAATCTTAACCTATCTTTTTTATAAATGATCAAACTTTATTCAAAATACACAGATACTAATAACCTTGATAAACGAGCAAAAAGAAAGAGCATGTTTTGAAAAAAAGATTGATCAAAACATACTCTCAATATATTCCGTTTAGAATTGAACTAAAGAATTAATACCAACGAGTATATAAATATTCCCAATAACTAGCATAACCACCATCACGTACAATGAGAACATAAGCAGTAGCACGTGCAGCCTTTCTTTAATTTGAGGTATTTCATTCGAAACCGTACATCCTTGAAGAAGCATAGGAGAAGCCCCTTTTTTATAAGACTCATTTACCAAACGCATAGAGTGTTCTTTAAATTTATTTAGCAAATCTCCATCTTTTTGATTCAGTGCTTCCTTTAAATCTTCAAAATAAAAATCTATACCTTCTTTTATCAACTTTAGCATAAATTCCTCTTTAGTCGAAAAGTGAGCATAGAAAGCACCTTTAGAGTAGCCAGCGTGTTTTACAATTTGATTAACGCTTGTACTAGAATAGCCTTGTTTAGAAAACAATTCAATTCCTGCTTGAATTAATTTGTTAATGGTGTCTTCTGATTGCTTTTGAAAATAATTCAACGTAAAGCCCCTTTTTAGAAAATTCCGTATAATTTTGTATAAATTTCACATTTTATATTCCAAAATATGGTGTTTTAAAGTATAATAAATACAAACCGGTTGGTATTTATTATAACTGTAATGTTGGTAAATTAAAAGGAGGAGAAAAAATGAATTTATCCCTCAAGGAACTATAAGAAATAGCTGTTACTGTTTATTTTATGCTTTTCAATGTTTTTTGCATTTTCGCCACAGTCTAAGGACCAAAAAGCATCATCCCCTGACACGTTTCGTATAAACGGCTGGGGAGAGAAACAGGATTCAGCCATTGGTTTACAAGCCGAGATCGGCTGTAGAAAAAAGGAGAGGTGTTATTATGAAAAAACTATTAAATATTGGGATGATATTTACTCTTGTCGTTGGTCTGTTTTTTGCAATTACACCAATAAATAAAGCATCTGCACTTAGTTATGATTATACAAATCCTGTCTCAACAGGTTGTGCGTATAAAAGTCCAATCACCTATGAAACAAAATATATATATAGAAACGACGTGAAAATTGGATATGTACAGCTAAAAGGAAGTGCCTATTGTCATACGGCTTGGGGTTACGTAAAGCTTTATTCTGCTGCTCCGTACGATAATTATGCCAATGTATACGTAGATAGTTACACCAATGGCACTACTTGGAGAACATTTTCAGATTGTTACGAAGGAAACGGGAGGGTAAATGAAGGTCAAACCTCTTGTTATACCGCTCAATTATGGGATAAAGACCCGTATAAAGCTTCGGCCCAAGCGGTGGTTAGTGGTGGTTCAACTCTCATCAGGGTGACAACCGGCCGTCATTAGTAAAAGTCCCTTTTAATCCTAGGCTGGCTCAAGCTAGATCAAACAGGTCGTCACTAAATATCTGAGTTTAGACTAACGGGGAAGTTTAGTTCAACAAGGGGTAGCGCCAACCAGTATCACATTTCCCACGCTAAGGATAAAACCCTTGATAAATAAGCAGTTAAAAGGATCTTCGATTTGATATTATCCCCTTATAGTAGACAGTAAAAAGAAAGGATTGTACTGTCTTCTATGGGGGGATTTTTTCATGGGGAAAATTAGAACAACCTATACAAAAGAAATTAAGCTAAAAGCGATTAATTTATACCAAAAGAAAGATATGGGTATTAGATCTGAATCGCTACACTAAGTTAGACAATTATTTTAAGGTCAAGTAGACTAACGGAAACAATGAAAAAAGGAGATTCTACTATGACTAAACGAGAGCGCCGAACATTCACACAAGAATTTAAAGAACAAATCGTACAACTATACCTAACTGGAAAGCCACGTAAAGAAATTATAAGAGAGTACGATTTGACGCCTTCCTCGCTGGATAAATGGATCAGTCAACAACGCAACTCAGGTTCGTTTAAAGAAAAAGATAATTTAACGCCTGATCAAGTGAAATTAGCTGAGGTAATGAAGAGAAATAAACAGCTAGAAATGGAGAATGATATTTTAAAGCAAGCCGCGCTGATCATGGGACGAAAGTAAATGTGATTCGAAACAACACCCACAAATACTCGGTATCAGCAATGTGTAACGTCCTCGAGATTCCAAGAAGCACGTATTATTACGAAGAAAAAATTCACCCTCAAACAGATGAGGTAACCCTCAAGGTGATTGAAATCTTTCATGCCAGCCGCCAAAACTATGGGACGCGGAAAATTAAAGTGGAACTCCAGAAATGTGGATACCAGGTTTCAAGAAGACGGATTGGCAGAGTGATGAAAGAGCAAGGTCTAGTGTCCACTTATACCATTGCCCAGTTCAAGCCCCATGCATCAACGTGTAACGAATCGAAACAAAAGAATGAGCTTAACCGTGAGTTCAGACAAAAAGCAGCTTACAACGTGGTTGTCAGTGATTTAACGTATGTGAGAGTCGAGAAAAAATGGCATTACATATGTGTATTTGTTGATCTTTACAATCGGGAAATTATCGGGTACAGTGCTGGTCCGCAGAAGGACGTACAGCTTGTGTACCGAGCCATTTCTTCAATTGAAATTGATCTAAGCAAGATCAAGCTATTTCACACGGATCGAGGAAGTGAATTCAAGAATAAATTGATTGACGAAGCCCTAGCAACATTTAAAATCAAGCGTTCTTTGAGTATGAAAGGCTGTCCATATGATAATGCGGTGGCGGAGGCAACATTTAAAATTATCAAGACAGAGTTTGTGAAAAAACGCCACTTCGAATCATTATCCGACTTAAATAGAAAACTATTTGATTATGTGAACTGGTTTAATGGAACAAGAATACATGGTACATTGGGTTATTTAAGTCCAAGAGAATACAAAAATTTACACCTTAAAAAAACTGTCTAGTTTAGTGTTGACATACCAATCAATTTCCAAAGAGTTAGGGATTGGATATACAACTATACAAAGATGGATAGCTCACTATAAAAGAGAAGGAATTCAGGGGTTAGAGGAAAAGAGAGGAACATCTTGTAGCCCACTTAAAGGTAGACCTAAAAAAGACTATGAAAGCGATACAGAAAAAATAAGTCGATTAGAAGCAGAGAATGCCTATTTAAAAAAGCTCTTAGATGCGAAAAGGAGGAGGATGCAGGAAAAGAAAAATCAATAGAATACAAAATCATTCATGAGCTTAAAAATCAATTTACTATCAGTATTTTATGTATAATTGCAGGCGTATCAAAGAGTGGCTATTACAAATGGCTAAAACGTCAGAGTAACCCTACTAAAAGGGATTTAGATGATCAATCGATTGTATCTAGAATTATTGAATGCCAACAAGACCCTGATATTAATTGGAGCTACGGTTATCCAAGAGTTCGAACTTGGCTAAAAAAAGAGTATGGACTGAAAGTCAACCATAAGAAAATTTATCGTTTAATGAAAACGAATGGTATTCAAGCAAAGATACGAAAAAAAAAGTGGAAGCACTTTGGGCGTAAAGAAAAATATGTCCTTTCCGATAATTACTTAAATAGAGAATTTTCAGCTAAACGCCCGAATGAAAAATGGGTAACAGATATAACCTACTTACTTTTTAATGGGAAAAAAATCTATTTATCTTCGATATTAGACCTTTATAGCAATGAGATTGTCTCATATAAAAGACCTAAGGCTAGTAGCTGATACTGTAAAAGAGGCCATAAAAAAAAGAGACGTAAAAGGACTCCTATTACATAGCGATCAAGGATTCCAGTACACCTCAATAAGATATAACCAACTATTAAAAAGATACAATATTAAGCAAAGTATGTCTAGAAAAGGAAATTGTTTAGATAACGCATGTATGGAGAGTTTTTTTAGTCACTTTAAAACTGAATGTTTTTACCGATACCAATTTGAGACCTCGAAGAGGTTAAGACAGCAGTAAAAAATTATATTAAGTTTTATAACAATAAACGTTTTCAAAAAAAATTAAATAACCTTAGCCCTACTGAATATAGGGCTAAGGCTGCCTAATAAGTGCACCTTTTAATTAAATGTCTACTTGACGGGGGTAAGACCAATTTGAAGCTCCTTTTTTTGTTTTTTGCAAGCAGAAAATACAGAGAATTGCAGCGAAAAATGCAGAGACCTGCAAGCTCTCTTTTAATCTAATTTTCGTTGTGTAACTTAACAGAAGAAAGGGCATTTTTCAGCCTATAACTTTCCCCAGTAAATGCTATTACGTGAGCAAGAAGGGCATTGTCATGAAAGAACGAAGTAAGCGTTTTAGCGCGATGAACGTTTATATTTCTAATCTTCCTGCGGAAGTAGTCCCGACGGGACATATTCACGATCTTTACTCCCTACGTTGGCAGATTGAATTACTGTTTAAAACATGGAAATCCTTCTTTAAAATTGACCATTGTAAAGAAATCAAACGAGAGCGATTAGAATGCCATCTCTATGGCCAACTGATTGGCATCCTTCTCTGTTCTTCCACTATGTTTCAAATGAAGCAATTACTTCTTGATAAGAAAAAAAGGGAACTAAGTGAGTATAAAGCCATTTATATCATCAAGGATTACTTTCCTCTTTTATTTAGGGCTATACAAAAAAGCACTCAAGAGTTATTAAAGATTCTGCTTCGCCTGTTCAACCTCCTACAGAAAAACGGACGAAAATCTCATCGGTATGAGAAGAAAACAGTCTTTGATATCTTGGGTGTTGTTTATCAGTATACCATGTGCAAAAAGAAAGCAGCATAGCGCTAAAAAAACGACCTGTTTTTTGGCATATTTGGTATTTGGCATGCCTTTCTTTAGTCAAACATAGAGGGTTTCTTGTGGAAACGGCTCTACTCTAAGCATTCTTTGGGTTAGCTTGATGGACATGGGGTACCGCAAACATTTTGACGAAAATATACGTTAATACAATTTATGGAAGTTAAAAGCCGGTTTTTATTACGCTAAAAGTTGCTATCCCTTGGTACGCTAAGTTTTTTTGATAGTCTAGTATATTCATTGGAACTTCATAATTTTAGAATGATACTTAATGTATAGATTAGATCTACCATGTATCAGATAATGGAAAAAAATGTATTGACGTATAAAAAGGTTAAAATGTTGTCTGGACCCCTTATGGAAGACAAGAATATAAAAGACGGATTGGTCGAGTGATGAAAGAGCAAGGCCTAGTGTCCACTTATACCATTGCCCAGTTCAAGCCCCATGTCTCAACGTGTAATGAATCGAAGCAAAAGAATGAGCTAAACCGTGAGTTCAGACAAGAAGCAGCTTACGACGTGGTTGTCAGTGATTTAACGTATGTGAGAGTCGAGAAAAAATGGCATTACATATGTGTATTTGTTGATCTTTATAATCGGAAAATTATCGGATACAGTGCTGGTCCACAGAAGGACGCACAGCTTGTGTATCAAGCGATTTCTTCGATAAAAATTGATCTAAACAAGATCAAGTTATTTCACACGGATCGTGGAAGTGAATTCAAGAATAAATTGATTGACGAAGCCTTAGAAACGTTTGAAATCAAGCGATCTATGAGTATGAAAGGCTGCCCATATGATAATGCGGTTGCGGAGGCAACATTTAAAATTATCAAGACAGAGTTTGTGAAAAAACGCCACTTCGAATCACTATCCGACTTAAAGAGGGAACTATTTGATTATGTGAACTGGTTTAATGGAACAAGAATTCATGGAACATTGGGTTATTTAAGCCCACGAGAATACAAAAATTTACACCTTAAGAAAACTGTCTAGTTTAGTGTTGACATACCATAATCTGTAAAAAACATTTTTGGTCTCTTTTTTATTTTTTCCTAAATTAAGCCTAAAGCAACCATCCATCTACTTCGCCCCGTCGCTATGCCTGAGATGTCGAAGAATCATGAGCAGTATGAGCAGTGACAAAACCAAGGCCTCCGAAGATGTCACAGCTTTGATCACAGCATAATCGCAGCTCGGGGCATGCCGTACGCTACTTACGTGAGTCGCAGTTTCGCGGCGTGACCGAAGCCGATCGAAGAGGAGAAAGGGTGGACCGCGTCCTTCGAGAACTTTTCCGTAAGCAGAGGCATTTTCGGCTGGATATCAGGCGGTCGGGTGTTGGCCTGGAGGTAGGCCGTGCTGAAGAAAGCCAGTGACCAGCGTCCAGAGGGGTCGCGCCATTCCTCGGCCCAGGCATTGCCGACGGCGGGTGGGGCGATCACGGTCTTAGGCAGCGCCGCGAGCGCAGGAAAAAGTATGGCGGGTCGAACGTTGTCAGTCGTATACCCCGAATGATACATACGCAGCCGACGGTTGCTTATGCCGGCATTCAACCACGCGATCAGCGACTTTTCGAGGGTATTCCGTTTGATGCCGGTTCCTTTTTCGTTAAGTTCGAAGTCGAGGTCCCATATCTCCCGCCAGACGTCGGCGAACTGCTTGGTAGGCAAAGCGCCGGGGACGCCAAAAAGCGCCGGAGGGTATTTAACCTTGTCCACAAGTTCGGGTTTGCCGATTAAGGAAAACACCCCTTTAATGGAGTTGCTGAAACCGGCTACCGTGACATTCCGGATCTTCGGCCGCGGCTGATTGACTGCGCTGGAGGCGGGTGGTCTGGTCACAACGGGTAATTGGTTCTCGGGTGCAGAGGCACCCTGCCATCGGCTGAAGTCAGAGCCCGTCGCGTAGCCGAAGCCGTGCAGGAACTGCGTGATTTCAAGCAGTAACCTGTGGATTCCCTCCTGGGAGTTGAACGGCTGCCACATCTGCCTGGATTCTATGTCGGGTACGGCGGGGAAAATCGGCATGACGATGATCGCGGGCTTTTTGGATGCGATCGATGCCTGCGCCAGCACTGCGTTCTCGAACAGGTGGCGGTAGGCGAGATTGACGTAGGGCTGCCTCATGGTGTTCTCCGGGAAAACGGTATAGGGGTAGTTGACCCGGAAGGGAAAGGGCGATCGGGGATATTCCCCATTCGCCGTGCTGGGGCTGAAGTAGACGATGTAGTCCAGCCCATCGAACGGTATCGCGCCGGTTAGGGCGGGGGCCAAGACCGCTATCAGAAAGCGGGGCTCCTTTAGACGCTTGCCGGTGACACTACCGTACTCAAGCCAGAGGAAGCCGCCGTTGGCGTCCAGCCTGACCGGAAGGTCTGTGGTGTTAAAGCGGTCCCATCCATTGGCCGCCGCGGTCTTGAGCATGGAGAAATTCCCGATACGCCGCCTTCTCGGCAGGCCCCCGCTTATCGGGGCATCTTCCAGCGTGCGCACCGTGGTGGTTTGATTCAACAACGGGCCGAGGATGGCGTAGTACTTGGAACCGCTTACGCCGCCCCGGTAGAACACTCCGGGCTTGTCGCCCTTGGTCTTGTCGTTATATGGCGGAGCGGTGATCGGCGCCTGCTGGACCCGACCCATGATGACCTTCAGGTCGGCGGAGGTTGGAGTCATGATCAGCTCACAGCCGCGATTGTCCCAGTAATAGGGGACGGTGCCGAGTGTCACCGTCACGCGCTGGGTAACGTAGTCAGGATGCTCCACCGTTATAGTCAGCCTTTTCGTATCCGGGGGTGGCGCGGGCATGACGTATGTCTGTGAGGTATGGATGGTATGGGAGTGAACCCCGGAGGAGTCCTCCCGTTCTATTGTCAACGCCGCGTCGCTTGCCAGTGGCCCGTTCAGAACGTCGACCATCTCAATTTTAAACTGTATTCCCATAGTTTTTATCCTCCTTTATTATTGAATTACTTTATCTGTTGGTTGGGCAGAACTATAAACCACTAATATGTCTTTGCACTTTTCTGTATTATACTTATAGATATTTCCAATTGTATTTTTTACATAAAAAATCGTGACAATGGCGACTTGCGGAACTTTGTTATACAGGATTGTTTGCTTGTTTGAGGATTTATTGTGCTGATTCGATTCCTTATTAGACCATCCGTCTAGTCAATGTATATCTTTTGCTTAAAGGTCAGACTCTATTCACTAGTTCAATAAGAAAAAGAAGTTGCCGTGCAACCCCCAAGCTCTTAACTGAGAGGACCAACACTCAATCAATGAACCCGGTGCTTGTCCAAGCGTCGACCGACTGTTAATAAAATCCTTTTAATATACCCAAATTACTAATTACAATGAAGGCTTAAAATGCATTTTTGCTCTCACCCCTCCTGCCTTTTATTGACTTCCACCTATTTTTGGTATGCAGCGGTAAAGATGTCCCGCTGCCGCAATTGCTAAAGAAACCGCTTCAAACCACACACACTTTTTATTGGTTTAATAATACATATATACTCTGATAATTGGGAATACCTATGTCATAAGACGGCTAGGGTATTAGTCATCTAAGACGAAAGGGGTACATAACTTGTCAAACATTAAGAGAATAACTAATTTATCCGACTATCAATCCGTACTACCTTACGCTAGTGAGCTCTTTGGCGTATATCATTCCTTGATCGGTTGGAATTCTAAAAGGCAGCTCGACCGAATCAAAAACAATATTAAATATGAAAATAACGCTCTATTATCTCGATTGAGTCCTTATTTGGAAGACAAGGCAAATATCAAGTTCGATAAAAAATGTTCAATTTCGGCTCCCGACTTGGAGCCTGCGGGATTTGCTGCTCCTAAGTTAATTCCCCAGGATTCCATTGTACTTCAGCAAATCAGCGAAAAAATTTATTATTTTGGAAAGGTTCCAAAGAAGGAAGATGAGTGGCGGCACCTTGTGAACAATGACTTTCTTACGGAAATCCTTAGAACCAAAGTCATCGACCATTACAATGAAGTTTTAGCCAGCTGCTGCGAACAAAACGACACGGAGGAAAAAAAGGAAAAATGTAAAGAAGAGGTGAGGAGTGGTATCGCCAATGAAACAGTGATTGCAGGGGTCATTAAAGAGCTAGTTGTAAATGGTCGCGTCACTGAATTAAACAATATCTTTTTTAAAAAATTGGACATGGACTCAAGGTACTCTTTTCTTCAAGCGTTAAACAAGAAAGACATGGATTTTACGGACCCTTACCTGACCTTTGATCCAAAAAAAGACGTAAAAAATGCTGCATTGTCCCCGCTTGGTATTGTCCATTTATTCCGACAGTATTTCTTTGAGTTGGACACGTTTCTTGGGACGCCAACCGGCCACGTATGGCTAAGTCCTGGATCAACAGTAGAACTGGTAGAGGTTAGTACTCGGAGGACTACTACCGAAAAGACCGTTGAAACATTTATTGAAACCACGAAAAAAAAGGAGACCAGTATAACGGACCAAGATGACATAAGTGATGCGGTTAAGGAAGAAAACAAAGAAGATCTTAAACTTGGTTTCTCAACCACCGTGAATCAATCGTGGGGTACTGGAGACGCTTCCGCCACAGCAAGCCTTAACATGGACAAAACCCAACAGTCCGCCAGGGAAAAAACTCATAAAAGGATGAGAACACAGAGCGAAAAGCTATCAAGCGAAATACGTGAAAATTATAAATCGACTTTTAAAACTGTTACAGAGGTAACAGACACGTCAAGTAAACGGTATGTTATAGCCAACAACACAAAAAAGCTAATTAACTATGAATTACGTAGAAAGATGAGACAGGTTGGTGTACAAATCCAAGATATTGGTACTTATCTATGTTGGGAGACCTTTGTTGAAGATCCCGGTGAAGATCTTGGACTTGCGGAATTGATTCATTACGCCCAACCGACCGATCTCGTGCCGGTGCCGGACCCGACAAAAATAGCCATTCCTGACGATCAAGTGATCCCTTTTACAGCAAATGCGAAATGGGATTTCGACGACCAACGACAACACGGATTTGTAACACTTACGACGATCGATCCCCCGAAGGCACCAGACGGTTTTGAAGTTGTCGTTGTTGAAGGAATCATTCCGGCCGCACAGATCTCAGGTACTGGTGATGATTTCCACGGAGTTTGGGGTTTCGGGGCTCGGTTTACGCCAACTAAACAGCTTGAAATTGGTGTCATCACGGGTCCTGGTGGCCTTGAATGGGACAAACGCGTAGACTTTGTAGTCGGTGGAACATTGAGATATACAGCGAGCACAGCCAAAAGAGAAGAAATCGCAGCCGCCAACAAAAAGAAGATAGAAGAGGGTATTGCAGCAACCAACGAAAATAACCGTAAAACCAAAGAAGCTTTTTACAAGGCTGTTAAGGAGCGTGTCGAATTTGCCAGCGGGATCAACAAGCGCAAATTTGAAGAGTTGCGAGAAGAAGAACGCATCATTATTTACCGTAGGCTCATACGTTCCTTGATGACTGATGCTCAGTACGACAATGTGGTAAAAGGTAGCGAGCACGGCCGTCACGTTCTCTCGGAATTGATAAACTCAATCTTTGATATTGATAAGATGCTGTACTTTGTAGCTCCAGAGTGGTGGAAGCCCCGTAAGCAAAGGCAGAAATTTAAGACTTTGTCCGACATCCAGACACAGCTTGACGGTAACCTCGTTCCCTGGCCAGATAGTCCTCCGCGGAAAGACAATTACCTGATTACTGAAAAATCGCAACCAGCACCTTTGGGCAGTTCGCTCGGATGGCTTTTGCAATTAGACGGGGACAATTTGCGAAATACCTTCCTTAACGCACCCTGGGTTAAAGCAGTTATCCCCGTACGGCCCGGAAAGGAGAAGGCTGCTATAAATTGGCTACAAAACGCTAATATAGAGGGGGTTGATGGCCTGAAATGTGATTACGATGCTTCAGAAGATGAACTAAACCAAATCAAAACGAGGTTGGGACTAGAACCTGAAGCGACAGTCACCATACAAAACGCAATCGACTATCTTTGCTCTCAAGTTGCAGAGAAACATGAGGAGTCCAATAAAGTCAACACTTATCCGGAAACTGAGCTAAACGTTGATAACAAGGTTACTTCAACTCCAGTTGAAAAGGTCTTTGAGCATGGTTTTTATCCACTACAAAATGGCTTCCGTGTAGACCCGAACGATCCAAATCGGGATCCTAACAATAAAGATAAGAACTTCCAAGTTTTCGACCAATGGATTGAAGTACTACCGACTGATCAAATGGTCCCTGTCGAGGTAACCTACAACCCGCTTACAGGGAGACAAATTCCCATAGAATGTGAACGAAAGTCTGGAATATCTGAAGTAATGGAAATAATCGTCGATAGTACCATTAAAGATACATCTATTGCACCTTATCCCGGGCATTTTGTGAATATAGGTGATAAGGGAATGGTCGTGAAAAAGATTCAGGCTCGCCTCAATGAAGCGAATATTGAAGTTAAAATTGATGGTATTTTTGGCCCGAACACTCAGATGAAGGTAAAAGAATTTCAAAAAAGATTCGGGCTTCAGGTTGACGGAATAGTTGGTTCTGAAACTTGGCGCACTCTCTTTAACTCTGATTTAAAAGCAAGTCCTCATTTACGAAGTCTTCGGTCAGATGCGTTGGATAATCCGGAGAGTTAATCAAAAGTTCCACTAAATCCCTGTTGTACAATAGGATTGATTCAGTAATCTACCCTACCGATTGACAACTAAGCCATACGTACGGCAGGTCCTAGTATATACTTATCTTATTGAACAGTCCGTGAGTTAAGGAAGTGACGAAAATCCAGACGGCATGTTCTGTCTTGAAGGGGCCTCAGGATCGGTTGTCCTTGATATAGATTCTCCCACTCCTGTCGGATTACTGTGGGGAAAAATGTTCGGCGGAAGATGGGGGTTAATATCGCATATTCGTAATGTCGAATCACAACTTAAAATCAACATGGTATGGCAGTGACGGAGTTGTCATTAACCGGGAAGAGCTCGAATTCAAGCGTTGTCGATAAAAAGTCAATCACGTAAATATACTACATGATCCTAGTTTGACACGAGCGACCTCCTCGATAACACAGAAATAATTTCATGAAGCATAAGTAGGGTTATTCTCAATTTGTTACCCTTACCGGAACCAATAAGTAAGGTAGAATGAATGACCAAAATCTCGACCAAAAAATGACCAAAATTATTTAAAAAGATAGGATATATTTTGAAAACCTAAAAAAGTAATCTGCTGATATTACAGCATTTAATCCATATTTTAAAAAGAAATAAAAGGGTGAAATATGTTCAGAACACAAGTTCACCCTTGGGAAAGAGAACAGTATATGTCTCAATATTAATACCTGCAAACCCCTGATGCCGTTGGTGTCAGGGGTTTTTCAGTCAGATTTGATAAACTTAAGAAAACACGGGAAAAGGAGGAATTTTTGTTGGCAAAAGTTGTTTTAGGAATGACCATGTCACTAGACGGGTATATCAACGACAGGAAAGGTAGTGTAGGCCGTCTGTATCAGGATCTAGAAGAGCTGCGAAAAAGCGAAGTTCTGCAGGAATCAATACGAAATACAGGAGCGATTGTCATGGGAAGGAACGCCTATGCCATGTTAGATGACCCGGATTTGTACGCAGGAAATTATGAATATCAAGTGCCTATCTTTGTACTTTGCGAAAACGAACCAAAAAAACATCCGAAAGAAACAGATGAGTTAACATTTACCTTCGTAACTCAAGGTATCGAAAGTGCTATTGCTCAAGCCAAAACAGCCGCAGGAGATAAAGACGTCACGGTCATAGGTGGCGCAAGCACAGTCCAACAGTGCATAAAAGCAGAGCTTGTAGATGAGTTGCAGATCGATATCATGCCAGTTCTTCTGTGTGGTGGTCTTAAGCTGTTTGAGCACATATGCGAAGCTCCGATTGATTTGGAAACGGTCAGGGTAAGGGAGATCGGAGAAAGAACAAGTATTCAGTTCCGCGTTGTGAAATAGGCCTAAGAAGGAAACATAAAAACTAAGAAATAAGACTGGACTACCGAGAAAGCACTGAGGGCACCACCCGACTACTCGGTTTTGTTTCTGAGGAACAAACTGGTCTGATTTCTATGGGTATGGTGTCAAAAAAGTAAACACATAGAAGCGAGAATAGGATACTCCAGAAATGGGCGCAATCCCAAAGTTTTGGAATACGCTCGTTATTCCGTTAAAGGGCCATGATTGTGGAGGATAATTGCTGGTGTTGATAAAAAGTACAGTGCTATCCGTGTTTAAATATCAAAAATCTCGCCAATTCACAATCGATTGACGAGATTTTATATTTTTCTTAAAGTCCCATTACGTAGGACACTTTTGTCATATTCATTTATTCCAGCAATGATATTAAGGTATAATCACATCTGTTTCAATCAATCGTGGATGAATACTTTTCGCTTTTTCATATGTTTCAGCAGAGTTAACTGAGTATACATGCAGTTTTAGGCCTGCTTTTTTAATTTCTTTGGCAGTTTCTTCATCTACATTGTTAATTGATGTTGAGTAAATGGCGTTATCATATTGTTTTAATTCTTCAATATCAGCATCTACATTCTTCAATGCATTTCCAAGGAATGTCACAGTTGCTTCTGGGTACCATTCGTTAAATTGATTTCGAATATCATCATTACTTAGTACAAAGAATGAATGATTTAATACTTTGGCTTCCTCAGCTTCTTCCATAATACTGTCTACGAATTCCTTATCATCCCAGTCGCCTTTTGAACCATCAAAATTGATACCAATATTGTATTTATGAGCTTCCTCTAACACTTCCTCAAGTGTTGGTACTTTATAATCTGTTACATTTCCTTCTTTATCTTCAATATCAAAACTTTGAATTTCTTCTAATGTTAAATCTTTTACCTCTCCAGAGCCTGTCGTAGTGCGGTCAACCGTTTTATCATGCATCAATATGTATTGGCCGTCCTTGGTTTTTTGGACATCAATTTCAACAAAGCCATATCCTAATAGTCCAGCCTGAGTTATCGCCTCTAATGTGTTTTCAGGAGCCGCCACTTGTGCACCACGATGAGCACTTAACTCCGTTTTGCTGCTTTGTAACCAGTTATCATTCGGGGCTGCACTTGCAGCACCTCCAAACAAAGATGTTGCCAACATAAACGGCACAGTCAACGACAAGATTCTTTTCTTTTTCACTGTTCTCCACTTCCTATTCTTTAATATTTGGTGCGATTTAACAATACATAAACAGTGTAAATAGCACATTAATTTTTTATTACTTTTAAGATAATTTTGTTGTTTTTTGTCGTTCACTGAAAAAACACTGTAAGTAAATTATTGACTATGTGTTTCAATCTGCCATTGACCTGTACGGTGAAAAGACTCTCTATTCACGAATACATGATCGATTTATTGGGTTATTGTTAAACGGAACTTTCTCTTAGAAAAAATGAAATATAGCATCTTCAACAACCGGGCGCGATTGCGCAATTATACGCAGTTTTAAACCACTTTATTGTTATTTATTTTTGGAAAAGTAAGTATTAGGGTGAAGAAAATTAAATAACTATTTTTTGAAAACCGTTCCATTTATGAACGGTTTTCTACATATTTAAAGTATTATATTAAACAACTTTATTGTAAATGATCGGCCACTCAAAAAGTGACCGTTTTGTAACGAAGATCTTCTATAAAAAAATTTCTCTTGTTTATGAGTGGCCCCAAAAAGAACGAATTCTTGCCGTACCCCTCGTTCCTTTCTATTGACATTGACACTAGTGTTAAGCTTTATAATAAACTATACCTAATTTGAAAGGGGGATGCGATTCTTGAAGATCGGTAAAATTACGGATATCACTGGTGTCAGTGCTCGGTCCATAAGACATTATGAAAAGAAAGGATTACTGAACGTTCCTCGTCTTGACAATAATTATCGCGAGTTCGATGATTCGATTATCGAAGCTATTAATACGATCCAACTATATCTTAATTTAGGTCTAACAACCGACCAGATTAAAGATATTCTGCACTGCCCTGAAGATCAAGGGTACGACAAAAAAGACGAGTATTGTGAAGCATTGCTGCAAATGTATGAAACCAAGCTGAATGAAGTGATCCGGCAAAAAAAGGCATTGGATGAGGCGCAAGTCCGTTTGGAAAAGCAAATCAACCTAATGAAAGAAAACAGGGATAAGTGGGTACCCGTAGAGGAGGATGAACAATGACAATTTTAGTAACGGGAGCAACAGGAAATGTCGGTCGTCATATAGTCAACCAGCTTGTCAAGGCTGGCCATCATGTGCGTGCACTCACGCGCAACCCGTCAAGTGCTAAGCTACCTGAAGGGGTGGAGGTAGTGTATGGTGACCTTACTGAGCCAAAGACTTTTGCGCCTGCGCTGAACGGCGTTACTGGTATACACTTGATCACCTTTAATAGTGACGGTTACACCCCACTGCAAACCGGACCCGAGATTGTTGAACTGGCTGAAAAGGCAGGGGTGCGGCGAGTCACCGTTTTATGGAATGGCGAGAAGGGACCTGTGGAGAGGGGCGTAGAAGCCAGTGACCTCGAGTGGACCTTTCTCCAGCCTGTTGAGTTTATGTCAAATGCGCTTCAATGGGCAGAGTCTATTCGCTTAGAAGGTATTGTCCGGGAGCCATTTGGTGACTCACCCAGCGCTATGATCCACGTTGCCGACATCGCTAGCGTAGCGGTAGCCGCATTAATCGGTAATGGTCACGCCGGAAAAACCTACACGCTGACTGGTCCAGAGGTACTGACAGTGTTGGATAAGGTTCGGATTCTCGGAGCAGCGATCGACAGGGATATCCAGTTTTTCGAGCTCACCGAAGATCAGGCACGCGAACGTATGCGGGAGCAGGGATCGCCAGAGGACGCCATCGATTTCGTCTTAGGATGGTATGCCAACCCTCCAAAATCTGCGTACACAGTGGTTCCGACCGTCGAGCAGGTCACTGGTCTGCCCGCACGGACTTTTACCCAGTGGGCCGCCGAGCACGTACATCATTTCATTTAACGAACATATGTTAATTATTTATGATATATATGCATCTCAAGCTATGCAATTAAAGGGCCCTATTCTGTAGCAAGAATTGTGCTCTTTCTTTATGTATTGGGACAATTTGTTGAAGAAGGAAAGGAATAAAAAGTAGGAAATAAAATTTAAATAAAAGTAGTGTAGTATAATCAAAACACTGAAGGCATACCCTCTGCGATAGGAGAATTAATTAAAAAAGAACTATATATTGGAGGAATAATTAATGAGTGAACTGAATGCTTTATTTCGTAAAAGAATCGGTATTCCAGAAAACGAGAATATTACATTTGAAACGTTGGATAACGTTCTTGAAAAAACAGCAAAAAACATCCCTTTTGAAAATTTATGCATTATTGAAAATAAAACAAGTGATATCACTAAAGAAAACTTAATCAACAAAATACTAGTAAAAAAAGAAGGTGGTCTTTGTTATGAATTAAATTCGATTTTCTATTTCTTCTTAATCGAAAATGGTTTTAACGCAGTCCTAGCACGCGGGGGTGTTTACGAAAATGCTACTCAAGAGTATCTAACACTTGGAAGAACTCATGTAACTATTCTTATAACTCACGAGGAACAAACATATTTAATAGATACGGGCTTTGGAGGGAATTTGCCATTAAAACCTGTTCCTTTAACTGGGGAGACCATAACCTCTAATAATGGAGAATTTCGGATCAAAAAAGTGAATAGTGAACATGGAGACTATGTTCTTGAAATGAAGTTGAAACATAAGGATACAGCTTGGAAAATAGGATATGCCTTCGATTCCAAGAAGCCTATAAACGATGTATCGGAATTTAATGAGATCCAAACGATCATCGCTGAACATCACGAATCTCCATTTAACAAAAACCCTTTAATTACACGACTTACAACTGGAGGAAATTTAACATTAACAAATACTTCATTTACACAGTGGATTGATGGAATAGTTACAAAAGAGGAAATTGACAACGTGAGATTCAAAGAGCTATTGAAACAGCATTTTGAGATATAAAACACTCAATCAAAAGAAAATGATCACAAAAATCCGTAGCTGGAACCAAATTTATAGTAAATTACTCGTGTGGTTGTGAAAAATGACGTACAACCTTATCCAATTATAGATGAAAACTCGGCTAAACATGGTTTAAAATTTTGACAACTTAATAGGGCGCTATCCTGTGCAGCTTGGATATTCAAGAACGATCTTCCATTAAAGGGCGCCTTAATCGAATAAGTTTCACAAAAAGTAGAAAAAGCCTTCCGTTAGGAGGGCTTTTATGCTGTCCAATACTCAAAAGAAGGTATCCGTAAGAATCCCTTTCTTGTAAGGTTGCGGATATTTTACTACTTCAGCTTCGGTTTTAGATATATATAATCGCTGCTTTCATCAACAACGAACCGATAATAATCGGAATAAAGCTTCTTACGGTCTGATGAACGCCCCCCCCAATGGTTAGGTGTTTTAACGTTGGTAAAGGTTTTCTACCTATTTGTAAAGGGATAGAATGTTACCTTGTTGATTTTTAGATTTTTTTAAGATAAAAAGACAAAGCAATCCAATAGTAAGAAAGAGAAGACCGATAAAAAATGCCTTTGTTTCAATAAAAGACAATAAAAACAAGTAAAAGCTGAAAGCCAATAGAAGCCACCCAGCAACTAATAAGATGTTCATATAGATTCCACGCATTAGATTCTACCTTTCAAGAAGTCGTTTTTAGATTGAAAAAACCCCATGGTGGAGGGTGGCTCTGAACTGCACCCCAATTGTTAGACACAACTAACAACTGGAGGTGTAGTTTTTTCATGGGAAAGTTTTCATTTGAAGATAAAATGAAGGCAGTTCAAGACTATATTGAAGGGACTGAATCCTATAGAGACATAGGAAAGCGAATTGGTATTGATCATAAATCCATTGTAAAATGGGTAGCCCTTTATAATGAACATGGTCCAGATGGTTTAAAATTACGGTATACAAATTACTCTGCCCAATTTAAAATAGACGTACTTAATTATATGAACGACACAGGGACGTCTCTTTTAGAAACAGCTGCAATCTTTAATATTTCAGCTCCAACAACCATTTTACGGTGGAAAAAAGTTTTAGAAGAACAAGGTATAGACGTCCTTTATTCAAAGAAACGAGGGCGTCCATCCATGAAAAAAGACATTAAGAAAAAACAACCAGTAGAAGGCTCACAAGAAGCGCTATTAGCTGAAATTGAACGTCTAAAAATGGAGAATGCCTATTTAAAAAAGTTGAATGCCTTAGTTCAAGAGGAGAGAAAATTGAAGAACGTCAAAAAGCGCAAGTAATTTTTGAACTAAGGCATGAATTTAAAGTGATTCACTTAATTAAAGTAGCTAATATCGCAAGAAGCACGTATTATTACTGGGTAAAACAGCTCAATCGCCCAGACAAATATAGTGAAGTAAAGGAAGTCATTAAACAAATTTTTGATGAGCATCAAGGCAGATATGGTTATCGTCGTATCACACTAGAATTACATAATCGAGGCTTTTTAATCAATCATAAAACAGTCTGCCGTCTAATGAATCAGTTAGGCTTAAAATGTCTAGTACGCATAAAAATATCGTTCTTATCGCGGAAAAGTTGGGAAAGTCGCACCTAATATTCTTGAACGTGATTTCAAGGCCAATAAACCGAATGAAAAGTGGGTTACGGACGTTACGGAATTCGATTTATTTGGTGAGAATCTGTATTTATCCCCTATTCTTGACCTCTTTAATGGAGAAATTATCGCTTATAATATCGAGAAACGACCTGTATTTTCACTTGTGACAAAGATGCTAGATAAAGCCTTCCTTTGTTTAAATGAAGGAGAGACACCTATTCTCCATTCCGATCAAGGATGGCACTATCAAATGACAAAGTATCAACACTTACTGAAAGAACATCACATTACGCAAAGTATGTCGCGTAAAGGGAATTGTTTGGATAACGCAGTCATGGAGAATTTCTTTGGCTTATTAAAGTCTGAATTATTGTATCTCCAAGAATTTGAGAGTATGGAGCATTTTAAGAGAGAACTAGAAAAATATATTTACTATTACAATCACAAACGAATAAAAGCAAAACTAAAAGGATTGAGCCCTGTGCAATACAGAGTTCAATCCCCGGTAGCTGCTTAATAATATTTGTCTAACTTTTTGGGTTCACTTCACTCCACCATGGGGTTTTATTTTATTCCCATTCAGAACTATCTTCCATGTCATAATCGTCTGCTTTGACGGCACCGTTTGAATCGAATATATATTCTTCATCTAAAGTGGAGTCAAACTCATAATTCTCACCGATCTCGCTTAATTCATCTAATGATTCTTGTGTCTCAGCATCAAGTTCCGCAGCTTCTTGCTCATACTGATCCTGGTATTCTTCATCTAAATTATAGATAGTATCATCATTATTGCTTTCGTAGAATTGTTGACGTGCAGCTTCATATGTCTGTTCCAAGTCATATTTTATATTGTCAGTTTCTAATATCGGTTCATAATAATAAAATTCATGTAGCAAACTCCAGTACCAAGATCCCGATAAAAAGCTGCTGGCCAGACTATAATCCGGTGAGTGCACATAATTGCTGGAGTATTCATATGTTTTTGTTCCCATTTCCCCGGTATGAGGATTTATATTCCCTGTGGTGCTCCAGTTATTAGAGAAATTGCCGTCAGGTTTACTCCTATAATGTCCCTTCACAACCGTTCCATCTTTCTTGATGTATGGCTTAACCCATACATCAGCAGCCGCAGGGCTTACTGCAAAAAGCACAGATAACGCCATGACAAAAGCAATAAGCTTTTTCATCCGACCCCTCCTTTCAGCATATTTCTAACAAATATATATACACCATGCTTTTCCTTAATTCCTTTATCGGAATTTAATTATTGTTTTTTCCAATTCATAACATCCTATAGTCACAAGTTCTCTTTCACGTTCAGGCAGTTCCTCTAATAACTTTTCCTGATACTCTACACTCATTCCCCAGCACTCTGGATGAAGATTATTATCTATTGGCTTTCCGTAAAGATCATTACCTGCACAGATTCCCTTAAAGTTATTTTCGCAAGTTTCACAAGTATTTGGTGTAAGAGATAGCATCCTAGTTTCCCCCTTTTTTATGTTCTGAAAATTAAAAACAGGACTCTGTGATACAGATAAGTGGGGAAACTACCCGACTAAATAAAGTTAATTGCAACACAAATCCATTTGTGGAATAACTGGAAATATTTACTCGTTCTTCAATAAAGGTGGGCTTATCTTCTTCCTGATCTATGCAGAAGAAATGGTGCGGCAACATTCATAACCAGAATCAAAACTTCTTATAATGTACCGCTTGGTGTCCTTTTTCTTTTTCCAGAATAATAAACCCTTTTCTTAGTCGAAGCCTTATTTCCAGCAGAATTCCCAGTCAGCAAAAACATTTCTTTCAAAGCATCGTTAATGAATGAAACACTAATGGCTGTCAGGACGAAAAAGGAGATGGGCACAATTGCGATCCATTGCTGTACGAATAAATAGCTTAAACTATCCCCGATCAGACCTGACCATTCGTAGGAAAGAGTCCGGGGAGGATCTGACATTAATCCGAATGAGACAGATGTTCCTCCGAAAAACAATTTAAACACTCCCAGGTGGGCCAGCAGCATTAATACCTGTAAAAATTGCTGTCCAAATAGGAGGATCCATCTTTCATAAAGCTGAGGAACGATATGTTTCACGAAAACATGCATTTTCCTTCCTCCCAATACTTTTGATGCTTCGACAAAGGGCTCACTGTGGACCGCCCTGATTTCATTTGAAAGCTGCATGGATAATGTGGGAATCGCAAGGACAGAAAGAATAATAACCTCAAACGCCGCTCGTTCAAAAAAAGAATGAGCAAACCCATTGACCTGCATCCACAGCACGCTAAACAAAATAAAAAAGGCAAGTAAGGTTTGTGGAACAATCGAGAAGGGCTCAACTAGAGACTGAAAGGTTTTATAAAGAAAAGGCTTTAGTGAATACGCAAAATAACTAACCACCAGAGAAAGAAGCATTCTAAGCAGAGTAATAAGCAAGGTAAGTCCGATGGTATACTTGGCCCCTTCAACCATCATATGCAAGAGGTCAAAGCCGAATCGGTCTGAGCCGAGCAGAAAGACGGTAAAGGGCGGATAAGGAGGGGCAAGTATAATCCCCCCGTCTGCATCTTTTATGTATCTGATCTGCTGTATGTTTCCTTCATTAAAGATTGAATTTCCTGCACTGAAAGTCAGTAAAGTGAATAGGAAAAGGAAACTGAACAGAAATCTTTTCTTTTTTATTAAAAATAAGAACATTTACATTTTTTCCTTTCTGATGAAGCTGCTGATCCCATCGTACGTGCGGTATAAAATGAAAAACGGAACAAACAGGACAATGCAACTGACCGAAAACACTTCGGAATTGCTGGTTGAAAAAACAAGACTTAGTAATCCGTTCAAATTGAATAAATATTCGACAACCATCAAAGTAGACAGCATTGAATAGAAAATGGTCTTGGACACTCCAAACAGGGCATCTGTGATATTCCGAATCACATGCACGTTAAGGATATAAAAAAAAGAAAATCCCATCGATCTCGCGAGTAGGATGTACCTTTTGTCGAGTTCCTCAAGAACGTACTGAATCAGCACTTTTGTGAGAAAAAATGAAACCGGAATGCTGATGCATAAAATGGGAAGTAGAATGGTTTGATCCTGTGAGCCGACCGTCACAACCTGTGCAAGCTTGATTCCAGTCGATTTGTACACCGCGATCACACCAATTTGCAAAAGGACGATGATCATGACATCCGGAATGGCCTCAAACACATCAAGCGCTTTTATGACTTGTCTCAGTCTCCTTCTAAAAACCAGCAGAGCAATGTATGCATTTAACGAGGATAAGACGAAAGCGGTCGCAATTCCTGCACCCAAAATTTTCATCGTATCCGCATATCTCGCCATGACAATCGGAAACAGCGGGACTCCTTCAAAGGTAAGCTCTTGTAACGTGTAAATTTTCATAGAAACGTCAACGACAACTTCTAAATAGTCCAGCACATTAAAGCTCAACTTATCAAAAAGGACCGGACTCGTACCAATTAAAATGAGAACTTGAATGGCCGCCATGCATTGTAGCACGATGATAATAACTCCCTTACAAGCTGATACTATGTGTTTTTTATTCATGTAATCTCTCCGTCTTGTTATGTATTTAAATGGTTTTGAGGGCTTGGCGAATGTGGCCATTCCACGAAAAAACCCGTTGGTGTTATACCCTTCAGCTCCAACATTGAAATACATCTGATCTGAAAATAGGGATCAATTTCTGATCCATCTAAGAATCCTTCCGAAGGTTCAGAGACTATCAATTATATATTCTGTATTAGTAAAAAATTCCCTTTAATTATTTCCACCTATTAACCTCCAGTATTAATATCACATTTATCTTTTTCAGGTCATGAAGCAGTATCTTTAACAAGCAGAGAAAGATTGATTGATATTTATTTGCTTCTTAAAGGTTGCAATAGAATACCAATACGAGATGCTACCTTATGTTAGTAGCTTTCAATAAAATCCATAAAGTACTCCATTTTATTCTCTTGTTAGGTAGGATGTATACAATAGGATTTGGCAAAAAGAATTGAAATTAGCTTGTTTTGAGATATTTGCAGGCAATATGGAATGGTTTAGAAGAGATGTTCGGAAGGTAGATATTAAGCATTAAAATTGGGGGAATTTCATTTATCATTTCAAAGTGTCGTTATTCAACAATCGGGCCATTTAATGGAATAAGGCTCCCAAATAAAACTGGATGTTTATGTTAATATTGGTGTGAGATTGTGAAAAAATGTACTTAAACTAAAGGTGCAGGTTAGTTCAAGAAGAAAATGGTAAGATACTAATCAGTGATGTTGAATCAATTGGACTTCCTCTTTACGTTATAAGAGAATAGAATAGAATATAAATAAAAAGGTGATTACAATTAAAAAATTAAAAAGTATCCTATTTTTGCTTCTTGGATTCATATCTCTTGTGATTGGTGTTACAGGGACTGTGTTACCTGTTCTGCCGGGCGGTCCGTTTTACTTATTCGCTGCTTTTTGCTTTGCGAAAAGTTCCAAGTCGATTGAAAACTGGTTCAAAAGCACCTCATTATATGAAAAATACGTTGAAGCATTCCTACAAAAAAAAGGTATGACTCGAAAAGAGAAAATCAGAATCAATTTAGTTGCCGATTTCTTTATCGTAATTTCTGTATTTTATGTGGACATCCTTTTAGTGAAAATCCTGTTAGTAGTGCTCGCCCTCTACAAACATTATTATTTCGTTAAAAAAATTAAGACAATTGACCGAAACAGTACGAAACAAAGAGCTACTTGAAAAATTTTCTTCAAATAACGGATGCGTTTCTTCAATAATGTCTTTGAAATGTTTCTTCCACAAAACATGGGGCAATAGAGAAAGAACGTTATTAAATGTCTTTTAAGATTATCTTGAAATCGAGTCTTCTGTTAAAGGGCGCAATTCTGTAGTAAGAATTGTACTCGAACTTTATGTATTGGGCCACTATGAAAAACTGTAAAAACAATACATTTGTTAAGGAACATAGTACATAAAACTAATAGCTTCCGAACATACTAATAAAATGTTTTGGAGGTGGGTTTTATGGATAAAAAAGACTTTCAAAAAATTTATAATGAATACTTACAACAAGGGGAAGACCAAGCTCAATTGGAAGTAGTTGAGGAAGTCGATTCAGGAGTAGAACAAATTGTTGCAGTTCGTAAAAATGATGAGGATGATATTATTGCTTTTAAAACAAGTAGTGGAAGAGAATTAGATTATATTACTGCTCTTGATGAAGCAAAATCAGGGAAGTTAGCTCATGTGGACGTATTTCATAAGTATGGCAGGGATATTATACGTAGTGAACCCGATGGTATTAAAGAAAATAACTTAGATAACTTACCTTTTTTTTAAACGGGTAAACCTCAAGAAGAGAATGTTAATTTGGATATTCTCTTCTTTACTTTACTAATTTACTGTGAACTTCGTAAACTTGCTGTAAGAAAACCATCAGTTATTCAATTATAGGGCGCTTATCTGTAGTAATAAGGTAAGTGTTCTTTTTAATGGAATAAAAGATTGAGTTAATCACCTAATTTTGAAATAATTGGTATTAAGCAATCTAGACCGGATTGTTGAATAAGTAATACTTCAAGGAGGTATTTGATGAAGAAAGTTAGGGATATGGAACGAACCTGGAAGATTAAGTATCCAAAACGTAACATTTACATCATGCGAGATCATAACTGGGCGTTCTCTGCTTGGGAAATTAGTAGACTGAACAATGAAATAAAACCTGGTGCCAGACTGTTGCACGTTGATTTCCATGATGATTATTGTGATTCTCATGAAAAAGTAATGGAAGTTAAATCAAAACAAGATGCTCTTAAAACCGGTGAAAAATTACATATTTTTGAATTCATTATAGCAGCTGAAGAAACCGGAACCATAGAAGACGTATATATGATAGGTGACTATGACAGGCCAGCCGGTAACGTTATTCATTCTTATACTTATAATCAGTTTGAAACCGAGCATCGAATGAAGTTTTTTCGACCGGAGTGTCAGAGCTTTATTTTAGACTTGGACTTGGATTTTTTTAACTTACATGCCTATCAAAACATAGAGAATAACTTTGATAGTAATCCTTATCTTTATAGCGATGAATATATATAAAAACATTTAGAACGTTTCAAACAATATGAAGAAGATTGGAGTCTAATTACGGTATGTATTTCTCCTGAATATTGTGGAGGAAGTGAATCTGCTCAACGCCTTCTCGACTTATTCATTGAATACTTTGAACTAAAAGATGAGGAGTATGTTCATTGGTAAAAAGGTGTAAGAAAAGCTGATTCAAGAAGCTTAATACTAGCACTCGATTAAACTTGGATAGTAGATATAAATGAGTAGATTAGAAATCATTCGACATATTCCAGAAAAGGGGTGTTTACGAAATAACCCCTCAGCAATGTAGTTGAAGATCCTTCTTCAACAATCGGGCGCAATTGTTGAATAATATGGTATGGAAACTGGATTTTCATACCATCTTTTGTTGATTGATTTTAAACTTCCTTGGTTATGGAGGGGGTTTACCGATGTACATCTTGATTCAATGGAAGTTGTTATCTATAAGAAAAAAGTTTTTCTTATGGTTAATTCAAATCTTTTATATACCACGCATTCATAGCAGAATGGTCAGAACCTAATAGTGGTTCATGTAAAAGTGTAAATTCAAATTTTTCATATAATATACATGCAGTTTTTAATTCATGCTGTGTTTCTAAGTAGCACTTTGTATAATGTTTAGAGGCAAATGACAAAGCTGTTTCCATTAGCTTCTTTGCAAACCCTAAACCTTGTGTTTTTGAACTTAAGTATAGCTTTTGCAATTCGCAAACTTTGTCTTGTTCGTTAAACGGCGCTATACCAATTCCGCCAACAACTTCTCCCTCCATTTCTACTACCCAATAGTTCGCATGTTTTAAATTAGTATAATATTGGTGAAGGTCGTTAAGTTGAGGATCAAAATAAGCTGTTCCAGGAATCGCTAAGCCAAGTGATTTTAGTGAATCTTGTATTATTTCTTTTACTTTTGCATTGTCTTCTTTTTTAATTTCTCGAATAATCATATATTATCTCCTTCAATTAGGTCTTAATAAAGATAGCTAAAGTTTTTTGAAAATGGCACACCTAAAATGTTGACTAAGTCCACATTTTAGGGATATAGTTATATTAATATTAAATGTGGACAAAGTCAACTAAAGGAGAATGTATGAATAAAGAAATCATTTATGATATCAGACAATTCAATCGATTTTATACAAAGGTACTTGGTTTATTTAATAACCAAATTCTAGATACAGATTATTCATTAACCGAAGCACGAATACTATTTGAAATTAGCGAGAGAACTGAGTGTATTGCGAATAATCTAGTTCAAGAACTTAATATTGATAGAAGCTATATGAGCAGAATTTTACGTAAATTAGAGAGGGAAGAATTAATAGAGAAAAAAAGCTCAACAATAGACAATAGAAAAAACTTTCTCTTTTTGACAAAAAAAGGAGAGGAACTGCTGGATAAAATTAATATTCAGTCAGATGAACAAATAAATCAGTTGTTTAATGGACTAACTGATAGTGAAATTAATGAAATTCGTATTTCGATGATGGTGATAAAAGGAAAATTGGAGAAAAATAAATTTTGAAAGTTTTAGGAAAAAAAATGAATACACAAAAACAAGTTAAAGGCTGGGCTTAAGTGGTTCTAATCCTGTACTATATGAATTAGTAGTAGACGGGGGTGTATTCCACACAGGGACCAAATCGGGCTTGCTTTATTCAAAAGGTGAAGCAAATGAGCAAGAATTCGCGACAATGATGCAGGGTTTCCAAGCACATGATTACAAAGGAAAACGATTAAAACTTTCCTGTTTCTTAAAAACAGAGCAGGTGAGAAAAATGCGGTGCATGGCTTCGTATTGATAATGCTTCCGGGGATACGCTTCAATTTGATAATATGGATAATCGTTCTATTCAAGGTACAACAGATTGGAATCACTATTCCATCGTTTTAGATGTGCCAGAAGAAAGTGCCTCCATTTACTTTGGTGTTTTACTTATTAGTAAAGGAAAAGTATGGGCAGATGGTTTCAGTTTTGAAGAAGTGAACGAGAAAGTAGCTACAACAAATATGCTTTCACAGGAGCATTTGCCAAAACAACCGATCAATTTGAATTTTAGTGAGTAACCCAAGTTAGAAGTAATAAAAGGAAAGTTAAATGAAAAATCGAAAACCTTTATATAATCATTCAATACATCTTCACCTAAAGGATACTATGATCGAAGTTCCTTATTGAATATTAGGTGATCATATACTAATAACGCTCGGAAAGATCGAAATCTTTTATTTCTATGTAAACGTATCAGAGTTTCGTTATTATTAAAATTAAGTGAATAAGGAGATGTTACGGTTGGGAAATAAAGTATTAGTTGTCATTGATGTGCAAACAGAAGTCGTGGAACATGGGTATAAACGTGATGAGACCATTGATAACATTAACCGATTAATTCATTGTGCAAGAGAGCAACAGATACCGATAATCTATATTCAACACGAAGAACAAGAAGGTCCCATGATTAAGGGCGAACCTGGATGGCAGTTTCACGCACGACTTGAGAAACCCCTCCATCAAGAGGTGACCATCCATAAAACTGTACCGAATTCATTTACAAACACATCTTTAAGACAAACACTCGACAAGCTGGACGCAACACATCTCTATATTTGTGGTGCACAGACAGAATTCTGTGTTGATTCCACATGTCGAGGAGCCTTTGATTTAGGTTATAATGTTACCCTTATCACAGATGCTCACACCACGAATGATGCAGATCATCTATCAGCTTCCAGCATTATCGAACATGTTCATGGAACGTTAAAGTATTTTTGGAGTCCAAATGGAGCGATAACTTTGAAAAAATCATCAGATTTAGACTGGATGAAAAATGAAGTAAACCTCAAATAAGGAATATCTCAGTAACCTTTCTTGGTTCTTCAGCAATCGGGCGCAATAATTGAAGAACAAAAAGGAACTCCAAAGTAATCGGAGTTCCTCTTTTTGGTTTATCTCATTTAAATCAGAGTTAATATCAGCAATACAGTTAGCAAGTGTCTGCTGGTCAACAGATACTTGCTAATTCCAATGCTATTCAAGTGCTAAAATAGGCTTTAATTTAATAACAAACCCTATCAAATTAATAAAAAAGCATACCAAACAATATGCTAATTGTGCTGTTAATTAATATGTTTGCACCCTTCAACCGAACCCGTTACATTTTAGCTGTTTTTTTATTGGCTTTGGTTATTCCTCTTTAGTTTCCCCGGACCCATACCCTTCAACTTCAAAGTCATTTAAATAATTTACCATAACCGAATATTCTTCTTTCTTGTCATTCTTCTCATACCCATTTACAAAAGCTACTCCAACATCGTCGTTCGTGATCTGTACATCAGTTACTACTAAATCAATATCCTCTTCGACCAGCATATATTCTATGGCCACATTAGTTGCCATTTCTTCAATCTCTTTCTTCTCCATTCCACCCTCCCGACCGCATCCACTGATGATAAATATTGCTAATAAAGAACTAATTAGTACATGCTTTTTCATCATTCATGCCCCAACCTATTGGTAAATTTTATATAATAGAATTATAACATATCCTAATAAATAGGGGTGAGGTGACCGGAATGTCTGATATTAATTCAGTTCGCGATAAACTGTACCATCGGTTAAGTCGCTATGCCTATAACGATAAATCTCTTCCAAATTTCAATATAAAGTTTCAGGACAGTAAGCAGACCTGGACACAAACAGGTGAGGAAGATTTTCTTCTGGATGACGAAGATACCGGTTTTAATGCAGTCATATATAAAAACAAAGATTATATCGTAATTTCTTTTCGTGGGACAGAAGGAGACCAATTATTTGGAGATGGTTTTAAAGATATAGTTGCAGATGTCCAGTATGTAGTCGGAAAGGACAAAGTAGATAAATTTGGCCTTAACATCCATACAGCCGGTGATAAGATTAATATAGACTTTCATAAAAAAAAATCAATTTAGACTGGCTGAGAATCTAGTTAAAGGTGTAAAGGAAAAATACCCCGATGCGAATATCTCTTTAACCGGCCATTCATTAGGAGGAGCCCTCGCTTCTTACGTAGCTGCAATGTGTAACGTACAAGCAGTCACCTTTAATTCGCCAAGCGTTGTTGGTTTACTTCCTAAGGATATGCAGCAAGAAGTAAAAGAGGGTAAATATGATAATCAAATAGTGAATTACGTCAATCCTAGAGATTCCATTAGTGCGGGTGCATTCAAAGAATATGAAAGACACATTGGATCCACATATTATATAGGAACTTTATTTGAATATGAAAATGCAGAGATTAATCCATTCTCCAGGTTTTTAAAATCCATTTCCGAGGAGAATTATCATGCACTGGATCATTACACATTTGACGAGTACGGAAACATAAATAATGCTGTTATTACAAATGTAGTAACCGGTAAGATGAGTTGGCAATCTCCGAGATTTTTCTCTAATTCTGTTGCAAGCATAGAAGTAACTCCAAGAGAACTTGAGGATACTGCAGAACGATTGGATGCTTATATAAACCGGATTGAAGATTTGTGCAATGATATAAAAAGAACTGCAAATAGGCTGGATAATGTTAAAAAATCAGAATATGTTGTTGATGAAGTCATTCAATCAGCTCAACAATTTAATGTTTGGTTCTCACAAAAAACTTTAGAGATTAAACATAATCTTAAATCTTCTGCACTTGCATATATAGAGGCGGATAAATTACATGATTAATAATGAAATTGAAATATTACTTAAAGAGCACAGTGACCTTGTAGAATTAAAATCTTCCTTTGATTTTTTTGTTGAACGAATTAGAGCTGAACAGGCAATCATCAAAAATATAATGGAGAATGTGTACACTTGGAAATCAGGGCAGGGAAATGAAGCATTTCTATCTGAATTAGAATATTATAATTATCAATATACAATGAAGATACTGCAGCTGGAATCTACATATCGTGAAATCGGACGAGCTGAGAAGAATATACGTAACAGGATAAATGTTGAATTATCTAAAGGCCCCAAATTTTAGTTTAGAGAAGAACTCAACTTGAAGAAAATATTTTTATCAATTCTCAACATGAGCTGAACTATAAAAGAACTTTATTGAAATGGCCAAAAGCTAAAAAGAACAGAGAATATCAAACAGCATGTTACATTCTTTCAATGCTGCTTCAGGCGCATATACCATGACAAAACTCAAGACGGTTTAACCGTCTGTCTTTGCATTATTTGCCCAAGTCTCATTGGGATTTTTAAATATAATTAAAAAAATGGTTCTTCCGTTAAAGGGCAGCATTCCTGTAATGAAGAAAAATGAGGTTTGAACAAAAAAATAACCTCTTGGTATGATATGAGTGTCCTGAAGCTAGGCAGAGAAAAGGACAAAACATATATACCAGGAGGCCTTCAATATGAATTATAACAAAAATGAAAAGATTGCTCAAATTACTTCTGAAACACTGATTATAGGTGTAGATATTGCGAAGTACAAGCATGTAGCTCGTGCTCAAGACTTTAGAGGCCTAGAGTTTGGTGCACCTTGTCACTTTGAAAATACCAAATCACATTTTGATCTTTTTTTAGGCTGGATAAAACATTTGATGGAACAACAAGGCATGGATAAGGTGATTATTGGAATGGAGCCGACAGGTCATTATTGGCTCAACCTCGCTCATTTTCTGAAAGAAGAGGAGATTAAGTTTGTCGTGGTAAATCCTATGCATGTGAAGAAGTCTAAAGAATTAGATGATAATTCTCCAACCAAAAATGATGTGAAGGACGCAAAAGTCATTGCACAGCTAGTCAAAGATGGAAGATATGCCGAACCTAATATTCCACAAGGAGTTTATGCAGAACTTCGTGTGGCAAGGAAAATACGCGATCTTTTATTTGTTGACTTACAAGCTGTGCAGGGGCAAATTCATAACTGGTTAGATCGATATTTCCCTGAATTCTTAACAGTGTTTAAAGATTGGGAAGGAAAAGCAGCACTACAATTATTAAAGTTAAATGTATTACCACATGAGTTAGAGATAGTCTCGGAACAAGAGATCCTCATTCATCTCAGAAAAGCTGTAAAACGTGCGGTTGGACTCAGTAAAATTCAAGAACTTAAACGAGTAGCCAAAGACTCTATTGGTATTCGTGAAGGTTCAAGGATGGCTAAATTAGAGCTTCGCACTTTACTAGACAAGTATGAATTAATAAATGAAAAGTTCGAAGAACTAGAATCTGATATTGATGGACTCCTTGAACGGATACCAGGTGTTCAACAAATGTTGGCCATCACAGGAATCGGCAAGGACACTGTAGCTGGCTTCTTTTCAGAAGTAGGGAATTTAAGTTACTATTCTCACCCTCGACAAATCATCAAGTTAGCTGGGTTAAGCCTAAAGGAGAATACCTCTGGAAAGCACAAAGGGCAAACGAAGCGAAGATTACAAAGAGAGGTAGGAAGACACTAAGGGCTCTCCTCTTCCGAGTAGCGATGCCTTTGGTAGCTAAGAACACTGCTTTTAAAGCTTTACATGAGTATTTTACAACACGTAAAAATAATCCTCTAAAGAAAATGCAATCGCTGATAGCGATATGTAATAAACTGATACGAATTCTATTTACGATTGGTACAAAACAATGTGAATTTAGTGAAGATAGAATGTTGAAGGATATTCCTCATATGGCACCATTACAGGACGTAGCTTAGGATTCATTTGATTTTGTTTTTACTTAAGTTTTATTAGATATATTATTTAGACATTTGAAGCACGGATTAGTCAGTAAAACCATTAAAGTACGGACTCTGATCCTGTCGGGCAGCATCACTGACATCCACCTCATGGAAAGGTTGGACGAAGGAATTTTGGAGCGAAGACTCTGTGAGACATGGGAGGGTTGACCTCCATGAGACATGTGGACATCCACCAGTGCGACCATACTTGAATCGGCTACACTAAGTTAGACAATTATTTTAAGGTCAAGTAGACTAACGGAAACAATGAAAAAAGGAGATTCTACTATGACTAAACGAGAGCGCCGAACATTCACACAAGAATTTAAAGAACAAATCGTACAACTATACCTAACTGGAAAGCCACGTAAAGAAATTATAAGAGAGTACGATTTGACGCCTTCCTCGCTGGATAAATGGATCAGTCAACAACGCAACTCAGGTTCGTTTAAAGAAAAAGATAATTTAACGCCTGATCAAGTGAAATTAGCTGAGGTAATGAAGAGAAATAAACAGCTAGAAATGGAGAATGATATTTTAAAGCAAGCCGCGCTGATCATGGGACGAAAGTAAATGTGATTCGAAACAACACCCACAAATACTCGGTATCAGCAATGTGTAACGTCCTCGAGATTCCAAGAAGCACGTATTATTACGAAGAAAAAATTCACCCTCAAACAGATGAGGTAACCCTCAAGGTGATTGAAATCTTTCATGCCAGCCGCCAAAACTATGGGACGCGGAAAATTAAAGTGGAACTCCAGAAATGTGGATACCAGGTTTCAAGAAGACGGATTGGCAGAGTGATGAAAGAGCAAGGTCTAGTGTCCACTTATACCATTGCCCAGTTCAAGCCCCATGCATCAACGTGTAACGAATCGAAACAAAAGAATGAGCTTAACCGTGAGTTCAGACAAAAAGCAGCTTACAACGTGGTTGTCAGTGATTTAACGTATGTGAGAGTCGAGAAAAAATGGCATTACATATGTGTATTTGTTGATCTTTACAATCGGGAAATTATCGGGTACAGTGCTGGTCCGCAGAAGGACGCACAGCTTGTGTACCGAGCCATTTCTTCAATTGAAATTGATCTAAGCAAGATCAAGCTATTTCACACGGATCGAGGAAGTGAATTCAAGAATAAATTGATTGACGAAGCCCTAGCAACATTTAAAATCAAGCGTTCTTTGAGTATGAAAGGCTGTCCATATGATAATGCGGTGGCGGAGGCAACATTTAAAATTATCAAGACAGAGTTTGTGAAAAAACGCCACTTCGAATCATTATCCGACTTAAATAGAAAACTATTTGATTATGTGAACTGGTTTAATGGAACAAGAATACATGGTACATTGGGTTATTTAAGTCCAAGAGAATACAAAAATTTACACCTTAAAAAAACTGTCTAGTTTAGTGTTGACATACCAACTTTTACTAGGTAACCACTTTTTGGATAGGAGTGGTTAGGCAGTTAAGGACTTTTTTTTTTTGACACTCCAAAAATATCCTTATTTTCAACTTACATCCATAACTTTGATATCTAATTAAAATAAATCATGTTGAAATCTTAAGAAAAAGCTAGAAATCCAGAGCTATTCCTTTCTTTATAGAGGGAGGATTGTTGAATAAGGGTTTATATTAAATTGGAGTGAGAATAGTGAAGTTTCGAGGAAAAAAACGTTACTTTCGTGAATTGGAAATTAGAGCATCTGGAGATCAATATAACTTAGATTTTAGTAACGATGGGTGGTTTGACTTGTGGCATACTCACCTTGATTTTTTTGGAGTAGGAAATATTAGACCAAAGTACAGAAGAGAGCACATAAATGCACATCTAGCTTTATATAATGATTTATTAAAAAAGCTAGATTCTTTTGAAAAACCTTACCAATCTTGGATTGAGTTAAACGAAAAAGATGCTGCTGTAGATGCCGTCTATATTCATACTCCAAATCCCAATGAAAATAACTTTCCATTGGAAATTACAGACTTAATTTTAAACTCCTCTATTCCTGATTATTTAAATGGCTTAATAAACCAGGAAGAATTTAATGTGGGGTATTATAAGTGGGGCTCTGACGGCAACTACATAGTGCAGTATAAAGATAAAGGTATTACTTTTTAAAAGTTCTTTAATTAAAGGGGGCTTTTGTGGCACAATTTGAATTTTAAAGAGGTGACGCGGTGAACACTTTACAATATGTTGAAATTGGTAGGGTGAAAATATATTTTCCTGATGAATCAATTTCTTACTTTTACATTGATCAGGATTTTGTCTCAACACTAAGTGTAGAATCAAATACAGAAGCCTTAAAATTAATAAAAGTAACTCTAAGGAAAGAGTTAAATGCAAAAGCATATAGAAAAATTGATTTCGATTCAGAAAGTGATGCTACCATTATATCCACTAGAAGTGCGGAACTAATTAAACATAGCTGGTTTTGTGGAACAAGAAAAAATCCTACATTACCACAATAGGACTTTTCAATTAAAATTTCATTGCACTGAACTTCCCCCCTATAGACAGCACCCATACTTGGCGCACGTCGAAAACAGACGACCAATTTGGCCGTCTGTTTTAATCATTACATTATTCGTATAGAGCACCATCGTCTTTTTGTTTAGCTTTAACAGAAAAATCAGCAGAGTATTTCACACCTTGATAATCATTTGACGCTGATTCATCGAGCTTTACACCGAATAAAAGATCAATGTATTCATCTGTTTTTAAATTCCAGAATTTATTGCCTTTTCCTGATTCCGCACCATCACCCAATAAAAATTCATTTTCACCAACAACTGCTGCAGAACGTGCCTCAGGAGCATTTAGGAAACCTGTAATCATTTCTACGCCTTCTGCAATTTTAACAGGTTCGTCCGAATCTAGAGAACGACTTACTACATTCGTAGTTCCTTCGTATAATTCTTCAAGTTTAATTAGAGATTCTTTGAATACATCTTCAGTTGGCTTCACTTTATATTTAAGTGCAATATAACCCACTTTGTAAGTATCTAAGGAAAGGTCTTTGTCTAATGTTTGATTTAATTTTGCTTGTAAGAATGTGTTGACAGTACCTGTGTTATCGATTGTCAACCAATCTCCAAACACAAGTTGTGAAGGAGCAAAATTTTCCTGTGCCACAATTTTCTCTTGAATGTTTTGTCCATTATTAATTTGGACGACTGCGTTTGTAATTTCACCTTGCGCAGTTGTTTCAGAAGTAAACCAAGAATAAGTTCCATAGCTTGTTGCAACAGCAATTACTCCTGCAATTGTAGTACCTAATAATGCTTTTTTTACTTTGACTAATTTCATAAAATAATTCCCCCAATTATAAAAAAAAATTTATTTAGATACAATCTCTTCATTCTTATGCTGCTTTTCTTGGCGGGAGAGACGTTCAAAAACCGTTAGACAGATGTAGCCTGTAAGCGGAATAGTAATAAATAATAGAAATCCTATTGGTCCGCTTGCAAAGTCAGAAACATACCCAAGTTTCGGGATTGATGCAACTTGTTTTCCAACTAGATGATCTTTCATGACGATCATCGAGTCCTCAACATTGTTGTTGTCACCTTTTGTTACAAAACCTGCTTGTCCATTTTGTTCTTTTTCATCAATTACTCTATGTGTAATAAATTTTGTATCCGATTCTTTAAAGGTAATAACATCATTCACTTCTATATCTTTAAATTCTACTCTTTTAATCAATACGAGATCTCCTGATTGAAGATGGGGCTGCATACTATTAGAGAGAACGGTTAACGGTGTATATCCAAAAAAACTCGGTAAGCTTCCAGGAGTTTTACTAGATTGGTATACCGTAACACCGATATAGACGATTAATAGAACAAAAATAACGATAAAAAATTTCGAAAACCATTTTGTTGTTCTTCTTTTCAAAAAATCCCTCCTGTTGATTCATTTGTAGTCATCTGGTTAAGTGCTGCTCTTTGTTCTGGTGTTAAATTAGCAAGTAAATTTTCAGTATTCGAATAACTAACCGCTTTCGCAGTAGTTGGTACTTGTCCAATAGAACCTAAAATAAAACTAGATGATAGAGCAAATACAGCTAAGCTTTTTAAGACCTTACTTTTGTTGTTTGCTTTTTTCCTATTTTCTTCCTCTGTATCTCTGTCTCTTTATTACATATGTAGTGCAATGATTTACGAAACAATGATTCTAATAGGTTTTAAGTATTTATTTAGAATTCATCTATTTTCGTTGATTCATAATAATTACATAATACTTACAATCATTAACTATATTTGGAATTTTGTAAATTGGGGGAATATTTCATAAATACATGATTCAAAATACGATTTTTTCATCAGTTTTTTTAAAATAATTGTCGTTTAATGTAGAACTTTGATTTCATCATTAATATTATGTTATTTATTGTGTCAAAATGATGAATGAAGGGAATCTAAATTTGGGGGAATATTGTACAAAACTATTAAATACTGTTGATTTAGTATAAAATATTTTTTCAATACGATACAAAACTAGGAAACTAAAAACGATTTTGATATTAATCGACAATTTACTTCATAAAAATGCTAAAGAAATATGCGTTCTTTTGAAAACTCCAATTCACAATATTTCAAATACATATATAATTATAAATACATAAGTAATTTGTTGCGGAAAAAACGAAGGGCAGGAAGTCTAAAACTATCTTTTAAAATCGTTTCGTTATCTATCAGCACTTACATATGTAATAAAGTGACTTGGAGGAAAAAAATGAAAAAAAAAGCACGCAAAAGTAGGATTGTCAAAAGCTTAGTTATTGATACGAAAATTCCTAAGTACAATTAAACAAACAAAGGTATTTATCGAAAAATTCAAAAAAGACACACAAATTATGTCGTTTTTAGGGGGAGAAGTGCATTGGGGAAAAATAAGTTTAAAAAAATGCTTGCTAAGACAGCAATGAGTTGTATTTTGATGTCTTCTATACAAGAACCACTGAATAAATAATGCAATAACAACATATTTTGGTCCTATAACAAAAAGCGCTGTAGTTAGGTTCCAAAAAGCTAATAGTTTAAAAGCAGCATAGAGAAGGCAGATTAGCAGGAAATAAATTTCGTGTATAATATCCATTTTACGAATAATTGATTATAGAAATCAAAACAAGCGTTTGCTATAATATTGTTAACCAATATATGGATGTATTTCCATTGGATAATTCTTCACTAAGTAAACAAACTCTACCCTACTTAACTACCTTTTAGATTTTGAGGATTTTTTTAAATGGATACAGACAGAAGGATTTACAAATTCTGAAACAATCTATAACGTCCCCCTTTCAGTCTTAGTAACTTTACCTCTTGATGCTGCAAAAAGCCTACTTTAACAAAGTTGCGAATGAGGAGATTATTGTTTCTAAACATGAGAAAAAAACAGTATATAAAGCCTTATTCTCATGGTTCTTCTCCTTGTAAATAGTGTTAAACCCTTTTTTATTAACTCTAATTATTTTGACTAAAATTCCTCGATAATATGATGGAAATTAGAGGGGGGGTAGAATGATTCCTCACGAATAACACAAACTACTTTAAAATGAACGGGGGAAATAATTCGTGATAAAGGTACTTTTCTTGCCATTCTTGCAGATATCCTCTGGCCACCATCATGTAGCAGATGGAATGATAGAATCCCTATCCAGAAAAAATGGCTTATTTGACTGTGAAAAAGTTGATATCTTATCTTATCGTTTCGGGAAGATAGAAGCTTTAGTGTCATCAATTTATTTGAAATGGATCCATCTCTTTCCAAGATTGTAGTTACAAAGGCCGTGAAGTGGTTCTATCAGATGGAACCATGATCAAAAAGAATGATGTCCTCGTGAAAATTCATCTTCATAATGTTCAATTATTAAAAGAGCTCCTAACTGTTAACAATGATATAAAAAAAGCCATGATATTATATAAAAGGGTAAAAGAATCATTACCTCATTTAGCGTCATATGTTTACCAGCATAAAGATATAGATGAGATTAAAGGGATTATTGGCATATCCTTGCTTAACAAGGGGTGTACAAGGTTAGGATTTGAGATTTTCACTATTTTAAGTCCCACCTATAACCTCTTCAAACAATTGGCGTTTTTTCCCATATATTACATTTCAACAACAAGACGATCAACAAAAGGGCAAAAAATTCCTTCTCCAAACTACTTATTATAGTTGGATTTATCGAAAATCAGTTTTTGAAAATGAAATGGACCATAATCGATACCGCATGTATGAACTCTTGTTTTTACTTTCGATGGAAAAATTAATTGAAGAAAAGAAACCTCACCTCATAATATGCACGCATGCATTGCCTTCTTATATGCTGAGCCAATTAAAAAGGAGGAAAAAGCAAACGATTCCTGTCGTCAATGTTTATACCGATTATTTCATTAATCACATATGGGGAATCGAGGAGATCGATTATCATTTTGTACCAAGCAGAGAGTTAATGGACTATTTAATAGACAGGGGAATTGAATCTGAGCGGATTTTTGTAACTGGGATACCAATCCATTCAAAGTTAAAGGAATTGAAAAAGGAAACGTAACCAATTTTCGATACTAATTTCAGGGGGTAACCTTGGTGCCGGAGCCATCCAATCATTAATTCAAAAGCTTCAACCGGCAGGTAATATTCATTACCGGGTTTTATGCGGAAAAAACAAAAAACTTTTTCAATTTATTGCAGAGATTTATAATCAGATGATCATCCCAATATCATACATTTCATCAAAAGAGGAAATGAATCAGTTATATCATGAGGCGGATGCGATTATAACAAAGCCTGGCGGAGTCACGATTAGCGAATGTTTATACAAAAAAATTCCGATTTTTGTGTATCATGCCTTGCCTGGTCAGGAGGAAATCAATTTATGCTATCTGAAGAAGCAAGGTCTCATTCTGCTGGATCCTCTTTTGGTTATGCGGTTCATAGTGGCTCTGAATTTGCCAGATTCAAAGACACTTGGGTCAACTCCAGCGAACGCCACAAGTTTTTGGGGAGCACTGAATCGTTCAATTTCCCCAATTTCGGAGATAATCGTTGCAGCGATTTTTTCTCCAATGCCGGGAATTGATTGAATGATTTCATATTACTCTACTTCTTTAGCGAGAGCATCTATTTCATCTGCCAACTTTGATAGATGCTCTTTGTACTGAAGAAGCAGATCACTGTACATATGCAGGCTTAGAATATGGCTGTGGTAAAGGGCTTTCTGAAACGGATTTCGGATCGCAGCCTCTTTAAGCTGTGTGGCTTTTTCTTTCGCCCACTTTTTAGACCGGCTATTACATAATTCAGCTATAGTACCTGCCAGAGCCTCTTCATCCGTATTTAGGATCTCTTCAGAAGAAGAGAATCTTCGTAAAGTGAGAAGGGAAACGACGGAATAAAAAGAACTTAAAATAAAAAGCTGACTCAAAAATGTTGTTATTCAACGACCTTTTGAGTCAGCCTCTTTTATTTTATTGGATAATTAAACTGAGCAATTTTTTTCTAGGGAATAAATGGGCTATCCACTCTAAAGGAAATCATTTCTAAGTATATTTTGTGTAAAAAGGGTTTTATTGAGGTCGCGGGAGTTTGCTATTATGATAATAGAATAATAGAAAAGGTTGGGGGATATGATGTTCAAAGTTTATAAGAATATAATGGAAAAAATTGAACGTCAATTTTATGGGAGCATTCGTACTAAGATGGTGCTGTTTTTTATTATGGTGGCACTGATACCGCTCTTTTTGTTCGGTTATCTCTCCTATCAAAAATCCTCATCCATTGTGAATAAGCAATTTAATGAATATGAGAATTTTGCTGTTTCCCAGTTAGAGAAGCAGATTGAAAATACGATTGACCAGATGTATGTTGTTTCAAACGACATCAACCACTATTTATCCGACCCTACTTTAATTGTCATTAAAGAGGAGCTCCCGCGGACGTATGCAGGATTCATCGAGAAAAAGAACTTTGAAAGATTCCTTGAAGCCCATAAAACGTTTAATACAAAAGGAATCTATCTTATAACCAGCTCAGGCTATTATTACGGTGGAGACCATCTGAATACTCAAAAGCTATTTCAAAAGCCCTTTTGGAAAGAAGCAGGCACATTAAAACAAGGAGAGCGCTGGGTCGGATTCTACAAAGCGGATCATTATGATGACAACAATCCGCCTCAACAAACTATTGGCCTCGTTTTGCCGATTCAGAGCCAATATGGAATATTAAAGGGAAGCAAGCTGTTAATTGAGACCAATGCGGAAGAGCTATTTTCATATATTGAATTTTTGGAAAGAGATGTCCATTCCTTTGTGACAATACATGATAATAGGCATAAGGTTATTTATCAAACAGAGAACAAAATGAAATCGCTACCAAACGATATTGTCAGGGTCACCACAATTGATGCCTATGACTGGGAAATTGAGGTCCGTGTCCCTGAAAAACTATTTTATCAGTCTTCGAAAGTCATTTTTAATTATACTATACTAGCCATTTTCTTCTCGATTTTACTTGCTAGTATACTTGCTATGGTCTTTTCTGCTCAAATAGCAAAGAGAATTAGAAGACTTAAAGATTCGATGGAACGAGTTAGTGCCGGCCATTTGCAAACACAGGTAGCTGTAAAAGAATATGACGAAATTGGGAAACTGACGATCAGCTTTAATCAGATGGTCCAACAAATAAAGGAATTAATCGATGAAATTAGTGAAACGGAAAGATTAAAAAGGAAAGCAGAGTTAAGGGCGTTTCATTATCAAATAAACCCCCATTTATTGTTTAATACATTGAATTCCATACAATGGAAGGCAAGGCTTTCTAACGCGAATGAAGTACAGCAGATGATCTACCATCTTACAGAGGTCCTGCATGAAAATCTTAATTTTTTGGATGAATTGATTCCGTTGAAAAAGGAGCTGGATACCATCCAGCATTTTTTGAAGGTACAGGAAATCCGTTATGGTCATACGTTTGATTATGAGGAGATGGTCAGACCGGAATGCTCAGAGTATTTAGTGCCAAGATTGTCCCTCCAGCCTTTATTTGAAAATATCTTTTTTCATGCATTTGATGATGGAAGGGGAAAGATCCAATTAACAGTTGAGGACAAATCTGATTTCATTCTGTTAACATTGATTGATAATGGAAAAGGGATGAATGAAGAAAATGCACTTAATCTACTGAAAGCTCAATTACCAAATGAAAAAGCACGAGGAATTGGCGTGAACAATGTTGATCAACGGTTGAAGCTTCATTTTGGGAATGAATATGGTCTTACGATTGAATCCAAGCAAGGAATAGGAACAACCCTCAAAATGCGCTGGCCGAAAAGGAGGCAGACAAATGATCAAAGTCATAGTGATTGATGATGAATATATCGTACGAAAAGGGTTAATGGCAACAATAAATTGGCAGAAATTTAATATGGAAGTGGTTGCGGATGCTGCAAACGGCAAGAAAGGCTGGGAACAGTTTCTTGAACACTCCCCAGATGTGGTGATTACTGATATTGTCATGCCAGAACTGAATGGAATTGAACTGGCTCGAAAAATAAAACAAGCTGCCCCAAGTACCAAAATATTGCTGTTAAGCTGTCACCGTGATTTTGAATATGCACAGGAAGGCTTAAATCTTGGAGCTTCTGGCTATATTTTAAAAACGGCATTTCAGGATCATGAATTTGAAGAATATCTCAAGCGGTTTACAGAGGAAATTGAAAAATCAGAAACAAAAAAACAGGCTTCTGCAGATTCTTCTACACTTACAAAAGTGTTTTATGAATGGCTGTGCGGTTTTGAAAACTCGTTTTCCGACTTGTTAAAGGAAAAGTGCCAATCGGAATGGGAGTGGATTGAGAAGCCATTTTTTATCTACCATCTAAATCGCCTAAACAATGGGGATATTTCAGTAGAAAAACAAATTGAAACCTTGTTTCCGGACATAACGGAGAAAATCATCTGCGGCCAGGATCAATGTTTTATGTTTATTTCCGAGCCGTACGGGCCCCATTTTGAGCAAAAACTAATGATAGCCAAAAAAAATATCCCGTCACTCCAGTGGAATGTGAGCGGCCCGAATAAAGGTGTCGAGGAGTGGATGAATGGTGTTAAATTTTTGTACAACCAGTTAAAAATCGAACAACAATTTAAGGTTTCCCTAAAGGAATGGCCTGATCCGATTCGAAAGGCAGTGTATCTGATCACGAAATACCTGTCAGAATCTTTTTCATCGGTTGAAATAGCTCATAAAGTGGGACTAAGCAGGAGCCATTTTAGTACACTTTTTAAAAAATCAGTTGGTGAAAGTTTTTACACATTTTCGGAAAAATTAAAACTCAGTGCTGCTTGCGAACTGCTTGAAATGACTTCCCTCACTTTGCAGGAAATAGGTGAGAAGATCGGGATACAGGACGGCAAATATTTCAGTAAGTGGTTTAAAAAATGTATGGGACAGACTCCTTCTGAATATCGCCAAACAAAAAGGAGAAAAAGCCCGGACAATGTTACACCTGCTTCGTATATTTGACAGAAAATTAAAACAATATGACGACCAATTTAAGATGGATTTATGTATGAGACCGCTTTCATTATAGGTAAAATGAAAGCGGTTATATTTTTATATAAAAAAAGGGGGAAATTCAAAATGAAGAAAATCAGCATTACAGCATTAATTTTATTATTGGTTAGTATATTCTCCTTGGCAGCTTGTTCGAACAGCAGTTCAGGTGAAAATGCTTCGGAAAGCAAGAGTGAAGAGACAGAAGGGAAAGGGAATACAACTCTTCGCTTTGCTACATGGGACTCCGGGGAGGAACTGAAAATCCAACAAGAGATTGCAAAAAGGTTTGAAGAAAAGAATCCTGGAGTAAAGGTTCAGGTTGAAGCTTACGGTGATGGTTTTGACCAGAAGTTGGCAGCATCATTCGGGGCAAAAAATCCTCCTGATGTGATGTATATGTGGAATTTTCCTGCGTATTACGAATCCCTTGAGCCTTTGGATGAGTACATCGAAGGTGACGCGGTTATGGACATGGACGATTTTTACCAAGGGTTATTTAATTATTCAAGCATGAATGGCAAAGTTTACGGAATGCCTGCTGGATTTACAACTAGGGTTGTGTATTATAACAAGGATTTATTTGATGCAGCAAACATCCCTTATCCTAAGGATGGCTGGACATGGGGTGAATTCAAAAAAATAGCCCAAAAATTATCAGATCCGAGCAAGAAACAATATGGCTTTGGGGTAGTGCCGGAGCCAGATACGTATGATCTCCAAGGGTTGGTCTGGAGCAATGGCGGCAGGTTCATCAGTGAAGATGGCCAAAAAATTAAGGGGTATATGAACAGCCCTGAAACAATCGAATCAATTCAACTATTAAGTGATCTTATTAAGGATAAAAGCGCTGTTCTAGTTGGCGGACAAAACCAGCAAAGCGGCGATGATATTTTCAAGGCAGGAAAAATTGCAATGTGGGAAAGCGGTATTTGGCCTTTAGAAGGTTTTAAAGAAGCTGGAATAAATGTTGGAACGGTTGAGGTTCCGTCCTTTGGCGACAAACCGGCTAAAGGTGTTATCGCTTCATCTGCCATTTCTGTAGCGAAGGATTCTAAAAATAAGGATCTTGCCTATGAATTTGTGAAATTTTATTCATCAGCGGAAGCGATTAAAATGCGTACAGCTGATTTACCAGTAAGGATCAGTGTTGTAAAAGAAATGAATATGGAGCAGGACCCATTATTAAGTCCGTTTTATAAAATGCTGGAACGCTCTGACGATACACCTGCATTTCTTTTAAACAGCAATTGGAATGAAATTAACCGTAATCTTTCCGCGGCAGTGAATGCAATCATGCTGGGACAAGATGCGGAAAAACTTCTAGATAAAGCCGGTCAGGACTCAGAGAAATACATCAAGTAATATGACTAAAAAAATGAGGTGTTATTGTTGAAATCTATACCAGCATCTTCAGCACCATATAGGGAATTAAGCAAGAAAAGGAAAATAAAGTGGGACAGTATTGTCCCCTTTCTTTTTATCTCCCCATGGATCATCGGATTTCTAGCATTCACGCTTGGTCCCTTATTATTTTCTCTTTTTATTAGCTTTTTTGACTGGCCAGTTGTCGGTGAGGCGACATTCGTCGGCCTTGATAACTATAAGACTATGTTTACAGAAGACCCGCTGTTCTGGAAATCACTATGGGTAACAGTAAAATTTGCTGCGCTTTTCGTCCCGTTAAATATCATTACAGCTCTGGTTTTGGCCATTTTACTGAATCAGAATGTCAAAGGGCATTCTTTTTTCCGAACCTTTTTCTACCTTCCATCAGTTATTTCCGGTGTCGCACTTGCGATGATTTGGGCTTGGGTCTACAACGGTGAATACGGGATTCTAAATTACGTTCTTTCCTTGATTGGAGTCCAGGGGCCCGACTGGCTGAATGATACGAGCTGGGCGCTATTAGCGATGGTCATTGCAAGCTTGTGGGGGCAAGGAACGATGATGCTGATCTTCCTAGCCGGTTTAAAAGGAATTCCGAAAGAGCTTTATGAGGCGTCATCGATCGATGGAGCCAAGAAGCTGCACCAGTTTTTTAAAATCACATTGCCATTGCTGACGCCTACCATTCTGTTTAATTTAATCACAACGATTATCACCGCCTTCCAGCAATTGACTTTAGCTCTGCTTTTAACTGGAGGAGGACCGCTTAATTCAACGTACTTCTATGCGATGTATGTGTACGAGAATGCTTTTAAATACTTTAAAATGGGCTATTCTTCTGCGAATGCGTGGTTTATGTTTTTAATTGTTTTGGGTCTGAGCATGCTTGTGTTTAAATCCTCGGCAGCATGGGTGTACTACGAAGGAGAAGTGAAGAATAAATAGATTTGCATCAATCTATGAAAACGAGGGGTTTTTACTATGAAAATGAAAAGAAGGGTCGAAAAAACCTTTATATATGGTCTCTTAATCTTGTTTTCACTGTTGTTTTTGGCACCGTTTTTTTGGATGGCAACGACATCGCTGAAATCACCGGACGAATTATACCTTTTTCCGCCAAAATGGATACCGTCCAATCTAGAGTTTGAGAATTTTAAAGAAGCATGGCTTTCACAGCCGTTCACGCAATTTCTGACGAATTCAATCGTGGTGACAGCCTTGGCAACTATTGGCCAGCTTGTTTCTTCTTCACTGGTAGCTTACGGGTTTGCGAGATTTACTTTTAAAGGAAGAGACTTTTTGTTTATGGTGCTTCTTGCGACGATGATGATTCCATGGGAAGTAACGATGATCCCTTTATATATGGAATTTAACTTCCTGGGCTGGATTAATTCGCTGAAGCCGTTGATTGTGCCCTCCTGGTTCGGGGCGCCATTTTATATCTTCCTGCTCCGCCAGTTTATTATGTCGATACCGAAAGAGCTGGATGAAGCGGCAAAAATGGACGGTGCCAACCAGTTCCAGATTTTTTATAAAATTTACCTTCCGCTGATGAAGCCAGCGTTAATCCTGGTAGGAGTGTTCAGTATTCTGGCTTGCTGGAACGATTACCTTGGTCCGCTCGTATTTTTGAATGACCAGAGCAAATACACATTGACATTGGGCCTTGCACAATTTAAAGGAATGTTCGGCGTAGATATGGAGGGGATCATGGCGATTACTTTCCTAATCAGCTTGCCGCCGCTTATTCTCTTCTTTGTTGCGCAGCGCTATATCGTTGACGATATTACTAAGACCGGAGTAAAAGGGTAACTGCTAAATTGAAAAATAGATTAGAGAACGGATCAGAAGGACACCAATCCTATGATCAGTCAGCTTCTATCAACGCGGAGCTGAACACCAAGTTTTTTAAAATGAAAGGTTGAAAAAGCGCTATGACACAGTCATTACACTTTCTATCTTTGCCGTCTGGTGTAAAGCGGTTTTTGGCCACTGAATCGCTGTACGGGCTGAGTATCGGAATGTTTACTTTGATCCTGAATCTTCATTTCATTGAAATTGGAATCACAGAAAAGCAAATTGGGCTGATCACATCAATGGGGATTTTGGTCTTGGGGATCTTTGCAATACCTGTAAGCATCTTGGCCAAAAAAACAGGCCGAAAAAAACTGTTGATTGCAGGCGTGGGATGTCTAGCCCTTGGATGTGCCATCTTTGCTTTTGCAGAAAGCTTTGCTTTATTTTTATTGGCTCAATTTGTGGTTTCAATTGGGTTCACACTTGTGGAAACAACGGAAATTCAGTTGTTGTTTCATTATAGCCGGACAAAAAAGGAAGAAACGCAGGCGTATAGCTTTTTATTCGCGGTGTTTACCGCATTTACCGGTGCAGGAACCTTAGTTGCCGGATTCTTGCCAAATTGGATCGAGCTCTCTGAGAATGGCTATCAGAATACCTTGCTGGTCACGTCCTTTTTGTTTCTTTTATTAGCGATTGTAAGAGGATGCATGCTGCCAGCCGAGCATCAGAGGGTAATAGCGCCTGAACAGAAGCGTTTTCCTTACGCTAAAGCCAAGATTTCCCGTGGTTTGCGGCATAAGTTATTGCTTTTCTCGACTTTTGCCTTTATTACAGGTGGCGCGGTTGCCTGCTTGCAGCCTTATTTGAATTTATTTGTTAAGCTTCGCTTTGATTTCTCGAATGAGGCTGTATCTATCCTGCTGGCTCTACATGGATTGGCATTGTTTATCGGATCCGTTTTTTCACCAACGCTTATTGAACGTTTTGGAGTGAAACAGACGTTTTTTTATGTATACCTGATGAACATTTGTTTCTGCTTTCTATTATTCATGAACAGTCATCCTTATTTCTTTTCGGTGCTATTGCTGATCAGAGGCGGGGTTTTTACAATGCTTACGAATCTGGTCGACAGCTTATCGATGTCATCGTTTAAGGATGAGGATCGGGACTTGTATGCGGGAATGAGGGCAGTGTTCCGGAGTGTTGGTTCCGCATTAGCCGCATATATGATTGGCACCATCCTAACAGGCAAGAACTATACACTTCCTTTCCTGTTGGCCGGCTTGCTCCTTCTGCTGGGATATGTGTATTTCTCTCAAGTAATCAGACCGAAATTTTTCGAAGGCGATCAAGAATTCCAAACAAACAGACGAGGTGAAATTACAAATGAAATTTAAAACTGATTTATTACTGGCAGACATAAAAAACCAGCATATTGTTGCAAGAAATCGTGAAAATTCCAGAGCCCATTTTTATTCGTTTGAGTCAATCGGGTCAGCTCTAACCATTGACCCTGCAATGTCTTCATTATACATGCTTTTAAATGGCAACTGGAAATTTGCTTACTCTCCTACACCTGAAGAAGCACCGAAGCATTTTTACTGTCAAGATTTTGTTTGCAGCGGCTGGAATGACATAAAAGTACCGGGACACTGGCAGCTGCAGGGATATGGAAAACCACATTATACCGATTTGTATTATCCGTTTCCTACACTTCCACCAAATGTTCCAACAGAAAACCCAACGGGATGTTACCGGCGTGAATTTTCCATCCCTGAAGATTGGGCCGGAAGGAACGTGTTTGTCCGGTTTGACGGTGTTGACAGTGCCTTCCACCTTTGGGTAAATGACGTTGAGGTAGGATACAGTCAGGGAAGCAGGTTGACAGCAGAATTTGATCTGACTCCTTATTTAAATAATGGGATAAATTCGATTTCTCTCCGGGTTTACCAGTGGTGTGACGGAACGTACTTAGAGGATCAAGATATGTGGTGGATGAGCGGGATTTTTCGAGACGTCTATCTTGTTGCCCAGTCAAAAACGTTTGTAAAGGATTTTCAAGTAACAACCACTTTTGATGAAGATTACAAAGATGGGCAAGTATCTGTCCGAACCGTTTTTGAAAACAGGGGCACCCAAAATGAAGCAGTCAGCTTTACCTATTTGTTAGTGGATGCAGAGAGAAACATTGTAGGTAAGAATGACTTGGAGAATGCGCTGGAAATTCACGCGCAAACCGAGCGTGAATTTTCGATTTCCCTTGACGTACTTGAGCCAAAGAAATGGTCTGCTGAAAGCCCATATTTATACAAGCTCCTTATTTTGGTAAAACAAGGCGAAAAACTTCTTGAAGTCATTCCAAGCCGGATTGGTTTCAAGCAGGTTGAAATAAAAGACCGGAACTTCTTGGTAAATGGCGTTCCAATTTTACTAAAAGGAGTTAACCGCCATGATCATGATCCGAATCACGGGAGATATGTTCCTTTTGAAAAAATGAAGCAGGATGTCATCATGATGAAGCAGCATAATATCAACGCTGTTCGGACGGCTCATTATCCGAACTCTCCTACCTTTTATGACTTATGTGACGAATACGGCTTGTACGTGATGAGTGAAGCGGACCTTGAGTGCCATGGATTTGAGTTAATCGGGGATATTTCAAAGCTCTCCAATGATCCTGAATGGGAAACTGCCTATGTTGACCGGATCGAACGGACTGTCCAGCGCGATAAAAACCACCCATCGATTATCATGTGGTCCCTTGGCAATGAATCAGGGATTGGCTGCAACTTTGAAGCTATGGCAAAAAGGTGCCGAGAGCTGGATGAAACCCGGCTTGTTCATTATGAAGGCGACAGTGAAGCAAAAGTGGCGGATGTATACAGCACGATGTATTCCTCAGTGGAAAAGATTATCGGCTTCGCCAATGAAGTGGATTGGCAAAAGCCGCATGTCCTTTGCGAATATGCCCACGCGATGGGGAACGGACCTGGCGGACTGCAGGAATATTGGGATGCGTTCCGCTCGCATAAAAGATTGCAGGGTGGTTTCGTCTGGGAATGGATTGACCATGGCTTAAAACAAACCACCGCTGAAGGAGACGTTTTTTATGCTTACGGCGGCGATTTCGGAGATTATCCAAACAATGGCAACTTTGTCATCGATGGATTAGTATTCCCTGACCGGACACCATCTCCAGGGCTGCTTCAGTATAAAAAAATCATTGAGCCAGTGCATATAAAAGAAATCGATGCCCTTAAAGGCCGTTTTACTTTGTACAACGAGTATGACTTTATCAGCCTGGAGCATTTGACGGTTAGTTGGACATTAAAAGCAGACGGGAAGGTAATCGAGAGTGGTATCATCGAAACTCCTTATATTGCACCTGGAGAGACAAAGGAAATCACGATCCCATACAAGACGATTATGAATCCACAAATCAATACCGATTATTGGTTAATCGTTTCGCTTATAAATAAGGATGCCACCCTCTGGAGCGAACAAGGGCATGAAATCGCTTGGGAGCAGTTCTCAGTTCCAGTTAATCAGCAGGTGAGCGGAGATATTAAGCTGTTATCATCAACTTCCACAGTCGAAGAAGACCACCAGTTGTCTACATCTGAGCTCACCGTTGAGGAAAATAACAAGTTCTACCGTATAAAAGGGAAAAATTTCTCCCTTGAATTCCATAAGGTTACCGGACGAATGCTTTCCTGGGAGTTCGACGGGACACAGGTTGTGCAAAATGGACCACAGATCAACTTCTGGAGACCGCCAATCGATAATGATATGTATGTGGTTAAAGAATGGCGGGAGGCCTATCTGGAACGGATGCAGCATCAAACAAGGAATGTGGAAATCAACCAAATTGAGCAAGGCATTGTAGAAGTGGCCGTTAAAACACTGGTGGCCGCGCCAGTCCATAGCTGGGGATTTGATTGCGTGTATCGCTATCAAATTTACGGGAACGGGCTTGTTTCTCTAACAGTCGAAGGCACACCAAACAACGTTCCAGTGAAAATGCTTCCGAAGGTCGGTCTGGAGCTTGAACTTCCAAAAGATATGCACCACGCGAAATGGTATGGAAGAGGACCAGGCGAATCTTACAGTGACAGCAAAGAAGCATGCCCAATCGATATATATGATCTAGAAGTTCACAAGCTTTATACGCCATATGTTTATCCGCAGGAAAACGGGAACCGTACGGATGTAAGATGGGTGTCTATGAAAAATAACCACGGTGCAGGATTATTGGCAGCGGGAAGTCCTTTGCTGAACTTCAGCGCGTCACAATACACCAAAGAGGATATTGAAAAAGCCGGTCACCAGTACCAGCTAAAGCCCCTTGATTACATTATCCTTAATTTAGACTATAAACAAAACGGGCTTGGAAGCAACAGCTGTGGACCCGGACAGCATCCGCAATACCAGGTGAACCCTGAAGATTTTTCATTCGAATTCTTTTTCCTGCCGTTTAACACGACAGGAAATTCGGAAATTAATCTAGCCAAGCAAATACAATGCTTTTCTAAAATTGAGAAAGAGAAGGGATCTTATGTTTGATATAAAAAAAATTCCCTTTAGCCGCTATGGTTCCTTTATTACTATTTCTCCAAATCATCATGAAGACAGTGAAGGGCCCCTTTACCTTCGTAACATCAGGAACGGGGACAACGATTTTGGAGAAGTATTTCAGATTGATATAGTAAGGCAGGGTATCTCACTGCCTTATAAGGCGGTTTTAACTCCTAGCTTCCTCCGGCTTGAAGCGGCTGAAGGGTTTGCGGAATTTTGCATAACAGAAGCAAAAGTACTACAGATAAGAAGCAAGGGTGTTGGGGTGAGGCTGACAGGCATTACAGGTGCATATGATTATGCAGTCCCTGTTGAAAAAAATCGCTGGGAAGTCAATCATTCGCGTCAGGAAATGCGGTATATGCTCACTGTTAAAAAAGGGCGTCTTTTAGTGGACGCCCCTTTTATAGAACAGCGCTGTGAAAAAATAATCGCTGACTTTCTTCCAGACCCCCAATTTGAGGAAATGGAATATGTGATTGAAGAGTTTACTACTGTCTACCAGCCCCGTTCTTATTCTGCTTTTTCAGTGGGACAAAAAAACGTTAAAAAAGAATACGATTCGTGGCTTGATAATACCCTTGAGACACCCGAGGAATATACAAAAGGCAAAGACCTTGCATCTTATATTACTTGGTCCTGTGTTGTTCCTTCAGAGGGGATGCTAATGAGGCCAGCCATGTATATGTCCAAGAACTGGATGACAAACATTTGGAGCTGGGACCATTGCTTCAATGCGTTAGCCTTAGCAAAAAATTCTCCTGAACTAGCCTGGGACCAGTTTATGATCTTTTTTGATTTGCAGGATGAGTCTGGTGTTCTGCCAGATTTCGTTAATAATCGGTTTGCATTGTGGAATTTTACGAAACCGCCCATCCATGGCTGGACACTGCGCCGCATTTGGGAGCAAAACAATTATTTTACCACGGATAAACTGCAGGAGATATATCAGCCTCTTGTAAAATGGACGAAGTGGTGGCTTCTATATCAGGATAGCGACCGAGACGGGATTCCCCAATACAATCACGGAAATGACAGCGGCTGGGATAATAGTACAATTTTCCACAAGGGGACCCCTGTTGAAAGCCCGGACCTGGCATCATTCTTAGTGCTGCAAATGGAAGTGCTGTCGGAGATTGCTAGTAAACTAAGTCTAATTGATGATGCAAGAAAGTGGATGCAGGAATCGGAAAACATGTTAGCAAGAATGATTGACCACTTTTGGGATGGACAACGATTTGTGGCAAAACGTTCAGGTACACATGAATCTATCGAATCAGATAGTCTAGTTTTATATGTCCCTCTGATTCTCGGAAAAAGACTGCCGGGGCATATCTTAAACAGACTGGTGGGGGATATAAGGAATAAAGGCTTTTTAACAGAGTACGGACTAGCAACTGAGCTACCCGAAAGCCCGTTTTATCGCCCAGATGGTTATTGGAGGGGTCCAATCTGGGCACCTACCACATTGCTGCTCGTCGATGGTCTTCTCTCATCCGGCCAAAAGGAATTAGCCCTCGAAGTTGCGCGGAGATTCTGTGCAATGGCAACCAAATCAGGCATGGCTGAAAACTATGACGCTCTAACCGGGGAAAGCCTACGCGACCCAGCATTCACCTGGACCTCCAGCGTATTCCTGATCCTTGGCCAACTTATCGCTACAGAGCGTAATTAACTACGTTTTTTTGCAGGGTTAGGATATGAAGAAATAAAGGTGCACAGAATCTCGAAAATTCCATTATTTTAGGTTCTTGTGCAAAGATTCCACTCGTTTGAAAGAAGCAGATAGATTTCTAATAAAATCTGGACTTATGCAGCAATAGAAGTTGCTATTTTATGCAAAAAGAACAGAGAGAGATTAGAGGCTATGAAGGACTTTATAACATTTCTAGTTCAGTTAGAGTAATTTCTTTAAGGATACAGATGCCGTTGTTGCCAAAGCTCTTCGTCTCGAACAACCTAAGTCAAAAAAAAAGGTAGATATTTTTTACTCATCTTATGCAGCTTAATGCTGTCATTAATAAAAAGCTGTCTTTCTTTTGTGATAAAGTAAAATTTATTCATGCTGGGGTCGGTTATTTCAAAGATGTGATACCCAAAAAGATTTAAGATAGGATTTGTGTAGATCATGTTTGACTTCACGTAGTTAATCCCCATCTCGAGGAATAGAAGTGACATGGAAAGCAAGTCTTTTGGATTGCTAGATTAATAGGTAAAAACGGAAAAATGTTAGACAAGATGTTGTTAATGGCAACACCGTCATGTGAGGTAATTTCTGATACTGTTGTCCGGCTAGGGGAAATTGATTTTGTTTTCCTAATAATACCTAGCAATATCAAGATTGAACTTAAGGCTAGCCCTAGCAATGTGCCAGTAATCCACAAATAATCTAGCGGAGCTTTAATTACAAAAATTAAAAACATGGGTGAATACGAACTTAAAAATAGAATCATTTTTACAAAAGGTCCCATGTTTTCATCGCCTTACTTCCTTTCTAATGGGAGTGAATGTTCTGACATATAGTACCATCAAAAGAATACTAGAATAAAAAATCACAAAAAAACCACTGTGAATGTTCCAGAACGATCTTTAACAATCGGGCGCCTTTCTTGAATAGAGAAGGGCTCTTTTTGAAGGGATTATTAATCATAAAAAGAAGATATAGAGTGAAAATATTCATTCTATAATTGGACACAGAAGGGGAGCTTTGATGATATTAGAAGCTGTTATGCTTCAAGTTAAAAAAGGTATGGAACAGGAATATGAAGAAGCTTTTCGTAAGGCATCTAAAATTATTTCAGCAATGAAGGGCTATATATCCCACGAACTACAGCGTTGTATGAAAGCTGAGGGGAAATATTTGTTATTAGTAAGGTGGGAAACTTTAGAAGATCATACAGTTGGATTTAGACAATCAGACGAATATCAAGAATGGAAAAATCAACTCCATCATTTTTATGAACCATTCCCGACAGTTGAACACTTTCAAAAAGTTGATCTTTCGTAAAAGTTTTACTTTACAAACGGTTGGCGTAAGGTGAGCATCTTCAACAAACGGGCGCTTTTCTTGAATATCCTTGCAGCGTGGATGTTCCAGGACGATCTTCAACAATCGGGCAGCATTCCTGTAATGAAGAAAAATGAGGTTTGAACAAAAAAATAACCTCTTGGTATGATATGAGTGTCCTGAAGCGGGCTGCGAAAAGGACAAAACATATATACCAGGAGGCCATCAATATGAATTATAACCAAAATGAAAAGATTGCTCAAATTACTTCTGAAACACTGATTATAGGTGTAGATATTGCGAAGTACAAGCATGTAGCTCGTGCTCAAGACTTTAGAGGCCTAGAGTTTGGTGCACCATGTCACTTTGAAAATACCAAATCACATTTTGATCTTTTTTTAGGCTGGATAAAACATTTGATGGAACAACAAGGCATGGATAAGGTGATTATTGGAATGGAGCCGACAGGTCATTATTGGCTCAACCTCGCTCATTTTCTGAAAGAAGAGGAGATTAAGTTTGTCGTGGTAAATCCTATGCATGTGAAGAAGTCTAAAGAATTAGATGATAATTCTCCAACCAAAAATGATGTGAAGGACGCAAAAGTCATTGCACAGCTAGTCAAAGATGGAAGATATGCCGAACCTAATATTCCACAAGGAGTTTATGCAGAACTTCGTGTGGCAAGGAAAATACGCGATCTCTTATTTGTTGACTTACAAGCTGTGCAGGGGCAAATTCATAACTGGTTAGATCGATATTTCCCTGAATTCTTAACAGTGTTTAAAGATTGGGAAGGAAAATCAGCACTACAATTATTAAAGTTAAATGTATTACCACATGAGTTAGAGATAGTCTCGGAACAAGAGATCCTCATTCATCTCAGAAAAGCTGTAAAACGTGCGGTTGGACTCAGTAAAATTCAAGAACTTAAACGAGTAGCCAAAGACTCTATTGGTATTCGTGAAGGTTCAAGGATGGCTAAATTAGAGCTTCGCACTTTACTAGACAAGTATGAATTAATAAATGAAAAGTTCGAAGAACTAGAATCTGATATTGATGGACTCCTTGAACGGATACCAGGTGTTCAACAAATGTTGGCCATCACAGGAATCGGCAAGGACACTGTAGCTGGCTTCTTTTCAGAAGTAGGGAATTTAAGTTACTATTCTCACCCTCGACAAATCATCAAGTTAGCTGGATTAAGCTTAAAGGAGAATACCTCTGGAAAGCACAAAGGGCAAACGAAGATTACAAAGAGAGGAAGGAAGACACTGAGGGCTCTCCTCTTCCGAGTAGCGATGCCTTTGGTAGCTAAGAACACTGCTTTTAAAGCTTTACATGAGTATTTTACAACACGTAAAACAAATCCTCTAAAGAAAATGCAGTCTCTTATAGCGATATGTAATAAGCTGATACGAATTCTTTTTACGATTGGTACAAAACAATGTGAATTTAGTGAAGATAGAATGTTGAAGGATATTCCCCATATGGCACCATTACAGAAAGCAGCTTAGAATTCATTTAGTTGGTTATTTATTTAGTTTTATTAGGTTTATTATTTTAGACATTTGAAGCACGGATTAGTCAGTAAAACAACAATACTACGGACTTTGATCCTGTCGGGCAGCATCACTGACATCCACCTCATGGAAAGGTTGGACGAAGGAATTTTGGAGCATAGACTCTGTGAGACATGGGAGGGTTGACCTCCATGAGACATGTGGACATCCACCAGTGCAACCATACTTTTACTAGGTAACCACTTTTTGGATAGGAGTGGTTAGGCAGTTAAGGACTTTTTTTCTCTGACACTCCAAAAATATCCTTATTTTCAACTTACATCCATAGCTTTGATGTCTAATTAAAATAAACCATGATGAAATCTTAAGAAAAAGCTAGAAATCCAGAGTTATTCCTTTCTTTATAGAGGGAGGATTGTTGAATAAGCCTTTTAGTAATTGTAATTATTAGAAAAGTGAAACTTTTTAATATTGAATTACGTATTATAAATAATTTAATTATAACGGGGGTGTAAAATGAAGAAGTACATTTTTTTTGTCTTATTAACATTGGTAATTGAGTCTTTATTAATTACTGGGACAATAGTTATTTGGGATACGCGTTTTCCAGAAACAATGTTCTTCGGTTCCTGTTTATTCATTTTCATTGCATTTTTACTAAGTTCTTCAGGAGATTTTTTATCTAAGAATTCTGAATACTCTGTTTTTGGGGCGGTGGCAGGAAGTTATCAACCCAAGCGTGAAGAAACTTATTTGATTATTAGTCCATTTTTAGTTGGTTCTATTTTGTTTCTCATCAGCTATTTTATAATATATTATTTTATTTATTGAATGTTTTCCAGCAAAAAGATGCACTTAAATGCAACAGTAATAAACCTTATTCGTAGTGTGTTACTCCATTATAGGGGGCGTTAATCGAAGATGGAATAGTACATTTCTTGTTGAAGTTCCTAAACTTTAGAAAATATTATATAGATGCCACCAGGAGGGAAATGCATTGAAGTATAACGATAAAGTTAAAATAATATTTGTTTTTTTATTATTTAGTTCCGTCGGCACTTTTACAATTGGTGAACTTGGACTATTTATAGGGATTATTATTGGTACCCTATATATGATACTTATTGAGTTATCTAAAATTTCTTCTTATTTAAAGGGTATTTCATCTAAAGATATTTCGTGAAAATAGTTTTTAATGTGTTATTCCACAATCGGGGGCGATTGCTTAACAAAGTGTCGTCTCTTCTTACTGAGTAAAGGGACAGGTTAGTTCAAGAAGGACTATGATAAGATAGAGTCAAAATATCTTATAAAGGACGACTTTTATGGATAAAAGATACTTTGAACTAGAAAATTACAAGGGTCCCCATATTCATATAGATAATTGGGAACCTTTTTGGGCAGAGGCGATTGCTTGGAAACGGTTAGACGGAAGCTGGGATGTTATGTTTTATGATTTCCAGAGTCAAGAAGAATTTGGCTTACTCTTCGGAACAAAAGAATACTATAAAGATGAAGTTGGAGGAGTTTTTCTCTTTGATACTCAAACGGACGAGGAGTGTACAGAAAAATTCATTAAATGGGTTCATTCTAACTTACTACCTTTAAGAACAAATAAGTGATTATCCTTGTTGCACTAACGGGTAGCGTTTGTTTAAGAAGAATTGTGAATTGAGTGAACAATTTTAGGACTGAATCCAAGTTGTAGCTATTCAATTAAAGGGGGCGATTGCTTAACAAAGAGTCGCCCTTACCTCAGAAAGCTATATAAATTTAAGAAAAGCGATTTAATGATTATGCTAATGAAAATAACAAAAAAGGTGAATTTTTGATGGAACAATCAGATCCTTTAATAATAAAAATTGAGAATCAAAGATGGCTTTACAATGATGAAGAAGACTTATGTTCTCACGGTGAAATTATCTTGAGCGTTAATGGAACTACCATTACACAATCTTATATAGACGAAGAATGGGGAATTAGTGAGTCTGCTTTGGCATTGTTAAGAACCCTTGATAAAGATTATATTTGTGACCCCGATAATGAGGAAGGTCTAATCCTCCACGGATGCGGTACAATTTTAATGATGGGTTGCCCTATTTCAATACATTGGACCGTAAAACACATTGACGACCAAGTGATTTTATCGGATTTTGTTAAAGTTACTACAACCAACCCAAAAACGGGAAGTATATATTATCCTGGACTAGAAATCAAATTAAGCAAAAACGAATATAAAAACCAAATTGTTTCGTTTGCCCTTCAAGCTAAAAAACTCTTTGATAATTCGAAAAAAAAGCTGATTTCTGATGACTTTGATAAAGAAATGTATGAAGAATTTTGGGATGAATACATCCAGCTATTAAAAAGTAATTCGCATTGGTAAAGTTCTTATTATTGGCGACTATAATTATCAAACTCTTATTCAACAATCGGGGGCTTATCTGGAATATCAATGCAGCGTGGATGTTCTAGGACGATCTTCAACAATCGGGCGCGTGTGCGGCCGAGCTTAGGTCGTATCATATAACGGGTGGGATTCCCGTCGAGTAAGAACTAGCCATTCGCTCGTAGCGAGTCTTGGAGGACTAAAGGTAACTTTAGTCTTTAAGCGTAGACAGTTAGGTGGAGCAGCCGTCAAGGCTGAAAATCTGATGGAGTGAAAGTCTCCTGTCATCAATTGGTCGATTCAGATGAATAGCATATCCAATGCGTGGGGAGGTAACAAACCACGTTCTGCTTGGAAGTAGAAGTCACGGCGGCCTGTTCTACACAGAGGGAACAGGGTCGGAACAGCCTGCGTGGCGAGCAAACACAGAGGCCGGAAGGCTTTAACGAATACTGCAGTCCCGAAATCTACGCCCCTCATTAGAAGCTGTTGGAGGGATTGTTGCTTAGCGTCGACCTTTGTCTAACGGGGGAAGACCGATGTCCTACAGGAAGAAACGATCAAAAGCACTGTAGGAGCAGCCGGGATATGGGTTCTAGCATTTGTGGAAAGATTTTCAGAGATAACGACGGGAAGGTCCTACTTCAAATTGAGAAGGTATTTATCAATAAAGACTTTCCATATAAGAGGCAAAATAGAAAATGGGAAGATGATTTAGGACTGGCGCATGAGGTCGTAGTAGCTATGAGGGAAGAGTAATGTCTTCTTAAGTATAAGTAAATTATACTCCTAGTCAAGGTAACACCTCTGATAGGGCAAAGGGCCTCTGGGCACTTGGAAAGTTCGAACATTATAGACACTGAGCTATATAGTATGTTCAGAACTAGCTTACTAGTAAACCTACAAACGATGGGGGAATATGTGTACCGACATTTAAGCCTGCGGTTGTATGGGAAGGCTTGTATGTGATTACCAAGGTCAGAACCGGACTCGGGAAATCCGACCGTCCGGGATCGTAGGGGGGCTACAGGAAACGTGATTCAATCGAATAAGCGCGCCTGTTTTCTACCCGACGGCGGGCCGAAAGCCAACCGGTTGAAGGGATTGAGCTCCATAATTGATTGTAAATCGAGAGGGCTGATGCTTTACGCAATTTAGAACTGGGAGATGCAGATAATTATTGGGCAGTCTTTGAACCATACTTACAAGAAGTACCTGTTCCTTGCAGTTTGAACGACGATCTCAAAGACATCTATAAAGATGTAAAAGAAGGAATTCTTTTGTATCAGAAAGATGAACGCTTAGAAGCCATTTGGCATTGGAAGTTCAACTTTGAAATTCATTGGGGTAGACACGCTTTGAATGCAATGCGTGCTTTACATTCAAATATTCTTAAGCAAACGGAGGCATTTCTTGAATAAAGTTATGCCCCTCATACAATTACATTACTTTAGTGAAATCCAATAATCAACTTGTCAATCTAAACGTAAAAGTTTTGAGTTCACTGCTTCTCATGAGCCCCTGATTATCAGTTCTCCTTTGTAGACCTTTCTAATAGTGGAAAATTCATGACCGGCAAGCCTGTCTAACAAACAAGCAACTACGTCCTTCACCATTTTATCAGTCTGGTTCTCAATACTTGAAAGTGCTGGAGAAGTTGTTAAACAAATTGGGTGGTTATCAAAACCGATTATGAATAAATTTTCGTTCAAAAGAACATTATGCTTTATTGCTGAAGTAACAATTCCCGCTGCTAAAAAGTCACTCCCCGAAATAATTCCGTCATATCTGCTTTGTTCTGAAAAAATTTCATCACCAAGCAAAATACCATCTTCAATTGAGGAATAACCACTTATCTTTTGGTCTTTGGTAATAGTTATATTTAAATCTCGATGGGCTCGAACAAACCCTTCCCATCTTTGTTTTTGGAGTTGAGTTCTTTCATCATCTGCACAGAACAACAAGTGGCTAAGTCCTTTTTTAAGCAGGTATCGTGTAGCCGAATAGACCGCCTCATCTTCATCTAGTGAAAAAACATCAAATTTTTTTGTTTTCAGTGGCTCATTACAAACAACTGCCACTTTATCTCTTACCCTCTCTTTTAATTCATCCTCTTCTAATAAAGTATGGGTAATAATAATTGCATCTAACTCATTTCTAGTTAATTGATTGTAAATCTCGCATTCCTCACTAAGTGAATAAGAGGTTTCGAAGACGACTATCTTAAATCCATTTTTCTACATTCTTTCGCTATTTTACTTACAAGAGGACTGAAATAAGGGTGATCCATTATAGGAATAGTTACACCAATGGTTTTAGAAGACTTAGTTCTTAGGCTAACCCCTCTTGCATTTCGAACGAAGGACAACTCCTCAATTGCTTTCATTACTCTTTTTCTGCTGTCTACTGAAACATGAGGATGATTATTAATAACACGAGATACGGTTGATTTGGAAACGCCACTTAAACGTGCTATATCAAGAATGGTAGCCATTAATATCACCTCTAAAAAAAGATTTGACATGGGAACGTTCCCTGCCTGTAACCTATAAACCATATTGTACAGGGGGGATTAAAAGTGCCACTAAAAGTTTACCATTCAAACGGAAAGCCTGACTACTTATTATTATTAGATTTTGATGAGACATACTATCCTCACGAATTAAAAAGATGGCAGTTGAAAAATTTATATGAGCTTGAGGATTACTTAGAAAACCTTCTTTATGAAAAAAATATTTTAATCGGCTGGGTAACAGGTAGTAGCTTGGTTGACATTCATAAAAAGATGAAAGCAGCTGGAATGAATTACCTTCCACACTTTATTGCTTCCAATTTAGGTACCGAATACTGGGAACTTAATCAAGACGGGGAATACATCCAAAATAAAACATGGTGTAAGAAAATAAAAACCTCTGGATTTTGTCAAAAGAAAGTAGAAGATTTGGTTCTTGATTTAAAGCAAATATATGGGATAGATCTACAGAAACAGACGCAATTTGGTCAACAAACGCTAAAGATGAACTATTATTATTTTATTGAGAATAGCGTAAAGACCAAATACGCTATTGATATCATCAGGACAATAGGAGCCTCTAACGGAGTATATATAAATATTAACCGTTGTAATCCTTTGGCCGGAGACCCAGACAATGCTTATGATGTAGACTTTATTCCACAAAACACAGGTAAACGAGCAGTTGCTCAATTTGCTATGGAACAGTTTAGAATTCCATATGAGAATACACTTGCGTTTGGGGATAGCGGTAATGATATTGAAATGCTAAAGGCAGTAAAACATGGATACTTATTACAAAATGCTACTGAGGAAGCAAAGCAATTACATTTATCTCTAACGTCAGAACCATATGCAAATGGAATAAAAAAGGTTTGTATGGATCTCTTCTAATTTACAATAATCTGTAGCCCTTAAAACATCGTTTGTTCGCCTTATTTCTTAATTGGGTTAATTAAAAAGGAACTTCATTGGAGTTCCCTTTCTTTATTTCGTTAATCATTAAAGATTATATAAATCTTTCATTTTATTGTTAAACTTAAGGTATGAATTGGAGGTTAGATAAAAAATGAATGTCACTGAATTTCAACAATGGGTCAAGGAGTATTATGAAAGTAGGGGCTGGTCTGAGTTAGACATTTTTATTCGGATTGGCTTTTTAGCTGAAGAAACTGGCGAAGTTGCGCGAGCTATAAGAGCCCTTGAGATAGGCAGGGATAGGCCTGATGAAGTAAAGGTATCTTATGAGGAAAATAAACAAGAGTTAACTGAAGAATTAGGAGATGTATTAGGTAATTTAATTGTGATTGCAAACAAGTACAATATCCCTTTAGAAGAAGTGTTTCAGTCACATAAAAAGAAACTGTCAGAGCGTTATTCTAATGATTAAAGCCTTTATTCAACAATAGGGGGCTTTTCTGGAATATCCATTCAGTGCGGATGTTCCAGGACGATCTTCAACAATCGGGCCAGATAATTGAATAAGCTTCCCCTTACTTTTACAGTATGATAGAGGGAAATAAAATAAGTCTCTGGAGGTATTATGGATAGAAACAGATATTCAGCAATAGCCCATCAAAGCCATACTTTTTATAATCCGATTAATCCATCAAAGATAGACAAAGTTATTGAGTTACTTGCTTTAAAAGATAATGACAAAGTAATAGATATAGGTGCTGGGAAAGGTGAAATTCTTCTTCGGATTATTGAAAGATATAGATCTAAATGTATTGCTATCGAAAAATATGGTGATTTCACGGAACAACTTCAAGTAAATGCTAAAAATAGAGGGGTTTTAAATAATATTGAAATCATTACAGAAGATGCTAAAGTAGCAATTAAGACAATAAATGAGCAGTTTGATGTAGCGATTTGTATTGGTTCAACTCACGCATTAGGCGGATTGCATGAAACGTTGGATACGCTGAGGAAGTGTGTAAAAAAGGGTGGATATGTGCTCATCGGTGAAGGCTACTGGAAGCAGCAGCCAAGTTACGAATATTTGGAGGCGCTCGGAGGAGCGGAAGAATCCGAATTACGAAGCCACTTCGAGAATGTGAAGGTTGGCGAAAAACTAGGCCTAATTCCACTCTGGTCTTACACTACTAACGACGATGAATGGGATGAATATGAGTGGCTTTATGCTATGTCCATTGAGAATTATTGCTACGAACATCCTGATGATCCGGATTGCGATGCAATGTTACAAAAGATCCGAACTTGGAGAAGTACATATCTGAAATGGGGCAGAGATACCCTTGGGTTTGGGATATATCTTTTTAGGAATATGTAAAATTCAATTAAAGGACGCTATTCTTCGATAAGACAACATAAATGATCTTCAACAATCGGGGGCGAGTGCGGCTGAGCCTAGGTCGTATCATATAGCGGGTGGGATTCCCGTCGAGTAAGAACTAGCCATTTTAGCTCTTTATAAAGATGGTCATCATTCAATAGCTGATATTACGGCCAAGTTTTCTGTTGATCCTGGTACGATTAAAGATTGGAAGAGAAGATATGAAATGAATGGTGAAGACGGTTTAACAGACGCGACTTCTTGGAAGTCTTATTCAAAAGAGCTAAAGTTAGCTGCCGTCAATGATTATCTATCAGAACACTATTCGTTATGCAAGGTTATCCAAAAATACAATATATCCAGTACTGCGGTTTTGAGAAAATGGATTAAAAAGTATAATAGTCATAGAGAATTAAATGATACCGGTAAAGGAATGACAAACTCTATGACAAATAGAAGAAAAGCAACTTTAGAAGAACGAATTCAAATTGTAAATTACTGTCTACAACATCAGAAAAACTATCAGCTCGCAGCCGAAAGCTATGAAGTTTCTTATCAACAGGTATATCAATGGGTCAAGAAGTTTGAAGCGCATGGTGAAGAAGCACTACAAGATAAACGCGGTCGAAAGAAAGAGGAATATGAATTAACAGAGGAAGCAAAGTTTAAGCTGGAAATGAAACGTTTAGAGCAAGAAAATGAACGATTACGTGCAGAAAATGCTTTTTAAAAAAAGTTGGAGGAACTCGAAAGGAGGCGTCGTTAACAAGCTTCTTCGTCTACACAATAAATATAGAGCGATTCAAGATTTACATGCGAATGAAAATCTACCAGTAATCCTTTTATGTGAAATTTCCGGTGTATCTCGTGCTGCTTATTATAAATGGCTACAGCGTACGCCAACAGCTAGAGAATTAGAGAATGAAGCAATTCTTCAGGATATTCAAGCTATTTATGCACGAGTAGGAGGCATTTATGGGTACCGAAGAATGAAATTAAATATTAATTGGATATATCATAAAAAGTTTAATCACAAACGTATTTATCGCTTAATGCACATCGCTGGATTACAGTCCGTGATTCGTCGGAAAAGAAAGCGCTATGTTCCCTCATCTGCGCAATATGTCGCTGAAAATCGACTCAATCGTGAATTTACTGCAAGCAAGCCCAATGAAAAATGGGTAACAGATGTCACGGAGTTCAAATTAGGAAATGGAAGGAAAACGTATTTAAGTGCCATTTTAGATCTTTACGATGGCTCCATTATTAGTTATGTATTGGGACATTCAAACAATAATAAACTGGTATTTCGAACATTGGATCAAGCTATCGCTATATTAAAAGAGAATGAACATCCATTGATTCATAGTGATCGAGGGTATCAATATACGTCACATGGGTTTAAGAGAAAAATAGAAAAGGCAAAAATGATTCATAGCATGTCACGTGTAGGAAAATGTATAGATAATGGACCAATGGAATCGTTTTGGGGAACGTTGAAGTGTGAAAAATATTACCTACATAAGTATGAAACATTTGAAGCGTTACAACAAGCAATAGATGATTATATCCAGTTTTACAATAACGAACGTTACCAAGAAAGATTAAACGGCTTGAGCCCATTGGAATACAGGGTTCAAGCCGCTTAAAGTATTTTTATTATTTCCACTGTCTACTTGAAAGGGAGCTGTTCATCTTTTTTCAAAATGGATTCTTTTTATTTATCGTAAAATACTGGTTCGTGAGTTATTTTTGATCAAACTTTATTTCAAAGCAACAGCAGATATTAATTTTTCGTTTTGTTCAGCATAAAACTCATCAATAGCACGAATCCAATTCTTTCGGGCAAGACTTGCAGCTTTCTCTTTATTTTTATTTTCAAAGGCCTGTAAAATAGCTTCATGTTCCTGTATTGAATCATTTGTAAGAATGATTGATTGATGAAAATACAGGCGAAGAACATGAGCCTGGAGATTTGAAACTGAATTCGTGATATATTGATTCTGTGCATTCTCCACAATGATATTATGAAACTGTTCATCTTGCTTTAATGCTGAATAAAAATCGCCTTTTTTAATGGCCTCAGCAAATTTAGTATTAATTTCACGCAATGAATCAATCGTTTCCTGACTTATAACCGGTGTTGCCAATTCGGCAGCTAAGGCTTGCAAGACACCTAAAGGAGGCAAAATTTTGTTAATATCCTCTTTATTAACAGATGTGACTTGAGTTCCAACCCCTGGAAACATTTCAACAAATCCTTGAACATTAAGTAATTGCAGTGCTTCCCGAATAGGAGTCCTGCTTACTCCTAACGCTTGCGCAAGATCAGCATCATTAAGCTTTTCTTTAGGCTGAAGAGTGCCATCAATGATCCATTCTTGAATTTGAGCAAATGCACGATTTTTTGCAGATACACGAGTAGGGGATGAAAAATTGGTAGGTATGGGCATGATAAAACCACCTTTTGATTTTTCATAAGGTAAATTGAAATACTTAAAACTCTGTCTTCATTTAATAGTAGAATATTCTAGATAGATATATTGAAAGTGTATATGATTCTCCTTAAAAATGCAATATATTACATAAAAGAACAAAAAACGTGTAATATATTGCATAAATATTTTGTATATGATATCTTTTGGTAAGCGATATATTACATACGTATAACAGAAGGAGGAATATAGCAAAATAAATTAGTACAAGCTAAATAATTTGAAAATTTTAATTAAAATAAGAATTGCGATAACATCAAATGGATTTTTTAGTATTTTTCGATTATAAAGATTATTTTAAATATAATTAAGAAAAATGTTTAAATGCTTTTTTTAAGAAACTTAATCATTCCAGATCAATAGACTTCTAGGAGGAAATCATATGACTAATAAAATATCATTTTCATTTATAGTTGCAGTTGGTTTTATGCTATTCGCTTTATTCTTTGGCGCAGGAAATTTAATTTTCCCTGCAATGCTTGGTCAATCAGCGGGAACGAATGTGTGGTCAGCTAATGCCGGATTTGTCGTTACTGGAGTTGGCTTACCTTTGCTTGGTGTAATTGCATTAGGAATATCAGGAAAAAGTGATTTACAATCATTAGCAAGCCGTGTACATCCTATTTTCGGTATCATCTTTACTGTTGCTCTTTATTTATCAATAGGACCTTTGTTTGCAATCCCAAGAACAGGTACTGTTTCATTTGAAATCGGGGTGAAGCCTTTTATATCTGAAGAATACAGTGTTATTGGTTTAATAATCTTTACCATTATCTTTTTTGGAATTACAGCCTTTTTTTCATTAAAGTCTTCTAAGATTGTTGATATTGTTGGAAAATTCTTAACTCCACTTTTATTACTTTTTATTGCGATTCTTATCATAACAGCATTTTTTAATCCTATTGGGCAATTTCAAGCGCCTGCTGAAAACTATATGAATAATGCCTTCTTTAAAGGATTCCAAGAGGGATATCTTACAATGGATGCCCTTGCAGCCTTTGTTTTTGGAATTATTGTTATCAATGCGGTAAAAGAAAAGGGTGCCTCTACTAAGAAGGAAATTATGATCGCTGTTACCAAAGCAGGAGTAATTGCAGCGGCACTTCTAGGAATCATTTACACATCTCTTTCCTTTATTGGGGCTTCAAGTGTAGAAGGTCTTGGACTTTTAGATAATGGGGGAGCCGTTCTTTCAGGTGCATCAAATCATTACTTCGGTTCATTTGGCGGGATTCTGCTTAGCTTAATTGTTTTTGGAGCTTGTTTAACAACTAGTATTGGACTTATCACTTCTTGTTCTTCATATTTCTCTAAAGTGATGCCAAGTATTTCTTACAATAAATTCGTCATTATTTTCTCTGTTTTTAGTGCTGGTTTAGCCAACTTCGGCTTAAATGAATTAATTGCTGTCTCTGTTCCAGTTTTAGTAGCCATTTATCCATTAGCTATCTGTTTAATGGCTTTAACATTTTTACATCCATTATTTAAGGGTAAAAAAGAGGTTTATCAAGGAAGTATGTTATTAACTCTAATTGTAGCTATATTTGACGGATTAAACGCAGCGGGAATTACCATTGCTCCAATCAATGACCTATTAGCCACTGTCCTTCCATTGTATGAAGTAGGCTTAGGCTGGATCGTACCAGCTATTATCGGCGGGGTTTTAGGATATGTATTCGGGATGGTGATAAAAAGCAAATCCCCTTCTGCTCAAGTTGAGAAATATATCTAAATTGTAATAAAAAGGTCAGCCAGTTATATGAAACTGGCTGACCTTTTTTCGGTTTAGCTTTTGTTAAAAGGTATTGTTGTTTTGTGTTTTTACAGTAAAAGAGCGTTGATTAATGGCTTAAATTTAGTAATGATTGAACCAGTTAAAGAATAGAAAATATTGTGTTATATGCAGGAATTATGGTCGATATTATTGTGCCTGTTTTCGGACGAAAGTATTTAATTAAAGCCCCGAACAATATAGCTCATTTATTAGAACGTTTTGCATTATTTACATTTTTCCTTTTTGGAGTATCGGTCGTCAGCACCCTTTCTGTACAGGTGTGCAAAATAGCACTTAAAAATATGCGGAATAAATCTTCTAAAGTGGCAACAGCAGGTTATTTTTAGCAGTATAAATGTCTGTTTATAAAATCTAATTTATGAACTTAAAAATAGATTGCTAAAAAAGTGCTTTGTTCAACAATCGGGCCAGATTGTGGAAGATCATTTTAAAAGAAAATTCGATATTTGTCGGTGAGATTTTGAAGGATTGTACTTAAGCTAAAGGACAGAATAGTTGAAGAAAGAAATCATTTATTTATATTTTGTCCATCAACTTTTCATTGTAATGTAATCCTTCTTTCTATCGTTTTATAAGATTAAAATGGAATTATTACATCAATTGGGTTCTAACTTCTCCAAAAGTAGCAAGATAAGCGAATAAAAAAAGCAGTATCACCGCTATAAAAGTGTTGGTACTGCTATATTGAGTGACAAGTTTTTTATTAATTAGAACGTACTTGCTACTTTAACAGCTTTTTCAAGCCCTGCAGCAATAATTTCTTCTGCTTTATCTGGGAATTGATTGTGACCTTCAATCACTACTTTCTCTATATTTTTTACACCGAAGAAGCTCATCATACATGCTACATATTTAACAGCCATTTCTACTTCAGCTTTTGGTCCTTCAGAATATACACCGCCACTTGCGTTTAATAATACAATTTTCTTATCTCCAATCAGACCTACTGGACCTTCTGGCGTATATTTAAATGTTTTGCCCGCGCGGTTTAAATAATCAATATATGTGTGCAGTACAGCCGGAATTGTTAAGTTCCATAATGGGAATCCAAACACAACTTTATCAGCTGCAAGGAATTGTTCTAAATATTTATCAGCAACAGTTACTGCTTTTGCTTCTGCTGCTGTTAAATCAAGTCCTCTACTAGCCTTAAATGTACCGTTAATCATATCTACTCCTACATATGGCAATTCTTCCTTGTATAAATCAAGTTCTACCACTGTATCATTTGGATGTGATTCTTTATAGCTTGCTAAAAAAGCCTCATATAATTTCACACTCACCGCTTGGTTTGCGGGGCGATTGTTTGCTTTTACAAATAAAACTGTTGTCATTCTCTTTTCCTCCTGTTACTCACTCTTATGTTGTTATATATTTATTCACTAAAAAGGGAATCCTATTATCTTTACAATATCTTTTTAAAACTATATTCCATATCTCCACCTAGAGCTTCAGCTGTATCACCAGTTTCTCTGAAGTCATGTGTATGAATCTTTTCAAACGGACCAAAGTTTACTTGCTTATAAAATTCAAAACAAGGGAATCCGTCATGTGCACCTTGAATATCGATAGTACCATCTTTTTTGACATGTACAGTTAATAGATAATCAACGGGAGGTGCATATACATTTAATGGGTTACTAGCACTAGCACTCATTTGAAATTTGACGTCATCTGACCTCCATACAACATCAGTGCACAAAATACCTTCCGTACTAGCTTTTCCTGTTTTTTTATTAACGGAACCATCAGGAGTTGTTATTCTTTCTGTTGTTATGCCAGTATTCGCATATGTGAAGATTTCTTTTTTATAAAAATCTACAACTACTTCTTGTTCAATTCTGGAACGCATAGCGTTTACAGCATATGGTGTAAATTCACGTGAGTCACCTTCGAATTGAATCACGTTTCCTGTTTGAGTATCCTTCTTAGGTTCAGTCCAAGACATTGGAATAAATACACTTGCTCTAACTTTAACGATATTAGTCATGAGAACCCTCCATAATGTATTAATTTTGTTTCGGTGAATCCAATTTCTTTTATAATTGAACTGTGGTCAACTTGATTGACTACATTGTGTATAGTACAATGGTCTTCAAATAAAGTCAACCTAATTGACTTTATTTAAGGAGGTTTTATGTATGAATCATGAAGTATTTAGTGAATTGGATCTTACATCACTTTTATCATTATCCTTTAGTACATCAATTAATGAATTACATGACAGATTGAGTGAATTGGGATTTGGAGATATTAGACCTGCACATGGTTTTATGTTTAAATGCATTACTCCCAATGGAGCAACAGGTATAGAACTAGCCGAATATTTAGGAATTACAAAGCAAGCTGTGAGTAAAATGGTGGATTATCTTGAGAAAAGTGGCTATGTAATGCGCAAAGCTCATCCCACTGATAAGAGAGGGAAAATTATTGTTTTGACCGAACGAGGTTGGTTAGTAGTGAAAGCAAAAGAGAAGATACTAACTGAGATTGAGCAACGTTGGATTGAAAACATAGGTGCTGAACGCCTGCAAATGCTCAAAGAAGATTTAACAAAATTAGTTTATGAAGAAAATGAAGATAAACTATCATCGAGGTTAAGACCTGTCTGGTAATTATAGAATTTATAAAGGGAACTTTTAATCGTGCTTAAATTCGTACTAACAGTACAGCATTCCTGTAATGATATAAATTAGCAGCAAGGTTTGTGAAGGATTGTACGGGAGCGTTAGTTCAAGAAAAACAAGCTAAATTGCATTTGTGTTTCTATTTTCGTTGTTCCATTAAAGGGCGCCTTTCTTGAATTGGAGAGACCCAGTTAAGTGAGACAAGGAAAAAGCACCCCCTGAAACGTATTAGTAAACTAAACGATTTTGGAGGTGTTTTTCTTATGGGGAAAATAGTTCATTACCCTGAAGAAATAAAGTGGGAAGCAGTTCAATTAAGACAAAAAGGATTAACTTATAAAATCATTCAAGAAAAGTTAAATATAAAAAATAAAAGACAAATTCAAAACTGGATGAAATGGTATGAAAATGGAGAAACTTATCGGTTTTCTCAAGGGGTGGGAAAACAATATTCCTATGGTAAAGGAATGGAAGAATTAAGTGAAGTGGAGCAGTTAAAAAAGAGAAATAAACAATTAAGTATCCAAGTAGAAATTCTAAAAAAGTACCAAGAAATCGAAAGGAGTTGGTACCAAAAGTTATTCTAGAACTCGTAAAAATTTTGAAATATCCCATTCAATTAATATGTGAATGTATGGGAGTTGCTAGGTCTAGCTACTATCGTTGGTTAAAGAAAGGTATTAAGTTAATAACGAAGTTGGAAAACAAGATAAAAGAAATTTGTATCAAACATAAGTATCTCATTGGTCACCGAACAGTGAAAGCTTGGCTTTTAAGAGAATACTCAGCCACGAGAGGATCTTACAAACCCTATTGTAGTGGAAAAAGTAAGAAAATTCATCTATTATTACAATACAATACGACTTCAGGCAAAATTAAACTACCTGTCCCCGATAGAATTTCGGGAACAGGCAGCATAGGTGTTTTTTTCATGTCTCATTTCTGTGGGCCAGTTCAAATAGAGAAGGGCTCTTTTTGAAGGGATTATTAATCATAAAAAGAAGATATAGAGTGAAAATATTCATTCTATAATTGGACACAGAGGGGGAGCTTTGATGATATTAGAAGCTGTTATGCTTCAAGTTAAAAAAGGTATGGAACAGGAATATGAAGAAGCTTTTCGTAAGGCATCTAAAATTATTTCAGCAATGAAGGGCTATATATCCCACGAACTACAGCGTTGTATGAAAGCTGAGGGGAAATATTTGTTATTAGTAAGGTGGGAAACTTTAGAAGATCATACAGTTGGATTTAGACAATCAGACGAATATCAAGAATGGAAAAATCAACTCCATCATTTTTATGAACCATTCCCGACAGTTGAACACTTTCAAAAAGTTGATCTTTCGTAAAAGTTTTACTTTACAAACGGTTGGCGTAAGGTGAGCATCTTCAACAAACGGGGGCGATTGCTGAACAATGAGCAGTCTCTACTAGGCGTATCCGAATAGTTCTATAAATAATTAAGAAACCCTGCTAATCTTCTGATGTGAAGGTAGCTGGGTTTTTAAAGTTGGATGTGCAAAATAACACTTAAACGTAAATTGAATGTGTACTATCATCGAGGCAAGATACCAAAACCGGATTTGGAACTGGGAGGAACGGTCTATTGGAGCAGGGCATCGGTTGAGACATTTTGTGTACAAGAAAAAAGCCGTTTGAAAACGGATTAAACGGTAAGGGGAAGGGTCTTGTCTTAAGGGAATGGCTATATCTGAATCCTAGAAAGATCGTGGCAAAGGGTATGTATTATCATGTTCTTGTTGATGTGCGTTTTTAACCAGGAGTCTAGGGTACCTGTTCTATTTACTGCACAAATAAAAAGGTAAAGAACGTAAGCAAAGGATATAAAACTAAGTTCATTAAAGCCATGGTACTTTTGGGGAGACCTAAAGGGACTGCTCATCGATTGTAAGGCTGCAAAAAACGCATCCTAACATTCTCTGGCATCGCGCTTCACTCTTAAATTCAAGCGAACAACATTCTGTAAGAATGATAGCCATCATTCAACATTCTGTTTGTTCCACTTTGATAATGGAGAGAAGTAACTTTCATCATAATTTGTCAATTGTATCCAGGTGGTAACCAGAATGCATTTTTTCTGGAATAATACGTTCTCTTTTCTTCAATTTAAAAATCTACTTAAGGAATCATGAAGGTTTGAATGATTCTCATATTAATATTTACTAGATTTAATTAACTAATAAGTCGAAAGAACCATGATCATCTCCTTATTTTTCTTTACTATTTCTAATCTTATGGAATTCCACAATCGTGTCCTTTTTTCAAGCACTAGAACTCGGTGTGAGCACACTTGAACTCAACGTGCAAATCATCGAGGACCATCAATCATGAACATCCAGTTCACACCTGAAATCCATAAAACGGAATTTCAGGTGTTTTTTTATTTTTTTCACGAGCAATGAATCGTTGATGAGGAGATAAGAAGAATTTTATAGCAATCTCATTTAAGCACAGGCCTCAAATAGTTTTCAATTGGACTTAATATAAGATTTTATATAATCCATCTAGACAAATTAAAAATAGTCTAGACAAATTTACGAATCTTTTAGAAAATCAACCACGTTTATTAATACGCCCTTTATAAAGCGTTTATATAATTATTTTTGAAAGGAAGGTGAGGGATTGAGAAATGTTAAGTATTTAGACATTAGCGAGCAAATTGAAAAGATGTATGTAGATCAAGCCCATGAAAAAAAATTGCCAAAAGAAATGGAGCTCGCAAACCAATTTAATGTTAGTCGAGAAACAATTCGAAAAGCATTAAACCAACTTATAACGAGTGGAAAATTATATAGTATTCAAGGATCTGGATACTATGTAAAGAAAGATGGTATTTCCATTGTAAATCCATTAAATAAATTAAGTAGTGTCACTGAAATGATTCAAAATGCATGCCTTGTTGAGGGGGATATGGATACCAAAATTTATCTTGGTCATCCAACGGAAATGGAAAGGGAACAACTTGATTTAAATGAAGGCGATGAAGTGTATTTCATTGAAAGGATTCGAACGGCAAAAGGAGAGCCTGTTGTGTATTCGAAAAACTTACTTCCTTTCAAGTTAGTAGGGGAAAGCTTCCAAGAGTATTATCATCAAGGGTCATTATCACGTTTCCTAGAAGTATTTTATAAGATTGAAATTACAGAAGCGTTAGCTGAGGTACAAGCGATTTCTTCTGGAGAATTTTTGCCTGAGGTTTTTGTTGAAATGGATATTCATGTACTAAAATTTACCCAGTTACACAGAACGATTAAAGGAGAGCCGGTTTTGCTTTCCTATGATTACATGAGAAATGATACAATACGTTTTTTTATTCAACGACAAAAATAAACTCAATGATGAGGTGCACAAATGAAGAAAAATTGGATATTCGTACTCGCGATGCTTTTCGTTCTAATGTTAGCAGGATGTTCTGGAAAGACAGCAGATACAAAGGGCTCAGAGGCTGAAAACGTATCAGTTGATGAAAATGGAAATAAAATTATTACATTAAAAATATTAACACGCGACGCTTCTGCTCCTACTCGTGTAACGAACTTTGAAGGTGCAGTCAAAAAAATGAATGAAGATTTAGAGAAAGCTGGAGAAGATTATCGCGTACAAGCTGAAGCAATTGTAAAACCTTCGGACCAGGGTGTGTTCGATCAAAACTTTATTTTTGCTTCACAATCTGGTAATGCAGCTGATATCTACACAACACCTTATACGTCCATTGGTTGGATGGCAGATGGTGGATATATTCAAAAGTTGAATGGAATTGAAAAGGATCCAGCCTTTGCAAACATCATGGAAGGATATTGGAAACCAGTTACGTTGGATGGAAATATTTATGGAGTAATTCAAGATACTGAAGCTCGAGTTGTCTACTTTAACAAGGAGCGTTTACGACAATTCGGTTGGTCAGAAGAAGACATCAATAACTTGCCTGAAAAAGCATTATCTGGTGAATTTAAGTTATCAGATATGATGGATGTTGCTAAAAATGCTCAAGCACAAAATATTGTGAAAAATGGTTATGAGTTTGATGGTGGATCAAATGATAATCCAATGAATTTCTACAATTTTGGTGCAGCTTTTTACGATTGGGACAATAAAAAGTTTATCTTAGATAAAGAGAATACGTTAAAAACTTTCAAGTGGTTAAAAGAAAGTGTTGAATCTGGTGTGACTCCAGAAAATACCATTACGATAGATAAAGATGAGAAATTAGCAAATTTGATTAATGGTGAATCACTCTTCGTTCAAGCTGGTATTTGGGATGAAGCAAAATTTAGAGCAAACGGTTATCATAAAGAGCTTGGCAATGTAACGACAGATTGGATTAAAGAAAACATCGGTGTCATGAACTTACCAGTTGTAAAAAGTGGTGATAAGCCATTGACAGTTTCCAATCCTTGGGTGTATGTGATTTCAAAAGATACTCCACATAGCGATGTTGCAAAGAAATTATTGACATATGTGAGTGAAGCTGAGTTTCAAGCGAAGCATGCTGTCGATACAAGTCATATCCCATTCACAAAAGAAGGACAAGAACATGAAAAAGTTCTTGCAAATGAGTGGATTAACTCTGTGAAGCACTTTACGAATTATTCTCAATTTAACGGAAATCATCCAGACCAAGGAAAGTATGACAAAATCATCGCTGATGCTACTAACTATGTAATGACTGGTGAAATGACGCCAGAAGATGCTGTTAAATACATGGAGGAACAACTAGCATTAAACATCGATGAAAAAAATTATGTCATCAAATAAAGTTCTGACGATCGAGAGGTTTAATAAAAAGATGTCTAAAGATAAATCTAAGTTGGAACAATCAATCATCCAGAGAGAATTTTATCAAAAAAAATCAGTATTTCGTCAAATGAAGGAAAATAAATATTGGGGCTTGATCTTAAGCCCCTACCTCTTTAATCAATTTATCCTTTTTCCGATTACAGTTGTCATTGTCATTTTAATTTCTTTTACATCTATGGATTATAGTATGAAATGGGATTTTAATGGTTGGACCAACTATCGTAAAGTACTAGCCGATCCGAAAATCAGCATGATTTTCTGGAATACAATCATTTTTATTATTTCTACTTTAGTCATTAAGATGTTTCTAGGATTTCTCATTGCAGTGACGACGACTTACTTTATGAGAAACTCTAGAGCCGGTACTTTGTTCCGAGCTATTTGGTTATTACCGAAAGTGTCTCCGTCAGTCGTTGAAGCACTTTTGTGGACTTGGATTTTCAGTCCAACAGATAAAGGGATCTTGAATATGCTGTTATTTGAGTTTAATGGAAGTGAACCGGTTGCCTGGCTGACGGAATATCCATTATTAATCAATGTGTTGCTTGCAGGAGTTATGGGAACGACCATTACAACGATTATATTGTCTTCAGCGATTCAATCAATCGATCCAAATCTGTTTCGAATCGCTAAAATCGATGGAGCTTCCGATCTGACGATTATTCGTCGCTTGATCCTCCCGCATTTACGTTGGCCCATTACATTTTTAACCCTTTGGCAAGGAATCTCATTACTAACTTCATATGAATCTATCTTATTGTTAACGGATGGAGGTCCTAATTATCATTCAGAAGTATGGTCGCTATATTCCTTCCATACGGCGTTTTCCACATTAGATTTTGGATATGGATCAGCTATTTCATTGTATATGCTTCCAATTATTTTCCTAATTATCTTTTTAGCGTATAAGCGTTTTGGATTTAAGAAATTGATGGATGGAGAGAAATGATGGTACCTCAAATGATGAATAGAAAAAAGGAATATTTCTTGAAGGACCAGTTAACTGAAAATTGGCTGAAGTATTGTACCATCCTTTTTATTACAGTCATGTCTCTCTTACTGCTTTGCCTCTATGTCGGCATGGTGGTGTATAGCTTAGGAGAAGTAAAAGGTGGGAAAATTACTGGTTTCACATTCGATAACTGGGATTTTCTTTTCAGTCCAAATTTGGTGGTGGGGAATAATGTGTATCCAGGAATTTGGAAAATTTTCTCGAATACGATGATCATTGCAATTGGCAGCATGGTCCTAGAAGTCGGAATCAGTGTTCTATCTGGTTATGCTTTAGCAAAAGGCTCATTTCCTGGTAAGCAGTTTCTAATTCAATCAACATTATTTTCAAGAATTATTCCTTCAATTACGACGCTTATTGCAAGCTTTTACATTTTGAAAACGGTCGGTCTTTTAGATACGATGATTGGTATCATCTTGATTAAAGGATTTGCAGAGGTTGGTATGTCAACTTGGATTATGAAAGGCTTTTTTGATGAAATTCCGAAACATTTAGACTATGCTTCCGAAATTGATGGGGCTTCAATGTTAAAAAAGTTTTTTAAAATTTATGTTCCGATCGTTTGGCCTGGTATAGCAGCAATCTCTTTATTCGCTTTTTTAAACGGATGGGGAGAGTATGTCATCGTATCTGTATTTACATTTGACGAAGCAAAAGTAACATTACCAATCATCTTAAATACACTTTTAGAACAGCAATCAACAGGAACTGTTAATTACGGCATGATTATGGCATTGGCAACCTTCTATATGTTACCAGCTATCGCTTTGTATCTATTCTCTCAAAAATATATTTCCAAAATGAAAGTTTAAGGGGGCCACATCATGCAAATAGTTTTGCAAGAAATTTACAAATATTTTGATCCAAAAAAGCCTGCCGTTCGAGATATAAATTTGACAATCCCATCAGGAAAATTGACGACGTTTTTAGGTCCATCAGGGTGTGGGAAGACAACGACAATGCTTATGATTGCAGGATTAGAAAAGCCATCTAATGGAGAAATCTTTTTCGGTGATCGCAATGTAAAAAACGTCTCTCCAAAACTTCGGAATATCGGAATGGTTTTTCAAAACTCTGCGTTGTATCCGAGTATGACCGTTGAAGAGAATATCGCATTTCCATTGCAAAATATAAAATTGTCGAAAAATGAGATTGAGCCAAAAGTAAAAAAAGTGTTGGAACTAGTAAACATGCAAGGCTACGAGAACAGAAAACCCCATCAATTATCTGGGGGACAAAGACAACGTGTTGCGATTGCTAGAGCATTAGTGAAGGAACCAGACTTACTTATTTTAGATGAACCTCTATCAGCCTTGGATGCTTCATTACGAATGAAGTTGAGAGAAGAAATACGTAAAATTCAACAACAGCTTGGAATTACGACGATCATGGTTACTCATGATCAAGAAGAAGCGATATCAATGTCTGATTATATTGCAGTCATGAAGGATGGGACATTGCAACAGTTTTCTACGGCATCGACTATCATCCAAAATCCAGAAAATTGGTTTGTTGCAAGCTTTATGGGAATGCCATATATGAACCGGCTTGAATGTCAGTATGATTATTCTTCCCATTCTCTTGTCCTGTCAGATTATCAAAAATTACTTTCATTCGATACGGCGAGAATTAAACCTGAAAAATTGAAACCGAAAAATAGACTAATTGTTGGCTTTAGACCCCATCATGCTGACCTGTATATAGAAGAGCCGTTGGATGTATTGAGTTTAAAAGGGAAGGTTTTGTATGCCGAACATACAGGAAGGGAATTGATGGTGACCGTTGAATTGAACGATCGAGAAAAGACAACTTGTAAAATCTTATGTGAAGAACATTTGCCAATCTGCGAGAACTTAGATGTTTGGATCGCAATCAAAAATGATCAATTTATCTTCGAGAGTGAGGGTAAACAGCAAAATCTTCAACTAACTAGCTTTGAAAGGAAAATAGGAGAAGTATGTGGTGTGTAATTTCGGATTTAGATGGCACTTTATTAACAGGTAAGCAGGAAATTTCAAACGAGACGTATGACTGTATTACGAGTTATATCGAAAAGGGAGGCTATTTTACTTTTGCAACTGGCCGCTCTCTTCAAAGTGCCTTACCTTTTATAAAACAATTAAATATTCAACTTCCTGTTATTTTATACAATGGGGCGAGAATTTATCATCCCATCACCAAACAATATATTTATCAGCAATCAATTGAAGCAGAAAAAGTCCAACAAGTAATGGATCTATATAATGAGCTAAAAAAAGTGAAGGAAGTTAGTATGTTGGCATTTGATCAGAATGGAGCATACTATTTAGATTTTAATCCTTATATTGAAAGACAAGTAAAGAAAGATGGTATTTTAGCAGAGAAAGTGACAGAACAACAAATCATGAGAAAAGAGATTATAAAACTTTTGTTTATTGATGATCCAGAAACAATCCAGTTTTATCTATCATTTTTTCATTCATTTAATACTGTAAACTCTGAACCGGAATTGCTCGAAATACTTCCGTATAACGCAAATAAAGGTATAGCATGTGAGTTTTTAATTAACTATTTACAGCTATCAATCGATCAATTAGTCACGGTTGGTGATAATTGCAATGATGTGGAGATGATTCGTTTAGCAAAATACGGAGTGGCAGTGAACAACGCCAATTTGTATGTCAAAAAAATTGCTAAACATGTCACGACACAGACAAATGAAGAAAATGCAATTGGAGAACTGCTGAATTGGCTTCCAAAAAAAATAAACATTTGAGGTGTTAACTATGCTAACAAAACTACCAAATAGAGATAATTTCCCTAATTCTGCGCCGAGATATCCGAACCTTTGGCTCCTCGTTTCTGTAGAGTTTGCGAAAACATATGCGCATGCCATGAAGTTTGTCACCGATCGTTTAGAAGAAACCGTTGAAATGATTGATGACTATGGGTATTTACATACAGCTGAAGGATGTGACGCTGTAGGAAGAAGAAGGGGATTGCAGTACATTGAAATGGGTGAGAATGGAGAGTTCACACATGACCATGCCCTTCATTATCGCTTTTATACGCATTACCTTAAACAGCAAGGTACGATAGAGTGGGAAGGTGCAACTTATTATCCAATCGCAATCAGTGTTCATTTCGAAGTAGACCGTCCGAGCAAATTGCACCCTTATATAGATGATTGCCCGATCTGTGGTTGTCATGGGGGATACGAACATCTTTATGAAAAAGAGTTTCACGATCGATCTTCTAAACGAAAAAATGAATTTCTACATGACCCGTTTGGAGTTGAAGCGACTCTTAATGGAACGGTTAAAGGTAATAAAATTCCTCTTTTGACGGGATTGTTAACATTAGAGGATGAGTATGAAATTTCAGTTGAACAATATGAAGCAAATGAACTTCGAGAAGATATGAACACTGGAAGATTAGCCATTGTTAAATTCACTTCGTAGCAGAACAATAAAAACGGGTTTTTTATGTTGTTTAATGTCTTTTTTGAACTGTATGTAAACTTGAAGATTCGTTGTTTTTAATGGATAGGAAACCGAACCCTTTCTTATGAGGAGGGTTCGGTTCTATATGTATCGTATTAAATTTCAAATGAAGTGTAGACAGGATCGATGAATGTTGTCAGTTCCTTTTTTGATTTTAAGGAGAATTTATGAAAGCGATTAAGAATAAACATAATCAATTTTCAATTTTTCATTTAACATGGCCCATTTTTTTAGAGCTTTTTCTGTTCATGCTAATGGGTTTGATGGACACGTTTATGCTGAGTGCCGTTTCCGACGAGGCAGCAGCAGGGGTCGGCGCAGCGAATCAATATATACAAATTGCGATATTACTTTTAGAAGTGGTCGGCATCGGTGCAGCGATTGTTGTGGCACAGTACCTCGGCTCACGAAAATTTCAAGAAGCTTCACAAATTTCAGCACTTGCCATAACGATGAACATTCTACTTGGTTTATTGATCAGTAGTTATTTTATTTTTTTTGCAGATGAATTGATGTCCGTCTTACATGTACAAGGCGATGTATATAATTACGCATCTCAATATTTGTTCATCGTTGGTGGAGGGATCTTTCTTCAAGCACTGATTAATGTAAGTGCTGCGATTATTCGAGTACATGGTGCAACGAAACAAGTGATGTATGTCTCATTTGGTATGAACATTATTCACGTTATCTTGAACTATCTATTAATTTTTGGGACGCTTGGTTTTCCAGAACTTGGTGTGAAAGGTGCGGCGATATCATCCATTGTCAGTCGTTTGATTATACTACTTGTTTTTATTTGGATGCTGTACAATACGATGGAAGTTCGCATTCAATTACATGATTATAAAAATTTCTCTAAGGACTATGTGAAGAAAATACTATCAATTGGATTTCCTGCAGCAATTGAGCAGGTCATGTATCAAGCTTGTCAGTTAGTCTTTTTATTTTATGCCACTTTCTTAGGGGCAGAAGCTTTAGCTGCTCGGCAGTATGCGATGAATATTTCGATGTTTACGTATCTTTTCGCAGCCGCTATTGGCATGGGAACAGCAATTATCGTCGGGAGAAGAGTTGGGGCGAATGAAAAGATGGAGGCGTATGAACAAGTTTGGAAAAGTGTTAAATGGGCATTTGGAGTAACCGTTTTGATGGTTTTGCTCGTTGCCATCTTCCGTTATCCACTAATGGATTTGTTTACAGATAATCCAACAGTGATTGAAATGGGTGTTTCTGTCTTGTTGCTAAGCGTTCTTTTAGAGACTGGCCGCACCTTTAATATCGTTATTATTAACTCATTGAGAGCTGCAGGTGATGCAAAGTTTCCGGTCATTGTAGGCGGTTTTTCAATGGTATTAGGGAGTTTATCTTTAGGGTATTTATTCACCTTTCATTTTCACATGGGATTGACTGGCATTTGGCTCGCCATCGCAATCGACGAATGGACGAGGGGGATTATCATGTCTTTCAGATGGCGAAGTAAAAAGTGGGAAAAATACGCACTCGTCTCTACTGAGAATAAATCAGCTCCAACGGTTGGAATAGAGTCTGCCTAGATCTTTACCCTATGTCGTTTTCGTCTGTTTAATAGAAGAATTATTCAATAAAGGAACAGGATAGCAAAGCGCTTTTTCGTTAGCCATTCCTGTTCTTTTTGTTTTCTGTGATTAGGATTAAATGACAAAATAAAGGACGTTCACAAGCGAAAATCATATGTAAATAGACCTTAACACTATGAGTTAAGGTGTTTGTTTGTAATGGGCAATAGATGCTAACAAGCGAAGAAATGACACTACCTACAAGGGTGTTTAGGGGTACCGGCAATAACCAATGGGAAAGGAAGTATTAGGACATGGATCCAGTCATAGGTGTGGACATTGCAAAAGAAGAAAGCCAGGTTCAAGCCTTTTTACGAAGGAAACAACCTTATAAAAAGAGTTTTAAATTTGAGCATATTTAGAAGGGCTGAATGAATTTCACAAGTTTTATAAAGAAGTAGAAGCTGAGGCCGAAAAACCACCTATTGTAATCTTGGAGTCTACAGGTCACTATCATGAACCAGTGGTACAATTCCTGGAAAGGGAAGAATTCGTTTATATCATGATAAATCCTATTGTTTCTCATGGAGCAAAGAAGTCGAGTATGAGAAAGGTGAAAACAGATGCCATTGATGCTTCTCATTTATGTGAGCTGTACTATAAAGAGGACTTAGAACCTTATCAAAAGAAAAGTGTTCAGATTTTAAATCTACGTAATTTGACTAGGCAACATGATGCGATAACGGGTTCCTATGTTCAAATGAAACTTCAATTTCAAACCAATTTAGATCAGGTATTTCCAGAGTACAAGAAGGTGTTTGGAGACACGTAGGGTTTCGTTAAAGACTTTATTATTATTTCCTACCGCAGAAAAGGTATTAAGCGAGGATATTAATTGCTTAGCTGAAAAGATCAAAGAGCTTTGTCCAACGAGGTCTTATAATTGGGCATTGAAGAAGGCTGAAGTATTGAAAGGAGCTGCATCAAGGGATCCATTTCAACAGAATCTTTACCACAGTCACCTAATCAGTCTGAAAATGTATATTCAAATTCTATTGGAATACCAAGAGCATGTATACGCTGAAACTGAGATGCATAACGATGAGAAAGAGCCTGATAAGTTTGTATCTTCTGAGTAAGTAAGGAAGTGAATACGTTTCGTAGGAGCCTGACTGCTGAAGGATTGAATCGTTGATTGAGTCCTTCGGGACTCATTAATACACCAGTTGAAGATTCTAGACAGCAACATAGCTGAGTTAAGGAAGTATTCGCTACCTTTTGGCTTAACCATACGCACAAAGCAACTAAATCTTTCGCTTGATACTTACTGGACCTCTTAACAAAATCTACCTTTTTGGCCAATTGTTTGAGGACATGAGGGATAAAGATTGTTGTAATTCTAGCGAAAACAGGTTCAATTCATCTGAAACATCACGAGACATAAAAAGCACCATCCTTTCCATCATATTACAGAAAGGATAGCGCTTTTTTCGTTTAGGGGGTAACAATTTGCCTTCGCTTGATGGGCATGTGGTTACCCTTATTTATAAAGACTAATTGATAAACGATAAAGGGCACTTTTCGCAAACCATTTAAGTATTGGATTAAAATGTTGCGGGAGAAGACCAAATAGGGGTTAAAGGGCCCCTTATTTGCCATCATAAATCTTAAAACTATAGAGATTTCGGTTTTTTGTTAACTGAAAATTCGGAAAAATGTGTTGACAATATTCAATAAATATTATATTTTTTAAACAGAGATTCAAAAAAATACTCTTTGTTTGAATTTTTATTATAGGGAGGTTTGGAAGTGAAAGAAGCTGTAATTGTTTCTTATGCAAGAACACCTATAGGTAGGTTTGGTGGTGTTTTAAAAGACTTATCTGCAGTTAATTTGGGTACAATTGCAATTTCAGGAGTATTAGAGAGATCAAAAGTAAGCGCTAATGATATTGATGAAGTTATCATGGGGGTTGTATGGCAAGCAGGACAAAAAGCAAATCCAGCAAGACAGGCTGCAATTCGAGCAGGTATTAGTGAGGAAGCATCTGCAATAACAATTAACCAGCAATGTTCTTCAGGAATTCGTGCTATTGATATGGCTGCTGATCAAATTAGACTAGGAAAGTCTAAAGTTGTGATTGCAGGTGGTTTTGAAAGTATGAGTAATGTTCCCTATATTGATATTAATGGCCGATGGGGGTACAAACGAGGTAGTAAGAGTTTAGAAGACGGGCTTTATTATGATGGTTTAGACGATGCATTTAATGGTACTCATATGGGGACTACTGCTGAGACTGTAGGTAGAAATGCGGCTTTGACAAGAGAGGAAGTCGATGCATTTGCTTTAGCAAGTCAGCAAAAAGCTTCCAGGGCTATACAAAAAGGACGGTTTGTTGAAGAAATTATTCCGATTAAATTAATGACTAAGATTGGTGAGATTGTTGTTGAAAAAGACGAATGTCCTCGTCTTAGTACTACTTATAATGATTTGCAAAAATTGAAACCTGTTTTTGAAATTAACGGGATATCAACAGCAGGAAATTCCCCGCCATTAAGTGACGGTGCTTCTGCACTTGTACTAATGGAAAAATGTTATGCAATAGAAAAGGGGTATCAAATCCAAGGTACTATTATTGATACGGTCTCTATCGGGGTTGCTCCAGAAATTATGGGTTATGGACCAGTTCCAGCTATTAACAAATTATTAAAAAGAAACAAATTAACAATTGATGATATTGACTTATTAGAAATTAATGAAGCTTTTGGGGCTCAGGCTCTAGCTTGTATAAAAGAAATTAAAATTCCTATCAAAAAGGTCAACGTAAATGGTGGTGCAATTGCTCTTGGTCATCCGCCAGGGAATACTGGAGCAAGGTTAGTAGGTACCTTGATGACTGAGTTACGTATTAAAAATAAAAAGTTAGGAATCGCTACTTTATGTGCTGGAGGAGGACCTGCAATTGCAACATTATTAAGAAATGGGTGAACCATGTTGAAAGCGTAGATAGTTTTTTGAATATGAATATTTATTCGATATCATTTAAATTACTATGAATAAGGGAGGTTTCAACTATTTGGAATTTTTAGAAATTATTGATGGTATTAAATCTGGTAATAAAAGAGCACTAGCAAGAGCAATAACAATCGTTGAAAACAATCAAGAAAATTATTTGGAGTTGGTTTCAAAAATATATTTGAGTTCAGGTAAAGCACATATTATTGGAATAACGGGCTCACCTGGCACAGGGAAAAGTACATTAGTAGACAAAGTTGCTTCCAAATTACAAATGGACGGAAAATCTATTGCAATAATAGCAATTGATCCTAGTAGCCCGTTTTCTAATGGTGCAATTTTAGGTGATAGAATACGAATGTCTAATTCTCAGAAAACGCCTGATATTTTCGTTAGAAGCATAGCGTCTAGAGGTCAAGTTGGCGGATTGTCCAAATCAGTTCGAAACATAATTACACTTATGGATGTCTTTGGGTATGACTGCATTTTAATAGAAACAGTTGGTTCAGGGCAGTCAGAAATAGAAATCATGAATTTGGCACATACAACGATAGTAGTTACTGCACCAGGTTTAGGGGATGAAATTCAGGCACAAAAAGCAGGTATTATGGAGATTGCCAATTTATTTGTAGTTAACAAAGCTGATTTACCAAGTGCTGAAATAACTGCTAACCAGATTCAACAAATGCTTCATACTGAATCAGTTATTAAGAGAAAGAAGGTACCAGTATTATTAACTTCTGCACTGGAAGATAAAGGAATAGTAAATCTTATTGAAAAAATTGAGGTAAGGTGGGATGAAATTAACAAAACAGGTGAAAGAGCAAGGATTGAAAACGCACATGCAAAGTATAAGCTAACAGAGAGTTTGAATGAGAAGTTTTTGAGTTATATAGAAAACGAAATATTGAATGGGGCTGAATGGAATGACATTTTTAAACAAGTAATTGATAGGAAAATAAACCCTGAATGTGCCGCTAGCAAATTATTCACCCGATTTCTTAAAAAGGAATCTGACGTTTGATTTAATATTCTAATTATTAATAACGCTTTCTCTTTTGTGTGGGATCTCTAATCAAAATATTTATATGTTAATTTTGGCCGCTTGTACAAGTCAGAATGCAGATAACAATGGAAATCAAAAGGATTCTAATCAAAGAGAGTCAAATTGATGCAGATGTTTTTTTTGTATTTACCTAAGCAAATCTAGCTGCAAACTTAAAGAAAGAAATGCTTGAATTGGTTTAACATACACTCCTATTTAGTTACCTCTACTGGTGGGAACGAGATAAATTTATATCATTCAGCTGGTGAAGATGTATGGACGTGGACGATTAGTTCTGCATCCTTTCCTAACCCCAAATAGATACAGATAATCCTCAATAACAGATTTATGTTGAAAAGTTAGGGAAATGTTATCCTATTATTCCTCCATCAGGCTTTGTTCATATAGGTTGGGGCGCAGGCCAAGTGTTTGTTGAAGCGTTTGAACGTACCGGTCCAGAATGAGCTTAGTAATAACTTCGATGTATACGTTTGATAATTGGAATGGTTCCATTTATGAATCGGTAACGTTTTCTCCAAAAATCATTACGGAGTAACATCCTTATTTATGACAGAATTTCACCAAACTTAGATACTATTACTTTTGATCCCGCTACTGGAAAAGTTAAATATAAATTTTCTAGACTATTATTAAACAACTATTAGAGGAGAGTGAAAAATGGAAAGACCGATAAAAGTTTTAGTAACAAAGATTGGATTAGATGGTCACGATAGAGGTGCACGTGTTATAGCCAGTGCATTTCGAAATGCAGGAATGGAAGTAATCTATACTAGTCCTTGGCAGAAGTTAGAGGATGTAGTAAATATCACTCTTCAGGAAGATGTAGATATTGTTGCCATTAGTTCTTTAGCATATGATCATCTAATTGTTCCTAAATTAATTGAAGCTCTGCAAAGTGAAGGGTTAGGGGACAAAAAAGTTCTTGTTGGAGGGATTATTCCAAGTGAAGATGAAGAAATGCTATTGAATGCTGGCGTTAAAAAGATCTTCCATCCAGGAGATACATTGGACTCTATTGTTGAATATGTAGAAAATCTCATGGACAAAAAAAGTTTGAAATGAGGTGTTTGAATGGAGAAAATCAAACAAGATAATTATCAGCAATGGGCAAAAGAATATAAGAATATGAGAGGAGTTCCTGCAGAGCAAGACTTAAAGTATAACCTGTCAGGAATACCGATAAAACCAATTTACACTGCTCACGATATTAAAGAAGAAACACTGTCATATCCTGGGGAATATCCATATACTCGTGGTTTGTACCCTACAATGTATCGAGGCAGAGGGTGGAGTAGAAGACAATTAATAGGACTGGATACTCCTGAAAGATTTAATGAACGGCAAAGAGAATTAATAAAGACAGGGTCAAATGCTATAAGTTTAATATTTTGTAACAGTTTTTATCGAGGTTATGATGCCGATGAAGTGGATTCTCTTCTCGTTGGAACGTGCGGAACACCGATTAATACAATAGAGGACATGGAAATTGCTTTTGATCAGATCCCAATAGATAAAATCAGTATTGCTCTAAATGATCCAATCGGTTTTACTGGATTGGCAATGTTATTAGTCATAGCAGATCGTCGAGGGATTCCATATTCCAAAATAACAGGTACAAGTAACCAATCCGATTTTATATCACACTTTGTTGCTAACCATATGTTTTATCGTATTTCTCTTGATGGAAGTTTAAAGATTTTGTTAGACCACATAAAGTACACAAACAAATATGTTCCAAATTGGAATCCAGTGAGTATTGTTGGGCAACATATGCAACAGGCTGGTGCTACTCCTGCCCAAGCATTAGCATTTACGATTTCGACAGGTATTACTTATATAGAAGAAACATTAAAACAGGGATTATCTATTGATACTTTTGCACCTCGTTTTACATTTTTCTATGATATCAGTATTAGTATGTTCGAAGAAGTTGCAAAATTCCGTGCGGGACGACGAATATGGGCGAAGTTATTAAAGGAACGGTTTGGAGCAAAAGATCCACGCTCAATGCGGTTTAAATTTCATGGTCAAACATCTGGGGCTGAGTTGACTAGACAACAACCATTAAACAATATTGTACGAGTAACTATTCAAGCTATGGCAGGGATTCTTGGAGGTGCACAATCACTTCATACAGATTCATATGACGAAGCGTTAGGGACACCGATAGAGCAAGCAGCTAGAATTGCTATTAATACACAAAATATTTTAGCGGAGGAATCGGGTATTGCCGATGTAATTGATCCGATGGGCGGCTCATATTATTTAGAAAGATTAACAGATCAAATGGAAGAAGAAGTCTGGGGATACATTCAAAAAATTGATGAAATGGGCGGTATGTTAGAAGCAGTTAGAAAGGGTTATGTTCAAAAAGTCATAGGTGAATCAGCTGAAAAATATCAACGACAAGTTGATAGTAAACACAGAGTAATTGTTGGAGTAAATAAATATCAAATCGATGAGAGTGAAGATAAACGACCAAATCTTACAAGGGTAGATCAAAAACTAATTCAAAAACATTTAAAACGTTTAGAAAACTTCAAAAAAAGAAGAGATAAAAGCAAAGTTGATGAAGCTTTAAGTAGAATTGTAGCTGCAACAAATAATGACGATTTAAATATTTTCGCTGAAACAATTTCAGCTATAGAGGCAGGATGTACACACGGTGAAATAATTGAAAAACTAAGAGAATGTTACGGTTTTGGACACCCGAATATTGTTTGATTATTCAACCAAAATCAATTTGATTAAAGTTAATAAATAAATATAAGAAAGTCTTATTGACAAATTATTGGGAACGGTAGGGTATTTATCGCAGATTAACGGGCAGTAAGACCCCCAATTCAAGAAGTCGAAGAAACAAAGAATTCTAAGTGGGCGATCAACTGCCCGTAAAAGCCCGATTGGTTCAACTAACCATCAGTGGGGGATGAACAAAACCCCCACTAATGGAAATTTCACTTTATGAATGCCCTGCTATCCTCTTTATCTGCTTAAAGTATATTGAAGGAATACACCTTCTGTTAGAATCCGAGATTATTATAAATTCCCATAAGAAACTATCATGAGTTTTAATATACTACTCAGTAAGGAATTTGAATGAGCTTATGCAGAATCTAACTAATTAGAACGGAATAAGCAGAGCCGGGCTTTGTGAAATTACCAAGGAAAACAAAATATTTTCTTTTGTTATGTTAGAAAGTATTGACCAGATTAGTGATGTTCCGTCCCTTTTTCCATAAAAAGAAATTGTTTATTTCGGTAATCAATCCTTAGCGTGGCTGCGTAAGACGTTTACACTCTTTTTTTCATGATCTAAAAAAGAATGGTGGGATATTTCTATGGCATATTTACTAGAGGAACACCAAATCCTTCGAACATCTTTAAGGAAGTTTCTAGAGAAGGAAGCTTATCCTTATTATGATGAATGGGAAAAAAATCGTATGATCCCACGTGATTTTTGGAAAAATATGGGAAAAAATGGTTTTCTTTGCCCATATGTGGATGAAAAATATGGAGGCATGAATGCTGACTTTGGATATTCTGTTGTTTTAATAGAAGAGTTAGAAAAGGTTGGTTCTAGTTTAATTGGAGTATCCAATCACAATGATATTGTAGTACCTTATTTAAATACATTTGGAACAGAAGAGCAAAAGTTGAAATGGTTGCCTGGTTGTCTAAATGGAGATTTGATAACAGCAATTGCAATGACAGAACCCGGGACTGGATCAGACCTAGGCAGTATTAAAACAACAGCTGTAAAAGATAGAGATCATTATATCATAAATGGAGAAAAAACATTTATTACAAATGGCATTCAATCAGATTTGATTCTTGTTGCATGTAAAACAGATCCAAATGTAAATGATCATAAAGGGATAAGTCTAATAGTAGTAGAGCGTGATACAGTTGGCTTTAAGAGAGGGAAAAAACTAGATAAAGTCGGTCTTCATAGCCAAGATACTGCAGAACTAATTTTTGAGGATGCAAAAGTTCCAGCTTCAAACCTATTAGGTGAAGAAGGGAAAGGTTTTTATTATTTAATGGAAAAACTTCAGCAAGAACGTCTAGTTGTTGCCATTGCAGCACAAGTAGCAGCTGAAAAAATGTTAGAGTTAACTATTAAATATACGAAAGAAAGAACTACTTTTGGAAAACCTATCAGCAAGTTTCAAAATACACAGTTTAAGCTTGCGGAAATGGCAACGGAAATCGAATTAGGACGAAACTTTATAAATAATTTAATTGAAAATCATATAAATAATAGAGAAATTGTAAAACAGGTATCTATGGCTAAATGGTGGAACACTGAGATGGCCAAACGAGTAGCATCTCAATGTATGCAATTGTTTGGTGGTTACGGGTATATGGAAGAATATGAAATTGCTAGAAGGTATAGAGATATTCCTGTGGCTGCAATCTATGCTGGGACAAACGAAATTATGAAACTAATTATTGCTAAGAATATGGAATTATAGGGTCTTTAACGTACGAAAATAAATCCTAGCTCTTAATTAAAGGAGTGATTATTCGTGTTAATGAGTAACATAATTGAAAATGTTGTCATGGAATACCCAGCTAAGTTAGCAACAATATATAAAGGCGTTGAAAGGACATATCGGCAATTTTATGAAAGGTCAAGAAAAATCGCTTATGGATTACAACAATTAAATTTTTACAAGGGTGATCGAATAGCCATTCTTTTAAATAATCGACCGGAATACTTTGAACTTTATTTTGGAATTTTCAGCTTTGGCGGGATTGCTGTACCTTTAAATACAAGGCTTTCTACTGAAGAATTAAAGTATATTATTATTCATTCAGGAGCAAATACAGTCGTATATGAAGATTCATTTAAGGAAAAAATCTTCTCTTTGCAGAGTGAATTAAAAGGAGTTAAAAATTATATTAGTATTGGGGAAAAGAATGATTTAAGTTTAAATCTTGAAGAAATCATTCATTCTGCACAAAATTATGTTGTAAAAAGTGAAGTAGAAGAAAATGATGTCGCATTTCTATGCTATACAAGCGGTACAACTGGAAAGCCAAAAGGAGCTATGATTACACACAAAAATATGACATCAATGTGTGGTTATCAGTTAATAGAGTTACCTCGTTATAGGTCTTATGTAGGGATGTGTTTATTCCCGTTTTTTCATATCGGGGTAATGATGGGCCTTAACAAAATAGCATTAGGCATGACTTGTGTTTTCTCAGACTTTTCCATAGCAAATGTAGCAGAGGTAGCTGAATTAATTGAAAAACATAAAATTAATGATTTAGATATTACTGCGACACAATTGAAAATCTTTTCGAACGACCCGCTAACTAAAAATTATGATCTTACTAGTTTAAAGACTGTTTCAACTGGTGGTGGATTTACTTTAGATTCTACGATGAGAAAATTCTTTTCAATGTTTCCAATGGGACATGAAGTTGTCTTAGCAAATATATACGGTATGACAGAAAATACTGCACATGTCATGAGTAAGATAATTAGTAAGAGCACGTTAGAAAAAGAGATAGAAAAATTAGACTTATTACCAGGAATAAAAGCATCTGGTATGAGTGCAGGTAAGCCGATATATGGTATGTTAGTGAAAATTGTTGATAACTATGGTAACCAAGTTCCCGACAATCAAGTTGGGGAGATACTTGTTAAAGGAGATACTGTATTGAAGGGGTATTGGCAAGAGCCTGAAAAGACAAACGAGGCCGTTATTGATGGATGGTACTATACTGGTGATCTAGGTATTCGATTAAAAAGTGGAGATTATTTTGTAGTAGATAGAAAAAAAGATATGGTGCTTACTGGTGATGAAAATGTTTATGCAGCAGAAGTGGAAAATGTATTATCTACCCATCCATTTGTAAAAGAAGTAGCAATTATTGGTGTCCCTCATGAATTATATGGAGAAACTGTTACAGCAATCGTCGTTCCAAATGATAATAGTAATATAAAAGAAGAAGAGCTAATAGATTTTTGCAGAGATAAAATAGGCGGATACAAAATACCAAAATTTATATATTTCATTGATCAATTACCTAGAAATGCTGCTGGTAAAATACTAAAACATAAATTAAAAGATAATATGAATAAAATAGCAACATCATACAATTGATAGGAATCATTTTTAGTTTAGGTAGAATAAAACAAAAATAATCAAGCAGAAGTATCTCGTTTTACGAAGAAAGGTAAAATTATTGATATACGTAAACTAGGTGATTATCCAATTCATTTGTCTATGTTTTCTGGAGGGAAAATAGTGGTTGAAAAATTGACTAAAGCTGTTGACAATGTTAGTTGTGAATTTACTAATAGAATTAAGAAACTTCAAAGACGACTGCAAAATGAAAATATAGATGGCGCCATTTTTTTTCAACAGGAAGAAATTTATTATTATTCAGGTACTGGAGTAAATAGTGTATTAATAGTACCAAGTGATCAAAACCCAATTTTATTAGTAAGAATTAATTATAAACTCGGAAAGAAAGACAGCTATATATCAGATGTGAGACCATCAATGGGGATTAGAAGTATTATAGAAACGTTAAAAGAAGTTTACGCAGAAAGAAAGATAGTATTAGGGCTTTCTTTTGATGTAATTAATATTAATTTATTTCATAATTTGCAAAGAAACATACCAAATGCTTCATTTGTTGATGTTCAACCTTTTGTATGGTCACAAAGAATGATTAAATCCGATTTTGAAATCGCACAAATTAATATGGCAGCCGATATTTCCATTAAAGGGTTTGATCATGCTCTTTCAATATTATACGAAGGAATGACAGAAATACAGCTTCAAAAGTTAATTGAAGAAGTGACATATTCTTATGGTGATGAAGGTAATATGATCCAGCGAGGGTCAAATAATAGATTAAGCTTTGGGGTTGTAGTATCAGGAGAAAATACAAGTATTATTTCAGGTAATTGGATGACAATGACGGGATTAGGTAGGAGTGCTATTAGGCCTTATGGCGCAGGAAACCGCCAAATTTCAAAAGGTGATTTGATAATTATTGACAAAGGCACCATATATCAAGGATATCATGCAGACGAAGCCCGTTCCTTTGTGCTTGGAAAGGCTAATGATAGACAAAAGAATTTACAAAAAATATTAATTGAAGTACTTGATTCTACAATTGACTTGATACGTCCAGGAGTATTGGTTTCAGATATTTACCAGAAAGCAGAAGCTACAGCAACTTCGAATGGATATAAAGAAGAATTTATGGGATTAGGGCAATATGGATTTAAATATGTAGGTCATGGTATAGGGTTAGAAATCGATGAGCCTCCTTTAATCTCTGCTTTTAATCATACAGCACTAAAACCGGGTATGGTACTTGCTATAGAACCTAAGTTTATTTTTCCTAACGAATTTGGTTTAACGATGGAAGAATCCGTGCTTGTAACTGATTCTGGATATGAGATATTGACGAAATTCCCTCGCGACAGATTTGAAGTTTAAGTTATACAATTATTTATACTTTTTTCTAAAGAATAATGACACTTTTATATCCAGGATTCAATATAAAAAGCCCTTTCATATGATAAGGTAAATTGGATAGATTCAAAATCTTTTAAAATACTAATTTCAAAAGGCAGTGATCAACATGGCATCATTTCGACAAGAAAGAGCAATTCAAAAGAAACTAAATATATTAAGAACTGCAGCAAATTTATTTATCAAAAAAGGGTACCATGAAACAACAATTGAAGACATTTCTAATGAGCTTAAAGTGACAAAAGGTGCTATATATTATTATGTAAGTAGTAAGGAAGATTTATTATTTCAATGCCATGATATGGTAGCTTCAGCTTGTATTGAAGAACTTCAGATGATTGTTGAAAGTAGCGATCATCCTTCAATAAAGTTAAAGAATGCAATTAAATCTTTAGTATTATTTATAATTGAAGAAAATGCTGTTTTTAGTGTTATTAATAGAACAAATATGCTATCAGATGATACTCGTAAAGCGGTTTTAGAACAACGCGATAGTTATGAAAAACTTTTCCAATCAATTATTGAAGAGGGTGTTCAAAAAGGAGTTTTTGAAACAAATAATATTAAATTAGCCAGGTTATTAATTATGGGAGCAGTTAATTATTTGCCTTTTTGGATCAAACCCCGTGATAATCAATCAAATGATGAGATCGCTGAATTTTTCTCATGTAGCTTGCTTAAATCATTAATCAAATAATCATTTTTATATAAAGAAGTATAACTAGTCAAAATCGATTTCCAATTACCGATAAATTTGCTTTTTTATAAGTTTTAGTGTTTGTTAAGTAGTTTGATTATTATGATTACCATTATTTATTGAAGTTTTTAATTTATTATTTAAGTGGGTGTTAGGAATTTGTTTATTAAACAAGCATTTGATGAATTTCTAAGTTTAGAGTATACAAGAGTAGACTTCGATCAAATAAAAGTAAAATTGCCTATAGTTCCCTTGTATTTAAACAGCATAGGTGTTGTTCACGGTGGAATTATTGCTACTTTAGCCGATGTTGCTATTGGAAATCTATTGCCAATAACTAATCAAGAATGTACTCAAGAGGTTGTTACTCTTGATATGAATATTACTTACCTTGAACCTGCTACAGGAGAGTATTTAATAGCAGTAGCTTCTCCTGTAAGAATTGGTAAAACAATTATTCATGGAGAATGTAAAATCTATGATGACAAAAATAATATTGTAGCAAATTCTTCAGCGATATTAAAAAAGATAAGGGGATCATAGAATATAAAAGAATAAAGAATACAATATACTTTTTTCATATATGCCCCTAGTCTAAGAATATTAATTCTCATTTCACTCGCTTTAGAAAAAATCCTTAATATTTTAAGAGGGTGTTAGAAAGTGAAGAGATTACTTCATACATTCAAATATGATGTTCATTCCAATAAAATTATGGAATTTGCAAATGCCACTCAGGAAGATGATGAAATTTACTACAATCGCGAAATAGCAATTAAACATGGATATCGAGATATCCCGATAACAAATACATTTGGAACAGCTATCGAAATGTGGTCAGGATTTGACTTTCCGAAGCTCGTAGAAATGCTTGAAGTCGACCCAAGTCAAGTATTACATGGGAATCAATCTTTTGAATATTATGATGATATTTGTTCAAATGATGTCCTTTATGGTGAGATAAATCTAATATCAACTTTAACAAAAGGGAAATTAAAATTTTTTAATTTGGAAACTAGATTTTACAATAATGAAGAGAAGCTTATCCTATTAGCTTGTTCAACAATTATTGAAAAAAAGAGTAGAGAAAGCAGGTAGTGTCTAATGGATAATGTATATTCTAGTCCATTGATTGAGATTACTTATGAAATGTTGGTACGTTATGCAGGGGCGTCCGGTGATTTTAATCCAATTCACACAGTGGAAACCAAGGCTGTTGATGCTGGGTTACCAGATGTGATTGCTCATGGAATGCTTATCATGGGGATAACGAGCAAATTCATTAGATCATGGTTTCCTAATAAAAAATTTTTAAATTTTAATGTACGCTTTGTCGATATGACGTTACGTGGAGAAAAAATAAAAATAGTTGGAAAGATACAAGCACAAAATGATCAGGAGAGAATTAAAGTGGATGTGGTAGTTATTAACGAAAAAGGTGATAAAAAAATGAAAGGTTATTGTGAGTTAAAATATTAAAAGGAGGGTACTCAACGCGAATGTTTAAAGATAAAACGATATTAATTACAGGTGCTGGAAGAGGGATAGGAAGAAATTTAGCAATAATGATGGCAGAGAATGGTGCTGAGTTGATGTTAACTGATAGAGATGAAGAACCTATTAGAAAACTTGTTGACGATCTAGAAGCGTACGAATGTAAAGTGTCTTTCTATACAGGGGACCTTACGGATCAAAAGTTTCCTGATCAATTAGTAAAAGAAACAATTTCTTCTTTTGGAAAGCTTGATATTCTAGTAAATAATGCAGGATATACTTGGGATGGTATGATTCATAAAATGTCTGATGAACAATTTCAGGCTATGATCGATATTCACTTATTTGCACCATTTAGATTAATAAGAGCTTCGGCTCCATATATGCGAGAAGTTGCAAAGCAGGAAATAGAAAAAGGAATTACTAATTATAGGAAGATCGTCAATGTTTCTTCTGTTGCTGGGGTAATGGGGAACGTTGGCCAAGCTAACTATGCATCAGCAAAAGCAGGTGTTATTGGACTAACCAAAACAATTGCTAGAGAATGGGGTCAGTTTAATATTAACTGTAATGCTGTTGCTTTTGGTTTAATAGATACTCGATTAACTAAAGCAAAGGAAAAAATAGAAGATAGTGATGAAAAAATATCACTTGGTATCCCTGAAAAGGTCCGAACAATGTTTGAAAAATCTATTCCACAACGAAGAGCTGGTACAGCTGAAGAAGCTGCACAGGGAATTTTTTATTTGGCGTCTCCACTTTCAAATTATATAAATGGTCAAGTGTTGCATCTAAATGGGGGATGGTACACTTAAGTTAATGAACTAGCTAGGTCTTATCGAGGCATTAATAAAATTGTTAAAAACAGTCACTATATCTTAGAAAAATTTCTTGATATATCTCCCTTTAATTACTTATAAGCTTTGAATTGGAAATTAAATAGTCGGAATATTATGTAATTTAAGCTATCAATGTTACTAAAAAATAAACAAGTATTAACTAGGCTCTTTTCGTAAACCTTGTTGCATGCTTTGGAGAAGATCCTTAAACACCAATAGTAACGTGTAAATTACAATTGGGATGATTTTTGCATAGCCAAGATTAAAAATGAATTTAGATTTTAAAAATAATAGATTGATCGTGTTGGTACTACTTAATAGGAGGAATACGATGATTACGACTGGGTACAAGAAATATTGGAATGAAGAAAGAGAAACATTAAATCCGATAAAAAGAGATCGTCTTATTTTGGGAAAAATAAAAGAACAATTAGATTACGTTTACAATCACTTACCATTTTATCGTAAGCATTATGATAATCACAATTTTAAGCCTTCCGATGTGAAAACGTTAGAAGATTTCACCACCAAAGTACCGGTGATAACAAAAAAAATGTTAGTAGAGGACCAAAAGATTAATCCCATCTTCGGAAGTTATGCAGGTGATTTCGCCCCAGAAGATATCGCTAGATTACAAGGTTCAAGCGGAACTTCAGGCACGCCCACATTCTATCAAGTAAGTAAAGCAGACTGGGAACGAGCGGCAGAGGTCCATGCGATGGCATTGTGGTCTACTGGTTTAAGACCAAATGATGTTGTCCAAATTGGATTTCCCTTTTCCATTTTCTTTGGGGGCTGGGGAGTTTTGCAAGGTGCTGAACGAATTGGATCCGCCGTTTTTCCATTGGGAGCGATAGAATCAGATAAGCATTTAGATATGATAGAAAAAGTAAAGCCTACTGCTTTTTCAGCTACAGTGTCATATTGTATGCATCTCCTTATGAAAGCTAGGGAAAGAGGGGTTGACTTATCAGAGAGTTCTGTAATGAGATTAATTGCTGCAGGAGAAATTGGTGCTTCTTTACCTAGTACAAAAGAGATTTTGACAAAAGGCTGGGGTGCTAGTTTACATGATACAGGGTCTACTTCAGAGATGTATCCATTTATGACAAGTACAGCTTGTGAGGCTCAAGCAGGCGTACACCTTTATCAAGATGAAGTATTTACAGAAATTGTAAGCAAGAGTGATCCTAATATTCCCATTCAAGTAGGGGAAAGAGGAGCGACTGTGTATACCCACCTCTGGAGAAAATCACAGCCGATGATCCGCTTTTGGTCAGGGGATGAAAGCTTTATGACAGAAGAAATTTGTTCCTGTGGTCGGACTTATCCACGTTTACCTCATGGGGTGCTTGGCCGCTTAGATGATATGCTTGTCATCCGGGGGGCAAATGTCTATCCAAGCGCGATTGAAAATGTTGTTCGCTCATTAAATTGGAGTGGTGCGGAATATCAAATTATCGTGGATAAAAAAGGTGCATTAGATGAAATGACGGTCAATATGGAGTATCAAAATCAATATAAAACAAGGAATCTCGATGATTTGATAAACGAGGCAAAAGAGTTGTTTAAAAATAAAATTGGCATTCGAGTGAGCATTAATCTTGTAGAACAAGGTTCTATGCCTGAAACGATTTTCAAAGCTCGTAGAGTAATAGATAACCGAAAAAAATAGCATGTATGTAATAAGTGGGTGAAAATTTATTAGCGCCAGAAGGAGTAAAGAAACCCTTTCCATATTTTAAACAACTTCGTTCGGAGGAACCTGTTTATTTTAACAAAAAGTAGAATGGCTGGATTCTTAACCGTTATGAGGATATTAATCTTGCATTAATGAATCCTAAATTAAGTTATGCAAGAATCAAGCCATCTAAAAGTGCCTTAAATGAGATGAAATTGGATATGGCTTCTACTTATGAAATCCTTTCTAAATGGATCGTGTTTAATGATCCTCCTAATCATACGAGGCTGCGGATGTTGGTAATTAGGCTTTTACTCCAAAGGCCGTTGAGAAAATGCGGCCGTTTATGTATGAAATTACCGATTATTTGTTGGATCAAGTAAAGGATTCAAAGCGGATTGATGTGATTCTCGACTATGCTTTTGTATTACCGATTTTAGTGATCTCGAAAATGTTAGGACTGCCAGATGAAGATAGAAATTTATTAAAACAATGGTCTGATAAGTTGTTACTGCTTGTTTTCGGTGCGGTAAAAATGTTGTGGTAATAAATGAGGTCAATAGATGGGAAGTCATGAATATAGAAATGGTCGTCTTATCCAAACCGATAAAAAGTTTTCTGCTTTAACCAAAAAGCAAACAGATTGGATTACAAAAGAATTGAAAGAAAGATAAATCCAAACGATGAAATATTCAGATGTAAAACTTCGTCCTAAAGCCCCTTTTTAGAAAATTCCGTATAAATTTGTATAAATTTCACATTTTGCATTCCGAAATATGGTGTTTTAAAGTATAATAAATACAAACCGGTTGGTATTTATTATAACTGTAACTATATTTAAATGGTGTGTAATTTATGAATAGGGAGTGGTTGAAGTGTTTACAGTCTCATGTTTACTGTTGCTGTTACCTTCTTAGCGATTTTCTCCTTTTCTAATGTATCTTTTGCGGCCGGGGAAAGTCAGTACGATTTAATTGATGGGAAACAGGTATCGACAAATGCAAATGATCCCAAAGTCAAACATATTTACTATACAGGGGACGAACAGGGGAATGAAGTTCGTTTAGGGTTTACAACAAATCAAAAAATAGATGATTATATCAAAAATGAAAAGAAAGAAGAGAAAGAATGATAGCATATCCTACCCTGACAGCACGGTACGAAATTTAGCAATGGTGTTTCGGCAAATAATAATGCATCTTCCGTATACGTTTATAATTAAATTCCACTAGATTAATGGAACATAATTTGGTTTAAATAAACACAAGCTAGATGTGGGAGAACACTTAGTTTTTAAATGACTTTATTGATGTTCATTTTGAGAAAAATGGGTATAGGATAGAGAAAATTAAACAACTATTTTTTCAACACCGTTCTGAAATGGAACGGTGTTATTTGTATTTAGAGTGTTAGGATTTAACAACTTTGATGTGAAGAAATACTACTACAGTAATATTTCTTCCTTTATTCGTAGTCACTGAAAACAACAAAGCGAAGAATGAGATGTATATAGCTGATGAATTTTGTATCGAACGATAGTTAGTACACAAAAAGCATTTCTAAATTTCGTTCTAGAGCGTTTCTCAAGCATCAAAGTTTAAAATAATGATAGGAAAAAGCCTTTGTTTTAGGTATTTTAATCCTTAGCGTACGAAATCCGCGTTTTGCTGGACCCCTTTGGCGCTCAAGGGGTTTTAAGTTTGCCAACTTCCTTTAATTGCTTGTTAACTAATTTTGTATAGAGTATTCATAAACCATCATTCAGACATAATACTCTTATTCATCTTTTTTATTAGGTTCTTGGATTTGAAGCAATTCAATAAAAACATTTAACATGTCCTGTATTTGAATTCGATTATCAACAAAATGTTGCAAATTATATCCATTAAAAAGAGCCATGCCTGCTGTCGCTAAGGTTCGAGCATCTAATGGACTGCCAACAATACCTTCGTCCTTCATTTCTTGAAAAAAATGTGTAAGAAATGACCTCCATTCCTCCATTTGGAAAATAAGCCTTTCTTTAATTTGAGGTAATTCATTCGAAACCATACATCCTTGAAGAAGCATAGGAGAAGATCCTTTTTCATAAGATTCATTTACCAAACGCATAGAGTGTTCTTTAAATTTATTTAGCAAATCTCCATCTTTTTGATTCAGTGCTTCCTTTAAATCTTCAAAATAAAAATCTATACCTTCTTTTATCAACTTTAGCATAAATTCCTCTTTAGTCGAAAAGTGAGCATAGAAAGCACCTTTAGAGTAGCCAGCGTGTTTTACAATTTGATTAACGCTTGTACTAGAATAGCCTTGTTTAGAAAACAATTCAATTCCTGCTTGAATTAATTTGTTAATGGTGTCTTCTGATTGCTTTTGAAAATAATTCAATTTAAGAACTCCCTTTTTAGAAAATTTTGTATTTTTTATATTGTTTAGAATACATTACCATTATATAATAATTACGTAAGTACCGACTAGTTGGTATTAAAATATAAGATTTATTGAAGGGAGATTTATATGAAGAGAGTGCTATTCTTAATCCCTTTTTTATTTTTGACTGCTTGTAGTGGATGAAACTTTGTAGGTACTAGTTGGGAGAAAACTGATTCAGATTGTGGATTAGGCGATACGGTGACATTTCATAAAGATAACAAGGCTACAGTAGACGAATACGCAATGAGTTATGAGGAAGTATCTGAAAATGAATATGTTTTCACCTATGGAAGTATATCTAAGAAATAGAACAGGAAGATGACAAGTTGAAAGTTGGATTACTTAATGATGAAGAAATCTGCACTTTTAAACAAATAGATCAATAATCAAAGGAGATCATAAATTGTTTAAATGGAATAATAGTAATCTGAAAATGAAAGGAGTGTCAACATTGTCTAAATTTAAAAAAAGTACAACTGCAATTTGTTTTTCATTATTGCTTGCAACAGGCTGTTCAGGTAATCAAACTGGGAGCAATACGAATCCTTCAACAGAAGACGAAGGAGAAGTTCAGCTACAGGAGGAGCAACAAACCACAACCACAAATCTTAAAGTAAAGAATGTTAAACAGATTGGAAATGATGGGTTTACTGAATTAGGGGAATTAAAATTCTTTGAAGATGATTCAATCGACATTGGAGAAAGAATGATTAATGATAAGTTATATACTTATGTCTCAATTATGAAAGATGAAAAATCTTATCTATCTATTACTGATGGCGATAAATGGTTGGTTAAGGATAAACTAATATCAGATGATGAAAGTATAATATTGGCAACTCCTATAACGATAGCTAAAACGAATAATGACTCTCGTATTGAGGATGACGTAGCAGTTGATAAGACATTATATTTAATAAATGAAAAAGGCGAAATTGAGACTGAAAGTGGCATCTCATATTACGATGACCCTTACGATAACGATGATGGTAATGGTTACCTTATAAAAACTTCTCAGGGATTAGCTCTTATTAAGTCTAAAGACGGGAATGTTGAGGCAATTAATTTAGAAACAGGAAAGACTTTAAAGATAACCAATCCTTTTGGGCCATTACTTCCTCATGAAGCTGGTTCGTATGAATTCGGATATTCCGTACAGTATATTAATTATGAAGAGAACATGGTACTGCTCTACGGTGCTAATTCATACAGTCCATATTATTATAAAGAAGATGAAGTTATCGAGGACGATGTTTATTTGCCAGAAGACTACGAATTAATTGGAAGTATCGGAGATAATTTCTATTACATGTATGATAGGGTCATTAACATTGTTGAACATCCAGAAGATAGTGATCTATATTATTATAGTTTGCAAACTGATGCTGATTCTATTGACACTAGATTAGAGTTACTTCCTTCAAAAAAAGAATTAATTGCCCATCAGTTTGGCAAGGAACTACGAATATATAATATAACCGATTATGAAGGAGTTCCATCTATTCAGATGATTACCCTTGAAAAATAGTGTTGACCTTTTTTGCAGAAACCGCATTTTTATACAAAAAATGCGGTTTTTTTAGAAGGTAAAATAACTTTGTTTAAGGAGGGGAGCGTAAAATGTTAAAAAGAAGTATCTGTTATTTGTTATTAATTCTTGTGATGCTTGTTTCTTGGGTTGTAGACCCTATTGTACAACTGTCTAAAATTCATGCAGCAACGAATCAAGAACAATCTAATGGGATGAAATATGTAAATAAAGAATTAGGATTTGAGCTTACACTTCCAGGGTCTTGGAGAGACAAATACACTATTGAAGTTATGGATAACAGTAATGTCGCCTTTAAGGCTAAGCTTAATGAAACATATGATAATGAAATATATGACAATATCTTTCTTTTTACCATTCATGTATACGATGAAAATCTAGAACAAGAGGGTGGAGAAGGAAGTCTTCTTGGAACGAATAATGGGAAAGCCTATTGGGTGACGGTAGATTATGCACTTTTCCATTACGACCGTTATGATGAGATGTTTCCGGATGCAACCGAAAGTGACCGCAGGATGATTGCAACGATGTCAAAGCAAATGAAAGATATAGGTAAGAGCTTCAAAATGCTTGAGATAGAGGGATCTGCAGCAGGAGAAGCGAAACCAAAAGAGCAAGGAAAAAATGGAGGAACAGCAGAAGAAGAAACGAATCAAGAAACGGCCAATGGGATTAAATATATTAATGGAGAATTAGGATTTGAGCTTACACTTCCAAAGTTTTGGAAAGATCATTATATTGTGGAAGAGAATGAACAGGGGGGTGTAACCTTTAAATTCAAGTTCAAGGGTAAAGTATATGATGATATCTATTTGTTTAACATCTATGTAGAGAATAGGGAATACTCCAAGGAAGAACAGGAAACGATGGGGGATATTGGTGTTCTTGACGTTAAGAATGGTAAAACCTATCTAATAACAGAAAACCTTGCTATGGATTACTATAACAACTATGATGATTATTTTGCATCCGTACCTAAAGAGGGCCGAAATGTAATTAAAGCTATGAGCAAACAAATGGGGGATATCGATTTTAAAGTGTTGACGGCAGGTGTAGCGAAATCAAAAGAAAATTATGCCGATTTAAATACAATACCTGGGGAAAGGTCTGAAACTTATGATAATACTCCAGATGAAACGAAAGACGGAACCATTGAAGAAGAAGAACGTGGAGAAAAATATGAATTTATGGATGAGCCGCCGCCAACGACAGAACGGCCGAAAAATTATGATTACTATCTCCAATCCACAACAGTTTTACTTGATGACGTAAGTTTACGTGTTATTAAAACTCCAATTGATAATATACTTACGCAAGTAATTAGGAAACCTTTAAGTGAAACGAACTATATCGGAATAAATGGAGGATATTATTCGCCCTCATATGATCCAGAAAAGTATGATCCATCAAAGGATGATTATGTATATAAGCCATGTTCAATGTCTTATTATAATCCTGGAGTAGGATCAACTGATGGGTATAATTATAACGGTTGCCGTGGCAAAGAACTTTCACTACCGACTTTTGTTACCTACTACGATAAGGATTTGAAAAAAACTAAAGCAGAGATTATTGAAGCTAAAAGCATAGATGAAATAAAAAAACACTTTAAAAATCTGGATAATAATGATCATCATCATCATTCTAATCAAGTTATAATAAATGCTATTGGTGGGAAAGGATTTGAACTTGAGCACATTGGATATTCGTTAGGAAGTTATGCGCAATATTGGTTACCTGTGCCACTCAGAAGAACAGTGTTAGGTTTTCAAGAAGAAGGTGACACTACTTATGCGTACTTAATGATTACGCTTGAAGGTGTGTCAATCACTGGTTTAAAAAGTCGTCTTAAGAATTTAGGATTTGATGAAACAAATTGTATTGTTTTAGATGGTTCTGGATCAAGTTCAATGAGAGTTTTTGATAAAAAAATTAATGATTGGGTTGTTGATAAGGGAATAGAACCTAACTTATTTACTAATCCAGAAGCAAACCGATTTTCATACAATATGATTAGATTAATTGAGTAAGTCTTTAATGAGATAGATTCTTAACATCAATTTTTTATAGATTGTAAAATTCGTAAATTTTCAATAGGAACCTGAAATCAAGCTTTGGAGGGAAATTATGAAAAGAAAACTAATAGCAACGTCTGTTGGGTGTATTCTAACATTAAGTGCATGTGGAAGTAATAATGTATCTAGTGGAAATGAGTATGAGTTTGATGGTACGTGGGAATTAATTGATGAAGATGTTAGTTCAGATACAGCGTGTCCACCAACGATAAAATTTGAAGGAAAAGATGAGATGGTAGTGGAAGGAGAAATTCCAACAGGAGAACATCAAATTACGGAGATTAAATATACAAAGGTATTTGAGGATGAGTTTAAATTTAAAGTTACTGCTTCTAAGATCGATGAAGAAGCACAAGAAATAAGTGAAGATGAAGAAGAAACCATAAAAATGAAAATAGATGATGATAGGTTACGTTTAGAGTATCAAAGGGAATCTTGTACTTATGCATTAAAGTAAACATTAAGTTTTGTTCAGACATGAATACTCTATACAAAACTAGTTTTGCAAAACTGATGCTGATTCTATTGACACTAGATTAGAGTTACTTCCTTCAAAAAAAAGAATTAATTGCCCATCAGTTTGGCAAGGAACTACGAATATATAATATAACCGATTATGAAGGAGTTCCATCTATTCAGATGATTACCCTTGAAAAATAGTGTTGACCTTTTTTGCAGAAACCGCATTTTTATACAAAAAATGCGGTTTTTTTAGAAGGTAAAATAACTTTGTTTGGGGGCGATTGCTAGATAAGGTACTCTCTCTTAACATAACAAGTAAAAATGACAAGATTGATACAGATGGAATAAAGTGGTTGTTTTATCAGGGGAAATGTATACTATGTATTAACTTACAAAATATTGGAGGTGCAATAAATTTACTGGTTACTTGGATTAATCGAAGGTGTCATTTCTTTATCCTGGGCTATAGATTTAAGACGAAAGAAAAATAATAACAATAAAGGTCATAACCCTAATGTTAAACCTGATGAAAGCAGCAATCATACTATGGGGGACAATAGATATATGAATGGTGATGGAAGCTAAGACGTCTTTGCTTTTTTTGGGTGTAACTTTGAAATAAAGTTTGCTCAAAAATATCTCACAAATCTTCATTCTACCGCACATAAAAAGAATCCATTTTGAAAAAAGATGAACAGCTCCCTTTCAAGTAGACAGTGGAAATAATAAAAATACTTTAAGCGGCTTGAACCCTGTATTCCAATGGGCTCAAGCCGTTTAATCTTTCTTGGTAACGTTCGTTATTGTAAAACTGGATATAATCATCTATTGCTTGTTGTAACGCTTCAAATGTTTCATACTTATGTAGGTAATATTTTTCACACTTCAACGTTCCCCAAAACGATTCCATTGGTCCATTATCTATACATTTTCCTACACGTGACATGCTATGAATCATTTTTGCCTTTTCTATTTTTCTCTTAAACCCATGTGACGTATATTGATACCCTCGATCACTATGAATCAATGGATGTTCATTCTCTTTTAATATAGCGATAGCTTGATCCAATGTTCGAAATACCAGTTTATTATTGTTTGAATGTCCCAATACATAACTAATAATGGAGCCATCGTAAAGATCTAAAATGGCACTTAAATACGTTTTCCTTCCATTTCCTAATTTGAACTCCGTGACATCTGTTACCCATTTTTCATTGGGCTTGCTTGCAGTAAATTCACGATTGAGTCGATTTTCAGCGACATATTGCGCAGATGAGGGAACATAGCGCTTTCTTTTCCGACGAATCACGGACTGTAATCCAGCGATGTGCATTAAGCGATAAATACGTTTGTGATTAAACTTTTTATGATATATCCAATTAATATTTAATTTCATTCTTCGGTACCCATAAATGCCTCCTACTCGTGCATAAATAGCTTGAATATCCTGAAGAATTGCTTCATTCTCTAATTCTCTAGCTGTTGGCGTACGCTGGAAATTTCACATAAAAGGATTACTGGTAGATTTTCATTCGCATGTAAATCTTGAATCGCTCTATATTTATTGTGTAGACGAACGCTTGTTAACGACGCCTCCTTTCGAGTTCCTCCAACTTTTTTAAAAAAGCATTTTCTGCACGTAATCGTTCATTTTCTTGCTCTAAACGTTTCATTTCCAGCTTAAACTTTGCTTCCTCTGTTAATCCATTTTCTCAAAACCGCAGTACTGGATATATTGTATTTTTGGATAACCTTGCATAACGAATAGTGTCCTGATAGATAATCATTGACGGCTGCTAACTTTAGCTCTTTTGAATAAGACTTCCAAGAAGTCGCGTCTGTTAAACCGTCTTCACCATTCATTTCATATCTTCTCTTCCAATCTTTAATCGTACCAGGATCAACAGAAAACTTGGCAGTAATATCAGCTATTGAATGATGACCATCTTTATAAAGAGCTAAAATAGCCAATTTTTCAGCTTTAGAATATTTCATTCGAGCCATAAAAAATACTCCCCTTAGATAAACAGATCTTTATTTTTTATCTGTCTACCTAATGGGGAGCATATCATCTTTTTTCAAAATGGATTCTTTTTATTTATCGTAAAATTTGGGATTGCGAGGTATTTTTGATCAAACTTTATTTCAAAGCTACACTTTGGTGTGACTAGTCTATTTTAGAGGCTCTAAAATAGGATGAATGTTTGAAAATAACGGCTCCTATGATCCAGTCTTTTTCATAAATAGAATCTTGTGTTTGTAGAAGGTTTGTATTATTCTTCATCTTCCTCTTCAGTATTAATTGTAATTTTTTTACATCCAACATAAAGACAAGAGAATACATCTATTCCGGGTTTTGCTTTAGATAAACCTTTAATATAAGGAGTTACTAAATCTTTAAAATCAGCTCCAACCCCTTCTTCTTCTAAGATTCCATAAACATACATCTTTTTTTCATCAAATAAAAAAGCTATATTCCCTACTGCTTTATCCTTAGCATCCACCACATTTAATATTTGAAAATGTGGGGTTAAAACCTCTGGAGAAAAATAGATTGGCAAATTAATCTCTCCTTACGTAAATTGTAATTTATCAAATAGTGTATCCTTTTTCTTATTCTTTTCTTTAGAAGGTTCTTTCTTACCAACGTGAATAAAAACTAAACACAGTAGTCCAACTAACAGTGTTAAACCTGCCGTACTTAAAAACATACCTGTTCTGGACCAGTCCATTAATGTACTATATACGGGTGGTCCAATAGCAACCCCTAAAAATCTTACAGATCCGTATAAAGAAGTAACAAATCCTCTCTTATCTGTTGAGACGGAACCTGTTATAAAGCTGTTAATACATGGTAGTGCAAGCCCAGTTCCAATACTACTTATAACAAGTACAGCGAAAAATGGGATTAAGTTCGTAAAAAACACGAGACTTGCAAAAGAAATCGTCATAAGTAACATTCCAAATACAATTAAAGATTTCATTCTCTTCATTTTTTTTCCAATTTTACTACCTGTTATATAAGAAGTTATTGTCATAAATAGGAGGGGGATGGCTAAAATAGCCCCTTTTAGCACACCATCAATTCCATAATCCTTCTCAAGAATGTCAGAAATATAAAATAAAATCCCAAATAAGGTGAATAGACAAGTTGCACCTGCTAAATAAGCAACAAGAATCCAACGTCCTTCTGTTTTAAAAACCGAGACGAGTCCTTTTACATACTTTCCTATAGGAGTAGGTTCTTTGTTTGCTTTTTTTTCCTTAATAAAAAACATCGTTAATAGAATTGAAACTAAACAAAAAATAGGAAAGGCAAAAAAAACAGCATACCAGACAACAAGAGCAAGTAATGAACCGATAATAGGACTAACGACTTTTCCGAATCCATTTGAAGCTTCAACTAATCCTAAAACCTTACTTTGTTCTCCACCTTTAAATAAATCTCCCGTCAAAGCCATCGCCATGGATGTTGTTCCAGCTGCCCCAATTCCTTGTATAATACGTCCCGCAAGAATCCAAGTGTAGGCATTGGAAAACCATGCGGCTGCAGCTCCGGCCAATATACCTCCACAGCCATAGAGAATGAGAGCAGGAATGACGATTGCCTTTCGTGAAAAGCGGTCAGAGAGATAACCTAATATCGGAATCATGATAGCGGCGCTTATGGAAAAAACTGATATCAGTAAACTTGTTTGAAATTGTGAGATGTCTAATTCACTTTTCATTTTTGGCAAGATAGGTATTAACATTGAATTCCCTAGCACGAGAATGAGCGGAATAGATCCTATTGCAGCAATTGTCATGCCTTTATGTTTTTTCTTTGGCACTGATTCCACCTCTGATCCTTTAGAATCTAAAAACACAAACCACGTATTGGGGAGAATTCCCCATCGATGGAAGTATCACTTTATTGTTTGGAGTTGTAGGACCGTTTATTCATTGTTACCTTCAACTCTTTTTGGGTAAATGGCCCAAAATCTACACATTCACCCATTTTTTGAATAATCTATTCTTGGTAAATAGAGGAGGCGCATGAGGATGGATTTTTTAGAATTGCCTAAAAGAACAGTTGGAAAAAGAAAATTTGGTCTTACATCGATTATTGATTTAGGAATTTCGATTGGAGAGTTAAAGAGTATATTACATGATTATCACTCGTTTATAGATATAGCCAAAATTGGCATTGGTTCTGCATATGTGACTCCAAACTTAAAGGAAAAAATTCAATTATACAGAGAATATGGTATTAAGACGTATTGTGGAGGGACGTTATTTGAAAAATCATACATGCAAAATAAAGTGGATGAATATTTAAAGAGTTTGAAGGCTTTAGGAATACAATTGGTGGAAATTTCAAATGGGACTTTTCATATTTCATTACAAGAGCGATGTGAAATGATCTCAAAAATTAAAAATGATTTTCACGTTTTGGCTGAAGTTGGTTCAAAGGATACGGAATCAGATATGTCGCTCTTAGAATGGAAGAATGAAATCAGACATTTATTAGAAGCCGGTAGTGATTATGTGATCACAGAAGGAAGGGATTCTGGAACATCTGGGATTTATCAAAAAAATGGAAATGTTAAAACCAATCTAATATGTGAATTAGTCAAAGGGATTGATGTAAATCGAGTCATTTTTGAAGCACCAACAGCCAAACAACAAATGTATTTCATCAATGAAATTGGAACAAATGTTAACTTAGGGAATGTAAAAATTCATGATGTGCTGCAATTAGAAGCTCAGCGTTGTGGCTTAAGATGTGAAACCTTTTTCTTTGGGGAAGATAGATGCAAATTACCCTTATAAGACATCTCCCAACAGAATGGAATGTAAAAACCTGGCTACAAGGGAGACAAAATATTGATATATTGCCTATTACGGAGGATATTCAACATAAAATTGAAACCAATCAACAACATTTAAAAATGCTTTCTCCTTTTGAATTCGTTTTAGCAAGTGCGCTGAAAAGAACACATCAAACAGCTCAATTATATGGAATGGATGCTAAGACAGAAGCCTTATTGGACGAATTGGATTTTGGACGGTTTGAAGGTCGTCCAAAAGGAAATATGATTAGTGAGCTTGGAGTGAGTTGGCTAGAAAATCCAAGAGAGTTAGTATTAGGTGAAAGAATAGTTAAATTGGAAGAACGGATCATAAATTTTTTAAAAAAGTATAAAGAAAGTAATAATATTCTTATATTTGGCCATGGTTCATGGATTAGAGCCTTTATTTCATTAGTACAATATGGACATATTAATCAAATGAATCAAATATCCGTCCATAATAATGAATGCAATACACTAACTGTTGATGAAAATAATATAATAGAACGATTTTCATAAAAAAGAAGATCCTTTTTGTTAGGATCTTCAATTATTTATTATAAGATAAGCATAAGAGTCTCAATTCAACACCTTTATTATCTATCAGGATCTTTAGGATTTAATATTCGAGGTCGCCTGTTTTTTAATGGGATTGGTGTACGTATGAGTACATCACGGAAGGCCCGATAATTAAACGGAATAAACGGCCATAAATAAGGAACACCGAAAGATTCCATTCTTGCTAGAAAAATAATAAATAAAGCAGTACCAACCATATAACCAGGGGTATGGAATATAGCAGTTAGTATTAAAAGTACAATTCTTACAAGTCGATTGGCAAGGCCGAGCTCATAACTTGGTGTGGCGAAAGTACCTATGGCAACAATAGAAAAGTACAATATTACTTCATTGGCAAATAAACCCACTTCAACAGCGATTTGTCCAATCATTAGTGCTGCAACGAGACCAAGTGCAGTTGCGAGTGATGTAGGGGTGTGAATGGCCGCCATACGCAGCATATCTAGACCTATTTCAATTAACATGAACTGCATTATCAAGGGGATATTTCCTTGTTTATTAGGACCAATAAAATCCAATCCTTCTGGTAAGAGATGCGGATCAATCGTGAATAAATACCACAAAGGTAATAGAAAAATGGATACAAAAACTGCTAAATAGCGTACAAATCTTAGGTAAGCCCCTGAGATTGGATTATTTCTGTATTCTTCAGCATGCTGAAGGTGATGCCAATAGGTAACTGGTGTGATCATGGCAGAAGGTGAGCCATCAACAAAAATAATGACATGACCTTCAAAAAGATGAGTTGCTGCTGTATCAGGCCTTTCGGTAAAACGTACCACGGGGAAAGGGTTCCAAAAACTACCGGAGATGTATTCTTCAATGGTTTTGTCAGCCATTGGAAGACCGTCCGTGTCAATTTGGGATATTGTATTTTTCAATTTTTTGACCATGTCAGTGTCAGCAATATCTTCTATATAACAAAGTACTACATCCGTTTTGGAACGCCGGCCAACTTGCATAAATTCCATACGGAGTGAAGGATCCCTTACTCTTCTTCTCGTTAGGGCTGTGTTAAAAACAATGGTTTCAACATAACCATCCCTTGAACCTCGAACAACTCTTTCCGTATCAGGTTCTTCAGGTCCTCGAACAGGGTAGGTCCTTGCATCAATTAAAATAACTTCATCAATGCCGTCCACTACTAGAGCGGTCGGGCCTGATAAAACCCCACTAATGACTTCGTTTAAATCGTCAGTTGTATTTATCTCAATATAAGGAATATAAGTTCTTAAAAGTTTTTTGAGGACATCCTTTTCGAGATCTTCTTTTGTTACTTTTGCTAAAAATTTCATTAATAGATGTAGAAGATCGTCTTTAACCAAACCATCTACTAAAAACATAGCCATTTTGTGTTCCGCATACTCAACATCTAAATGGATAACATCAAAACTTTTGCCTACTCCCAGTTCATTACGCAAATAGGCTACATTTTCTTCAATATTTGTATTTACTAGCACTTTCTTATCTTTTTGCTGTTCCATAATTCACCTTCATCATATATCCAATATTTCCTAATAGGCTATCCACATAATAGACATAAGGAGAAAAAATCATACCTTATTCATAAACGTTTTGATCTTTAATGAATTATTGAAAAAATAAAGGAAGTGAAAATATGGAGGAAGTGAAAATATGGAGGAATTGAAAATGCGCTTGCAGAAAATAGATATGAAATAAGGAAAAGGCTGTCTGAGGTTTTATCCGATGCCTCCTAACAAGTAAGAGATTGAGAAAAAAACGTGTAACTGACAACCTTATCTTTTTCGCCAACTCGGGGATAAAAAGTCAATTTTATGAAATCTAAATTTGTATATGAAATCAATAACATTCGTCGAAATCAACTGACAGATGATTGCGTAGGCTACAATTTTATAATCAATGACAATGGATGTAAGTATGAATATTAATAGGTTGATCCCCATCATTACTTTACCAGGGCTCCATTTTCGATAGGTGGAAATCATTAAGGCTGGAATAACCATCCCTCCGCTAGAAGAACCCTTTCGAATGAGTATACCGACACCTATTCCAAATATAAGTCCTCCGACTAAAATATCAAAGAGTATATGAACATGAAAATGAGGAATCTGAGTTGTTATGGTGCTGACAGTTGTTGAAGTAACTGCGACAGAAAACAATGTTCGTAGAGCCCATGTAAACCCAAAATAGTTCAGAGCAAAAATTAAAAAGACGGCATTTGCTAACCATAGGGCGAAACCAAGTGGTAAGTGGAAGAAATGATTCATCAGGATAGCCAACCCAGCTCCTCCACCAGAAGGGATGGAGTGTGGGAATAAAAATAAAGACATTGACATTCCTTGTAAAAAAGCTCCACAAATTAAATAAAAATATGTTTCGAGTGTTTTCATATATATTTAGGATCCTTTTAGTTCCATAATATTATGTCCCATTTGCCATTTCCCCCTTAAAGGATTCCTACCCCTTGTCCATTGTATGAGGAATTGAAAAATATTATGATTGAGCTAAAAGCTTGTCTTAAATTCTTTGTTCCGACGATATTGAATAGGAAAAGGATTGTTGTATGGAAGGTATGGGAAATACTGAAGTAAATACATATGCAGGATTTGGAGTAATCCTCTTTAAAGGAATAAGATTTTAGGTATGTTAAGATAAATGAAGGCATGCCAAATATCCTTCCTTTAAATATATGATTATGGAGGGATTTGGTATTTTGTAATCTTGTTAATAGAATTCATGTCTGTCTAAACTACAAATGTTTCTTTTCGTTTTAGTAAAGCATAAATCCAATGAATGAGCTTATTAGCACAGGCAATGACGGCTACTTTATGTGGTTTTCCTTCTTCTCGTTTTCTGTCGTAGAAGGCTTTTAGCTTTGGGTTTCGAGCGTTGATTAAACCACATTGTACAGCTGTATACAATACTTGTCTCAGTCTAGTAGAGACTCGCTTGGTAATACGATTTATGGTTGCTTTAAACTTGCCAGATTCGTGAACACTAGGGTCAATTCCGGCAAAGGCAACAAGCTTCTTAGAGTTATTAAATCGATCAATTTCACCAATCTCGGAGATGATTGTTGCCGCAATCTTACCTCCAATACCCGGTATTGATCGAATAATATCATCTTCTTCAAACTCTTGAGCTAAGGCATCTATCTCTTCTACCAACTGGGATAGGTGCTTTTGGTATTGTAGAAGCATTTCAATATACATTTTTAAGCTAACAATATGACTGTGGTTTAGCGTTTGTTATATGGATTATTCCTTGCTGCAGTTTATAAATCCTCCGCCTTCTTAATTGACCATGACTGGGAACGATTTTTACATAAATGGTGAATTTCTTTAGCTATCTCATTTACGCACGCTTCTTCAACTTCCTTAGGTGTTGGAAAGGCGAGTAGGGTGTTTAAGGAACCCTTTGAAAATAAGGCTCCAAATACTCTCTATATTCAGGGAAGACCTGATCTAAAATGGTATGAAACTGAGCTCATTCTTTTGCTTCGATTCATTACACGTTGAGACATGGGGCTTGAACTGGGCAATGGTATAAGTGGACACTAGGCCTTGCTCTTTCATCACTCGACCAATCCGTCTTCTTGAAACCTGGTATCCACATTTCTGGAGTTCCACTTTAATTTTGCGCGTGCCATAGTTTTGGCGGCTGGCATGGAAGATTTCTATCACTTTAAGGGTTACCTCATCTGTTTGAGGTAGAATTTTTTCTTCGTAATAATATGTGCTTCTTGAAATCTTGAGGACGTTACACATTGCTGATACCGAGTATTTGTGGGCGTTATTTCGAATCACATTTACTTTCGTCCCATGATCAGCGCGGCTTGCTTTAAAATATCATTCTCCATTTCTAGCTGTTTATTTCTCTTCATTACCTCAGCCAATTTCACTTGATCAGGCGTTAAATTATCTTTTTCTTTAAACGAACCTGAGTTGCGTTGTTGACTGATCCATTTATCTAGTGAGGAGGGAGTCAGGTCATACTCACTTATAATTTCTTTGCGAGGCTTTCCATTTAGATACAGTTGTACGATTTGTTCTTTAAATTCTTGCGTAAATGTTCGGCGCTCTCGTTTAGTCACAGTAGAATCTCCTTTTATCGTTGTTTTCGTTAGTCTACTTGACCTTAAAATAATTGTCTAACTTAGTGTAGCCGATTCAATAATGTAAAATTTTACGACCGTAAGAAATGGCTTGATGTTATGTCTATGGAGGTGTTTTTGAATTTTGCTTGGATTGTGCATATGATATTTTTAAAGAGAAATTTTGGTAATTACCATGGTATACTTGAATAAAAGATTATTTTATTAAGTATTAGTATATATAGTAAACTTACAGAAAAAAGGAGTAAACGTTTATGATTGTTAAAGCCGATGTTAAAATTCACAATATAGCCGGAATAAAAATCCCCAATTAAAATAGAACCATAGGTTTGAGAGGAGCTATGGTTCATGATTACAAGAGGGGATTTTTTAGATATGTACAAGCGAGGAATGTCTATTTCTGATATTGCGAGAGAACTAGAGCTAGATCGTTATTAAAATCAAAAACTTTAAGAGGTGAAACAAATGCACATCATCACTATGTTTGTTGTCCAGTGTACGATCCATGTCATATGAGTCACATGCCATATCACGTAGGTCACATGCCATATCCAATGAAAAACATGATGTCTCCTATGGAAAATATGCAGTATCCTATGGGCTATGGAAGTCAATCGGGTCCCTTTGTTCCTTTAACATCGCGATAAACAAAAATCGGATCTCCCTGATTTATAAGGTTTTTTATAGGTATGTTAATATAATGGATGAAAATTCTAAAAAAAAGACGTTTTCAAGAATTACTTTAAATGAAGGGTTTCATATTAATCTCCAAAATAAATTTTTTTAACACCATACCAAACTTTATTGATAAGATATGATTTTTAACTATTAGGCGATATAGTAAAAATATCTATTTTTTAAACCCCATAAAAAATCCGGAATTCCCTTTGCTAAGGAATTCTGGATTTTTAGTTATAAAAATTGAGACAGGAAGCATGTTTCTCCCCTATTTAACAAAATTTTTTCTTATAATGAATTAAAGTAAGTAATGGAAACAGGTATTCGTAACTATGGTAATAAATATAAAATCCTCCTGGGAGACCTTGACCTTTCGGATATGTTGTTGTCCAATCAATCTTTTCAGATGTCTCAAGCAAAAAAGTAACCCCGCGATTAATTTCGGGTGTCTTTTCATTTTCCGCAGTAATAAGCGCATCCAATGCCCATGACGTATGAGTGCGAGTGCTTTCATTTAAAGTCACATACTTTTTATTTATGTCGCTTTTACAAGATTCACCCCATCCACCGTTTTGGTTTTGAATTTTGTATAACCATTGGATTGCTTTTTGAATCGAAGGGTGATCTTTGCGTATGTTTACTGCTACTAATCCTGTAACAGCTGCCCATGTTCCGTAAATATAACAAATCCCCCATCTACCATACCAAGAGCCATCCTTTTTCTGATTTTGAAGCAGCCATTTAACACCACGTTTTACAAAAGGATGGTATTGATTTAAATGAGTGAAATTTCCTAAAAATTCTAATGTCCTCCCTGTTAAATCTGGTGTTGAAGGGTCTAGCATCAATGTTCCTCCTCCTTCAACAGGCAGCCAAGCAAGAAAAGATTTATCAATATTTTTTTCAAACGCAGCCCATCCTCCATCATCGTTCTGCATGGATATCACCCATTGAATCGCTCGATCCCAAGCTTGACGATAGACAGGGTTTTTAAGAACGTGGGATCGAATAGATCTTAATGAGGCTGTTGTATCATCAACATCAGGATGGAGTGTATTAATGTCAGCAAATCCCCATCCACCAGGTAACGAGGTTTGATTATGGATAGCCCAATCACCGAATACATCATGCTGTCTAGGCAGCAAGTAACGATTCGCCTTTTGAATCGTTACTGATGAAGGGGAAATCCCTGCTTCTTGTAGACAATAGCTAATTAGGGCCGTATTCCAAACGGTTGACGTCGTATACTGAATATGAATTTGATTATCAATTTTGGTCTTAAACGATTTTAACCCCTGAACAGCCCGGGTAATGATCGGATGTTGTTTCGAATAGCCCCGTGCCATTAAAGCAAAAATCATTAAAAACGTAGAACTGAAATAACTGTAATACGTTCCATCCGACTCAATTCGCTGTAACATATACTGCTCAGCGCGATTTAAGGCCATCTGATGGAGATCACGCGGATACCCTATAAGACTCTTTATTCCTTGTTGAATTGACGAAAGGAAGGACCGCCAATCATTCAACTCCATTTCCCAATCATCATCGCTTCTTATTAAAAATAAATCGGATATATCCGGAGAACGTTTTGTCTTCATACTAAATTTATAATCAGCAGCAATTAATATTGGAGTTAAATTTGCTCTTGCATACACGGAAAAGTCAAAGAAATTCACTGGAAAAGAAATCGGCAAAAGCATAATCTCAACCGGAATAGGAAAATGTTGCGGCCATTTATAATGTCCTGTAAGAGCTAACATGATTTTTGTAAACATATTTATTTCATTTAACCCACCGTTTTTCAAAATAAATTGTCTTGCTATGTGCATCTCCGGATCATTTTTTGTTCGGTGACCTGAGTAAAGGAGCGCATAATAGGCTTCAACGGTTGCCGTAAGGTTCCCTCCCTCTTCATCATAAAATAACTTCCAGGCCCCATTTTCCCCCTGTTTGCTAACAATCCGACGCACCAGCGACTGGATTAAATCTTCATCATTTATTTCTAATGTGCGTAATAAGATGATCATATAACAATCAGTTGAAATACCCGTTTCAAACGGATAGGACCATGATCCGTCGGGGTTCTGTTCTTCTATAAGAATGTTAACCAACCGGTTTATTTCAGCTTCAACTTTTTGTTTCATATAATTGTTAACCCTCTCTTTGTTAAAAGCAGTTTTTCATATTTATATTCCTTTCAACGCAAGCGCATTCGTAAGACGGGAGGGAAATGGATGGCTATCGGCCGTTTCGAAATAAAGAAAATGACGATAAAATCTCATCTAGAAATAAAAGAAGAATTGAAGAAAAAAAGCAAAAATAAACCAAGCTCTTTTACAGATTTAAAGCTGACAAAAGATGAAAGAAAACTAATTAACGATATTAAAGAAATGACGAATAAATTAAATGTAAATAATGTCACCAGAACACAGGCTTATTTTGATTTTTTTCTACAGCACCCTGAAATCCACTGGGCTTTATTAGGCCATATGGTATCACGAAACGGCGGTTGGCATATGACAGATTTAAAAGGCGATCTCCTTACAAGGTTGTTGTCTGAAAAAGAACAAAGTAATTTCTTTTTATTTTTAGAACGAGGAAATTGGTTAATATTTCAAGACGTTTATCCGCAATTTTTACTGTATAAGCAAAGTTTAAAAATCAATAAAAACCTTTTTTATCTTCTTCCCTACTTCAATGTTTCAATATTTATGGAAACGATATGGAATTATTTTTGGGAGCATGGCGACTGCTATCTTTTAGCCATCGCGACAGTTATTAACGAACAAAGTTATTTAGAAAAAAGCGTTATTCAAAATCATCATTTCAAAAAAACGGTATTAAATACAATTGGATTTAAGCTATATGATTTTTTGCGTTTTAATCATATAATTTTTCCATTTTATAAAAACGGAAAGGCAAAAAAACCAAACTTAAGTGGAGAAACTCTGCAACATTTTGATTCGCTTCATGAGCGAATCATGTTAGGAAAGCGATTATATTCATTACTTTTTCAGCAAGAATCTATCTTCCAAGGTGTTTTGATTTGGGCTAACAACCATCCTCATACAGGTTCTAGAAAAGATTATTGGGATCATCTGTTTCATCGTGTTAACGAATCGCTGCCAGGGTCCATTTACAGACGAAGAACAAAAAAGTGCCAACTTAAAAAAGGAGCACAGCGTATCTATAGTCCCACATTGCAATTTGCTTGGAAAAATGTTGATCATCCAGAAGCTGATAAGGGCGACTGGTTTGATGATTGGAGAATTGTCGATTATTTAGAAGAAGAAAAATACACAGGTGGGGAAATTTATGATGAGTACTGTAAAACGATTGAAAAAATCGAGCTTGCCATCATTGCAAAAAAGGCGATCTTTCTCAGACAGGAGTAAAGATCTTTATGCATATATAACAGTAGCTCTATTCGCTTCATTAGTTGGGACTTATTTAGATTTAATTTTTGTTGGGAAAGGAATTTATCACTTTCCTGTTAGGCTTTTCCCTGAAATATTTACAATTAATATTGTGTTTACTTTATTTATCCTTCCGCTCTTCACGATTCTCTTTTTGTTTTTTGCTAAACGGGTCCAACCATTTGAACGTTTTATGATGATACTTATTATTAGTGTTGTTATATTTTTTATAGAACAATTTACTGAACAATTAGGATGGTTTATACATTACACGAAATGGAATCATGCTTATTCTTTTTTTGGATATATGTTATTTTTCATCGTCGTTTGGAAGCTTTTCCTTTTGTTTTCATCATATTTCCGTTAAATAGCAAGGAACGCCTTAGAAACCAAAAGACTCTTTCACTTTTATTTTCAATAGATTTATTTGATGAATGTACCTTTTATTTCAAATAAAAAAGAATAAAGACAAGGAGAACCTCATAAATCTACTCACCAGGTATATATCTAAAACTATTTAAAAAAACTTAACGTTGTTTCTCTTTTTCGGGACGATAATTCTATAATAAGCCGAATCATCTTAACGTACAGAAGATCGGCTATTTGTGCGTCGAATTTTGCTTAGCGTACGTTTTCCGCGTTTTGCTGGCGGTACCCTTGGCGGTACCCCATATAAAGTTTGAGTAAAATCCTGTATTAATTTAAACAGGATTTTTCTTTTTGTTTTGTCGATGATGTAAACCCTAGTATGTTACTCCACAAAAGGGCCAGATAATTGAATAACACTTGGCAGTTAAAATATTTAGAGATTGGGAAGGAGCTTTAAGTTTTTTGTTTCGTGAAAAACATTTACAAAGCATAAACAAAACAATGCTCTTAATTTAACAAATTATAGATATTATTTTTATGTACAACCTGTGAATCCAACTCCTAAAAACTTACCTAACGCGTTGGTCAATGAGGACGAGGGAGTGGAGGTTCCTAATCAAGGTAAAACGAATATTGTATAGGAGGATAAATAGTGAACAAATTAAAAGCAGCTTTATCATTTTTGATGGTGATCACAATGGTAATATTTCCGTTAATGTCGCTAGCTACTGCTGAAGAAGATGTGGAACAAGATACTACCTCTAATTCGACACAGTTAAAAGTAATGAGCTATAACTTAAGATACGCTAATGCCTCAGGCCCTAATTCATGGGGAGACCGACGACCTGTTATGGCTCAACTGTTGGATCTAGAAAAACCGGATATTATCGGAACTCAAGAAGGCCTCTTTCACCAGTTGAAAGATATGGAGGAGGATATGCCTCAATATGACTGGATTGGAGAGGGAAGAAGAGGCGGCAGCAAAAGCGAATACATGGCGGTCTTTTATAACAAAAAACGTTTTTCACCGTTGGAATACGATCACTACTGGCTGTCTGATACACCAAACGTTATTGGCTCAACCACATGGGGTGAAAAATGGGATAACCGAATGGTCACATGGGTAAAATTTATGGATAAAAAAACAAAGCAAGAGTTTTATTTCGTTAACACTCACTTAGACCAAAGTTCAGCAGAATCGAGAGAAAAAAGTGCAAAATTAATAGTTGAAAAATTATCCGAATTTGAACCACACTTGCCAGTTATCATTACAGGGGATTTTAATAGCAAATCTAATTCCATACCTTATCATACCATCATTAACGATGGCGGATTTACAGATGCTTGGGCACAGGCTGAAACAAAGATTGGAGAAAACCTCGGTACCTTTAACGGTTTAAAGGATCCGACAGGTGGCGGACCGGGTAACATCATTGACTTCATTTTTTATAAAGGTAATTTAAAAGTGAAACAAGCCAAAATAAATGATTATACAAAAAATGGGCAGTTTCCTAGCGATCATTTTCCAGTCATTGCAGATTTAGCCATTGAACCTAGTCAGTACGCAGAAAATTTAGCGTTAAATAAAACGACAATCGGCACAACAGCCTGCAATCAAGCGGAAGCAGCCGGAAATGCATTTGACGGAACTATCTATAATAACAGTAAATTTTGTTCTAAAACAGTACCGGCATTCGTTCAGGTTGACCTAGGATCACCTCAAGCCGTATCTGATTTTATCATTAAACATGCTGGAATGGGTGGAGAGGATCCGGGATTAAATACGAAAGACTTCAACATTGAGGTAAGTGAAGATGGAACCAATTGGACTAGAGTAGTAGAAGTAACCGGAAACACTTCTAATTCAACATTGCATGAAATAGCTCCTGTGTCCGCCCGCTATGTGAAGTTAAACATTGTAAATGCCGGAAGAGACAATGTTACACGAATTTACGAATTCGAAATTTACGGAAACTAGTTTTAATGATAATCATAAAGAAGTAGAAGACTGGAAATAAATAAGTCCACATATATATTAAAATAAGCCATCCAAGGAAAGGATGGCTTTTGTGGCTAAAGGAAAATGGAGAATAATTGGGAGGAACAGGTTTTCAAATTTAATACAACATATTATTTTCCTTGATAATTCAATTAGGAGTTCATATGTCGATGTGCCAGAATGGAATGAAGTATTTTTTGTAATGGAGACGGAAAATAATTACTTTGGAGTTTATTGGTACACAACTTCATAGAAAATAAAACCCGACCAATCAAGCTTTCATTTTGGTGGATTTTTTCATCTTGAGCTAAAGGAGGCGTTTCTGTATAAGCAGAAACGTTTTTTTACTAAAAGTTGCAGTTATGTTTGTTCAAAGCTATTGGTAGGATCAGTTTCCAAACAAATTAGGTAGAACAATTCAAGATTGATTAAAAGTTTTCTTAAGTATGAATAAATGTTAAAAAAAACTGGTATTATCTTTAAGTTAGCGAATATAAATAGTCATCTATTTAATACCCTTTAGAGGAAGTGCTAAAAACATAACAATTATCAGTGACTTTAAGCAATTTTTGAAAATTCAAGGTGCAGCAGTACTCATAATTAGTTTGCAACAGCGAAACATTTCCCTGGGCACGGTGATACAGCCGTAGACTAACACTATGGGCTGCCGATTATTAATCACGATTTAAAGACACTTCAAAATGTAGATTTAAAACCGTTTAAAAAAGCCATTGGAGCTGGCATTGATGCGATTATGACTGGTCATATCGTTGTACCTGCTCTTGATGACTCAGGACTTCCTGCAACCCTTTCCAAACCAATCCTAACATAGCAGAAATTATTTGTGAAAAAGGATTGCAGTCCAGAAAGGTGATGGACTACCTTTCAAATTATTTCAGGAGGGACTTGAAGTTTTTGAATACCGTATATATGGGAGACTTAGGAAGAGAATCTCTACAAAGGAAATACCAGTCAGGTAAAAACGAAAGAATTACCACACGTTTAACGCAATCCGCCTATGAAGACGTGTTTTCTCTGTCATACGCATTAGATGTCACTCCATCAAAAGCGACAGCTCTTTTATTGGATGCAAGTATACGAAATACCAATCTTTTGAATGCATTTGTAAAAACATACCTACATGGTCACTTGGATGACACGAGAATGAAGGAGCTGAAACAAGTATTGAAGTACATCAATAAAAATAATCCTTACAACGAGGAAATTTCTTGGTTTACCCTTCTTTCTATGATCTTTGATGACATTAAGGAAGGTACAAGTAATGTAAAAATGGTGATTAGTCACTTGATGGAAAAAAACAAATAAATGTATTGCTCAAAAAGCATAATCGGGGATTCACAATCACCTTCTATAGTATTAGATTAAACATCTTTATTGTAAGTGACTAGGATTGTGTTGTTCAACGAATGAGAATAGCTGGTGGAAGGTTTATATTTATTGTAGTATTCTGAATTTATGTTTTGTGAATAGCTGGAGGGAATAGAAGTGGAAAACTAGAGGAGTGTCTTCTATTGAAGAAGAATTATTGGTTCATAGCTATGGGCATTGTTTGGACTGTTATTTTTTCCGGTATGAGTTTTTATTGGGCAATGGGTGGCCTACTTGGTGTTAGGTCTCTAGGAGGGTCCATCTACGAGATGTCCTTAAACCCGGACCCCTCGTTCGTCATTCTTGTATGGTTTACCGGTTTAATTAAATTACTTGGCTCGATATTATTGTTGATGCTTCTTGTTCAATGGAAGAAGCCTATAATAACCAGAATGCTTTACTACGTGACAAAAATTGTGGGAGCTTTATTATTCTTGTATGGCTTACTTAATTTCGTCACGATTACTTTAAGTGCGTTTAATATTTTAGATTTTGACTTAGATTCATATGCAACGTTTTGGAGGTTAGCTTTTTGGGAACCTTTTTGGATGGCCGGTGGAATTTTTTACTTCTTTTCCATTAAAAGAATATAATTTGGTCAATTACCAAGGGACTTTCTTTGATAAGTTCTTTGAAACGATTTTCCAGAAACGGGCGCTTTAATGGAGGAAGGATTACAGAAATGATCAAACTTTTTTATAAATGAATGATTCAATTGATATATTAAGAGCGTGTTTTGATCAATCTTTTTTTCAAAACACGCTCTTTTTTTTGTTCGTTTATCAAGGTTATTAGTATCAATTTGATCAAACTTTATTCCAAAGCTACACCTTCTTAATCAGGCTGTGGAACAACATATTCTTTGCCAGGAAGAAAATGATCAGCCTTGGAGGGTCAATCAAGATTTTAGCTATACTGAAGAAGGGAAACCAGATATATTTTCGGCTTCAATTGATGGTACGAAACTATTTTCCTACGATTATTCATATGATTTGCAAAATAATAAAGTAAATACGAATATAAACAATGGGTTATTTGCAAAAGAAACCAGTTTCAAAGATAGTAATTTATTAGATTTCATCAAGTATTCTAACTCTACATTAGACGTTACTTACTCCTATGAGTATGATCGTTCTGGCAACATAACTAAAGAAACGACACCACAAGGGATAACAATCTTTACTTATGATGCGAACAATCAACTGAAAAAAGAGGAATTACCAGACGGATCAACGAATGAATACATTTATGATGAGGTAGGAAATCGTCAAAATTTTTTACAAAATCGTGTAGAAGTAAATAACTTTACTTACAATGATGGGAACCAAATCGCTACCAAAAATGGAGTATCATATAAATATGATGCGGATGGAAATTTGATTAATGATGAAAAATTCAACTATGAATACAATGCTCTTGATCAGCTAACTCGCGTCACAACACTTCAAAATGAAGAAGTCGCTATGGATATGACGAGGAAGGCTTACGTACAAAGAAAATAGTTGGAAATAAAGCACACGAATATTACTATGAATCTGGTAACCTTTCATTTGAAATCATCCGTGCTAACAGTGAAATCGTCCAATATCGTTATTATCAATGGGATGGATATAAGCCTTTAGGGATGATTATTCGTGAAAAAGATGTAAATGGTGATTGGTTAGAGAAAACATATCATTTCTGGACAAATCATCGGGGAGATGTAATATCAATTTTAGATCAGGCAATGAAGTGGGCTCATATAGCTATGATGCTTATGGAAATATACTTAGTGAAACCGGTTATGCTAAGGGTAACCCGATAAGCTATGCGGGGTATTATTATGATTCTGAAACACAGCATTATTATCTCCAAGCTCGTTATTATAATCCTGAAAATGGAAATTTTAATTCTCTAGATCCACACCCAGGTGATGATAGTGAACCGATATCTCAAAATGGGTATACGTATACAAAGAACAACCCTGTAATGTTCATAGATCCTGAAGGGAGATACTGGAAGAACGCTTGGTGGAATTCAAGGCCCTTTCTTTCAGCAACTATTAACGCAGTTATATTCTTGTCGGCGGGGGCAATTGGGCAAGGGGTAAAGGTTGTTTTGAAGCAATTATCAAAAAAACAACTAGCAAAGAGTAAGGAAACTGTTTTCTTTAGGAAGTTTAAAAAATCTATGAGAGCTAGAGGAATTTCAAATGCTATCTCTAGTAAGGTTGTAGGGATACTAACTACAGCGGTAGGAGTAGCTTCTTTCTATAAAAATCCTGGTGGATATATATTTGGAAAGCTAGATGCTCGTGATAGATTTAGAAATAATGGATACTTCAATTGGTATTAAAGGGTGATTAAATTGTTTCTATTTTTAAAAAGGGAAAATTACATGGTTAAAGGCTTAGCAGAATTAATGTATCAAGATGTTTCAGAAGATAAATGGGATCAAACTAATCTTACAAGAGAAAAGTTGAATTATAGTAATGAAAGCCTTTATTTAGTAAATGAATATGTTAATAGGTTAAAAGGAACAGATTTGTTAAATAAAAATGTAAATACATTTTCTATTCGAATTGGTGCATATATTGGAGAAGTAATTAGAAAGAATATTAACGATGATTACCATTGGTACGAGTATACTACAGTCGAGCACCTCATTCCTAAAGCTCATAATTTTAATGATTACATTAAAACACAACAAGTAATATACTCAAAAAAAAATAATCGTATGATAGTGCCAATGTATGAAGTATACAATTACTTTTTAGGAAACTTCGAATATAAAGATTTATATAGTTATGTAACAGAAATGATTGAACAAAATTCTTCCTAGTAAAAGTTTTCAACGAAAAACACCTTACTCTCAAATGAAAGTAAACTGCACCCGAATCAGAAAGATAAACACAAAAAGAGATTGACGATTGCCAAGCATTTTAACCTTTATGACCACCGATTAATTTACTTCTATGGAGAGCAGTACCCGCATTGGTAAATGATACAGCTCTTAATAAAGAAGCAGAACCATGCTTACTTCTTATCTCATCCATGGTATACCCTAAACGACTACGTTTTGGATTACCCAAATCAAACAATGATAACTGTAATTCGGAATCATCCACCAGTCCTATACTTTAAAAAACCTCCATTGGACGCATCATTTCGTAATCTTCATGTTCAAGCATGTGACAATGCCACACATACCGCCCTGTAAAAGGTCCAAAACGGGCTATAATGAAGGTAACGTAACCAAATGGAGTTTGAACTGTATCTTTTAATCCCCTTTCATACGGTTTAGCATGAATGGGTGGTCCTGTAAAGATAAGTTTTCCTGTATTTATAAAATGAGAAACGTCAAAAGGCTGCCGTCCAAGAATTTGGAAGTCGACCAAATGCAGATGGATGGGGTGGGGGTCATCATCTATGATATTGATGATTCGCCATACTTCTACGGTGTTTACCTGTATCCTTTCCGATATGCGATCCATCCACATTTTACCGTCCAGTAAATTCAATGATCTGCCATATTGATCCTTTAGACTAACTAGTGTTAAATCTCTTGTTCTCGTTGCCATCCATGGAGAAAGCCGTTCAATTCCCCCTAAATAATTCGGAATGGAGCTGGTATCTGTGCTTCTTAGTGGAACCGTGACTTTGAATTGCATTACATCTGTTGTCTCGGGGTATGCAGTCTTTGTGACATTTTTGAGAATCATGGTTTGACCGTAGTATTGAGAAAAATCAATAATCACATCTACACGCTCGGCACTCATGAGTATAAATTTATTTATTTTTACCATTGTCTCAAGAAAGCCGCCATCCGTTCCAATTTGATAAAAAGGCTGACCAGAGTCCAATTTTAATGTAAGGATTCGGCTATTGGATGCGTTTAGAATGCGAAAGCGGTATTTTCTTGGTTCAACCTCCAGAAATGGATAAACCTTCCCGTTTACCAGAATGGTATCCGCATCAAAAGGTGAGACAAGAGAAGGATGAGGAAGAGGAAGAGATGCATTATTTTGTTGTGAATGACCTGTATTGGTTTGATGTTGACTTGTGTTGGTTTGAGACGGTTCGCTTGGATAAAAAAGTGATCCATCTGAGTTGAATGAACGGTCTACAATTAACAGAGGGATTTCATAATTTCCTTTTGGAAGATTAAGGGCTTGTTCATTCTCGTCTCGTATGAGATAGAATCCTGCGAGTCCCGCATAAATGTTCAATCTTGTAATTCCCACCGTGTGGTCGTGGTACCATAACGCTGTGGCTCGCTCAATGTTTGGGTATGTATAAACCTCTCGTTCAAATAAAGGACCTGTTTGTTCAAAATTTCTTGTAAACCATGCTTCGGGGTAACCATCACTATGAGCAGGCGTTCTTCCTCCGTGTAAATGAACAACGCTTCTACCCTCTGGAAGAGTGATTTCGGAACCGTGAATCGTTGTATCAACGGGAAGAAAGTGCATATTGGGCAGATTATTCATCCATTTAACATACACGATTTCATTCTTCATTACTTCGAACGTAGGACCTGGAAATGTTCCTTCATAACCCCATAAACGGGTTGGTCGAAGGTCTCTGTGTAGCTTCTGATAAAACTCCATCATGGTCACTTCGTAATATGAACTATTATTATTTCGCTTCTTAGGAGAGAAAGTGTTTGGAATAGGCAGTTCATCCACGAATTTTTGCAGCTTTACCTTTTCAGGCATAGAAGAAACCCCTCCTTACTATTAAGAACTTTTTAGTTAAGCTTATGAAAGTGAACTTGTTCATTATGTCTTTACGTATGCTTCTTATGCAACTAAACCAGCTAATAGTTTGTCAACTTTTTCCAATAAAAAGTTAAAATCAAACATGAATATACTAAAAAGTGCATTAAATTGGAAGGTTTTGTGTTATTTAGTTATATTTTTTATTTAAGCTATATCTTGGAAAGTTGAATTACTTTTTAAAAGTGCATAAATCCATTGTAATAGCTTATTAGCACAAACTATTACAGCTACTTTATAGGGCTTTCCTTCTTCACGTTTCTTATCATAGAACTCACGTAATCTCTTATTACGAGGAATAATTTCATCAGTCGTTTTCTTTTTCCGACAATCACGTATGGCACATCGAACAGCCATATATAGGGTATGCCGTAATCTACTCGAGCCTCTTTTGGTTATCCTGTTTACCGTTCCTTTGAATCTACCTGAATCAAAAATACTAGGGTCTATTCCGGCAAATGCTACGAGTTTTTTAGGGCGATTAAACCTATCAATCTCACCAATTTCAGAAATAACCGTTGCAGCGATTTTTCTCCGATACCAGGGATTGATTGGATAATCTTATATTCTTCAATTTCTTTTGCCAAAGCATCTATCTCGTTTTCTAACTTGGATAGGTGTTATTGGTATTCTAGAAGCATCTTGATATACATTTCTAGGGTTAAAATATGGCTCTGATACAGGGTTTTCTGAAAGGGATTTTGAGCTGCGGCATCTATAAGTTTTTTTGCCTTTGTATTTGCCCACTTGCTAGAACGACTTTTACATTGTTCGTCGATCGTAGATGCTAAAGTTTCTTCACTAGCTGCTAAAACTTCTTCAGATGTAGGATATTCTAATAATGTAAGTAAAGAAACCACCGAATATAAGTCCCCAAAAACTCCACGATACTCAGGGAAACCTGATCAAGTACTGCTGCATAAAACTCCACTTTTTTATGCATTAAAGTAGGGGATGAACGAGATTTAACTTTTTAGTGTCCAAAATATTGACTCAAATCCAAAGAACAGAAATGAGGGATATGTTAATTCCGTGTTTTCACTTGAACCCATTAAACTATACTAACTCCAAAATTTAGCAATAAATTTACATGAAGTTTAAATATAGTTAATTTTGGATTAATAAACTATTGGTATTATCTAAACATACAGAATTATTATTTAAAATTAATTCGCATTATTAATGATAATTCCTATTTTGTCAAAATTACTTTAAAAATAAATATCCTAAGATGTAATTGGGCGGAGACCAGGAGAGATCCCAAATATATTGAAGGTTCGAATCGTATGTATTATTTAATTTGTCAATTTATTGACGAATTTAGATGTATATGTTGAACCTCATTATATTTGGGATTTTCTTTTTTCTCGAAAATTAAAACAATAGGTTCATCGCCAGTTATAACAGGAAAAATAAGGAGGAACTATGGACCACATAAAACAACTTTTTGAATTTAATCCAATTGTGGCCGCCGTGAGAGATGTAAAACAGATTGAAGATGCATCGAAATCAAATGTTCAAGTTATTTTTTTAATGACGGGCGATATTTTCAATATTAAACATTGTGTAGATACCGCTAAACAACATAAAAAGAGCATTTTCCTTCATGTCGATTTAATGAAGGGGATTGCGAAAGATAAAGAGGGAATCAAGTATTTAGCACGTGAGATTAAGCCTGATGGAATAATAACTACGAAAAGTAATTTAATCAAAGTAGCAAAAAAAGAAGAGCTAATTGCTATACAACATCTATTTTTTCTTGATACCCATGCTTTTACATCTGGTGTTCGAAATATAATGGAAACCAAACCAGATGCGATTGAAATAATGCCAGGATTAATGCCAAGAGTTATTAAAGATCTAAGTAAAGCTTGCCCGTATCCAATTATTTCGGCCGGTCTTATTAAATCGCACGAAGAGATTTTAGAAGGATTGGGAGCAGGTTCAAATGCAGTAGCTGTAGGGGCATCTGAACTTTGGAAATTAAAACTTGAGTTAAGCATTTTATAAAGTACTAATAAAGGTTGTGACTACTCTGCATGAAATGGAATGTAAATAAAATATCAGCATTTATTTTTGATTTAGATGGATGCATATATTTAGGCAACAAAGTTTACGAGGGTTCTAAAGAGTTACTTAATTATTTGATTGATTCAGATAAGAAAATTTTTTTTCTAAGTAATAACTCTACTGATCAAGCAGAAACAATTCGCCAAAAATTAATTAATATGGGGCTGCCAGTTGAAAAAACTACGATTTTAGTAGCGACAGAATTAATAGGGGAATACTTATTTGAAAATTATGGTTCAGTAAATGTACTACCTATTGGAACAGAGCAGTTAAAGGAATCTCTTCAAGTGCAAGGACATAAGATATGCCTCTCTGACAAAGAAGATTCATATGACTTTGTTGCAGTAGGTCGAGATACTTCATTTACTTATGACACATTGCATAAAAGTGCTCGATATGTGATGAACGGGGCGAAATTAATAGCTACTAACCTTGATTTATATCACCCTGGGGAAGATGGGAATAGAGTTCCAGAAACAGGCGCTCTAATTGCTGCAATTCAAGCAGTAGCGGGGATAGAAGAAGTACAAGTAGTTGGCAAACCTTTTATCTATCCTTTTAATAAAATTGTTCAGGAAACAGGGTTTACCCTAAATAACTGTGTAATGGTAGGGGATAATCCCTGTACCGATGTTGAGGGAGCACATGCTGCAGGGTTAAAGACTTTTTGGATTTCTCACGGTCAGTCTTTTCCAAACGAACTTGGTTATCAGCCAGATTTAACATGTAGATCAATGAAAGAATTAGCTGAAATAGTAATTACGACTCACAGTAAAGAATAGGAGAAATAATTATGGAAAAAAATGTTTTAAACCCGCTTCCTGTATTATTAGGCGACAATCCATTTACAGATATACAGGGAGTAAGGTTGAAAATTTTACGGAACAAGTCTGTCCAAAATCAAATGGAGTTCATCCTTCAATTATTTGGAATTACTGCGTAAACCTCGATTTGGTTAGATATCTGTATGAATTTTCAAGATCGTACAATATTTGTACCAGAATCCGTTATTGTGCGTTGGGAAATATTCGAAAATTCTTAATTCGTAAGCGGATGAACAGGGAGGACATTCCGCCAGAATGTAAATAATCTGATTTCTCACGGTCATTCCTTTCCCGATGACAACTATTTGTAAAATCTAGTTAATAGAAAAAAACTATTAAATCAAAGAAGTGAAGGTGTGAATCAAGTGAAAACATGGATAAAGTGTTGGTTTGTGATCTTATGTATATGGATAATGGCAGCTTCAATACCTGGGAAGGCATGGGCTCACACGGACAACAGTGAAGGTCAATCCAAAGTGACTGTGAACAATGATACTCTGCATTACGATCTATATATTGACTTTTTTGAACTCGGGCGGGTCGTAGATTTGGGAGTTCAACCCGGTGTCCCGCAAAGCGAACTGAAAACAGCTTTACAGAACAAACAAACAGACGTGGCTGAATACCTCGAAACGCGACTGGAGGTATTTATCGACGGGGCTAAAGCGGAAGGATACATATCGAACACAGATGTGGAGAAGAAACTGGACCGGGAGTACGCACACATCACAATAGATTACCCGATTTCCAGCAGCAGCTCGACATCAATCCATATTGATTACAGTATCTTCTTTGACGACAACGATCCCATGCATAGAAATATTGTGAGCTATGAAGTTGGCGGGGATAAAGGACAGTTTATTTTCAATGCGAGTGACAGACAGCTGCAGGTAGGTAAAGGAACCGTCTTCGGACAGGTATCTCGTTTTATTCATCTTGGCTTTCATCACATCATGATTGGGATCGACCATATTCTCTTTGTTATTGCGCTTGTGTTAGGTTCCAGAAAAATAGTTGATGTGCTTAAAGTGGTCACCGTGTTTACAGTGGCACACAGTGTAACATTGGGCCTAACGGCACTGAATCTGCTAAATATACCGCCGGATATCATAGAGCCTCTGATCGCATTGAGTATCGCGTATGTCGCCATCGAGAACATTCTGTTCCCGACCTCCAAATATCGGCTTTGGGTGGTATTGGGATTCGGACTTTTCCATGGAATGGGGTTTGCCGGTGCCTTGCAGCTAACCAGTGACATGACCTGGGAGACCCTATTGTCGATACTATCGTTTAATGTAGGTGTGGAAGCAGGTCAGGCTCTTGTTATCCTATTGCTGTTCCCGACTTTATTTTTGGTACGCCGGTTCCAATGGTCAGGTTGGGTTCAGGGAACGGCAACCACGGTAATTGCAGTGTTTGGTTTCTGGTGGTACTTTGAACGCTTTTTGGCAGCGTAGGAGCAGGGATTACGCTTGAAGGAGGGGATGCAGGCAAAAATAAATCTATTTTGGAAGAGACGTTTTAATGAAATTTTGAGAAGAAGGAGAAACCAAACATGGACAAATTCGAAAGATGGAAGAAAATAGTTCGGCCGTTCGCTGTACTTAGTATGGTTGGTCTCGCAGCAGCAGTGATGATAAAGCCGGCTCTTGCGGAAGAGGACAGAGCAGTTGTCTCAGGGGTGGTATTTGAAGATAAAAACGGAAACGGTCAGCAAGACGGTAACGAAAAGGGACTTGAGGGCGTAAGCGTTTCTGATGGTATGGAGATAACCAAAACAGACGAAAAAGGGAACTATACACTGAAAGTAGACACCGAAAGACGCATTAACGATCTTGTTTTCGTAACGATTCCAACCGGATACGGTGTTCCAACTGACCAGTACATGACTCCACAGTTCTACAAACAGCTGGGTCAGTTACAGGAGGAAGAGAATCGTCAGCAAAACTTCGGCTTGCTTCCTAAACCGGAGAGCAAAAATCCTAATTTCAATTTTGTCAACTATGCCGATGTACACGTACAAGCGGGCACTACCAATAACCTGGAACGATTCAGCGGCCAACTAGCTCAAACCAATGAGTTAACCGGGAACCCGGCGTTCATCGCGGTTAGCGGTGACTTGACCAACCGGGCTACAGATCAAGAGTTTCAGGATTACCGAGCAGCCACTGCCACATCCAAGTTGCCTGTATTTCCTGCTGTCGGTAATCATGACTTAACGGCAGGTGCAACGTACAAGGACCGTATTGACCGCTACCGCCAGCTTCTTGGACCGGAGTGGTACTCATATGACTACGGTAATAAGCACTTTGTTACATTGGAAAACAACGTTGCATTCAGTGATCCCCAACAACTGGAATGGCTGAGACAGGATTTGGAGCTGAATGCCAAAGGAAAAGAGGTTGTTGTAATCGTTCACAAACCTTTGAACACACCACAAACCCCTTCTCCGGACAATACAAAGAAATTTATTGAACTGCTTGGACAGTATAAGACAAGCATGGTGCTGATGGGGCATACACACGTAAACGATGTGGCAGCCGATACGATTAAGGGTGCAAAACATATCATAACCAACTCTGCCTCTTACACGATTGACCAGACTCCGAATGGATTCCGTGTCATCAATTTTAAGAGAGGTAAGCCAGAGACTCCGTTTAAGATGTTTGACGTGAATCAGAGCTTGACGATTGTCAATCCGGCACCAAACAGCAAGATCGCGCAAGATGAGACGGTGATCCAAATCAATGCATATAACACATCTAGCAATGTGAAAGAAGCGAAATACCGTATTGACGGTCGTTCCTGGAAGAAGCTTAACCGAACGAGTGCTTTCACCTGGGTCGCTGATTGGGATGCTGAAGATTTAAAGAAGGGTCAACATCAAATTGATGTGAAAATCACCGATGATGCACCGAAAACTTGGGAAAAATCCTCTGTGTTCCAAGTGGTCGATGAAGATAGTGTAAGCGAACCGAAAGGCGGAGAGGACTGGACGATGTTCAAAGGTAACGCACAGCATACCGGGAAGGCTCTGGACGTTCTCGCACCGGAACTGAACTTCGCATGGAGCCATCGTACACCTGGATCCATCTTGACGTCATCACCTGCCATTGTGGATGGAACCGTTTATGTAGGTACAAGGGATGAGAATGGCAGCGATAATAATACCGTTGTAGCTGTTGATTTGGAAGATGGGGAAAAACGTTGGAAGTTCAAAGCAGATTCGCAGGTACAAAGCTCTCCTGCCGTAGCGGACAGAATCGTCTATGCATCATCCATCCGTGGTACGCTCTACGCGCTTGATACAAAGAGCGGTGAAAAGCTCTGGGAGAAATCGGTTGGCAAAGATGAAGTACAGCGCGCATGGATGTACTACTCTCCTACCGTTGCTGACGGAGTTGTCTACCAAGCTTACAGTACCGGTACCGGTGGAGCCCTAATGGCGCTCGATGCGAAAACTGGTCAGGAATTGTGGACTAGCAAACTCGCAGGAAACTGGATTGCTGAAAACTCTCCGGTAGTTAAAGACGGACGCGTGTACGTTGGTGCTGACGGAGGCTATTTAATTGCCTTTGATGCAAAAACCGGAGCCGAACAATGGAGGAAAAGACCTGCCGGCGGTTGGATGCACTCCATGCCTGCCATTGATAACGGACGTATCTACATGGGATACGGCGGTGGACTGGTTGTCGCTCTGGATGCTGCAACTGGCAATGAACTGTGGCGTTATAAGAGTGAAGACAGCTCTTACATTGCTGGCGACACAACCGGTTCCTCGCCTGCTATTGTGGACGGTAAGGTATATATGGGCTTCCCGGATGGCAACATTGCAGCTCTAGACGCAGTAACAGGACAGAAGCAATGGAGCTATCGTACACAGGGTGGCATTATCTCTTCACCGGCGATCAGCGGCAATATCTTGTATATCGGTTCTAACGATGGCAAACTGTATGCTTTAGATCGTACAACCGGTGAAAAGAAATGGGACTTTGAAATCGGTACATGGGTTGGATCTTCCCCTGCAATCTCTGGCAACACACTCGTAGTGGGTGCATTCGACGGTAACCTATATGCATTCACTACAAATAAGAAAGAAGATAAGAAAAAAGACTAATTCAATTTCAAAACAAAGATCTTTAACTTTTTCTATTTCATACACAAAATTGGCGATTGTGGAGACGATGAATAGGTGGCCTCTACTCTAGGACTCCGCAATTTATTATTAATTATGACATAGGATATTAGGTAGAACAAATGCCAAAAAAGAGTTTATCATCATGTTGCGAACAAAAAGAGTGACACTGTATTTGTTGTTTCTGTATCCGGTCCTAAGATGTATGACTTGACAGAGGAAACTGGGAAGAGATCGGGGATGAGATTGAAAAATCTGTAACAGATACTAAGCTATACCAAATTGTCAAGATTGATGGAAATAAACTTTCATATGAAGCACGTACTGCAACAGGTGAATTGTTCGATGGATTTGAAATCAATAAAACTCCTAATTGAAAAAAACAAAATTAAAGAAATGAAAGTTTCCAATTATGAAGTTTAGGACAAATCGTAATTTTAGATTTTTTATGCAGTGGAGATGGAGCGGATGTTCCAACTCCATTGCATTATTTTTAACAGAGAATAAAAGCTATACTTTTTCTTATTGTGCGAAGAAATAAAGGACCTCGATATGTTGGGAGCGCTGCAACAGCTACTCGAACTATTCAAAACACTGTCGAATGGCAATGTTCCTTTGAGCATAGATACTATAAGCAGTCAATTAACACAATGGTTTGAGCCTCTACCCAGCTATATCAAAGGATCATTAAGGTTTTCTATGTGCGAAAGTTGAGATAAAAATATATAAAATTTCAATTGTATTTTTACAATATATCGTAACAAATATTTTGATAAAGGAGATGCATAACACTTGAAGAAACAGGAGTTTAAACTTCCAATAGTCACAGGTATTTTGTCGGCAATCATGTTGGGGGGATCCGTTCTTCCAACCGAATTAGTACATGCCCAAAATGTCAAACCGCTCCCTCAATTCATAGATTCAGCTTCCAAACAAGCACTAACCCCCTTTTTACTTACAAAGGGTTACGAACAAGTATGGATTATGAGCGAACAAGTCGATCAGGATTTCCTTAATTATCCAAGTACAAACGTCATTAGCGAAACTGGTGCTAATGCAGGGAGATATCTTTACCGTACCCACCAACTGGACAATCATGCTGCCATCAGTGTTACTGATCTAACTGGTAAAGAAGAGACCAAAGTACTTGCTCAGCTCGAAGATTGGGAGAACCTTGATGAATTGGTTTGGACCCCTTGGGGGAATTTACTCACCGCAGAAAGCCCGAAAATCGCAAACCATTCAGATGCTTATAATTCTAAATCTTCAAGCGGATTGGTATATGAAATTAACCCCTCAAACGGCGAGATAGCCCCAATTCCAGCATTGGGATCTTTCACTCACAAAGGAATCCATCTTGATGAAAACGGAAATGTCTATTTGACTGATTATAATGAGAATGGAAATATTTATCGATTTGTGCCTGATCAGGTAGGTGATCTTTCCAGTGGGCAACTTTACGTCTTGCGTATTACTAAAGATTTAGGGGATTATACCGGAAGTGCCGAGTGGATCCCAATTGACCAGAATAATACTCGTTTGCAAGCTAAACAGGCAGGTGCAGCCATTTATCAGCTGCCATCCGACCTTGTGATAAAGGACAATGCGCTCTATGTTTCAGTTGAAGGCGAAAATCGCGTCCTTTCCATCTCCCTCTCAGAAACACCTGTTGTGCGTAACTTTGTGAGGTCAGGAGACAATGCGAAGAAAAAAGAATTTCAAAATCCAAGCTATTTGGCTTTTGATAGTGAAGGAACCCTTTTCATAGCCGAGAAAAATGGACAAGCTGATATATGGGCTGCATCAACCGATCAAAGGAAAAAGGATGGATTGGCCAAGAAGGTTGAACGTTTTGCTACTCTCTCTGATGCAAAAGCTGTTCCTTCTGGCTTGTATTTTGACCCTATTGAGCGTTTTGCTCCTTCCGAAGGTCAGAACCTTTTTATAAATGTTAAAAATGCTAATGACGGTAATGATAAAACCTTTGTGATCCGAAAGAAGCCAAATTCAAAGTTGAATCCGGAGCCTGACCGTTGGATCGATGCTGGAACGCCGGATCGCGGAGTGGAAGATCCAATTATTTCAGCACATCGTGGAGCACCTTGGCTAGCACCAGAAAATACACTCGATTCCTATCGTTACGCTTATGCATATGGTGCTAATATGGTTGAAGTTGATGTTCGAGAAACGAAAGATGGCAGATACGTAGCATTCCATGATTCGACAGTCGATGCAATAACGGACGGTACAGGTCCCCTTTCCGAAATGACCTTTGAAGAGGTACGGGCACTAAATGTAGCTGACAACAACCAATGGCGCGGAAGCGAATATGATCCCGCTCAAACGGCTTCTTTGGAAGAAATTTTGGAGCTTGCAGAACAAGTTGGCGGAGGCATTGAGTTCGACATTAAAAGCATCACTGATCCCGCAAAATTAGCTAATTTAGTAGCACAATATGATGGAGTTTTAGAACGATCAATCTTTAATTCAAGCGATATTAGAATTAAACATGCACAGCCAATGGCAAAGCTAATCTATAACCGAAACCAATACGAGACACCGGGAATGCTCTACCTGCAAGGTGCTTATTATTCAGTTTTTGGATCTAGACAGGACGAATATACTCCGGAAAGTATTGTCGCTATTCATGATGCAGGAGGAATCATCTTGCCGCATTCCTATGACTTTGGAGCAGATAAAGAAGGTGCAACATTCGTAGAAGGTCGCACGATGGGGACAGATGGTGCTCAAACAAATCAGTCAGATATTATATTAGATGTACTAGATACCCCTATACCTTCATCAATCACCGTTAACACTGATGGCGATACAGTCACGGCCAATCTTGTAAATTCTTTAAATGGCATGGGGATTCCCGAAAAATTGCTCACTGTAGACAATGGAGTAGAAACCATTCAACTAACTACGAAACGTGGTGGATCTATAACCTTACCGGACGGCTCGGAAGGTGCCCGAATCGTGTTTGCAGGTGATGCTACCGTACAATCTAGCTCGTCGGATGTATCGAAAACGGAATAAACTCATTACATCACGGATGAACAAGAATGTGGTTGATGATTACAAACTTGTTCCGCATGAAGATCATTTACATGAGTCAGACTAACAGATGGGCTCTAATGGCACCATAGTTCATCGACCTTCCTCACCCAGCCATAGAATCAGTATGGACGGTTTTCCACCATTTTCATTCTCTGTGGTGCAGCGCTGGTCGTGCGCTGCATGGTTGGCTAATGGGCAGTTATCCAGAATCGAGTGAGATTCATCAAGCAGTCCTGACTCCCAAGAAAACTGAGCCACAATCGCAAAGCTTCGGCGTTAACACGCCGAGGCTTTTTAACATGTAGTCAGGGGACAAATACACTGACTTAGGTATTCATGTGGTGCTAAAAAATGTTGTTGACATGACACCAAATAGTGTCTTATAATCAAAGTGTCACCAAATGGAGTCCAATTAGGAGTTAGTCATTTGGAAAGTTTGTAACATGAATAAGTTTCTCTTGAAAAATTATGAGGAGGAAACAAATGAGTAAGATTATCGGTGCGGAAACAACCGTGATAGTAGAAACCCAGCCCCGAGGAAAAATGATTGCTTATTGGACAGTCACATTGCTACTCGCAGCAGCTGTTATGTTAAGTGGTATCGGGCAACTTATGCAATATGGGGGAAACATCGAGTTAGTGACGAATCTAGGTTACCCATTATACGTCTTGACCATTCTCGGGATTTGGAAGGTGCTTGGAGCCATCGCTCTCGTCGTGCCAGGTTTTCCTCGGCTTAAAGAATGGGTTCACGCTGGTATCTTCTTTTTAATGACTGGTGCGGCTTTATCTCATGCGTTTGCTAACGATTATGGTGATTCCGGGTTTTCTATTATCCTTCCGCTTTCATATGCTTCACTAAATATTGCCTCGTGGGCGCTACGTCCTAAGAGCCGCAAACTTTAGGAAGGTGGTGAAATTAACGTCAGTCCCTTCGTACCATCAATAGATCTCTACTACAGAAAATAATATTTTGGAGGGAGTGTTGTGAGTGAGAACAACAGATTACGGGATGTGTTTGACGCAATTGCAGATCCAACTAGGCGCCGACTGATTCGTCTGTTAGCTGAGGCAGAGGAGAGGCCGCTTCATGAATTAACGGCACAATTTCAAATGGGCCGTACAGCGGTATCCAAGCATTTGACAATCCTTAAAGAGGCCGGACTGGTACTTGACCGAAAAGTCGGCAGAGAAACGCGATTTAGGCTAAATGCCTCTCCACTCAGAGAAATTCAAGATTGGGTGGCTGATTACAGTAAGTTCTGGAGTACGAATATGTTGCGCTTGAAACAACTATTAGAGGAGGAAGAAGAATGAGTTTAACATTATCCTTGGATTTTCAGTACACGACATCGATTGAGAAGCTTTGGTCCGCCTTAACAGATTCAAGCAAGCTTGCCAAGTGGGTGGTCAACATCCACACCGGTCAGGCGATGGAAAATGATTTTAAGCCCGTTATAGGACACCGTTTTCAGTTTCGCACTCCGCCGACCGAATATTGGGATGGAATTGTTGACGGCGAAGTGCTTATCGTGAACGCACCAAACCGGTTGTCTTATACTTGGGCCAGTGGAGGAGAGAAGCACACGGTCATCTGGACGCTGCAGGATTTAGGGGACGGAAAGGTTAACCTTCATCTCGAACAAACCGGAATCTCAAATGCTCAAGCACTCAATGGAGCCAAGTATGGCTGGAGTAAGTGGTGCGGCGAGCTTGAAAAGGTGTTGGAACAATAACCGCATTCGGTACTAACTATCCCCTTCCTCAATAATTAATGGAGTACGATAGTTCAATAAACTAAGCCAGTCTAACACTTTATTATCGTGTTTTGACTGGCTTTTTGTACGGCAGGATTGAATAGTCTAATACTTATTTTTCTAAGGTAAGTGCTTTTCTGACATAGATCCTGCGATAAATCAACGACATCAGTAATTTATATTCAATGAACAGCAAAACAAACTCTATCTTACTTTTTTTATTTACCTGAATAATAAGTTAATCTGTATTTTTCTTGAATGCTAAATCAAAAAAAGCTATACCTAAAGATAAACCTAAAGCATTAGAAAAAATCCTATAAAAATCTATTTCTGCTGGTTTGAAAAAATAGTAAAAATTTCATTTACGACACTAAGTAAAACAAAAGAAGTAATAAATCTGTACAGGTGCACTTCTTGAATTAGAAGGCGTCCTTTTTGAATCGGTCCAGATTCTGGAGTAAGAAAGGAAAATAGATAGTTCATCATGAATTTGTAAGTTATTCCAGAAAAGGGCAGTTTAACGGAGTAAGCGGATTCTGAAGTTCTTCTACATAAGGGCCAGATAATAGAATAAGGCTTATTGAGTTAATGAAAGCAGGTTTATTGAAAAAGGAATAGTTGTTCAGTAGACTTTTTTCTCACGCACTCAAAAAATACCATATTACTAGAAAGGAACTAGAGACAAATAATTCAAAAAGAGCTTTAGGGAAGACGGTTTCAAAAACCAAGAGTTTATTCTAACAAAGCAAGGTCAATAATAGGGATTATAAACATTGATGGGAAGTTGGAATATGGTAAATAATTTTAAAATTAGTGCAAGGCAATTTGCAATATTAGTTATTTTTTTTTCTATAGGTACGACCATCTTAGTGATTCCTGGAAGTATGGCTCAAGAGGTAAAACAAGATGCTTGGATCGCAGCTTTAATCGGTACAGGCGTAGGTTTATTACTGGTGGTTTTATACAATGCTGTAGGGAGGATGTTCCCAACGAGGACAATCGTCGAAATGAATGAAATACTTCTTGGCAAATGGATAGGTAAGGCGGTTTCTCTTACTTTTGTTTTCATTTCACTTCTGTCCACGGCAATACTTATGTATTTTGTGGGAAATTTCTTGACTACACAGGTCATGCCGGATACGCCAATCGAAGCTATCCATGTTATTTTCTCATGCATTTTAATTATGGGAATTCGTCTTGGTCTTGAAACGTTGGCTCGTTCTGCAGAAATTTTATTTCCTTTCTTTGTTTTTTTATTCATAATTCTAGTGGTTGCAGCCTTATTACCTCCTGTACAAGTGAATTTTGAAAACATGCAACCCGTATTGGAAACAGGAATAAAACCGATGATCCGTGCTGTTTTTCTTTTTACAAGTTTTTTTTCTTTGCCTTTAATTGTTTTATTAATGATTTTTCCTGTTTCAGTGAATCAACCAAAAGCATCTGAAAAAAACTTTTTTATCGGAATACTAATCGGCGGATTCTGTTTAAGCATCATTATCTTTTTAACTATTCTCGTTTTGGGCGCGGATAACACAGCGAGGCAGATGTATCCGAGTTATGCTGTGGCTAAGAGGATAAACGTAGGGGATTTTTTGCAACGGATAGAAGCCATAATGGCCTTCATGTGGTTTATCTCGATTTATTTTAAAATGACTTTTTATTTTTACGCGTCCGTTATCGGTCTTGCACAAACGTTGAAATTAAACAATTATCGCCCACTTACGATACCTTTAGGGCTGATTGTGGTTTCGCTTTCCTTAATTGTACATCCCGATGTGATCCACGCAGCCCCATTTGAAAAAGAAATATGGCCACTATATGTCTCAACATACGGACTTGTTCTTCCTTTACTCTTATTAGCAGTCAATGCATTACGGAAAAAAATACATCAAAATAAAAAACTTTAACGTTTTTTATAATTTATTTTTCCCGTTCCGCGATGTCAGTAAGCTATGCTCTATCTATGTATATGTTATTTTGTATATAGATAAATAATTCAGTTACTATCTTAAAGGAAGTTTATAAAAAACAAAACCTCAGAGCTACCTGATAAGTTATTTTGAAATGGATATTTGATAAGAACCTCCATTCAGATCATCTACTCATGAACCCTTGTTGTTAGCCATATATTTAAAAATTATAAGTTGGTATATAGGTGAGGATGAGCTGATCATGCAAACAAAAGAAATACGCTTATTGCGAATCCAACATCTTGCTCATGATGATGAACTAATTTACCCTAATGGTATCACCATTTGTCAAAACGGCGGATTCTTCAATGAATTAACTCATTATCATATGCATGTTGTACCTAGATACAAAAATCAATCCTTCTATTCAGGGGAAGATGTATGTATAGAACTCATATAGTAAATGAATTGTATCTCCATTTTCTAAAGCTAACTGATGAAGGTCCAATCCTCTATTTTGGAAATATTAACCTATTAGAATATTTATTCCTCATCAATTCATTTTTATTTGTACCACTTATCTTTTAACAATCGTTTTAACAGCTTGTTATGTTGTTTTGATAAAGTAAGCAATACAATGATAGAGCCTACTAATGTTAATGACATATCCCATTGTGCATCCCAAAAATCACCTTGTGTTCCCAAAAAGTCTTTTGAAGCTTTTCCACCTTTTGAAATAATAGAAGCTGACCATTCTATAATTTCATATAAGGCTCCAATTGCAAGTGAAAAACTTAAAGTGACAGCAAATAACCAAGGACCTTTTGTTAGAGGGGTTTTACGTATTAATATTTCTCTAATAACAATCGAAAATAGCCCTTTTAGAAAATGTCCAAACCGATCATAGTGGTTCCGCTTTAAATCAAAAAAATCTTGTATCCAATTAAATAGAGGAACTTTTGAGTAGGTATAGTGAGCACCGATGAACATAGTAATCGAAAGAATAGCAATAATGAAATATGATAATGTGGTGAAACGAAACTTATTGTAAGCTGCAATTAAAATGACCAGTACCACAACAGCTGGAATTACTTCCATAGTCCATATCAAGTATCCTTCTGGCTGAATAACTGACCAAATAAAAACTGCAGTAACTAGCGATAGTAATAAAATATGAATCGTTTTGCTTTTATCTTTTCCCATTTTTTTCACTCCAATAGACTTATGATATTTTTCTTCTGTAAAAAACAGAAATTTCTATAGGGTTGATTACACGATTGAATGAAACAATACATTGAAAAATATGGGATTTGTTTGAGGTAATACTAAATTCAACTTGTGCATAGAAATTATGCTTAACTTATTCATTTCATTAAAATCATTAGCTGCTATTTTAGGAAGCTCATGCTTTTGCTTGATCAATGAATTTTAATTCCATCTGTTGTTTTTTCTTATCATATATCTTTAAAAATATTTTATATCTTATATTTCCTTTAAAACATTTTTTTATTACTAATTGTTTTGGTAACAAACACCTTAAATTATTAAGTTTTTTAGCCAAGATATTAAGGTTCAGGAAATGAAAAAAAATCTAAAAATAAGGTGATGTAGATGAAGACAAACATGGATAAAATTTTACCGGTTTTCGCTTCAGTTGGAGTAGGTATTGCAGCTTATCAAATGATGAATGGAAATGGTGGGAAAATGAAAAATATGATGCCACTAGCCTCAAACATGATGGAAATGGGGACTGGGATGCAAGGACAGAATCAACAACAGTCCGGAAATCAATAAGGCTATGTATTAAAGCAATCCTTTATGGATTAATGGTATTTTATTAATTTCAAGGCGTTCTTTGGGACATTCTTTATACACATTTGTGTTATGAATTTCTCTGAAGAACGACTTTTTTACGTTTATTAAATTTCTCCAGAAAAGATCTTTAGATTAGTCAGGCCAGAAATTTAATTGGATCAATTAATAGTTAAACATTTGAGATTCTGACTAGACCGCATTCCCTTATTCCAAAATTCATTTACCCGATTTTTACATATTTCTTACTTAGGAGGGAATTTTATTTGTATCTATATAATAAGGAGATAATTTTATGGACTACAAAGTATTTCAGTCAATCAATCAGCTTTCCGGACGTTGTTCTCCAATTAATTTGCTGTTGATTAAATTGTTTTATTTTAAACCACGTCCGTTTGTGAAACGTCGCGTCGGCATACTTATTCCTTCAAAAATGGATTCTTCATTTCCAAGTAAACATACTCTGCTTGTATTTGCTATATCTACTTCTATCTTTCTTTATGACCGGGTCAATCATGTGGGTATTATCTGTGGTGACGGGTTTCTCGCGTATTTGGGTTGGACATCATTATCCGTCTGATATTATCGGAAGTGCCTTTATTGCCACCATGACCAGCATCATATTAGATAAAATTGCCCGCTGCGTAATTTATTTTGGCCGTCAATCGCAGCTATATTTAGTCGAAATCATGTGTGATTATTCTTTGTTTTTATACAGTAACAGTCTTACCAAGAGAAAAATTTTTTAGGATTTTACTGTTTCCAATTTCTTCACATAAAAATTTATTTATTTGTTGTTTATGTCAATATATTAATTTTAAGATAACTTACGTGGGTACGATAAAATAAAGAAATTGAACAAAGTTTCAAGACTTTACTTGGATATTTTAATGAAGCTGGAATCTCTGTTGATTGGCAAATTGAGTCTTATTTCCTTCCTAAAGGCTACTATACTAGGAAAAGCAATATACCAATCATCGAAAGCCATCAAAAGATCCATCGTGTCACATAATCGAAAGATATTTATGTTTGTATATTAGATAAATTTTATAATAATGTACCCATTTATTTTCGGCACTAAATGGATCAGCACGATTTATAATCGGCTTAGGTTAAATAATGAATTAACATAAAATCTCTGAAGAAATGTACCCAACGTCCAAGAGTAATATTTAATAAGGGAGGTATATCGTTCAAAAGTACCTCTACAAGAGATTATATACGGACGTGTATCCCAAACTTTGTATTACAATTCCAGAAATTCTAGAATGATACTTTGTCTTTTAAAAAAAAACAATTTGAAACAGTAAACACTCGCACAATCTACCTGTAGGGAGCAGAGTTATGACTAAAAGATCTCAAACTTCAATTAGTAGAAGAGATTTCATTAAAATATCAAGTGTTTTTTCAGATATAGCCTTGCTTCAAGCATGTCAAATTAAATTCTCAAATGTATTTGAAGGTACTTCTATTAACAATCCAAAGAAAAATGTCGTGATTGTTGGAGCAGGAATTAGTGGTTTAGCTGCAGCTGCACATCTTTCCAAAGAAGGAATAAACGTAACTGTACTAGAGGGGAGAAATAGAATAGGTGGAAGAATATGGACGGATCGTTCCATAGATAACATTCCATTAGATATGGGAGCTTCTTGGGTTCATGGAATTAAAGGTAATCCTATTTATGACTTAGCTAAGAAAAACAAAATAGATACATCTATAACTAATTATGATTCGCATTGGATTTTCAACTTTAATGGTGATGAATTAAGCGAATCGGAAGAAATAAAGTTAAAGAAACAATCAGAAAAATTTGTTGAATTTATCGAAGAACAACGTTCCAATTTGCATCAAGATAAGTCTCTTACCAGTTTTATAAACCACTTTATTACAGAAGAAGATTTATCTGAAAAAGAGCAACTGTTATTGAATTATTATGTTAATACTACAATAGAACACGAATATTCTGGAAGTAGCTATAATCTTTCTGCCTTAAACTTTGATAGTGGTGAAGAATTTCTGGGAGAAGATGTAATATTTCCAAACGGATATGACCAAATAATTCAGTTGTTAATTAAGGATATTAAAATAAATATAAATGAACGTATCTATAAAATTAACTATGAAAAAGATTTTGTGAAAGTTTATTCAGAAAAAAGTTTATTTTCAGCAGATTATGTAATTGTAACCGTTCCTCTTGGTGTTTTGCAGAAGAATGATATTTTGTTTATTCCTGAATTGCCTGAGCAAAAGAGAAAAGCAATAAATAAACTAGGAATGGGGATTTTGAATAAGATTTATGTTAAGTTTCCAAATGCTTTCTGGAGTAAGAAACCTCACTTATTGGGATATGTTTCTGAAGATAAAGGGCAGTGGGGAGAATTTTTGAATATATATCATTACCTTAATGAACCTATTTTACTTGCTTTGAACGCAGGAGATTTCGGTAATGCAGTGGAAAATAGGCTTGATCAAGAAATTATTTCAGAGCTGATGATTATTTTAAGGAAAATATTTGGTCCTTCTATTCCAAATCCTATCTCTTGGAAAATTACACGGTGGGGGAAAGATCATTTCTCCTATGGAGCATATTCCTTTATTAAAGTAGGAGCGTCAGTCGAAGATTATAAAATACTCTCAGAATCAGTTAACAATAAATTATTTTTTGCTGGAGAAGCTACTGTAACTGATTATCCAACCACTGTTCATGGGGCCTATCTTTCAGGAATTAGAGAAGCTAATAAAATCCTCGAAGAAATTTCCAAATAACAGATTAGCAGAATTTGTAGAGAATAATCAAAAAGTAGGGGAAGAACATTACAAAAAATTAATTGAACATGCATTTGTTAGCATGGTTTGTAGTGAGGCTAAACTTATTGTACTTTGCAATTATGATGATTAGTCCTGCAACGGCTCGAAATAACTCTGATGCCCATGACATATATCCTGTAGGCTTGATAACAGACCATATAAGAACTACCGTAACAACCAGTAGTAAAAATAGATGAATCTTTGTACTTCTAAATTTATTCACTTTTTTCACTTCTAAAGAAAGGTTATATACTTGAGTATTTGAAAAACAGCAGTTGCCGTACAGACCAAGTGAAATCATCCATCAATTCCAAATGGATATTGTTTAATCATAAGCTAAATTGCAAATCCTAAATTTAAAAAGAAATTAAGTAAGGGTGTGCATTGTGAGAAAAAAAGTGCTATTACTATCGGAAGCCATTGGTACTGGCCATACAAAAGCTGCGGAAGCGTTGATGCAAGGAATTTCCCATATTGCTCCTTCTATCCATACAAAAGTTTTAGAGGTAGGGCAGACACTTCATCCTTTTACTACAAAGCTGCTGGTTAACTCATATCTCAAAATGATCATACAGTCTCCTTCATTATGGCGGAAAATGTATCACTATAACCAAAACAAGCCTCTTTGCAATTGGAGGAAATTTGCCATTTATCAACTGTTTCATCGCCATATTGAAGCTCTTCTTAATCAGGAAAAACCTCACCTTATTATCTGCACCCATCCATTCACTAGTTCATCTGCATCCCGACTAAAGAGGCTGGGTCATCAGTTTACTCTTTGCACTTTAATAACAGATTTTCATGTTCATGGTGCATGGGTTCATTCTGAGGTAGATGTCTATTTGGTATCGAGTGAGGATGTGCATGATCAATTAATAAATATGGGGATTCCCAAAAATCGTATTGCTGTCACGAATTTTTGGACCAAGAAAAATAAACAGGAAATGCGAAAAAAATTAAAATTAAAAAACATTCCTTCCGTAATGATCATGGGAGGGGGATTGGGATTAGGCGGAATTCAGAAACTTGCCCATTCTCTATTGAAATGGAAAGAAAAAATTCAGGTAATAATATGTACTGGAAACAATGAGAACCTTAGAAGTTCCTTATCAAGAGATGGAATGTTCCATCATCCTCATGTTCATATTTTGGGGTTTGTTGATCGTATTGACGAGTGGATGGACGCTACTGATTTCCTCATAACAAAACCTGGTGGATTAACCTGTTTCGAGGCATTATCAAAGGGGCTGCCTTTATATATATTTCAACCGATTCAGGGTCATGAAGAAAGAAATTGCGATTTTTTAGTAAATAATCATTTGGCTATTAAAATCGATAACACAATTGATATCGACAATATAATCGAAGAATTACTCTTTTCTCCCCCAAAAATGCAGGTTACACATGATAGAATGATGGAATTTCAACAAAAAGCAGACTCGCTGGCAAGCGCCGAATTTATTGTTGACCTCCTTTTTCGATCAAATGTACCTGCAAATATTCGATGTCAAAATAAATAATAACTGTTCTCTAATTGAGTAAAACGAATCAACCTTTTGCATAATCTAGTATGTATTGATAATACCGATGCGGATTAGTTTGATGCTTGGCAAAGAAATGATATGTTTTTTGATAAAAGTGGTTTTCAAAATGTTTTTAAAATTAAACCACCCTATCATATTCCAAGGGTGGTTTAAACTGCATCCGCTGGTTTCTCTATATTTTCTGAAACTTTATCTAAAATCGATATAGGAATTAAATTGTGAATCGTAATCTCAGGGCGGCTTCCTACTCGAATATTCACTCCGGTTTGCCCTAAACCTTCACTTATATAAAACGGTTTTCCATCGTGATGATGCAAACCTTTTACCATGTTCATCCGAACTAATTTTCCCATTTTAATTAAATGATATGGTTTTGGCCAATGAATTTGCCCGCCGTGAAAATGACCAGAAAGCAAGTAATCAAAATGATTGTTTTTCATGCTAAGAACTATATTCGGATCATGCGTTAATACAAGATTATAGCCATTCAAAATTCCACGATATGATTTGTCAATGTCACTTCGATTTGTACTAAAGTCATCGATCCCAATAATGTTCAATCGCTCGCCATTAATCATGAGTACGTCATTCTCGTTTTGCATGGTTTTACATCTATATTCCTGTAATGTTTGCTTTAAATTAAGGAAGTCGGGATGACGCAGTACATAATCATGATTCCCAAAAACTGCATATATTCCGTGCTTTGGTTTTAATTCATTAAACACTTTTAAATAAGGAACTAACTTTGGGATGCTTCGTTTTCGGTCTAAAAAATCACCTGTTAAAGCAATTAAGTCAATCGATTGATTTCGAAGACTTTTATATAGTTTTTCAGGAGTAATAGATATATTTTCAAGATGCATATCGGAAATATGCAATACGCGAACTTCTTTTGATTGATCAGAAATGGCATTATTTATTGAAATATTGTTAATCGCAACAGTTTGAGTATTTTTATAACCTTTATAAAATAATAAAAATATGAAAATCGCAATAATGAGTGGTAACAAAATAAACAATGATATCCCCTCCTCCAAAACAATTATAGGCAAAAGGAGGGGGTATTGTAACCTGTAATTAATGGAGATACTTCCAGTGACATTATTTCTGCACAAACTGTCAAAATCATTTCAGGTGCACTCAATGGATCAGTTTCTGACAATTAAAATTCTTTTGTTAGAATTTCTCTTATATGTTTCCGTATTTTTTTAATAAGGAATTCTTTGACATAAATAAGTAGTTTGGAGACGGAATTTTTTGCCGTTTTGTTGATCGTCTTGTTGTTGAAATGTAATATATGGGAAAAAACGCCAATTGTTTGAAGAGGTTATAGGTGGGACTCAAAATAGTGAAAATCTCAAATCCTAACCTTGTACACCCCTTGTTAAGCAAGGTTATGCCAATAATCCCTTTAATCTCATCTATATCTTTATGCTGGTAAACATATGTCGCTAAATGAGGTAATGATTCTTTTACCCTTTTATATAATATCATGGCTTTTTTTAGATCATTGTCAACAGTTAGGAGCTCTTTTAATAATTGAACATTATGAAGATGAATTTTCACGAGTACATCATTCTTTTTGATCATGGTTCCATCTGATAGAACCACTTCATGGCCTTTGTAACGTGTCAGCCTTACTCGGAATAAAGCGGGCTGCTCTTTCGTTTTTAAGTATTGCAAACGAGTAAATGAAAAGTACAAAGGGTCTAATATACTCCAAGCTGAAAGTATATAATGCCTTATTCTCATGGTTCTTCTCCTTGTAAATGGTGTTAAACCCTTTTTTATTAACTCTAATTATTTTAACTAAAATTCCTCGATAATATGATGGAAATTAGAGGGGAGGTAGAATGATTCCTCACGAATAACACAAACTACTTTAAAATGAACGGGGGAAATAATTCGTGATAAAGGTACTTTTCTTGCCATTCTTGCAGATATCCTCTGGTCATCATCATGTAGCAGATGGAATGATAGAATCCCTATCTGAAAAAAATGGCATATTTGACTGTGAAAAAATTGATATTTTATCTTATCGTTTCGGAAAAATAGAAGCTTTAGTGTCATCAATTTATTTAAAATGGATCCACCTCTTTCCTAGGTTGTATAGCTGGATATATCGAAAATCCGTTTATGAAAATGAAATGGACCATAATCGATACCGCATGTATGAACACTTGTTTTTACTTTCGATGGAAAAATTAATTGAAGAAAAAAAACCTCACCTCATAATATGCACGCATGCATTGCCTTCTTATATGCTGAGCCAATTAAAAAGGAGGAAAAAGCAAACGATTCCTGTCGTCAATGTTTATACCGATTATTTCATTAATCACATATGGGGAATCGAGGAGATCGATTATCATTTTGTACCAAGCAGAGAGTTAATGGACTATTTAATAGACAGGGGAATTGAATCTGAGCGGATTTTTGTAACTGGGATACCAATCCATTCAAAGTTAAAGGAATTGAAAAAGGAAACGAAAGAACGTAACCAATTTTCGATACTAATTTCAGGGGGTAACCTTGGTGCCGGAGCCATCCAATCATTTATTCAAAAGCTTCATCCGGCAGGTAATATTCATTACCAGGTTTTATGCGGTAAAAACAAAAAACTTTTCCAATTTATTACGGAGATGAATGATCCAATGATCATTCCATTATCATACATTTCATCAAAAGAGGAAATGAATCAATTGTATCATGAGGCGGATGCGATTATAACGAAGCCCGGCGGAGTCACGATAAGCGAATGTTTATTTAAAAAAATCCCTATTTTTGTGTATCATGCCTTGCCTGGTCAGGAGGAAATCAATTTATGCTATCTGAAGAAGCAAGGTCTCGTGTTTCAATTAGAAGATTGGAATTCACAATCTAATCTTGAAGAACAAATTCTATCCATATTGGTTTGCGAACAACATCAAAACTCGTTAAATGAACAACTAAATGCCTATCATCAACAACTATCAAAGCAGGATCTATCAGTAATGATTGAAAATATTTTAACTAAGCATAGAATATAGGCCATGTCTAACATGAAATATCTTTTCAAATAGAAGGGATCAATATTCTCTCTAGCTCTTTATAAAAAGGGATTTTGTTGTAATTTAAATTATAGGGTGTGAAGAAATGGCACCGGAACAATCTCAGAAAAAAAGAATCGTCATGCTTATGATTGATACATTAATGGATCCATCTATACAGGCTGCAATTAAGAATGGAAAAGCTCCAGCCTTAAAATTTTTTATTGAAAATGGCCGATACTTCTCAAATCTTGTTAGTCCATTTCCAACTATGTCAGTCAATGTTGATAGTACTTTATTAACAGGTGTATATAGTGATAAACACAAAATCCCAGGCTTACTTTGGTATAACGAAAAGGAAAAAAGAATTATCGATTATGGTGGTGCGTCTTGAAATTCACGGGTTATTTTTCTCCATCCTTTTGACTCTGGTTTCATATTCCAATCACCCATAATAATCATTGGATGAGGCGTCTTAAGATGTTGGTTGACAATAAAGTCGGTTTGCTTTTGATGCAGAATGGGATTAAGGCTTAAATGGGTTACATTGATTTGAAATAATTTTTTGTTTATCTCAATCGTGGCGTCGAGCAATGACCTTCCTTCGATGAGTCCTGGTATGAAATTAAAAAGATGCCTCTTTTCGTTTACGATTGGATAGCGAGACAGAAGGGCATTTCCATACTGCCTTACAATCGTTGAGTTTTTAGACGTTATAGACAAAGAAGGGCTGAAAGTCTGATTCATGTTTAATTGTTTTGCAAGCCAACTAATCTGGTCTTCATAATCACTTCTTTTTGAAAAATGCTTATCAACTTCGTTCAGTTTCATCCTGATGGGGATTATTCCGATGAGTATGAGCAATCTTGGTTTATAGAGGGGGAAAAGGAGATCTTAGACCTCACCATTACAGATAAAAGTATCGTATATGGCGATTACCCTGATGCCTTAGCAAGATTATATTCATCTTTTTTCTCGCATGAGGGTGAATTTATCATTGTAACCGCAAAACCTGGTAATGAATTCTTAGGGGAGAGTTCTCCGACACATGTTGGCGGGGCAAGTCACGGAGGTTTGCACAAACAAGATTCTTTAGTGTCCATGATTGTTAGTGGTACCGATTCAATTCCAAGGCATATGCGCATATTAGATATTAAGGAATGGCTTTTGACGTTAATCTCATAAAAATACCTTATAGCTTTCCTTTTAATTCGAAAATGATCGTTAATTTACCAATTATATTTTCCCTCTCTTATCACACAATAAAAATGTCTTCAAATGTAATTGTATGACAAGGAGGATAATGGATGAACAATTTTCAAATGCTTTCTTCAATCTTTAGAAGGCGTCCCATGATAGTATTGTTACGCCAGTGGTACATTCTTGTTTCATTTTATTCGTAAAGTTTATTCATATATGATTCATATTTTTCCATAGATGATTGATCTATTTTCTTACTTACATGAGCATAAACATCTGATGTAATTTGAATGCTCCCGTGTCCAAGGCGATTTTGTACATATTTCGTGTCTGCACCTGATTCTAATAATAGGACTGCATGAGTGTGTCTTAAAGAATGAATGGGAAGTTGATCAATACCTGATCTCTTTAATATTCTGTTGAATGCATTGAAAAGAGAAGACTTAGGTAACGGACTTTGGTTGAAATTGCAAACTCCACAACAGACCTTTAATTTTATAGGGGGTAAGTTTCTAAAGAATCGCCCCCAAGCAGACATTGATCATGGGAAATCCATTAGCAAGTGCAGAATTTATCGTTAACAAACTTCTTTGAAAATTTTTCAAAAAGAAATTAGATGTCTAAATAAGAATCACCCTAAAGATTTCCAACATAATCAAATCATTTTTTGTAAAAACTAGATATTGGAAGGTGAAAAATTCATTTTCCAATTCTTTTTAAGGAAGTGATTGAAATTGAATAATTTTCAGTGGATTAATACGCTTTTTAATTTAGGGAGAAGCCAACCCTTTTTAAATATGTTTGGCAGAAGAAGAAGAAATAGAGGGATGGTCTGGGCTTCTATAGTAGGTTTAGGAATTAGTGCAGCTGTATTTGGATTAAGAAGAAATCAAAACAGGAATTTATTGAGCCCCATTCAAAATTTAGTTAATAATTTTCGACAAAATAATTTACAAAATCCTGTTTCAATTTCAAATAAAACTGCATTTGCTGAGTTTTCAAATGAATTAACACCAAATATAAATATGAACAAAAACAAATAAACAAGAAAGCCCATTTAATCGATCATAAAATAAGTTAATATTCTTATTTCATCGGAAACCGATTCTAAGTAAAAATGATCAAACTTTTTTATAAAACAGTGATTACATTAAACATAATAAGAGCCTGTTTTGATCAAACTTTTTTCAAAAACAGGCTCTTTTATATTTGGTAAATCAACGTTAATAGAACTACTTTTAATCAAACATTTTTATAAACCAACAAAAGTAGTTTAATTTACAATAAAGTCGTTTAAAAAATAATAAAGTTGTTTAAAAAACGACAGTCATGCTATTCAACAATCGGGCCAGATCGTATTATGAGCTTAACTAGTTATTTCTGGTTGACCTCTTTTTTATGAGGATTATTCTTGAAGTAGCCGGGGTAGAACGTACGGGCCAGTGGGACTTGATCCCGTCCGCAAAACTGTTCACCCCCTACTTGTAGAAACATGTGTGAGGCTGGTTGGGACATTGATCTCGTATAACAAGCGAAGAAATGATACTACAAGGGTGTTTAGGGGTACCGGCAATTATAAGTCTCTACTTTTTTCTCCATAAAAAATACCCCCTCCTAGTAGACAGATTAATGCCCTTTTTTAAAAGTGTCTACTATTACGGGAGCATACCAATTCAAGGAAAGCGCCCGATTGTGGAAGAAGATCATTACATTTAACATTTTTCTACATTAAAACACAGGCGGGGTAACTGAAAATAATACAACTGCATCTTGACTAAAATTATTTTCCCATTTATGTTTCAAATTTGCTGGTATTTTCACACTATCACCAGCATCTAAGAGATATTCTTCTTCACCTAAATACACCTTAATTTTTCCTTCCAAAATAAATGCTACTTCCTCGCCTCTATGTTCTAGAAGATTTTCTGACGAAGAAGTATTCGAAGGAACTTTCATAATCGCTGTTGCTAAATTACCCGTAAAATTAGGTGACAATAACTCATAAGACAAATTATCAATGATCATTTTCTTACGTTTACTAGACCTAACGATTAAATCCTCCGTAATTGTTTCTTCAAGTAAAAAACTAAAAGTTGGAACATTCAGGGTTTTAGCTAAGACCTTTAGGGTTTGAACTGAAGGATTCGCCAAACCTCGTTCAATTTGGCTTAACATTGAAGGTGTAATTTCAGCTAATTTTGCTAACTCTCTACTACTCAATCCTTTAGCTTTTCTATATTTTTCAACTTTCTTACCAATATCTATATTTTCCATAATCGATACTCCTCAACGAAATGTTAAATTAAATTTAAATAAATTAAATTAAAATTAACATAAAGATAATTGTGTGTTAAACTGTATTAAAATTTATTTAATTATAATTTATAACACAACTCGTTACAAGAAAATTAGGAGGATCAAACAAATGAAAGAGATTGAAAGCAAAGAAATACAAACATGGAAAGACCAATATCCTTTACTAAACAAGCTCATTTCGATGGATGAAGTATTTTGGCTCAATCCAAATGTCGAAAAATTTCAAACGGGAATTAAAAAATCCCCACTTACTCAAGAAGATGTAAGAGATGCAGAGGAAAGGTTGAAACGTTTTGCTCCATATATCGCCAAGGTTTTCCCTGAAACAAAAGGATCGAATGGTATCATAGAATCTCCTTTAGTGAGAATTCCTGCCATGAAACAATCCTTAGAACAGGATTATCAACAACCTATATTAGGAGAATTATTACTAAAATGTGATAGTCACCTTCCTATATCAGGATCTATTAAAGCAAGAGGCGGGATTTATGAAATTCTCAAACATGCAGAAGAATTAGCTTTTCAACATCAATTGTTAACGATTCAAGATGATTATTCGATTTTTGATAGTGATAGGTTTCGAACCTTTTTCTCACAATATTCAATCGCAGTAGGCTCGACTGGAAATTTAGGACTTAGTATTGGCATCATCAGTGCAAAGTTAGGTTTTAATGTTTCTGTTCATATGTCAGCTGATGCAAAACAGTGGAAAAAAGACTTGCTTAGAAGCAAAAATGTCAAAGTTATTGAATATAAAGCTGATTATAGTAAAGCTGTAGAGGAAGGTCGAATCCAAGCAGATAGTGACCCAACATGTTATTTTGTGGATGATGAAAATTCTCACGACCTATTTTTAGGATACGCAGTAGCTGCATCTCGATTGAAGAAACAATTAGAAGAGCTAGAGATAATAATAGATGAAAATCATCCTTTGTTTGTTTACCTTCCTTGTGGAGTAGGTGGAGGTCCTGGAGGCGTAGCTTTTGGTTTGAAATTATTGTATCAAGACCATGTTCACTGTTTCTTTGCAGAACCTACCCACTCACCGTGTATGTTACTCGGTTTAATGACTGGACTTCATGATAATGTTTCTGTACATGATGTTGGTATCGATAATGTAACAGACGCGGATGGACTTGCTGTAGGAAAGCCATCTGGGTTTGTGGGTAAAACTATGGAACCTTTTTTAAGTGGTAATTATACGGTTAGCGATGAACAGTTGTATAAGTTGCTAAAAGAACTAGTCGATACAGAGGGGATCCATTTAGAACCTTCTGCACTAGCAGGCATGATAGGACCAAGTAAATTATGTAAAGAGGGCATCGATTATTTACAGAAGCATAGTTTAACGGAAAAGATGAGTAAGGGTACACATATTATTTGGGGGACTGGTGGAAGCATGGTTCCTGAAGAGATGATGACACAATATTATCAAAAAGGGTTGAAATTAGCGTTAGAGGAACAGAAGTAATTTAACACGGGGTAGTTTAACCCCGTGTTTTTATGTTTGAAATTTCAGTTCTTGTTAAACTCCCTCGGTAAGCTGAGGATTTCTAACGAATGCTCGCTTATTCGATATATCATTTAAGAAAAAAGCGGTGGATTTATATCATTAAAAGAAGAATTATGCTGCTGTTTCCAGAGAATTAAACATTCATCGAAAAAACATACAACGGTGGGTTAAACAGTTTAGAGAAGATGGGATTGTTGGTCTTAGAGAGAAACGCGGAAGAAAAAGTGGGTTTGGTAAAGTCTCTTTATCTACCAATGAAAGTCCTCAAAAGAAAATAAAGCGATTAGAAGCTGAGAACGAACTGTTAAAAAAGCTTTTAAATATGTGAAAGGGAGAATTGATTTAGAACCTAGTAACCTATTTCAAATCATTGATGATTTATCAAAACAAACTCATTCTATACAGCTACTTTGCCATCTGGCTAAAGTATCAAGAAGTGGATACTACAAGTGGGTAAAGCGAAAAGCATAACCTTCGGAAAAGCAGGTAGAGGATGAGAAATTAAAGCAGCAAATAATAGAATGCCATCAGAAACATAAGGGCATCTATGGCTATAGAAGAATACAAATTTGGCTAAAGAGGACCTATGATATTCACATTAATCACAAAAAAGTCCAACGATTACTAAGTGAGCTAGGTATTAAAGCAATTATCAGGAAAAAACGAATTTATTATGGTAAGAAAGAACCTTTTCTTATCTCAAATAATTATTTAAATAGAGCCTTTTACGCTTCTCGCCCTAATGAAAAGTGGGTAATTGATATTACGTATCTCATTTTCAATGGACAGAAACTATATTTGTCTGCCATCAAAGACCTATATAATAACGAAGTTGTTGCGTACCAAATTAGTAGACGCAATGATTATAAACTAGTCTTGGATACGTTTAAAAAAGCCATAAAAGGAAGGAATGTAAAAGGAATCCTTCTCCATAGTGATCAAGGATACCAATACACGTCCCATAACTATAATCAGCTACTCACAATAAATAAAATGAAAGCTAGTATGTCTAGAAAGGGCAATTGTTGGGATAACGCTAGTATGGAAAGTTTCTTCAGTCATTTAAAAACAGAGTGTTTTAACCTGTATACTTTTAAAACTTCACAAGCTCTTTCTCATAGAGATCTCTGATGGGGAACATCTTACAGATTACATGACGGAAGGAGATCGTATATGTCTTTTGATGTCATAATTATCGGTACTGGAACGGGTAATTGTATTGAGAAGGGAATTGTTCAAGAAAATGGCGCTTTAATTGAAGAATATAGACAAAAAATTATTAAACTTTTTTATAAAAAGGTGTGCCTATAAAATATGTTTAGAGACGTTTTGATCAATCTTCTTTCAAAACAGTCTTTTTTATTTTTACTAAATCAAGTTGGCTAGTTCAATCAAACTTTATTTTAAACCAACAGCAGGGCAAAGAAATAAAAGAAGCCTGTATCAATGATTACTTGGTAATCTATGATACAGGCTTTTTAATTCAATAGTTAATTGTAATTATATATATTTAACATAAAGCCTGTTGCAAGTTGCTGCCGGAACCTTTAAAGATCGTCTGGTACTTTTCTGACAAAGTATAAAAATTACAAAAGGAAGCCGAATGGCTGCTCACCTTTCAATCTTTTATTCTAGAAAGACCCCTTTACAAAGGAGTTTCCAATCAATCACTTTATTTTTCTATTGTTACAATACTCTCTGCCATCTCTGGAAAATCAATAAATGGGTTCCGATTGCCTTGAAGTTCATGGATAGCTAGGTTGCGATGCTTTTCATAGATGGATACCGGAAATGTTTGATGCCATTTTAGCAATAAAGAGACATTCTCTAGTTCTTTTTTAATGGTGTTTGGATAGCGAATTAGGAAATAGAGTGTTGCTCTGGCAACGATTCCTTTGCCGTATTCTGGTTCGAACTTACTTTCTTCAGCCTTGCCGCAGCCATCTTTGATTCCAAGAATCCATCCTTCACCTTCAGGGACATAATCGGGGAAATCATAGTAAGGATGGTTGCTGCGACTGCTATTGCAGGTGGGTTCGCAGGCAAATAGATGATGCAAGTCTCCTCTCATCGGTTCTTTTTTATCGAACCATGATTGAGGAACTACATGTTCACAGTTTAATAGATCTTCCGATAAGCTGTCGATTAACCCTTTTGCCTGCAATTCATGGAGCCGAATATCCTCCTCTATGACAGAAAGTGGATTCATCCCTTTTCCAGAATAAAGGCTTTTTAATGAACCGTTTTCCTGCAAATCAACCCATGGGTACACATAACGGTGCGGGCTGTAGTTTAACTGATCTGTATGTGTTTTTTTAAGCAATGTATGAAGGCTGTCTGACAGATTAGCATCCGTGAATGAAATGCTCTGATAGTATTGGTTCCTGACTTCCTTATCATTCTTTTCGTCATAATAGGGTCGATTTTCTTTATATTTTAAAAAGTCTGACTTGGCTGTTTCCCATTCACTGTTTAGCAATTCTAGCTTTTCCATTATATTTTCAACGCCTGATAATTTTTGGTTGAACACATCCGATAAGTAGTCCTCTGCTGTTAAGTACAGCAAACCGTTGCCTTCGAGTTTTGGCGAGTTTCCTAGAGGAACCGTTCTCTTTATTAATTGCGCATACAGCTCAGGCTCTGTCAAATTTCGCTCAAAGTTTTTGTTGGCAATCTCTTTAATGAGCGCAAGTGCACCGGATATATGCGGTGTTGCCATCGAAGTTCCGCTTAGTTTTGCATACTTTCCGTTTAAATGTGTTGAAAGGATTTCTTCACCAGGAGCTACTAAGTCGACTTCATTATTCGAATTTGAAAATTCAGAATAATCGTGTTGCAGATTAATGGCTCCGACGCTGATGACTTCATTGTAGCAGGCAGGATAGGCCAATTCATCTGAAGAATCCAGTCCATCTCCCTCATTTCCAGCAGCACAAACTACTAGAATTTGCTTAGCGATTGCGTTTTGAATAGCATGATGCAACTCAGATACATCCTCAGAACCACCAAGGCTCATGGAAATGATATCCGCCTTTTGTTCAACTGCATAGTTAATTCCATTAATGATCCAGTCGTATTGACCTGATCCATTTTTATCAAGCACCTTTATAATCAGTAAACTTGCTTCAGGTGCAACCCCAACTACTCCTGTATCGTTATGGACGGCGGCAATTGTGCCAGCCACATGGGTTCCATGGCCATTAAAATCAGTGTATACATCAGGATTTCCATTATCATCACCAGTGAAATTCCGTCCCCCGATAATTCGCTCACTCAAATCAGGATGGGTGACATCGCAGCCTGTGTCCAATATTGCAACCGTGATTCCCTTCCCTTTCGATTTCTCCCAGATTTTTGGAGCCGCAATAAGCTCAATACCTTTTGGCACCTCATACACCGATTCGACCTCTGCATTCACTTGATAAGGAATTAAATGTAATTTCCGCTCCATTTGTATCCCTCCCAGAATTAAGTTTCTGTGTATTCTTGGTGTTACTAATAGTTTAACAATTCAGAATCCGTATAAACAGTTACAATGGATGTGTTTTTATCGAACGAATGTTCTTTCGAAGAAATGTACTTAAACTAAAGTAGCAGTTTAGCTGAAGCAGACCTAATGTACAGTTTGGTCGAACGATGATGCAAATAAAAAGATGCTTTTCTTGAATAAAGAAAAGCATCTGATTGTTTTATATCCAATGTTACAACCATTCATGGGATTCATCCGCAAACTTTTGAAGGTAATTCATAAATAATCCTGCATGATAACCGTCGCAAACAGCATGGTGAACCTGTAAAGAAACTGGAAGGAACTTAACAGTTTCCATTTCCACAATCTTTCCTGCTGTAACAATTGGTAAAAGATAATTGTTATCATTATTAATGTTGAGATTAAAAGCAGTGAATGAACTCCAAGGAATCATTGATATATTAAAAGTATTATCAGGAATAGGAGTTTTAGGAAATAATTTTCCAGCATCATTATATTCATTTATATCAGCTTCATAATTTTTATGAAACTGATTAAAACTATCAAAAGTGTTAGTCCAAATACTTGAGAAGGTTTCTGAAACTTCATCAAATATTGTATAACTTGGGTTCATTTTTTCCCAATATCCTAATTTTCCTTGATTATTGAAACAAGTTCTATAAGCACTATTTGAATTTATTACTTTTGTAACCAAATATATAAAACAAGGATAAAATTTATATCCTCTTTTCTTGATATTTTTGTAAAATATACTAATATCCAAGTCAACTGTCATACTAAATGTTGTCTGCTGATTCAAATAATGCTCAAAATATTCTTTTCGGTGCCATTTCTCTATATCAATCATTTTAAAACTCATTTATATGCCTCCTAAATATGTTTTGGATGATAATTAGGAGGCTAATTTCTCTGCTTTTTTCATTAATTACACCCTTATCTAATTTTATCTATACATAATTATAACAAATACTCGCTACTCCTCAAATTAGTATCCGTCAACTATGTATTATCCTTATTGAATTATAGGGGGCTTTCCTTTAATAACGATCTTCAGCAATCAGGCGCGATTGTGGAACAACATAGGTAGAAAATGATCAAACTTTATATAAAAGCTACATTAGCGAGATTAATAGCAAACCATTTTTGTTATAGTTGGCACCGAAAATGTTATAGATGCACCGTTTTTGTTATGGTTAGTACCATTTTTGTTATATTAAAACGATGAATCCCTTGGCACACAAGTTCTAAGGGCATCCGAAAACAAGATAAAACATGTAAAATAACAAAACAGAACGTGTGACAAAAATATAATTAATAAAAAATTTAATAAGCGATTACTAGGAGTAACATTAACATTTAAAATAATAGCCCAACCAAATTCCTAATTTCAATAAACCGATTCAATGGATGAGCTGAATTCTAAACTCAAAAAATAAAGAGTAGGTTCGATGCTATGGTGCATGAACTCTTTGATATCTTGGTGAAAATTCAATCTGACTAGGCGAATCAAATCCTTGTCCAATAAGGAATGATGCGGACCCACTTAAATGCGTTTATTCTTCATTTTTAATCCCTTAATGATTGTTTTGGTCAGCGGGATAGATAATGATTCTAAGCTTTGATCCGAATCGTGTAGCCCCCAATGATAGATGATTCCCATTAGGCTTTGGGTGATCAGTGTTGAAAGATCATCTACGGATTGGCTAGTGTCAATGGCGCCTTGTTCCTTCGCTTCTTCAAGTAATGTACGGATGATTTGAAAAAGGTGGCGATTTGCATCTAAAAAATAAGTGTGTTCTTTTGATTCTAATGCGGAACTGTATATGACTTTCATTAGATCTTTACCCATTTCTTCCTCTAGAAAACGCATTAATTTCCGTATGAAAATAAATAACTTCTCAAACGCGTCCATATCTTTTGGAAAAGACTGAAAGACTTCAAGATAATAATTATCAACTTCGGTGAATCTTACTAATAATATGTCCGATTTAGCTGTAAAGTGTTGATAAAATGAACCTTTTGATGTGCCGCTTTTTTTTACGATTTCGTCGACTGTTACTTTGTTAAAACCTTTTTCACTAAACAGTTTTAAAGACGTTTTTAATATTTTTTCGCGCGTTTGTTCTCCCCTGCGTTGCTTTCTTTTTGGCTCAAACATGAAAAAACCTCCAAATAAACATTGACAGAATATTTAAATCTTTAATAATATTAGACTGTAGTCTAATTATAGGGTTGGTTGTCTTTTAAAATCTAACCTAGATTACGAATAATCACAACCATTTCCTAAACAAAAAAGACAGCGCTTACTTTATATTCTGGAGGGGAAATAATGGATAAAGTTATTGAATCTAGTGAAATAAGAAAGTATTTCAAAAGTAGTGATGTCATTTTAACAGGCGGCTTTGGTTTATCAGGCACACCTTTGACGATCATTGATGAACTATTAGAAGCAGATATTACCGATTTGACGATTGTCAGTAATAACTTAGGTGATGAAGGACAAGGATTGCATAAATTATTCATGCAGGGAAAAATCAAAAAAGCCATTGGCTCATTTTTTTCCATCAATAAAGAGGCTGTTATTGCTTGGTCTAAAGGTAAGTTAGAAATCGACTTGCTACCTCAAGGTACTTTAGCTGAAGCCATTCGTTGCGGTGGTGCTGGTATTGGAGGATTTTATACTAGAACCGGTGTTGGAACTGATTTAGCCGAAGGAAAAGAGGAAAGAGATATCGATGGAGAAAGATATATTTTTGAAAAAGCGATTAAAGGTGATGTCGCTATTGTGAAAGCGGCTAAAGCAGATAAAATTGGAAATTTAGTGTATCATACGACAGCCAGAAACTTTAATCCAATGATGGCTACGGCAGGAAAAATAGTTATTGCTGAAGTTGACGAAATTGTTGAAGTGGGTCAACTAGACCCAGAATATATTGTGACGCCTCATGCTTATGTGAATTATGTCATCAAAAGCAAATATTCAAAAATAGGGAGTGATTATGTTGAGTCAAGATAAAAGACATGTAATTGCTAAAAGAATTGCTGAAGAATTAGAAGATGGTCAAATTGTTAACTTAGGAATAGGGATTCCGACACTGGTTACGTCCTATTTAGGAGATAAAAAAGTATATTTACAAACGGAGAATGGCTTGTTAGGAATGGGACCCCCTCCTTCGGAAGGAAATTTAGATATTGATTTAATTGATGCAGGAAAAGAGCCAGTTACGTATTTGAAAGGTGCATCCTTTTTTAATAGTGCAGATTCTTTTGCTTTGATTAGAGGCGGTCATGTGGATGTAGCGGTTTTAGGCATACTTCAAGTGGATATTCATGGTGAAATTGCCAATTGGGCTGTTCCTAATCAACCGATCTTAGGTGTCGGGGGAGCGATGGATCTAGTAACTGGAGCAAAGAAGGTTATTGTTGCTGCTACTTTATTTGCGAAAGATGGAACGTCTAAATTAGTCAAAGAATTATCATATAAAACAAGCGGTATTCGAAGAGTAGAGCTTTTTGTTTCTGATTACGCTGTTTTTAAATTTACGGATGAAGGCATCAAAGTGATTGAAATGATAGAAGATATTTCAATAGAAGAATTAAGTAAAAAGGTTGGTTTTACATTAGAGTATTTACATAATTTATCACCTAGTCTGTTATAGATGAATAATGGGGGAAAACTTATGAACAAGCAACGAACCGTTTTAGTAACAGGTGCGGCTGGCGGTCTAGGTAAAGCTATCGCAAAGGAATTTATTAAACATCATGACTTTGTATATATAGCCGATCTTAATAAAGAAGCAGCAGAGGAAACCGCACGAGCTCTAGGAGAAAATGCTAAAGGGATTTATTTAGATGTGACGGATGAAGCCGTTATTCAATCAGCAATAGCGGACATTATTAATGAGAAAGGATCGATTGAGGTATTAATTAATAATGCCGGACTTCAATATCGTGCACCATTAGAGTCTTTTCCTTTAGAAAAATGGAACTTACTTATTAATGTCATGTTGACAGGTGTATTTCTGATGACGAAACATGTTTTTCCACATATGAAAAGGGAAGAATACGGGAGGATTGTTAATATATCATCCGTTCATAGGAAGCTAGCCACACCAGAAAAAATTGCCTATGTGGCTGCCAAGCATGGTGTAATAGGCGTTACTGGCGTAACTGCTTTAGAAGGTGCGCCATATAAAATAACGGCTAACTCGATTTTACCTGGCCCAGTGAGAACAGAATTGTTAGTAAAGCAGCTTGATAGCTTAACAGAAAAAGGAATGAATGATAAAGAAGCGCTTGAGGCAATTATGTATCCAAGGCAAGCGATGAATCGTTTTATCGAACCTGAAGAGGTTGCTTCAGGAGTCGTTTATTTAGCATCAGAAGCTGCAGGTGGTATTACGGGAGAACACCTTAGTGTCGCAGGCGGCATGTAAAAAAATGAGGAGGAAAACAGATGACAACCTATATTATTGATGGGGCAAGAACAGCTTTTGGTACTTTCGGCGGTTCATTAAAAGATGTGAACGAAATTGATCTAGGCATAGCAGTTACTACTGAAGTAATTAAAAGAAGCGGCATTTCAGCTTCAGATATTGATGAAATCATATTTGGAAACATTATTCATACAAGTAGCAACTCTGCTTATTTAGCAAGGCATATTGGTTTAAGAAGTGGCATGGAAGAGTCATCATCTGCCCTTACACTTAATCGATTATGTGGTTCAAGCATGCAGTCGATCGTATCTGCTGCACAGGCAATTGCATTAGGGGATGCAAATGTCATTGTTGCAGGCGGAACAGAAAATATGAGTCTATCTCCTCATGTATTAAGAGGAACACGCTTTGGCTCACCAAATAAGGCGCCAGTCGTAGATGATATGCTTTGGGAAACATTAACCGATCAATATGTTGGTTGTGGAATGGGCATGACAGCCGAAAATTTATCAGAAAAGTATAATATTTCTCGTGAAGAACAAGATGCGTTTGCGGTTCATTCACAGGAAAAAGCGATTCAAGCAAGAAATAGTGGTCGTTTCGCGGAAGAGATTGTACCAATTTCGATCAAAGGGAAAAAAGGACAAGAAAATGTCTTTAAGGTCGATGAACATATTAGAGAAGGTGCAAGTGTAGAAGGCTTAACCAAACTAAAGCCGGCTTTTAAGAAAGCCGGGACGGTGACACCAGGAAATGCGAGCGGTATTAACGATGGGGCAGCAGCAGTCATGCTAGCATCGGAAGACTATGTCAATGAACATGATTTAAAACCATTAGCAAAGGTTGTTTCGTGGGGCGTAGCAGGAGTTGATCCAAAAATTATGGGAATTGGACCCGTTCCAGCAAGCAAAAAAGCATTAGAGAAGGCTGGTTTAAGACTAGATGATATTGGCTTGTTTGAATTTAACGAGGCATTTGCGGCACAATCTTTAGCCGTAATTAAAGAGTTAGGTGTCGATCAGGATAAAGTAAATGTAAACGGAGGGGCTATCGCATTAGGTCATCCGGTTGGTGCAAGCGGCTCAAGAATCACCTATACTTTAGCACTTGAAATGAAGAAAAGAAATGTTAAATATGGATTAGCTTCGCTTTGTATTGGTGGCGGCCAAGGTATTGCCATTATTTTAGAAAATGTGAATATCTAATTAAAGTTAATAGTAAAAGAGTCGATCAGAAGCAAAATTTTATCAATAGATATAGAGACAGGCGTTTTAGTTTAATGATTAAAAATTAGTATGAAAAGGGAGGGAATAATCATGAATCAATCTATTAGTATAATAGAAAAAAGAACAACCAGTAAAACAATGAAGCGCATTCTTCCATTTATCTTGATTCTTTATATTATTGCTTACTTAGACCGGGTTAACTTAGGCTACGCCGCTTTAGAAATGAATGCGGAATTAGCTTTATCTGCTGAAGTTTTTGGTCTGCTTTCTGGTATATTCTTTATTGGCTATTTCTTTTTTGAAGTCCCAAGTAACATGATTATGCATAAAGTGGGAGCTCGCATGTGGATTGCTCGTATTATGATTTCATGGGGAATTGTCGTGGTCTTAACTGGTTTTGCGCAAACGACGACTCATCTATACATTCTACGTTTTCTTTTAGGCGTCGCTGAAGCTGGATTTTTCCCAGGTATTATTTTGTATTTAACTTATTGGTTTAGAGCCCGAGAAAGAGGACGAGCAACAGCTGTCTTACTATTAGCTTTACCAATAGGTGGATTAATTGGCGCACCGGTGTCAACGTGGATTCTTGATAATATATTTTGGTTCGATATGGCAGGATGGAGATGGGTGTTTATCCTTGAGGGAATCCCGGCTATTATTTTAGGTTTCGTTGTTGTTTTTTACTTAACTAATAGACCTGCTAATGCTAAATGGTTATCTAAGGAAGAAAAAGATTGGTTAGAAGGTGAATTGAGCGCTGAACGACAATTAAGTGCACAAATAAATAAAGTCTCAAAACTAGACATGCTGAAGGATTTAAAAGTTTGGAAGTTATCTCTGCTTTATTTCTCTACTTATACAGGTCTCTATGGATTGTCATTCTGGATGCCAACCATCATTAAATCCTTATCAGAAAATGCATCGACCAACTTAGAGATAGGATGGTTAGCCATGATTCCTTCACTAGTAGGTATCCCATCTATAATTTTTGTTGGTTGGAATTCGGATAGGACTAATGCGCACAAAATGCATTTAATAGTTTCCTTTATTATCGCGGTTATAGGGTTTATCGGATGTGGCTTTTCAGACAGCGTCTTTATGATGGTGCTTATGTTAACGGTTACATCTGCAGGACTATATGGATTTACTGGGTGTTTCTTTGCCTACATGACATTTTTCTTCACCGAGTCTACTGCACCTGTTGGCATTGCTTTAGTCAATTCATTTGCAGCATTAGGTGGATTTGTAGGACCAATGATTCTAGGTGCTGTAGCATTTACTCAAGGGATGTTTATCATATCAGGCCTACTCGCAATCGGTCTAATCACCTTATTGACATTAAAATTGGCAAGTAATATAAATGAGAACATTGTTAAAGAAATCCCAGCTAGACAATAAAAACTGATTTAAATGAAAAGAAAAGGTTTTGAAAAAAGAAACACCAGAGAAATTCTTAAGAATTTCTCTGGTGTTTCTTTTGGTATAGTAAGGAGTATGCGGATAAGAACCTTAATGTATCAATGTTTTCCGATATATTAATAAGGGGGCCTAACGGCAAAACGCAGAATGTTGACGGTACCCCTATATGGTGTGTGTTAGTTGTAGTATCATAGTCTAAAATTTTGGCAAAGCATCAACCGCATCCGCTAAATCACTCGTTGTCGCAATGTTGCTATGTCCAGCCAATCTTCTCATCTTTTCAAATATATGTTCGCATTCTATCCACTACATCATCTGTGTTGATCTACAAGAATGGTATTACCATCAGGATCTTCAATTGTAAAACTTGCAGGACCTTCGCTTGTTTCATCTGCTTCTGACAACATCTTAATTCCTTTTGCTTTAAGCTGCTTTTGAAGGTCCCGGATGTCTGTGAATGAATCAAGATTTTCGGCATTTTCATTCCAGCCTGGATTAAACGTCAGAATGTTCTTTTCAAACATTCCCTGAAATAGACCAATGACGGTACTTTCATTCTTCATTATAAGCCAATTTTGGGTAATATCCCCACCTAAGGCTTGAAATCCTAGGCTTTCGTAAAATGATTTTGATTGATTAATGTCTTTTACACTTAAACTTATAGAGAATGCGCCTAGTTTCATATTTCCTCCTCATATAAAATAAATAATTTAGAAAGTTTTTTGCATTAATTAAGTATACATCATTACTTTGAAGAACACATCAGATAAAGAATTTTCAATCTTTTAAAAAGGCTGTTATGATCAAAGAACAAATGAACTATTCTGACCCTTTAAAAATGGCAGTGCCCTTTTGTTTAAGTATTCCAGTATTCCGTGCTTTTTTGAGATCCTATGAATAAGCCAAAATTCAATAAAATAATAATAGTAGTTTCTAATTTTACTTTTGTTATGTTCATTTTCAGGGAATGAAGAATAGGTTCAGTTATGCTGCTTTGGCTGTTAAAGGTAGTACTTTTTTTGGACAATATAACGTATTGATAAAATTATGGATAACTTTAATTCGTTAAATGTGAATATTCCGTATTAGATGATTTTTTCATTAAGGTAGAGTCACGGTATATGTCATGTCTCATATACCAAAGAAGAACTTTGAGAAATATTCAATTTAAAGAAATCATTCTACATAATAAAGGTGTGTACTTTTGTTTAGAAGCAAAAAATAGTTAGATTAGTAGGGAATTATTTCATCTACTTATTATCATGGGGTATTGCTCGATGGATTTTTAATCATAGTTCCACCTCTAATCAATGGTTAATATATTGTATTGTATAAAAACCGTTTTGAATGAGGTGGACCGATGTATTTTTTTAAATCAATTTCAGATGATGTTCGATTTGCCCAATTAGAATTTTGTAAACATACAAAAGCGAAGAGGCTTGTTTTAGGATCTTTTCTCGCCTGTATGGCTACTGTACTTCAAGCAGCAGGCGGCTTTTTACCAGGGATCGGATATTTTATCAGCCCATTTGCCACTTTACCCATTCTGATTGGTGCCATGTTTTCCCTTCATATGGGAGTGATGTCTTATTTTCTTACCATCCTGTTGCTATTTATTCTGTTCCCAAGTGAACTAGTCGTTTTTCCTTTTACAACAGGGTTGTTAGGGATTGGTATAGGCGCAGCTTTTTCCTTTTTCAAGAAGAGATTAAGCATTATTTCTATTGGTGCCATTCTCTTAACGATAGGAATTATGAGTCTACTAAATGTTTTCAACTTTCCCGTTCTTGGTCCAGCCGTATCCGATTCCTTTTCACTCCTTACAGCAGGAAGTATTTTTTTATTTTCTTTCCTTTATAACTGGTTATGGGTTGAGATGGCTTTATTCTTTTTTAAAAAATTAAAGGCCATTATAATTTAGTGACTCTCCAAATCTCTTATAAATTCCGCGGGATAAGTAGGAACAAGGGAGAATGGCACCCGTCCATGTTTGTGCATTTGCTGTTTCAGATAAAAGATTTTGGGTTTTAAAATTTTCTCCCATAAGAGGAATATGTGAACCGGTATATAAGAGCGATTATATGCTCAACAAGTTAGTGAGAGCCAGATACGGCAGAACTTTGTCCGTTCTATTGTATGAGAAATACAAATATTTGGGATGAAATCAAGGTGTTCGGCTTTTAAATACCCGGAAAAATAAACAAACGAGGGAGTATGATTGCTCTCTTGTTTGTTTTATATTTCGATTCAATTAAATCCAAGAAAGAGATTTTTCTGGTATTAAGTCGAATTTTATAGTTGTGAATCATGGAACAATTTCAAAAACAGTACCTTGGTTAAAATCAGTTACATTCATAGAGCCATAAACCCCTAAATATAGTCTGGTTTGATTCAGATTCGTTCCCAAACTAACATAAAAAGCTGATTGAGACCCAAAATTATAATCGGTTTCAATAACACTAAAATCATTTAGTTTACAATCTGTTCTTACCTTGGTATAAGCTAGAGCCCCTCTAACCGGAGGTTGAGATTCTTCATCCCGGGCAAAATCGGTAAACACAACGCTTCCCGTTAAATCGGGAATTCCATTCCCCATATATGACTGGACTCCTGTAAGTGCAGTTCCTCCAAACTTATCGGGTCGGGGATCTTTATGAAAATAACTAGTTAGAGGCTGAAGACGCCGCACTGAAGTTTTTACCGCTTCATTGTAATAAGCAATTGTTTTCTCATCCAAAGTCGGATTTGTAGAGCAGCCCCTTATAATCGAAGTAGGAAAAGCACCTTCCCACCCTCGCCAGCCAAAGTTAATAAATCCTTCTTGGTCAGGTTCAGAATTCATTAAAGAAGCTTGAATAAGCTGAGTAACCGGTATTGGTTTATAATGAACGAATGAAAAAATTGACTCTGCCAGATCCTGTCCGACATTTCCCACATATTTGATATACTGATTATAAATCCTTTGAAATGAAATGCCAGGTATATTGCGTACCCCTTTGGCAATTACTGTAAGCGTTTCCTGAATAGGTGCGGGAAGTTCATTAAAACGTGTGACTGCAGGTGGATTATTGGTAAAGGTATTCTTAACTACATCAATTTCAATTATTTTACCGGCGATTTCCATATCATTCTGGCTTAAATTAAATGGATCATAGCCTGATCCACCATCTCCGGTTGTTAAAACAAGTTTTCCTGTTTCAGGTGAAAAGTTTAAGCTATTGACACCATTATGATTAAAAAATGGTCTTCTTAAGTTAAGTAATGTCCGTCGTTTTTGAGGTTGACCATTCGATTGTAAAATCCATTCTTCAACTGTATCAATATGATCATATTGAGTTTCTCTATTTATCCACCTTAAGTTTAAGGTTCTGGGGTCACACGGGTTAGGCTTAAAAAATTCAGGAAGAGCACCTGGACCTTGTGTTCCAGCTACTGAATAATGAAGATAAAACAGACCGTTATAATAAAATTCGGGATGAAATGCTAGCCCTAGCAATCCCCGTTCATCATATCCACCATCAGAAACACCTAGCCTTATGATTCGCGGGCGAATATCTAAAAAAGTCCTTATAACTCCGTTTCCTATGTAAAAGATCTCTCCTACCTGGGTTGCAATAAATAATCTTTCAATTGAGTCACCCGGAGGTATAGTTGTTTTCAAAACAGTGGGTAAATTTATCTTACTAACAATGGGCCGTAAACTAACTTTAACTTTTATCATCTGACTATACACTCCTTCTTATTGTTTTCTTTTATAAGAATATTGTTAGAACTGTTCTATTAGTACCAAATTAAGGCCGTGGAATCTGACAAGGCATTGCACCATTTTCCGCACCAGCGTACTTAAAGGGTGCATTTCTTCAAGAAGGAGAAGTGCACTTTTTAATTGAATTAAAGAACAGGGATACCCTTTTTGCATAGGATAAAGGTGGCATCCATTAATTTTAGGATGATGGATATTGGATTACTGATGACATATATGATTACGAATATTAAGAGTAAAAAATTTATGGGAGAGATATATATGAAAATAGAAAATCAAATACAATACCGTGAAGATTTGTTGGAATGGTGTAATAATATTTATTTTCACTGGGAAAGTTTAAAACCAAGGTTTTCAAAACTCTTTGATTTAAAAAGCCTAGAGGAATGGGAAGAGTCATACCGCGAATTAAAAGGAAAATTACAGACAGATTTAAAAGTGGATTTCGATGACTATCAGGCAGCAAAAACCTATATGAACAGTGGGAACTGCTACACGAAGAATAACAGGGTTATCAAAAAAAAGAAGATGAATCTGATGTGAGAAAGATGGCTGAGTTACCCTCTGATTCTAATAGGGGAATAGTAATGATAAGTCAGGAGGCGAACGATACAGTAGAAGAACTTGATAAAGAATGGGTTGAACTCATTCAAATGATTATTAATTTGGAAATTCCAATACAAGAAATAAGAAATTTTGTATCAGACTATAAACGGTAATAAGTTGATAAACACACTTAGGTTGCCTATAGGGTAGCCTTTTATTTTACATGTGTACCGCCAGCGAAAAGGATAAACCACGCAAAGCAAATTTCGATAGTAAAATAAGCAAAGCTAGTATCTTTTTTTGGTATTTAGGAGTGTTGGCTATAATATTTTGATACACAATGAGAAAAAAGGCTTTTTATTTTCCATTCTAAGGCGTGGTTTTTCCTAAATGAATAACCAAGGAAAAAATCTTATAATGCGTTAAATGTAGAAATGAAATAAAGATTGAAGGTTTCTAAAACATCTTTGATCAAAAAACTTTATTTTAAAATACGTGTTTTGAAATGTAGCCAATCTAAGGTTATTTATCTCCTATGTAAGAGTCTATTTTATGATATCCACCATCGCCTAAAGATGTGGTTTTTAAGGAGTTTTTTAACAAGAAAAATTAAAACTTCTTTTAATCACACATCGAAAAAGCAGACAAAATAGAAAAAAGCAGGCAAAAAACAAGCCTACTAATGAGTTTAATTCTAATCTTAGTGGGGGAATACATGGAGTTTTTAACAAAATCAAATTCCATAGGTTATAGCGTAAAAAAAGAATCAAAATAATTTATGTTTTTACATAGCAATGGTGCTTTGTCAAAAATTAAAAAGGTTTTTTCAATGGGAGAATGATTCTTTTTTATGTTAGGTAATAAAAAGTGTCCAATATGAAAAGGGGAGTTTTCATCGGACACTTTTGGACGTTCTAATAACACAAGAAAAAAAGGAATTGAAAGAACACTGGCATTAATATTATTCCCATTTCCCACACCAAAATTGATTTTTTATATTTTTTATTGTTGCTTGTATTGTGGTTCTTCCTGTTGAACTTGCTGAACACGTGGAGATAGTTGGTCAATGATAAGTTGTGCTTGTTGAGCCGTATTTTGATACAGTTGTTGTGCCTGTTGATTGTCAGTGTCAAGCGCAAATCCTTCTAAGCTTGCTTGTGCACTTTTTAACCCTGCTATCGTTTGTTGTAGGTTTTTGATTACTGTCATTTGAGATTCCTCCTTTTAAGTTAATCGAAACAATATATAGAATGTCGATCATTGAAAAGAAATATGTTTCCCAATTTTTGTTAAGGGAAATGAAACTAAGCTTTCTTTACTGTTATAAAAATTTAATGAATCCCCTTGTTTAAAGGGGATTCATTAGACAGAATGCCGAGATTTTGTTATTCGAATATTTCTTGTACTTAGAACGGAGTAATATTAATTATATGCAAAAATGTTTCATATGTAGATTTCAAATACAATTACAAAACCACCTATACGGTGGATTCAGAAGTGTAGCAAAGATATAAAATTGGGACAATTGTCTAAATTCATTGTATGTTGGAAATTTTAATGTGTGCCAGATCTATTTATCTTCACTGGTTTTTGATTTTTTCTTCTAGGAACTTATTAAATTCTTTCTTAGTTATTACATTCGATTTCATTGCCTCTTTTACTAAATCAATTAATTCTTTGGTAAGATTTTGATCATTGTTTTCTTTTGTCATTTTCTTCTTCCTTTTTTAACTTATTTTATCAAAAGTAAATAATGCATATTCTATACAAATCTAGTTAATCTAAAACTAATCTTTCCATCTTGTTAGTTTTCTGGGGTTAGTTATGTCCAAATAAATTAAGCGTTCTGATTACCGGTGAGTCCTTGATAGTCTGTTTCAATGCTTAAGTGTCTAGGCGTCAAATTAACAACAGCTTGGTTTGGCAATATACTAAGATCTCCATTCGGTTCGAGAATCACATAATCGAATCCTGTATATTCGGATATCCTGCGGTCCGGATGGCTGACAATAGTTCCACGAGAGGAAAGCGAGTTTTCTGTAATTCTCTTTTGGAGATTTTCCCATGCTTTACCAAAATGCTCGGCTGGCCGATGAACAAACGGTTTAACAAGCGAAAAAGATTTAATTTAGAAAATAACAGGTACATAACGACGATGGTTATGATTCCTATAATAGCCTGTTCAATCCCATCGGCTTTGATGGGGGAAACGGACAATGTGACGAGAAATACAATAGCGGCAAGATCTGGAGGAGTCAACTGAGCCAACACAGTCTTTCCCATACAACGCATCGCTATAATTACCAAACCAAAAAGTAGGATTAATTTCCCAACAAGAAAGAACATTTCCAACCCTCATTTTTATATACTTATCCATGAAAAATACAAATATTATTTTGGTCACATAAAATTGAAAACATACTTAATGGTATATTATTTTCCAGTATATATAAGTACAATCGTCGAAAAATAAAGACGGAAGAACATTTTCTTCTAAATAAAATAAAAAAGAGGTACTTACAAAATGAACAATTTACGTTGGTTAACGTCCTTTTGGTCGCAATAATAGATGGATGTTTGGGAAGAGACGTAATAATAGAGGTATGATGATTTCGTTATTGGGTCTAGGAGTTGGTGCTATTACTACTTATGGAATGACAAGAGGACGTGGAAGTGAAATGGCACAGACAACCGTACAACCCATTCTAAGTAGGATCAATAATAGACAAATAAAAAGCGTTTTGCCTAATCAATAAAATATAAACATACTTTTCTGACGTATAAGTTTGAAAAAAACTATAACTGTGACAATGTATCCTTTTCACATTTAGTTGACTAATGATTCTTCTCAGAATAAAATTTTGCGGGATACATTTACAAAAATACTAGCGCATAGCTAACAGATTACATTAAAAATGCTTATCCAGTTCTTTTGAACCTTATGTTAATAACGTTTTAATGGGAACTATACATTTCTAAAGGAATTCACAATGTATGAATAACAAAATGACATTTTCTTATACTAAGGTCGAAACCAATTTAAGGAGGGATAACGAATGACTGAGCAAAATCGATCTGCTATTGATCAAGGACGTAACAGAACAAAACGTGGGGTTGAAGCAGCAGGCGATGCAGCCAAAAATGCAATTGATGCTGTTGAAGATGTTGGAAAAGCAGCGGTTGACCGTATTTCCGATACAGTTAAAGATGTTACAGTAAGATGACTTGTTTGAGTCTCTGTTATAATAGTTAATCAAAGAAAAAAGAGGTATATATAGGAATAAGATCGTCAAGAGACGGTCTTTTTTTAAGTTCTTCACCTTACATAAGTACAGTTCCCACTTAGGTCATGTCCGTATTCCATTGACTCCTATTAGCTGGTTTAGTTCAACAAGCTAACAGCAGCAACCGTAATTTTAATCTTGATCTTCCGCAATCGGGCACGTTTCCACAGGAACGTGTCTTTTTCACATTAATAAGAATAAATAAGGACTTTTGTGGATCCTATACTTATAATAATTTAAGGCGTTTACGTTATTTTTACGCTTTTTACACATATATTCAACAATCTTATTTTATGATTAAACAGGTTTCAAAAAATTCTAACAAAAAAGGAGGTAAAAAATAAAAATAAGGAAAATTGTTGATCTATTTTTGAGTTTTTTATTCCCGTCAGTTACGAATGTATTTTACTCAACCTCATAAACCTGTATTTATAGACAAGTTGGAGTTTGTTGGAATGGACGCTCTGATACCGATGATGAAAGTTCAAAGATGTACAGTGAAGCATCAGTTGTCGTTACATACAGCAATGGTTCTCATTTTTACTTTAATAAAAAACTAACATAACAATTCAAAATCTATAATGTTAGTAGTTGTGATCAAAATTTAGCAGGAAGGATGTCGAAATAATGAAAAAGCGTTTGTTTACTAGTCTTGCAATTTGCCTTTCGACAGCATTAGTTACAACATCTGTTCAAGCGAGTGATCAAGTTCCCGATAAGAGCATTCATTCAATTGCTCAACAGAAGGTTGCTGATACGAATTTTAAAGTTACCGAGTCTGGTGAAGCACTACTTGACATTACCGCACTTGCCCTAGGAGTTGATTGGGGAAAAAAAGGAAAAGAGTCTGCAGTAGTAACTGTTAAGGTAGATGGTAACTATGTTCAAGATGTTGTTCTTTTCATGGGTCAGGAAAAATTTACATATGAGGTTAGTCTTGGGCACGTTTCGGCTGGCAAACACAAAGTGGAAGTATTTTTAAATGATGAGAAATCTCCAGATGGTGTTAAAAAGGTAATAATCACCAAAATAAACGTTAAGACAATTCCTTTAACGACTGAGGACGCTCTTATTTATAAATATTCGCCAATTCTTTATGGACGTAATTTATCGGAAATTCCTGGGAATTATGAAAATAATGCCACTGATATACCTCTTCTAATGTATCATAAGAAATCAAAGGACAATGTCGGAAATATAACCATTGAGTATAGTATGATTTGGTCGAATGAGGACGGAGGAACGAATACACCGGCACTAATGGCGAGGTGGGGAAGGACCACAGATATTGAATGGGTTTACCGTGTGACTCTAAATCCAAATGGAGTGATCCTTTCTGAAAAATATCAAGGACTTAATCATGCTACTGTACCTTTTACAGGAGTAAAAGAAGGTCACCACCCTCTTTTAGTGACATCTACCGCAAATAACATGGTAAGTCAGTTGGATGATCCGGCCGTATCAACCGGCTATCGTTTTTTCTTAAATCCAGCGCAAACATTACCTGAAAACCGAACGAGAGAAGTATTAATGGATGCAAATCCATGGATCTATGAAATCATGGCAAAGGAAATGAACCGGGAAGAAAAAGTTGAGAAGGTAGCTGATCCGAATACTCCTGAGATCTCAGATCAGAAAAATTATTTATTTATCGAGCTTAATCAACAAAGAAAAAATTCCTCAGCTGGAACAGCCATTTCTGTAAAATTAAAGAATGATGAAACCTTGTATACTTCAAATCATGACATTCCCGACTGGTCGATTAACCGTAACGGTCCTGCAGCGACAACCGTTGAACTACCTGCGGGTACGGATGTTAATGATATCGAAGTAATTAAAGCTGTATCTGTACCTATTAATAATTCACTAGATTACAATATAAAGTTAACGAATATTAACCGTGCCTTTTTCCTTGATAAAACCTATCAACCCCAAAGCTCATTTTTTCAATGGGACGGTGAAAAGACATTAACACCTGAAAAACCTGAATGTATCCTTTGGAATAGTAATTAAGGGACCCCCGAAATACAAAAAAAGACAGAAAATCCCAACAATAGTTTTTCATTAATCAATTGCTTTTCTCCCCCTCCTCATTACGATAGAAAGAGGAGGGGGTTTTTTTATAGGTTCATTTGGCCCTTTATCAGAATGGGATTCAAGAAAGGCATCAATCGTGAACAAGTCATAGGAGCAAGTTGAGTTATTGGTCCTCCAGGATTTAATATAATGAATACATTAGATGGTTATGAAACAGAAGCAGCAAAAGGCTGTTTAGAAATCTCTAAGAATAACCGAATGGTTCGCACCATTTTTGCTTCAGCAGACAAGCAAAACAAACAATCTTTGGAAATATTAAAAAAATTGGATTCGCCTTTAAGAAATGAAGTGATTTTAAGTCCTCATAAGAGGTTGAATAAAACCCCATTTTTTTATGTTGCTGCTTGGTTTCAGCAGAAGCCGAAATGTTGATTCATCAACAAGAAAGGCGTCTGCAGCGGATGTACTCCGACAACGTAACTTTTGGATTAGGTTCAACTGTTAAACACAAAAAAGTTGTATGAAACAGAAGGCTTCATGGACATAACGCTTTTGTTTAATCGATTACTCTTTAAGTCACTAAAAAGCTTTTGGAAAAACTTTCATTTTTTTATTGAAGACTTATAAAAAATGTTTTATTCTATAAATGAATGAATTATTCATTCATTGTTAAAAAGCATTTTTTCTTTCTTTCAGTAAAAATCGATATAAGGGAGCGATTTACAATGGGCGAAAAGAAAGTATGGTTTGTAACCGGAGCTTCAAGAGGGTTAGGGCTTGCTTTAATAAAGCAATTGATAAAGAGTGGCGACTATGTTGCCGCAACTTCAAGATCGTTGAATGATTTAACGCAGGCAGTAAGCGATGATACGAAACAATTCCTCCCATTAACAGTTGACTTAACAAATGAAGCGAGCATACAACAAGCAGTCGAGAAAACAATGGAAACTTTTGGGAAGATCGATGTCATCGTCAATAATGCTGGTTATGGCTTAGGCGGAAGCATCGAAGAACTGACAGATCAAGAAATCCGTCTAAATTTTGATGTAAATGTATTTGCCCTATTGAACGTCATCAGAAAAACACTGCCTTATTTAAGGGAGCAAAGGTCAGGACATATTTTTAATATCGCTTCTCTTTCAGGATACGTGGGCAGTCCCGGTTTTGGCAGCTATAGTGCTACAAAATTCGCCGTAATTGGTTTATCCGAATCCCTTGCCGCCGAAGTTGAACCATTTGGCATAAAAGTAACTGTAGTGGCACCTGGCTTTTTTAGAACTAACTTCTTAAGCAGCAGCTCGGTAATGTATGGAAAAAATCAAATTGAGGATTACAAAGCAGTACATGAGGTAAAGGATTTTCTTGAAAATATGGTAGATGGGAAGCAAGAAGGCGATCCTGAAAAAGCAGCTTTGGCCATGATTCACATAGCTAACGAACCTGAGCCTCCCCTTCATTTATTGTTGGGCGCAGACGCCTATCAAATGGCTTCGGATAAACTTATTGCCTTACAAAAAGAATTTGATAAGTGGAAAGACATCACTTGCTCAACGAAGTTTGAAAACAAGCCTATTTGAAATTTGAATGCAAAGCATTAATGCCAGTACATCTTTAAAGGTGCAATTCCGGGAAAAATGTCATGATGACAAATCTAAAAACGGAGGGCAAGAATATGGCGGATTCAAATTTTGCACTGACACAAGGAAAAACAGAACGAGCGATTGTGATTGGAGGAGGCATGGCTGGATTGATGACAGCGAGAGTCCTATCTGATTATTATGAAGAGGTTCTCATCGTCGATAAAGATGAATTCCCCGAGAAGCCTGAAAACCGTCCCGGTACGCCGCAAGCCTTTCATCCCCATCGTTTCACACAACGCGGCAAGTCAATTACAGAACACCTCTTTCCTGGTTATGAGGAGGATTTATTGGCACTTGGTTCTCCCTCTTCGTTCAATAAAACCATTCATAACATGAATCATTACGGAAGCATGGTTGGTCAATATCCACGGAAAGATGTCAAATTTAGCAGAGCGATGCTCGAGTGGGTCATCCGCAATCGGGTGAAAGAGATTCCCAATGTTCGATTGTTTCCAAATCATGATGTAATTTGTTTTTCATCGAGTGAAGACAAAGAAACAATCACAGGAGTCCAAGTTCGGGACCGTAGGCAAGCCGGTAAGGAAAGACGATTAACGGCTAATATGATAATTGATTCGAGCGGACGTTTCTCTAAACTCGCAGAATGGCTTGAAGATTTAGGTTACGAGGTGCCAAAACCCGACCTCCTCAAAGTCAATCTCGGCTATAGCACTCGGCGTTATAAGGTACCTTATCATCTAACACATTTAGTAGAAAAATGGGATGTCATCAATATAGCAGGTCAACCTGCTAACGGAACACTCACAGGAGTTTTTTCCTTTATTGAAAACCATGTAGCTGAAGTATTGCTTTACCGCCCAGGCGGGCAATACCCCCCTATAAATGCTGAAGAATTTGAAAAGGCTGTTTCCGAACTTCCGAGCCCAGCCATTGCGGAAATAACGCAAAAGCTTGAACCGGTCACTTCTCCGCGAAGTTACCGTGTGTCGGAACTTTACTGCCAACGCTATGAAAAAATGAAACGCTGGCCAGCCGGATTGCTGGTCCTTGGAGATGCATTTTGCATTTATGATCCCATTTTCGGCCAAGGAATGACTGTTGCTGCAATAGAGGCAGAACTGCTTGAATCATGTTTTCACAAACAACGCACTGATCCAAAACCCTTATTTGAGCACAACGTTCTGCAAAAGATAAAAGCTACGATTGAACCCGCCTGGTGGCTGAACTGCGCCAATGACCTACAATGGGAGGGCGTCGAATATGAAGGGCATGAACCATTGAAAGGAATTTCTTTTGGCCGGAAATATATAGATCTGTTTCTCAAACAAGCTACGATCGAACAGAATTGGGAATTATAAGGACTGTATTGGTCAGTCAATACGTTGTCCGCCTCACCTTGTGAAATCTTGAATCCCAAAATGGCAATGGCCATTCTAACCTCTTCTGAGGAAGGTAAGCAAGTGCTCACTGAACTTTCGCAAGAATATGGGCAGCCATCGGAAAAGGCGTTAGCTGAAATTTTTCCTTCCTTTTCCGGGGCAACCTACCCTTCTATGAGTATATAAACATCTTTTCAAGTTAATAGAGAGTTAGCTATCCTGATCTTCCTTTCTTATAGAATGCCAAGCCATCAATGGTGAAGCTGATTTCAAGAAACGCAGGGATTCATCTTAAAGACATGTGGGCTTTTTCCGGATTAGTGAATTAAGAATTAAAAATGATATACCTCTTCTGGGCAATGTTTTTCATCATTAGCAACCATCATGACTGAGAATGATTGAATGGAACAAATAAATAATGTTTCGTTATGATCCTAACGAAATTTACCTAAGGAGTGAATGATCTTTGACACCTTTAAACGAGGAACAATTGCAGCAGATTCGTGATGAACGTAAAGAACAAATTATGGAAGCAGCCCTTAAGGTCTTTGCTCGAAGAGGCATCATCGGAACGAAAATGAGTATGATTGCAACCGAAGCCGGCATTAGCCCGGGTCTACTTTACCGCTATTTCAAATCAAAAGATGAACTTTTTACTACACTTGTTAAACAGGCAATAGAAGAGTCGGCTTCTGAAATGCAGAACGTCTATAAGCTGCCTGGATCGCCAATCGACAAAATCAGGACTCTGACTGAGGCTACACTTGACGAAAATGGTCAGCTTTACTTTATGCTCATTCACCAGGCACGTACATCAGACGAAGTACCAGAGGAAGCGAAACGGCTTATCGAACAATATTCCATGAAAACGTATGTCGACCAATTGGAACCTTTATTTGTGGAAGGGCAGAAAGCAAACCAAATTGCCTCAGGCGATCCCAGGAAACTGATTTCCTGCTATCTTGCCGTTCTTTCCGGCCTTATGACATTGAATATTCACGAGGATGAAAATTACCAAATACCAGAAGTCGACCTATTAATGCGGATCGTGACCGGTCCTTGACAACGCGACGATGCCCATCGTTTTTATAATCGCCTAGGATTTTTGGCGAGTCATGAAGGTATGAAGCTAATCTTGTAAATTGAAAACTTTAATAATGCTTACTTCATTAAAGGGCGCTATCCTTGAATTGAACTGGCCCATAGAAATGAGACATGAAAAAAGCACCTATGCTGCCTGTTCCCGAAATTCTATCGGGGACAGGTAGTTTAATTTTGCCTGAAGTCGTATTTTATTGTAGTAATAGATGAATTTTCTTACTTTTTCCACTACAATAGGGTTTGTAAGATCCTCTCGTGGCTGAGAGTAGAATTCTTCCGACTTTATCGTAGAGTGGAAGGATTCAATGACGGCGTTATCGAAGCAGTTGCCTTTCCGAGACATGCTTGTGATAATGCCGTTTTCTTTTGCTGAATTCTGAAAAGCACAAGAGGTATATTGCGATCCTTGATCACTAAAGGTTCAACTTTCCATTTACGAAAGAGACTGTATGCTTGGTTTTTTAAATAGTCTATATCATGTGTAAACTGAACTTGTTCTTCTAACCAATGTCCAAAAACGCTCATTATCTGTACGTGTAAGTTCCTGAATACCAAAATAATCCCTTATATTTTTTCGATGCCGGGTATAAGTTTTTTCTTTTCCACCCCCAACTATATTCGTCAAATCGATCAGGCGAAATACCCAATTGTTTAGCTATGTATTTGATCATTGTTTTAGGAACATCTTGTTTTTTACTCGGAAATTTAGCTTCCTGTTGAAAATATTTTAGTAATACAGCAAAGCGCAAACGATTCGTTTCTGTTTTATTCCCCATAGCTAAATGCAGTTCATTTGGCATTAACATAAAGTTTGCTAAAAGCTCTTCTTCAGTCCAATTTTTCTTCACTGGTTCTCCCTCTGATCTACATGTTTTATTATTAATATAATTTCAAACATAGAGAACCATCAAGGTAACTAAGAAGATAAGCATAACTAAACCATTTCCCTTTTATTGTAATCTATCTGACGGACTAGAGCAGTAACCCTGTGATTAGGCCTATTTAAAGTATTCGTCAATTATTTTTTTGATTTGGACAAGAATATAGGGTGAAAGTGGATTTAGATGGGAAGTCAGGGGAGTTTTAGTATTTCTATACTTTATGACTGTTCTCTTTCTGTAATGGCTGATCCTTCGTTTCTGCAAGAAACGACTTGCAGTTTCTTATTGCTAGATTCATGTGTAATTTAATAAGTCGTTTCATATTAGAAATTTCTTGAGGCAGGAGAAAAAATCCTGTCTTTTTGGTATTTAATTAGAATTATCAAGACGAGGATAATCCTTAATAACTAGTTAAATATTCATGGTTTGATTTGACTGCATATATGATCGAATATATTTTTCTTAACAAGTACGAGGTACACTGAATTTGCGAAAAAAGGGAAGACTGACGTCTCTCAATAATATGATTTCTTTCTCGTTCTCATCTTTCAATGGGACTCATTTTTTAACCATAAAACTACCAAATATATTCCATTATAATCATGTGATTGTTGTTGGTGAAAAAAAATACCCATTTTTATTTTTAAAAAGGATTTTTTCTTTACAATTCTAAAATCGTTGATATAATAATGAAAACGGTATCAATTTTCAGATAAAAATGAATAGTTAGAAAAAACGATACGTGTAAGAAATATTTGAATCTCTGCAAACTCTCTCCATCTAGTAAACAATCTACCTTTTTGAGAGTTTGTCAAATACCATACATACGTTTTTTGGACTGATGACCAATTTACAGCTTTGTTATTTCTCTTCTATTGCTATTGATACGAAAGGAGGTGAAATGGTTGAGCATTTTTTTTTGATTTTAGCAATCAAATAAAGATCGATTAATGGGGAGTATGAAAGGAGCGTAAAATGATGGGATCAATAAAGAAATGGGTATCCTTCACTGTTTTAGCAGTAATGATGCTGGCGCTGATTCCTATAGCACAAGCAGAAGAAGAACAGCCGAAGCTTCGTAATCTTGCGAAAGGTTTAGACTATGAATGGTCGGAGGGACCTGAGTCTAAATATCCTGATTCTGGGAACGAACTAACCGATGGGAAATACGGCAAATTGCAGCTGTCAGATCCAGCATGGGTGGGGCACGTGCAAAAAAAGACACGTGAAGTAGTGTTTGATTTAGGAGAGAAAAAATCTATTTCAAACATAAAGGCACATTTTTTACAAGATTGGCCAACAAACTCAATTCTAGTTCCGTTGACGGTCTCAATGTACGTCTCCGACGACAAGGAAAATTGGGGGACGCTATCCCATAAGTCTACAGAGCTTCTGTGGGGAGATGGGCCGCCACGAGAAGAATACTTTGTTTGGGATGGAAGCAAAGACGGTATTCCGAAAAATGAATCCAATGCAAAAATGGCTTATGCCCGGTATGTCAAAGTAACATTTACGATGCATACAAGGGCATGGACATTCCTCGATGAAATCGAAATATTGGGGCAGGATGGAAAGGTTGAAGGTGCCGAAAGTATTCCTCCTGAGCAGCCTGCATACCAACAACCGGGGGATGCTACAGCTGGAGTTCGCAACCTGTCATTACTATATAACGGACATTATAAAAGCGGAGAGGGAGATTGGACGAAGGATAGAATTATTCCTAATATCAGCTATGTGGATCAAAACGGAAACCCAGTCGACTGGTTCTTTGACAGCGTCCTTTATCTTGGTTTGACTTCCCCAGCAGGACGAGGATTCGGCGGAGGGGCGAACCTTCAAGATTGGAACTGGTATCTTAATAAGACTTTTGCCCAAAATGGCGATATGCAGCAGTTAAATGAAGCAGTCAAAGAAGTCGGATTAAAATTGAATGAGCCTGATCATAAAATGAAAGTAATTTTGATGGTGCCAGATCCTGGGGAATATATGACCGACTTTGGTGATGTAGATGGTGATGGCATATCTGAGAACTTCAATGCTTCAATAATCGGTGAGGAAAAAGCACTGGCAAACAGAGAAAAAGTTATCAATTGGTGGCTGACAAAGGTTAAACAAAACTGGATGGAAAATAATTATTCCAATCTGGAGCTTGTTGGCATGTACTGGTTGGAAGAACAAATAAGTACTAGCGAAACGGGGCCAGATTTACTCCGAAAAGTGAGTCATCTCGTTCATAATGAAGACTTGAAGTTGTTCTGGATCCCACACTTCTTAGCCTACAAGAGTCATATGTGGAAGGATGTCGGCATTGACGCCGCTGCTTTTCAGCCCAACTATTTCTTTGAGGAAATGAGCCGTACACGCATCGAGGATGCTGCATACCTGGCTAAGCAATATGGGATGGGGGTAGAAATGGAATTTGATGACCGTATGCTAACAGATGATGTATTCCGTCAGCGATTTATTGATTACCTTAACGGCGGCGTTGAATACGGCTATATGCAGCATGCTTTTAAAGCATATTATCAAGGAAATAATGCTATTTATAACACTGCAATAAGCAAAGACCCTAAAACACGGATTTTGTATGATTGGCTTTACCAATTTGTGAATGGGACTTACATTAAGGATCAAACAGCACCAGAAGTAAATGCGATGATAAACGGTAGCGTGCTTCAAAATGAAATCAGCGTACATGATACAGAAAAACTCCATTTTACCTGGGAAGTGAAGGATGACAATAGTGGAATTTCCAAAGTTTCTGCTTTCTTTAATGGCAAGACATACAATGAAGGAACAGACATTGATTTTGCAGGGAAGCCTGGAAAACATGAACTTATTATAACTGCAGCTGACTTAGCTGGAAATGTTAATAAGAAGTCTTATTTGATTAATGTTACGACAAGTGCAGCTGATATGAAGACACATGTCCTGCGCTTTGAAAAAGCGGGGGAATTTGAAAGCCAAGGTACTGCTCGTTCCTTACAAGCCCATTTGGATGCGGTAAAGCAATTCGAAGAAAATGCTGAAAAGTTTATATATCACCTAAAAAGTTTTAATGCATTGCTGGATGATCATAAAAAGAACCAGTTAATTTCGGAAAAAGTATACGATATTTTGAAAGCAGACACGGGTTATTTGCTTGGTAACCTTGCGTTAAATAAATCTGCAGAATCGTCAGCAATTGAACCTTTTAGACCTGATTTAACTCCTGATAAGGCGGTAGATGGCAATTATAGTACGAGGTGGTCGAGTGCTTACGCAGACGATGCCTGGTTCTCTGTCGATCTTGGCGAGCAAAAAGCAATAGACACGGTAGTCATACAATGGGAAGGTGCCTTTGCAAAAAAATATAAGATTTTAGTTTCGGACGATAAGGAAAATTGGACAAATGTAATCAAAGATAACAGCGGAATAATTGAGGGACAAGGCGGAAAAGAAACATTGAGTTTTGATAAAGTAAGGGCGAGATACGTTAAATTTCAAGGGGTAGAAAGAGCGACTGATTACGGATATTCTTTCTATGATTTTGGAGTATACCAGTATGGAAACTAATAGCGAGAACACAGATCTGAATGTAAAAACCGTTTGGCGATATTGAAACCATATGGCCGGCAAATAGAGAATGAAGCAATCTCTAGAGGATATAAAATTCCAGGACTGTTTTACAATCTTTGATTAAGTATAAATACACCCGCCCAATTTCAGAGACTGGGCGGGACTACTAGAAAGGGTAGAAGAAAACATTGCTATCCTATGTTTGGCGAAAAGAATCTTCTGGTAGATGTGAGGGATGAAATACATATTTAGGATGGGGAAACTATGATCTTTAAAAAAACGTTCGGTTTGATTGTATTAATGATGATTCTTACGATTATTCATTCTTTAGTCAGGCCTGAGCAGATTTTTGCTGAAACAAAAAACCTCGCTTTAGGTAAAACGGTATCTGCTTCAGGTAATGAAGTAGAATGGCTTTTTGCGGAGAATGCTGTTGATGGAGATCCTGCTTCAAGATGGTCATCTGCTATAGAAGATGATCAATGGTTAATAGTTAATCTTGGAAAAAATGAAAATATATCACGAGTAGTCATTAATTGGCAAACCCCTGCTGAAAGATACAAAATTTTAGTCTCTAAAGATAAGGAGCATTGGGTAAATGTTAAAGAAGACGATGGGGTACTTACAGCAGGAGGGAAGAAAGATACGATCGAGTTCGATAAAGCAGAAGCCAGATATGTCAAATTTCAGGGAGTAAAGAGAAGACCAGTAGAAGGTATATTATACGGATATTCAATTTTCGAATTTGAAGTATACGAAGACAAAGATCCTTTAACTGAAATAATAAAGGATATTAGAGAAAAAATAAGTATCGAAAAAGGACAAAAAGAAATCGTTCTGCCTAAAACACCTGAAGGATATAAAGTTACTTTATATGGAAGTGATCGACTGCCTGTTATCGATGCAAAAGGCCGTATTAACAAACCATTGGTAGACGCTAAGGTAAATCTTCTTTTGCAGGTTGAAGATGAGAGTGATCCTGATAATAAAATATCTGATAATGTTCTTGTAACCGTTCCTGGACAACATGTACAAACGGAGGATTTAAATCAAGAGCCGAGAGTAATACCGTCATTGCGTGAATGGTATGGCAGAACAGAGAAATTTGCATTGGCAAAGACTTCAAAGATCGTCGTGAATAAAGCAGACAAAGATGCTCTCGGAAGAACAGCTGAATTAACCAAAAATGATATAAAAGAGATTACAAATCTTAATTTGGAGATTACTTACGGTACTCCAAAAGCGGGAGATATATATTTATCCTTAGATGATTCATTAACGTCTCTCGGGGAAGAAGGGTCCATCTTTGATGTTGAAGATTACGTATCCATAAAATCATCGAAAGTTAAAGGTGTATTTTATGGGACAAGGACAGCTCTGCAAATATTACAACAGGATGAAAAACACAAATATATCCCAAAGGGGATTGCAAGGGATTATCCGAAATATGAAGATCGAGGGTTTATGCTGGATGTAGCTAGGAAATTTTATTCCATTGAGTTCTTAAGGGATTATGTCAAGCAAATGTCCTTTTATAAGATGAACCGTTTTCAAATACATTTGAATGATGATGTAGGCACTCCATTTCCTGATGGCACAAAAGCAGCCTTTCGATTGGAGAGCGAAAAGTATCCTGGTCTAACGAGTAAAAACGGTTTTTATACGAAAAAGGAATTTAGAGATCTTCAGCAGCTCGGTATGGATTATGGCATTAATGTCGTTCCGGAGATTGATACTCCAGGACATTCTGGGGCATTTATCAAATATGATCCAACTTTAGGAACAGCCAATAATCTGGACATAACTAAGCCCAAAACAGTGAATTTTGTTAAAGGCTTGTTTGATGAATATATCGATGGTGATAATCCGGTTTTCATAGGACCAGATGTTCATATTGGCACTGACGAATATTCGGGTAATGATAACGAGGCATTCCGAAAATACATGGACACACTTATTAACCATATTAACAGTAAGGGCAAGCATCCGCGTCTATGGGGTGGGTTGACAAAGCATGATGGTGAAACACCAATCAGCAATAATGCAACAATGGATATTTGGTATGAACCATATGGCGGAGCACAGCATGCAATTGATCTTGGATATAATATCGTAAATGTTTATACGAACCTTTTATATATTGTTCCACAATTATATGCGGACTATTTAAATTCCGGGTATCTTTATAACAATTGGGAGCCAAATAATTGGGTTGAAACGGTATTGCCATTCGGACATCCGAACGTTAAGGGTGCAATGTTTGCATTATGGAATGACATTTCCACAGCAAAGGGAGTTTCAATGGCTGATTCCCATCACAGAATTCTGCCTGCAATGCAGGTGGTGTCAGAAAAGATGTGGTCTGGAACAAGTGCAGACAAGGATTTCAACAAGTTTGAAGAAGATGCATCCAAGATCGGAGATGCTCCAAACGTCAACCTATCTCATAAAATTCATGTTGGAAATAAAGATGGAAACGTCGTCAAATACCTTTTTGAAGAGAAGTTCAGGGATTCATCAGGCAACGATTTTGATGGTTCCGGAAAAAATGTGAAGATGGCTGATGGGCTGTTTGGGAATGGGGTAAAGTTTAATGGCGGAGAAAGTTACATTAAAACACCTTTACGATCATTGGGCTTTGGCTGGACCATCTCTATGTGGGTTAAACCAGATGCCGACAATCCGGATGATGCCGTACTGCTCGAATCGCCTGAAGGTCAATTAAAGCTTTCTCAAGGGGATACCGGAAAATTAGGGTTCTCAAAGGAAGGCTATCATAGTGTTTTCGATTACAAAGTTCCTGCAGGTGAATGGACACATCTGCTGTTGACAGGCGATAGCAGTGGTACATCTCTTTTTGTAAATGGCAGTAAATATGCTGAAAGCCTTAAAGATGGCGGAAAGCTTGAAACATTTGTTTTACCTATGCAGAGAATAGGGAGTAAAACAAACTCGTTTAAAGGTGTAATTGATCATGTGTCAATTAATAATAAAGCCGTAGATTTACATGGTAATTTGGCATTGAATAAAAATGCGGAATCGTCAAGAGCAGAATCTTCTACTTATTCATCGGATAAAGCTGTAGACGGGAAATGGGATACAAGGTGGTCAAGTGCTTCAGAAGATGATGCATGGTTTTTAGTTGATCTTGATGAACCAATTGAAATTAACAAGGTATCGATTGCGTGGGAGACTGCCTACGCTAAAAAATATAAAATTCTAGTTTCAGAAGACAAGGAAAATTGGACAAATGTGATTAAAGATAACAATGGGATAGTAACGGGAAGCGGTGGCAGAGACAATATCACATTTGACAAAGTAAAAGCCAGATATGTTAAATTTCAAGGAATTGAAAGGGCAACGATCTTCGGGTATTCTTTCTATGAATTTGAGATTTTTTCTGACAAAAACCTAGTAGGAAATAAAACGGATCTGAAGAATCGTTTGACTGAAATCAATAGTGAAAACCTGAAAGAATCTAAATATACAAAAGAAAGCTGGCAACATCTCGAGCAGGCGCAGCAGGTAACCGAAATCACACTGAACAAACTGGACGCAAACCAAGCGGAGATCGATGATGCATTAGCCGCTTTGAGTAAAGCACGTGACGGGCTGGAAGAAAAGCAATCGTCATAACTGCCTCCAGTTTGAAAGGACGTGTGGAGATCTTTTATTTTTGAAACTGGCAAGGAAAAAATTCCTTGTCAGTTTTATCTAACAGGTTCACAAATTATATGTAGTTTAATTGAAACCGCAGGGGCTAAAGCAGAAGGACTAGCACTTTTTCCTGGTCAACATAATCAACCTAGGATGGCTGGTTAGTCAAAGTTAAATAGAGATAATATCCTCCTTATTAAAAATAAATGGAGGATTTTTCCATTTTTACATTGAATGTATTTCTGAATAGTGCTAATATTTAGGTTAATAGAGATTAAGTTTTCCACTTTTATTAATACATAATTTATGAGCAAAAGTTTTAAAAAGGGCGCAGAGATTCCAAAATCATTAACTCTGTATTCATAAGGATTTATGTTTTACCTATCGGCGAGTAATTTTTACATCATAGATAAATGTTAGTTTTCTTCTTATAGCTTAATAGATTAAAACAATAATATAGGAAGTGAGGAGATTTAATTATGAAACATGTTCTTGTTATCGGTGCTGGAACAATGGGAAGTGTTCATGCTTCGGCATATGCAAAAATGGAGGGTGTTAAATTAGCAGGGATTGTGGATATACGAGAACAGATAGGTATAGAGCTTGCCTTATCGGTCAGCACAAATTATTACAAGACCATTGATGAAGCAATGAACAGCGTTCCGGTAATCGACATTATTGATGTATGTTTGCCGACCTATCTGCATAAAGAATTTGTCATGCAGGCTGCAGACTTAGGGAAAAATGTCATATGCGAAAAACCGCTCGCAAGAACAAAAGAAGATGCACAAGAAATGATTGCTTATTGTAAAGAAAAAGGTGTCAAATTGTTTGTCGGACACGTCCTTCGTTTTTTCCAAGAGTATAAAAAAACAAAAGAAATCGTTGATTCGAATGAAATCGGTAAGCCAGTAATGGTAAGAACCAAAAGGGGCGGGGTATTTCCAGAAGCTTGGAATGATTGGTACGCAGATTTTCAAAAAAGCGGCGGATTAGTACTGGATATGGTAATACATGATATTGATTTCTTAAGATGGTGCTTTGGTGAGGTTGAACGAGTTTATGGAAAAAGTGTATTAGGAAGAAGTTTTAACCGAATAGATTATGCCCTTCTTACACTTAGATTTGAAAGTGGAGTGATTGCTCATGTTGAAGGAACATGGGCACATCAAGGATTCTCTACTTCAATAGAGATTGTTGGCGACAAGGGAATAATAGAATATGATAGCTCAAAAGAACGAAGCATTTATTCACAAATTCGGCAAAAAGAAAATAGCGGTGGTGTAGCTGTTCCGTCGAGTCCATTAAAAGAAGATCCATATTTTCAGGAATTGGCACATTTTCTGGATTGTATAGAAAATGATTTAGAACCACTCGTTTCAGCTGAAGATGCATACAAAGCCCTAGAAATATCACTTGCAGGACTTGAATCTATTAAGAGTGGTAAAGTTGTAGAAATCAAATCTTCATTGTCTATCCCTAGAGTTTAATCATTTCAGAATTAGAAAAAAGGAGGAAATAAGATATGAAGGTAGGAATTATAAGTTTCGCACATATGCATGCGCATAGTTATGCAAGTGCTCTCAAGGAAATAGATGGAGTCATCCTTGTTGGAATTGCTGATGAAAATGAGGCGCGTGGACGCGATGCAGCAGATAAGTTTGGTGTTGCTTATTATATTGATTTCAATGACCTTCTTGCTGAAGACATAGATGCTGTAATTGTTACTTCCGAAAATAGCAATCACCACCGCCATGTAACTGCAGCAGCAAAAGCGGGAAAACATATTCTTTGTGAAAAACCTCTCGGAACGACAATGAAAGAGATGGAGGAAATGGTATTAACTTGTCAAAAACACGGTGTAAAACTTCAAACTGCTTTCCCTGTTCGTTTTAATACATCCATTCAAGAAGCCGAAAAAATAATTAAAGAAGGTAAACTTGGTCGAGTTATTGCAATGAAAGGAACAAATCGCGGGACAAATCCAGGTGGTTGGTTTGTCAATAAATCTCTATCCGGCGGCGGTGCCGTTATGGATCATACCGTCCATGTAGTTGATATCATGCGTTGGTTCTTGAATGCAGAAGTAACAGAGGTCTATGCTGAGGCCGATGCTTTTTTCTCAGATGAAATTGATGATTGTGGAATATTAACGATGGAGTTTGATAATGGTGTGTTTGCCACATTAGATTGCAGCTGGTCCCGCAATAAGACGTATCCCACTTGGGGTGACGTAACACTTGAAGTGATTGGTTCGGAAGGAACTATTTTCATAGATGCATTCGGGCAAAAGATAAATGTTTATAGTGATGCAAATGGAACAAAATGGCATTATTGGGGAGATGATATGGATAAAGATCTTATCAAAGATTTTATCACATGTGTAAAGCTAGATTTAGAGCCATCAATTACGGGGCAAGATGGATTGAAGGCTGTTGAAGTGGCTCTTGCAGCTTATCAGGCTGTTGAGCAAAAAAGTCCGGTAAAACTAGAGTGATTCCATATTTCCCCTTTTTTAGAAGCGCGTGGATGAAATAGGAAATAGGAAATAGGAATATATGCCCTAAACATTAAACAAATTATGGAGGGAGTGTTTTTGTGTGGGTTTTAAAAAAGGAATCAATGCTTGGTGCTTTCCTAAATCAATGGAAATTGAAAAAATATTTTATCAAGCAAAGGATTACAAATTTGATGGTGTAGAATTGAACTTGACCGAAGATGCCGATTCCCCTTTTCATATGGGATCATCTGAAGAGGAATTGTTAAAAATCATTGAATTAGCTGAGCAATATGACCTAGTGCTTCCAACAGTTGCTACAGGCCTTCACTGGAAATATTCCTTAACTTCAAATGAACAGAAAATACGAGAAAAAGGTAAAGCAGTGATCAGCAAGATGCTGGAAGCAGCAAAAATTTTTGGTGCTAAAACCATACTTGTTGTTCCAGGTGTCGTAGATTCATCTGTCTCCTATGACATTGCTTATGAACGCTCTTTAACGGCTATTAAGGAACTAGCAGAAAAAGCTGAGGAGCTGCAAGTCTCTATTGGGGTCGAAAACGTATGGAATAAATTTCTATTAAGTCCATTAGAAATGAGAGATTTCGTAGACAAAACGAAAAGCAATTATGTAGGTGTCTATTTTGATGCAGGAAATATTCTGCAATTCGGATACCCGGAGCAATGGATTAAAATACTCGGAAATCGAATCTGTGCGGTTCATGTTAAGGATTTTAACTGTTCGGTAGGAAATATTAATGGGTTTGTTCCACTGCTTGCAGGGGATGTTCAGTGGGAAAGGGTAGTAACTGCATTAAAGGAAATTAATTATAACGGTTTTATTACACCAGAGATTCCACCATATAAATTCAGCCCTGAGCAAATGATTAGGCATACTTCTAATAGCTTAGAGACAATTTTGAAACTAGAAAACTAATAATTTCTGTTATTTGGACGTCCGAATAGTTCAAAAAGGTAAATAGAAGAATCAGTTTTTTAATAAATGTTTTTTTCGGAATATTTCGATTCTTAAACACTATGGAGGAATTATATGAGTAAGAAATTGAATGTCGGAATCATTGGCTGTGGAGGGATTGGAACCGAAAAACATATGCCTAGTCTTGCGAAGCTGAAACAAGTAGAAATGGTCGCATTTTGTGATATTTTATTTGAAAAAGCACACCATGCTGCCCAAAAATTTGGGGCTAGAGATGCAAAAGTTTATGATGATTTTACAGATTTATTAAAAGATGAAAATATTGATGTCATTCATGTTTGTACACCTAATGATTCGCATGCCGATATTACTGTGGCCTCATTGGAAGCCGGGAAGCATGTTATGTGTGAAAAACCAATGGCAAAAACAGCAGCTGAAGCACGCCGGATGGTTGAAACTGCAAGACGAACTGTGAAAAAACTATCAATTGGCTATCAAAACCGATTCCGTCATGATAGTCAGTATTTACATAAGGTGTGTACAGAGGGAGGACTGGGGGATATTTATTTTGCTAAAGCCCATTCGATCAGGCGAAGAGCTGTACCAACGTGGGGAGTATTCCTAGATAAAGAAAAACAAGGGGGAGGTCCATTAATTGATATTGGGACGCATGCACTTGATTTAACTTTATGGATGATGAACAACTATAAACCAAAAGTAGTGCTAGGTAAAACCTACCATGAACTTGGCAAAAAAGAAAATGCTGCAAATGCTTGGGGCCCATGGGATCCAAAGCAATTTACAGTCGAGGATTCCGCGTTTGGGTTCATTACGATGGAAAATGGTGCAACGATCATACTGGAATCCAGTTGGGCTATAAATTTGCTGGACGCTGAGGAAGGAAGATGTACGCTGGCAGGTACAGAAGGCGGTGCTGATATGAAGGATGGACTTCGTATTAATGGAGAAAGGCATGGTAAATTATATACTAACCATATTGAGCTGGAAAGCAGTGGGGTAGCTTTCTATGAAGGAAAGACCGAAAATGAATCTGATCTGGAATCTCGCTTGTGGATTGAAAGCATATTAAACGACACTGATCCTGTGGTTAAACCAGAGGAAGCGCTAGTAGTTACAGAGATTTTAGAAGCAATCTATGAGTCTTCAAAAACCGGTAAAGCCGTTTATTTTCACGATAAACTCCATGCGGTACAAGGATAACAGCTGATATGTGGTGGGTATAAATTAAATGATGGCAAATAAATAAATCCAAGGTGGTGCAAGAATGAAAATAGGATTACAACTTTATACTTTACGGGATGAGTTATCAAAGGACTTTATTAGTACCCTTAGAAAGGTGGCTGATATTGGTTACCAAGGTGTAGAGTTCGCTGGATATGGAGGGCTTAAGCCAGAAGAATTGAAAGATGTTTTGGAGCAATTAAATATAAAATCTCTTGGCAGTCATGTGAGTGTAGATCGTCTAAAACATGCATTGGATGAAGAGATTAATATAAATCGTTTCATTGGCAGCGAGTACGTAGTTTGTCCAGGTTTGCCTTTAGAAATGAGAAATTCACTAGATGCAATTAAAGAAACTGCACAGCTTTTTACAGAGTATGGAAAGAAATTTGCCGAACATGGAATTCAGTTTTGTTATCATAATCATTCCTTTGAGTTTGAAGAAAAAATTGCAGATGAACTGCTTTTCGATCGTTTAATGAACGCAGCTTCTGAAAAATTTATGGGAATCGAACTTGATGTTTGCTGGGTTTATAATGCTGGATACGACCCATTAATTTACTTGAAAGAATACAACGGACGTATACCATTGCTTCATGTAAAGGATATTATTCATGCCGGTACGAAAGCGGCAGAGACAGTTGAACTTGGAAAAGGTGAAATGGATCTTATTCCTATTTTGGATGCTGCAGTTAAAAATAAAGTACAGTGGTTAATTGTTGAACAGGATGAATGCAGCAATCCGCCTTTAGAGTGTGTTGAGTCGAGCTTCAAGTGGTTGAAAAATACGATTGAACAATAAATCTAAACTCTATGGAGGAAAAAAATGAAAATCGGGTTAAGTTCTTATAGTTTATTTTCTGAAATCCAATCTGGTCAAATGACGATTTTTGATATTATCAACTGGATAGCTGAACATGGCGGGGAGCATATAGAAATTGTCCCTCTTGGGTATAGTCTAGTAGAAAACCCAAGTTTAGCAGAGGAAATTGTTCAAAGGGCGAAAGAGGCAGGAATTGAGATTTCCAACTATGCTATTGGTGCAAATTTTATTACGAATGACGAAGAGGCCTATCAAGCTGAAATTATGAGAGTCAAAAAAGAAGTAGACATTGCTCATCGGCTTGGTGTTACACTTATGCGCCATGATGTCGCATGGCGTTCTATACTTGAATCGTCAATTATGCAGTATGAAGAGGATTTGCCAAGACTTGTTCATGCTTGTCAAGAAGTCGCTGATTATGCAATTCAATACGGGATTACAACCAGTGTAGAAAATCATGGATTTTTTATACAAGCGAGTGATCGTGTTTTACGTCTTCTTGATCTAGTTAATCGGCCAAATTTTAAGACTACAATGGACATTGGAAATTTCATGTGTGTTGATGAAGACCCGATCGCTGCTGTGAAGAAAAATATATCGCATGCTTCTATGCTGCATATCAAGGATTTTTATTTGAGACCCTCAGATGAAAACCCTGGAGAAGGCTGGTTTCAAACAACTTCAGGAAATTATTTAAGAGGATCTATTGTTGGACATGGAGACATTCCAATTCGGAAGATTCTAAACATAGTCAAGGAATCCGGCTATGATGGCTATTTATCAATTGAGTTCGAAGGGATGGAAAATTCCAGGAAAGGTTCACAAATTAGCTTGGATAATGTTCGTCGTTTATGGAGCGAATTGTAAAACCTTTTACTAAGGGTTTGCTGATCTGGTAATACTAGTATGAAAATAAAGCGCATGATAAAATAATGGAATGAATCTCTTTTTTTAATAAGTAATGGAGGAAAAATTCTCCAATGGCTATTTTAACTTTGTCATATCCAAAAGGCAATGCTGAAAAAGGGAGGTGAATATAGAATTGAGTAATGAGAATATAAAAAAAGGTAATCCCTTAATCATGATACAAAGTGTCTACAAGTCATTAACTAAAGCAGAGCAAAAGGTGGCTGATGTAATTTTGGTGGATTCGAAAGAATCTATGTATTATTCAGTCACAGATTTAGCTGAGAAAGCGAATGTAGGTGAAACAACGGTAATTCGTTTTTGCAGAAAATTGGGATTTCGTGGTTATCAGGAGTTTAAGTTGGCAATTGCTCAAAATATTGCTGGTATTGTTGATAGAGCTTCAGAAGAACTACGAGAAACAGATGATTTTAATGAATTGGCGCAGAAGATAACCTTACACAATAAACAAGTAATTAAAGAGACTTTAAGCTTAATACAAGAATCTCAATTTCAAAAAGCGGTTGATGCGATTGTAAAAGCTAGAAGACTATATTTCTTTGGCGTAGGTTCATCTGGTATGACAGCCTCCGATGCCCAATATCGATTTATGCGCCTAGGCTTTAATGCTGAATGTGCAACAGACGCACATATTATTGCAATGAATTGTGCACTAGTTTCGGAGCAGGATGTTGTTGTTGGAATTACGAGTTCCGGGAGCACGAAGGATTTAGTTGATTTAGTCGAGTTGGCAAAGGTAAAAGGAGCTTTTATTATTTGTATAACAAACCATGCGAAATCTCCTATAACTCAATATGCGGATGCCATTTTATTGGCTGCAGCAAGAGAAAATCCATTGCAAGGCGGAGCTTTTTCCTCGAAGATTGGTCAACTTCATGTTTTAGATATATTGACCACGATTATCTCCATTCAACAAAAAGAACAGAGCCAGCTATCACTTGAAAAAACAGCAAAAGCTGTTCTTGACCGTTTGTTTTAAATAGAATCGAAAGTTGCTTATGCAGCTTTCGATTCCACTTCACTATTCAATGGACCCGCATGAAGTATATTTCCATTTAAATTAGTTTGAAAATTAAAATTATTCTTTACTCTAGGTGTGGTCCGCCTTATAATAAAAGTATATTCCACATTTTTATATAAAAAGGGAGGAAATATCCTTTCTTAATCAGAGAGGAGGCAACCACTTGAAAATCTATGATTAAAGTCAAGAAACTGATACTTGGATCTTATTTCAGTAAAGGAGTTTTATAGGTGGTTAGTTTGTAAAATACACTTTAAAGTTTGGGGAGGTTATAAAAATGAAAGCGCTATATCGGAAGTTTGTCTTGATGCTATTAGCAGTATCGTTAGTATTTGTTCTTGGAGCCTGTAGTTCTAAAACATCAAAAGAAGGAGAAAAAGTTGAAATTAGTTTTTGGCATGGCTACGCGGAAAGAGATTCAGAAGCTCTTAACGAAAGAGTGGAAGCATTTAATAAAAGCCAAGACAAAATACATGTCAAAATAGTAGGAAATCAGAATCCAGAAAAGCAAATTACAGCAATTTCCGGCGGTAATCCACCAGACATCGTTCAAACACAGTGGAATAATATTGGACCATGGGCTGATGCAGGGGCGGTACAAGATTTAGATGAGAATATTAAAAAGGATCAATTTGATACTTCAAGGATTATTCCAGCTGCATTAGAAAGAATGGTAGTTAAAGAGAAAACATATGCTTTGCCAATTACAATGAGCATGTCATCCAATTTACTGTACAACAAAGAAGCATTTGAGAAAGCAGGGCTTACAAGTCCTCCTGAGACAATGGAGGAACTGATGGAATATGCAAAAAAATTAACACTTAGAGATAAAGATAATAATATTACTCAAATTGGTTTTGTTCCTGATTATCCATGGATCGATAATGTTTTTTGGCCAATTGTTTTTGGCGGTTCTTTTTATGATGATGCTACAGAAGAAGTTACCCCAAATGGTGATGAAAATATAAAGGCAATTGAATTTCAGCATCAATTTTATGAAGAATTTGGCGAGGCGGAAATAGATAAATTCCGATCTGGCATGGGAAAAATGGATACGAAACAAGACCCGTTATTAACGGGGAAATTAGCGATGATGATCGGATGGGAATATAACTTTGAAGATGAAAGAGGGCCGGAGGGACCAATAGGCATAGCACCATTTCCGTATCCAGCTGACAAACCTGAATTAAAAGGATCAGGAATGGTAAGTCCCGTTGCTATGTTTATTCCAAAAAATGCAAAGCATAAAAACGAGGCGTGGGAATTTTTGAAGTTCTTGCTTTCAGATGACTCTCAAGTAAAAATCGCAACTGCTGATCACAAAATCCCTATTATTAAAGATGTTTTAGATGATCCTCGCCTAACTGAGAATAAGGATATGGAACCTATGTTTCCATTCTATGAGGCAGCAAAAAATGATAATTTAAAAGGTTTCCCTAACAGTATTTATATCAACGAGTATTTACAGGCATTGACCGAAGAAACGGAAAAGGCGCTTAAAGGTACAGTTTCTGCCAAAGAGGCAATGGATAACGTGAAGGAGAAAATTCAACCTTTAGCAGATAAAGCAAAATAATATAAGTATGTTTATTGTATAAGGGGCTGTTCTTTGGCCCTTTTCTTTTAAGGAGGGACAGAAATGAAAGAAAGCCTAGAATCAGGTATTAATAGGAGGAAACGAAAACAATTCTTAATAGGAATTTTATTTACCAGCCCTTGGATTGTCGGTTTTTTTATTTTTCAAATCTATCCAATATTAATGTCTTTTTATTACAGTTTAACGGATTATAATTTATTTTCCGATCCTGTTTGGGTAGGTTTTGATAATTATAAACAGTTATTTTCAGACGAAAAGTTTTTCTTATCACTTTATAATACTTTTTATATCACGGCTTTTGGCTTGATTCCTCATATGGCTTTTGCATTGCTGATGGCAATGTTGTTAAATACAAAAGTTAAAGGGATGTCTATCTATCGGACCATTTATTTTTTGCCAACTCTTGTACCGGCTGTAGCAGGTTCTTTATTGTGGATGTGGATGTTTAATGGTCAATATGGGTTAATTAATGAAGTACTATCCTGGTTTGGACTTGTTCAGCCGAATTGGCTGGTTGATCCGAATTGGACAAAGCCAGCTATTATTATCATGGGCTTTTGGGGAACGGGAACAACTACGATTATGTATCTAGCTTCCCTTCAAGATGTACCAGCTGTTTACTATGAAGCAGCCGAGATAGATGGTGCGAATTTTTGGCATAAATTTAGGCATATTACGTTACCTGCAATATCACCTGTAACTTTATTTCTTTTAATAATAGGATTAATAGGTTCTTTTCAATTTTTCACCCAAGGAATCATTTTTGCTCAATCTGCTCAATCGATAGGCGGGCCTGAGAACTCCATGTTGTTCTATGCGGTCTATTTATATCAAACTGCTTTTTCATTTTTGAAGATGGGCTATGCATCAGCCATGGCTTGGGTACTATTTATCATCGTGCTGCTATTTACAATTATTATTTTGAAAACTTCCGCTAGATGGGTTTACTATGGAGGTGAAAAGTAATGCCGAATTTAGAACTAAATAATGCAAACAAACAGCTGGCGAATACGCTCGAAAAGAATCAGGCCAGCAAAAAATCTATTAAACTGAAAGAAGTTAGAAAGAATAATCGAAACAGAGTCAAAAGAAAAATATTGTCACATCTAGGACTTTCATTAGTAGGTATTCTATTTCTTTTCCCTTTTGCCTGGCTTGTACTTACTTCGGTTAAAACGGCGGATGAAATTTTCGCAATACCTATTGTCTGGTGGCCAGAAGAGATTCAATGGTCCAATTATGTAAATTCTATTCAAAAAATTCCTTTTTTCCAATATACATGGAATACGATTGTCATTTGTTTCTTTTCTGTTGTTGGACAACTATTATCCGCTCCATTAGTAGCATATGGATTAGCACGGATTAAATTCACTGGACGAAATTTTATCTTTATTGTCATTATCGGTACAATGATATTGCCTTTTCAAGTAACGATGATTCCAGTTTATGTTTTGTTCAATAAACTGGGGATGCTTGATTCTTTTCTGCCATTAATATTGCCAAACTTCTTTGGGTCAGCATTATACATATTTATGCTGCGCCAATTTTTCTTAACCATTCCGTTTGAATTAACGGAGTCAGCGAAAATAGATGGAGCATCAGAGTTCAGAATATATTGGCAAATTATTTTGCCATTATCAAGACCTGCACTTTACTCAGTGGCACTATTTACGTTTTTAGCATCATGGGGAGATTTTCTTGGACCATTAATCTATTTAACGGATCCGGAAAAATGGACATTATCCATTGGCTTGAAAGCGTTTATTGGCGAGTTTGATGTTGAATGGGGACTGTTGATGGCTGCTTCAACGTTATTTACCTTTCCAATAATTGTTTTGTATTTCTTTGTTCAGCGCCAATTTATTCAGGGGATTACACTTACTGGTTTTAAATAAATGTTTTTGATTTTGTGCAGCATAAAAGGATAGCTAAATGCTATCCTATTTCTCTAAATTTATCCCGCATTAACTGGCAGTAAAAGACCCCCACTGATTGAAGTTTCACTTTATTTCTTGATAGGTATTGAATAATACCTACCAGGAGAGTATGAATCTTTCAATAATTAGTGATAGGTAAATTAGTATTCTCTAGGAGTTGAAAATATGTCATATAACGGAAAGATATTTCAATTATTGGAAGTGGCGCAAAGATATTCATACTTAAATCTTTTGTGGATATTATTTTCTGTTCCTATTATCACTATTTCCCCTGCAACAGTTGCAGCTCAGGGAGTTATCAAGGAATGGACAGAGGGCATTGAAACCCCGATAACAAGTACATTTCTGTTCCATTTTAAAAGGAATTTGAAAAGATCCATATCGGTTGGGCTAATCCAGTTCATCTTCTTAGGTGTATTTTTCGGATATTTAATGATCTTTTTCCAACTGCCGTCTTTATGGAAAGTTTTTGCTTGTATTATCCTTCTCTTTTTTCTTGTTATCTACTTAATAATGTCGGTTTATTTGTATCCGCTGATCATTCATTTTGAAATGGGCTTTCAACAACTATTTCGCAATTCGTTTTATCTTGCGGTATCGCAGCCATTTGCAGCAATTTTGAATCTATTAATCTTAAGTATAATGCTAGTTGTTTCTTTTATATTGCCCGTATTATTTATTCTATGTACATTTAGTGTATGCATTATGATGAACTATAAAATGACCAATTTCATATTTAATAAGGTTAAGAAAGTAGCAGTTTAACCGAAACAAGACTAGGTAGCCCAAAAGACCATACATCTTATTAATATAGGTGAAACAGAGAGTTGAGTCATATAATACAACAGCTGCAATATGAAATTGCATTCAGGCGATGTGTTTGAAGACAAAAGGGCAGCCTCACCAACATGTGGAGTTTGCCCGGTCGTCGTTAAACCCATTCATAAGTTATTGGACTTGCATCACTTTTTTGGAAATAAACAGCTTAAACAGGCGTTGTCTTTTAATTTTTTCGTTGCAAACAAATAAGCAATTACTTTCTAAATTTTATAGGAGTGTAAATTGTAAAAAAATTCAAATCATTCTTTACTTTATAGATGGTCGACTTTATAATGGAGGTATATTCCGGTTTTTTATATAAAATAGAAAGAAAAATCCTCCTGTAAAAAGGTTAAATAAATATATTTTTTTAGATGTGGTTATCAAAAATTTGTTGTCCCCAATCAGGTTGAGACATTGATGCAAAAATAACAATCTCTCATCCTTTTAATTCATCAAGTGGAAGGGAGCTATCAGATGGAAAGTGAAGTGTTATTAAGCAAGATTAAAGGTAAGTTAATCGTCTCCTGTCAAGCATTGGATAATGAACCTTTGGCAGGATTAGGTATGATGGGAAACATGGCAAGAGCAGCTAAATTAGGTGGTGCTGCAGCGATTAGGGCAAATGGAGGGAGTGATGTTAACGATATTAAAACAAAAACAAGTTTACCGGTAATTGGAATTGTGAAAAAGTATTATTCCGACAGTGAAGTATTTATAACTCCAACTGTAAAAGAAATAGATGAATTAATTCAGGCAAAAGCCGACATTATCGCTTTAGATGCGACCAGTCGCCTGCGCCCTGGGGGCATTTCCTTTGATGAACTTATCCAATATATCAGAGAAAAAAGTTCCGCTCTTATAATGGGTGATGTTTCAACAGTCCATGAAGGTATTTCAGCTAAGGAATTAGGTGTAGATCTTATATCGACAACTTTATCGGGATATACATCTTATAGTCCTCAAATAACAGGACCGGATTTTTCTTTAATTCAGGAACTTGTAAAGTATGTTGGATTGCCAATCATTGCAGAAGGAAGAATTCGGGAGCCGGAAGAGGCTAGCAAAGCTTTACAGATGGGTGCACATGCAGTAGTTGTTGGTGCGGCCATTACTCGACCGCATCTTATCACAAGACGTTTTGCAGATGCACTGGAAAATAACTTTCCAATAAAATCAGGAAACATTAAAAATTAAGGAGGAATTCTGATGAGGTTATTAAACATCGGCCTAATTGGTGCAGGAGGAATCTCAGATCTTCATTTTAATTCGTATGAAAAAAATCCAGAGGCAAATATTTATGCAATTTGTGATTTAAACAAAACAAGAGCAGAAGAGAAAGCTGAAAAATATGGCGCTTCAAAAGTTTATACAGATTATCGTGAACTTCTCACAGATCCTGATGTGGATGCTGTCAGCATTTGTACATGGAATAATTTACATGCCGAAATTATCATTGATGCATTACATGCTGGAAAACATGTATTAGTTGAAAAGCCACTCTGTACTACATTAGAAGATGCCTACAAAATTCAAGAGGCGGTTCAAAGAACAGGAAAATTCCTTCAAGTTGGATTTGTAAGAAGATATGGTGATAATACTCAGCTATTGAAAAAATTTATTGATAAGGGAGAACTTGGTGAGATTTATTATGCCAAAGCGTCCTGCATAAGAAGACTTGGCAATCCAGGCGGCTGGTTTGCTGACAAAGAGCGTTCTGGCGGAGGGCCTCTTATTGACATTGGGGTCCATGTCATTGATCTATGCTGGTATTTAATGGGGAGACCGAAAGTAAAAAGTGTAAGTGGAAATTCATATAAAAAATTAGGGAATCGAGCGAACATTAAAAATTTATCGTTTTATAAGGCGGCTGATTATGACGCGGAAAAAAATACAGTAGAAGATATGGCCAATGCCATCATCCGTTTCGAAAATGGGGCATCCCTAATGGTTGATGTCAGCTTCACCCTGCATGCTAAACAAGACGAGATTACCGCAAAAATTTACGGTAACAAAGGCGGAGCAGAAATTGAACCGGAGTTATTTATTGTTTCAGAAAAGCACGATACGATTTTAAATATCAGTCCGCAAGTCGATCATTCGACTTATGACTTTGAAAAAGGGTTCCAAAATGAAATTGATGCTTTTGTTGATAGCTGTCTAAATGGGACCCCAGTTATTAGCCCGGTCGAAGATGGGGTAGAGATTATGAAGATTTTAACAGCTATCTATGAATCTAGTGAAAAAGGCTGTGAAATCCAGTTTACACCAGCAGCAATTAAATGAGACGTCCATATTAAATAATCACTTACCTGCTAAGAAGCTTATGAAAAGAGAGTAAATTGAAAATGAATGAAGGTGGCGTTTCATGAGTACAGAAAATGAATATTACATTGGAATTGATATTGGAGGTACAAAAATTGCTGCAGGTATTGTTGGAAACAACGGTACCATTCTAAAAAAAATCCTTCATCCAACACCGGAAAGTGGCAGAGAGGAAGTTCTTTATACTTTAAAGGAAATCATTTTTGAACTAAACAGCTATTCAGTTAAAGAACAACTCCAACCGATTATTGGCATAGGTATTGGAACAGCTGGTCAAGTAGATATTCAATCAGGTGTAGTATTAAGTGGCACAACTAACATAAAAGATTGGAATAATGTCCCGTTGCGTGAAGAACTTTCAAAAATTTGTGATATTCCAGTCTATATTGACAATGATGTGAATGCTTTAGCGATTGCAGAAAAAATATTAGGTGAAGCTCAACCAGCAGATCATTTCGTTTGTCTTGCTCTTGGTACTGGTGTTGGTGGTGCTGTTTACTCTAATGGGAATCTATTAAGAGGTTCTTGGGGGGGAGCAGCAGAACTCGGACATATTTCGATAGATTTAAACGGGGCCCCTTGTAATTGCGGTTTTCGAGGTTGTTTAGAGCAATATGCATCAGGTACGGGAATTGCTAAAAGAATGCAAGAAAGAATAGCTGCTATAACGGATCCATTACATCCGTTATTCAGTTGGAAAAATAGCCCTGAACCAATAACAAGTTATCAAGTGTTTCAATTATATGAACAAGGTGAATCAACAGCGAAGGAAGTAATTGATCTAATGATCCAATCACTTTCTTATGGGATCGTATCGATTATTCATTCGTTTAATCCTTCTATGGTTATTTTAGGCGGGGGAATTATTAAGAATCATCAATGGATTTGCGAAACTGTGTCCGAAAATATAAAAAAAATGGGGATTTCTTCATTAGTTAACCCAGTTAAAATAAGACAGGCAGCCTTTGTAGAGGATGCAGGTTTAATCGGTGCAGCCTATCAATCAAAGTTTTACAGGAAGCATACTAGTTTGAAATTAATTTAACAGGATCTTTCTAATTTTTCAGTAGCAGGCTCTCCCTCGTCAAGGAAATAACTTTTGAGCAGGTTGAAGGATAAGCCACTTTTTTTTGATACGCTGGTACCAAAAAAAGATAACAATGAAATCAAATAAAAGGTACTCAAAAAAGAGTATCTTTTTCCTTTTTTAAGTAATTAAAACGCTTTCGAAACTACGAAAGAATTCCTTCTCTTAACAATAATCCAACTGCATGTGAGCGGTTCTGGGGCTCCAAGCTTTTTGATGGTAGATTTACATGTAAATGGAATTTTAACAAATTTCCGAAAGAATTCCCCTTCTTCAAGGCTTAATGACAGGGTTGCTGCTCTAGACCGCAAAGTAGAGTTTTTACCCTCTATTCAATAGTATGCATTGAATAGAGAAGACTTAGGTAACGGACTTCCGTCCGTGCGACAAAAAACAAGGTTTAAATCATGATGATATAGGGGTCCTAATGCAATTTTGTCTTCATTTTGTTTTTTAAAATTAAAATGAAGAGCATCTGCAAAACTTTTACTGACATTTGCTCTATCTAAGTCAATACAGTCAACTTCCTTGCCCTCAACTTTGAAATAAAATCTATATCTAATATCACCGTCAATATCTCCATTTTCATAATAACAAATGTAGTAATTTGATTTCTGCAATCCGATGGAGCATATAACCTCTGGACTTTCCTTATTATAAAATTTCCCTTTATTATCCTCAGTGCGAAGATGAATACAATTTCAAAAAATAATATGGTTAACAGACTATTTAAGTTTGTTAACTTGGGTAGCGCTACACCACCATCCCCAAAACGAAAATTTTATCTCTTCACAGTTAATGATAATAATTCATCTCATTTTTTTCGTTTTGGGGAACAACCAATTTCTTAACTTGATGGCGATGTGGCGCTACCCCTGACGCTACCCCAAGAATAGATAATAGTTTTTACTTTCTGATTGTTCTACTGCAATAGTTCGGTTATTTATTTACGCTCTGTTAAATTTACACATCATTTATACGTAATAAGAGAGATAAAGAGCAAACCTTTACAGAGGTTTGCTCTACTTTTAGTTATCGATATAATGTTGCAGCCGAAACCCCTGTTGCTTCCTGAATTTTCTTCACTGTCATCCGTTTAGAATGGCACATTATAATTGTGAATTAATTTTTGTTGATTGACTTTTGGTCTGCCCTGTTAAAAAGCCTACTTTTTAAAGACGTACTAAAATGAACAAATGTATTTCTAAAAAAAACCCCCACCAATAATAGGTGAGGATGGCAATAAAAATTTGCCGAATAATGACTTACTTAATATAACATATTTCACAGTAACGCAACAACGTAATAAAGTTATACGAAAAAGGATGAGCAATTTATCTTTAATACATATTATAGGAAAGTTTAAAGATCCACTTCTATGAGTGAAGTTCATTAAACAAGGTAAAAGACGGTAGAGTGATTCAAAACGTGCAACAACTATTCTAAGTTGTTCGCACGTTTCTTTCCTATTTCCACATATAGGGGTAGAGTCATTGGTAGGACCCCAATGAAACAAAATATCTATTTAGTAGGTAGTAGGTTGGATTTCTAAGAAATCCCGTTATCCGACTTAGTAAGGATACCCCCAGAATGCATAATAAAAATTGGTTTTTCTGATCTTGTACTAATCAAATCAGCATGAAGATTTTTGGATGGGAATTGATACGCCTAAAGATTTAGAAGATGCGAACAAAATTTGGGGGAAATATTCAACATAATTCTTTAAAATGAAAGCAGTCAGTTATGACTCCGGTATATGCCGGAGTCATTTTTATTAGATAGTGAAATGAATAGACAGTTTACTGACTGTATTTTTTTATCCTTAGTTTTTAAAATACTATATTGTTTTTAATGATACATATAAAACCAAATTTTGGTACCTCCTAATTCTGACGTTTCGAAGATTAATATTACGCTTTAGTTTTACACTTGGTTATATTGTTCCAAGGATTGAAATGCACAAAATTCTTAATGTTAAAAATTATTTTATATTTGAAAATTATTAATTATTGAACTAATAACAGAATATCTTAACATAGTTGCTCTTTATTTATATTATGCATACCTTTTTATATGTGAATCCTCATATAAAATAGTCCAGCATAAAATATCTGAGCTAATTAACTTCTAAAATGAAAAAGGTATCAATATTAGATAAATTGCAAACAAAAATCCGTAAATATAACACGGGAGGAATAGTATGAATAATCATGAAGAAGAACTGAAAAATCAGGACAGACAAGATGAGAAGAAAGGCGAAAAACTAAAGAAAAAAGAACTGAAAAAACAACAAAAAAAAGTGAAGAAAAAAGCTGAAAAACTAAAAAATGAAGAATTGAAACAACAAAAAAAGGAGAAGGCTGCCGCAGAAAATAACGCTTTGGAAGAACAAGCACTCCTGCAACAGGCTGCTGATGCTGCATTAAAAGCAGAGGAGGAGTTAAAAAGCCAGGATTCTCATGTGTCACTAAATACGGCAAGAAAGGTAATTCGACAAAAAGCAAATACAAGAATTCATAAATCTGGAAACAGCAAAAAACAGGCGTTGGAAGAACAAGCACTCGTGCAACAGGCTGCCGATGCTGCATTAAAAGCAGAGGAGGAGTTAAAAAGCCAGGAACAGGCTGCTGCTGAAAAACAGGCGTTGAAAAACAAGCACTCGTGCAACAGGCTGCTGATGCTGCATTAAAAGCAGAAGAGGAGCTAAAAAGCCAGGATTCTCATGTTTCACAACATACAGCAAGAAAGGTAATTCCACAAAAAGCAAATACAAGAATTCATAAATCCGGAAACAGCAAAACCCCTTGATTATGAACTGCACCTCCAATTGTTAGATAATGTCTAACAATTGGGGTACAGTTCAATTGGTGTCAGGTTTTTTTTATAATTCTAAATATTTTATTGAGTAAAAAGGTTTTATAAGAGCAATCAGCGAATATCTCTGGATGTAATAAACCTAAAAGGTTGTATGGTTAACGAATCTAGAATTATAAGAGAGAGAAATGTGGGTGATAGAACACTTTGGAGTAGCTCCAAGCGAAAGAAAACTAACTGGTAATAAAACAAGCGTTAGTCGTTTGTTTCCCATTCATATACGCCAGGCCCAAAACTACGTATAATTAGTAAAGAATTGCAGCAGTGTCTTTCTGAATTTTTCAGTGAGACACTTTCTCTTTATTTTACTAGAGCTGAAAATTATCGTATATTAGAGAAGAAAAGAATGTAAAAAGCATTTGATGTTTGGGAGGGAATTTGCAGAAAATGAAACTTGATACAAGTAAAGAGGCGGCACCCCTCTATATTCAGGTGAAGAATGATATCAAGAAGAAAATCGAAAACAAGGTTTGGAATCCAGGTGATAAAATACCTTCTGAATTAGAATTTTGTAAAACCTATGACGTCAGTAGAATTACTGTTAGGGAAGCCATTAATGAATTAGTTTGGGAAGAGTACGTAGTTAGAAAAAGACCGACAGGTACTTTCGTATTAGATCAAAAAGATCAGTTTGAAGAAAAAAATAACTATTATACATATGTTAAAGGCTTCACCTTTGAAATGAATGAACTAGGAAAAAAAGTAACTACTATAAAAGCAAAGATATCAATAGTCCAAGCAGACCAGCATGTTGCGAAGCAATTAAATATTTCTGCAGGGGAAAATGTATATGAGATAAGACGGGTACGAGGTACCGAAGATAATGTAATGGTCTATTTTAAAACGTTTATTAAAACAACTGTTATTTTACCAACAGACCCAAAGGATTATTATGGATCGTTATCCAAAATGTTAAATGAAAAAGGTATTCACATTTCGAAGATTAAAGAATATCTAGAAGCAGTAAAGCCAACGGAAGAAGTAATAGGGGAATTAAATATTGCAGAAGATATTCCAGTCCTAAAACGGGTAAAAAAAACTTTTTGTAAAGATGTTGATTTTGCAGAATATACAGAATGCTATTATAATGGAGACCAATATCGTTATTATATTGACGTTAATTCGACCATTTAAGGAGAAATACAAAATTTCAAAAAAATGTATTGCAATAGATATTTTTTGGGGCATTCTATTATCATAACATTATGATGTTGAATATCTTTTTTCTTTAATGATCGAATATCAGTTAGCTGCCATCTCTACTCCAGAGATGAATGAAAGTGATGAAATCATACATGGAAGAAAAGCAAAAGATTGGGTTTATGGATATAATGTCAATAGCGATGGAACAGACATCAATCAAAATCGTATCCATCCAGTCTATAATGCAGCTGCAACCGGTGTAAACAGCTCGATTGTTAATAGCTTAGTTGGCGAAAAACTTTCACTAGCTGCAAAATACAATTTGGACAATCTTTATAGTGGATTATCTGAAGCAACTTTACATCTCCACCGTATGATGCGCCGGGTGGAACAATTTATATAAAAGATTCTGGCGAAATATATTATCCTCAAGGTACGGACTGGGGCAATGATGTATTTGCCAATATTGATATTTCTGCTTACGTAAATGGATATGATAAAGATGCAAAAAAAATGGGCAGAATTACATGCAAATAAAATATTAGAACAACAAGGTCGCCATAAAGATGGTCATACATATGAGAAGTATCTCCAGAAGAACTAACATTTGAAAAGATTCTTAGACTCAATATTTTACAATTTTGAATATTCGTTAAATCCTGTATATACAGGATTTAAATTTTGAATTATATAGTTATAACAATATATCGATATTACAAAATGTTCACATTGGATTTACACTCTATTAATATTTATCACTTACCATTAAGCAGAAAAGCAAATTTGATTCTGAAGGGGGGGGTTCAAATGATAATGTTTGGTCGTTTGTAAAAAAGTTGCACCGTTTATAAAAAAGATTGATTAAAATACAGTACATATTTTATAAGAACATTGATAAATCAAGGTATGAATATTTTTTGTTCGAACTTTATTCTAAAAATGTTGTCTGAAACATGAGAGGATTAAAGGATTTGATCAACTTTTTTCAAAAAATAAACTTCGTCGTATTGATAAATTAATGTTCATAGCGTATTTTAAATCAAAATTTTTTACAAGGCAACACTTGCTACGCTTAGGGGTCCGTCCTCGGTTCAGACAGGATCTTCATTCAGCACCAATTTCGGCTTTGACAATGATAGCGCAAATTCCGCGGTATATGTGGCGGATATCTTATTAAGCTTTGGTACCAATGCCATTGATTTTGTATCGGTGGAACCGTTAAAGCCCGGATTTACAGTGTCGAATTATAGCTGCTAGCCAAGGCGTAACATTTAGTTGCTTAATCTTACAAAATTTCAATTAATGCTTAAAGTTCCCAAGTTAAACACGGCAGCTTAACGATTGATTCATACAGATCCGGAGAAGATGCAGCGTTTGACACTTACACTATTATCAGAAATGATAGCAAACCTAATGCGGTTGAAGAATTAGTGGCAAACAAAAATGATAATGGAGATATTGTACTTTCTTGGAGAAAGCCAATGGAATCCGACGATAAGGACCTTACACGCGGCATCCGAATTATTGAGAAACACGGTCGCTTAGGGTCAAATTGGAATGTCTATGTTCCAGTAGAAGCAGAGAAGAACAACTATCAATATACTGTGAAGGATGTCAAAGCTGGTCAAGCCTATGATTTTGTAGTCAAAGCGGTGGATGAGCGCGACAATTCAACTCCTAGCTTCGTAAACCACAGAGTCTATTAAACCTATGGCACCAACCAATCCTAAGGTTGACGATGGATTTAATACATATGGCTGGACGGATGTCCCTGGATATTCGGAACCAACAGATTATGAATACAGTGTCAACAATGGTCAGACATGGAAGCAAGTAACCAATCCACAGCCTGCCGGGGATGGCGAAATCTGAACTGGTGCAGTGCAGGTTCGGGTAAAATTCAGTGAAGAGACAGGAGACCCTGCAGGTTTGCCATTGAAATCGAATAAAGATTTTACCGAAAACAATGTTCACGATGTGTATTTTGTAGAGGGTACCTTGACTAGAGGTAATGAGCTAGCAGTGAATGTGAAAATTAATCAACAAGCTGCTTACAGTGATGACGCATATGTGGTATTCGAGCTGTTTAAGGGCAATAGATCAATGATGATCAATGCAATCCCTATTCATCAAAGCTCGATGGAAGTCACTCAGTATCTTAATATAAGAGGATCTTAATACAAGGTTAAAGTATTTGTGTTCCAACAGTGACATTCCTGTCCATTTGGCAGAACACTCGTGCTTAAGTAAAAGATAGAACTATAGGTGAATAAAAGATTCATAATTAATGATATTGGGAGGACAGATTAAAATGGGAAAAAAGCTTTTATCCATGTTTATGATCGTATTGATTCTATTGACTATGATGGAACCATTATCGTCGGACTCCGTTATGGCAGTATCCGAATCCCATCCGCAGGAATCAAAGACAACGAATGTGGCTTTGAATGCGAAGGCGACAGCCAGCGGTCAATGTAATGAATATGAAAACCCTAGTTTTGCCGTGGATGGCAGAACCGATACGAAGTGGTGTGACAATTCTGGTACTCCTCAGAAATGGCTAGAGTTGGATTTGGGCAAAGAATACAACATTAACCAATGGGTTGTACAAAATGCTTGTATTGGTGAATCAAAAAATTGTCCTTACTGGAATACCAATTCATTTCGTTTGCAGATGAGTGAAGACGGAAAGACCTGGGAAGATATCGATGTTGTAAAGGATAACTATCAGACAATCGTTGACAGATACGTCCCTACGTTTAAAGCTCGTTATATTAGGCTCTATCTAGATAGACCTTCCACTCAAGACTCAAACGCTAGGATTTACGAGTTAGAATTGTATGGCACAGATGTAGAACAAACGCCTGTTTATCCGGAGATTAACAAAAAACCTGTAGATTATGTCGATCCATTTATCAACACATTAGGCGATAATGGCCAGACGAATCCTGGTCCAACAACGCCGTTCGGTCTAGTATCATTGGGACCGGATTCCGATGGTGGGGCATTTAGTGGATATTATTATCAAGATAAATATCTGAAAGGGTTTTCACACCTTCGATTCAGCGGTGTCGGCTGCAGCGGTGCAGGTGGAAATATCTTGATGAAGCCTGGGATCGGTTCGTTTACGAATGACAGCAAAAAATATAAAGAGAAGTACGACAAAAACAGTGAGGAAGCATCACCTGGCTATTATAAAGTGAAACTTGAATCCGACATTGAAGTGGAACTGACTGCTTCGAAGCGTGTAGGATTCCATAAATATAAGTTTCCTAAATCACAAGATGGGTATGTGCTAATTGATCTAGCAAACTCATATGCAGGGATGCTAGATGCTAGTCTTAAGGTTGAAAATAACAATGAAATATCAGGCTATATTACAGGAAAAAATGTATGTGGTCATGGCTACTATAAAATGTATTATTCTATTCAGTTTGATCAAGATTTCGACTCCTATCAGTCTTGGTCTGGCGATGCTGTCGGAGACGATGAGAGTCGCAGCGGCACAAAGATTGGGGTATTTGCAAAATTTGACACAAACAAAAATCAGGAGATAAAAGCAAAAGTTGGTCTTTCTCCAATTAGTGTAGAAGAGGCAAAATATGAAAGAGATCATGATATTCCGAATTGGAATTTTGACCAGCAACGGAGCAAAACGAGAAAAATTTGGAGTAAGCTTCTAAACAAGGTGGAAATCACCGACAACGATGAGGAAAACAAGACGATTTTCTATACGCAGCTGTATCACTCCTTCCTTCACCCAAATAATGTCACAAGCTCAAAAGGCGAGTTCCGAGCGGCAAGGGATGAGAATACGATTCGCAGCACCTCTGAGTTTGGCAAGGACTTTGAATATTACTCAGGCTGGACGACATGGGATGATTTTAGGAAATACTCCTTGTATTCAATACTTGCTCCTCAGGAGTTTGATAATATTGTGAAATCTATGGTGGATGTATATAAGACTAGGGGCTCCTATGTCCAGTGGGGGCAAGGGTACTGGCCAAGTCCGACTGTACGGAATGAATTTAACGGTGCGGTAATCCTTGATGCTTATACAAAAGGATTTGATGATTTCGACGCGTATACGGCTCTTCAAGGGATGGCTGTCGATACAGATCATTATGTTCCTAATAAAGTATCCGGAGCACTAGAGAAAGCATACAGTGCTTATTACCCGATGAAGCTAGCTTCTCTTCTTGGAGACAAGGCAACCTATTTGAAATACCGGGAAATTGCGTTGTCTTATCAGGATCTCTGGAACCCAACACAGAAGGATGACCAACAAAATGTACGAGGATTTTTTACGCCGAATGCAGAAACAGTTGCAAGCGTTTCAAAGATCAATGAATTTGCTTATCAAGGAAATCTGTGGCATTACCGATGGTTCGTTCCGCATGATGTCCAAGGTCTGGCCAAACTAAGGGGGAGCTCTGAAAAGTTAGCTGATGACCTAGAGTATTTCTTTGAAATTGATGAATATATGGCAATCAACGAACCGGATATTCAAGCGCCGTATATGTTTAATTATTTGGGCAAGCCTTATTTAACCCAGAAATATGTGAGAGAATACACGACGGAAGTAGTTACACAAAAGTACCATAACCATGGATTGTATGCTTTGCCGATCAAATCACGTGTATACCGTGCTGATCCAGAGGGGTATTTGCCTTCGATGGATGATGATGCCGGGGCAATGTCTTCCTGGTTCGTGTATAGCGCAATGGGGTTATTCCCTGGAAATCCCGGAGACCCTTACTATATGATCGGTTCGCCTATCTTCTCTGAAATGACATTGCATCTTGAGAAAGGGAAGTCATTTACGATAAAGGCAAACGATGTATCTAGTAAAAATCGCTATATTCAAGAGGCGAAGCTGAACGGGAAAAGCTTTGATCAGGCATGGATCAGCTACGAGGATATTATGAAAGGCGGAAAACTAGAATTCCAAATGGGCTCAACCCCGAACAAAGAATGGGGAGCTGATCCAAGTAAAACTCCTCCTGCTACGGATTTCACAAAAGAGGTCGATCTTAAATTAAACAGCATCACTGCGCCTGCTGACATAACAGGGTTGACAACCGGAACGGCGAAGACAGCGGACGCCCTTGGATTGCCAAAGACAGTAGACTTGGTTACCGATTCAGGCAGCTTGAATGGGGTGGCCAAGGTGACATGGAATGTAGATGCTTCAGACTATGATCCTACGGTAAAGACTGTACAGACCTTTACTGTAAATGGAACTGTAATTTTGCCAAATGGGGTGGAAAATCCCAATAACGTCCCTTTGACAACAAGCATTAAAGTAACGGTTAATGTTAATAAGATCCCTCAGTCTCAAATGACGGCAACGGCGACAAGTCAGGAAACGATTGGTGAAAATAATTCAGCATCCATGGCGATTGACGGAAATTCACAAACTTTTTGGCATACAAAGTGGGATAAATCTGATGTTCTCCCCCAATCGATCACCTTAAATCTTGGAGGAACTTACGCAATCGATAAGGTCGCGTATTTACCAAGGCCATCAGGCAGCAACGGAAATATTACAGGATATAACGTTTATGTAAGTACAGATGGAGTGACCTTTACTAAAGTTGCAAGCGGAACTTGGGCAAACGACAATGCGGAGAAAGTAGCAACTTTTGATCCGACAGAAGCATCGTATGTCAAGCTCGAAGCAACGGCGGGTACTGGCGGCTTTGCATCGGCCGCGGAGATTAGCGTCCTTGAAACAGTAACTGTAAAGAATTAGCTTCTAAAAAAGAATTTATTGTATTGAATTCTGAATTTGAAGATGAGATTGCAGGTGAATTTGCTAAAGGAGAGGTTCAGGTAAGAGTGAAGGCCGACGAGAACAAAAACCGCCTGGCAGGGAAAGTGCTTGTTTCAGATCAAGCTTATTCTTACGACTAACTATGGAACGTCTACGAGTTAGATGGGAAGGTAACATGAAGGTTAATGTGAGCGGTTCATTAACTGCCGACTATGACGGTTCTGCAGTAGTTGTTTATCAAATATTAAATGGTAATAAACCGTATCGACCATTCGTGATCAAGGAGGTCGAGAAATTTCGAGGCTGTGGAGATAGGAAGAAAGGGTTCAAGCCCTTTCTTTGTGAGAGACTCCAAATGTTCGGAAAGTTCCTTATCGATGTAAAGGCCGATGTTGTAAGATCTGTTCAGTGGGAGAAAGCGAAGAATGGAGTCAGATTTTAGCTGAGGATGTGCTACAAGTGAATCAAAAAATGGCATCTTCATAACCAAAATGTAATTGTTTTTTACATTAGTTAAATAAAACCTATATATTAACTCTGTACAATTATGCTTGAGATCTAAGAGAGGTGAGGATGAAATGAGAAAGGTATCGTTCATGTTGGCTGTTATGGTTTTAGTTGTGTCACTATCATCTTTAGTCGGGAATGCTTTTGCCGAAGAGCAGGAATTCCCGCGCGGAAAATCGGTTAATGTCAATGTTATGTCTTATAATATTCATCACGGCGAAGGGGTAGACGGCGTTTTGGATTTGGAACGAATTGCAAGTATCATTGAAGAGGGGGAAGCCGATATTGTTGGTCTGCAGGAAGTGGACAACCATTTTTCCGATCGCAGTGACTTTCAAGATCAGGCAAAATGGCTGGCAAACCGGCTTGGAATGTTTTATACATATGCCGCAAACCTTGACTACGAACCGTTAAATGAAGGTGAGCCACGTCGCCAGTATGGGACAGCCATTTTAAGCAAGTACCCAATTTTAAAATCTGAAAATCACCTGCTGCCTAAAATTGGAAATACAGAACAGCGAGGACTGTCGGAAGTGACCATCAACGTGAAAGGGAATCACCTTCATGCTTATAACACACATCTATCACATCTGACTTCAGCTGAACGTCAAATCCAAATGGAGGAAGTTATCCAGATTACTGGTGAATCAAAAGGGCCAAAAGTTATTATGGGTGATTTGAATGCGACACCTGAAAGTAACGAAATGAAGCTAATGTATTCCAATTATATTGATGCATTTGCAAATCAAAATGAGGCATACACTTTTCCTGCGGAAAACCCAACAAAAAGAATCGATTATATTTTTACCTCAAATAATATTGAAACAAATGGTGCCCGGGTGATTGACACTCTTGCATCAGATCATCTTCCATTGATGACTACGATTGTGCTGGATCGGGCTGAGCCTTTTAATAATGGAGAAAAGTAATTCGGGGTCCCTTCGCTTTTTGCGAGGGGCTTTTTTAAAACGTGCAATCTGTCAGGTTAAATAAGAAAAAATTTTCAATTTTACCCTAATTATTTAAATGGTAAAAAGGGTAAATGATTTTTAATTTTTTTTGCTAAATCAGCTAATAGAATCTAATGTGTTATTCAATTAAAGGGCACGATTGTGAAAGATCCTAACTAAATATTTAAACGACTTTAATGTTATATTTTTAGTTTACGGTGGATGAATTTGCTAGTCGAATTTTGCTTAGCGTATGTTTTTCGCGAAATGTTGGTGAGACCCCATCGCCATCAAGCTAAGGGTGCCAAGAGGGTACATATGAGTGTTATTTCTTTAAATTTCTACGACTATACTAAAGATATGCATAACAAATAAACCTATTAAATAGGTGCTTTAAAAAATATTATGCTACTTTGAAACTTTGAGCTAACGTACAATTATACACAACGCCTAAGATATCAAAGACTGTTTTCTTTTCGTACCGATGAGATTTTTGCCCATTTTTCTCTAAAAGATAAAACAAACGCAGCAAAACTTTTAATAATTCATGGATGTCCTTTTGTAATCCTTCATAAAACAACAGATAATAATTCTTTATCATATAGATGGATTTATATTCACTTAACTCTTTCTTTTTCTTATCCAAGAGTAACTGACGCATTTTAAACATCGTTGATGAACAGAGTAAAATACTAATGAGTTTTCCATATAAATGGCATTCTAAGCGTTTTTTCTTGATTTCTTTGCACTTGTCAATTTGAAAGAAAGATTTCCATGTTTTAAATAAAATTTCAATTTGCCAACGTAATGAATAGAGGTCATGGACATGTTCCGTTGGAACGTTTTCTGCAGAAAGATTTGTAATATATACGTTTATTCCACTTAACCGTTTACTCCGTTCTTTGTAGGTAATACCTTTCTTTTTTTCTCTTTTGGCTTGTTCTTTCAATCTTTTCTCTGTTTGTTCCTTTGTTAATCTGTGAACAATAACACGAGCTGGTAATTTTTGATACTGTCCAATGTATGCTTCTGAAATTTCCATTGTTTGACCAGGATGTAATTGATCCATGAGTTCTTCCATGTCCAATGGAATATAGAGTGTTCCTTTCTTCACGGTCCCATTTCGAAAATACTCTGGTTCATCATTCTTACGATAGATTCGAGAATTTAATTTCAAACGTGAGACATAGTAAGCTCCTTTATCATGGATCTTCTGTAAGTCATGTAAGTCGAAATAGCCTAAATCTCTTATGTACAAGTCTTTTGGTTGAATGGTTTGTAGGCTTGTTGAACCAAAGGTTTTATCATTTTCTCTTCCTTCTCCTACATAAACGTGCAGGAACTTTCCACTCAATAGGTCATACTCCAATTGAATTTTAACTCCTGCCGTATGGCTACTTCCACCTGAACCTTGATAATGTGAAGAAAACTTATCTGGAAGCTGAAATGTTGTAGAGTCTAGAATCCGAATACACTTAAATATCGCAGTATATTGATGAATCATTTCTTGTGTTGAATGGATTCTTTGAGTTAGAAGGTTAGCTAGAACTTGTTCAAAAAACTGTACTGCGGAAACATTAAATCGTTGATTAAGTCCTTCAGGACTGATAAGAACACCTGTAGATACTTCAAGACAGCTACATAATTGTGTGAGTGATGTACTTGCGACCTGTTGACTAAGCCATACACATAAAGCAACTAACTCCTGTGCTTGATATTTACTCTTTCGCTGAACGAATCCTTTTTCTTTGGCTAGGTGTTCTAGAACATGAGGAGACATATGTCGTTGTAATTCTTCAGCAATCAGCTGAAGTTCATCAAGAATCGAAAGATTCATAAAGAAACGCCATCCTTTCGTATAATTCTACAGAAAGGATAACGCCTTTTTTACTTTATAGATAGTGCAAAACCTTAGCTTTATAGCGTTGTAGCGATGCCTCATATAGCCGTTTAATAATTATTTCTGTTACCTTTATATATTTACATAATCTTCGTTATTGGGAGTGAAATGAGCTTACACATCCAAGCTGTTGATGATAGCTAATACTTGATGATCTGTCCATTTGCCATTAATCTTTACATTTTCTTTAGCTATACCTTCTTTTTTAAACCCTACTTTTTCTAATACACGAATAGATGCTATATTGTCAGGCATAGCTCCTGCTTCAATTCTATGTAGTTTTAATTCTCTAAAAGCAAAGTCTACAACAAGTTGAAGAGCTTCTGTTGTATAGCCCTTTGCATTATACTCCTTATCTAAAGTAAATCCCGTATAACAGCTTTGGACGTTTCCCCTAACAATTTGAGTTAATGAAATGTCTCCGATAAGTTTATCAGTTGCTTTTAAAAAGATTCCAAAAGCATATACTTGCCCTTCATCTGTCTTTTTTAATACCTGTTCAATGCGTATTTTTTGATGTTCTTCTGTATAAAAGGCTTCTGGGAGTAATGGGGAAACTCGTTGAAAAAATTCACGATTTCTAGTATGTAAGTTAGCTAACTCGCTGGCATCAGAAGTTTTGTAAAGTCGAAGATAAATTTGTTGTCCTAGTAGCTTCATAAAATCCCTCCAATCTCTTTTTACTATTTTATTCTAATTAGGCAAAAGTATGATGTATATCCTATTCAAGTCTTGTTCACATAACGCAACATTATCAGTAGTCAACAATGGATAGAATTTTCGTTTTGGGGGGATTTTGATTTTTTAGGTTGATGGGCATGTGGTGAGACCCCTGATAGGGATTATTTTTTATAGTCCGTAAACGAAGCCTTTTCTATAGCAACCATTTTTATAATGAGTGAGTATTAGTATGAATATCCTTGATGGTACAACTTCATTATTTGTTCCCTTCCCATTCTTAATCTCCTTGGATATAGGTCAAAAGAGGTTATTTTTAATGAGCGTAAAAGTGATTCCTTTTAGTTGTCTAAGCTAGTGAGGCGAAGAGAAATGATAAGGATCCCTTGAACCCCGTTCGCAAAAATACACTTTTGTGAACAGTTTTATTACCCATACAAAATGCAGTTTTCACCGTTCATTAAAATACGAAAAGACTTTTTTCACAACCATATTCAGTAAGTATAATAATTTGCCGATTTAAGTTTTGGTCAATAGTAGAGACACGTGCATATCCGATAATCATATGTAACCTCCAATATACTTGTATTTTTTAATTTTAATAGAGGTATCTTTATTGTAAAGGTTTTTTGGAATCTTTTTGGTGACTAGTCATTCAAGATTAACAAAAATGATTCTTAACTGGAGGATTACTTTGCGGTTCATAGCAGAAACCCTGTCACCAAGCCTATTTAAACGTAATTTTATAAGAATTGGCTGGTCTGTGCTACCGACAGGATTATTAAATCGTATTCTCTTTCGGGGAAGGAGAGTTTTGTAGTTGGTGAGGCATTTTTATTGTATGATCCCTCTCCGCAAAGCTTCGGCCACTCCCTGCACTCGATTGAGTCCCCCGAGTTTTCGAATGGCGGTTCGGACATAATCCTGGACGGTAAATTCGCTAATCCCAAGGGATACAGCCATTTCCTTCGTGCTTTCTCCCCAAGACATTTTCTGCAATACTTCAATTTCCCGCTTGCTAAGTCTTTTGGGGTCTCGGGAGTAGTCATCATCTCCAAATACTTGTCCTAAATGTTGCCCATATATATCTAGAGAGTGAAGAAGGATATCTCTAACGGTAAAGGAATCGGTACTCCCCATACAGGCATAGCCAACTACGTGTGAGCCATGGCTAAGGGGAACTACTAGAATTTCAGTTTTCATACCATTGGTGTATTTTTTCGGTAATTGGTGAATTAATTGAGAATCCACATGTTTTGGCTTTCTCTCTTGAATGGCCGAATAGATGGGCGGCATGTTTCTAACATCTTCTCGCCATTCCCTTAAGGAAGATACCCCATGTTTATCGATTCGCAAAATACCTTCACCGATTTTGCTTAAAGTCGAATAGAAATAGAGACCCACACGAGAAAATTGGAAAAGATCCATAAATCCCCGAACGGCAAGGATTTGCTTTTCATCAAGGGAACGAGCTGACTCAATGGATTGAATTTGCTTTTTTATGGCTGTACTAAGCATGGATTGATCTCCTCTATTTTATCTAAATATTCATATTATACATAATAATCATTTAATTATAAACCCTATAGCCCCTGTTATTAATAATTTAATTTCAGTGTAATATTACACTTTCTGTACAATTTTATTGATGACAATAAGGTAAAGGGTGAATCATCTATAAATAATCGAGGAGCGGAAGAGAAGCTTAATGGGGAAGTACCCCCTATTTTTAGGGGATATAACATTCGAAAAAATTAGCTTATTATCAATATTGTAAGCGGTTACGATGGTGAAAGCCATGAAAGTTTAGGAATGATAAAAGTCATTTTCTATTCGAATGAATTCATATTTTCAGAAAGCAGGTGGTGGAAATGATTAGTTCTTTTTCTGAATTTCATTTAAGAACATCCATATTCAGCGGAGCGGGGTCAAGAAGCTTACTTCCGCAGATGATTCAAGGGTTAGGCGGAAAGCGGGCCATCCTGTTTACGGATAAGGGATTAATCCAGGCAGGCGTTGCTGCCCAAATCATTGGACTGTTTAAAAGAATACAGGAGAACGTAGAGATTGTTGGTGTCTTTGATGAGATCGAACAGGATACCAAAGCGGAAAATGTCACCAAGGCTGTCCGGTTTTTCAAAAAGCATCAGGCGGACGCTTTGATTGCTCTTGGAGGTGGAAGTGTTCTCGATGCTGTAAAGGGCATCAAGTGGATGCTGCACAAAGGGTATGACGATACGGAGGAAGTTCTCCATACCAGTATCAGAGAATTTCCGCCGGTAGCCCAACCAATGGGCATCCCGCATGTGGCGATTCCTACCACAGCGGGAACGGGTGCAGAAGTATCGCCGATGGCTGTCATTTTTAATGAAAAACTCGGCTTGAAAGTAGTGCTTAGGACTCCGTTTCTCAATGCCGACATGGCTATCTTGGATCCCGAGTTGACAGTTGGATTGCCGCCGAAGATAACGGCCTTTACGGGATTTGATGCCTTGACGCATGCGGTAGAAGGTTATTTCTCAACAACAGCCACCCCGTTTACGGATTCTTATGCTCTGCATTCAATCCAGTTGATTGTAGAGAATCTGCCGATCGCAGTTAAGGAGGGATCTAATCTGGAAGCCAGGGCCAACATGCTGATTGCAAGTGCGATGGCAATTACTGCATTCGGCTTTGGTAACAATGGAGTTCCGGTGCATAACATGGCTCATATATTTGGGGCCAAGTTTAGAATTCCGCACGGCCTGGCCAATTCAGTGCTCCTGCCGAACATGATGGCTGCCCTGCCTTCCTTATATTTGCCGAAGATTAAGCGGTTTGCCGAAGCACTGGGAATTGTAAAACCGTCTTCTAATCCTCAAGAGTGCTTGACGGAGGTGATCGGATTAATCCGTGATCTGCGGCACCAAATCGGGCTGCCTGATACCTTTGCTGAATTTACCATCGACCCGGATTTACTTCAAAGCATTGTGGTTGAAGTGCAAAGTGATCCCGCCTCCGCTCGGTTTCTCATCCCGGCTGATGTGATCACCAAAGTGACGGACGAAGTTTCCGGACTTGCTTCAGGAAAGGCTAACTCATAACACCTTTAAAGGAGGGATTAGTCCAATCATGTTAGATCCTCAAGCGAAAGCATTCCTGGATCTGTTAGGGGAAAGGGAACCAACCTCTGCTCTGACACCTGGGCAAAACCGAGTCAGAGCGGCGGAACTGAGAAGACTGGCAGGTCCAGCAGAGCCGGTCGCCAAGGTAGAAGAGTACTTGATTCCCGTGAAAAATGGTGAAATCAAGGTGAGGGTGTATACACCAGAAGGGGAAGGGCTATTTCCAATTTTTATCTACCTTCATGGCGGAGGATGGGTTTTTGGAGATCTTGATAACGCAGACTCACCTTGCCGCAGTCTGGCTAATCAGGCAGAGTGTATTGTGGTGTCCGTAGATTATCGTCTGTCTCCCGAATATAAGTTCCCTACCCCCCTCGAAGATTGTTATGCAGCAGCAAGATGGGTGGCCGATCATGCGAGAGAGTGGAATGGAGATCCGACGAGAATCGCCATCGGTGGGGATAGTGCTGGTGGAAACCTGGCTGCTTCCGTCTCCCTGAAGACAAAAGATCAAGAGGGACTCACTTTTGTGGCACAAATTTTGATCTATCCGGTAACGGATTTCTCTTTTAGTACGTCATCGTACGAGACGAATGGGGAGGGATATTTCCTCACCCGTGATAGTATGGAATGGTTTATTCGTCAATATCTAAATGAAGAAGAAGACAAGCTTAACTTCTACGCAGCACCGCTGCAGGCCGAAGATCTAAGCAAACTTCCCCCGGCACTCGTCATTACGGCAGAGTATGACCCGCTTCGTGACGAGGGATTGGCCTATGCTAATCGGCTACGTCAAGCGAGTATTCAGGTAGAATACATCTGCTACGAAGGAATGATTCACGGATTCTTCTGGATGGCGGGAATTATGGATAAAGGCAAGCAGGCAATTGAACAAGTAGCACATCACTTGCATTCGGCTTTTCATAATAAGTACGATTTTTCATAATTGTAATTAATGGGGAGGAATAAAAAGTGACAAAAACGAGTCAAAGCATAAACTTGGATGCAGTCGTTGTCGGGGCAGGTTTTTCGGGGTTGTACATGCTATATCGATTACGAGAGGCCGGATTTTCCACCCGTGCTTTTGAGGCCGCATCTGATGTCGGGGGTGTATGGTATGCGAATCGTTATCCTGGAGCGCGATGCGACTCAGAGAGCATCATTTATAATTATACTTTCTCTGATGAGCTACTTCAGGAATGGACATGGACTTCTAGATTTCCAGAACAGGCTGAAATATTAAATTACCTTAATTACGTGGCAGATAAGTTTAACTTGCGCCGTGACATCCAATTCAATACACGCATTACGTCTGCTCATTACGACGAAGTCAATAATAGATGGAGGATCCAAACGGACGATGGCACCAGCTTGACTGCTAAGTACTTCATCACAGGTGTAGGCTGCCTCTCTGCCTCCAATATACCCAACTTTAAGGGCTTAGATAGTTTCGAGGGTGAGGCATACCACACCGGACACTGGCCACATGAAAAGGTAGGCTTCAGGGGGAAGCGTGTCGGTGTGATCGGTACGGGTTCAAGCGGTATCCAGGCTATCCCAGTCATTGCGGAAGAAGCAGGCCACCTTACTGTCTTTCAGCGGACCCCAGCGTACAGTACTCCAGCGAGAAACTATCGGTATGACCCCGAGTTCATACGTCAAACTAAAGCAAACTACAAAGAGATTAAGAGACAAATACGTTGGTCCAAAATGGGCTATCTTCATACGGTGATCAATGATAAATCAGCGCTGGAAGATACACCAGAAGAACGCCAGCGGGAATACGTAAAGGTCTGGGAGAGAGGGGGATTGGGATTTAGCCAAACTTACAATGACTTGTTGGTAAACGGAGAAGCCAACGAAACTGCTAGTGAATTTATCCGCTCTAAGATAGGTGAAATCGTAAAGGACCCAAAGGTGACCGAGAAGCTGAAGCCAACCCATTACTACTCCGCTAAACGGCCAGTCCTGGACACCAATTATTATGAGACGTTTAACCGTGAAAATGTCACCTTGGTAGATGTAAAGGCTGCACCAATTGTGGAGATCACGCCCAAGGGGCTTAGAACCTTGGAAGCGGAGTATGAACTGGATGTCATTGTTTTTGCTACTGGCTACGATGCGATGACAGGACCGTTGTTTAAGATCGATATCCGTGGTAAAGATGGGGTGGCACTAAAGGAGAAATGGGCTAACGGAACACTAACAAGGACGTACCTCGGTATCGCAAATGCCGGTTTTCCGAACATGTTTATGATTACAGGCCCAGAGAGTCCTTCCGTACTATCCAACGTGCCTGTATCTATTGAGCAGCATGTTGAATGGATTGGTGATTGTATCGAGTATCTTCGCGAGCATGAGGTGGAAACGATTGAGGCAAAGGTGGAGGCAGAAGAGGCTTGGAGTAAGCATTGCAAAGAGTTGGCTGAATCCACGCTCCTTACTAAGGTTGACTCTTGGTACACAGGCGCGAATATTAAAGATAAGCCACGTGGATTCCTCATTTATATCGGGGGTGTTGGGGAATACCGTAAGATATGTGACGAAGTCGCGGCTAAAGGCTACGAGGGATTTTCTTTAATATACACGCCCTCAAGCGAGACGGTTTCCTAAATGACTGTATTACGCAGATAAGGTGTACCTGAATGTGTCTATCGTATTTTGAATACCCGATCCTATCACGGAGAAACCGTGATAGGATCGGGTATCGTTCCAAAAAATCCTGATGTGACGGAAGCGGAGATACTCGAATGATGCAACTAGAAGCTGGATCGTTACAAAGTACCTCGCGTCATTGAATTTCGAAAAAATGGCCCAAATCGGCTGTTGGCAAAATCCTACACAGTATATGGATAGAGAATGGAAAAAAGGAACAGTCCAATCTCACCATAGCTTGAAAGCAGATGTGCAGGAAGCATTCATGGTAGCATTCTGATAAGCTTCATTAATTCTGGAAAAGTCGACTATTCCTAGTTCGGCTTTTCCGATAGATATAAGATCGTGAGGGAGTGTTGATGATGTATATCAATGGTGAATGGTTGAGAACGGATCAGGTATTTGAAGTGAATAACCCGGCTACAGGGGAAAAGGTGGATACCGTTTATTTTGCCGGTGAAGAAGAGACGAATTGGGCGATTCAGGCCGCAGAGAATGCGTTTCCACAATGGGCCGCATTCACAGCAGAACAGCGCAGTTCCTATTTATGGCGGATTGTCGAGAAACTTCGGGAAAAGAAGGAAGAAATGGCTCAAATCATTACAAAAGAAATGGGGAAAACAATTCATCATGCCAGGCAAGAGGTAGCTTCGACCGTGGCTTTCTTTCAATGGTATGCCGAAGAGGCACGCAGAATTTACGGAGAAATCATTCCTCCATCTGCAGCCAACAAACGCCTTCAGGTGATTCGTCAACCTGTCGGTGTTGTAGGGGCCATTACTCCTTGGAATTTTCCGTTGTCCATGGCAGCCAGAAAGTTGGGGCCAGCCCTAGCTACCGGGTGTACAGTAATACTGAAGCCTTCGAAAGAAGCTCCGTTGTCTTCAGTTGCGTTATTTAAAATCTTTGATGAAATTGGTATGCCGAAAGGAGTGGCTAATCTCGTCATCGGGCAATCTGGTCCTATAGCCAACACGCTCATGAACAGCAAAATCGTAAAGAAAATTTCCTTTACTGGTTCAACGGAAGTGGGGAAAGTTCTCATTGCCCAGTCTGCACAAACCGTTAAGCGTGTATCGATGGAATTAGGGGGCCATGCTCCTTTTATCGTTTTTAATGATGCTGACATCGACTTGGCTGTTGAAGGCTTAGTGGGAAGTAAATTTGGTTCAAATGGCCAACAATGCGTTTGCCCGAATCGGGTTTATGTGCAGGAAGGAATTTATTCGGAATTTGCCGAAAAGTTGAAAGGGAAAGTCCAAAACATCAAAGTAGGTAACGGACTGGATGAACAAAATGAAATGGGGCCATTAGTATATGAAGAAGCCATTGGAAAGGTACAAGAGCAAGTTGATGATGCCGTTCGCCTCGGAGCTTGTGTACTTAACGGTGGCAAAAGGCTGTCGGGTGGAAGCTACTCCAATGGATATTTTTATGCCCCAACTGTTTTGGCGGATGTTACGGATAATATGCTGATTACCAGGGAAGAAACGTTCGGACCCGTCATTCCACTCCTAAGGTTCCGCAGTGAGGAAGAAGTGATCGAAAGAGCGAATAACATTGAATATGGACTTGCCTCTTATTTTTATACGAAAGATCTTTCCCGCATGTATCGCGTTTCTGAAAAACTTGATTATGGCATGGTCGGAGTGAATGATGCTATTCCCTTTGCAGTCCAAGCGCCATTTGGCGGTGTAAAAGAAAGCGGGTTAGGTCGAGAAGGCGGAAAGTATGGCTTAGATGACTATTTAGACACAAAAATGATTTCCGTACAGATTTAATGGATTATCGATACATTTAAATTTCGTTTTGCCTAATTAATGGGAGTGGAAAGCCAATTGCCGTTTGTTTTTGATACGGTATCTGATTCTCTGCTAGACAGGTATATGGGAAGAAGGTTCGCGTATGCCCGCTTGTCCTTGTTTATTGTAAGCTTCTGTATGAAACCGTTGTCACACATTTATAGCTAATTACCCGGTGTTGTGCATTTCTTTATAAATTGAGAATCAAGGTTTTTAAGCTGAAACATTTATATCCATAGATATGGGGGAATGCTTATGCGCTGGGCTGTTTTGGCCATGCTATTTTTCGGCTTTCTGATTAACTTTGCTGACAAGAGTATTGTCGGGTTTGCTGCTGGTCCTTTGATGAAGGAATTGGGTTTGTCTTATGGACAATGGGGAATTATTGGAAGTAGTTTTTTCTGGATATTTCCCTTGGCCGCGATCTTAGTGGGAGCCCTTACGGATAAAATCGGAGCCAAGAAAATGATAAGTATTATGCTTTTGGCATGGTCTATCCTCCAGTTTGGAGGATATGTGATCGCAGGGTTTTCGACGCTTCTTTTGTATCGCTTTTTGCTTGGCTTCGCTGAAGGAGGGTACGCTCCTGCAGCCCTTAACCAATTGTTTTCTTACTTCCCACCGCATATGCGGGCCCGGGCGACTACCATTTTCACCACCGGTTCAACGGTTGGAGCTTATGCTGTTGCCCCATTGATAGTGGCCCTGATTCAAATCGTAGGTTGGAGGCATACGTTTGCCATTACGGGACTATTCAGTTTACTTCTGTTAGTCGTGTGGATTATCGTAATCCCTAAGCGAAGTCCAAAGCTACAAGAAGTAGAAGAGAAGCCCGTCGCCAGCCAAAAAAGTAAAGTCACTTGGTCAGAATTATACTCGGTTTTGTTGTCACGGACATGCTTACTAACCTTATTTGCCACGGCTGGATTCTTTTTCCTGTCGACTTGGATGCAGATTTGGATGCCTTTATACTTCGTGAAAGTGGTTCAAATCTCTGAAATGGGAATGGCGTATTCCACGTTAATGGTCGGAGCGATATCGGTGATGACGGCGATAACAATGGCAACAATTTCTGACCGCGTATTTAAGAAAACACAAAATCTTCGTGCTGCACGGGTGTGGGTAACAGGAAGTGGAATGATGACCAGTGCCCTGATTTTTGGATCACTCTTCTTCATTCACTCAGCGGTGTGGGCTGTTATCGCTATTGGGTTGGCACATGGCTTTTCATTCATTATCCTTACAACATCTCACATCATTATGAGCCATCAGCTTCCCGAACGTACATCCACCCTCTCTGGGGTGATCGTAGCTTTTCAGAATATTGCAGCGGCTATAAGCTCGATTGCTACCGGATTTATTATTGAATTTGCCGGAAAAGATAATGTGATTCAAGGGTTTAATTATTCTTTTCTGATGGTCTCTTCAATCATCCTAATTATCTCATTGCTATTTACGATCTTTGTTTATCCTGATCGAAACAAGAATAAAATCAATTTGGCTGATATAGGGGAGGCATCATCTGTTTCCTAATGAATAGGGACTTGATACATGCAACAGAAAAAACTTTGCTCAAGGAGGAAGAATAATGGATTTTGCAGGAAAAGTCGTATTAATCACAGGGGCTGCAGGGGGAATTGGCAAGGAGACCGCTCATTTATTTGCCAAACACGGAGCGAAACTGGCGTTAGTCGATTTGAATCCCCAAGCACTAGAGTCGCTTACTAAAGAACTGGAGTTAGAGGATTATTTTCTTCAAACTGCTGATGTGACAAGTGAAGAGCAAGTAGAGAATTTTGTTCTGCAAATTAAGAAGAAGTACGGAAAAATTGACGTTTTCTTTAATAATGCAGGAATAGAAGGAAAGATTGCTTCTATTATAGAAACATCTTCCGAGGATTTTGATAAGGTTCTGAATGTCAATATAAAAGGTGTCTTTTTGGGTTTAAAGCATGTTATGGCTATCATGATGGAGCAAAGATCAGGAAGTATCATTAATATGGCATCCATTACGGGGTTAAGAGGCTCCGTCGGCTTGGCTCCCTATTCTGCCTCAAAACATGCAGTGATCGGATTGACCAAAACAGCATCCTTAGAATCAGCAGAAATGGGGGTTCGCGTGAATGCAATCTGCCCTGGATATGTCGACACCCGGATGATGCAGGCCATTGAGGAGGCCAAAGCACCAGAGCATGCGAAACTGGTGAGAGAAAAAGCTTTGGCGAAGGTACCGATGAAGCGCTATGCTCAGCCAGATGAAATTGCAGAACTTGTTTTGTTTTTAGCTTCAGATAATGCTTCTTTCATCACAGGAAGCCATTATGTCATTGATGGAGGGATTCTGGCATAAGATCGTGTGGAACAGCAGTCGATATGGCGGGCTATTTCTAAAGAATTGGCCACTGTTCGAAAAGACTCGATCCTCTCTAAATAAGCTAAAACTGCCTTTACTTTAGATTCCAAGGAAATTTGGCCATAGAAAAACTGCACTCTAATTGTTTGGTTTGTCTAGCAATTAGAGTTCAGTTCAAATAATCCACTTCACCAATTGAACCGAAGTGAATCTCTGCTTCGCCAGTTGCTTCAGAATATAGGAGTTACCCTCCCTTTTGAAGCCAAAGTAGTTTTTATCAATCCCGAGTTCATCCTATACCAACGGCAATCTAATACAAACTTTAAAACTATGCGGTCATAGATTGAATAAGGATACTCTTTATGCAATCTGGTATTGGGACAAAAGTAAAAGTGTGCAGCAATAGAGTATTTACATAACCTGGTTTTAATCTGTGAACTTCTTCAACTCCCTCAGTTAAATACGATTTTCTCACGAATACTCGCTTATTCGCAGGATTTCATAACCCTTGATATGGAGTTAACGATTAAATGATATGAATTTAGATCATCATGGCTTCGTAAAAGACCTTTGAGACATTCAAAACGTGCAACAACTATTCTAGGTTGTTTGCACGTTTCTTTCTAATTTCCACATATAAAGTTGCTTTAGGAACACTAGTGAGTTTCACAATGTCTTTCACACTTAATCCATTCGTGTTTCTACTATTATATAATCGTAATGCTTCTTCTATATTCTTTCTCGGTTGTGAAGGATGACCCATGTGTTTACCTTTAAATATAGCTCTTTCTCTGCCTTCAGATGTTCGTTCAACTATTATATCTCTCTCAAACTGCGCAAAAGAACCTAATACATTGAATAATAAAGATTTTAGAGGGTTTGCTGTATCATTGACCTTAAAAGATAGAATATCTTTGATAAAATAGATATGAACTTTTTTTCTTGCAGTGTTTCTATAATTTTATTTAAATCAATAATCGATCTGGCCAAACGATTTATTTTTGTTACCATCACTGTATCTCAAGGTCTCACATTTTCTAATAACTTTTTTAGCTCATTTCTATTCTTTGTTGTCGTGCCAGTAATTTTTTCTACATAGATACGTTCGCAGCCATTCTTAAACGCAAATTATCGGTCAAAGTGACAGAGTGGGTATGATAGGCTCGGATGATGAAACATTTGCTTCAGCCTTTCAAGACCGATCATTCCCACAGAGGCTCTATGTCAAGCCCTTAACCACTTATCTTGGCATACTCTTATACACAAAGATAAAAGGTGCATTCTATCGTCGATGAAACTGTAGACCACAGACGGCGATTAAGACAGCATTTATTGAGTTGATGGTTGAAAAGAATTTTGACCACATCACGATTCAAGATATTGCCGATCGAGCGAACGTCGGAAGAAGAACAGTCTATTCACATTACTTAGATAAATTTGATTTACTTGAGAAGTTAATCGATGAACATTTAGAGGAATTAAAGCTAATTTGCGAACAAAAAGCAGATGAAAGGTTTGTAGATGGAACCATTATCTGGTTCGATTATTTTGATAAGCATGAGTTATTTTTCTCCACGATGGTGGCGAGTAAGGGAGCTCCAACATTTAGAAGTCGTTTCTTGCTTTAATATTCATTCAGGTTCAGTTAATACTGACCAAGTTTTAATTTTTTGAATATCGAAATGTTCTTTCCTTTATTATACAAAACAATAGAAAAGACGATATGAAATTCCAATTCATACCGTCTTTTTTAAACAACTATTTTGCTGTTCTATCCATTTACCGTAGTAGAAAAGCTAAACAATTAATACTAGAACGTGGAGAAGGGGGTTTTTATTAAGTAATATAGAAAATAGCCTCGGCATTACTCAGTCGAGGTTTTCAGATTTTCCCTTATCAAAGTAGTCTTTAAGCAGTCTCATAATTGCTATCCCCGCAAGCACACTTCCCACAGCAATACCTGATAAAGCGACAACGAGCGAAATATATTCAAAAACAGAATAACCGGCAAGCTTGCTCCACTCAATTTTTCCCCGCCAGTCTTCAATCACCAGATTCATTCCGTAAATACCGGAGATAACGGTATAGGTCGTTAAGATCAGCAAAAGAGAATTATGGCGTTTGCTGGCAAGCTTTTCCTGGTTTTGATAAAGACTATCCATTGTGTTTTTTACCTCTTTGTAAAGGGTTCCGATTTTAAAACGATCTTTCATCATAACAGAAAGCTCTTGTCCTTCAGTCCGGCTGCTGATTTCAGAAAAAATATATTTGGCGGTAAAATTGGCGATCGATCGAATCAGTTTGTCCATTTTATCTTGTTTTTGGTCAATATAGAGCTGTGAATAGCTGTATGAAAGCTTTAAAAGGACAATTTTATAAAATATGTGCAAAATCATGTTGTAATAAAGCTGGCCATACATTTCTTCAGCAATGAGTTTTTCATTTTTTGTGTCTCTGCTGATGCAAGTAAATGTATGGTCGCTGATAATATGAAAACTATCCGGGGACCATCTGTCATAAACATGATCATTTACGTATTTTTCGATATACTTTTGATTGCTTGCAGAGGTGTATGGCTGTTTTTTTTCTTTATATCCATTCATGTGTCCGATTCTGAATAAATCGTTATTTGTTATTTGATCATCAGGTGCAGCCGTTAAAAAACTGGATACGAACATCCTTTCATCAATAAAATAAGGGAGGCTGCCCAGATAAGTTGATTGATTATTCTCGCTTTTTTCTATGAAGGGGACGATGAAAGGGCAAAGGTCCTTGAAGATAAAATCCTGTGTCTTGTCAAAACGCTTTTCCCCAGTATAGAGAACAGTACCTTTTTCTTCTGTAATTGAGGGCTCTAGAACGCGAAAATGATCCATAAAATCCAGTGCATCACTTAAAGAGAAATCTTCATTGGTATTATAAGGGTCTGTTCGAATCGTTACCATGCCGATAGAGAAGGGACAAAGGTAGATATCAATTGAATGAACTTTCATAGAAAATGTATTGTGTGCAGTCTCAAGTCTGCAATTCAAATTTAAAGGCTTTGAATAACGGTTTATGGCTTTTTCTTTATATTTGTCAGGGAATAAGATTTGTTCTATGTAGGGCATAAAATAATGATTTAATCGTTTATGCGGGATATCAATGCTCTCCCCGTAATATATATTTTGCTGGTTAACATTATCAATTGAAAAAAATTCAAACCCGTTGGCTAAGAGCTTCTCAGTTAACTCCTGAATGCAGTCCTTAGCCCATGAAAAGGGAAAAATGAATTGGCAATTCGTTCGCAGAATGGTTATTTCATCATAGTTAATTTTGGAATTCATAGGTTACCTCTTCTAAATTTTATCAACTATTATATTCCCCTTGCTGGAGCGCATAAAACCCAAAAATAAAAATCTTTGCTGCTCAGCAAAGATTTTTAATGAATATTCCGGTAAACCCCAATGACTTTCCCTAAAATCGTAACATTTCGCAGAATAATAGGATTCATAGTTGAATTTTCAGGCTGGAGGCGAATGAAGTCTTTTTCTTTAAAGAAACGTTTTACTGTTGCTTCATCATCTTCTGTCATGGCTACTACGATATCACCGTTATTTGCCGTCTTCTGCTGTTTAACGATAACCATATCCCCGTCCAGAATTCCTGCTTCTATCATACTGTCTCCCATAATTTCGAGCATGAATACTTGATCATCTGCTGCTGCAAACGTATCAGGAAGCGGAAAATATTCCTCAACATTTTCGATGGCCGTTATGGGAGATCCCGCTGTAACCTTACCGATAATCGGAACATTAATAACATTTGATCTAGGAATATGTGAAGTCTCTTCTTCTAAAATTTCAATGGCTCTGGGCTTAGTTGGATCGCGTCTGATTAGTCCCTTGCTCTCTAGCCTGGCCAGGTGGCCGTGTACAGTTGAACTAGAAGCAAGGCCGACAGCTTCGCCAATTTCGCGAACAGAAGGCGGATAACCTTTTTTCTGAACTTCTAATTTGATGAAGTTTAAGATATCCTGCTGTCTTTTTGATAATTTTGTCATCTTTTGCACCTCGCGTCCTGTAATTTATGTTGATTATAGCATGTTTTTCCTGTGCATACAAACATAAGTTCGAAAAAACCCGTTGACAGAAACGTTTGTTCTCATTATACTGAAAATATCAAAAGTGCGAACAAACATTCTATTTCGAGGTGGGGATTATGTTGAAAGAATCATTTTCTTATTTACTCTCATTTTTTATCGTCGTTATTGTCGCTGTCTTTGCTTTGTCTTATACTGGTGAAAAAGACAGAATGGATCACTACGTAAATATAGAAGTTACTGAAGGGGACAGCATCTGGAGCATTGCTGACCAATTTAAAGATCATCATAACCTTTCTAAGACAGATTTTGTCGAGTGGGTACAGGAAAAAAACGGCATGGAGACAGCAGTCATTAAACCTGGTGAACAAGTCTTTATACCAATAGAGAAAACAGCCTATTATGAGGTCAATCAAATAGCCAGCAAGAAATAGGGAAGTGAGTACACTGAACGCCATCATCTATTGCAGAGTCAGCACAGTGAAAGAAGAACAGGAAACATCTCTTTTAAGACAGAAGGAAGAGCTTATAAATCTTTCTGAGCAGCACAGCATGAATATTGTAAAAGTGATTGAAGAGCAGGCCAGCGGCTACGATATAGAGAGAGACGGAATATTTGAACTGTTTGACTGCATCAAAAATCAGCAGGTAGATGCAATCCTGATCCAGGATGAAACAAGGCTTGGGAGGGGAAACGCCAGAATTGCACTCATTCATTTTCTGCTTAAAGAGGGAATAACACTTTATTCCGTCACGCATAACGGCAGGCTTCTGCTATCAGAAGCTGATTCCATGGTACTTGAAATCGTCAGCATTGTTGAAGAATATCAGAGAAAAATTCACAATCTGAAAATCAAAAGAGGCATGCAGCGAGCGGTCAAAAACGGGTTTAAGCCTCAAAATAACCTGTCTAATATTCATGGGAGCCCCGGAAAGGACAAAAAAGAGCTTCCTGTTTCAGAAATAGTCCGCTTAAAACAAAACAAACTGACCTTTTCAGAAATTGCTGCTACTTTAAGAGGCTTTGGACATGATGTTTCAAAGGCAACGGTACATAGAAGATATCAGGAATATATAAAACAATCAGGAGACCAATAAGTTGTCTTTTACAGTCATTTTTAGTACGATAGCATAGTGAATCTACAAAAAGGAGTTACCATCATGCTTTCAAAAGAAAAAATGGCTAGAATAAATGAGCTTTCAAAAAAGGCTAAATCAAGCGCTTTGTCACCTGAAGAACTAAAAGAACAGCAAAGCCTGAGACAGGAATACCTGCAGGTGTTTCGCGGTTCCATGAAAAATACATTAAAAGGCGTTACGATCCTCGACCCAAACGGTACGGATGTAACACCTCAAAAACTAAAAGATGAGAAGAAGCGAAACCTTCATTAATAAGAGGAATACGTCAATTTGTGATGTATTCCTTTTCAATTTGCATATAATACATTAGAATAGTTTCTTACACATCTTAATGCACTATTTCATTTCATGATTAATGGTTGTATCATAAAGTGTGTACCGCTATGATAAGAAAGTAGAATGTTATTTCTGAAAGGATGATCAAATTATGACACATTCAATTCAAGACTTATCTATTGCTACGATTCGAACATTATCGATCGATGCAATCGAGAAAGCAAATTCAGGACATCCTGGAATGCCTATGGGGGCAGCTCCAATGGCTTACTCGCTTTGGACACAATATATGAATCATAATCCTAAAAACCCGGAATGGTTTAACCGTGACCGTTTTGTTTTATCAGCTGGTCATGGATCTATGCTGCTGTATAGTCTGCTTCATTTGTCAGGCTATGATCTATCTATGGAAGATCTAAAATCTTTCAGACAGTGGGGAAGCAAAACTCCAGGCCACCCTGAATTCCATCACACAGCTGGTGTTGATGCAACGACAGGTCCATTAGGCCAGGGAATCGGCATGGCTGTAGGAATGGCCATGGCAGAGCGCCATCTTGCACATACATACAATAAAGAATCATATTCTGTAGTAGATCATTACACATACGCTATTTGCGGAGATGGAGACTTAATGGAGGGTATCTCTTCTGAAGCAGCATCTCTTGCAGGTCACCTGAAGCTTGGCAAATTAGTCGTTTTATATGATTCAAATGATATTTCTCTTGATGGCGACTTAGATCGATCATTCTCTGAAAATGTTGAAGATCGTTTCAAATCTATCGGATGGCAGGTCATCCGTGTTGAAGACGGCAATAATTTAGAAGAGATTTCTAAAGCAATCGAAGCCGCTAAAAAAGATGAAACTCGTCCAACGTTAATTGAAGTGAAAACAACAATCGGCTACGGCTCTCCAAATATGTCCGGAAAGTCTGACGTACATGGCAAGCCGCTTGGGATTGACGAAATTAAATTGACAAAAGAAGCTTATGCTTGGACATTTGAAGAAGACTTTTATGTTCCAGAAGAAGTTTATGCTCATTTCAAGGAATCTGCTGAACAATTCGGATCTAAGAAAGAGCAGGAATGGAATGATCTTTTCGAAAGCTATAAAAAAGAATACCCAGAGCTTGCAAAACAGCTGAACGCCGGAATCAAGGGCGAATTGCTTGAAAACTGGGGCGAGGCAGTACCGGTGTATGAAGAGGGAAAAGCTCTTGCATCACGTGCATCCTCTGGTGAGGTATTAAATGCACTGGCAAAAAATATTCCTTATATCTTTGGAGGATCAGCGGATTTAGCGGGTTCTAACAATACATCCATTAAAGGAGCTGCTGATTTCACAGCAGAAGATTACAGCGGCCGTAATATTTGGTTTGGCGTACGTGAATTCGCAATGGGTGCTGCATTAAATGGTATGGCTTTGCATGGCGGCCTGCGAGTATATGGAGGAACATTCTTTGTATTCTCTGATTACCTGCGTCCGGCAATCCGTTTAGCTGCACTTATGGGACTTCCTGTAACATATGTATTTACACATGACAGCATTGCTGTTGGGGAAGATGGACCAACCCATGAGCCGATTGAACAGCTTCCATCTCTGCGTGCAATGCCTAATTTAACAGTAATCCGCCCGGCAGATGGTAATGAGACTGCTGCAGCATGGCGTATTGCATTAGAATCAGAAACGTCACCAACTGCACTTGTCCTGACTAGACAAAACTTAAAAACAATTAAAGGTACTTCTGAAACAGCTTATGATGGCGTTTCTAAGGGAGCTTACACGATCTCAGCAAGCAAAAAAGAAACAGCAGATGCCTTGTTATTAGCTACAGGATCTGAAGTTGGGCTTGCGGTTGAAGCTCAGGATGCCCTGCTTAAAGAAGGTATAGATGTTGCTGTTGTCAGCATGCCATCATGGAACCGATTTGAAAGTCAATCAAAAGAGTACCGTGAATCCGTTCTACCTAAGACTGTTAAAAAACGTCTTGCGATTGAAATGGCAGCTCCACTGGGCTGGGAACGCTATACTGGAGATGAGGGCGATGTTCTTGCGATTAACCAGTTCGGCGCATCTGCACCTGGAAATAAAATTATGAAAGAGTATGGCTTTACTGTTGAAAACGTAATGGCAAGAGTAAAAGCGCTGCTTGAACAATAATCACCTCTGAGAGAGAACGATTTTGATCGTTCTCTCTTTTTCGACAAAAAAAGTGATGCATTTCTCTGTTATTTAGACAAATTTCTAATACTTGATTCCATTATAATTGACGATAACAGTTATTTCGGAGGGGTGGAAGAATGAGGCACTATTATGTCTATTTAATAGAAGAGGAATTTGCGAACCACTTTTTTGGCCGAGAAGCGAAACTGTTCCATCTTTTTCAGGAATATCTCAGGACAAGCCCTGAGCAGCAGGAATTTTATCACTTATACAAACAAATAAGATATGTAACTAAATCAATTTCAGCTGATTCAATGGATAATATGATTGAATCAAGTTTAATGAACCAATACAATTATGTTCATACTGAAGGTTATCATCGAATCGTCAGCGAATCGAAGCAGGGGAATGCTATGCTGCAAGTAAGGGATCAATATATAGAAGTCACTTCTATTGGAAGTTTTGATATGGAAGCGATCTTTTTTGAAATACTGAGAAAAATTGACTCCTGTTTTTTAGCTATGGATTTTGAAGCTAAACGATATGGCTGGCTAAAACCGATAAAAGAAAGAAAATTTGTCTAAAAAGGCAGAAATTATGGAGTATTTGTTGTATAATATCCTATGGTTTAGTACACTGTAAAATAGACAACATGAAGGAGGAAATACGATGGATCTGTGGGTAGTCATTCTAGTAGGCGTTCTGGCATTACTTGCTGGAGTAGCACTAGGATTTTTCATTGCTCGCCAGTATATGATGAGTTACTTGAAGAAAAATCCGCCAATTAACGAGCAAATGTTAAAAATGATGATGATGCAAATGGGAATGAAACCATCCCAAAAGAAAATCAATCAAATGATGTCTTCTATGAATAAAATGCAAAAGTAATGAACCCTTATATATCAAGGGTTTGACCCTTGTTCAAGGAAATTCTGAGACAAGATTTGGTTTAACTTTTGTTGAAGAGTGAATCTTTCATCAGATATTTTCTTTATTTTTGCTTTATCTTTCATAAAACTAATCTGAAACCACTTTTTCTGATGGAAACTAAACCAGAGGAAGGTGGTTTTTTGTATGTTGTTAGAAGATATTCTTGAGGAATACATGTGCCATTGCCAAGCAAAAGGATTTACAGCAAAAACTATAAAGAACAAAAGGCAAGAGTATAAGCAGTTGAAGAATTTCTTAAAAGAAAAGAGAGCAATTACAGAAATTGAAAGCATCACTACAAAGCATATTTAAGAGTGAAACAGAAAGATGGATTGCAACCACAATCAATTGTGTCCATGTTTAAAATGATTAAGGCATTCTTTGCGTGGTGCGAGCAGGAAGAATATTTAAAGGGAAATATCGCAAAGAATGTTGAGACACCCAAGTACCAAAGAAAGTGTTGAAGGGTTTTACTCCCAAAGAAGTTTATTCCATGATTGAAGCATTTACTTATAAGAACTATCTAGAAACCAGAAACAAGGCAATCATTGCAATTTTGTCTGACTGTGGATTAAGAGCAATGGAGATTAGAGGGTTGACTGATAATGTAAGGGAAACATCAATCTTGGTTAATGGTAAGGGAAATAAGGAGAGGATTGTTTTTATATCTCCTGCACTCAAAAGAATCCTTATCAAGTACGAAAGAATGAAGAAAGAGTATTTCCAAGACAAAGACACAACAAATCATTATTTCTTATCTTACACAGGTAATGATATTTCACATGTGGCTCTGGACAATGTAATTAAAAAAGCGGGGAAAAGAGCAGGTGTTGAGGGTAAAAGGGTTTCACCTCATACATTCCGTCATTTCTATGCCGTCCAATGCTTACAGCAAGGAATTGATGTTTATTCATTATCAAGATTGTTGGGGCATTCAGATATTTCAATTACTTAAAGGTATCTCCATTCAATGGATGATGAACAGTTTTTGGATAAAGCAGTTTCTTCTAGTCCTCTAATGAATATTAGGAAGTTGAAGAAATGAATAAACAGTTGAAACATATTGTTTACTACACTAAGAAAGTTGCAGAAAAAGGTGCAAAAGCAAGTCCAACATAAGAATAAAATACTTAAAAATTAAATACATTTAGAACGGTCTTACGGAGGGTGGATGGTAAATTAGTGATACTAGGTCTTGTGAAAATTGAAAAATCATGGGCAGGGCTAAATGGCTATGATACAGATAACATTAGAGAAAAAGTAGAATTAACATTATACGGTAATAAGTTTTCAAAATTTATATTTAATGAACAATAAAAAATGTGCAAATATTATTAAAGCATCCATAAAGATATGGGTGCTTTTTATTTATGAAAGGAAGAAGGAAATGAATATACAAGAGTATATTAAAATCGTTCACTACGGAAATCCTTTCTGGTTCGTGGATGAAGTATCCCATTATACAAGTCAAAAACGTATTTTGGAAACTATTGAAAAGAAAAAATATTTAGATGACAGACACACTATTTCAAATAGGGTGGTAGAAAACTACAATGGTAAACCTTATGAGCGTAGCGTTGTACTTCAATATGCAAAATGACCTTGATGACTTCATTAATATCATTGATGCTATGGAAGACTTATTATTAAGCAAGTTTAGTGATTCATTCTATAAATTCCATAATCCAATCCCTGTTGTTATAGGTCAACAATTGAAGGGCGAAGGATTAAATCCCCATATCGTTGGTGGTGGTATTACATTAGATGATAATGCTGACTTTAAATTCGCTCATGGTGAATTGAATCATCAAGCGTTTGATACTATCTTAAATCGTTTTGGGGCAACGAAACTATGATATTACAGGTGTCTCTATTGAGAAAAAAGGATACCTTGATATTACTTGTTAAGACGACTGTTGAAGTTGGAGATGTGACAACATACACATTCAATCCTGTAAAAACAGGTCAATTTTACTTCTTACTTATCAGAGCAATGTATGTGAATAAGGGTAATGTATTTTATGCAACCATGCAGGAATCGCCAACTGTTGCAACAGAACAAAAACCACTATGGTAAAACTAGTTCGGCTTCTTCAGAAGTCGGCTTTTTTCATGAATTAAAATTTCAACTAAATAAAAAGATAAACCACTTTCCTACTATAATAATATAGGAAATGTAGACATGTACTAATAAACATGGTATATTTTTCATCATAGAATAAGTGATTCGGATTAGGCGTAAAAACGTTGATATATCAATGTTAAAAATGATGATGATGCAAATTGCAAATGGGAATGAAACCATCCCAAAAGAAAATCAATCAAATGATGAAAATGATGAACAATCAAGCAAAATAAAAATTCTGCGGGATTTTTATATGATAAAAAGCACGCTCAGAAGCGTGCTTTTTTGTATGGTTTTTAAGAATAAGTCATTCGTTTCATTGAACTGTAGCTATAACGATTGTATTCATTCAGCAAGTGATCGAGTTCCTGACTGTATTGAATGGACACGTTTGAGTTAATTCCATTTTTCGTTGCGATATCGATCATTTCCGCTCGTTTTTTTTCAATAAGTTTCAATAATTCTTGTTTAGACACGAAAACTTGTCCTTTCTGTATGTAAGTTCTATCCGATCCTCTTGCTAATAATTTCTATTATATCCTAATTTGGAAAATAGTTCGAAGGGAAAATAAGGATTTTTCCAATTAATATATGACTATTATAAAGGTAACAGCTCTATGAAGAAATCCCTTTGAATAGTTGTTAAGGAATTGACATAAAAATGTCACATAGTGAAACATATAATTCTCTGGATGTATTTGCTAAAATGTAATGTGACTCAACTAAGAGAGGAGGACAGTACAAATGACAGATTTGAATCTATTTATAGCCTTTGGAGCTGGTTTTTTATCTTTTGTCTCTCCTTGCTGCCTGCCTTTATATCCAGCCTTTTTATCATACATAACTGGTGTATCGGTCGGAGAGATAAAAACGGAAAATGCTATGCTGCAAAAGAGGAGTCTTCTTCACACACTGTTCTTTTTACTTGGATTCTCGATTATTTTTATCGCACTCGGTTTTGGGAGTTCTTTTATTGGGGAGTTCTTTTTTGGATATTCTGAATTGATCAGGCAAGTGGGAGCTATTCTTATTATCTTCTTTGGACTTGTGATCGTGGGTGTTTTCCAGCCGAAGTTCTTAATGAAGGAACACCGCTTTGAATTAAAAAACAGACCGTCTGGGTATCTAGGTTCTGTTTTAATAGGACTTGCATTTGCCGCAGGCTGGACGCCGTGTACAGGGCCAATCTTAACAGCTGTTTTCGCTTTGACGCTCAGCAACCCAGGTTCTGCAATGATCTATATGATAGCCTATATACTTGGTTTTGCTATTCCATTTCTTGTAATGGCTTTCTTTATTGGCAGGCTGGGATGGATCCGAAAACATAATTTGAAAATCATGAAGATTGGCGGATGGCTGATGATTCTTATTGGAATCATGCTCTTTTTCGACTGGATGACACAGATCATTATCTTATTCAGCAGATTGTTTGGAGGGTTTACAGGATTTTAGACCTAATAAATTTTATTTTTAGATCGATTTTACTACCTCTTGCTCCTTTTTTTGTTATAATAACCCATAGAATAGTAGAATTTGCTTTCGGAAAGACTGTGAGGAGGAGCTTGCATAGCTAAAGTACTGATAGTGGATGATGCCAAGTTTTATGAGGGTAACACTATCTAAAATACTTACAAGCAATGGACATGAAATTGCAGGAGAAGCTGATAATGGAGCAGAAGCAATTTACCTTTATCAAACATTGCAGCCAGACCTGGCTGCAATGGATATCACAATGCCGGAGATGAACGGCATCGAAGCATTAAAAGAAATTAAAAAAGAATTTCCTAAATCAAAGATTATTATGTGTTCAGCGATGGGGCAGCAGAAAATGGTCGTTGAAGCTATTGAAGACGGAGCGAAGGACTTTATCATAAAGCCTTTTGATGAAACAAGAGTGTACGACGCCATAAATCGTGTTTTGGGATAAACTCTCTGATAATATCAAAGAACCTTCGGATATTTGACAAGATGGTTTTTTATTTATGACTAAACTGTATTATAATATAAGTAACTCCGTGAAAAGGATTGATCATATTGGTCATTTTCTCAACAATTATTGCAATCGTGATGGCATTAGGTGTCATGATGATACGCAAGAGAGCTTCTAAAAAGCCTGCTAGTGCCAAAAAGATTATCTTGCCGCCAATCTTTATGAGCACTGGTGCATTGATGTTTTTGCACCCTATGTTCCGTGTGACTCCGTTTGAATTTATGGAAGCGATCACGCTTGGATGTATTTTCTCTATCTTTTTAATCAAAACTTCAACATTTGAAGTAAAAGAAGACAAGATTTATTTGAAAAGGTCAAAGGCTTTTGCGTTTATATTAATCGGACTGCTGATAATCCGAATCGTTTTAAAATTTTACTTGAGCAATACGATAGACGTAGGTGAACTAAGCGGAATGTTCTGGATCCTTGCGTTTGGAATGATTGTCCCATGGCGAATTGCCATGTATCTTTCCTATCGGAAACTCGAAAATCAGCTCAACCCGCCAAATATTCAGGCTACATGAAAAACCCACCAGGAGATCTGGTGGGTTTTTCAATGATAGAGAAGGATAAAATTTTGCACATTGATGTTCAGCTCCAGCGCATAACTCTTCGGTCAGAACGGCTCTGTCATGCCTGCGTAATAAGGCGCTTGTGCTTTCCTTAGAATAAAGCTCTGTATGGTGTATGATCGATTTCTTTTTCCTTAAGTCTTTTTAACAGGAATTTATGATCTCGTTTAGGAGTAGCTGTAATATAACCGCGAATCACCAAGTCCTGAGTGATTCGGTCTGCATTTTCCTTTAATGCAATCTCCCCGATTTTGCCTGCAATTTTAGCTCTTGCGACATCTCTGAATAATTCAGGCACAGGTTCTACAAGGTCTTCTAAAAGCTCTTTCTGCCTTGAATCCCATAGGTGCCTTGTTTGCTGTATGTAATAATCTTCCCAATCCAGGTCCGATTTTCCATCCTCTTTTGGTAAACGCTTTAAAAATTTGCGGAACATAAAAAAACCGCCTATTCCAAGCATTCCTGCCAAAAAAACGACCCAGAAAAGAATAAACCATAGGAACCAGCCGTCTAACATCTTTCAAACCCCCGATCCAGCCTGCAATCTGCCTCTATTATACACCACGAAATGGGGGTTGAAAAGTTGTCTTATCCGGACTGGACCTGTTTTGAGAGCTCCAGCAAGGATTTTTTTACCGCTTTGCGCTTATTTCGGTCTTTGCCTGATGAGAGGTGTCCCAGCAGCTCTGCATGTGCAATATAAAAAGAGCGTTTGTAAGAGAGGTCAATACGGATTGTCCCGGAATTTGTGGGAAGATACAGAATTTCATACAGTAACGTCATAAACACTCCTCCTCTTTCAGCAGTTTCTTATTCATTATATGATTAAAAACGACTATAAAAAAGAATTATTTACCTTATTAATGTAAATTTTTTTTAAATTTATTTGATTTTATAGTTCTATATACCCATAAAAGAAACTTCCCTACGTCAGGAAGTTTCATCCATTTCTTGAGTGAATTGGAAATAAAGGTTGCGGAGAACGAAGGTTTTATACAATTTTAATTTCCGTCTTTCAGTTGGGTGTTTAGTGATCCCCATTTCTCTCGTTTTTTAACATACCATCCTTTTGAACCGTAATAAGCCATAAGAAAACCCCTTTTTATATATTTAGGAGAAAATATGATAAAAAGAGGTTTTTCAGAACAAGTACAGTTTTTAATATGAAACTTTCAAGTCTCCCCATCATATATTGATCTATAGGAGGCTTAGACATGGAGAAGTATTATTGTACAAATTGTATGCTGCTTTTAAACCAAGACCAATTATGCAATCGCTGCGGTAACAAGGTGATTAATAAAATTGAAATAAATGTTCAAACCCACCAGCCGAAGAAAACTGGCTTAAAAAAAGAATCGGACTCTTAGCGGCGGCATCTTTATAGGTGCCGTTTCGCTCGTTTCCTGCTCTGAATCCTGAACAGTCTTACTTGTTTCATTTGACCCTGTATGAATGGAATTCCCAAAATTCACTACTCCGCCTGTAATTTCATGAATGACGAGATTTTTAATAAATACACCCAAACCTTCCACGCTCCTTCTCAATACTTATATGACAATTGAAAAGGACTTGTCTAAACCATTACCTAAACAGAAAGAAAAAGGCTTGCTCCTGATTTTGCTCAGGCATGGCTATAAAGAAATTTAGCCAAAACAAAAAGCAAGACAAAATCTTGCTTTAATTTGTAAATTGGACAGGAATGTGACATCCGTTGCGGGCACAGCTGCCTTCTTTGCATATTTTTACTTCCAGAATATCATTTGAAAAAAAGGCTTCTATCATTTTTTTCTCAAGTGAAAAAGGAAGAAGAATGGATCTTTCCAGCTGATCTTTATCTTCATTTGCAGATAGAGAAGGATGGGCCGAGATGATTAACGTTTCTTGATTGGTTACTATTTTTATATCTTCTGGATTTATATTTGTGAATTCTGCTTCTACAATATATTCATCACTTGTTTCAAATAAATCCACACGGAAAGAATGGTAATCAAGCAGAGCTGAGAATGGATCTGTGAAAAATTGATTCATCCAGTCTTCAATACAGCTTAGATCAGATGGCTTTGAACGTTTTTTTTTATCCATCTAAAATTGACCTCCAAAAACCATACTACTTAAATCATATTCAGTTCATAAACATTGCGTGAATGAAAGTAAATGAAATATAGAAGAGTAATAATAATGAAAGGGTCATACTTTTTTCTGGCGGATGATTATGCACAAGATAATTGAGCTTGAGGGGATGAAAAACTGTATAAAATATTTTATTATCTGTCAGGAACGATAATGCTTAGCCAAAAAAATAAAAAATAGATGAACGGATGCCTGAAGCAGAGCCGTTCATATTATTGATTACATGTCGTGGTGAGAGTTATGTTTTTGGCGGGTATGATTGCGGTTCTTCACTTTTTTAGATCCGCTTAAAGGTTCAGGCTGACCCGGATTATTGCCTTTAGGTGCATTCTTGCGCATATCTTTACTATCATTTTTATTGGTCATGTTTTTTCACCATCCTTTCTAATTAGGATGAAACTTTTAAGATGCAATCATACAAATTAAAGCCTGTATAATATGACCATTTATATCCCACAATAAGCTACATATAGCACATTACAGGAGGGAATTATATGCCATACCATAAAGACAAACAGCAGGCTTTTCAGGCTGCCCAGCAAGGAACTGCTCAGGCGGAAAATATGTACCAGCAGCTATCCGCTGACAGCTCAGATTACGGCATTCAGCTTAGCCACTTAAAAGAAGAAGTGAATGAAGCATATGAACAAATTAACAATGCACTTGAAGTGGCCTCAGAAACACAGCGTGCAACATTAGAGCAATACAGAAAAGATCTCTCAAGAATTGTTGCAGAGGTGAATATTGAGAATCAATAAGTTAAAAAACGACGGGAATTCCGTCGTTTTTTGATTACTGATTTTTTTTGCGTTTTTTATTATTCTGCTTTTGGGCTGCAGTTAGAGGCTCATTCGAAAATTCCTCATTATATCCTGTCCCTTTTCCTTGTGCTGAAGCAGCGTTCATGCCTTCTATGACATGGTTTGCTTTGCGTTTTGCCATTCTCTTTCACCCCCGTGGATATAGTGTGTGTTTTTTAAAGAAAATGATGTGCGCGTTTACAATTCTATATATTAAAAAAGTACTGAAGCTTTCAACTATAAGAACTACTTATGTAGTTTGATAACAGCATTGTTATTTACTTATGTTAAAACATGTATTAAGATGAAATTGTGCGAATAATTTGGTGGGAGAGACCGAGGTTTCGACACACTTCGATTTTGATTTAAAAGGGGAGAAAACATATGACGAAACAACAGCAATTATCACATCACGATGTTTTCCAAGCGCGTAAAAGTTTTACAGTAGGCGGAAAAACATACAACTATTACTCATTAAAAGCATTAGAAGATGCAGGAGTCGGCAATGTTTCAAAATTGCCATACTCAATTAAAGTTCTGCTTGAATCAGTTCTGAGACAAGTAGATGGAAGAGTCATCACAAAAGAGCATGTCGAAAATTTGGCAAAATGGGGAACTGCAGAGCAAAAAGAACTTGATGTGCCATTTAAGCCATCACGTGTTATTCTTCAGGATTTCACAGGCGTTCCGGCTGTAGTAGACCTTGCTTCGCTCCGTAAAGCAATGGCAGACATCGGCGGTAATCCTGATGTCATTAATCCTGAAATCACAGTGGACTTGGTAATCGACCACTCTGTACAGGTTGATAAAGCAGGAACAACGGATTCCCTTCAATTCAATATGGAACTTGAGTTCGAACGCAACGCTGAGCGCTATAAATTTTTGAGCTGGGCAAAGAAAGCGTTTAATAATTATCGCGCAGTACCTCCTGCAACTGGAATCGTTCACCAGGTAAACCTAGAGTACCTGGCTAACGTTGTTCATGCAGTAGAAGGCGCGGACGGAACATTTGAAACATACCCAGATTCACTTGTAGGAACGGATTCACATACAACTATGATCAACGGCATCGGCGTATTAGGATGGGGTGTCGGCGGTATTGAGGCTGAAGCTGGAATGCTTGGACAGCCATCATATTTCCCGGTTCCTGAAGTAATCGGAGTAAAATTGACTGGCCAAATGCCAAACGGCACAACGGCAACAGACCTTGCCCTTAAAGTAACACAAGTTCTTCGTCAAAAAGGCGTTGTAGGCAAGTTTGTTGAATTCTTCGGACCTGGTGTACCGCAGCTGCCGCTTGCAGACCGTGCAACAATTGCCAACATGGCACCAGAATACGGCGCAACTTGCGGATTCTTCCCGGTAGACGATGAGGCATTGGAGTACATGAAGTTAACTGGCCGTGACCAGGAGCTTGTAGATGTTGTTGAAGCATACTGCAAAGCCAACGAACTATTCTTCTCACCAGATGATGAGCCGGTATACACATCTGTTGTTGAAATTGATCTTGCTGAGATTGAAGCAAATCTTTCAGGACCTAAGCGTCCTCAGGACTTAATTCCTCTATCAGCTATGCAGAAATCTTTCCAGACAGCTCTTGCTGCTCCAAGCGGCAACCAGGGCTTTGGTTTAGAAGCAGCAGAAGCTAAAAAAGAAATCAGCGTTATTCTTGCAAACGGTGAAGAAACAAAAATGAAAACAGGAGCTATTGCCATTGCCGCGATTACAAGCTGCACAAACACTTCTAACCCATATGTATTGGTTGGAGCTGGTTTAGTAGCTAAAAAAGCAATCGAAAAAGGCATGAAAGTTCCTGCATATGTTAAAACTTCTTTAGCTCCAGGTTCAAAAGTTGTAACAGGCTACCTTGAGAACTCAGGATTGCTTCCTTATATGAACCAACTAGGCTTCAATGTAGTCGGTTATGGATGTACAACATGCATCGGGAACTCCGGTCCTCTTGCAGAAGAGATTGAAAAAGCAGTTGCTGAAAACGACTTGCTTGTTACATCTGTTCTTTCAGGTAACCGCAACTTTGAAGGAAGAATTCATCCGCTAGTAAAAGGAAACTATCTGGCTTCACCGCCGCTGGTTGTAGCCTATGCTTTAGCTGGTACAGTGAATATTGATCTTAAAAATGACTCATTAGGTAAAGATAAGGATGGCAATGATGTATTCTTTAACGATATCTGGCCATCAATGGACGAAATCAATGAGATCGTAAAACAAACAGTAACACCTGAGCTCTTCCGCCAGGAATATGGCAGAGTATTTGATGATAACGAGCGCTGGAATGCAATACAGACAACAGATGAGGCATTGTATCAGTGGGATCAGGATTCCACTTATATTCAAAACCCTCCATTCTTTGAAAACTTAAATCCAGAGCCGGGTCTTGTTGAGCCGCTTACGAATTTGCGCGTCGTTGCAAAATTCGGCGATTCTGTTACAACAGACCATATTTCGCCAGCCGGTTCAATCGGAAAAGATACTCCTGCAGGACGCTACCTTCAGGAAAAAGGCGTCAGCCCGAGAGAATTTAACTCATATGGTTCACGCCGCGGAAATCATGAAGTTATGATGCGCGGAACATTTGCAAATATCCGTATTAAAAACCAAGTAGCACCTGGAACAGAAGGCGGCTATACAACATATTGGCCAACAGGTGAAGTGACTTCCATCTATGACGCTTGCATGAAGTACAAACAAGACGGAACTGGTCTTGTCGTTCTTGCTGGCAAAGACTATGGTATGGGAAGCTCACGTGACTGGGCAGCAAAAGGCACAAACCTTTTGGGCATCAAAACAGTTATTGCTGAGAGCTTTGAGCGTATTCACAGAAGCAACCTAGTGTTCATGGGCGTTCTACCTCTGCAGTTCAAGCAAGGAGAAAGTGCTGAGGTTCTTGGCTTAACAGGTAAAGAAACAATTGAGGTTCTGATTGATGAAGCAGTTAAACCTCGCGACCATGTGAAAGTAAGAGCAACTGATGAAGAAGGCAGTGTAAAAGAATTTGAAGTGCTTGTACGCTTTGACAGTGATGTTGAAGTCGACTACTACCGCCATGGCGGCATCCTTCAAATGGTCTTACGCGAAAAAATAAAAGGCTAAATTGTGAAAAGGACGGAGTTTCCGTCCTTTTTTTGCGTGGTTTTATTGTCCTTTTTAATAAGAGATGATTTAATAAAATAGAACGTAAATAGGTGGTTGTCCTAATACCATCTTCCTTACATATAAATGAGATATTAGGGATATGCAGCAAGGGGGAAATGAAATTGAAACGAATACTTGCCATTTGTCTGCTTGTGTTTTTGGCGGGCTATGCAGTCTGGTTTGCGATCCTGCCTAAAGAACCAAAAGAAGGGCTTGAGATAGGAAATAAGCCACCAGAATTTGAACTTGAGATGCTAAACGGAGAAAAAGTTAATTTAGAAGACGTAAAAGGCAAAAAAGTGATGATCAATTTCTGGGCTACTTGGTGTCCGCCATGCGAAGCGGAAATGCCGGAAATGCAGAAGCTGCAAAATGAGCACCCTGATGAATTGGTTGTTCTTGCAGTTAACATGACAAATGCTGAAAAAAGCAGGGAAGATGTTGAAACATTTATTTCAAAACGGAATCTGACCTTTCCTGTAGCTTTGGATAAGGATGGAAGAGTAAGTGTTCAATACGAAGTTTATTCGTATCCGACAACTTATTTTCTCGATGAAGAAGGAAAAATCTTAAATATATCCCGCGGTGCGATGACACAGGAAACAATGGAGAAACTGCTTGAAATCTAACTTTTAAAGACTGTTTAGGTAAACTAAGCAGTCTTTTTTTGTTTTTTCTAAAAACTTGTACTATTTTTCTTGTTTATGGCAAAACTGAATTTAATACGTATGGAGGTGTCCAGCTTGAGAAAAATAAAAAAGATGACGTTTGAAGAGTTAGTTCTTGAAAATAAGAAGGAACTGCTGAAGGATCAGGAAGCTTTAAACCGGCTTGAAGAGAGAGTGGAGCAGCGTCTGTTCGATAAGCTCAGCTAAATCCAACACTTGGTTGTCATGTTTGCCCCTTAACTGGAGAAGATAATGGTGAGGAGGCGAGAGAACATGACAAATTCAAATGATAAACAAAGCCATTTCACTCCAAATCACATTGGAACAAAATCCAGAGGGTTTGGCGGAAATAAAGGGAAAAAAATGCAAAATAAATCGAATGAACATCCACAGGTAATGCAAACAAAAGGTGAGTAGTGTAAAATAAGTTTCCATAATAATATTATGTAAACTTATTGACTGTTTGCATTTATTCTTTTTTTAATCAAACTTAGTAAAGGATGTGTTCACATGGGTTATAAATCAAATCCAGATGATCGTTCAGATAATGTTGAAAAGCTGCAGGATATGGTTCAAAACACGATCGAAAATATAGAAAAAGCACAGGAAACGGCAGAGTTTTCAAGTGGCGAAGAAAGAGCCCGCATTGAAGCTAAAAACCACCGCCGTGAAGAAAGTCTTGAAGCCTTCCGTTCTGAAATCAGTGATGAAGCATCTGCACGCGAGAATGGCTATAAATAACTAAAAAAATTATTAAGGATGTCCCTCTTATACAGGGGCATCCTTTATCTTTTGTTGCAAATGACAGCATATGGTATGATAATATTTATTCGTTGTCCTAAATTTGGATGCTTCATAAGGAGAGGGAACACATATGCTTGTTTCAAAAAAAGAGATAGAAGTAAGGTACGCAGAAACGGATCAAATGGGTGTTGTTTATCATGCCAATTATTTAGTATGGATGGAAGTGGGCAGAACACAGCTGATTCAGGATCTGGGCTTTTCCTATGCAGATATGGAAAAAGAAGGGATTATATCTCCAGTCATTGATCTCCAGGTTCAGTACAAAAAACCGATGAAATACGGTGAAACCGTTAAAGTACATACTTGGATAGAAGAATATAATGGCTTTAAAGTCGCATACGGCTACGAAATGTACACACCTGACGGAGAGCTAGCACTTCAGGCAGTTTCAAACCATGTGTGTGTCAAAAAAGAAAATTTCAAACCGATACAAATCCGCAAAAAATATCCGGAATGGCACGCGGCATATGAAAAAGCGAAAAAGTAGGGATTTCTGTGGCATTTGGAATAAAACGCAAGGAACTGGCTGATTGGAAAGTGAAGATAGCAAAAGGAGAGCTTGCATTTCTGACCCATTTTTGGACAGATCCAAGATTTCCTGCTTCACACGCTGTTACAAAGGCAGGCTGCTCTAATTTACCAAAGCTCATCGAGTGGGGAGAAGCGTTTGGATTAAGGAAAGAGTGGATTCATCATGACAAGGAATATCCGCATTTTGACTTGATGGGAGAGGTACAGCTCAAAGTCTTGGAAGCACATAATTTAATGGACCACATCGAACGTTTCCGTTTACGTTAAAAAACCGCAGATTATTCATCTGCGGTTTTTTTATAATCAAAAACGGGTTCCCCTTTTTCTTCGTCAAAGCCAATGACCAAGTCATTTTGATCGAAATACCAAATGTCACTTTCTTCAATAAAGAAGGTAATGCCGTTTTTTTCTGTTTTTGCACCCATTTGCTTTGGCTGATCTTTCACTACACCTAAAGAAAAACCCTTTTGAATGGTGCTGCTGCCTCCGTATCGGACAAAAAATCGAAACGAATCTCCGCTTGCAACATTCATTTCACTTTGATACCACTCTGCCGCTTTGTCACTAATATGTATGTTCATCCTGAGTATCACTCCTTCTCTCATACGATACCACGAAAAGACAAATCAAAAACAGAACGAAGCAAATTTCTTATAACTTTCTTATTTTAAATTCTGAAACATATGCTCTTGGATCGCTTTATTTTGAGTCTGATCAACATTTTTCAGCTCTTTTACACGATAGGCCCGGTTGTTTTGACTGACGACAATCGTCGGAACGAAGCCTGGGTCTGTCAGCTCCATTGTTTTAGTTCCATCGGTAAGTTTTTTCGTAAGATTTATGGAGAAAATACCGCCGATTTCTTTGTATTCACCAACTTGACCTGATAAGAAGTTTCCTAAAGAATAGATGACAAATGTGTTATTTCCATTTTTTCCTTTTACCCATTCCATGGGCTGAAGGACATGCGGGTGATGACCAATGACCAAGTGAACACCCTGATCAGCCAGGAACTGTGCAAGCTCCTGCTGCTCCTCGTTTGGAAGCCGGATATATTCTACTCCCCAATGCATGCTTACGATGACGGCATCTGACAGCTTTTTCATTTCCTCAATATCTTTTATCATTTTCGGTTTATCAATTAAGTTTACGAGATGAGGTTTTCCTTCAGGAACTGGAATGCCGTTTGTTCCGTATGTATAAGCCAAAAACCCTAATTTCACGCCATTTTTATTAATGACCCGGGGTGTATCTGCATCTTGGCTGTTTCGGTAGCCGCCAACATAAGGCATTCCGATTTCATCATAACGGTCAGTAGCATTCAATATGGCTTTTTCGCCGCGGTCAAGCGTGTGATTGTTGGCAATACCAGCTATGTCAACACCTGCATCCTGAAAAGCATCTACAACCTCAAATGGGCTGTTAAATGAAGGGTAAGTGGACAAGCCAATTTCAGTTCCGCCAATCATTGTTTCCTGATTAGCAAATGTAATGTCGCTCTTGCCAATCAAAGGTTTTACATCTTTTAACATTGGTTTGAAATCATAAGAACCGCTTTCTGTTTTTGCATCATTGTATACACGCCCGTGAATTAATATATCTCCGATTGCCGAGAGTGTAACGGTTGATTTAAATGATTTGGGCGGCTGATTCACATTCATTCCAGAATGCGCTTTCACAGGGTGTTCTGTCTCTTCTTTCGGATTTGCAAAAAGAAAGAATGCTGTACCGATTGCGGCCAGCAAAACGAAAGCTGAGATAATCCATTTCTTCATCATGTTGTATTCTCCTATAAGGATTCTTTTTTACTATCATAAACGATAGGATAAAAAAAGGAAATCCTATTTAGATTGCACAAAACATGAAAAAAGCTGCCCGGGGACAGCTTTAAATCCATTTTACTTTCGGTTCTGTTTTATCTCTTATACGTTTAATATTGGCACGATGACGGTATATAACAAACAGGGACAGAATGCTGACAACTGCAATTAATACCGGATCACCGATGAAAATGCTGAAAATGATTGCATAGATGCCAGTGAGCATGGATGACAGTGATACATATTTTGTTAAGTATAAGAACAGGAAGAAGACAGCGAGCATCGTTATGAACATCAGCGGTGCAGAGAACAAGAGAATGCCTCCTGAGGTAGCAACTGCCTTTCCGCCTTTGAAATTGGCAAACAGCGGGTACGTATGGCCAATGACAGCGAAGATTCCGATCAGCAGCGGATGCACGTTCTCTAAACCAAAAAAGAATGGGAGGGATGCTGCAAGCGTTCCTTTTAGAATATCCGCGATGGTCACAAGCAGTCCTGCTTTTACACCAAGAGTGCGGAATGTATTCGTTCCTCCCAGATTCCCGCTCCCATGTTCACGGATGTCAATTCCGTAACCCACTTTCCCGACGATTAGGCCAGATGGAATGGAACCGAGTAAATAAGCTAAAATAATAATGGCTGCAATAATCAATGAATCCGCTCTCCTTAGTTTATAATTGAATAAAACTATTTTATCATGTAACTAGCACTTAAGACTACGTCATAAAATAGAAACGAAAAAAAATCATACAGAAGGAGTTTTTACTATGAGTATATCCATCCCATCGAGAGAAAAAATTGGAAAAATATTAAAAAAGAGCAAACGAATCGCTGTCGTGGGCCTGTCGGATCAGCCTGAGCGCACTTCTTACATGGTCAGTAAAGCGATGCAGGATGCAGGATATGAAATTATTCCGGTGAATCCGACAATCAAAGAAGCGCTTGGTGTGAAAGCAGTGGGCTCTTTAAAAGATATTGACGGTCATATTGACATTGTGAATGTATTTCGCAGGTCAGAGCATTTGCTCCCTGTTGCAGAGGAGTTTTTAGAGATTGATGCAGACGTTTTCTGGGCTCAATTAGGTCTTGTAAATGAGGATGCTTATCATTTATTAAAAGATAAAGGCTTCACGGTTATCATGGACCGATGCATTAAAGTAGAACACGCTTTAACAAAATGAAAATCACAGGGGATAACCCTGTGATTTTCTTATGCCAGAATTCTTTGAAGAAGATGATGGTTTGTATATCGCGGCCAATGCCCCTAAAACAATCGTCGCAGCACCTGCATACACTAGTACACTGGCTGAGCCTATCCAATTGGCGATAATTGCTCCCGCTGTTGGAGCAGAAAGCATAGCAAGTGTCTGCAAAGCCATGGCTGCAGCAGAAACCCTTCCCATCAGTTCTTTCGGCGTTTCAGACTGAAGCAAATAACCAAAAGGAATCGAAGAGACTGAACCGAGCAGGCCAAGCATGAACGCACTTGTAAACCAAACCCAATGATCCAGTACAAATACCTTTAATCCTCCCAGACCTGTCATGACAATGAATATGCCGCTAAAGAGTGTAGCTATTGCCATAAAGCGTAGTGAACGGTTCTTCCATGCAGTCCATTGCCCTATAATAAGGGAGCCGATAACGCTGCCAAATCCTACTGCACTCATGACAACACCGAAGCTGCCATCATCAAACCCCAGTTTTTGAATGATGAAGATAAAAAGCCCGTCATACAAAAAAATAATAAAAAAAGAAAGGGAAGCAAAAAGAATAGATGCTCTTAACAGAGCAGTCCTGTTAATATGCGATATTCCTTCTTTAAGTTCATGCAAATATGACTTTTTTTCTTTCTCGTTATGGACAGCTTCTGTTTTAAGCTCAGGAAGAAAGGCCAAAAATCCAATAGCCGCAGCAAAGCCAATGATTTCAGCAATAAAAGGACTTCTAACACCGTACAAAGCAATCAGTAATCCGCCTAAAGACGGCCCGATAATTTTCATTGAATTGACTGAAAGAGTGCTCAGGGTAACTGCTTCAGGAAGCTGTTCTTCGGAAACGGTCATCCGAATTGCACTTTGACGTGCAGGATCATAAAGAGCAGCTGCAATTCCTTTCAGCAAAACAAACAGCAAGAGAATATGGAGGCTGGGAGAAAAAAATAATCCGATAACAAATACAAGCCGAAAAAGCAAACAGATTAACATGACCTTCTTTTTCGGCAGGTGGTCAACAAAGACGCTTGCAAAAGGTCCAATAAGGACCCAAGGAAGGGCCATAATTGTAATTAATGCCGCAATCGCTCCCTCTCCATGATGCCAGTGATAGGCGATGATGACCTGCAGTGCGATAAAATCGAGCCAATTGCCAAGGTCGGAAAAGACCTGTGCACCAAATAAAGAGCGATAAGCGGGGACTTTCAAAGGTTTAAATAGACCTGCTTTCACAGCACAACCTCCTGTCAACTCATGAATTTATTACGCCGGTCAAGAAGCTTTTTTTCCATGCTCCGGGGTTCTTGTGATGGCGGCAGAGCACCCGTTTTTAATTGTTCAACAGATTCATTTATCCAGTGGATTTCAGTTTCCAATTTCATTTCTGCATAGCGGATGCCAATCATTCCGATACTTGAAATAAATGAAGTGCCATTTTTCTGCCAATGACGGACGTATTGAAGGAGCTCCGTACTTTCTGTTTTCCTTTTTTCTAGATGGGATACTAGGAGATTTTCGTCAATTTCCGTATGCCAGGCTGCCCATTTCATAAATAATTCATCATTCACAGATGGATAGGACAGGGCTTCCGACAGCCAGTTTTCAAGTTCGGTCCAGCCTTTTTTCGTCAATTCATATTGCTTTTTCTGCCGGCCGCCTTGTTCTTTTAAAACAGAGTAAATGTAGCCATTCTCCTCCAGGTTTTTAAGCTTGGGATAGATGCTCCCATAGTTATTCCCCAAAAAAGACTTGACGCTTTGGTCTCAAATTCACTTTTTATTTCGTATCCTGAAGCGGGAGTACTAATGACGGCTAAAATAGAGTGTTCAATCGACAATGAGAGGCCTCTTTATGGATTGATGTATCAATCTGATATATCATAATGTTATGTCTAAAAGGGAGTATTTTCAACATTTTTCCAAAATATTTTCAATTTCAGCGTGCATCTGCTAAGATTTAGTTTGCGAAATTTTTAGCAACAGATAAAATATAGCTAGGTATTTATTTTTATACGCTACTTTTTCTAAACAATGGTAAACTTGAAAAAGAGTAAAGGTGCAGGGCTTGTCACGTTGCCTGATGGTAGGATATGATATAGAAACATACGTTCTTAATGTATAGCAATGTCTGACGTGACATTTGTTTTTTTGAAAGGAGCTTAAATCGTTTGGGTAAGCAGCAGCAGTTTGATTACAATGATGATGCGATTCAAGTATTAGAAGGATTAGAAGCAGTGCGGAAAAGACCGGGTATGTATATCGGCAGCACTGATGCGAGAGGCTTGCATCACCTCGTCTATGAAATCGTTGATAATTCCGTTGATGAAGCATTAGGCGGATTTGGTGATCACATAATCGTTAAAATACATAAAGATAATAGTGTGTCTGTTCAGGACAAAGGGCGCGGAATGCCAACAGGGATGCACAAGCTCGGTAAACCGACAGCAGAAGTCATTATGACAGTCCTGCATGCCGGAGGGAAATTCGGCCAAGGCGGATATAAAACAAGCGGCGGGCTCCATGGCGTTGGCGCCTCTGTAGTTAACGCACTGTCTGAATGGGTTGTCGTCACCATTCATCGCGATGGATATGTCTATGAACAGCGATTTGAAAATGGCGGTAAACCTGCAACAACTCTAGAGAAAATCGGGAAGTCGGGTAAAACAGGCACAATCATTCATTTCAAGCCTGATCCAGCCATATTCAGCACCACAACATATAACGCTGAGACATTAAGTGAGCGCTTAAGGGAATCCGCTTTTCTTTTAAAAGGCTTAAAAATTGAGCTGATTGATGAACGGAATCAGACTAAAGACGTTTACCACTACGAAACAGGGATCGAAGCGTTTGTCTCCTATTTGAATGAAGAAAAGGATTCCCTGCACAATGTTGTCTCCTTTGAAGGGATACAAAACAGCATTGAAGTTGAATTCGCTTTTCAATTTAACGATGGATACTCAGAGAATATCCTATCGTTTGTAAATAACGTCCGGACAAAAGACGGCGGAACACATGAATCTGGTTCCAAAACGGCCATGACCCGTGCATTTAATGAATACGCAAGAAAAGTCGGCATTTTAAAAGAAAAAGATAAAAATCTGGATGGATCAGATATACGAGAAGGACTTTCAGCGATCATTTCCGTCCGGATCCCTGAAGAGCTTCTGCAATTTGAAGGGCAGACCAAGGGAAAGCTCGGCACAAGTGAGGCAAGATCTGCAGTTGATTCTGTCGTATCGGAAAATCTTGCTTACTTTTTAGAGGAAAACCCGGAGACAAGCACGCTGCTTGTCAGAAAAGCGATAAAAGCTTTCCAGGCACGGGAAGCAGCCCGGAAAGCCCGCGAGGAAGCAAGAAGCGGAAAGAAAAGAAAACGTTCTGAGGCCACGCTCAGCGGAAAACTTACCCCTGCACAATCCAGAAATCCTCAAAGAAATGAAATTTATCTGGTTGAGGGTGATTCTGCCGGCGGTTCAGCGAAACAGGGACGGGACAGACGCTTTCAGGCAGTTCTTCCATTGCGCGGAAAAGTCATTAACACAGAAAAAGCAAAGCTTGCAGACATTTTTAAAAATGAAGAGATTAATACAATCATTCATGCCATCGGAGCAGGTGTCGGAGCCGATTTTAATGTTGAAGATTGCAATTACGATAAAGTCATTATCATGACAGATGCTGATACAGACGGAGCGCATATTCAAGTTCTTATTTTGACTTTCTTTTACCGCTATATGAAGCCGCTCATTGAAGCAGGAAAAGTTTTTATCGCTCTGCCGCCTTTATACAAAGTCAGCAAAGGAACAGGAAAAAAAGCGGTCGTGGAATATGCCTGGTCAGATGAAGAGCTTCAGGATGTTCTAAAGAAAGTTGGAAAAGGCTATATGATTCAGCGCTACAAAGGTCTTGGAGAAATGAACGCAGATCAGCTGTGGGAAACGACAATGGATCCGGAGACTAGAACATTAATCCGTGTCCGCATTGACGATGCCGCACGTGCTGAGAGACGCGTCACAACATTGATGGGTGACAAAGTTGAGCCTAGACGGAAATGGATAGAAAGCAATGTAGCATTTGGCTTAGATGAAGAAACCAACATCTTAGAAAACGAGAACTTATCCGTCGCAGAGGAGGAATAACTAAATGACACAGCCAGAAAAATTTCGCGATCTCCCTCTTGAAGATGTGATAGGTGACCGTTTTGGGCGTTACAGTAAATACATTATTCAAGACAGAGCATTGCCTGATGCACGCGACGGGCTTAAGCCTGTTCAGCGCAGAATCCTTTATGCAATGCATGTGGATGGAAATACGAATGACAAAAACTTCCGCAAATCAGCAAAAACAGTCGGTAATGTAATCGGCAACTACCATCCTCATGGAGATACATCCGTATATGACGCCATGGTGAGGATGAGCCAGGATTGGAAGGTCCGGAATCTCCTGATTGAAATGCACGGAAACAACGGAAGCAACGACGGAGATCCTCCAGCTGCGATGCGTTACACAGAAGCAAGGCTTTCTCCGATTGCTTCGGAACTTCTCCGTGATATTGATAGACGTACGGTTGAATTTGTGCCAAACTTTGATGATACCAGCCAGGAACCTCTCGTCCTGCCTGCCATGTACCCGAATTTGCTCGTAAACGGCTCAACCGGGATTTCAGCAGGCTATGCGACGGATATTCCTCCTCATCACTTCGGTGAAGTGATCGACGCTGTCATGAAAAGGATTGATCAGCCGAACTGTTCGGTTGATGAGCTAATGACGGTGATTAATGGTCCTGATTTTCCGACTGGTGGAATCATTCAGGGAATCGAAGGCATTAAGAAGGCCTACGAAACAGGAAAAGGCAAGATCATCATTAGAGGCAAAGCAGAAATAGAAAGCATCAGAGGCGGAAAGCAGCAAATTGTCATTACAGAAATCCCTTTTGAAGTGAATAAAGCCAATCTTGTTAAACGGATGGATGAGTTCAGAATTGAACGGAAGCTTGATGGTATTGCAGAAGTCCGTGATGAAACAGACCGCACAGGCATGCGGATCGTGGTTGAGCTGAAGAAGGAAGCAGATGCACAAGGCATCCTGAACTATCTCTATAAAAACAGTGATTTGCAGGTGCCTTACAATTTCAATATGGTTGCCATTCATAACAGAAGGCCGACGTTAATGACGCTTCCGACAATCTTAGATGCGTATATTGCACACCAAAAAGAAGTCATTACTAACCGTTCCAACTATGACTTGCAAAAAGCACGCGAGAGACAGCATATTGTTGAAGGATTAATCAAGGCTTTATCGATTCTTGATGAAGTAATTGCGACAATCCGTGCTTCAAAAGACAAGCGGGATGCTAAAGATAACTTAATTTCTAAATTTCAGTTTACAGAGCTTCAGGCAGAAGCCATTGTCTCCTTGCAGCTATACCGATTAACCAATACGGATATAACGGCGCTTCAAAATGAAGCAAAAGAGCTTGATGAAAAAATCACAGCCCTTCTTGAAATCCTGAATAATGAAAAAAGATTATACCAAGTTATCAAAGCAGATCTGAAAAAAGTCAAAAAGATGTATGCTGATGAAAGAAGATCTGTGATTGAAAATGAAATCCAGGAGATTAAAATCAATCTTGAAGTGATGATTGCTTCAGAGGATGTCATCGTCACGGTGACGAAAGACGGCTACATTAAACGCACAAGCGGACGATCCTATGCTGCATCAAACGGCCAGGACTTTGGAATGAAGGAAACAGACCGTTTGCTTGCGAAGTATGACGTAAACACAACAGAAGTCGTTCTTCTCTTTACGAATAAAGGAAATTACATCTATTGCCCTGTGCATGAATTGCCTGATATCCGCTGGAAGGACCTTGGGCAGCATATCGCCAATATCGTAAATCTCGAGCGGGATGAACAGCTGATAAAAGCGATTCCGGTCAAAGACTTTACAACTGAGCAATACATGCTGTTTGTCACTAAAAACGGCATGGTCAAAAAAACGGAGTTAAAGCTGTATAAAGCACAGCGATATTCTAAGGCATTGATGGCTGTAAATTTGAAAAATGATGATGTCCTGATAGATGTGCATGTTACATCTGGAAGAGATGATCTCTTTATTGCAACACAGTTCGGGTACGGCTTATGGTTCTCAGAGGAAGAAGTGAACATCGTTGGAGCAAGAGCAGCAGGTGTGAAAGGCATTAACTTAAAAGAGGGAGATTCCGTAATCGGAGGCTCAGCATTTACAGCCGGAGAAATTCCTCAAGTTGTCATTGTTACTCAAAGAGGAGCCGCGAAAAAAATGTCACTCAAGGAATTTGAAAAAACCTCACGTGCAAAACGCGGATTGATCATGCTGCGCGAGCTTAAAAATAACCCTCACCGGTTAGTCGGCATGCAGATCATTCAGCCGGAGGATACGATTATGATCAAAACGGAAAAAGGACAGATTGAAGAAATTGCACCTAAAACCTTAAGAGCAAATGATCGTTACAGCAACGGTTCATTTTTCATAGATGAAGGAGATTCAGGATCTGTAAAAGAAGTTTGGCGCATAACGAAATAATTAATGATAAAAAAGACATCCTCAGAAAATAGAGGATGTCTTTTCGTTTTATTTGCTCTTTGTAAAGTAATCAGTGAATGCATGCATAATCTCGATTCCCTGATACAAAAATAGACTGACTGCCGTTAATGAAAAGCATGTCACCATAATAAATCTCAGCCAAAACATCGCGTCGCCCTCCTTTACATATAGTCTCTAGGTTGGAAGCGATGCTTTATCGAAATAAGATGATTGGTAAAAAACAGCCAGTAAAAATTTCTTTCTGAAATTCCATCCTGTCAGCATGGCAATGAAATAGACTGCAGCTAAAAGATACGATTCAATTTCTGCAAGACTGTGTTCAATGAAGAAAGGGAACTTCAGATCGTCTTTTTCATCAGCAGAGGATGGCTGCACATGATCTTCAAGATCAAAAGCAGGTGCAGCAAATGAATGATGATGGATTTGCGGAACGGTTCCTGCAAGGAGTAAGGCAATGAGAAAAAGTAAGATAGGCCGTCTCATAACTTTCCTCCTTTTTTTATAATAGAACTATCATAACGCACTATTTCAAATTAGAATAGAGGAAATTTCTTTGTTTTTTCTAGCCAAATCGACAAAAAGCGATATAGACTTGCTAAGTCATGATAGATAAATTGCCATAACAGACACTTGGTGTTTTTTTGACACAATCATTATATGCAGCACAACTGCATTCCTCATTCTTTGTTTGGTACGCCCCCAGACTTCGGCATAAGGCGGAATTCTGATTACCCAGGCTGCATGGCAATCGCATATCGGAGATTGGGCTGGAACATTCCTGGAAGTTGCGATCCTTCTGTTCGCATTCAGTTCGGTTATCGGAAATTACTGCTATGGGAAGACCAATATTGAATTTTTGAACGGGAACAAATCTGCGCTTTTCATTTACCGAAAAAGCTGTCATTTGCATGTTGGCTCTATAAATAAATGGTTTAAGGATTGTTCCAGGTATATCAGCTGCATAGATAAACTTTTGATAAGCCTATTTTTTAGATAGCATGGAATTGCGATCAATCTTAAGGTGATAGTTTTCAGTTTCAAAGCCTCTGGAAGTATTTAAATCAAGGACATCAATTGAAAGAGAAACATCTGAATAAGCTGAGCCTCTTAAATAATCCTCTAGAGGTACTTTTAATTCGCCAGTTTTATCAGAAGAAACCTTTAAAAGCTCTTTTGATTCCTTTTTGACACCATCTTCATAAAAAGTAAGATAGAATTTATAGGCTATTTGATCTTTATTTGCTATTCCAAACCGCAGCACCTGATCCTTGATGCCAAGGAAGTCAGGAGTTTTTATATAGGGGGAATCATCTATCTTCAAACCGCTTGCTTCTTCCAAGAACTGAAACATTTTTTTATTATCCAGCACATTTGGAATTCGTTTATTTTCATGCTGCGTTCTTAAATAAAAAGGTTCATTGCTGCTCTTGACCTCTTGTATGTCAGTTTCTTCAGCAGCTCCATATAAGAGGACATAATCCTCAGCAATAATCTCCTGCGGGTACCATTGGTGAGCATCGTCTGCATAATTCCAAAACGTATCCCATCGAATAGGTAAATCATCAATTTCTCTGATTTTACTCCACTCAGAAAAAGGCAAATGATGTGATAACACGTAATGATAAGCAAAATGATGGCCATATTCATGGGAAAGGGTGTCCCTTTACAAAGACACTTCAGTATATTTATCCCCTTGATATAATGTAATGCTGTCTGTCAAGGCATGAAAGCTTCCTTTAGTTGAAGATTCTCCTAAAGAACCGCCTCTGACCCGCACTTCCTGAAGCAGGGAAAGCTCATCTCCATGCTTATTTTGAATCAGCTCTTTGTATAACTGCTTAAGCTTCGTTTCATCCCAGGCATCTGTATAGCTTAAAAACATGATTCCTTCCGGAGATTGATAGCTTGCATGATAGTCAGAATCATAGACCAAAGGATCCAGACTGAGTAAAAACGGAAAAGACAGGAGAAGAATTAGCACCATTTTCATCTAACGATCACTTCCTCAAATGTCATTCTATCACGCATTCCAGCACAAATAGTCTGCATGATTTTTCCAATAAATGTTTGTAAAGGAAAGCATGCTAAATCTCCTAAACTTATTCACAGTAAAGATATTATTCTGATATATCCTCTTCACATTATATATACAATGATCTATTAAACTAAAGCTGTTGGAAAAAATAGCGAATGGGAGACGATGAAATGAATAAAAAGTGGGCAGCGGGAGCGGGTATTGCACTCGCATTGTTAGTTGGTCCAATCACACAGCCATCTTCAGCAGAAGCAGCGGGGACCAAGATTGATAATGTAGCACATCGGGGAGCTTCAGGATATGCACCTGAGAACACGATTGCAGCGTTTGACAAAGCTGTCGAAATGAAAGCTGATTACATTGAAATTGACGTTCAAAGAAGTAAGGACGGGGAATTAGTCGTCATTCATGATACTACAGTAGACCGTACCACAGATGGCAGCGGACCCGTTCAAAGTTTAACGTATGAAGAAATAAGAAATCTTGATGCAGGCAGCTGGAAAGGCACAGAATTTGCAGGTGAAAAAATTCCGTCATTTGATGAAATCCTTGATCGCTATCACGGGAAAGTAGGAATACTGATTGAACTTAAAGCACCAGAGCTATATCCAGGAATTGAAGAGAGCGTTGCACTTGAGCTAAAAGAGAGAAACTTAGATAAACCTCAAAATGAAAAAACAATTATCCAATCATTTAATTTTGAATCAATGAAGAAAATGAATGATCTTCTTCCAAAAGTACCAATTGGAGTTTTGACATCATCTCGATTACATACAACACAGCAGGCATTAAAAGAATTCAGCGCATACGCTGACTATTTCAACCCAAGCTATACAATCGTCACAAAAGACCTTGTTAATCAAGTACATGAAGAAGGAATGAAAATTCAATCCTGGACGGTTCGAAGTCAAGAAACGGCTGATTTTCTTTTAGAGATGCAAGTGGATGGAATTATTACGGATTATCCGGATTATGTAGATCCGAGATAAGGAATAAAAAAAGATTGATCCTTAATAGAAGGGTCAATCATTATTATTTTTAATTAAACTATGTTCTAAATACTCATAAATAAAATCGCCGCTCAGACACTATCAGCTAGATAACCATGTTCAGAAATACTTCGCCATGTCTTATTTACATAACACTGAATTAGAGGAAATCAAAAAAGCCTTAGATCAATAGAATCTAAGGCTTTTTTGAATATGGAAATAATTAATCTTTACAAATAAATAGGATGGGTTTTATAATCATGTTAACTTCAAAGTAAGGTGGGTTAACATAATGGAATTAAAAAAAATAGTCTATGTTTCTATGTTTGCGACAATTATGGGAGCACTAGGGATTGTTCCGCCAATCTTTTTAGGATTTTCTCCCGTTCCGATTACCTTACAAACGTTAGGTGTCATGTTATCAGGAAGTGTGTTGGGAGCGCGTTTAGGTCCCAAATATGCGGCCCTTAGTCAAATCTTATTTTTATTATTGGTAATGACCGGTTTACCTTTATTATCTGGCGGCCGGGGTGGAATCGGTGTTTTTTTCAGTCCATCAGGAGGATATCTCATGGGGTGGATCGTAGGTGCTTATGTGATCGGATTTTTATCTTATCGTATGAAAAACGTATCATTTGTTAAGATTTTGCTTGTTAATATTCTTGGTGGTATTTTTATTGTTTATTTATTCGGCATTCCGATTCAAGCCTTCATGATGAATATTCCTATTGCAAAAACGGTTATTCTTAGCCTGGTGTATCTTCCTGGTGATTTTATAAAGGTAATTGTTGCTTCCTTGCTTGCTATTAAGTTGCAAAAATCTATCCCAATTTCGAAAAAACTGGAGGCCTAAATGAGAATTACCAGCACTTATAGAACGTATGCTCAAAAAAATAACAAACGGCCTGCCATCGTAACAGATAAAGAAATAGTTTCATATAGTGAATGGTATGATTTAGTTCAGCGAACAGCTGCCTCTTTTTATAAAGAAACTGCGATTTATAAAAGAGTTGCCTTATTCTTGCCAAATGGACGCTTGTTTTTACAGCTATTCGCTGGAGCGAGTGAAGCAGGCTGGGCTAGTATGGTCGGAGATATGAGGTGGAAAGAGCAGGAAATAGAAGAACGGCTTCAACATATAACTCCTGATCTTATCATTGCTGATGAAAAGATGAAGGAATATTTTCATCAGCATTCAACAAAGACCATTTTTTCAGATGAAATCGAGAAATGGCTATGTGCCAGCATTGATTTTCAAGAGAATGACGATAATGTCCCTTTTTACATTGGTTTTACCTCTGGTTCAACAGGCAAACCAAAAGCATTCATACGTTCCCATGCTTCATGGATAGAAAGTTTTCGGTGTAATCAAATAGATCTCGGGATGACAGAGAAAGAACATGTGTTAATACCCGGTTCATTTATAAATTCTACCTTTTTATATGGAGCTTTAAGTACCTTGTTTTTAGGAGGCACGATTTATGTGCTGACAAAGTTTTCGCCCGCACGTTTGATGGATTTCTTACATGACTATCCGATTTCTACTGTATATGTAGTACCTACAATGATTCAGGGACTATTAAATGAAGGATATTATAATGAACAATCAGTTTCCTTTATATCTACAGGGGCGAAGTGGCTGCCAAGCGTGAAGACCAAAATGCGCCTTCAGTTTCCAATCGCTAATTTTTATGAGTTTTACGGGTCGTCCGAGCTTAGTTTTGTCACGGTTTTAAAAAATAACGAACAGATCCAACATGCGGATTCAGTTGGAAGAGTATTTCAGAATGTTGAAATTAGTATTCGCAATGAAAAGGGAGAAGAAGTAGGTGTTGGAGAAGAGGGAGTTTTATATGTAAAAAGCAAAATGCTTTTTGATGGATATTTAAATAATGAGGAAGAAACAAAAAAAATATTACAGGGAGATTGGGCAACAGTTTATGATATCGCCAAAATAGATGAAGAAGGTTTTGTATACATTCTTGGCAGGCAAAATGATATGATTATTTATGGCGGAATGAACATTTACCCCCAAGAAATAGAACAGGTATTAATGAAATACGATGGGGTCGAAGAAGCGATTGTTTTGGGAATTAAAGATGAGTATTGGGGGGAGAAAGTGGCTGCTTTCATTAAAGGAAATGTGTCCTTGCCCTCTTTAAAAAATTATTGCCTTCAGAATCTATCTTCTTATAAAATTCCACGCGTTTGGAGAAAAGTAGCAAATTTCCCCCACACAGCGGGAGGGAAGATTTCACGCCAGGAAGTAAGAAAATGGTTTGAGAAAGGGGGGTTAGAATGACGCGAGCGGTAATCGTCAAAGCAAAGAGAACCGTAATAGGAAAGAAAGGCGGTATCTTAAGAAAGTATCCCCCCGAACAATTAGCAGCTTTTGTTATTAGAGACATCGTTCAAGATCTGCCTGAACAAGTTGATGAAATTATTTTCGGAAATGCGGTGGGGCCTGGAGGAAATATTGCGAGATTGTCAGGCTTGGAGAGCGGTCTGTCTTTTACTGTACCAGGTATGACAATCGACCGGCAGTGCGGCTCTGGATTAGAAGCAATTCGCCTTGCTTGTTATCTGATCCAAGGCGGAGCGGGGCAAATATATATTGCGGGTGGTGTCGAAAGTACCAGTCAATCTCCGTACGATAAACGGGCGCGTTTTTCACCGGAACAGATCGGAGACCCTGATATGGGTGTTGCTGCGGAACATGTAGCTCAAAAATACGGGATTACACGGCAGATGCAGGATGATTATGCTCTGCTTAGTTATCAACGGGCCATTCATTCATTAAAAAAAGACTATTATTCTGATGAACTCGTTAAAATTGCTGATATTCCCTTGCAAGATGAAAGTTTAAATCCAAAGCTTAATTATGAGAGAATGTTGCGTCGATTGTCTCCTTGTTTTAAGGAAAATGGGACGGTAACGTTGGGAAACTGTTGTGGAATCAATGATGGGGCATCGGCGGTCCTTGTCATGTCTGAGAAAAAAGCCAAGGAACTAGGATACCAACCAATCATGTGTTTTGTAGATAGTGTGGTATCAGGAGTGAACCCAAACTATCCAGCCATTGGTCCAATTCCTGCCGTTTCCCAATTATTATCTAGGCATTCTTTATCGATTCAGGATATCGATCTGTTTGAATTAAATGAAGCTTTTGCTTCAAAAGTAGTTGCATGTGCAAGTGAGCTTTCGATTCCTTATGAAAAATTAAACGTAGAAGGCGGCGCCATTGCCTTAGGCCATCCTTATGGGGCATCAGGAGCTATTTTGGTGACAAGATTATTTTATGAAGTCCAGCGTTACAAAGCGAACTATACTATTTCTGCTATAGGAATTGGCGGGGGAATTGGAATCGCTGTTTTATGGGAGAGTATGATATGAAAACAGATGTGACTTTAGTTCCGATAACAGAAGAAATGGTCCAAAGATGCAATTTCTAAAACCAATATTTATGAATGATACGATTCATATATTTGCGGAAATGAAGCTGGAAAATGAGTCTACTTATCTTGTCATCATAGGCAGGAATGGAAAAGAAGTGGTAGTTAGGGGGCAATTAAAGTTGGAGGAAGCAGCATCGTTTTAAAACCATGAAAGAAACTAAATAGCAAATTTTTTGTTATTAGTCATTTCCATTGCGACTTCTCAGGAAATTCAAGGTATAAAATCGGTCTACCTTTTATTGCTTCAATTGGAAATACCGCTTTCTACAGTCATGAAAGCTGCCGAAATTGCAAACAAACACGGGGTGAAAATCATATTAAATCCTGCTCCTGTTCAATCGCTTCCTAGATCACTGCTAAATATGGTGGATTATCTGACGCCTTACGAATATGAACTGATGTATTTTAAAGGAGTGAAAGATCTTCAAGAAAAACTAATTGTAACTCAAGGATCTAAAGGAGTCCTCCTATATGAAAATGGAAAAGAAAAACAAATTGAGGCACATAAAGTAAAGGTTTTAGACACCACTGGTGCAGGGGACACATTTAATGAAGCTTTAGCAGTTTCTTTAAGTAAGGGAGATTCATTATATCAGGCATGCCGCTATGGAAATGCTGCGGCTGCTCTAAGTGTGATGAAGTTTGGGGCTCAGGGTGGAATGCCAGTTACAGAAGAAGTAGGAAAATTTTTACAAATAAATATTCCTGGTTAATGAGCATTGCTGGATAGCAGTGTGTTTTTTTTTTTGCACATAAAAGGAAATCAAATAACAATTCTTTAGTTAAGATATGTTCTAAATAATCAATAGTAGGCAAAAAAAACTGTACTCAAAATGAAAAAAGTACTAGGTGTTATGTAAACTAGAAAGAGAGAGTAATGTAAGAATTAATGAAGGGCAAACTTAAAAACAACGAGATTTTAGGAACTGAGCAATCTATAAGATCAAACCAACCAGAAGTGAACTAGATAAAACAATAATTTAAATAATAAATAATCAAATATAAATCGTCTCACTATCTTAAGTTTACTTAGATTGTGAGACGATTTATATACCTCATTATATAACTGCCTATAATATATATTATGTAAACTTCGAAAAAAGTGTATATAAAAAGGTATTGGATACCCCTCCTTTAACAACTGACGCCAATTCACATTAAACTTACACTTTCGTGTCACCCTACACTTCCCCTTTAATGCTGTTAAGACAAAGGCTATGTTATATCTTAGTGCTGATTTTTGACAAAAAAAAAACCGCTCACAAAAATGGCGGTTAATTGAACTATCGTTCCCGTTAGTTGTGCTGTAAAACCTCGAAAGTTGGCTTGTTTGTAGAAGTTAAATAGACTGGGCAAGACGAAATCCAAGGTCGTCTATGCAAAATGACGGATGGCTGCGACGACGACACGTTGCCCCACAACCCCTAGCCTCAGCTCCCTCCTCGAAAAATTCGGTAGGAGCCGTACACTTGTTCATCATATAAATCCCAACACCACTCCCAAACATTCCCTAACATATCATACTGACCCCATGCATTCGGTTCCTTTCTTCCTACTTCATGGATTTTGCCTCCAGAATTTTCATTATACCAGGCAATCTTATCAAGCTCTCCGTATCTATAACCAGCAGTCCCTGCTTTACATGCATATTGCCACTCTGCTTCTGAAGGAAGTCGATAGCCGTTTGATTTCCAATCACAAATAATGTTTTCACCGTTATTACTTATAGAATAACACTCTTTCAGTCCAGCTTTTTGTGAAAGTAGATTACAAAAAGAAACTGCATCATTCCAAGAAATATTCACAACCGGTTTTAGATCTCCGTCAAAAGGATTAGGTGTTTTATTAGTAATATCATAGTATAGACCCATAGTTACAGGATACCGTGCAAGAAGAAACGGTCTTATTTCAGCTTTCCATTTGCTTTTTATTCTATCGTCTCTTAATTCTATTTCTCTCCCTGGAATTTTAACCATTAGATAGTCAATGTAACTCTTTATTTCATTTGACACTCTACCTTCCTCCTAATGATCTTGATTTTACAAATTCCACCGTTGATGTTTTCCAGATAACTGTCCGTTAGTTCAACAAGAATACGCTGAACCCCGAAGTTTGATGGTTGGTCTCGTAAACTAGAGCAAAAATCCTCATCTTCCCATCAAAGTTATTCTTTGCTTATTCATGATTAAATTTTTTATTGGCAATCCAATAATTCGTTACAAAGAGTATCAGCACAATCCAAACAATCGTTACTAGTGCGTTGTCTATTGCTTTTGAATTTACTGATCCTGTGACCAGCACTTCCATTGCATGTTTGCTCATACTTGCAGCATTTACAAAATCGATAATTGGACTTAAACCAACAATAATTCTGCACCCTAAAAGGAAAACAATTGAAATTAATGCGATAATACCCTGACTGTTAAAAATAGTACTAATCATCGTTGTAAAAGATACGATAAAAAGAACCCATAAAAGATAAAATAATAGTGCAGAAATCATGTGTGAAAATGGAACATCTGTAAAAAGATAATTTACATATAGATAAGAAGCAAAGTATCCAATTGCTACACTAAAAGCTGCCATTAAATAATTTGCTGCAATTTTTCCAGCTATATATGAAATAACAGTAACAGGTCGTGTTAAAATAAAGGCCAACATGCCATTTGCTTTATCTGTTTGAATAATACCCATTAATGAGATTGCAAGAATCATAAGCCCGAGCTGATCAAATTGAGATCCTAATGTGCTGGCCAGTACTTCTCCGCCTTTTTGAGCTGTCATGCTCGGATCAATTGTAATTCCCTGACCACCGCCTAATGCTCCCAAAATTGCTGGCAAGAAATGAGTTACTATAGGCTGAGTTATCCCTAAAAAGATAAAGACGATCGGCAGCCAAAAAACTTTAAAGTCACGTACCATTTGAACAAATTCTTTTTTTATCAGTACAATAAAATTATTCATTTCTTCACCACCAATTTTAAGAAGATTTCTTCTAAAGTATCGTTATTAATTTCGAATTTTACGATATCTACTTCATGCTCAAGTGCATTTACTAGTAACATATTTTTGTTTTTTTCGATGTTTTCTACTTTTATTTTGAGTTTATACCCAATGACCTCTATTTCCTTCACATAAGGTAATTTTTTTACAACGTCAATCCATTTTTTATCCTTCGCAGTGATTTCTATGTTTAGCTTATTTTTGCTATTGCGGTTTAACAGTTCATTGATTGTTGTATCTTCAATTTTTGTACCATTTTTTATAATTACAAATCGTTCGCATATTTCTTCCGCATCTCCCAATATATGGGTTGATAGTAAAATCGTTGTTTCTTTTTTTATTTCTTCGATCAGGTTTAACACTTCTCTTCGGCCGATTGGATCTAATGCGGATACCGGTTCATCCATGACAATAAGCGAAGGCTTATGCAGTAGTGCTTGTGCAATACCGAGTCGCTGTTTCATTCCACCTGAAAAAGTGCCAACTTTTGAATTTTCTTCCCCTCTTAGTCCAACTTTTGTCAAAATTCCGGGTATTGAGTTTGTTAATTCTTCTTTTTGCAATCCAGAAAGCTGCCCCATAAACGTAAGAGTTTCCTTCGCTGTCATCCAATGAAAAAAATTAGGGTACTGTGGCAGGTAGCCAATTTCTCTTTTCATTTTCGTTATCTTTTTCCCGTTCAGTAAAACTTCGCCTGCGTTTGGGGCGATAATATCTGAAATCACTTTTATTAAAGTGGATTTCCCAGCTCCATTCGGCCCGATCAAACCGACGCATTCTCCCGATTGCAGTTCCATTGAGAAATTATTGACAGCGATTTTTTCTTTAAATGTTTTCGTCACATTTTTGATTTCCAATTTCATAATCTCTCACTATCCTCTCGCCCTATAACAAAGTACAGAATTGGACCAAGTGTATTAACAAAAAGAATAATAAATGTCCACATGAGAACACTTTTTCTCTTTTTTCTATGACTGTATAAATCAATTAATGCAATTAGAACTAATAGGATACCTACTGCAATAAACGGCAATATTATGGGGATAAAAGTCATAAAGTCAATATCTTTTAAATCATCAAACCCATAGTGAATTTGCATATTTAAACACTCCCTTTTCATCTCATTATCGTTCTTGATAATGATAACTTTAAAGGAAGTTCATTGCAATACCTATTCTCATTATTTATAATAAGAATAAAATTGATAGTAAATAGAAACACAATTAAGGAGAACATTATGGCGAATAAAGTTGAAGTTTTAATGCATCCAGTAAGAATGAAAATTTCTCAGGTGCTAATGAGGAATAAAGACAATGGATTAACACCATTAGAAATGGTGAAAATTATTAAAGACGTACCTCAGGCAACTCTATATAGGCATATACAAGTCATGTTGGATTCTGGTATTATTCGCGTTATTAAAGAAAAAAAGGTCAAATCTGTTTCTGAAAAATATTACGCTTTAAATGAAAGTGAGGCTAGACTTAATATAGAAGATTGGAAAAAAGCTTCTAGTGAGAAGAAGCTTGATTATGTTTCATATTATCAATTATCACTTATGACTCAATATCAAAGTTATCTTAAGAAATTAGAAGATCAAAACTGCCGGGAAGATGGAGCTACTTTTTCTTTAGTAGAATTAAAGATAGATGAGGAACACTTTATACAATTTCAAAATGAATTAAACGAATTAATGACTAAATACTACCATACCTCGAGGAATGAAATGGATGTTCCAGTTCGAACAATCGCTATTACAATTATTCCAGATACTTAAACGAATTAACATTACTGACTTTTGTAGTGACCGGTGATTTGAATGTTCGACAAGTAGTTCACTTAGGCATTATACAAGTCTTGAACAAATTCGACGCTGAAATCCCAATTATTCACCAATCCTCCATCACGAATGGTACAGACTGTCGATATGGGATTATCGGGTGGAGACAGTTCTAAAATAATAATCAGAAACTCTCCTACTAAGGGAGAGTTTCTTCAAATCTAGTCTCGGTCTGTTTTAAATTCATTATAGGATTTTTCTATTTACATGGTGGGAGACATATAACACGTGTTGTGGGCGTTAGGCACCTTTTGATTATTTAAAATTGTTCATCTCACGATATTCATAATTTCGGTAGAGATTCAGCATTTTCCAAAGGCTTGGATTGGTGATATCTGGAGTTCCGTTTTGGTCCAAACCAATAGTTGCACTTATTCCATACGGCCAGCGACTAATTCCAACCGGGGTGGCTATGCCGTTACTATTCGGATTTTTCCCAAGGAATTGTACCAAGAATGAGTAAGTTCCTGATGTTTGATTAGGGAACTCCCCGATTTTTCCAAACACTGGATGATTAATGGGAATACTTGGTCTTGGAACTAGCCATTTACTCATGTCTTGTGTTTTAAATTGAGTGGATAGCTGTTCAAGAGAACTGATAAAACTTTGTAAAACCAATTGATCTTTTGTTTCAATTTCCGGAGTTTGGGTGTTATCAAAATAATTCCGCGACATTGATGTTTTCTCATCTAATGCACGCAATAACATATTGATCCGATCATCTTCAGAGTTAGATTTAGAAACAAAACCGCTTAATTCATCATTAAATACATTATTCAATAATGTGGAAATCCACCTATCAAAAAGTAATTGTTCTGTATTTAATTGATTGCTAGTTACTACATCATCTATCCCTTGACCATTCCATTTGGCAAGAAGTTGGTAGGCACTATTCAGTTTTTCATAGTTTGTATCGCTTTTCGGAACTGTTTTTAGTGCATTTTCCAACAATGGCAAGAGATCCGAGATTAGATATCCAGCTTCATAAAGCCCTGTTGCGGTCCCCATAACGGTTCCAATTTTCTCTTGGAGTTCCTCCATCTCTTCCATTGTCATATTATTTATTTCCATTAAATCACGCTCTAGCCACAGTCCTCGATTATATGGACCAAAATACCTTGAATCCGGATTGTTGAAAGACGGAGTTGATTTTCCATTCCATCCTGTTACATGGCCTTTCTTTGGATTAATGGAAAATGGATTCGGAAGATATTCTCCTGTCCATTCCATATCGCCTTCACCGCTTAAAGGGAGTCGGAAATCAGAATTTTCTGAACGTACCGGCATTAAGCCGGTTTGAACATAGCCAATATTTCCTTTATCATCTGCGCTTACCATATGTAATGAGGTATTAACATTTTTTGATGCTTTAATAAGATCTTTAACAGAATTGGCCTTCATTAAATTTAAAAATCCGCCAACACTTCCTGCATCTTGCATCCAGTGGGCCGATTTCCAAGTAAACACTTTTTCCCCATTATAATTGTTTGGATCAAATTCTACAGGTGCAATAACCGGTCCGTGAATAGATCGGTAAACCGTGTATTGTACAGACTGTCCTCCTGCAACTGAAATGGTCTCTACTCTTTTTTCAAAATCTACCCATTTTCCATTGTATTTATATTGATTTTTGTTATTTGGATTCAAGGTTTCTTGATAGATATCAACGTTGTCACCCATACCAACCATGAAGGACCAAGCAGTGTGGTCGTTTAATCCTATTGCGATTACTGGCATCCCCAGGATGTTAAAGCCCTCAACCTCATATCCTGAGCCACCAGATAGACGTGCTTCGTACACAATACTTGGGTAATCAAATCCCATCTGCGGATTTCCTGACAACATGGGACGACCTGATTCCGTTTTATCACCTGAAACCACCCAAGCAAAACTTGCCAACTGAGCAGTTGCACTCAACCCTAATTTTTTTACTTCCACGTCTGCTTTTTGTTCGAGTCTTTTAAAGGAAGCAACTTGATTTTCAACGGTACTTAGTCCCTCTAAATATTTCTTTGCAGCTTTTTCATCAAATGTATTAGCAAGGTTTTTATTGTTTACCTCATTATCTTCATTTACATAAGTTGGTGCATATGGGTCGTTTGCCCAATACCTATCATTAAATATATTCCAGCCTTCTTCATCTCCATAGTGGCTAATAAGCTTTTGCAATTCATCCAGCTTGGTAAGTTCTGTCCCGCCGATTGTTCCAAATCTGCGCATCATTAGTGTTCCAGCGGCTAATGAGTCTGTAACTGTCCAATTGGAAGGCATGATTTTTAATGTTTTAAATTCTAATGGAAGGCTATTCGGTTTACTCTTCCATTCTTCTATTCTTTTATTAATTCCGTTTACATATGCCTTAACGGCTTCTTGTTCTTTTGGATCCATGGATACTAAAATCTGATTATACTCTTCCTCCGTGTAACCTTGTAATCTTGTTTTTTTATCAGCAGCTATGAAATTGGGACCGAAAATTTCGGCTAAAGTACCTTTTGCTCCTCTTTTAATGATTTCAAGCTGCCATAAACGGTCTGTTGCTACTGTATACCCTAATTTTTCAAATAATTGTTGATCCGTATTAGCTATAATTTTAGGGACGTCATAGCTGTCTCTTACGACTGAAGGTTCTTTTTTTTCAGCAAATGTTACTGGCTGTCCAACAAATGGAAAAAATGAGGATGCACATAAAGCTGCACTAAGGACAACGCTTGATATAACCTTTATCTTCATTGTTTTAACCTCCTTAGATTTGAAACCGCTTTCAAAAAATATTAAAAAACGTCCATTTAATCTAATATGTATTATGTATCTAAGAAGTTTTTAAAGAATAATAAATTCTAAGACTCTCCTTTCTTTTTTGGTAAATACATCCACAATATTCATTATAGAGAACAAAGTGAAAAAATTCAATCAAAGAAGTTTGACATTTATGGACCTTTACCAACACCTTTTTACTGTGTATCATGAGCGTTTAAAGTCTGTTTTATATCCAGCTTATGAGACTTCTACATGAGAATGAGTTCTCTAAAGTACAACATTAAAAGGGGAATCGGTTTAAACGCAAAGATTTGGCGGTTGATAGTATTATAAAAGAGTTAAAGCAAATTGCCTGGCAATATGAGGTGCCAACTTTCCTGTTGTCCCAGTTGTCGAGTGTGAAGCGGTGGACGGACAAACGTCCGGTGATGTCGGATTTGCGGAATTCGGAAGTATTGAGCAGGATGCCGATGTTATCATGCTATTAAGCTGGGATGAGTTTGAACAGCAGTTCAATCAAACGTAATACATGCAAAATAAGACTGAGTGACTGTGACTTAATTAAAGTCAAAATAAAGTTCAAAGGACCATCTTTGATGGTCCTTTTTCAATTTCACCAACTCTTTTCCTATGCATTCATCTAATCATTGCAAAATAAAGGGACATCCCCTCATTTTGTAGGTACGTCCCTTTATTTTAATCAAGCTGCATGTGAATAATATAAACGTGATCATACTGGATTTTACTTAGATGAATTAATTTATCAATCCCATTTTTTCCAGACAACCGCTAAGCACATTTTTATCTATCTCATTTATTTTTTCATATTTCTCTTTATACATAGCTCTAATAATTTCTTTAACCTCTTTAAGTGTTATTACGGAATCTTTCAAGCTTTTTAAATAAAGATTCAATAGGATACTGTTATCACCAGAATGCAGCGGAGGCTGCAGATAATGAATTCCTTCAAACCGTTTGTATTCATTTCTTCCAAAAAATGTCTTTCTCTTCAAACAGTTTTCTTTTTCTTCTGCTGTACGGGCCATTTCCTCTGTTTCTGTTTCCAGAATTAAAGATTCAAGGGCTGAATTTCCCGCTCGTATGGCATCTTCTTTTAATAATTGTTCCATTTTAACTAGTGTTTTTCCACCTAATCCTTTACTTCTTACAACAGGGTTAGTGACAATATAAACGATAAAACCTGAGTTAACATCAGCCAGATAGTGTCCAGTTGCAAAGGAAATAAGCTCCTCTCCATCGAATCCCGCTAAGAACCGAAAAGTGTTAAGCTTTTCATTTTCTGCATAGGCTAAACTCTTTAAAAAAATAGAGTTTGGCTCTCTTACTTCAAACGGAAATGTTTGGTTGTAAAGTTTGAATACTTCTTCCATATGATTTAAATGCTTACCTGTGATTTCTTCCCATCTAATCTCCATACTAACCTGCCTTCTTTCAAAAAACTTACATAGCTTTAAATTATGTATAGTTCTTATTTTATAACAAGAAGGATAATCAGTCTCCTAAAAAACAGACTCTATCTAAATTCTTAGCCCGCTCTCATAAAAATTAGTACTTTAGCACTCTATTCAACTAAAAATCAATAAACTAGTAGAAATCTTCAGAAAGTTCTGTTATAAATATGTTACTCTGCTAATATAACAAGTTTCCATATTAGTCAGGGTCTATCGTTCATTTTATATTTAGGAGGAATTTCTTTGAAGAAGAATGTTGTTGCCGTTGGTTTATCAGTCGGTCTTGCCTGCAGTGGTCTGCTTAGCACCAGTGGATTCGCTGCTTCATCCCTAGATTCACAGCCAGGTAAATTCATCAAAAGCTATGGAACTCCTGAGTTCACTGCTGGAAAACTGACGAACCCATCTACAAAAGCTGCAAAAGATGTGCTTTTCGATTATCTTGAAAAGAATAAGTCGAAATACAGCTTGGGTGCTAAGTCAGCTAAAGAATCTTTTATTATAAAATCTTCAGAATCTGATGAACTTGGCGGTGATGTAGTAAGACTTCAGCAAGTATACGACGGTATACCGGTTTGGAGCTCTACCCTGGCAGCGAGAGTCGATGATAACGGAGTTCTTCAGGCAGTCAGCGGAACTTTTTCAAAAGATCTGGATAAAAAGATAGGAAAACAACTATCAAAAAAGAAATCCCTTAAACAGGCAATTGAGCTTGCTGAGACAGATTTAGGGTTTACTCCTGTTTATGAACAAAAGCCTTCTGCAGAATTAGTCATTTATCCGATGACGGATACTGCTGTTTACGCCTATCATGTAAATCTGAATTTCCTCAGTCCTGAACCCGGCAATTATCAATACTTTATAAATGCTGAAACGGGTGCAGTCATCAATAAATACAACTCGATCGACACAGCAGGTAAAACAAATCCTCCTTTAACCGGAACGAATACGGTAGGATCTGGTATCGGAGTATTAGGAGATACGAAGACTCTAAACACCCTGCTCTCGAGCGGATACTATTATTTGCAGGATAATACAAGAGGATCCGGTGTTTTTACCTATGATGCCCAAAATCGTCAGAAAACTCCAGGCACCCTTTGGAAGGATGCTGATAATAATTTAAATGCTTCCTATGACCGGGCAGCTGTTGATGCCCACTATTATGCAGGACTAACCTATGATTATTATAAAAACACGTATAATCGCAATTCTTATGACAATAAAGGAGCGGCATTGAATTCAACTGTTCATTATGGAAGAAGCTACAATAATGCATTCTGGAACGGGGCACAAATGGTTTATGGCGATGGTGACGGCACTACCTTCATCCCTCTTTCGGGAAGCCTTGACGTTGTAGCCCATGAACTGACACATGCAGTGACAGATTTCAGTTCAGATCTTGTTTACCAGTATGAATCCGGTGCATTGAATGAAGCGATTTCCGATATATTTGGAACGCTCGCTGAATACTACGATAATAACAACCCTGATTTTGAAATTGGAGAGGACATCTTCACGCCTGCAAAATCAGGAGATGCCCTTCGTTCAATGAGTGATCCGACAAAATATGGTGACCCGGATCATTATTCTAAGCGATATACGGGTACTTCTGACAATGGCGGAGTTCATATTAACAGCGGTATCATTAATAAAGCTGCTTTTCTGCTTAGCCAGGGCGGTACTCATTACGGTGTGACTGTATCAAGCGTCGGAATAAGCAAAATGGGAGCCATTTTCTACCGTGCCAATACAGTGTACTTTACATCTTCAACTAATTTCAGCCAGGCTAAAGCTGGAGCGGTACAAGCTGCTAAAGATCTTTACGGCAGTACTTCACCCGAAGTAACTTCTGTTGTCAATGCTTTTAACGCTGTAGGTATTAACTAGACTTCTGACAATTTATAACTTCTGTCCAAAAAAAAGGGTTCCATTTGTTAAGTCATTTGGAGCCCTTTTGCTATTCACCTCAAAGTTTTGAAGCGGATTAATCGTTTTCTTTTATCGCTTTCCAAAATTCTTTCGCGATAGCCTTGTACCCTCTAACATTAAGATGATTATCTTCTGGGTTAATCATATATTTTTGGTTAGAGGGATCAACTCTTTCTCTTGTTGGCACATAGGTATCTCCATTCAACTGAGCAGCAGATTCAATCGCCTCATTTAAAGCATTTTTCAATGGAAGTAAGAAGTATTCCTGGCTTTCTGCTGTAATAGGCAAAAGGATTGTAATAGCCCATTACAAATACCTCTGCATTCGGATTAATTTCATCGATAGTCTGAAGAATCACCTGAAGGTTTGTGCGTGCTTCTGCTATACCTGATGTCTTATCTTTTTATATTCTTATCTAAAATAAAAACGCTCAGGAAAGATTATCCCAAGCGTTTTCTTTCACCAAACCTCTTTAAGTGTTTCCCTGAAAATTGCGTTTAATTTAGAAGTAGGATCTTCCTTCTTTAAGTTCAACTGATTCGCGTACTCTTTAAGTCTCATGATTTCAGAATCTAAAAACCCGTTAATAACTTCAATTTTAGGTTCTCTATCTAATTCATCTCCCATCTTCTTCCGTTCAAGCAAAGTTAATATTTCATTCTTCAGTAATCCATCCGGCAGCATTTCTTCTAAGAGGATTTGAAATTCCATTGGTGGAAACTCGCCTTTTAACTCAATCCATCGCGCTGCAAATAAAGGACGGAGCACATAGAAATATTTTTTAATTTTTACGGTACCCCCTTGCAGGTACTCCCGGTAGTTCTTGCTCGCCATGTTCAAGTAGTGATAAATAGCTGAATGCGGGGTGAATACCTCTGATTGCAAATAAGCGATTTTATCAATTGCTGAATATGCTTGATAATAAACAATCGGTGATTTCATCCACTCCATTAAAGGCGGATTTGATTTTCGGAAAAGCTTGAGTGCCTTAGTCAGGTCCCAGCCTGAAACATCCAGGAGGTCATTTATCGGACGTTCTATGACATCACGATTGGAGCCGACTCCAATTGGATCAATGCTCAGATAGTGATCTGCTTTATGTATATAGATAAACCTTACGTCATAGTCACTGTCTTTTGAAGGAAATCCCCAAGCTCTGCTGCCGGATTCACATGCATAAAGAATTTTCACTTGATGTGACTCTTCAATTTCTTTTAGGACTTCCAGAATTTGTTCCCTCATTGTTGAATTCTCCATAATGTTTTTTCTTTTAAGTATACATGAGGTTTTTCATACTCTAAATGGCAGTATATTTTACTTTCATAAAACTAAAAAGAAGCTGCCGCAACAGCTTCTCCTTAACCTTCTTATTCCAATCCCTCAAGAACTTCATCCAAACAGTCAAACTGAGAAGACATACCCTGTACGACTCCCATTTCAACGATTTTCTTCAATTCTTCTTCTGAAGAGAATTGGGAGCGGATCGTGAGGTTTGTTTTTTCACCCTGATCGTCAAACAGCATGGTAACAATCATTTCTGGCATTTGATCTGATGTGCTCCCGTCTTTGTCGGAGAATGCATCGACATAGACAATTTTTTCAGGGACAACAATTTCTTTGTAGGTAGCTTTGCCCCATGATTCCATACCATAAAAGTCTCCTTGGTTTTTATCCTCGCAGCGCATGCAATAGTGCCAAACACCTTCTGGTTTAAATTCAAACGTTTTGTTTTCTGTTTTCCATCCTTGCGGTCCCCACCAGCTGGCCAGATGTTGCGAATCCGAGAATGCTTTAAAAACAAGCTCTCTTGGTGCATTAAACGATCTTTCCATAATAAGTTCTTTTCCCTCAACACGTGAAGTCATGTTTACAATCCCTTTATTTGCTGACATCCTAATTCCTCCCAATTTTTTTAATTTTACCCTTTGTCTTTCTTCTCGCTATCCTTGAGTTCCTGCAAATAGTCATCAAGCCGGTCAAATCTGTCATGCCAGAGACGCTGAAATGAATTTAGCCATCCTTCTAGATCCTGAAATGGCTGCGGCCGCAGCTTATAAATTCGCCTGTTGGCAGCCGCCTCTGCCTCTACAAGACCTGACTGACTGAGAATACGGAGATGTTTGGACGTCTGCGGCTGAAGCAGCTGAAGCCGTTCAGCAATTTCTCCCACCGTATGCGGACCATCACGTAATAATTCTACAATTCGCTGTCGATTGGGCTCTGCAAGTGCTTGCAAAGTTGCTGTAATGTTGATGCCCATCATTCATTCTCCTTTCTGTTTTAATATACCCTAAAAGGAATATTCTTGTAAAGGAATATTTAAATATAATTGAGTTTTTTTTCCAGCACATAAAAAATGCTCCCGAATTTTCGGAAGCACTTTTTTAAAAAAACGTTATCTTTCTTCTCCAACTTTCACAACTTGCTTAGAAACTATTGTATTTTCTTTTAATTTAAATAGCGGGAGAATCAGCAATGTTCCTAATAAGAACAACACTCCTGAAACCGTGTAAACGCCAGATAGAGTAAGCGGAGTCTTGAAAAGACCTGAGAGTGACATACCGGCAACCATCATTCCCATAAACAATGGATTAAGAACACCATTCACACGGCCGACAAAGGATTCATCTGTATTTTTAAGAATCAGAGTATTGATTCCGATGTGGATGCATGGGAAAAAGAATCCGTTCAGCAGCTGAAGGGCAATAGTCAGCGGGAAGCTTGTTGACCAGCCGATGCTGATGGTAAAGATCATGCTGGAAAAAATACCTATTGCGAGCAGCTTTTGAGGCGAGATTTTTTTAGAAAAGGCAATGACAATACCGCCGCCGGCAAGCATTCCAATTCCATTCGCCATGATCAGCCACTGAAGATAATCCTTGGACAATCCAAGATTCTCGATTGTAATAAAAATCATCAGCGGAGAAATTAACCCGACTGCCAGACCGCAGGCAGCAAAAACGCCGCCCATTGTAGTCAAAACTTTTTTCCCGATAACATAACGGAAGCCGTCTGCGAGTTCTTTCTTGAAACTTGTTTCTTCCTCTGTTTTGGCTTTTTCAAGATCACGCGGAAGGAAGGTCAAAACGGCAGCTGATAGAAGGAACATAACGCCCATTACAATTATTGATGTGTAGATACCGTATGATTGGTATACAAGTGTCCCGATAACTGGACCGATGACCATAAAAACAGCCATTAGGGATTGGAAAATAGCCATTGCAGATTGCAATTGCTCTTCTGGTACGTGCTGCTTTAACAGTCTCATAGCAGAAGGCATCGAGAATTGCGACAAGATCGCTGAAACCAATGTGGCAAAGAAAATAGCATGCCAAGAACCGTATATCAAAGTTAAAAGAACAACAAAGATGGATACCGACGAAAGGACGTCACACCATACCATGGTGAGTTTGGGCTTCCACCTGTCGGCAAATGTTCCTCCGATAATAGAGAAAATAAAAATCGGTGCGAACTCTGCAATTGATATAAGGGATACATACACTGGATCATTGTTGGTAAGATCAGTTACGTATAATAATATGGCAAAGTTTCTGATCCAGATGCCGAGCTGCAGCAAAAAGTTAGAGCCTATGATCGCAAGCACGATCCTGTTTTTAAATAAGTTTCCTGAAGACTTCCCCTGCGCGGGCAAAGCTTCAGTTATGTTTTTTTCCATTTTTATCATGCCTTTCCAGCTATTAGAATTAGCACTTTAGTGATGCGATAAATTTAAATTCGTTTATCTTACATGTTCCCCTTTCATTTATCATTTAAGACCTAGAAAAAAACAGACACTCTCTAAAATTAATGTCATTTCCCAGAATCATTCGTCATTTATATTCTGTTCCTTTCCCTGAAACCCCTCTTTCTTTTTTCTTAAAAAAAGAGAACCTGAGAAGATACAGAGTAAATTATATACGATTCTATAAACAAATAGATATTAATTTTATAAAAACAAAAAAAGGGCTCAGCCCTTTCTTTAAATGATTATTTGATTTTTCTCGCCATTCCATGCCAAACGTGATAAACGTCATTGCACAATGCTGCAGTATCCTGCTGAATCCAGCCTAAAAGGTCTCTCATCCGCCGTTCCTCTTCGGAAATGGGAACGATGCCTTTTCCTGTTTCCAGCATGATCAAAATTACTTCCTTCTCAAGCTCCAGTACTTCTTTCAAAAAAAACCGGTAGACTTCTCTCAATTTGGAAGCATCCCGGTTGTCTTCCATTATCCATTGTTCAAATCCTTCGAAAACAAGCGGTGCTTTCGAAGAATTTTCTTCCTTCCATTGCAGCAAATGCTGCCCCTCATATGCTGAAATCCACGAGGCATCTTGCCACTTCCTTTTCACAAATGCTCTTTTCCCGCTGTAGGCTCCACCGATAATGAGATGCATTTCCAATTCCTCCTTTCTTCTTTTAACTCAAGGACGAGCGCTTTTCCAAAAGGCGCAGAAGTGTCCCAGAATGAGGCTCCAGAAACAAGGTCAGAAACGATTTTTCTAATAACCCCTCCATGAGTCATAATAGCTGCGCTTCTGAGGTTCGATTTGAGGATTTCCGATAAGAATGATGAAACACGTTCTTGAAATGCCATGCCGCTTTCTCCGCCGGGCGTGCTGGTTATCTCCCAATTATCGAGCCAGCAGGAATAATGCGGGTCATTTTTCAGATCTTCATATGTTAGGCCTTCCCAAACCCCAAAGCTGATTTCCCGCAAGCGCGGGTCATTGATAATGGATACTTCTGGGAACAAAAATGCTGCTGTCTGCTGACACCGGAGTAAATCGCTCGAATAAACTGCTTCAGGATGATTATTCATTATGTATTTTTTAAGAGGTTCGTACTCTATTAACGAATCATCTAGTACAGGAAGGTTCGTGCGGCCTAAATATCTTTTTGATTTATTCCATTCCGTCATACTATGCCGAATAAGAATAAGCTGCAAAGAACGGCAAGATTCCATAGCTCAGCCCCCTCAATTGAAGCACCGACTGTGTCTCCGTTTATTCCTTGAAAATGTCTGACAGCCCATTTTCCGAAGATAAAAGAAAAGCAGATTTGCAGACTGAACATAATAATAATAACCAGCGTTACTTGAGTGAATGCAAATGGCAGAAGCCAGCAGGCGGCGATGATCACATCCAGCATGGATAAATGCTGTTTCCAGTAATGCGCCATTCCCTGGCTTTGGAAAGGATGAAAAAAGAAAAGCTGCAATAAAGCCTGAAATCTGGCCATCATAGGGATGGCTATAATAAACAGATCGTTCTCACTAGAATCTAAAACTGCATACAACAGCACACTTTTCCAAAGCAGCAAAAAGATAACGATCAGCACCGCAAAGCTCCCTACGCGCGAATCTTTTAAAATTTCAATCTTTTTTTCTGTACTCCCATTTGAACCAACGGCATCAGCCACGTCCATGACACCATCTAAATGTAGACCTCCTGACAGGAAAACCCACAGAGTGAGAAGAATGAGTGTGAGCATATACAGGGGCAGGAGTCCGTTCAATAAATAATAGAAGAGATACAATATTCCTCCTATTGCTAAACCGGCGAAGGGATAAAACCGCAAGGCCCACTTAAGGGTTTTGTGATCCATAGAGCAGTTCACCGGGAGAGGAAACCTTGTAAGAAACTGCAGAGCAAGAATCGCTCCATACACTATATTTTTCATACTTGTCCTCCAGATGAAATCATTGAAACATTTTTGCTCAGGACGCCATTGATCTTCCAGTCGACTGGTATTCCGCAGATTACTTCAAGTACTGTGTCTGCTTCTCTGACAGCGGTTTTATGTAACTCTTCAAGACAGCTTATGTAGTTTGCAACATGTCTGTCTTGAATGGGAATTCCTTCATTTACGTCGTTAGACACAATGAAAAGGGAGAGTTCTTTTCTCCGGGCAATGGATAATGTCCAATCGAAACGCTTCAAAATCTTTTTTGGAGATAGGTTTTCACTGAACATTAAGCTGCTGATCCAGACGGTCAAACAATCAATCATGACGATGGCTTTATTTGGAAGGAGATGAAGTGTCTGATCAATATAATAGGGTTCTTCAATGGTTTCCCATGTTTCTCCCCTGTCCTTTCTATGCATCTCAATCCGCTCAGCCATTTCCTCTCCAGTATCTTTAGCTGCAGTTGCAATATAGTATGGCTTCTCATCACTAACTGCGTCCAATGCCATTCTTTCTGCTAAACTGCTTTTCCCGGACCGTGCTCCGCCTGAGATAAAGGTAATCATGATGGATCTCTCCATTTCCTTAATGCAGAAAGCAATTTTTTATTCTCTTCACTTGTCCGAATAGCGAGTCGGACAGATGACCCTTTTATGCCATGAAAATTCATTGTATGCCGTGCAAGGATTCCTTCATTAGCAAGAAATAACAGCAGTGGCTCATGGTTTTCAAGAAGCGGATCGTTTAATAAATAAAAGTTGACCGCTGAGTCTGAAACGCTGAAGCTTAAAGCTTGAAGCGCAGTTCTCAGCTGCTTCCATTCTGCTTGCAGCCATTTTTTTGTTTCTGCCAAATGATCGTATGTATGGGGCAAAGCATGAATCATAGCTAGAGCAGCGCAATTGACGCTCCATGGAACGGACATGGCTTCAAGTTTCTGGATGAGAGAATCATTGGCCAATATGTAACCTGACCTTATTCCCGGCACTGCATAAATTTTGGTAAGTGAACGAATGATGATGAGATTGGAATAGAGATGCAGCAGGTTTTCAAGACTTTCATCACTCTCCGTAAAATGGATGAAAGCTTCATCAATGATGACTGCCTGTTCATTCAGGGAAGCTGAATCCAGAAGGTTTAGAACGATTTCCTTAGAAATCATTTCTCCAGTAGGATTGTTAGGTCTGCACAAAAAAAGGACATCACCATCTTCTTTTTGAATCCTTCCGGTACCCGTCTTTAATTCCTCATGGCTCAGATTTGTCACTTGTATGTCGTGGCTGCGGCAGGCACGCTCATATTCACTGAATGCCGGCTGAAAGATGCCTGCTTTCCCGTTTTTAAAAAGACTCGTGACAAGGAAAATAGCTTCTGCACCACCATTTGTCAACAGAATGTTTTCAGGTTTTACCCCTTCAAATCCTGCAAGTATAGCTCTTTCTTCCGAATACTCAGGGTCAGGATAAACATTGCTAGAATGAGCGATGCTTTCTTGCATGGCTTTAAGAATTAATGAAGGTGTTCCAAGCGGATTTAAATTTGCACTGAAATCGATGAACTCTTTTTCGTTAATTCCCTTATTTCTTAGAATAGCTTTAATGCTAGCTGTTTTCCCGCCGTGCTGTGGCCACATTTTTTTACCTCCCTAATCCAAAAAGGATTAAATAACCTGTCAAAAAAAGAATCCAGGCACCGTTCATAATAAGAATCGTTTTTTTTATATGGATAAAAGACAAAGGTTCGAGCGGATCACCCAGCTGTGCACGTTCTGAGACAATTTTGCCATATATATTCATTCCCCCCAGCTGAACGCCGAGCAGCCCGGCAGTCATGGCTTCTGGCCAGCCGCTGTTTGGACTGGAGTGCTTTGATGCATCTCTTCTCGTGATGGAAATTGCGTACTTTCCTCTCATTTCTTTCATAAAATAACTGCCCAACCACATGCACACAGTGCAAATACGGGCCGGCAGCAAATTCATCAAATCATCAAGCCTTGCTGATCCGAAGCCGAAGTCTTTAAATCTTTCATTCTTATACCCGACCATTGAGTCCAGCGTATTGACTGCTCTGTATGCAAGAGCAAGCGGCGCACCGCCTATGATGGCAAAAAAGAGCGGGGATATTATGGCGTCCACGGTGTTTTCTGCAACGGTTTCTACCGTGCCCCTGACAACTTCAGGGGCAGGAAGCCCGTCAGTATCTCTCCCTACAATAAACCCCAGTTTTTTCCTGGCTTCGGAAAGGTCTCCTGACTTTAGAGGATGATAGACTTCCATTGCTGCATCTCTCAGCCCCTTAATGGCGATGGTCGTTGAAATCAGATAGATTTCAATCGCAATTCCCAGGAGATAAGAAATCGCATAAAGCAGTTTTAGTAGAAACAAAGAAATAATGAAAACAGAAAAAGGCAGGAACGCAGCAAGAATGATGCCTTTAAGCTTTTTCCTGCCCCCTTTATTCCATGTTTTTTCAATGGTGCTGATGATTTTTCCAAACAAAATGACCGGATGCGGCAGCCATTTCGGATCGCCGATTATAAGATCAAGCATCACACTCAGCAAAATGAGCAGGACAGTTTGCTCAGCGAAAGGCTGCATGAGGAGTTTCCAGCCTTATTAAAGCCGTCTGCAGAAGTTCTTCGGCTGCTTCAAAGATACGTTCTTGATCAGCTTGATTTTGCTGTTTTTTCTGAATGCCAACCACGATTTTACCAAAGTTCTGCTCAGAACGGCTTTTGATTGCATTTATTTTTAAAGCCAAATTAATTAAATCGGAGTCGTCCAGAGGTGCATCCGTCAAGATAGCTGCGTGCACTTTCCCGTCATAAGGAGAATGAGATACTATGGCACAAAACGAGAACCCGCTTTGATTTGCGATAAATGAATTCTGACGCAGCTCTTTTTGAGGCAATTTCGCATCTATAGACCACAGAATATAAGGCTGTTTGCTTGAGAAAAAGATGGATTCTTCCTTCTCTGCCTGTTCTGCTTGAGAAAAAATCCACTGCCTGCTCCAATGAAGACCTTTGCCGTCAGCCCCTGCAGAAAGTGTTCTGAAAGGTTTCTCCATTTTTATGTACGCTGTCTCCTCTGTTTGCTGAACTTGGACAGCAGATAGGAGATTTACAGGTTTTTCTTCCATATATTCAGGAGAGAGTGAAATTTGAGTTTTTGAAACAGATGGATGAGAGGTAAACTTGAGCTTAACTTCATACACATTCGAAAAGGAATTCTCGTTTTGCAGATGAAGTCCCTCATACTTCCCTTCCAGTTCTCCATTATTAAGCAATCCGATCGAATCAGCATAGAGGGATGCCAGATTCAGGTCGTGCAAAATGGCGAGGATGGTCAAATTCATATCTTTCTGCAATTTTTTCAGTAATTCCAAAAGCTCCTTCGTATGCTTCACATCTAAATGATTCGTGGGTTCATCGAGCAAAAGCAGTTCCGGTTCCTGAGCCAGCGCTTTAGCAAGCAGCACTCTTTGTTTTTCCCCGCCGCTTAAGGAATGATAAGGGCGTTTGCGGTACTCCCAGACGGAAGTCTGCTTCATGGCAGTTTCTGCTGCTATCATGTCAGCCTGAGTGTTTTCTCTAAAAAACAGCGCTTTTTGATAAGGATACCTGCCGAGCATGACTATCTCTTCTACTGAAAAATCCAGCCCTGCTTCATTTTCCTGGGTCATAACTGCAGCTTTTTTTGCGAGTTCCCTTTGTGAATAAAATGCAAGTGGCTTTGCATCGAGCGCGATTTCTCCATTGTGAACCGGCAAGGCGCCCATGATCAACCGGATAATCGTTGTTTTTCCGCTGCCGTTTGGTCCGATTAAAGCAAAAAAACGTCCTTTTTCAATGGAAAAAGAGAGATCCTTGATGACCGCTTTTTTATCATCGTAACCTCCCGTCAGATTTTTGACTTGCAGCATATGCATCCTTCTTTCCTTTAAAGATGTGCCTTCTTCTGTTTTCGGTTTTTGATAAGCAAAAAAGTGAATATAGGCGAACCGATCAGCGCAGTTACGACTCCTATCGGAAGTTCTTTAGGAGAGATAATGGACCTTGCGAGCAGATCGGCGAGAACAAGATACCCTCCTCCTATCAGCATGGAAAGCGGAAGAACATGCCGGTGATTCGCTCCGGCCATCAAACGGACGAGATGAGGAATAACAAGCCCGACAAATCCAATCGCTCCTGAAACAGCTACAGCGCTTCCTGTCAAAATGGATGCCGCAATCAAGACAATGGTTTTTTTCTTTTTTACGTTCATTCCCGAAAATTGTGCTGCCTGCTCACCTAGTGCCATGTTGTTCAGTTCACGGTAATGGAAAAGAATGATCGCAGCCCCCAGAACAAAGAATGGAACGATTAATTGAACATGCCCCCATCCTCTCATCGCCACGCTTCCCATGATCCAATAGAGAATCTGACTGATATCCTCACGGGGAATCAGGGCAATCAGCAGGGAAATGAAAGCACTGATGAACGAGGAGATGATAATGCCTGCGAGGATAATGGTTTCATTTGTAAGCTTTCCGCTTGCCAAATGAGTCAGAGCAAAAACGATGAACAGCGTTATCATACCAAAGATAATTGCGATGATCGGCAGTGTGAAACTGCCCAGAATCGTTACTTGAATCTGAAAAAAGATAATGATAACCGCTCCCAGAGAGGCTCCCGATGAAACACCGATTGTATACGGATCAGCAAGCGGATTTTGAAGCAGTCCCTGAAAGGCAGCTCCGGCAAGCGACAAGGATGCTCCAACAAAAAAAGCGAGCAGAACTCGTGAGAACCGGATCTCCCAAATAATCATTTCTGTACTTTTTTCTCCCTGATACAGCGGAAGATGAAACATTTTGCCTGTAATGATGTTTAAAATATCAGGGACGGTAACATTCACCGCCCCTACAAATACTCCTGATATTATGCTGATGATGGCAAAGACTGCTGCAAATAGAATGAGGAACCGATGTTTATTTTTTGAAAACATCTGGATAAATGAGTTTTCCAAGCTCTTCAACTCCATCCGCTAAACGGGGGCCAGGACGGGTCACCATGTCGCTGTTTACGTCAAACACCTGTTTTGACTGAACAGCTTTTACTTCCTTCCAGCCGCTTCTGTTTAGAACTTGTTCAGCTGGATTTTCAACGTAGTAGCCATATGTAGTGATGATCACATCAGGATTGCTGCTGACGATTTTCTCTTCGTCCATTTTTACCCAGCCTTCTTCAGATGCAGCTACATTTACCGCTCCAATCATTTCAAGCATTTCATTCATGAATGTTCCTTTGCCTGTTGTGTAAATATCAGGCTGAGGAGAGACTTCAACCCATACTCGTTTTTCGTCTTTGACAGCTTTTGCTTTTTCCTTGATGGTCTTAACTTTTGCTTCCATATCTGCGATGATGCTGTCAGCTTTATCTAACGTGCCTGTTGCCTTCCCGACTGTGCGGATCGCTTTGTATACTTGGTCAAACGAATTTTGTGAGCCGACAATAAACACCTTGATGCCTGCTGCTTCAAACTGTTTGATGATTTCCCCGTGATTTTGGGCATGGTAATCCTGCAGAAAAGCTACATCCGGCTGCAGGGCAATGATTTTCTCTGCATTTAAATCCTGTGCTCCTACTTTTTCCTTTTTTAAAGCTGCTTCAGGATAGTTATCATAATCTGAGACACCGACGATTTCCTTGTCCAATCCAAGGGCAAAAAGCATTTCTGTCGTGCTAGGAAGCAGAGAAACAATTTTCTCAGGTTTTTCCTCAAGCGTTATTTCGTTTCCGGCATCATCAGTGACGGTTACCGGGTAAGCTTCTTCCTTTTTTTCAGCCTGCTGTGTTTGTTCCTGGCTCTTGCTCGCTTGCTGTGTCTGTTCTCCCTGTGTGCATCCCGAAAGGATTCCTGCCAGTAAAAGAAGCATAATGGCAATACGATGAAAATAGGTGCCGAATGATGTTTTCATTTGTTTTCTCCGCCTTTTATGGAATTGTCTTTTTTATTTTATTTCACGTTCCTTTGATACTCCTGCCGTATCAAAGGTTGCCATCCCTTTTACCATTTCAGCGGCTGCTTCAACCAGCGGGTAGACAAGGACAGCTCCTGTTCCTTCTCCAAGCCTCATCCCCAGTGACACCAGCGGCTTTTTCCCAAGCAAATTCAATACATGAAGATGTCCCGGTTCAACCGATAAATGCCCGGCAATCATGTAATTACGCACATGCCGATTTAATTTAGAAGCAACGAGCGCAGCCGTTGTGCATATAAATCCATCTAAAATTACCGGAATTTTTTTAGATGCTGCGTAAAGCATGGCACCTGTCATCGCTCCGATTTCAAAACCGCCTACCTTAGAAAGAACATCGATCGGGTCATTGGCGTCAGGCTTCAGCTTATTTAGAGCTTTTTGAATAACCTCGGCTTTATAAGCAACCTGCTTCGACTCAATTCCTGTTCCTCTGCCTGTGATATCCTCAGGCTTTAATCCGCTCAGGGCGGATGCAATGGCACTGCTTGATGTTGTATTGCCAATGCCCATTTCTCCGAGGATCAGGAGCCTTGCGCCATTATTAATCATAGCTTCAGCCCTTTCCATTCCCACTTCCAGTGAACGGAGTGCTTCTTTTCTTGTCATGGCAGGTTCAACCGCGAAGTTTTTTGTTCCATAGCTGATCTTTTCAGAACGAACTCCTGGAATATCTGTTTTCACTCCTGCATCCACGATTTCCAGTAACCCATTTACCCGTTTTGTAAAAACGTTTATGGCTGCCCCTCCACTCAGAAAATTGCTTACCATCTGAGCAGTCACCTCTTGAGGATAGGCAGAGACTCCTTCCTCTGCTACTCCGTGGTCTGCAGCAAAGACGATTACACCCGGGGGAAATACTTCAGGTTTTACATTAGATGTGATTTCTGAAAGCTGCACAGCAATTTTTTCAATTTCTCCAAGGCTGTTCATTGGCTTTGTTAAGGAATGTATGTAGGCTAAAGCTTCAAGACCTTTTTGTTTACTGACAGGCTCTATCGCATCTATCTGCTGATAAATATCAATCATTTTATTTCACCTCCTTTAAATTAAACGTTTTCATTGCAGAATAAATCTTTTTCATTTCAACAGAGACTTTGACGTGGGCAGCAAGTCTGTCGTATTCGCTTTCTTTGAAAGAACGAAAGCGGAGCGAGCGCTCAATCGGCGTCAGGCCTTTTTTCTGGCGCAGCTTATTCAAATAAAGCCATCTGAATTCATCGTTATGAAAGACATCATGCAAGTACGTGCCGAACACCTGGCCATCTCGAGCGGTACAGCCTTCCTCTGTTCCGGCGAGGACTGAAAAAGGATCTACTTTTCTTGTTTCTGCTGTTTGTCCCATATGGATCTCATACCCTGATAAAGAAATTCTGCCAAAATCTTTTAGTGCGCAATAGCCCTCTGAGCGGATGGTTTTCTTTTCGGAGTAGATGGTTGTACGGAGAGGAAAAATACCAAGTCCACCGAGTTCCTGATGAGCTGATTCAACGCCGTTTGGATCCATCAGCTTTTCGCCGAGCATTTGAAAGCCTCCGCAAATGCCTGCTAGTTGAATTCCTTTTTCATAAGCAGATCTTATTTTGTCAAAGAGTCCTGTCTCCTTAAGAAACAGCAGGTCTTCAGCTGTGTTTTTCGTTCCAGGCAAGATAATGAGATCTGGATTTCCAAAATGCGCAGCTTTTTTAACAAAACGGATATTCACATCAGGCTCCAGTCTTAACGGATCAATATCTGTAAAATTGGATAATCTCGGATAAGAAAGAACAGCGACGTCAAGTTCTGCATCGTGATTGGTACCGTTTGAATACTGGCTTAAAACAAGGGAATCTTCCCCATCTATTTCAAGGTCTGGCAAAAAGGGAACAACTCCGAGTACCGGAAGCCCCGTATATTCTTCAAACCAGTCCAATCCAGGCTGAAGCAGTGAAAGGTCCCCTCTGAATTTATTGATAATGACACCAATAATCCGCTTCCGGTCACACTCGCTAATGAGCTGAAGGGTCCCGACCAGACTGGCGAAAACGCCTCCTTTGTCAATATCTCCGATTAAAATCACTGGAGCTTCTGCAATTGCTGCTACTCTCATATTGACAAGCTCGCGGTCATTTAAATTGACTTCTGCAGGAGAACCTGCGCCTTCTATCACAATGACCTCATATTTGTTCGACAGCTTCCTCAGCGATTCTTTGATCGCCGCAAGACCTAACTTAAAAAAGTCCTCTCTGTACTCGGATGCCTTCATATTTGCATAGGGCTTCCCGTGAAACACGACCTGAGATTCCGTCTCTTTTGAAGGTTTAATTAGGATTGGATTCATATCAGTTGTGGCTTCAATTCCGGCAGCTTCCGCCTGAATTCCCTGAGCTCTGCCTATTTCCTTGCCATCACTCGTAATGTAAGAATTCAGAGCCATATTTTGTGATTTAAAAGGCGCTGTTTGATAGCCATCCTCTCGAAATATCCGGCATAGTGCCGTGACGAGCATGCTTTTTCCAGCGTCAGAGTGTGTACCCTGAATCATCAGTTTTAATGTTTTATGCTCATTAGTATTCAATCCCATAGATGGCATCTACACCTTCTTCGTAGTAGTGCTTTTCCACATTGATAACAGACACAAGGTCAGCGATTTCTTTTATTTCATCCTTTGCATCTCTTCCTGTCAAAACAATGTGAACATGATTTGGCCGGTTTTGAATCGTATGTATGACATCCTCAATAGGCAGGACGTCATCGATCGGAAACGTATGAATAGCAAGCGCATTATTGATTTCATCAAGAATGACGACATCATACTCACCGCTCAAAATCTTTTCCTTAGCGATTTGCCAGGCTGATTTTAAAGCTTTCCGGTGCACATCAGGTGTTTTAGTCCAAGTGAATCCTGTTCCAAGCTGATGGATTTCAGCACCGCTGAGTTTTTCAAGCACGTTTTTTTCTCCATAGGTTCTCTCAGGTGATTTTATAAACTGCAGGATGGATACTTTCATATCTCTTCCAATCGCCCGGACAGCAAGACCGATGGCTGCTGTTGTTTTTCCTTTGCCATTACCCGTATAAACAAGCAATCTTCCTTTTTGATCATTTCCTGTCATTCACTCATCTCCTCTTTTTGTCTATAAACATAAAAAAGACCTTGAACTGAATGGAAGTCAGTCAAGGCCTTTAATAAGCAAAGTCATACACACTAAGGGTACCTGACTTATTCTTCCCACCGAAAAACAAGCAAACAATCATTAAAAGCAGGTTTCCTGGCTTGCGCTTCATTTTCCATTGAACCTCCCCAACTTGAAAAGTCAGTGGCGTCTCAACTGAATCTGCGCTTACAGTAGCGGGGGCTGCACCGGATTCTAACCGGTTTCCCTATTATCCTGAACACATCAGGCACTTTTAAAGAATCATATTTTTTGTTCATTGTAATCTATAAATCTGGAAATGTCATCAACTTCTTTTTCCTGAATCTGATAAAGGACTCAATTAGTCAGGCTATTTCTCGATTAGGATTAAATCCTCAAGCTCGAGGCGCGTCGTTGTTTCCATTTGAATTCTCTCGCCAAATTGCAGTTGGATCAGCTTGTTAAATAACGGGCCATCATACACAAAGGTATGATATTCTCCTGCCTCACCCATTGGACATATCTGTGTGGACTTCATTCTTTCTATAAGCTGCTGATCAATTTCCTGTCCGAGCCATGTGTCATCAAGCACATCATCCTGAGTTCTGATGATGACTGCTTTGTATCCGCTATCTGCAAAAGCTTGAAGGGCTTGAGGTGCTTCATCCTTCTTCATCCATAAAGGATATAGGGCTTCTAATCCAGCTGAGTCTGACGCATTTTCTCCCCAGCTGCGGTGTTCATCAAGATATAAATCTCCGAAAGCTGCACTTGTAAGATGGTACTTCTTCTTCAAATCTTTAAGTGAATCTATAAAACTTTGAGTATATCCTTTAAATGTGCATCTAATAAAATGTACAGGAATACCTAAGGCTTCGCTTTGTTTTAGTATTGCTTCCATTTTCTCACCATGACCGAACGTTCTTTCAAGCTCAACAGGTACAGTGGTTATAAGACAGGAAATTTCATGACCTTGGCCAATGAGCTTATGCAGTGCCATACAGCCATCTTTGCCGCCGCTCCATGATAGAGCAATTTTTTTCTTCATTTTTATTTCACCCCATATGTAAGATGCTTGACCATTTATTAATCATTATGATTTATCGGAAACCTTGTGTCAAAATGAATATTAGAATACAAAAATGGTCATTCGATAGAAAACAATTAGTTTAAAGGGTTTTAAAATTGAATTAATATACACCGGTTTGATTGACTTTACCGATAATTTTATAAAAATAAACGCCTGAATGAATATTTATCCATTTAAGCGCCAAAAAGAATGGATTGTTCTTTTGTTCTTTCATCTCTGCGAATTAATCAAGTGCCATTTTCATAGCCGTTCTGTATAATAGCTCCGTTCCAAGTGAGATATCCTCCATTGTTGAAAACTCTTTAGGATTATGGCTGATACCGTCTTTACAGCGGACAAAGATCATCCCATACTCACATTCGTACGACATCGCTAATGAATCATGAAAAGGGCCGCTCATCAATTCAATCGGATTCAGTCCGATATGTGCACTCTCCTTTCTCATTACCTTCATAATTCTTTCAGAGCAATACCGCGGTTCACTATTTGTATCTTCTGAAATGGTATAAGTTAATCCATGCCGTTCAGAAATGGTGTGGATTTTTTTTCTCAGCAGATTTTCAATAAAATCGCGTCTTTCAATCTCAATATCTCTTAAATCGATTGTAAAGCTGACTTTTTCCGGAATGATGTTTCGCGAGTCAGGGAAGATCTTCATGCTTCCGACTGTACCAACTGTAGGCGCAGTGACATCCTCACTTGTTAATTCATTAAGGGCAACAACAATTTTTGCAGCTCCAACCAGCGCATCCTGCCTCATATGCATGGGAACGGATCCTGCGTGACCTGCAAAGCCCTCGAGTTCTACCGTCAGCCATAATGGTCCTGATATACCTGTAACGATTCCAACTGGTGTATCTTTTGCTTCAAGAATCGGCCCTTGTTCAATGTGGAGTTCTATAAATGCGGAAATGCTTCCAGCAGGATATTCTGAGTCATTAAATTTTTCGGGATCGCATCCAAATTCAATCAATGCCTCTTTTCGCGTGATTCCATTTTTATCTGTCCGGTCTAACTCCCCTGCTTCCAGTTTGCCAAGGATTCCCCTCACTCCGAACAATCCTTTATTAAAGCGGCAGCCCTCTTCATCACAAAATGCGACGATTTCAATTGGCATATTGGGAATAATATTCAGCTCTTTCAATGTTTGAGCGGCCTCTAGTGCACCTAAAACACCGATTACTCCGTCAAATCTGCCCGCATACGGCTGTGAATCAATATGTGAACCAATCATTAATACGGGAGCTTCAGGATTCCTTCCTTCAAGCCGTCCGATCAGATTTCCAAAGTGATCAATTCTTGCGGTTAATCCTGCTTCTTCCATCCAGCCTTTTACTGTTTCGACTGCTTCTTTGTCTTCAGGTGACAGGGCAAGCCTGCAAACTCCGGTCTCACTGATTTTTCCTATCTGTGATAGAGCATTTATTCTTTTTTCCAGTCGGGCTTTGTTTATTGTCAGTGTTTTTTCAGCCATAAATATCCCCTCCTCTATTAATTTATAGAATATTCTGTATCAATAGTATAGCAAAATTAAATCTATTACATTTTTCTTAACGTAAAAGGAATCATGATATTTTTTTACACTTTGTCCAATTGAATTAGTTAGAATTATTATGCCGGTTCATTGTGCTTTTCTTTTTATAGCTATAAAATAGACTGTATAATATATACGGCCACTGGAGGTCCTATCATCAATGAAAGCAAGATATGAACTAAATAATATGAATATAACACTCAGCAATGTAACGCTGCGTGATTCGGTAGACAGCTATGTCCTTTTAAAAGCTGCGGATGAAAATAATAACGAAGTTACCATTAAGCTTTCGCACGATCAGGCTGAATTTCTTGAAGCAGAATTCAAAGATTTAAACCGGAGAAGAAAAACATACTCTGACACTGTGCGTGCAGTCGATAAAGAAGAAGAGGACACATATAACCTGTTTAGCAGTGAGTTCTTTAAAGAAGAATAAGAAAAGGTATGTCGGATATGACATACCTTTTCTTTATTATAGATTTTCATTCTGCTGCTTGATTTCATCTCCGCCCAACATGATGTTTGCTGATTCTGTATTTCTAAGTTCATCTATGGAGTCTCCTGATATGTCTTTGAAATTTGCATGTGCCTGATCATCTCTCAACTTCAGAAACGAAGCATCTTTTTCTTTTTTCATAATTAACCCTCCTTTTTCTAAAGGGTGTGTTAAAAGAAAGCTGTCTATTCGCCCTTTTAATTGAAATGATAAGACAAGTTTCCACTTCTCCTAACATATAAATTTAAAAATGAATAAGGAGGTTCAGTCATGCGCTTTGTTTTAATTAAAAAGAAATGGATTTTGGTTGTTGCCGCTCTTGTTGCTATAATAGGGTTTGGAGGCTGGTATTATTTCAATCCGGCAGCATCTCCAACCTTGAAGATGGAGAACAGCAGCGGGAATTTAGAAATTAATATGGTTACGGGCGAATTTAAATCAAAAACGGAAGATGGAAAAGAGATTGAAGCATACAGGTGGGACCCGGGAACGATTTATGTGCCTGAAGGAAAACAAGTTACTTTAACCATTTACGGCATAAATGGGAGTGAGCATCCCTTCCGGATTGAAGGAACAGATATAACAGGTGTCGTGAAGAAAGGTGCTAAAACAGTCATACCATTAAAATTCGAAAAAGAAGGGATTTATCGTCTCATATGCGATACGCACTCCCATCACGGACAAGGTGTGCCGATGATTGCATATATAGTTGTAGATTAAGAACAAAAAGCGCAGTCGACTTTGTCAGATTCGGGCAGGCAGATTTGTTCTGACCGCGGATCTGGGCGCAGGAGCTGGATGTAGATAACTTATTTCAGTATATACAACCTTTTACTTTAATAAATTTCTAAACCATAATGAAAAAGAGCTGTCATCAGCTCTTTTTATTCTTTATCCTCTCCAAAAATCGCGATGCTTTGCCGATCTGTCACAAATTCATGTCCATCCCACTTCAAAACATTCATCATGTATCCCAGCCTATCTGCACTGTACCTGCCTGCAATATTCTGATACGCATCCAGTTCATATATACCGTCACGTTCAAAATCAACAGGGTACAGCCCTGACAGTGCAGCTACCCACCCCTCTACAGGTTCCTTTAAAGTGCCGTCTTTCTTGTAAATTTCGTTCAGGTACTCTTCCCCTTTATACTGAAGATCAAGTATATATCGTTTAGCAGGCTTTAAGCTATCCACTTGTGCTTTGAATTGATCTTGATATAAAACTTCATATTTTTTTGAATCATTAAAAGCTTCAGAGTCGAAAATCTGCTTGAAGCTCCTGTCCGTGTACGTAAATACATAGGCGAATATAAAGCCGCCGCTGCCGCCGGAATTAATGACTACTAAAATATCTTCCACTTTATTGCCAGTAAAATCACCCAAAAATAAAGATGGATCATATCCTGCATTTTCTTTTAAGGGAATTTGCTGTACTTGGCCATTTCTTCCATTCTTGATATTAAGCGTGATATTGTTCAGAAAAGAACTATCAGGGGCAGTTTGATTGGCCGTCAAAAAAACAGTATCAGGAATGCCATCTCCTGTGACATCTCCCATTTCTTCTGTCACAATAAATCTGTCATACTCCGCAACAGAATAGAATTCTGCGAAAAAAGCGCTGTTTCCTTTCATATTCGCTGCCTGGTGCCATGTGTTATGATTATTTTTTAAGATCATAACATAATGCTCGCCATTCAAACGGTAAGCAGCAGCTATTTCAAAAATCTGATCGCCATCTAAGTCCGCTGTAAAGATAGCGATACGATTATCTGGCCCGGTCAGCTCAAAGACCTCTGCCTCAGGAGGCAAAAATTGTTTTACAAGCGGCAAATAATGATAATACTCACTCATTGTGCACCTCACATTAGAACATTTGTTAAACTATGATATGCACAGGCATGGTCAGTTAGGCAGAAATTAAAAGAAGTAATATAAAACTTCATGTATCGTACTAAATATAGTCAAAGGATGAATGGTATGAAAAAAATCATTATTGTAGGTGCAGGCATATTAGGTGCATCTGCTGCTTATCATTTAACAAAGCTCGGGGCGGATGTCACAGTCATCGACCGTAAAGATGCAGGACAAGCAACTGATGCTGCGGCAGGGATAGTTTGTCCCTGGGTGTCACAGCGCCGAAATCAAGCATGGTATAAGCTTGCCAAAGGCGGAGCGAGGTACTATCCTGAACTAATTGAAGAACTTCAAAAAGATGGAGAAACAGACACGGGTTATAAACAGGTTGGCGCGATTATCCTTCATCGTGAAGAAGATAAAATCAAGAAGATCCAAGAACGGGCCTTGAAAAGAAAAGAAGATGCACCAGAAATCGGCAGCATTACTCCTTTATCCAAAGAAGAGACAAAAAATAGCTTTCCTCCCCTCTCAGAAGACTTTTTTTCTGTTCATATTGAAGGAGCTGCACGTGTAGATGGACGTGCCCTAAGAGACTCCCTTTTGAGAGCTGCCGTGAAAAAGGGAGCCGTTTATATTCATGGGAATGCTAAGCTCCTATTTGAATGTGAACACGTTAAGGGAGTGTATGCAGATGGTAAATGTCTTTATGCAGATGAGGTCATAATCTGTGCAGGAGCTTGGGCAAATGAATTATTAAAGCCGCTTGGCTTGACCTTTAAAGTCACCTACCAAAAAGCTCAGATCGCCCATTTGAAAATGGAAGATGCAAATACATCCTTCTGGCCGGTTGTCATGCCTCCTAGTGATCAATATCTGCTTGCATTCGATGAGCAGCGGATCGTGGCCGGAGCCACGCATGAAAATATTATGGAGGGGTTTGATACGAGAGTCACAGCCGGCGGCCTTCAGGAGGTTTTTAATAAAGCTTTAGAAACAGCACCCGGCTTAGAAGAATGTACCTTTCTTGAAGCAAGAACCGGCTTTAGGCCATTCACTCCGGGCTTTTTGCCTGTTGTGGGATTCGTTCCTGGCTGGAGAGGCTTAGCAGCAGCAAATGGACTCGGAGCATCGGGGCTGACGATGGGACCTTATATTGGCCGTGAGCTTGCAAAGCTTGCACTAGGCATGGAGCTTGAAATTGATCTTAAGCAATATGAAATAAAAGGTGCATTGGGGGACTGAATCTCCCCCCTCCCTATAAGAATTCTATTCAGTACTAATCCCTGATTATCCGTGACTTGTTTCAGTTTCCTTTTGATTCCGATAAACAGACGCCATTTAACTTTTTTGTGTCCTTCTATTGTTCAATATTTTCAATCGTAATTCGATTTTTCTCTTGCATATACACGCTTTTTTTGACGCCCTTTTTTTAGGATGGAGACGATTTTACTGTTCCATACTCACGCTTTGACACGCTTTGACGCCTTTTTTTCATGCTGAAGACGATTTTTCTGCTCCATACACACGCTTTAACGCCTTTTTTTCATGCTGAAGACGATTTTTCTGTTCCATACACACGCTTTGACACTTTTTTTCAGGCTGGAGACGATTTTTCTGTTCCATACACTCGCTTTGACGCCTTTTTTTCAGGCTGGAGACGATTTTTCTGTTCCATACTCACGCTTTGACGCATTTTTTTCAGGATGGAGATACATGTGATGGCATCTCCGGTAAAGACAGGCCAGATAAATTCACTTGTCATCTCCCTTGCGATGTAATTCAAATCTCCCCCTATCTTCGTTCCAATACTTGCAGTCATTAAACCATGCACCATCAGCCTTCCCTTTTCATCATGCTCCAAATGATGCCTGCCTTTATCACCCGGCAACTCAGCAAATTGCAGCGTTTCTTCTGCAGTAAAAGTTCGTTCCCATGTAAAAATGTCTCCCAAATTAAGTTTCAGATCCTGCAACTCCCTTATTAATTAATAACTAAACTATGTCAAGATCCCGAATATGAATACTCATTCATTTTTTTGCTGTAAAAAAAGATATACGGTTACCGTATATCCTTTAAATTAACCCAATTAACTTTAATCCGATGAAAACAAAGATCCAGCTGTCCAGCCTGTCCAAAATTCCACCATGTCCAGGAAGCAGCTTGCCCGAATCTTTTACTTTGAAATGTCGTTTTAAAGCTGACTCTACCAAGTCCCCAACTTGTCCGGCAATAGAAACGATGAAAATGAGCAGAACCGTTTCACCGTAATTGTCAAATGGCTGAAAACTCATTTGCATAATAAGGCCAATAATAAGAGCAATGATGATGCCCCCGATTGAACCTTCAATTGTCTTATTCGGGCTTACCTTTTCAGCAAGCTTCGTTTTACCAAACTTTCTGCCGACAAAATAGGCTCCTGAATCAGTTGCCCAAATTGAGATTAAAACAGCCAATGTCCATATAAGCCCTTCATCAATTCTTGCTTCAGCCAAAAACACAAAGCCAAATCCGATGTACAGAACTCCGATCAGCAGCGTTCCAGCCTTTTCAATCGAATATTCAGTATTGAAGACAGTGGATGTCAGGAAAAACAAAACGAGTGCCAGCAGCACTTTAATTTGGATAATCTCAAACGCTACATTCAAAAACGGAAGCAGCGGGAGAAATAACAGAACGATTCCTGCAAGACCTACAAAATATTTCGTCCCATATTTCCGTATTTTTATGATGGTTGTCAGTTCATGAAAGGCAATTATGGCCAGTACCATTGCTAAATAAGTAAACCAGAATGCTCCAATGTAAAATGGAATCATGAATAAAATCAAGATAATAATGCCGGTGATGACACGTTCTTTCATTTGTTACACTTCCTTATCTTTTTTTCCATTAGAATTGATTGTACTATAAAGATAAGAAAAACGAAAAACAAATCTGTATTTTTATATAGATGTTTCCTGAATTCCTATTAAAATCCATCAAAAAAGACCAAATGCACAAATGCACTTGGTCATAGTATATGTAAATCAGTTTTCTTCTTCATCCATCAATTCGTCAAAAGCAGCAGATACTTTATCGAACTCATCGTCGCTCTCGATTGCAGTGAAATCTCCTTCTTCGTCTACTCGAAGGAAATAGATATCAATGTCTTCATCAGTTTCCTGCTGTATTTCTTCTACAAACCCGACTGCAGCATATTCTGTGCCTTCTACTGTTAATACCCCAAGAACTTCTACTTCCTGCTCCTGATCGTTCTCATCGCTGATTGTGAAAATCTCGCCTACTTCAATTTTATCCAACGTAAAATCTCCTTCCATTAGTTGAAATTCTGATGAATTCTTTGCTTTAGTTATTTTCTCTAACTCAAGTAATATAATCCTCTTTTAGAACCCAATTTATTATAACACTTTGAAAGGAAATTACCTATTAAACGTTAAACAGCCGCAGATTCACTAATGAAGCTGTTTTTCTTTTCTTTAAACACAAATAAAAAGTAGAGAGCCCCAATGAAATAGATCATGCCGGTTATCAAAAAAACATAGGAGTAGCCCCAATAAGATCCATACTTTGCTACAATGAAAGTTGAAAGCGGCCCCATCGTTGCCCAGCCGAATGAAAAGGCCATCTGGCTTAAAGAATTGGCAATGCCCTTCATTTCATCAGGAACTCTGTTCATCATTAATGACATTTGGATGGGGTTTCCGGCATTCATGAGCGCCTGACGGAATAAAAAGCCTATAACAGCAAAGTATATATTCGTTGTAAACCCAGTTAATAACAAAAACGGCAGGGAAAGCAGCTGCAGGAGAACTACCGCTTTTACTTCCCCCATTTTGTTCACTATGGCAGGACCGATAATCATTGCAATTGCGGTCGCACCCTGGCCAAGTGAGAGAATCATCCCGATTGCTGAGTAGGAGGTTTGAAATCGATCAGCAAAATAGAGATTTAAATAAGGTATGACTAGTCCTGATCCGATTCCGATAATCGCCTGTGCACCTACAAATAGAATCACAAGTTTCCATTGCTGTTTTTTATTTGCACGAACCTCTGTATTTTCTGCTTTCTTGCTTAATCTTTTTCTGTTCTCCTTCATTAAGAAAATGGGAATTAAGCCTATTATGTATAAAGCGGTTCCAAACAGCAGTGTGATTCTTAGACTGGATAGAGAACTGAGTCCTGCTGCAAACGTGAATAAATCAGTCAAAACCCCTCCAAGCAGGTTACCAATAACATTTGCAGCCATCATTACCGCAAAGTGGAAGCTGAAAAGATGAATTCTCTGTTTCTCATTTGAATTTTCCGCAAGCCATGGAATCATGGATACTTGAATAAAAGACATAAAAGTTCCGCTGGCAAAAGCGAGGATAAGGAGCATCATCTCCCATTCAAAAATAGATCGGCCAAGCAGGGTCATGGAGGCAAATAATGAACCGATCAGCATCACGTTTTTTCTGCCGGTCCTATCACTCAGAAAACCGGCCGGTACCAGAAAAATCGTTTGGGCAAGTGCTGTCAGTGCAATCACATTTCCATTCGTTAATTCGCTGTAACCTAGATCGCGCAAATATAGATTATAAAGGGTCATGAAAATGCCCATGCCGATTTGAGTCATGATATTTGCGGCGACGGCAAGCTTGATGTTCCTGTTATACGACTGATAATTATTGATTAATTCATGCAGATACATGCTCATAAAAGTATTTCGCCTCACTAAATTTTCGTCTTCTTAAATATAAGGCATTTATTAAAATTAACATACAATTTTTTCATTGGCTGTAAAAAAAGAGCATACGGAAGCGCCAGATGAAGGTTCTTTGTGAATTTGCTGTCAGATTACATCAGAATAATGAGCAAAATTACTCAAAAGCAATAACTGTCTGTCAGCATTATACTTTCAAACGCCAAGGAAATATAAAAATACAAATTAAAAAGCGGTGACATCATAGTCACCGCTTCAGAGTGTAGACAAACCCTATTTTCTAATATCATATTGTTGAAATAGGGTTTTTTCTTTCGTTTTATTCGTATATTTAGATGTCTTTTTGTAAAAAGACCACAATATCTTGTGCCTGACTTTTGGTATAAAAATAGCTGTCGACTTTGTCGACAGCCTGAAGCGGTGACATCATAGTCACCGCTTCTTGCTTATTATTTATAGAAAACTTTATCTACATTATATTTAGCCTGAAGCTCATTAATAATGTAAGTCTCGTATATTTCACGATCCACTGCGTTGTCTACGACACAAACAGCAATTTCATGTACTTCATCACGATTATTTTTGATTGGGGATACGGTATCTTCAAAATGCTTTTTGATTCTTTGTCTAAGTTTGCGAGCTTTTCCTACAAACAATAGCTCATCATTGATGTTGTAAAACATAAATATCCCGCCTTTATCGCGGGGAATTCTGTTGTAATCAGTAAATCCATATTCACTGCTTAATGGAGCCTCAACAGGCTGGCCTTTAACCGGATTTCTAGTCAGAACAACATCTGCTCTAGGTATTTCAATTTTGATCATTAAGATTCACTTCCTATATTATGTGACTTGTTCTTATCAATTTCGTGCGAAAAATGAACTTATGTATTATCTCATACGTATAGCGGAAAATGCCACCAAATCTAATAAAAAGACTATTCAATATATTAATTTGTTTTCGGCTATAAGGTACACATGATTTTGTTTTTCTGCGAATACCGCTGATTGCCCGGCCTTGAGAGAGTCATAAACAAATGCTGAAACTGACAAAAGTCTTCCTGATGAAAGTTTAATGTGATAAACCTGCTGAGATATGACATTTATTCCTGATTCTGCGATGTCTGTTGTCTGATATTTTTTCACAACATATCCTTTATGAGTTGTGACTGTCAGTTCACTTTTAACAAAGCCTGCCCAGGCAAAGTAGAGTAAAAACGCTGATATGAATAGAATGATTGTTCCAATTGGCCGTTTCAATGAAATCACCTCTGTTTAGTTATATCCAATTTCAAAAACGGCATAATAAAAAACTGCGATTTATTCCGCAGCTTTTTTCAATTTTATTTCTTTTACTTTTTGATGTATTTCATCAGGCCACCATGCCCCGCAATCATCAGAAACTATGCATGCTGCACATTTTTCGAGATCATAGACCTTCATTCCGGTGATTGGCGGAGAATAGAGGTGAAGTGTCACAAGGTTTGTGCCATTAGACTCCCCCATTTTATGCACCCCTCCTTTTGGTGCAAAAAAGCTCCTTCCTTTCTCTTTTTTTTCTGTAAATAATTCAGAAGGCAGCTGATTTTCTTTCACTTCATAAACCGTGTTTTCAGAAACCCCGTTTATGACCTGAATCCAACCATGCGACTTCCCGTGATCATGAGGTACACATTCCAATTCAGACCAGTTCATCACAAGTAATTCGAGTGTTTCATTTTTATATAGAAGCTTTCGGTAGTATGGTTTATTCTGTTCGTTTTTTAAGAAGGGCTTCAATTCTTCAATTTGTATGTTCAGACTTTTTAAAGCTTCCAATAATTCCATTTCCGATGCTGAATGAACACTTCCAAGAATGGTTTGCATCCTTTCAGAGAGCTTCAATTCTTAAACCTCCTCTCAAGTTCAAGTATCACTTTAAACAATATGATAAGATATCTCATCCATATGTAAAAAAATTTTTCATTTGTCTTTATTCACTCTGTCACAATATTCGTTCTAGGTGAATAACCTAATTCGCAGAGAAGGGATTATGATGAACAATTACCAGTATGGGTATTACCCTAATAATTGGCCGCAGGAAGAACCATTCGAAAATAGAGAGGATGCAATAGACAATATGGATATAGAAGAAGATTCAGACGGTACCGCAGACGCCGTTTTCCCTTTTACGTATTTATCTATCCATTCGATTATTAACAGCTAAAACTAAGGCAGTAAAGAGGCTTCATATAGAAGCCTCTTTCTTCTTCTATTCATTACACAGCAAAAATCCTGTGCTATGATAGGTATAATATCGATACATAGTAAGGAGTTTTAAAAATGAATTCAAAAGAAACACAAGAACAAATTATCCGCAATTATCAGCGGGACGAGCAAATGATGATTCTTGTCTTTGCGCAGTGGTGCATTAATTATGATCTTGATCCTGCAGAACTTTATTTACGCGCATATCCTAACCAGTCTGAAAATCACGAATTAAGGCAAGCAATTAAATTAGCTGTGTCCAAAGAGGAAGCTGGCGAAATTTCAAACGATACCCTTCTTGGCGTACTATCATTGTTTGGAAATGACGATCTTGCGTTTGTAGTAACGGAGGAGATTGCTAAATTGAAAAATAAATCATAATAAAAACCAACAATTAAGTTGGTTTTTTAGAATCAAAGGTTTGAAAGGTCTTTTTTCTTAGATGGTTTTGTAATGGTATATTCTTTAATAGATCCACTCTTTGAGAAAAGATTGAATATATACTCTTTTGTCACCTTGAAATTCTCTTCAACTTTTTCAGCAATATAAGATACTCTCTCATAAATAACCGATTTTAAGTGATCTATATCTCTTGAAATTTTTTCGGTCAAAGCTTCTTGATGACTGATCCTCTCGATTACACTCTGATGAAACACTTCTTGCAGTTCCAGCCTGCCTTTAATCTGTTCTTTAAGTTCAGCATTCGAATCCAGCTGGTCTATTATTTTTTCCTGCAAACTCTCGTACGTTTTAAATCTCCCTGAAAGTTCTCTTATGGACTGATCCTGGAAAGTGAGCTGATCAATAATTGCCTGGCTTATATGACCTTCACTTAATAACTTAAACATCAATTCTTTGTTTGATTTTTCAAGACTTTCTAAACGTTCACTCATTATTCTTGATGCAGACTGCTGAGTTTCTATATTTGACAGCAGCGGTGAAGTCGCAGCTTCCTGTTTTTCTAAATGCCTGTATACAGCATGAAAGTGTTGGGTTTGCTCTGATCTAGATTCATGCAGCAAGCTGTTTAAGGTTTCTGCAGCATGTGAAAGCTCAGTATTAACATGCTGCTGGTGTTTCATAAATTCTTGCATATAATTTACACGGAAACATTCCTGGTTTGAAGTACTTGCTTTTGCAGGAATCGTTAAATAAGCCTTTGATTGACCTTTATGGCTGTCATTTTTGGACACGCTTTTCCTCCTTTCTTCCCTATTCATTCTTTATAGTCTATGTAGGTGTCTTTGACCATGTGACCCGCATCTATTTGAGCTCCGTTTAAAAAAAGTGAGAATGTGAAATAATGGGAAACAGAAAAAAGAAATCGAGGAATACAGGAGAAGTTCTTTGTTCGGATAGATACCAAGAAATGATTTTTCATGTTGAACCAATTTTCAGGTTGAGAATAAATCTTTGCCGGCATCTTTTTCATTTGAACGTGATCAAGATGCCAGTCCTTAAAGTCATATGGATCAATTCGATGCGTTGTAAGGGCTTTCAATTTTGAAAGCATCAATTGTTTTTGTTATGGATGATATGATTAATTTATAAATAAATGATGCTGATTTTACAGGAGCTCCAATTTACATGAATCTGGGACATATGTCAGTTTTAAAAACATAAAAAACTGCCAAACTATTTAAGTAAGGACATAAATTTATTATTTACGCAGACCTTTATTTCTCTTTCAAGTTTTTTTGATTGAACGAACACTTTGAAATCTTCTTTTGAGACATCAGATTTTATTGCTGTTTCGACCAAGAATGCCAATTCTTTATTTGATATTATCGTTTTCATAATAGTCCTCCTGTATCTGAATTAGTATAATATTCGTTTTTAAGAACGGATTTCCGAGGGTTCATCAAAATTTGCTATTTAAATCCATGATTTAGGGCATAATAGGTGTGGAGGTGAATGAAAATGAGCAGTAAATTTACAGGATCAAACCGCGGTAAAGCAGCACCAAGCGTGAATCCACAGGGCCAAGGAAAAGATACTGAGTTTTCAACTGAACCTAAAAGCGAGCTTGAGAATCGAGCTAAAAAATCCAATACGAAAATATAGAAAACAGGAGGCACTGCTGCCTCCCTTCCTTCCCTTCCTAAGGATTTCTTAGGAGAGGTTATTGAATCAGATTATAGCAATCTTACAAATTTATATGATGAATTTAATTTAGATCATGAAGAAATGGTATTCCTATTAGAAGAAAATGGAGAAAGTTTAGAAGATTATATATTCATTGATTTATGATAAAAGCATTGCAAATTTTGAATCTGTTAAGCAGCTTGAAGATTTTCTTGGAGAAGTTATAAAAGCTGATTTGAGCAACTTGGTTTACTTTAAAGAAAATTATGATCTTGATCGGCAGTCATTGCTTCAATTGCTTGCTGAGAATGATAAGGATCTTCATGATTACATCTATATTTTCAAATTGGAAGAATCAGTATGGACTCACTTGAGGCGTCTTGATGATTTAGGAAACCGCATGTCGGCTATCGGGGAATTTGAAGTTACAGAAGATTTATCAGCAGGTAAAATAGCCGAGCTTGCTTCTATCTATGATGAAATTCTTTCTATTTTTAACTTAAAGGCATCGTACAGTCTTGTTAAAGATGGATCAGAAACTTCATTGTCACTTGCAGACTTAATCAGATTAGATGAATTAAAAGGAGCAAATTTAAAAGTAGCCCTCTTTTCAGCAGATGGAACGTTTCTTGCTGACCTTATCATTACTGGTGAAATGGTAAGTTCTGAAGTTCTTGAAGAAACGGGAGAGCAAGTTGAGGAATCAGCAAAGCAAGCTGCTAAAACAATTGAAGCTTCCGAACAGCCTGTAAAAAAACACATCACCAAACAAATGAATCATGCAGAACCGAAAACCGTAAAGGCGCTAAATTGCCAAAAACAGCAGGTCATTACCTCATCTATGCGGTATTTGGGGTAATCTTATTGGCAGCTGGAAGCTTCTTATATCGAAAGGTTCGCTATGTATAAATTGGAAAGAAGAAGAAGCAAAAAGCGGCTGATTCTCCTTTTCTTTCCTGTGTTTTTAATCCTGATCGGTTTGCTGTTTACTTCAACTAATCTCTATAAATTTGCTGCAGGATCCTTTGCTGCTTCCCCTGATTTCAATTCAGGAGAAGTAAAACAAAAAAGCATACCCGAAGAAAAAGATCCGGAAATAAAAAAAGTGCTGTACCCCAGCAGGCCTGAACCTGGAGAAGAAATGGGAGAACTTTATATTCCAAAATTAAAGGCGGTCCTCCCAATTTTTCATGGTACTGATGAAAACGAGCTCGAAAAAGGTGTTGGCCATTTTGCTGAAAGTGTACTCCCTGGCGAAAATGACAACTCTGTGCTATCAGGTCATAGAGATACAGTATTTAAAAGGCTTGGCGAAGTTGGCGAGGGTGAATTCATATTCAAAGTACAAAAAGTAAGAATTGTTGATGAGGATGACCGCACAGTAATTGTTCCAAAGCCGCGGGCAACACTTACAGTGAGCACATGCTACCCATTTGAATTTATTGGTTCGGCTCCTGAACGATATGTTCTTGTAGTACTTGACATCTAAAACAATTTATAAATAGTCTGCAGTAAAACCTCTCTTGGTAAAAAGAGAGGCTTTTTAATATGGCATCATGTATTTTGCCTCTTTCAAAAAATGTTTAGTCAGGAAGGATTTGTTAGCTTTAATTTTTTGAAAAATACAGAACCTATAACTGCATTAAAAGTAAATATGAAGCGGGTGAATTAAAATGAATAAAAACAATATCCAAATTCTTCCCATCATTGCTTCCATCGGCATTGGTGCAGCTGCTTATAGTTTGATGACAGGCCGCGGAGGACAGCTTCAGAATATGATGCCTCAATTAACAGGAATGAGCAGCCAAGGGGCAAATAATCAATTTTCTGCTCAGCCGGATCAAAACCAGTAAAATTTGCATGACTGATCACATAAAAAGGAGAAGCTATATGGATATTCATATATCTAACATGATAAATAGAACGAAAATGAATCTGATTCAGGCGGCTGCATATGTTAAACAGCGAATTGATTCTCTTACAGGAACTCAGGCAGTTACAGTTGAACAATTAGCTGCTTATATCCAATACCATCCAGATACTAAAAAAGAGACCAAGAATCTTTTAGGTCTGACCTTTTCATTTTATACTTTGGACCAAGTTGATGTTCATTACAAGCTGGAAACCAAGGGATCTGACATCTTACAGCTTGACGTCCGGACTTTAGAGCATCATGTTGTGTCTTATCGTTCTTATCGTGATCAAAATAAATTGAATGTACCGATACGCTTTTTTAAATTAACCATATAGAAAATAGAGCTAAATGTTTGTTTAGCTCTATCTTCCCTTTCATGTTTGTTTTATAGTTTTATCTCATCTGCTATTAATTCGTATAGATCAATAAAGCGTGAAGAAGTTTTTTCTCCTTTGATTTTCTCCAGCTGATCTACCAGTTCTTTCGCTTCTGACAGGTAAGTGATTGCTTCTTTCATTTTGTCCTTATAAGCTTTAGTTGTTCGATTGATTACGGCTGCGAATTTTTCATCTGTCCCGGGCGTTATGCAAGTTTGATACATATCAATAATCTCATCTGTTTCTCGTTCAGGTTCATATTCATGAGGTGCCGTGCTGTCAAATATTGCAATGCCTTTTTCACGAAGAATGACCATGTCCAAGCTGTTTGGATCAAAACCGCAATGATAAATTTCAACGTCATATCCCTTTTCTTCTCCAGCAGCTGCAATCTTTTTCAGCATAGTAGATTTTCCTGAACCTGCCCTGCCTTTTATAAAATACCGTTTTCCGATATCTTCTGTTAAGTTTTGGATAAAATCTACTGCTCCATCGGGTGTAGCAGCGCCTAAGAAGCGGTGTTTTACATTCGAAGGTTTGTGAGCCTCTTCCTCTCCAAAGAAAAGTTCAATCAAATCAACCGACAATTGATTGGCTTTAGTAAAATCCATATTTGCAATGTAAATATCTTCAATATCATCATGTGCTTTCAGTGCTGCGGCAAACGTTCCGTACGCATCCTGAAATTTAGAAGTGATATCGGCGGTTAGCTGTCCTATTGCATCCCTATTTGCAGAATGATGTTTCATTTCATTTTCAAGAACAATTACTTGCAGGTTTTCAACCGAAATTTGTTTGCGAATCTCAGGCACCGCATCATCGATTATACCGATACCGGCATCAGTAACAATAAATCCTTCAATCCAGTCATTATTAGAAGGGCAGTGTAAATATTCAATCGAATGACCTGCCAAAAGCAATGATTCACTTATTGTTTTCATGTATTCAGATTTGCAGGCTCTTGACCCGCCTTGTAGCAAAAATACCCGATTTAATTCTTTAACTGCAAATTTATACAGACTGAAATACCCTTTAGCCGTATTGCCGCTAGCATAATAGTGGATAGCTTTTCCTTTCATCCAATTCATCCTCTCCCTCTTTTCTACTAACATATGTTAAGAGTGAATAAGGGTGAACGCCTAATTTTTCAAAAAATGAAAAACCTGCATTTCTGCAGGCTTATGTACTCTATTATTGTCCTTTCCTATCTAATTCCTTCACAAGCTGAAAGAGGAAATCATAGATTAATTCAAAAGCTGCATTAAGGGATAAGTTTTCGTGAAAACCTTCTATCAGATCACAGTCGAAATTAACATCCCATAAACCGTCTTTGTCATTAAAAAGCAGCTGGAATTTTGTTGATTCACCATTTGCCTTTTCATTAAACCATTCGCGGATGCTGCTGCCTGCAGCTTTTTTTTGCTTTAAACCAAGAAGGCCTTTAAAGGATCCAAAAACATCATCATGCTCAAGGGTTAATCCATCAATTTTAATGATGTCAAACCATTCAGATTCTAAATAAACAAACTCTTTTTGATTGATTTTTAAGAAACTTACTTTTTCGTGAAGAAAATCAGATGGCTTCTCAGCAGCAATCAATTCCTCCGTTTCTTTATCCACTCGTTCAATATAGGAATGCATAAAACGGGAAAGATCTTTCTGCTCTTCTAAGGTAACTTGCTCAGGGACCAGACTGTGTGCCTCTGCATATTCCTTTTCTGCTTTGTAAATTCCAATTGATTGATTTTCAGGATGATTGGCCATTTCATTTTCAATGTATGCTTTTATTGTTTTTTTCAGCAATTTTTAGTCCTCCAGTTTTTTTGCGGCAATTCTATTACTTATCATAACCTAACATAATCATACTTCAAACAAAAAAAGAACCCGTTTCATGGATTCTGAAGTACTGTATAATTTTAAGAGAAATTATCCTGAATAGCCTTATCGAGAAGTTTTTGACACCGATCCAATTCTGTTTTCAGCTGTTTTTTGTATAGCTTTGCCTTCTCATAATCTTCAAATTTGTAATAAACGACTTCCTGCAGCTTCATGCCCTCTTTTTTACGCTTCACTTGCTTTAATACACCATCTTCAATTAATTCGTGTAATGATTTATAAACTTCAGAATGATTAGGCCTGTATCCATACCTTCTGAATTCATCCCGCAGCACATCCAGAAGCTTTAATCCATAAAGCCGATCCTGTTCTGTCATGCGAATCATGTAGAGCTTTAAAAAAGCTCTCTGTTTTAACAAAAATCCGCTCGCACTTCTCTTTTCACCCAATTAAACCATCTCCTTTTTGAAGATTGATTACATGCACTATGTTCTAATAATTCAATGTTTTTAGAAATTCCCCTGCATGAAGACGAAAATTGAGTCTTTTGACCCTTTATATACTTTTTTAGTTAGAATGTGAAATGTAGGAATGGTGAAATATAGTCTGAGCATCTTTATTAATATAATGATTATTTAGAACATAGTTTATTTAAATAATTATGTGAAAAGAATTCTTATTAAAAAGGAAAAATTTTACTAAATCAAAAATAAGATTTGCTGCTTTTGGTTTGCCTTTTATAAATGACCACAGATATGTCAATTATTTTGTGCGTCAAATTGATTAGTTAGAACATAGTTTAAAAAGACGAAAAAACAGCAGTTTTTATTCTGCTGTTTCATTTGTTTGAAAATCAATTTTTGAAAACAAAATACTTCTGCCCCAAAAAATTTAAGATCGTATAAAAACCTGTCCCCACTAGTACAGCAAGCATATCTTGAGTCAGGATAAAGGCATGGGGGGATCCAGTATAAATGAATTCAGCTGCCGCTTTGGCGAAGGAAAATGACACAAAATAACCAAAAACAATTACTATTATAAACCGCGGGAGACTCCTTTTGATGCTGGCCTGGCTTGAAAAGGTGAATGAACGATTTAAATAATAGCTGACGGCTGCACCTATGATATTACCCAAAAAAGTTGACAGCCAGTAAGAAACGTTTATAACGTTCAGAAAAAGAAAGATTGCTGATAAGCCTGCGGCTGTATTCATAATTCCTACGAGAATGAATTTTAATAAAAGCGGATCAATTCGAATAAAATTACTTTCTGAGCTCATAGCGATAGTCTTCTTCTTGAATCAAATTGTTTTTTGGGATGGGAAGATTGAATAAATCAATCTCGACAATATATTTGGGACGCCTTTTTGTTTCTTTGTACACTTTTCCGATATACTCCCCAACTAATCCTGTAGAAATCATCTGCAAACCTCCTATTAACCATATAGAGGCAATTAAAGACGTCCATCCTGTTTGAGTCCTTCCTAAATATTTCATCGTCAAACAGTAAACGCTGAATAGAAGACTAACAATAAAAGTAATCAAACCCATTGATAAAACTAAGCGGATCGGTGTAACAGAAAAGGAAGTGATGCCATCAAAGGCAAAGGAAAGCATTTTCCTAAAAGGATACTTAGTCTGGCCTGCAAGCCTTTCTTTCCGGTCATAATAGACCTTGGCTGATTTAAACCCAATGAGCGGAACGATGCCCCGCAAGAACATATTTGCCTCCTCAAATCCTTTCAATTCCTGTACAGCACGATTGCTCATCAGCCGAAAATCCGCATGATTGTATATGAGCTCGACTCCAAGCTTTTTCATTAACTTATAAAACCATTCAGCCGATTTGCGTTTGAAAAGAGTATCTGTTTCTCTTTTCTTTCTGACTCCATAAACGATTTCATACCCTTTTTGATAGTTGTCAATAAATTCATGAATGACTGTGATATCGTCCTGAAGATCTGCATCAATAGAGATAATGCAGTCAGATTCATCATTTGCGGTGAACATGCCTGCAAGCAATGCATGTTGATGCCCTGCATTTCGTGATAATTTTAACCCTGCCACCCTTTCCATATGAAGGCATGCTTTATTAATAATTGACCAAGTAGAGTCTTTGCTGCCATCATCAATGAACAGGACTTTGCTTTTTGAAGATATTTTCTTCTCTATAAACATACTGTCCAGCAATTGACTGAGTTTATGAATTGTTTGAGGAAGAATTTCTTCTTCGTTATAGCATGGAACTACAATAGTTAGCGTTGGTGCATTCATTATGTGAAGTCCCCCATGGTGTTTATTTGACTTTATAAAGATAAATTCTCCACACAGATTCGTGAGAATGAAATACTTTATCCAAAATTAAATGGTTCAATTCAGGATGTTCGATCGGCAAGCTTGAAAAAATATACCTTCCCCCCATTTTTTTAAATGGTTCCATATTCAAATCAAGATCTTCCAATTTAATTGTTGAATTTTTAGTAAACATATACCTTTTCCCGAGCTCGCTGCTGAAAAGATAGCATCTGCCTCCCCACTCATCAAAGTAAATCCGCAGTCTCTTATTTTTACTAAGTTCTTTTTCAATAATTTGCCGAAATTGATATTTATACGAGAGCGGGTAAAAGTTGTTGTACGTATCGAGAGTATAAAATCCGTTGTATTGTGCGATAGCAGGATGAAGACCCAGGCTTGCAACTCTGTAATCCTCAACAGGTATGCCGATATGTTTTTTAATTTCGGCGAATTGTTCCTCTGCGTAGAATTCTTTTACAGATGGTTTATTTTGATAGATAATTTCATCGTTAAAGATGCCAAGCAAAAATACTTGAGCTAGAATACACGCCCCGATTACCCATTTTTTCTGGAATTCACTGTATAAAATTTTTAGTCCGAGAGCAAATCCAATATAAATAATGATAGGACGCAAAAAGTGAAATCTAGCAAAGTTGAAGGTATCCAAGAAATGAAAACGTTCCGTTAAAGGAAGCCAGCCTTTATAAAACCAGAAAGCATACCATGCTGATAAACAGAAATTCAAGCTTAATAAAAAGACAAAAGGCTTTTCTAGTTTCCATATTCTTTTTCGAATAATTATGTATAAAGCAATCAGTGTAACCGGCAGGATAATCAAGCCATGGACGGTCATGACATGTGTATGGCCTAATACAAAGTTCTTAAATGTGAGCCTTATGACCCGCCATAAAGGAAGTCTCGCATGAAAGTATTCATCACGGCTATTTGGTTCAGATGAAAATAAAAAGGAATAGATTAATCGGTATTCAACTATAAAAAAGACAAGTGTCATGTATCCGATGGAGACAAAAAAAGGAAAATTCCATTTCTTTTCTTTCATCACATCCACAATCCATAGAATACCCATAGCCGTTAAAAAAAAGAAAAAACCTAAGACAAAGCTTGAGTAAAAAGGAAGCAAGGTTAAAACTGCAAGGTTGCGCCAAGAATGATTTCCCTTTCTGATATTTAAAAAGGCCCATAATGCAAGAGGCATTCCAAGCGTACTGAGCATCCCTTGGGGCCAGAAAGGTGTCAGGGCAAATGTTAAGGCCGTCCCTGCGACAATGAATAAATATTTCCTTTCTATCATAAAATGGTCCTTCAAGAGAAGAAACATGCCCAAAAAGGCAATAACTCTTGTTATAGATTGTGAAAATGCATAAGCTGTCATAGTCGGAAACCAATTATACAGCCAGATTTGAAGATTCCATTCTGAACCAAGAGCATTTCTTGGCAGTCCGTTTATGATTTTCGGCAAAGTTCCATTCAGTCCGCTGAAAAGATAACCATTTTCGGTCAGCACTTTATACCAGGCAAGGTTAGAATCCAGGTTATCATGAACGCGGATGTGCGCATTTTCATTTAGGATATAAAGTGGTGACAGATATAAAGCAATGGCCAACATGCATAAATAGATCAAAATGCGTTCGATTTTTTTATTCCTTTTTTGTTCCATAAATTCACCTCGGGGATAAAGCAGGTGTGCTTTCTTTAATTTTTACAACTTCAGATAAAATATTCCATTTTTATTGCGTATAAAAAAAGGGCTTGTTTTCACAAGTCCTTCTCGATTTTATTCATTGCTGTCAGAAAAATAAGGATTAAATCCAAAGTTTTTTCTAATTTCATCTGTTATTATGAGTTGTTCGTTCAAATAGATCTCCTCATCAGAAACAGCTTGTACACTGCCGTCATAATGTAAAGGCTTTTGTCCCATAATATACAATCCCCCCTTACCTTTTTGTGTCTGTTATGCCATTTAAAGTAAATATTTTACTTATTTTAAATATTTTTTCCTATTAATTAAAAAACATCCAATTTATTAAATAGGATGCACATGATTTTATTAATTATGATGGCTTACTGCATTAGACGGCCAATATAGTCTGATACAGATGCCCACCCAATTCGTCCAAAGCCATTAAATAACCCCATAATACCTACCATAGCAGCGGCTGCAGCTGCGCTTAATCCCGCTGCAAAACATAGCGTAGATAGAAGACCGGAAGCTCTGGGTCCATATTTTTCAACAAAGTGTCCCATAAATGCTGCAGATAATCCTAAAAAAAGTATCGCAATGCTGAATGCAAGCGAGATTTCGCTTAATCCCAATTATGTTCATCTCTGAGAGGATTGGTAAATACACTCCATGAATAAACAGAGCCAATTGAAATATGGATCCCTACCGCAGCAACTGCTATCAGCCAGCGATTTTTCGTTTTCGTCATTTTTTCTCCTCTTTTCTAAGCATTAGGGTGAAGGCAGACACATTTATTGCCTTCACCATTTCCTTATTCCAGAGTTTCATTTTTATGACGCACTTGATCTTCTTTACTTTGATTGGTTTTTTCAATGTGCTCCGTCTCCTGTCCCATACCCTTCAAGAAACTGATCAGCAATGTGACTGCCCGGTTTACTTCAGGATCCTTCAGCGAGCGGGCAAGATCAAAATAGCTCGTTTTTTCTGCTGGATCTTTATTTTCAGCTGCTCTTGCGATTCCTGCATTCACTTTTAATAAAAAGGGCTCCAGCTGCTTGACATTGATCATGCCAAGCACCCCTGTCATTAAAAGCAGGTTTTTTAAACTGTTGGTCGTTTCTTTTTTATCCACTGTCTTGACCAGAATGTCCATCACTTTGTCACCCTGTCCGAATAAGCCCTTCAATAACGGCAAAATCCCTCTATCCTGCATGTACTGAAGAATCTCAAGCGTATCAATAATGGCGTCTTTATGATCAATTAAAGCATCTTCAACTTCTCTTAAGTCTTCTTTTCGCTTTTCTTCTTCTGTTTTCTCAATTCGTGTAATGGTTTTAGTTGCCTTTGCCAACCTTATTTCCCTCCTTTTTAACGAGGTCGCCTGGGAACGCATAGTCTTTGCGCTTCCATTTTCTTTCTACTTCCACACCTCTTTGCGGATTAGGTTTTCCATACCTGAAATTATTTTTTGGCAATGGATTGACACCCTCGATTTCCAGCACCTCAAGCTTTGCTTTTACTTCTTTATATGCAGGTGTATCTGTGTCTTTATCCGCATAGCTGCTCGTAATGAGATTAATGGCTGATTCACCTGAATCATTCATCGGCAGGTACACTTCTTTTCCTTTCACGCGATCTGTTATTACACATTTAACCTTTACTTTTCCATATGGGGATATCAGCCTTACAAGAGATCCGTCTTTTAAACCGCGCTCTAAAGCAAGTTCAGGAGATACCTCAAGGAAAGCACCAGGAGTTTTTGAAGTAATACCTTTTGATTTATAGGTCATATTGCCTTCATGAAAATGTTCGAGCAGCCTGCCGTTATTCACGTGAATATCATATTCATCTCCAAATTGGAGCGGCTTCGTCCAATCGACTGGAAAGAGGCGGGCCTTGCCATCCGGAAAAGGAAACTCATCCAAGAAAAGAACAGGCGTATCCGTGCCATCAGCTGCTACAGGCCATAGAAGACTTTTGTACCCTTCAAGACGCTCATAGTTTACTCCTGCAAAAAGAGGGGCAAGCATCGCTGCTTCTTCCATGATGTCGCCTGGTTGTTTATAATCCCATCCAGCTCCGAGCTTATTCGCAACTTCCATGATGATTTTCCAGTCCGGCTTGGAGTCTCCCAAAGGTTCAAGGACCTGATATAAACGCTGAATTCTGCGTTCAGTATTCGTAAACGTTCCTTCTTTTTCAAGACTTGGACTTGCCGGAAGCACAACATCTGCATATTCCGCTGTTTTCGATAAAAAGAGGTCCTGAACGACGAAGAAATCCAATTTTTCATATGCAGCATGGACGTAGTTCAAATTAGAATCCACAATCCCCATTTCCTCTCCTTTTAAATACATGGCTCTCACGCTGCCGGCGTGAATACCGGCCACCATTTCGTGGTTGTTTAAACCCGGCCGCTCCGGCAATTTGACTCCCCATCCTTTTTCATATTTAGCCCTTACAGCAGGATCGGTGATTTTTTCATAGGACGGAAGCCTGTCTGGCATACTTCCAAAATCACTTGCTCCCTGCACATTGTTGTGGCCTCTCAAAGGATAGGAACCTGTGCCGGGACGGCCATAATTTCCTGTAATCAGCAGCAGGTTCGAGATGGCTGTACTGGTGTCGCTTCCGCCCGAATGCTGAGTGACGCCCATCGCCCAAAGGACAACTGTGCTTCTCGCTTCATGGATCATCTCAGCTAGTTTTATGAGCTCACTTTTCGAAATGCCTGTTGTTTTTTCTGCATATTCCAGTGTGAATTTCTCTAAGCTCTTCTTATATTCATCAAATCCATTTACTCTGTTTTTCAAAAATTGCATGTCCGCAAAGCCCCGGTCGATTATATAGTTGGTTACCGCAGATAGCCACACAATGTCTGTACCAGATTCAGGCTGAATAAATAAGTCGGAGCGGTCAGCCATTTCATGTTTTCTGAGGTCTGCGACAATCAGCTTCTGTTCATGCAGCTTGTGAGCCCGCTTCACTCTGGTGGACAGAACAGGATGCGATTCTGAAGTGTTTGAGCCGATGATCAGGACAAGCTCTGACATCTCAATATCTTTTATCGTGCCGGAATCACCTCCGTAGCCGACAGTTCGGAACAATCCCATTGTGGCCGGGGTCTGACAGTACCTTGAACAATTATCAATATTATTCGTACCAATTACTGACCGGGCAAGCTTTTGCATTAAATATGATTCTTCATTTGTGCATTTCGAGGAACTGATAAAGCTCAGTGCGTCAGGCCCATGTTCATTTTTTATTTGAGAAAACTTTCGCTCAATTAGCGTCAGCGCCTCATCCCATTCAGCTTCTCGGAAGGAATCTCCTTCTCTGATAAGCGGCTTCGTAAGACGTTCTTCGCTATTGACATAATCCCAGCCGAATTTGCCTTTCACACAGGTTGATATCCCGTTTGCTGGTGCCTCAGCTTGAGGTTCAACCTTTAAAATTTCTCTTTCTTTCGTCCAAATGTCAAAGCTGCAGCCGACTCCGCAATATGTACAGACGGTTTTTGTCTTCTTAATTCTTTCGTCACGCATAGCTGATTCCATGTCAGATATTGCAAGGATTGAACCGTATCCGGTTTCAACATTTTTCGTGATCTCAATCATGGGGCGCAAAGTTTGTTTGGAGATCCCTGTTAAATAACCCGCTTCCCCTTCCATCCCTTTTTCCATCATTGCGTTGCATGGGCAAACAGTTGAACAATGACCGCAGGAAACACAGGATGACTCATTGATTGCCACGTCGTTGTCCCAAATCACACGGGGCCTGTCTCGTTCCCAGTCGATTGAAAGGGTCTCTGTAACCTGTACATTCTGACATGCTTCTACACATCTGCCGCAAAGAATACATTGATCGGGATCATAGCGGTAAAAAGGATTCGTCTTGTCTATTTCATAAGGCTTCGGGGCAAATGGTATGCTTTGATGATTGATTTTCATTTCTTTTACCGTATTGTGTATTTCACAGCCACCATTATTGTAATCACAGACTGTACAATAGAGCTCATGATTGTGCAAAATCCGGTCCATGCCTATGAGCTGGGCCTCTTTTACTTCAGGTGATAGTGAATCAATCTCATCCCCGATCTTGATCTCAGTTGAACAGGCCCTCACAAATTCGCCGTTTACTTTAATGATGCATGTATCACATGTTTCAATTGCACCAAGGCTCGGATGAAAGCAAACGCTGGGTACCTCAAGTTTATGACCTGAAAGAATTTGTAGAGCTGTCTGATTTGCATATCCTTTAGCTTCAGCTCCGTTTATTTTCATGTTAAAACTATCTGACAAAAAGACCTCCCCTTTCAAGAATAGTTAAAATGTTCAATCCATTTTCAATACAGCATTTTATTTACCCTCTACTATCAGGAACAAAACAAGGCGGCAATTAAGCGCCCTCTAAATTGTAGCAAGATTCTGTCTTTTCAACAATCGATAAACCTAAAACTGTTCATGTCTTGAAGAAAAGGAACAAAAAAAGAGTTTCAGCTAAACTGAAACCCTTCTTATCCTACCCTCCGCTTACAGGAGGAATGAACGCAACAGTATCTCCATCTTTAATGACATTATCTTCATTTGCAAAGCTTTCATTAACCGCGGTCATGACACCGCTTAATCCTTGCAGCCCGTGGTTATCCTGCAGCCACTGTTTTAAATCGTGCACGGTAAGGCCCCTTTTGTCAATTTCTATTGCAGGGGTTCCGGCCTCGTCCTGTAAATGGGCAAACAGCAAGATTTTAATCATTTTTTCCGCCCTCTTTCTTGGGTTTTCCCTCAGGATATGGTGTTTGCCCAAGCTGATCTCCAATCCACATTGTCCCATCTTCCCAATGTTCTTTTTTCCAGATGGGAACAATCTGTTTGATCCGCTCTATCGCATATTCATTTGCTAGATATGCTGTTTTCCTGTGTGGAGAAGAAACGGCAATCACAACAGCTATATCTGAAATCTCGAGCTTGCCTATTCGGTGGGTAATAGCTGTTATGGCATCCGGCCAGCGTCCTTTTATTTCATCGCCGATTTGTTCAAGCATTTTTACAGCCATCGGTTCATAGGCCTGATACTCTAAATAAAGCGTTCTTTTGCCTTGAGTAAATTCTCTTACTGTCCCAATAAAAGTTGTAATGGCTCCAGCTTCTCTTCTTGCAACTTTATTCGTCACTAGATCAGCTGAAATTGAATCCTTCGTAATCTCAAAATATTCCTGACTCATGCTGCCCCCTCACAATTCCCATTATGTAGTCGATGTAATTCTGTTCATCTTCGATATGAAAGATTGGAACATTTATGTTTAAGCTGTGGATATCAGGCCATGTAATGACGCATAAGATTCCGTTTAATTTTAATAGAGAGAGATCGCTTTCTTCTTTTAATAAAACTACTTTTGGAAAATGTTCTTTCTTATATCCCTCTATGAAAATTGTATCAATGGACAGAGATTGGTAGATTTCCACCAGCTTTGCAAGCGGCCAATGCTGACCCGCCAAACTGAGCAAAAGGACACCGTCCCCTTCAACCCCTGCTAAAACAGCTCCTGCTTTTGAATGGCGATCACTGTCTTTCACCTGAAATCCATGATCTGGAATGCCTCCGTGTCCGTGATGCTTGATTGTTCCAACTTGATGACTGTTCTCTTTTGCTCTTTTTATGAGCTTTTCCAATAAAGTTGTCTTTCCTGTGTTTTGATGTCCGATTATTTGTATGACGGCACAATGTTTTCCCACGGCCAATCACTTCCCTTTTGATCATCCAATAATAAGACATCCACCATCATGCCGGCCTGATAGCCTCTCGTTCCGCCTGGAAGAATAATAAGTGCGTTTGCTTCTGCTAAAGATGAAACGGCACTTGATTTATCAAAGCCAGAAGGAAAAGCAGAAAGCCTGCCCTCATTAAAATGAAGCTCAGCCCTTACAAACCTGGTAAATGGATTAGCCTTAGAAAAATCCTCGCCCAAATAAGCTTTTTCTTTTCTTACATGCGGTGATGGGTGAAAGTTGTGATGCCGGATGACAGGCCGGACAAACAATTCAAATCCGACAAAACAAGCAGACGGATTTCCTGAAAGGCCAACCAGTAATTTTTGATCTAAAGCAGCAACGGTAGTGACACTGCCCGGCCTCATCGCAATCTTGTTAAAAAGAACATCTGCACCGAGCTTTTCATAAATGGCGGGCAAATAATCATAATCACCAACAGACACTCCGCCTGTTGTAATCAACAAATCGACTTGACTTAGTGCATCTCTCACGGCATTGATGCATTGTTCAAGATCATCACTGAATTTCCCGAAATATTTCGCCTCTCCCCCTGCCCGTTCAATTTGAGCGAGAATCATATAAGAGTTGCTGTTGCGGATTTTTCCGGGCTGCAGCGGTTCATTGACATCAAGCAGTTCACTGCCCGTTGCAAGCACTCCGATTACTGGCTTTTTCGCTGCCGGAACCTCACGATATCCGAACGTCGCAAGCAACGCAGCAATGCCTGGCGTAATGACGCTTCCTTTTGCCGCAAGTATAGTTCCCTTTTTTGTATCTTCCCCTTTAAAAGAGATGTTTTCCCCGCTTTTCAAGGGGCGCTTTAATTCAAATCTTTTTCCTTCTTCAGCTGCAATCTCTTTCGTTAGTTCGAGCATGACAACCGCATCTGCTCCAGCAGGTATTTGAGCTCCGGTCATAATCCTTACAGCCTGATTCCGTCCAACACTGTTATGAAAGACAGAACCTGCTCCAATTTCTCCGATGACTTCAAAAACGCCTGGGTTCGTCCTCGTGATTTGAACAGTATCTTCAGAACGGACAGCAAATCCATCATAAGGGGACCTGTCAAAAGACGGCACATCATGGTCTGCGATTAAATCTTCTGCTAAAAAGCGGCCATATGAGCTTTCAAGCGCCACAAGTTCAACTTTACCTCTAATCGCAAAATCCATGACTTTTTGAACAGCGTCAGAAACTGCAATAGGTGTCCTTTTTTCTACCAAACTGCCATCTCCTCTCTATTGATTATCCTCCGATATGAGACATCTCTACTTTATTCCTCTGGCGTGTCTCACTTGTCCGTTCATCAGAGTACCGGTCGCTGCGGTGATTCCATATTTCCCGAATGATCGCTTTTAGCTCCATATTGCTTTTTCCAGAACGAAGCAGTTGCCTAAGGTCTGTCCCTTTTGATGCAAAGAGACAGGTGTATAGCTTGCCTTCAGCAGATATGCGGGCCCTTGAACAAGTGGAACAAAAAGAATCTGTCACAGACGAGATGATGCCGATCTCAGCAGATTGATCTTGATACTCATATCTTTCAGCGACTTCTCCGGTATAGTTCGGAGGAATCTTATTTAAGGGATGACGCTCTCCTATCTCACTTAAAATTTCACTTTTTGCAACAACATGGTCCAGCTGCCAGCCATTAGAGTTTCCCACATCCATATATTCAATAAATCTGAGGGTATGACCTTGCGCTTTGAAATAATCGGCCATCGGAAGAACGTCTTCATCATTAACCCCTTTTTGTACAACCATATTAATCTTGACCTGTAAACCGGCTAAAGCAGCTGCCTCAGTTCCGGCCAGGATGTTTTTCAACTTGCTTCGGCGGCCATTCATCTCGGCAAAACGCTCTTCATTTAAAGAATCCAAACTTACCGTGACGCGTCTTAAACCTGCCTCATACAGTTCAGCTGCAACCCCTTTTAAAAGCGATCCATTGGTCGTCAGCCCGATGTCTTCAATTCCATCAACCTTTTTGAGCATCCTTATTAAGATAGGAAGCTCTTTTCTGAGCAGAGGTTCTCCTCCAGTAAGGCGGAGTTTTTTCACACCTAAAGATGAAAAGATGACAGCTAATCTCTCAATCTCCTCAAATGATAAGATTTTCTCAGATGACAAGAAAGAATAATCAGGGCCGAATATCTCCTCCGGCATGCAGTAGCGGCAGCGGAAATTACACCGGTCTGTGACAGAGATTCTTAAATCACGGAGCGGACGGTCCCATGAATCAAGTACAGAATTTTTCATATCCCTCGCCTCTCTTCTGTTATGTATTTTACATGCAAGCTTCAGAATATGCTAACTAAATGTAACAATCAGATATTTCGTTCCAGAATGATTCTTTGAGGATGTGTATAGACATTCAAGGATGAATCTCTAATAAATCCGACTACTGTAATTCCAAGTTCTTCAGCCATCTCCAGCGCTAATTCAGTTGGAGCAGATTTAGACAATACAATCTCACATCCGATTTTAGCAGTTTTCATGAGAATTTCAGAAGAGATTCTCCCGCTGAAAACAAGGATTTTATTATGAACGGAGATATTATTTTTAAGGCAGTGCCCATAAATCTTATCCAGCGCATTATGTCTCCCAATATCCATTCTGCAAAGGAGCACTCCATTTTCATCACATAGGGCTGCATTATGCACACCTCCTGTTAGATGAAAAACACCTGCCAGACTCTGCATATCATTCATAAGGGAAAAGCATTTATCTGAGGTTATTTGAACATGTATACCGTCGATTTTTTTTGCTGTCCTTGCATCACTGGCAAATACAAAGCCCTGCCGGCTCATCCCGCAGCATGAAGTCAGATAGCGTTTATTTTGAAAATGATGAAAGTAAGGATAGTCTTTCAATGTTTTCACGTGAACAAACCCTGCTTTTTCCTGAATCCAGATTTCTTTTATATCCTCGCAGGTCTGAATGATTCCTTCTGACGCCAGATACCCGATCACCATGTCTTCAATAAATTCAGGCGAGCAGATCATCGTTACAAATTCTTCCCCGTTAACCTTAATGGTTACCGGATATTCTGTAACGATTGAATCCTCTTCCCCCATAGCGATGCCGTCTGAAATGCGGAGTATTTTGCGTTTTATTTCTACTGGTTTCAAAATGGCTGCTCCTTTACCCCTTTTTTCTCACATATTTACATTATGATAATCCAACTTTTGTTTTTTTGAAAGCAGCAAATATAAAGGCTCTCCCACATTTAAGTGAGAATGCCCCCATTTTTCAT